>NZ_CP036433.1:8346624-9565229 GCF_007751035.1 Lignipirellula cremea | reverse complement strand
CGCATCTCCGGAAAAGTCACGAGATGATGAGGAAGGGCGAATTGACAACGCCCAGGTTTCACTCCTGAATTGTACCGCATCCCGGACCCCTTGACGAGTCGAGAAGGGCTATTTTCGCCGACTATTTTGTTGCCGTAAGTTATTGATAACTCTCAAGATACAATCAGCCGCCCGTTCCACGTCGACCGGCCGCGTGTCCGCCCCCAGGCTGAACCGCAAAGAGCCCTCCACCACCGCCTGCGGCAGGCCCATCGCCTGCAGCACGGGCGACGGTTCGCTGGAGCCGCTGGCGCAGGCCGAACCGGTCGAACAAGCGACGCCCGCCATGTCTAGAGCCATCTGCAACGCCTGGCGATCCTGGCCGGGAAACGCCAGATTGCTCGTATGCGGCAGACGGGCCGCACCGCCGCCCACCCTGATCGTATCCGGCGCGCCGAGCAGGATCTTCGCTTCCAGCAAGTCACGCAGCTCCGCCAGCCGGGCCGTTCGCTCGTTCGCTTCCAAACGCCACGCCGCCAGGGCGGCCGCCATCCCGACCGCCAGCGAGACCGGTTCCGTGCCGGGCCGCAAACCGGCCTGCTGGAAACCGCCGGCCAGCTGCGGCTCCAGCTTCAAATGGTTCCGCAGCAGCAGGCCGCCAATTCCCCGTGGACCGTGGAATTTATGGGCCGCAAACGACAACGCCGACACCCCCAGCCCCCGGAAATCCACGCCGATCTTCCCCACCGCCTGGACCGCGTCGGTATGCAACGGCACGCCGGCTGCCCGGCAAAGCTGGGCCGCTTCGCGCACTGGCTGCAGCACGCCCGTCTCGTTATTGCCGAGCATGATGCTGACCAGACGCACATCCCCGCCAGCCTGCAGCCGCTCCTCCAGCGCCGCCAGATCGACGACGCCCTCCCGGCAGACGCCGATCTTCTCCACTTCAAAACCCCGACGCTGCAGCAGCAGGGCCGCCGCCGTGACGCTCGGATGTTCGATCGCCGAAATCAACAAGGTCCCCGGCTCCGCACCGGCCAGTCCCAGCAGGGCGAGGTTGTTCGCTTCCGTGCCGCCGCTGGTAAACACCAGATGGTCGTGCTGCATGCCGTGCACCTGCCCGCCCAGCTCGGCCAGGATCGCCTCCCGGGCCGTTTCCAGCCGGCGCCGCGCCTTCCGGCCAAATTCGTGCTGACTGGCCGGGTTGGCGAAAGCCTTCCGATCCGCTTCCGCCATCGCCGCCGCGGCGACGGCCGCCAGCGGAGTGGTGGCGTTATGATCGAGGTAAATACGCTGCATAAACGGGTTCCAGAACAAGGGCGATCCAGCCCCATTGTACCGCGCCGCAGCGAAAGGTCGGCGCCAGCGGGAACGGGCGCGTCCGCAACTAGCCATTCGCCGGTTGCATCCATTACAATGCGGGGCCGGAATCCATGTCGTTTCTTGCCAGGAGAGTCTCCCGTTATGGCTGTCGTTCGTATTCAAGACGAAAACCGTCAAATCACCGACCCCGCCGAAATCCGCGAATTTCTGGCCCCCTTTGGCATCTGGTATGAAAAGTGGGATGTCGCCGGCCGCATTGATCGCGACGCCGACAGCGAAGAGATCCTGGCCGCCTACGCGCCGGAAATCGAACGCCTGAAACAGCAAGGCGGATTTGTCACGGCCGACGTCATCAATGTTTCGCCCGAGACGCCCAACCTCGACGCCATGCTGGCCAAGTTCTCGTCGGAACATACGCATAGTGAAGATGAAGTCCGCTTCACCGTTAAAGGCTCCGGCGTGTTCCACATTCACCCCGACAACGGCCCGGTTTTCGCCGTGCAGGTCGAGTCGGGCGATCTGATCAACGTGCCCAACGGCACGAAGCACTGGTTCGATCTGTGCAGCGACCGGAACATCCGCTGCATCCGCCTGTTTGAAGATCCGTCCGGCTGGACCCCGCACTACATCGAAGAAGGCATCCACGCCGGCTACACGCCGATCTGCATGGGTCCGCAGTACCTGCCGTCCGACGACGCCCCGCAAATCGATCCCGCGGTGAAGCCGTGATCGAGTTAACCGCCCAGGCGGTGCTGCTGGATATCGAAGGCACCACCTCCTCGGTCAGCTTTGTCTACGACGTGATGTTCCCCTTCGTGCGGCGCGAGCTGGAAGGCTACCTGGCCGCCGCCTGGGAGGAGCCCGACCTGCAGCAAACGTGCGAGCAGATCGCCATCGATGCAGGCCACGCTTCGCTGGACGAATGGGCCGGAGCAGAAGCCGATGCGGCCGCCCGCCAGGCGCTGGTGCGCGATGAAGTCGTCCGCCTGATGGACGGCGATATCAAAGCGACCGGCCTCAAGCAGCTGCAGGGATTAATCTGGCGTAGCGGCTTCGACAGCGGCGAACTCCAGGCCCACGTGTACGACGACACGCCCGAGGCGCTCCAGCACTGGAGCGAAGCCCGGCTGGACGTGCGGATCTACTCCTCCGGCAGCATCGCAGCGCAGAAGCTGTTCTTTGGGCATACGATCGCCGGCAACCTGCTCCCCTGGTTCCGCGGCCACTACGACACCACGACCGGCCCCAAAAAGGAGCCGCACAGCTACGCGCAGATCGCGCAAGACTTCTCCCTGTCGCCGCAGGAGATCGTCTTCTTTTCCGACGTCGTCGCCGAACTCGACGCCGCCCGCACCGCCGGCCTGCAAACCGTCCTGCTAACCCGCCCCGGCAACGCGCCCGTCGTCGGCGAACACACGCATCACACCGTCAGTCGCTTTGATGAAGTGGTCGTCCGGCCTGAATGAAGCAGCCAGCGGCCCAGGCGATGAGCGCAAGGTCAAGTTGTTAGTATTCCCATCCCAGGGACGGATTCGCCGATGAAGTTTCCATCCGAATTGACTGCCGACGAAGTGGTCGTTTTCTTTTTCGAATACGCGCGGGATCTGCTCACGGAGCCGGTGTCGCCTGGCGAAGTGCTGAATGGCTTCGTGCGTTTTTATCAGGAGTGCCGCATTACGGGTGCTCCCGTTGAGGATGGCTACGATGCCGACACCCTGTGCATCGGATGCGGTAACTATCCCAAGATAACGCCGAAGGTAGACTTTGATTGCCGAGGCATTGGCAGTACTGCGTACAAGTGCGAACCGGACGAGATGCAGATGTCAATTCGCCGGATTGTTCATGCGGTCGATGCGCTGTTGGAAGACTCCGAGTTCGACGACGACGGCTTTGAGATGGCGATCACCCTCTACTACGGGCAATCAGAAAGCGATGCCCGCTTCGCGTGGGAAGCAGGCACTCTGGAACACCTCGAAGCGCAATGGCCACAAGTGGCGGACAACCCTCTTGTGGCAAACCTGTTAAAAGCTGCGCCAACCGATGCATGTGCTCTGGTTGGTGGCGCCGGCTAAAGAACAAAAAGAGAATCAACTGCGGATTCTGGTTCTGCCATTCGTGAGAAAGCAGACTCAGAAAGTCGTCATTCGCGAGACGATCTCTCATCGCCGCACCTGACCGGCGCGCTTCAAAGGCTCGGCAATCTCCACGGCTCAATCGTCCCGTCGCCCGCTTCCCTGCAGAGGAGTTGCCGGCCCCCTCGGGCTTCCTTCATAATATCGCCAGCGCGGCCCCATCTTTGCCGCGTCCTTCCTTTCCCCTGGACGGGTCTTCTTAGCGAAGTCTTCGTCCTCCGCGAGCGATCGTTATGAATCCTGCCAGCAGCCCTGTTCCTACGCTTGCCGATCTGATGGGCGAGGCCCCCGGTTTTGAGGTGCAAACGTCCGCCGTCGGTCCTAAAGGCTCCCTGCCGCTGACCGACGAAATGCTCCGCACCTGGTCCAGCGGCGATCTGTTCGGACTCACCCAGAACGCCGGCATGGGCTGGGACCCGCGCGAAATGCTCGGCCCGCAGTTCCTCATTCTCAGCACCCAGGGCGGACTCCGCGCCCCCGATGGTTCGCCCGTCGCGCTTGGCTACCACACGGGCCACTGGGAAGTCGGCCTGCTGGTCGAAGCGGCCGCGCGGGAGCTGAAATCTCGCGGCGGCGTGCCGTTCGCCGCGTATGTTTCCGATCCGTGCGACGGCCGTTCCCAGGGGACGACCGGCATGTTCGATTCGCTCCCGTACCGGAACGACGCCGCCGTCGTCATGCGACGCCTGATTCGCTCCCTGCCGACCCGCAAAGGGGTCCTGGCCGTGGCGACCTGCGATAAAGGTCTGCCGGCCGCCATGATCGCGCTGGCCGGTATGCCCGACCTGCCCAGCATCCTGGTCCCCGGCGGCGTGACGCTGCCGCCGGTCGCCGGCGAAGACGCCGGCAAGGTGCAAACGATCGGCGCCAGGTACGCCCATGGCGAGATCAGCCTGGCCGATGCGGCCGCCGCCGGTTGCGCCGCCTGCGCCACGCCGGGCGGAGGCTGCCAGTTCCTGGGCACGGCCGCCACCAGCCAGGTCGTCGCCGAAGCCCTCGGCCTGTCGCTGCCGCACACGGCCCTCGCCCCCAGCGGGCAGCCGATCTGGCTCGAAGCGGCCACCCGGAGCGCGGCCGCACTCAATCAAATGGTGCAGCAAGGCATCCGCACCCGGGACATTCTGACCGACGCCGCGGTCCGCAACGCCATGACCGTGCACGCGGCTTTCGGCGGGTCGACCAATCTGCTGCTGCACATTCCGGCCATCGCCTTTGCGGCCGGCCTGCAGCGTCCCTCGGTGGAGGACTGGAGCGAAATCAACCGCCGCACGCCGCGGTTTGTCGACGTCCTGCCGAACGGACCGACCAACCATGTCACTGTCCGCGTGTTCCTGGCCGGCGGCGTGCCCGAGGTGATGCTGCATCTGCGGAACCTGGGCCTGCTGGAGCTGGACGCCCTGACCCCGACCGGCCGCACCTGGGGCGAAGTGCTCGACGCCTGGCAGGATTCGCCCCGTCGGACGGCGCTACGCAAGCTGCTGCAGGAGCGCGACGGCGTCGACCCGGACGAAGTCATCCTGGAGCCGGCCGAAGCCCAGCGACGCGGCTTCACCAGCACCGTCTGCTTCCCTGTGGGCAACATCTGCCCGGAAGGATCCGTCATCAAAGCGACCGCGATCGACCCGCAGGTGGTGGACGCCGACGGCGTGTACCGCATGACGGGCCCGGCCCGCGTGTTCACCAGCGAAAAAGCGGCCATCGCGGCCATCAAAGGGCAAACCGACCAGCCGGTGAAGCCCGGCGATGTGCTCGTGCTGGCCTCCCGCGGCCCGCAAGGCAGCGGGATGGAAGAGACGTACCAGATCACCTCCGCGCTCAAGTTCCTCAAATGGGGCCGCCAGGTAGCGGTCGTGACGGACGCCCGCTTCTCCGGCGTCAGCACGGGCGCCTGCATCGGCCACGTCGGCCCCGAAGCCTTGGCCGGCGGTCCGATCGGCAAGCTGCTGGACGGCGACACGATCCGGATCATCGTCGACCGGAACAACCTCACCGGCTCCGTCGACCTGGTCGCCGCCGCCGGCCAGGACCTCACGCCCGAAGAAGCCGCCCAGCTCCTCGCCGCGCGTCCTCTCCGACCCGACATCGCCCCCGACCCCCAGCTCCCCGACGACACCCGACTCTGGGCCGCCCTGCAGAAAGCCGGCGGCGGCGCCTGGGGCGGCTGTGTCTATGATGTGGATCGGATATTGAAAGTGTTAGCGGCCGGAGAGGAGGCGCTGGCGAACGAAGGGACGACGCAGGCGGATGTATAGAGGGTAGCGCGTCTGCTGGCAAATCATAAAAACCCAATATCCAGAAAGCGTCGAATGGCACAGTCGTTTTTCTAATCACTTCGTCTCAAACGAGTTATCGCCATGGGCGAGTCTTTCTTTCAGGACGGCTCTTGGCTGGACCATGAGGCCATAGTTGGTTTGTCGCTTTTTCAGCACGCGGGGTTCGTATCGGCCGGGACGGTTGCCGACCAGGCAGCGGGCAATTTGCATGAGCCGTTCCTCGCTGTACTGCAGTAGGGCGTGCGCCGGAATCGAGGCGACGCCGGACAGCAGTTCCCAGCCGGCCAGTACATACTCACACGTCCTGGCGAAGCTGATCCGGCGCGGAGGTACGCCAGACAGCGTCGCACTACAGCAGGCCGTCAGCCGGATCGCGTTGTAAGCGATCAGCGTCGTCCAGAACTGCCGATGCACCATCGCCGGCGTCTTGCAACGCAAGTGACGCAGGTTCATGTGCGTTTTGATCGATCGCAGATCGAGCTCCGCATGCCAGCGGAATCCGTAGAAATCGGCGATCTCGTCAGAGGTGAATTCCTGCTCGCCCTGCTCCTGGAACAACGTCGTGATCACGACAAAGGGCGACTGTTTTCTGCCGGCTCTCTCAACGACATACTGAATTTCTCGCAACCGTATCGTTAATGGCATCTGCGCGTAGAGTTCTTCACTCATCCATTCGGGACGATCGGGGCGGCTCCAGGTAAGGAGATGATCTTTGTATCCTATCCGTCGTCCGCGTCGGAAATCCGTAGGACGTTTTTGATGTTTGCGAAAGCAGACGTCGACGCCTTGCAGCGTCAAGAAAGCGACCACCCAGTAATTGCCATAGAACCGGTCGGCCACGGCGACGTCGCCCGCGGCGAAGCAGTGCAGCAACTGCCGCAGCAAAGCCGTTTCGCCTGTTTCTTTCCCTTGAAACCTGGCGATGGCGGCGTCGATCACGCACGCGGTCGCCAGCGACACGACCACCACAAAGCGGGCGATCGGGAAGCCGATGCCCGGCTGTTGCGACGCGTGCTGGGGATACGCTTCCTGGTTCGCTCGCGTGTCGGCCATCGTGAACGTCGAGCCGTCGATCAGTTTCGCGTGGCGATTCTTGAACAAGAATTTGGCGTCGATTTCCTGCTCGCTGTTGCTGGCAATTTCACCCGCCAGTTGCCGCAGCGCCCCTTCGGGCAGTTTGGCCCGGGCGCGGCAATAGTCGCGCGTGTCCGGATCGACGCCGACTCCACGGGTGAGCAGACAGTGGCTGCTGATTCGCGATACGGCGGACTGGCAGCTGGCTTCTTTGCCGTCGCGCAAGACCTGGCCCAGAAACGCCCAGAGCACGATTGCGGTGGAGTAGATTCGTCCGAACAACCCGCCGTGCAGAGCAAACACGCGGCGAATACGTTCCGCGGCAAGAATCGAAGCGAACGGCAAGCCCGGCTGGGTGAGAAAGGCGGTAACACAATCGCCAAAATTAAAGGTGCATTGTGCCGGACGAATGGTTATACCAGACATAGAAAAGCCCTCCCTGGATTCGCTAGAGAGACGAGCCAGGAAGGGCTTCCAAAATTATCGCGCCGGGAAGGCCGCATAGCAAGAACAACCTCACGGCAGTTCGCATTTTATCAAAAATAGCCAACCGCCAACAACCAAATTGCGCGCCGATTTCCGGAAAGAAAAACGACTGTGCCATTCCAGAAAGCGTCTTGTTTTGAGCGAACAGCATCACGATAAAAACCAGCACCGCGAATATCTTGAAGAAGCCATTGCCGAGGCAAAACTCGCCTTGTCCGAGGGCGGGATACCGATTGGTTCTGTCCTTGTCATCGACGACAAAATTGTCGGTCGCGGGCACAATCAGCGTGTGCAGCAGGGTGATCCGATTCTCCACGCAGAAATGGATTGCCTCCGCAACGCCGGCCGGCTGACTGCGCGAGATTACGCGCGCTCCGTACTCTATTCCACCCTGTCCCCCTGCTGGATGTGCAGCGGCGCCGCTCTCTTATACAAGATCCCGAAAATTGTCATTGGAGAGAACGTTACCTTCCAGGGCCCCGAAGAGTTAATGAAAGCCCAGGGCGTGGACCTGGTGCAAATGGACAACGACGAATGTATCGAACTCATGCGGCAATTCATCGAGCAGCATCCGTCGCTCTGGAATGAAGATATCGGAGTGTGAGGGAACGAGAAGCAAGGTTGTACGCGAGCAAATACGCCCGCTTCACCACTGGCAGCATCGGCCCCGACCCGCAACACCCGTCTCCCAGCCGCCTCGCAGCAAGCCGGCGGCGGCGCCTGTGTCTATGATGTGGATCGGATTCTGCAAGTGTTACCGGCAGGAGGGGGAAACGTGAGATACGTATTCTCGCGATTGTCATTGGATAGCGAATTACGCGAGGAGAAAGCTTGATTTCTCCTGGCTAATATAGAGAATAGCGAACATCGTAACCGCCACGTTATGCGGGAATTTGTATGAAAGAGATAGTAGAATAGAAGGCGATTTTATGACGATTCGCGTTCATGGCTTTAAACGGCTCGGAAATAATTCAATCGAAATCAAGATTGGCGGAAACAGTGAAACGGACGCTGAATACGTCGCAGACCGCTTGAAAGAAATACCTCGAACCGAGATATCAGATTCGAATGGCATTCAATCCGCGTAACTCTTTATTCTTTGCCGGGTTGGTGGCTGTGACGGGGCTTGGTCATGAGCTTGTACGGATTGGGCCGGCGTTTGCGGACTCGCGGTTCGTAGCGGTCCGGGCGATTGCCAACGACATGCTGCAAGCAGCAATCATAAAACACGTCGCAGAGCGGATCGGCGTCCCCTGTCATGCACAACACCGGCAGCAACTCGTTAAGCGTTTGCATCGTCCCCTTAAAGCTGATTTGCCAGGGTTGCACGTCGCCGCGGATCGCTGCCTCGCACATCATCTGACGGACCAAGTTATAGGCCGTGAAGTGAGCTCGGATTTCGTTCCGCACACGATGGGGTTGCTTGCAGCGCAAGTGGTCCATTTGCATCACCGTTTTCAACGATCTTAGATTTAATTCTGCTTGCCACCGCCGACGATAAAGAGCCGCCAGATCCTCCTTGTTGTACTCGATGTCGTCGAGCAAGTTGGTCACAATGATGACCTCACGCGTGCGAAAGCCGGGCGTGGCGATCCGCACCCGGATCTCACGCAGTGTCAGGAATACGTCATAGCCGGCGTACTCTTCTGCGGTCATCCAGGCAGGCCGTGGCGGCTTGTCCCAGAACACCGCGTGTTCGTCTTTGCTGTAGCGCACGCCGGTGCGGAAATCGGTCCTTCGCGATTGATGTTTTCGCAGCACCACATGCACCCCTCGGGCCAGCTGCCGGGCGATGTCGAACCAGCCAGAATAGGCTCGATCTGCGAGATAAACGTCGTCTTCTTCGAGGATTTTGTCGATCTCACGGAACAGGCTGACCTCGGCCGTCAGCTTGCCTTTATAGCGACCCATGGCGGCTTCCAGCACGACGCCGGTGGCCAGGCCGAAGAAGACCACCATCCGCATGATGGGAAATCCACAGCCGGGTTTTTGCCCCGCCATTTGCGGATAGGCTTCTTGGTTTTCAGGAGTGTCAGCCATTGTCAGCGTGCAACCGTCGCCGACGATAACGCGATGTCCTCGCCAGAGCCATTGATCGGGGACGGAATCTTCGATCGCGGCGCCAGAATCTGTCACCAGGCGGTGCATGCCGGCTTCGTTAAGTTTGTCTCGCGCCATGCAGTAGGCGCCGCTTAGAGCGGCAGGAATCGGCAGGCCTTTAGCGGCGCGAAAGGCGATCAATTTGGCAACCGCCTGGACGCAGTTGTGGCCGGAAGTGAGGGTTTGCGAGAGGAACACCCAAACGGTGACGGCGGTGTCGTAAATTCGCGCGGAATCGAGGATTGTACTTGCGTCGCCAAAGCTGGATCGGATAGTCTGTTGATCGATCAGCGCAGCGAAGAACAGTTGATCATCACGTCGGGCCGCAGCCAACCGCGAGCGAAAAGAATCGAACATCGAAGGGGCCTCCTTGCCTTTGAGAATTTGAGCGTTCCCAAAGAATATGCCCGCGAGGCCCCTTCCTTGTCGATATCAACTTATCCGCTAGCCCGAGAAGGACTTAGGCGGATTGAGTGCCATTCATATCAGATTCGTACAGGCAACCGGGAACGGATGGCGTATTCATCTATGTAGCCGTGTCTTCGGCCGGAACCGACCCGATATCCACGCAGAGCGTCTTGAGGCAAATTGGCAGAGATCCTGTAATTGAAGTCATGACTTTGGATATTACCCAATCTGAAATTCCTCGTGCCGTGGACATAAAAATTCAAGGCCGGCTCTTCTTCCAGATTCGGTATAATGAAGAGGGAAATTTCATCTTCGGAGAGTCAGAAAACGGAATAAGAGCTTCGGGTGCTCAAGCAGCATCGGCACCGATGGAAATCCACATGCTCAATCGAAGAGATGTACTACAACGCTTGCTTGACATCGGGATGGATGTGGCCGCTATTGAAGCAAACATACAGTGGCTGGCTCAAGCCAACGCAACATGATAATGTGATGTGCCGGATTTGCGAGATTTTAAATAATGGTTTTTTCCGAGAGCCGGATGTATTCTCCATCAGCATTGCTCGCGATCGCGCTCAGTGCGGTTACGTGAGCGTGTGAAATTGGTGTCCCAATATAGATTGGAGACACTACCATCTGCTTCCTCAGCAGGTGCCCGTCGTTTGAGCCAATTGCGTTTCGAACCTTGACGACGCGACCAATTCCATTCCATAAACCATGTTCACTGAACGCGATAAATGACGAATCGGAGTACATATACTGAGAGTCTATCATTAAACATGTCTCAAATACTAAATCAGTCGGATAGTCAGTAATCTCCCGACGCATAGTTGGCGCTGGCCCGTCGATTCTACCCAAGGTTGAAACTAGCTCTCCTTGGTCCGGTATGTCCTTGCCGATGAACTGACAGGAAAACCCCACAAGATCACCTATATGTTCATCTGGAGTGATTGCGCCGAGTTCGAACAGATGGATGTCAATCAGAGTCAATTTTGATTCAATCTCTCTGAGTTTTGACTCGAAGTACGATCTGTTGGCCATTAGATCCGGCCACGATAAAGAGTTCTTTTCATGCGGCCAAAGTGAATTGTAGCAGCCCTGCTGTTTGGGATACGAACAGGGAATCTCCGCGATGAATGACTCGCGGTTTACGGCTTGGTATAGACTTTCAAGTCGATGAATGTTGAGGTAGTAGATGCTGCTGTAGCTAATTGCATTCGCGGAAAGAATGCCGCTCAATGATGCGCATTTTTCCACCCACTGTTTTTTGTAAATTTGCACTTGCTCCGCGGTGATGTTTCGCCGCATCGTAGACGTGGTATGGACGTTCGGATGACATTCACCACAAAGGCCCACTCCGTTTGACTCAACGCTATTTGAGTTGTCGCCATCGATATGGTGTATGTTAGCGACTCGCCGATGTTCTGGGCAAATAGCGCAGCGATGATGACAATCCGTCAGAATCTTGTCGGCAACATCTTTCGGCCAATTCACTCTGTTTGACATTTCGTCTCCACGCTAACTTGATCTCATTTAGTTATGTTTGTATATGAAACGGTGGATTGTGTGATAGCAGTGCGTTCGCGGCATGCTTTACCCGTGAGAACTTCGATCCAGCAACGAATTCATACTACAAAGTTCTGCATAATGTCGAAATGGAGGCAGGAGGCAATTTCAACTTTCGATTCTATATTAGTGACCCGCAATACCGCAATTACTGCACTTTAGGCGATCATATTACTATGGCGATTAGCCCTTCAAGGAGCGTGCGGATTTGGGGGCTGTTGGGCGTCGGGGGTAGAGTGGCGATAAATTGTTTTTCTAACATTTTACGGGCGATTGTGCGGCGACGGTCGGCGTGGGACGGCCAACGCGAGGCGTTGTCCCAGGGGCGGGAGCGGCGGTCGCTCAGTTCCGCTTGCGGCGACTCCCAACTGCACAGTTCCACAAGGCCGTACACCCAGCTGTTGAGATTCCAACAGCCGATGCTCGACCACACATTTCGAACTTGCTGCTGACCGGCGCCCCAGACTTCTTTCATCCCTTGGAAACATTCTTCGATCGCCCAGCGCGCGGCGACGGCCTCCAGAATCTCACGCACGTCGGCGCTGGGGTCCGTGCAAAAGTAAGGCGCCCAGTTGCCATCGTCAAAACGGAGCAGCACCACACGGATGCGCCCGCTGATCAACTCCGATGTCGCCAGGAACGATTTGCACGGGCGCGTGACTTCGACGCCTCGGCCAGAATAGGTGAGCGATTCCCAGCCTTGACTTTGGTCGGCGAGTGTCGCCAGGGAGAGTTTGTTCCGGCCATAAATCCGGTGCCTGCCGCGACGGTGCGGAACAGCTTCGCCGGGCAGGTCGAACAAGCAGGCGTCCCTGCGCAAGCGGCTGACGACCGTGACGCCGAGTTTCAGCACAGGCAGGAGAAAAGGTCGTGCGGCGTAGGCGCCGTCGACCGCCAGCCAGACCGAGTTCCGCACGCCGCGGGCGCGCAGCGATTGCACGAACGACGTCAACAGCGCGACGCCCAGTTCGTGTTTCGTACGGAATTCCCATGCATATTTTACCGCCAGTTTCGGCACATCGGCCTGGCGGACGTACAGCAGCGACTGCAGCGGCAAGGCGATCACGCCCCACAACGGATGCGTCGCCAGCCAGGTCAACAGGACCCAGTTGTGGCCGTAAAGCCATTCTCCGTCGGCCGGTCCCGGCGTCGGATTGTGATGCACTCCGGCGCCTTCCACACAGCGTCCGAAGCGCGAAGTGGGCGAGTCATCCAGGGCGAGCTGAATGCGGTCGCCGACGCCCGGCGCGAACTTCTGCACGAGCAAGCCGACCATGGCGCTGGCCAGCGATCCCGACGATCGGCCAACGCTGATGAGGCATTCATAGAAGCGATCCCAGTCCTGCTGCACCCCGGCCGCGGCGAACCAGGCGCTGGCGGTGCGTCGATCGTCGGCCAGCAACATGCCCGCGACGATGATCGACAACCGAAAGGCGATCCGTCGATCCAGCACCGACTGCAAGGCGGCCACGGCCGTGTGGAGATAGCCGCACAAAGGGGTGATCGCTTCTGTCGTGCGCGATCGCAAGGGATTGGTCCGCTTCAAACGCTGGCACTTGTGATGCTGCGACGGCGTCTGCTTTTTGTGTTTCGCTTGCGGACGTTTGGCGGATCGCTTACGCTTGGCCATCCATGGCTCTCCCGGTGGTTTTGTGATTTGTGGTTATCTCACTAACCATCGCGGAGAGCCACCTTTTCAGGCAAGCTCAAAATTCCAGACTCCCCCGTCAAACGGCAGACGTTCGCCTAAAGTGCAGTTACGTCTTTTATGGTCAATTGACTTTGTATTACGGTGACAGAAGTGCTCCTCGAGAAATGTCTATCGAACACGCAATTGTCGTAAGATAGAAAACATGAGATCCAGATACCCATCCTTCTCATAATGCTTTGCCGAGGCAGGAGTTGATAAATGAGTTGGCCGGCTTTCCTGCTGAATCGACCGTCAATCCCAGACGGGCATGAGTGCCCGTCTTACGGGTGCAGGGCAGGGCGGTGGGGTGATGCGGCGCCGGCGTTACTGCTTGAAGTCAGCGTCCAGCACCTGCCCATCCGCCAGTAGTCGCTTCTGCAGCTGTGCCTGGTCGATGTCTTGGATGGGGACTTGCTGGTCGATGGCCTGGCAGGCGGCGGTGGCGGCGGATTGGCCGAGGACCATGAAGACGGGCTCCATCCGGATGGAGCCGAAGGCGATGTGCGATGCGGACAGGCAGACCGGGACCAGCAGGTTCTTGCATTCGGATTTTCGGGGGCGGATCGCTTCGAACGCGATCGGGTAGGGGCCGAAGCCGCCGACTTGCACGTCGCCTTCGTTCCGGGCTTTGCCGTCGGACACGTATCGCTGGATGTTGTGCGAGTCCATCGTATACGCGGCCAGGCCGACGGAGTGCGGGGCGGTCAGGCGGCCCTGGCAGTGGTTCTGGTTCATCACCAGGTCGGAGATCATCCGCCGGGCTTCGCGAACGTAAAGCTGGTGCGGCCAGTGGTTGGTGTCGCGGAACTCGTCTTTGGCGGGTCGCCAGGTCTGGAAGTGTTGTCGGACGTTTTCCGGTACGCGCGGATGATGGGCCAGCGTCCACATCAGCCCTTGCTGGTAGTCCAGATGCTCGCGAATAATGGCCTCGCGCGTCGCGTAATCGCCGTCGGGATACGCGTAGTTCTGGCCGATGTTGTCGGTGGAAATGGCGAAGTTGTTGTTGGTGTCGGTCTTCCGGTTTGGCATCCGTGAAGGATGCCACGGCACGCGGACGTCGCCCGCCTCGAAGTTTCGCAGCAGCAGTTCATACTGGCGCTCGTCGTAGCCCGCCGGTTTTTTCCACTCGGCCCGGTTGCCAGGGGCGTCGGTCGTGCAGAGGCGAAAGCAGTACGCCTGGACCTTGTTGTCGCCGGAGCCGTCTTCGCCGGGCTGGGTGTCCTGCACGCCTGGCAGCAGGCCGCTGGCCGGATCGCCCGGCACGACGTAGGGATCGACGTCGTGGGAAAACTGATGATGCACGGCGTGTTTTGTTTGCACGCCGTTGAGCGTTTCCTGATAGACGGAGTTCGCCTCGCGGCCCACATGGTAAGAGACGCCGGCGAGCGCCAGGAGATCGCCTTCGTAGGTGGCGTCGATGAACATGCGTCCGGCGATGGCGCGGCCGCTTTCCATCACCAGGGCGACAATCTGGCCGTCGACCTTTTTTACGCCCTGGCGCAGATCGAGCCGCTGCTGCAGCAGGACGGGCGCCTTGGCCTCGCGGAGCATCTGCTGATAGACGTGTTCGGCGGCGTGCGGTTCGAACGTCCAGGCCGTATCTTCGCCAGGCTGGTGACCGCGGCCGGGGAAGTCGGCCCGTTTCTCGGCGGTCCAGTTGGCGTCGTCGGCGTAGTACTCGCGGATCTTTTGATAGAACTCCCGGGAGACGCCGCCGATGGCCCGCTTGTTGCCGATATCGGTGGCGCCCAGTCCGCCAGAGGTGAGACCGCCCAGGTGCTGGCCCGGTTCGATCAGGATCACGCTCTTCCCCATGCGGCGAGCCTGGATCGCGGCCGCCGCCCCGCCGGACGTGCCGCCGTAGACGACCACATCGTAGGTCTCAGGTTCGGCGGAATGCGCGGGAGCCGAGGGGAGGGCGGCCGCGAATGCGAAGCCCAGCGCCAGGATGGCGAGCGGAGTGAACGGAAGGCGGAGTCTTTTCACGGGGGTTCTCTGGGTTGTCGGATCGAGGTTGTGCGCTCTGGTGGCCTATATTCTATCTCAAGGCTGGCCCGAAACGGGGCGTCGGGCGCTGGGTCTGCCGGAGAATTTGTGCGAGTTTCCGGGGATCTTCTTCTCCCGCCGGGAAGCGGGCCGCCTGACAAATTGTGGAGGCGCAGGCGTCAAAGCAGCAAGGGTCGATGTTGTTTGGGGCAGGACGGGCGACTATAATCGAGCGACTGGCGGCGGTCTGCTGCCGCCTGTCCTGGAGGATGCGCCGGGGCAGGGCGTCCGGTTCTCGCGTCAGCATTCGAAATGATTTACCGTCGTCCTGCGACGTTCCCCCCCGATACGCGGCGCCTCGCTGCACCAATCTTGAAAAAGTCCATCGTTCCTGCGGTGCAGCAAGGGATCGGGTGATTCAAGATGCTTTCCTCACCTCCCGCCCTTCAGGCTCGAAGTCGACCATGCTGAGATCTTTCCTGTTTGCCACAGCGTTTCTGGCCTGCGAAGTCGCCCTGGTTAGCGGGCCCTTCAGCTCCGTCCGGGGCGCGGAGCCGGCCGCCGATCCGACGGCCGCCGCCAGCGCCGACTTTGAGAAACAGATCCTGCCGTTCATGCAACAGCACTGCGTGCGCTGCCATAACGCCGACAAGCAGGAAGGCGAATTTCGCATTGATAACCTGTCGCACCAGGTAGGCGACGGTCCTTCGCTGAAACGCTGGAGGGAAGTCATTGAGAAGATCAACAGCGACGAAATGCCCCCGGCCGACGCGCCCAACCGGCCGTCCGCCGAAGAAGGGAACCGCATCGTCGATTGGCTTGTCGCCCGCATCAAAGAAGGCGAAGCGAGCCGCCTGGCCCGCCGGGAGCCCGTCTCCTTCCATCGGCTCACGCGGGAAGAATACGCACTCACGGTCAAGGACCTGCTGGGCGTGCAATACGATGTGACCGACCCGGGCGGCCTGGAGGAAGATCCCAACTGGCACGGCTTTGAGCGGATTGGCTCGGTGCTGTCGCTGTCGGCTTCGCATGTCGAAAAGTACTTCGCGGCGGCGGAAGCGATCCTGGCCGAGGCGTATCCCGACAAGCCAATCGAATCGCAAGTCGTGCGCAAGGCAGCCCACGAACTCCGCGGCCGCAGCTCTCGCAAGCTGGAAGAGCTCGGCCTGCTGGACAAAGTCCGGGTCGACATGTGGCCCGGCCACTCGGTGAAGGGCGGACGCGCGGGACCGGGCTCCGGCTGGTTCAAAACGGCGGGCGAGTACAAAGTCCGCATGCAGCTGAGCGGCCTCAAGCCGGCGAACGGCCGCGCTCCGCACGTGACGTTCTACGCCGACAAGCTGGACCGGATGCTGTTCGAGCAGGATATCGTTGCTCCCGAAGAGAAGCCGACGGTGGTCGAATTCCAGACGCATCTGCCGGCTGGCAGCCACACCTTTGACGTCACCAACGACGTGCCGGGCCCTTCCGTTTTGCCCCGTTTTGGCCGCTCCGGCTTCAAGTCGTTTATTAGCCTGAAAGACGGCCGTATTCCGTGGCAGTTGAAACTGACCGATGAAGAGGGCCTGCCTCTGCACCCGTTCCTGATCCTGGATTGGATCGAATGGGAAGGGCCTCTTGTCAGCGAAGAAGCCCAGCAGAAGCGGGACCAGTTCCTGCCGGCCGACCTGACCGACCCGGAGCAGCTGCGCGAGAAGCTGACGCTGTTCGTGGAGAAAGCATTCCGCCGGCCCGCCAAAGCGGCCGAGGTCGACCGTTTTCTCACCCTGGCGCAAAACGAAATGGCGGCCGGCGAAAAACCGCTGGCTGCCTGGCGTACGACCCTGCTGGCGGTGCTCTGCTCCAGCGACTTCTACTATGTGGTCGAAGGGACGCCCGGCGCGCCGTCGGCCACGCTCAACGACTGGGAGCTGGCCACGCGGCTGTCGTACTTTTTGTGGAGCAGCATGCCTGATGAAGAGCTGTTCGACCTGGCCCGCCAGGGACGTCTGCACGAACGCGAAGTGCTCCAGGCGCAAACGGCCCGCATGCTGGCCGATCCCCGGTCCAAACGGTTTGCGGAATCCTTCTCGCGGCAATGGCTGCAGCTGAAGAAGGTCGGCATGTTTACGCCCGACTCGAACCTGTATCCGGAATACGACAAGTACCTGGAACAAAGCATGAAACGGGAGACGACCGAGTTCTTCCGCGAAGTGTTTGAGAACAACCTGACGCTGCGGGAGTTTCTCGTCTCCGACTGGACGATGATCAACCCGCGGCTGGCCCTGCACTACGGGATGGAAACGCTTGACCAGGATGCGTTCCAGCGGACGGCCCTCAAGCCGGAAGATCACCGCGGCGGCATTCTGACGCATGCCTCGATCCTGTCGCTCAGTTCCGACGGCACCCGGCATCGGCCCGTCCATCGCGGCGTGTGGGTGCTGGAGTCGATCTTCGACAAGCCGCCGTCCCCGCCGCCGGCCAACATCGAGCCGATCGAATCGACGCCCGTCGACGCGCCGAAGGCGACCGTCCGCATGAAGCTCGACGCCCATAAGAGCAACCAGAACTGCGCCGTGTGCCATCGCAAAATCGACCCGCTGGGCTTTGCTTTTGATAATTACGACGCCATCGGCCGCTGGCGAACCGAAGAAAAGGTCCAGGGGACTGGCGACAACCCGCTGGTCGACGCTTCCGGCGTGCTGCCCGACGGACGGACCTTTGCGAACGCCCAGGAGTTCCAGCAACTGCTGCTGGACGACCTGGATTCCTTCAGCGCGACCTTTATGAAAAAGCTGGCTACCTTTGGACTGCGTCGGGCGATGACGGTCGACGACGAGGCCGACCTGCGGCAACTGGCGGCCGCCTGCCAGGCGTCCGACTATCGCGTTCGAGACGCCGTGGAAGCGTTCATTCTGTCCGACCTGTTCCAGAAGCGTTAAGGAACGTGCGACGAAGTACTGACGGAAGTCGACGGTCAGTCGTCTTTTGCTCCGCAAAAGAACGCGATCTTTCATGGAGTGAAAGTCAACTGTCCGGGGTTTGTTCTTCCCTCAAAACGACGAACCCAAAAACTCAAAGTAATTTTCCTCGCGACCTCAAACGGCTGCGTCCCCCGGCAAGCATGATTTTTCCGCCTGCATCTGGTCGGCTCTGTCGACCGATCCTATATCTATGGAAAGCCAATCGATGAGCAATTTCAACTCCAGCCGCTGGCTCCTGAATCGACGACACGCCTTGCGCGGCATGGGCGTTGCGATCGCTTTGCCGATGTTGAACTGCATGAAGTGGGACAGCCTGAAAGCGGCCGAAACCCCGCCGCCCGCCGCCGTGAAGCGCAGCGTTTTCATCTATGTGCCCAACGGCGTGAACACGCTCACCTGGCAGATCCAGCAGGCCGGGGCCGATTACCAGCTGACCAGCCCGCTGGCGTCGCTGGAGAAGCACCGCAGCCAGATCACGCCGATCAGCGGTCTGTACCATCCCAGCGGCATCGGCCAGGCGCACGAGTGCGATAAAATCTGGCTCACTGGCGCCAAGGTCAGCCAGGAAGGCGGGGCCTTCCGCAATACCATTTCGGCCGATCAGCTGATGGCGGAAACAGTCGGCGCGGCCACGCGGTTCTCGTCCCTGGAACTGTCGGTCACCGGCGGTACGCTGGCCTGGTCCCGCGACGGCGTGCCGTTGCCGGCGGAGCGTCGGCCCATCTCGATCTTCCAGCGTCTGTTCGGCGAAGAGGCCGGCGGCGTCGAAGCGGCCCGGCGCCGGCTCGATCGTCGCGCCAGCGTACTCGACCTGGTGCTGGAGAATGCCCGCAGCCTCCGCAGCCAGATCGGCGTGGAAGACCGCAGCCGCCTGGATGAATACCTGCACTCCGTCCGCGACGTAGAACTGCGCACCGAACGGGCCGAATCCTGGCTCGACATTCCCAAACCGGCCATCGACAAAGCGACCGAGGCCCAGGTCTCCCGCAACATCGCCCCGGCCGAAGCGGGCGACTACTACCGCACCATGTACGACCTGATGGTGCTCGCCCTGCGGACCGACATGACCCGCGTGGTGACCTGCATGTCGGGCAGCGAAAGCAACGGCCTGGCGATTCCGGAGATCGGCGTGCCGCAAACGCGTCATGAACTGTCACACCACAACGGCGACCCGGAGCAACTCCGCCGGCTGACGATGTGCGATACGTTCCTGGCCGAGCAGTTCGCCTACTTCCTGGAACGGATGCAAGCCTACGGCGAAGGGGGCGACACCCTGCTCGACAGCACCCAGGTGCTGTGGGGCAGCGGCATGGCTTATGGCCATAGCCACGGCAACGCCAACCTGCCGACCATCCTGGCCGGCGGCCGCGCGCTGGGTCTGCGTCATGGCCAGCACCTGGATTACAACCTGCCGAAGATCGGGCAGTACGACATGACCGACAGCCGCAAGCATTACGGCATCTGCTCCCGTCCCGTCGACAGCAACGCCCGGCTGAACAACCTGCTGGTCACCATGCTGCAGCGGATGGGGGTGGAAACCGAGAACTTCGGCGACAGCCTCGGCTCCATTTCCGAGATCGTCGCCTGACGTTCGTCCGGTGAATCGCGCGGCCTGACTTTAGGAATACGAGGGGAATTCCCTGATGCTTTCCGTTTCGTCGTTTCAAAGAAAAACAGACGCCGGACAGTCGACTTTCTGCGCCGGCTGGTTCGCAAAACAACCAAACCAGAATCGACAGTAATTAACTTCACGTTCCGAGCCAAAGACGACTGACCTTCGACTTCCGTCCGTTAAAAGTTTCTCGTTCCCCGCGAAAGTATTGACAGTCGATTTCCGACAGCATTTCGTCGCATGTTGCTTGCTTGTCGCCATTCGCCGGGAGGAATCTTCCTGCCGGCGCCTGCCTCCTCGAATCGCCCCCGCCGAACTTTGTCGGGGGAACTCCTTTGAGAATACCACCTATGAGACTGCTTCTGCCGTTCGTTGTCGTCGCCGCGGTCTGGGGAGGCGTGCTTGCCGCGAACGGCCGCGCCGCGGATCCTGCCCCGGCGGAAACCGCCCCGGAAGAATCGCCTTACCGGACCGACGCACAGGGCGACGTCAACCTGCCCTGGTACCAGCTCCAGCCCGGCCAGTTCCCGCCCGCAGGCTCCGCGCATTACATTGGCGGGGAGCTGAACTCGCTCGATCATATCAACCGCCGCGGCTCGATTCGCCTGGACCGGACCGATGCGCAAAGCCGGCCCAACTGGGACCGATCGCTGGAATTTGAGCTGCTGCCTTACGGCTCGCTCCGCTACCACGGGGCGCCGGCCGAGCTGCGCGATATCCCGCTGGGCGTGCATCTTAACGGCATGTTCTATTACAAAGAAATGACGAACAAGGCGCCGCGACCGGGTTACGTCTATCCGAACCGGGACGGGGATTTCACCCGGGCCTTCCTGCTGGAAGACGACTTCAGCTACAACCAGCGGCTGCAGCGGGCCTGGCGAATCGACGAAGTGAACCTGGCGGACCACAAGCTGACGGTGACCGGTGTTTCCACCGCCGGCGGCGAACCTGACGAGAAACCGACCCGCCTGGATCTGCTGCCGGGAACACGTATCTGGCAAGGGCGCCAACTGGGCCGACTGAGCGATCTGGCCGCGGGCCAGGTGGTGCAGCTGAACCTGACCTGGGCCACCATCTACGGCCCGGGCCGCTGTCTCGACATCTGGGTGGATGAAGAAAGCCGCCAGGTCGCCGCCGAACAGCAACTGGCCATCCATCGCCAGTACCAGAAAGAACACGGCCTGGCCGCCTGGATCGACGAGGTCGACAATCCGCAGAGCATCATCAAAGCGACTCTGTTCGGCGGCTTTGATCCGACCCTGCTGGAAACCTTCGTCCCCAAAGAGTCGCTGACCTCTGTCGTCTCCCATGAAACGCTGCGCACCTACGACCAGGTGAACGACCGCATCCGCGGTTCGATGCTGGAGCGGACCGAAGTCCCGCTCGCCCCCGGCAGTTCGGGCGTGCAGATCACTTTTCAACCGTCGGTCCTGCTGGAAGGTTTTCGACCTGGCCGGATCGTGCGACTTTTCCCCGGCGACTGGCCCGTGATCAGTCTGCCCAAAGAAGAGCAGTTGTACCCGCAGCACGACTAGTGCTGCGTCAATCTTCAATCTTAGAGTGAGCGATTTGGGCCGTGCTGCTGTGCTGCCAAAAAAACCGTGGGCTAGCGCCCGGCGGCTGATTGAGAGAAACCAGATTTTATGGTTTGACGCACCACGAGTGCTGCGTCAAGGCAAAGAGTTCGGGTTCTTCCAATTAGCCGTTTTGGCGATAGCCACGGTTAACGAAAAGGAACTGCGGCTCGCGCGAAAATGGCCAAACCTAAAATGGAAACTTGACGCACGACTAGCCGACTTTCGGGCCAGTCATTTTCCGCCAGGCAATCTGTTGCCGGGCCAATCTCCGCAACGCCCCTTTCCGGCGGCGAGAACGATCTTTCAGGGAGGAACGGACGATGACAGGTCAGGAGATCGAGTCGGTTGCGGTCATCGGGGCCGGCATGGCCGGGCTGTGTTGCGCTCAGCACTTGCGGGCGGCCGGATTGACCGTGCGCGTGTTCGACAAAAGCCGCGGCGTCGGAGGGCGCCTGGCGACCCGTCGCACCGACGGCGAGGCGGCCTTTGACCATGGCGCCCAGTACTTCACCGTTTCTGATCCGATCCTGCGGAGGCATGTCGACAGCTGGATCAGGGCCGGCGTGGCGGCGCCGTGGAGCGGGCGCATTGTCGTGCTTAAGCAGGGACAAACGTCCCCGCCCCATGGCGAAGTCACGCGTTACGTCGGTGCGCCGGCCATGACGGCGATCGCCAAACATCTGGCGCATGGACTGAATCTGGAGTTGAATGCTCGGATCGCCCGGCTGGAACCTGCCGGCGAAAAATGGCGTCTGCGAGGCGAACAGGAGCAAGACCTGGGCCAGTTTGACGCGGTGCTGGTCACCGCCCCGGCGCCCCAGACGCTGGATCTGCTGCAGGGCCTCGCTCCGTTTGACGCGCAGTTAGCCGAAGCGCGGCTGGCGCCCAGCTGGGCCGTGATGCTGGCCTTGCCAGAGCCGCTGGCGTTGCCGCTGGACGGCGCCTTTGTGGAAGATTCGCCCCTGTCGTGGATCGCCCGGAACAGCAGCAAACCGGAGCGTCCGGCGACGCCCGACTGCTGGGTGCTGCACGCCCGGGGCGACTGGTCCGAGGAGCATCTGGAAGAGGCGCCCGAGACGGTCATCGCCGCGTTGCTGGCTGCGTTCTGGTCGGCGACCGGCGCGACCGCTCCGCCGGACCTGACCGCCACGGCCCATCGCTGGCGGTATGCGTTGCCGACGAACCCGCTGCCGGAGCGCTGCCTGTTTGATCCGCAGTCGCGGCTGGGCGTCGCCGGCGACTGGTGCGGCGGACCCAAAGTCGAAGGCGCCTTCCTCAGCGGCCTGGCGCTCGCCGAGGCCGTGTTCAGTCTGCTGTAGAATGGGCGCTCTTGCCCGTTTACGATTGCGGAATCGAAGCGGAGCTGGGATCGCAGGCAAACGCGTAGCGCCTGTTGATAATCGTACCTTTTAACGCCGCTTCCGTTGAATGGGTCGGGCGGGAGTGCCCAACCTACGGAGTCTCACTTGATCCGCCACTTCTCATCGAAGAAGTCGGCGTCGACAATGCGGCCGGGCCAGAGGGAATCGGCCGGCGTGCGCAAGTCGACAATCGCCCAGTCCGGCAGCTTGGGAACCTGACGCGCGTTGTTCAGGTAGGCGAACTCGCGGTACGTGAACCCGCTGTTCAGCACCACGTAACGCTCCGGGTTGGCCGGGTTGGGATAGATCATCACCGGGGCATGGTGGGCCGCGTCGAACTTCTGATCGCCCGCCACGATCTGCTCGGCGTTCCACTGGATCGGCAGTTTGTCGATCAGCGAGGCCAGCACCTTGTTGCTGCTGGGATCGCCAAACAGGATCAGGTTCCGGTTAGCGATGTCGTCGGCCGTGATTTCGTCGTCCCGTTTGATGACCACGTCGCCGCGGAACTGGCGCCGCCATTCCTGCACCAGGTGTTCCAGCTCCGCCTCGGTCCATTTGCCGACCAGCGGGTGTTGGGCCTTGCCGGTCGGTCTCACCACGGTGAACGCATCCATCAGGGCGTCGTCGATCGGGCCCTGCAGGTTCTGCTGTTTCCGCAGTCCGCTGACCGGAGCCGGCCCCAGGCGCCAGGCCCGGCCGTCATGGTGCAGTTCGGCCTCCCACGATTGATCCGTGCCGGGCCGCAAGCCGACCAGCGTTTGATCCGTGCCGGCGATTTTGATCCGTACCGGCTGATCCAGGGCGAACGGGTTTCGTCCCGAGGGAATCGCGATTTTGACGCCGCTGATGTTCTTCAGGGCAAGTTCGACCGTGTTCTGTTCCGGCAGCAGCTTCCCGGTCACGGTCGCCTGTTCCCAGTGCTGCTCCAGCGAGGTCACCGTCAGCCAGAAGGCCCGGTTGTACTTGAGGGTGTACGTGGCGAAACGAATCTCCAGCGGCAGTCGGGCCCGGCCCGCTTCGGCCAGCTGGTCCAGACGGGCTTCGATCAGGCCAGCCGAAACAGGATGGATCGCGTGTTTCGTGTCCGGTCCGATCAGGTGCGTCAGCCGCAGATCTAAATCGGCCAGGGCCGCCTCCATGATATCGGCCGCCTGCTTCTGGCGATCAAGTTCGCCGCTGTAAGCCACCGTGGGCAGCTGGAACAGATTGACCGCGTAGCCCGTGCAGTCGTACATCCGCCAGAGTTTTTCCTCGTACCACGTGGGATGCAACTCCTCCTGCTGGAACGATTTCAAAAACTCGGCCGTTTCGGAGAATCCGGCGCCTGGGTTAGCGGCGAAGAAGAGATCCGGATAGTGCACCGCCATCTGCCAGCAGCCGGCCCCGCCCATGGAGAAGCCGCGAACGGCGACCCGATCGTCATCGACCCGATACTGCTGCCGGGCATGTTCGAGCGCCTCGAGAACGTCGATCTCGCCGGCGAACTTGAAGGCGTTGCTGTACCGTCCGTAGGGATGCAGCACGAGCGTATCCTGGGGAGCGAAGCGTCCGACTTTGGTCATCCGTTCGTCGATGAAGACCGTTTCACTGGAACGCTCGCCGCGGCCGTGGAACCACAGGTCCAGTCGATACTTGTCCTTCCCGGCGCCCGTGTAGGATTCGGGCACGACCAGCCCGTACGGCTGCACGGTGTTGTCGATCCGCGAGCGGTAACCGCGCACGACCAGCCCGGTCTGCGTTGTCCAGGGAGCCTTCCCTTGGGCAAGGTCGGCGGCGCGCTGGCTGCCGACCTGGAGCAGCGTTTTCGCTTTTGCGATATCGCCCGGCGAGAAGAACTCGCGATGTTCCAGCCCCTGGCGGACGGCCCGGGCAAAGATTTCGACATCGGGGAGCAAGACCTGTTTGTTGGCGCTTCTTCGCAGGCTCGTGATGGCCTTGTCCAGCTGGGCCAGGCCTTCGGTCAGGGCGGCCCGATCGGCGGCGGGAACTTCCACGCCGACCGGAGGCACTTGCCGCACCTGGTCCGGCTGGTTGTCTTTCGGTCCATCGGCCCAAGCAGAGAACGCACATGCGGCCAGCAGCAGGGCCGCCGTACCGAGTCGAAGAGAGAACATCATCGTAGCCTGCATCCAGGAGAGGTTTCAAAGCAGCAGCAGTACAGCCGCGACGTACGGCTTGCCGGCAAAAACGGCGGATTGGTTCCGCTCACGACGCCTACGGCGCCTGGCATGGGACGCCCAGTATCGGACGGACTAAGGCCGCTGTCAAAGAACTTTGCCAATAGTCAGCGCGTTCCGGTAGAGTCCGTTTGCGACGGCTGCCGCCGTGTTTTTCGTCTGTCGGGGGGTGGCGGGAAAGGAAAGCACTCGCGAAAAGTATTTGATCGTCCGATATAAACGATCTATTGCCCAATATAAACAAAGGTTGATATCATACGGATGCTGGCCTGCCTGACCCCGTCAGGCCGCATTATCGATAAAGATTCTCTCAGGATCATTGCCCATGCTTACCATTCTTGGCCGCGCGGATAAAAAGACCGGTTTTTGCGACGGCTTGTCGCGTCGCGGTTTTCTGCAGATTGGCGGCGCCGCCATGGGCGGGCTGGCCCTGAACGAGATCCTGGGGATGGAAGCCCGGGCCGGCCTGGGCAGTTCCAACAAGGCGATCATTAACATTTATTTGCCGGGCGGTCCCTCGCATCTGGATATGTGGGATCTCAAGCCGAACGCGCCGGTCGAGATTCGCGGCGAATTCAGCCCCATCAATACGAACGTCCCCGGCATCCAGATTTGCGAACTGTTCCCGCGCATTGCGGCCATGATGGACAAGTTCGCCGTCGTTCGGTCCCTGTCGGATTCTGACGGCGCCCACGACGGCTATCAATGCATGACAGGCCGGAAACGCTCGGACCGCGCCCCGGGCGGCGGCTGGCCTTCGGCCGGGGCCTGGATCTCCCGGCTGGGCGGAGCGGCCGACGACGCCGTGCCGCCGAACCTGGCGATGATGTACACCACCGGCGAACGCCGCTGGGGCGATCCGCAAACCGCCGGCTTCCTGGGAGCCAAGCACAACCCGTTCAACCTGGTCGGCCGCAAAGCGCGCGAGAAATCCGAGAGCATGGTGCTCAACGGGATCACGCTGGAGCGGCTGCGCGACCGGGAGCAGCTGCGATCCTCGCTCGACCAGTTCCGCCGCGAAGTTGACGCCACCGGCCGGATGGACGGCATGGACGCCAACCTGCAGACCGCCATGGGAATCCTGACCGACTCCAAACTGGGCGACGCGCTCGATCTGTCGAAGGAAGACCCCCGCATCCTGGAACGGTACGGCAAAAGCGACGAGAAATTCCAGCGCGACGGCGCCCCGAAAATGGTCGAGAACTTTTGCATCGCCCGCCGCCTGGTCGAAGCGGGCGCTCGCTACGTCAGCCTGAATTACAGTCGCTGGGACTGGCACGGCGGCGACGGCATGAACTATCCCCGCTCGCGCGAAGAGTTCCCGCTGCTGGACCAGGCCCTGTCGGCCCTGGTGACCGATCTGCACGAACGGGGCCTCGATCGCGATGTGTCGGTCGTGATGTGGGGCGAGTTCGGCCGCACCCCCAAGATCAACAAGAACAACAGCCGCGACCATTGGCCCCGGGCCAACGCGGCCATGCTGGCCGGCGGCGGCATGCGGACCGGCCAGGCGATCGGCGAAACGAACAAATTTGGCGAAGAGCCCGTCAAACGCCCGGTCAAGTTCCAGGAAGTGTTCGCCACGCTGTACCACAACCTGGGCCTGAACGCTCACCGCGATCGTATCTTCGACGGCTCCGGCACGCCCCGTTATCCGGTGGACGCCGGCAACGAACCGCTGCAGGAACTGGTGTAGGCGGCAGGGCAACAAAAGGCCAGGAAAAAGGAGTTCGCCGCGGAGGACGCAGAGGAGAGGGAGAGAAGAGAAAGTGTGAGTTTTTTCCGGCCAGGCCCGTGCGGCCGGCGCAGGAGAGTTGTCTCTTTTTACGTCGTTTTCAAGGCGACGTCATTCCTCGCCCCCGTCCGCATCCGCTGGTATTTTCTCCTTGTTTCTTGGGCTGTTCTTCGCGATCTTTCACGCATGTGGCGGAGCGAGAGACTGCGGCAGGCGGCCGCGGATCGTCCTTTGCCAGGCATTCTTCCGTCTTGCGGACGCGCGAAAACACGCTGCGCATTACGCTTCCCTTGCGGCCCCTGGTTTTAGTAAGTTAACGGGTCCTGCGGCTTTCCGTTTTTCGTCCTGTTCTTGCTATCTAGAAATTGTTATGTCTGGCGCGCCTTTTGATGTTCGTTTATTTACCGATGGCGGCTGCAGTGGCAACCCGGGCCCCGGCGGCTGGGGATTTCTCATGCGGCATATGGCTTCGGGAAAAGAGATGGAGCAGTCGGGCGCCGAGCTGGAAACGACCAACAACCGGATGGAGCTGACGGCCGTGGTGAAAGGGCTCGAAGCCCTCAAGCGGCCCTGTTCGGTCGAGCTGCTCACCGACAGTAACTATGTCGGCAAAGGGCTTAGCGAATGGATGGCTGGCTGGAAAAAGAACGGCTGGAAACGTCGCGAAGGGAAAGCCTTCAAACCGGTCAAAAACGTGGACCTGTGGCAGCAACTCGACGCCCTGGTCGCCCAGCACCAGGTGACCTTTACCAAGGTCAAAGGGCACAGCGGCCATCCCGAGAACGACCGCTGCGATGAACTGGCTGTCGCCGCCTACCAGAAGTTCCTGCACTAAACGCTGCACGAACGCCGCACTCAATCTTTCCGCCGTCCCGGAGTCGCCTGTCGTGACCGATGAGATCTTGTTCCGCTCTTCCCGCTTCCATGTCGCCCGCGTGAACTATTCCGACGGCGAAGAAACGCTGGTCAAGGAGGTGGTCCGCCACCCGGGCGCCGCCGCCATTTTGCCGCTGCTGCCGCACGACCGCGTCTGCCTGATCCGCAACTATCGCCCGACGGCCGGCGACTACCTGCTGGAGATTCCGGCCGGCACGCGAGAAGCGGGGGAACCCCCGGCGGATACGGCCGCCCGGGAACTGACCGAAGAGACGGGTTACCAGGCAGGTAAGCTGGAAAAGCTGCACGAGTTTTACGTGTCGCCGGGCGTGCTGGATGAAGTCATTATTTTGTACGCGGCGACCGACCTGGTGCAGGGCGATCCGCACCGCGAGTCGGGCGAGTTGATCGAGAACCAGATTGTCCACTGGGAAGACGCCCTGGCCATGGTCGACGACGGCCGCATCCACGACGCCAAAACGATCATCGCGCTGCTGTACTACGATCGTCTGAAACGGCGACTGTAGGTTGGGCACTCCTGCCCGACCAGTTCGACGATAGCAGCATTGAAGATTTCGACGCCAGGGTGCGCCGCTCTTTTACCTGCGAGTCTGGTTCCGCAGCAGTGCGGCAATCGTGAACGGGCAGGAGTGCCCATTCTAGAGGAGAGCAGGGCAGGGCGGCTACTTGTCGGCTGCTTTGTCGTCGTCGCCCATCACGCGGCCGAAGAGGGCTTTGACCGGGTGGTAGTGTTTCACCAGCAACACCGGCTGGTTGCAGCCTTTGGCGACCGTTTCCGGGATCGGGCCGAACAGGATCTGCGGATAGACGCTCTGCCGGGTGGCGCCGATTACCACGGCGTCGTACTCGGCGGCCGTTTCGATCACGGCGGAGGGGACCGATTTGTGCCGGATCATCCGCTGCTCAACCGGGAAGGCGCCTTCTTCCTGGATGCGATCTGACGCCTCCTGCAGTCGCTGCTCGACCTGCGCCAGTTCGCGGGCGTCGGCATCGACGGACGCGATGCTGCAGACGGCCAGGGCGCCGTCGCGGGCCCGCACCAGGGAAGCGACGTACTGTTCCGCACAGCGGGCGTGTTCGCCCCCGGCGGTTGGCAGCAGGAACCGCCGCAGCGGCTGATGGGTCGTCTGTTTGACAAGGATGATATCTGTCCGGGCATGGTTCACGACCACGTCGACCACTTCGCCGAGGATTTTCTCGGTGGTGGAGGAATAGCCTTTCCAGCCCATGACGATCAGGTCGCAGTCCCGTTCCGCGGCCGTTTCCAGGATGGCGCGGGCCGCATCGTGTCCGACGCGTACGAGCGTGGTGATCGGAATGTCGTACGACATGGCTGCGGCGTGAGCCAGCTCCAGCACGTGTCGCTGGGCTTCCACATACGGATCCTCGCGCGAGGGCGGCAGCTGCTCGGGCACAATCGCCACGCGCAGGGCGACGATCTCGCCCTGCCGTTCGCTGGCGATGGCGGCGGCAATGTCGATCAGCTGGGCCGCATTGTCCGGATTGGCCAGCGGCACCAGAACGCGGAACCGATGCTCGCCGCCGGAAGCGGTCCGTTCCAGCGCCACGCGCGAAGGGGCGCCAGGCAGCTGCACATCGGTCGTTAAAAAGCCTTGCCAGGCAAGGTAAGCCACCACCCCCAGCACCAGGCTGGATCCGGCCAGCATCATGGGGAATGCATGGTGGGAAAAGATCAGCGAAAGCAGGTACAGGTTCGCCAGGATTCCCAGCCCCGGAACGATCGGCGACAGCGGCACGCGGAACGGCCGCACCATGGTCGGGAACTTCCAGCGATGCGCAATCAACGCGGCGTTAACCAGGATGAGCGCCAGCAGCAGCACGGTGTCGGCAAAGTGGGTCAGGTCCTCCAGGGACAGGCCGAGCGTAAAGATCAGGATCGTTCCGCCGACGATCACCAGCGACACAATCGGCGTGTGGGTGCGCGGGTTGACCGCGCCGAAGCCGACCGGAAAGTCGCCCGCCCGGCTCATGGAAAGCATCACGCGGGAGCCGGCCATGATCGAAGCATTGGAAGCGGAAATCATCGAGAATAACGCCCCGCCGACAATCACGGCGCCGCCGATGGGTCCCAGAAAAATCTGGGCCGCCGATCCCATCGCTGCTTCGTCGTACTCCGTCAGACCGGCCGCAATGATTACCAGCACGACCAGCGTGTAAAGGATCGTCACAATTCCCATCGAGAGAAATATCGCGCGGGGAATGGTTTTCGTCGGGTTCCTCACTTCTCCGGCGGAAGCGGCGATCGCCGAGAAACCGAAAAAGGTAATAAACACCATCGCCGAGGTGTCGCCGATCTTGACCAGATCGTAGGTGAACCGTTTGGCCAGCACCTCAATGTCCACGCTGCCGATGCCGCCCAGGATAAACCAGCCCAGCAGCAGGACTTTGGCGGCGGTGACCACAATCTGGAACTGGCCGCTTTCTTTGGTGCCCTTGATATTGAGCAGCGTCAGGCCGATCAGGCAGATGGCGCCGGACATCGCATCGTGCGGCGTGTGATAGACAAACTCGCAGAAGTACGTCGAAAAGCAGGCGATATAAAAACCGCACGACGACGTGTACCCCAGGAATAACGCCCAGCCGACAAAGTAGGCCAGCAAAGGGCGAAAGGTCTTGCGGGCGTACAGATAGCCTTCGCCCGACTCGGGATAGATGGAGACAAACTCGCAGTACGACAGGGCCGTAAACAGGGCGACGACGGCTGCCAGCAGAAAGGCCACAATGGCGGCCGAGCCCACGTTGTTGATCGCCAGACCGGACAGCGTGAAGATCCCGGCAGCGATCATGGTGCCGACGCCAATGGCCAGCGCCGAGGGCAGGCCCAGGTCGCGGCTGAGTTCAGTTTCAATATGCAGCTTGCCGGCTTCGTGATCCTTCATCGTCACTGCTCTGGTCGTTCGCTGACGGAATTGGCCCGATTCTCCGTAGCGAAATATAGCCGCCCCTGGCCACAGGTGGTACGGGTGCTCCCGATAAGACCGGTCAGCAGGGGGAGAGCCGAAACTGACGGAAGTCGACGGCAAGTCGTCTTTTGCTCCGCAAAAGAACGCGATCTTTCATGGGGTGAAAGTCGACTGTCCGGCGTCTGTTCTTCCTCAGAACGACGCACCAGAATCCCGCGGTAATTCTACGCGCGTGCTCTAAGCGCGCGTGTCATACCACCACTCGCACCAGACGAGTTTGGGGAACATCCAGGCGTCGTGGGCGTAGCGGGCGGCCAGGCGTTTCGGCTCCGTCATGACCCGATGGCACCATTCCAGGCCGTAGTTTTGCATCCACAGCGGCGCCCGGGATTTCTCGCCAGCCAGGAAGTCGATGGTGGCGCCGACGCATAAGGCGACCCGAGCGTTGATCCGATCCTGGTGGGCGTGGACCCACAATTCCTGTTTAGGGGCGCCAAGTCCGACGACCAGAATGTCGGGGTTGGCGGAGTCGATCATCGCCAGGATGCGATCGTTCTCTTGTTCGTCGTTCTGGAAGCCGATCGGAGGGCTGTAGGCGCCCACCGCGTACACATCGGGCCAGGTGCGTTCGACATTGTTGACGGCCCGGTTGGCGACGCCGTCGGCGGCTCCCAGAAAAAAGACCGACAACCGGCGTTCTTTCCGGGCGGCGGCGGCCAGCAGATCGATTGTCAGATCGGCGCCCGTCACTCGTTCCGGTACGGGTTTTTTCAGCATGCGCGAGGCGAGGACGACCGGCATGCCGTCGACCAGCACCAGATCGGCGTCGTCGTACGCTTTGCGAAAGGTCGCATGGTGCTGCAGCATCACCGTATGGTCGACATTCGGCGTGACCACAAACCGGCACTTGCCGTCGGGGTTCTCGATCCACGCGTACACGCGGTCGACTGCTTGCTCGCGGGTGAGCGGGTCGATTTCAATGCCAAACAGGCGGATACGTTCGGTCGTCATGGCGGATAACTCAAGGAACTTCATAGATTGCAAGGGGGAACATTTCCGTCGGCGGCTGGCGGGGAACGCATACGGCTACCGGGCCAGTTCGGCGCCGGCGGGTGGTCGCCAGGCGGCGGTCGCCTTTTCTCGTTCTTTGGCGCGGGCTTTGGCGTCGAGCCCGACTGCGACTCCGGCCACGCAGTAAATGAGCGACTGGTCCAGCGGGGTGAAGGTGATCTCGTGGCCGATCATCTGCCAGAACACGACACCCAGCACGCCCAGCATCAGCAGCCCTTGCCGCTGCACCCAGGGCGGAGCGCGGTCATGGCGAATGATTCGCCAGGCCGCATGGGCCCAGCCGCCCAGCAGCGCCAGGAACAAGGCGAAACCGATCAGCCCGGTCTCGGTGAGGACCGCCAGAAAGGTGCTGTGGTGCGAGTAATCGCGGATATCTTCCAGCCGCATGTCGACCGAGCGATCGCCCAGGTACGGCAGTTTGGAGGTCACAAAGTGGCCAAAGCCAAAGCCCAGCAACGGCCGGTCGAGGAACATTTTCCACGAGACATAGGTAAAGCTGCCGCGCATACTGGTCGATTTGTGGGTGTCTTCCACGGTGCCTTCGCGTTGCAGCCCCATGATGGCGTCCATCTTCATCACGCCGACAACCAGACCGCCCGCGATGGCGGTTCCCAGCACGGCGATGCGGAGGCGTCCCTTGAGCGACAGGCAAAGCACAATCAGCAAACCGGTCGCGGCCCCCAGCCAGACAGAGCGGGTCTTGGTCAGAAAAATGGCGGCGGCCAGCAGCGGTCCCATCATGGCGGCCATCGCCCAGCCGTAGTTCTTCATTCGCTCCCGCAGCAGGTACACGCAGAGCAGGCACGTGCCCAGGTACACCCCATAGCTGACCGACTGGATCATCGGCCCACGGGCTCGGCCAAAGTGCAGGCCCAGTTCCGGATTGCGGATGTAGGTGGGATAAACGAGCGACCACATGCCGAGCGATTCAAAGACGCCTGTCAGCGCCAGGTACGCCCCAAAGGCCGTCATGCCGGCCAGGATGAGGGTGACCGTTTGTTCGGTATGGCGGGCTTGCCGCGCCATCCAGAAGACGCCCAGCGGAATCAGGTAGCCGTTCAGCAGATGCTGCACAATCGGCGTGGAGCCGGGCCCTTCGACGTGCCAGTCGTGCGTAAAGGTGCTGATCGTCAGCCAGCCGATAAACGCAAACAGAATGCCGTCGATCTTCGTCAGCGGTTTCGGGTCCAGCATCCCCAGGCGCCACTGCACCAGATACACGCCGACCAGTGCGACAAAGAAAATTCGGTCCAGCGACAGGGTAATGCCGGCTTCGATCGTCAGAAAGTTTGGCCCGAAACAGCTGGCGGTGACCATATAGATCACGCAACCGGCCAGCAGCGATCCCCGCAGCGTGAAGATAATGCCCCACACCACAGCGGCGACGGCAAAAATCGCGATTAAAGCGGACATGGCGATTGTCGGGAAAGTAACGATAAATCAGGTTGCAGGCTAGTCGACCGCGGCGGCCGCCAAGGACGGGCCTGGGCGACACACAGTCATCGCCGCCCGGCGCGAAGGCCGGGCGCTGGCGGACGACTCCTTACAACTCTAGGTCCAAATTCCCGACTGGTTCTCTTGAATTTTGGCCAGAGCGTCCCGCAGCCGCAGCCCGCCCCGCTGTTTCCGTTCGGGAACCCGCCGATCCGATTCCAGCGGGCGGCCGTTGACAATCAAGGTGGAGGTCGGCGCCGGACCGGCGAGGTCGATGGGAACGAGCAGAAAGAGCAGGCCCAGTCCCGCCATCAGACCGCCGCCGAGACCGCCCAGCACGACGAACGCTTTCCGCGGACCGACGGGCTTGTCGCCCGTCACCGGGGTGTCGATCAGGGTGATCAGGCTGGCAGCCGCCGCCCCGGCCTGATTGGCCCGAGCGTTATTCAGGTTCTGTTCGGCCAGTTTCACCAGCTCTTCGCGATTTTTCACGGCCGAACTCAGGTTGGAATATTTGGCCCTGATCGCTGCCAGGTGCTGCATCCGTTTCTCAATCTTCGAGCGCTGTTCCATCTGCGAGCGGATCCGGGTGGCTCCGACTTCGATCCCGGCCAGGATCCCGCTGGCGGCGGCGCCCAGTTCCCGGTGCAACTGGGCCTCGATCTCGGCCTGCTGTTCCGTGGCGTTCTGCACCATCGGGTGACGATCTGTGCGGCTGGCCAGCAGTTCGGCCCGTTTCAACTGGGCTGTGACCAGGTTGTCCTTGATCTGTTTCAAAGCCGGCAAGGCGGTCAGCATCTCGGTCGGCATATCGACCACCACTTGCGGATTGTGCCGGGCGGCTGTGATCAGTTCCAGCAGGTGGGCTTCGGTGCGCTGTTTGGTGCGGGCCAGTCGCAGCTCGGCGTCGATGCCGACCAGCGTTTGCCGCATGTTGCTGTCGCCGGCGGACGTTTCCGTCAGCAAACGCAGTTCGCCCAGGTCGCCGCCGACTTCGACTTCGACGGCGGAGATTTTCTCGGTCGACGCCTGCAGATCGTCGGCCGCCAGGTTGCGGGTGCGGGTGAGTTCGTCGATCATGCTGGCGGAACGCTGGTCGCGGACTTCGCGCAGCTGGACATCGAGATGGCGGCAGATCGAGCTGGCGAGTTGAATCGCCCGGTCGCGATCCTTGTCTTTCACCCGCAGGTAGAAGAGTTCCGTCTTGCCGAATTCGGTTCCGCTGGGCGCTTTCACGGCGACCGTTTTGCGCGTGTCGGCGATCTCGGTTTCGGTTGGCCAGGCCGCTTTGCTGCGGCGACGAGGCGGAGCGCCCACTTCCAGCAGCGCCTCCCGGAGGACCGACCGGCTGCGGGCCACTTCCAGGACCATCTCCTGGGCCGACTTCCGCGACTCGGGCGTATCAAAGCGTCCCAGACGGGCGAGGCTGCCGACCGCCTCATCGCGAATCAGCATCGCCTGGGAAGCTTCCCAAGGATCGCGATTCAACAGGGCATAGGCCAGTGCCGCCACGCCCAGCAGCATCGTGGGCGTCATCCAGATCCAACGATGCGCCCATAGCAGGCGGCAAACGTGGGGAAGATTAATCACAGGTTGAGCGGCATGCGGCATGAGCGTCGGTCTCTCGCAGAAAGGGTGCAATCCGAAGCCCTAACAGGGCAAAATCGGCGCCAGGACGCACGAAGAATTTTCCAGCCGCCTTGGCGAGAGTGATGCAACTGATTGTCAATCAACAGGTTGCAGGCGATCCTGTCGCGCTCCCGGCGCCGTTCGTTGCGGCGGGTCGGGGGACGTTCGTGTTGCCGGAAAGCAACAGGCGTTTCGCCAAAAAACCTCACGTCGTTAAAAAGCCACGCGGGCGGACGCTGCCGGCCAGTCGCCGGGATCCGCACATTTTGCCCCGTTGGTTTGCTTTCTTCCCCCAGTATGGAAGAGTTAAGCAGGCGCGTTTGCCTGGACGTGCGCCGCGGGGAGATCCTGCGTTCCTGCAGCCCGGGCCCCGCCGCGAGTTTGTGCGTCCTGTTCCTTGAGCCCTTTACTTTTGTGCCGCCCCTTCGTTTCATGCACATCGACTTGATTACCGACGACGCCTCCCTGGCGGGGCTCGCAGGCGAGTGGGACAGCCTGACCCGCGACGTTCCCTTCCGTTCCTTCGCCTGGCTTTCGACCTGGTGGAAGCATTACCACGAAGGCGAGCTGTTTGTGCTGGCCGTTCGGGATGAGCAGAACACCCTGATCGGACTGGCGCCCTGGCGCCGCAGCCGGCATGCGGGTCGCGGCAAGGTGCTGCAATTCCTGGGATCGGGCGAGGTCTGTTCCGACTACCTGAGCCTGCTGACAACTTCTGACACGGCCGAAGCGGCCACCACCGCCGTCGCTTCCTGGTTGACCCGGAACAATCGCGAATGGGACGTGCTGGAACTGGCCGGCGTATCGACCTCCGACTGCGTCGCCGCCAAACTGGTCGGCAATCTGGTCGACAACGGCAACGCGGTGAACCGAAAAGAAGCCGACAACTGCTGGCGGATTGAACTGCCCGATAACTGGGACGACTACCTGGCCGCGCTTTCCAAGTCCCACCGCAAGCAGATTCGCCGGTTGTGGAAGAACGCCTTTGAATCGGGCCGGGCCCAGCTGCACACGGCCAGTTCACCGGAGGAGCTGCAGCGGGGGATGGAGATTCTGGTCGATCAGCACCAGCGTCGTCGTCGCAGTCTGGGCGAACCCGGCTGCTTCGCCAGCAAGGCATTCTCCGGCTTTCTCCACGAAGCGGCCGAGCGGATGTTTCCCACCGGCCAGATCGAGCTGCACTGGGTCGAGGTCGAAGGACGACCCGTCACCGCCGAGATTCATCTCTCCGGAGGCGGCGTGTCCTATGCCTACCAGTCCGGCGTCGATCCCGACTATCTGCACGAAGAGTCCGGCCGGTTGATCATGATCGCTACGATCCGCAGGGCGATGGAGCAGGGCCGCCGGGCGTTTGACTTTTGCCGCGGCGATGAACCGTACAAAGCCCACTTTCGCGCAGAGCCGCGACCCAGCGTCGACTTGCGGATTGCGGCCGACTCGACTTCCTCGCAACTGCGCCACGGCGTCTGGCTGGCGGGCGACACGGTCAAGAGCCTCGTCAAAGCAGGGCTTAACCTGACAGGGATGCACTAATGGCGAGTGCCGCCTTATCGATCGGTAAACGCTCCTTGCTGGGGGCGTACTATTACGGCTCGCAGCCGTTGCGGGCGTTGTGGAATGCGTGGGACCGCCAGCGCGGCATGGCGCCGATCTCGATCCTGTTTTACCACCGCGTCGCCGACGATTGCCCGAACGACTGGACCATCTCGCAGGCCGACTTTGCGGGGCACATCGCCTGGCTGCAGCGTCACTTTGACCTGGTCTCGCTGGAAGAGGCCCAGGCACGGATCCGCTCGGGCGAGAACCGGCGTCCGGCGGTCAGCATTACGTTCGACGATGGCTATGCCGACAATTGTGCGTTCGCCTTGCCGTTGCTGGTGAAGGAACGCATTCCGTGCACCTATTTTGTGACGCTGGGCAACGTGGAGCACCGGCATCCGTTTCCGCACGACGTGGCTCGGGGCGAACCGCTGGAGCCGAACACGGTCGAGCAGTTGCGATCGATAGCAGCCTCGGGGATTGAAGTGGGCGCGCACACGCGGACGCATCCTGACCTGGGGGCGATCGACGACGAAAGCGTGCTGCTGGACGAGGTCGTCACTTCCACCCGGCAACTGGCGGCCCTGATCAGGCGACCGGTGCGGTACTTTGCTTTTCCGTTCGGCCTGCCGCGGAATTTGAATCGACGCGTGTTCGCCCTGGCCCAGGAACAGGGTCTGCTTGGCGTCTGCTCGGCGTACGGGGGTTACAACTTTCCCGGCGACGATCCGTACCATCTGCAGCGGATCCACGGCGACCCGGACCTGCTGCGGTTGAAGAACTGGCTCACGATTGATCCCCGCAAGCGGGGCGTTCCCCGGTACGAGTACGCGACAGCCACGGGATCCCTGGCGCCCTCGCCGCTGATCAGCCAGCGCTATGCGGCCGAGCCGCAAGATCTGTAAAGACGATCTGCTGCGTCCCTGTGGGACCAGGCGATCGCGGACAATCGGTTAAAGAAAAAGGCGGGCGCCGACGCCCGCCTTCTATTGCTTTTCTGCAGAACGATCGCCTCGTTCCGGTGGTCGCCAGACTACGCGGTGGTCGGGCCTGCGGCGGCGGCCTGGATCATCGCGATGCAGGCGTCGCGTGCGGCCGCGATGCGGGCCTGGGCATCCAGCAGGGCAGCGTCGATGGTCGGGGAACTCGGCAAAGCACGTCCGAGCTGCTGGACGGTCCGGATCGCGATCGTGGACGCGTGATTGGCCGAATTGACATAGCTGGCGGCGAGCCGGGCGGCGGCCGACGGGCTGCGGCGAGCCGTGGCGTTGACGGCGCGGACTGCCGATGAGCAAAGACGTTCCGCCCCCTTCTCAAAGTTGCTGGTGATATTTTCGATCAATCGCAGATAGGTGCGCTCCACGCGGGACTGGGCCTGCGCGGTTTCCGTCGAAACGAAAAGCAGCGACACGGCGAGAACGGCAACCGACAAACCAATACGCTTGCAGACCATGATTGTCCTTCCGAGGAAAAGAGGGGGGGAATTTGCAGAGGCATCATAGAGAAAAGAATTACCCGCTGTAAATAACCTGATCGTTAAAATCGCCAACATTTCCCAGCCCGGGGGGGTGGTGAATACTATCACCCCTTTCGAGTGGTTTGCATTCGTCCTGTTGGGCCGCTAATCCACGAACTCCGCCACAGCAACGAATGGCACTCAATCCGCCTAAGTCCTTCTCGGGCTAGCGGATAAGTTGATATCGACAAGGAAGGGGCCTCGCGGGCATATTCTTTGGGAACGCTCAAATTCTCAAAGGCAAGGAGGCCCCTTCGATGTTCGATTCTTTTCGCTCGCGGTTGGCTGCGGCCCGACGTGATGATCAACTGTTCTTCGCTGCGCTGATCGATCAACAGACTATCCGATCCAGCTTTGGCGACGCAAGTACAATCCTCGATTCCGCGCGAATTTACGACACCGCCGTCACCGTTTGGGTGTTCCTCTCGCAAACCCTCACTTCCGGCCACAACTGCGTCCAGGCGGTTGCCAAATTGATCGCCTTTCGCGCCGCTAAAGGCCTGCCGATTCCTGCCGCTCTAAGCGGCGCCTACTGCATGGCGCGAGACAAACTTAACGAAGCCGGCATGCACCGCCTGGTGACAGATTCTGGCGCCGCGATCGAAGATTCCGTCCCCGATCAATGGCTCTGGCGAGGACATCGCGTTATCGTCGGCGACGGTTGCACGCTGACAATGGCTGACACTCCTGAAAACCAAGAAGCCTATCCGCAAATGGCGGGGCAAAAACCCGGCTGTGGATTTCCCATCATGCGGATGGTGGTCTTCTTCGGCCTGGCCACCGGCGTCGTGCTGGAAGCCGCCATGGGTCGCTATAAAGGCAAGCTGACGGCCGAGGTCAGCCTGTTCCGTGAGATCGACAAAATCCTCGAAGAAGACGACGTTTATCTCGCAGATCGAGCCTATTCTGGCTGGTTCGACATCGCCCGGCAGCTGGCCCGAGGGGTGCATGTGGTGCTGCGAAAACATCAATCGCGAAGGACCGATTTCCGCACCGGCGTGCGCTACAGCAAAGACGAACACGCGGTGTTCTGGGACAAGCCGCCACGGCCTGCCTGGATGACCGCAGAAGAGTACGCCGGCTATGACGTATTCCTGACACTGCGTGAGATCCGGGTGCGGATCGCCACGCCCGGCTTTCGCACGCGTGAGGTCATCATTGTGACCAACTTGCTCGACGACATCGAGTACAACAAGGAGGATCTGGCGGCTCTTTATCGTCGGCGGTGGCAAGCAGAATTAAATCTAAGATCGTTGAAAACGGTGATGCAAATGGACCACTTGCGCTGCAAGCAACCCCATCGTGTGCGGAACGAAATCCGAGCTCACTTCACGGCCTATAACTTGGTCCGTCAGATGATGTGCGAGGCAGCGATCCGCGGCGACGTGCAACCCTGGCAAATCAGCTTTAAGGGGACGATGCAAACGCTTAACGAGTTGCTGCCGGTGTTGTGCATGACAGGGGACGCCGATCCGCTCTGCGACGTGTTTTATGATTGCTGCTTGCAGCATGTCGTTGGCAATCGCCCGGACCGCTACGAACCGCGAGTCCGCAAACGCCGGCCCAATCCGTACAAGCTCATGACCAAGCCCCGTCACAGCCACCAACCCGGCAAAGAATAAAGAGTTACGCGGATTGAATGCCATTCGCCACAGCAACCGCGATCCCTTCGGCCGCGAACGGGCGCTCTTTTTTCTGTCGCCCCAACTTTCTGCGCGCGCGCCCTTTTTTGCAACCTAGAGTTGTGTGTTGGCCGACGCCACGAGTGATGGCGAGGCGGCGTCTGACGCTTGATTGACACCTTTGTTCTCGCACCCGCGTCGGACGTCGCCTTCCCCTCACCCTGGTAGCCAAGGCGACAAGCGGGCGCCGCCGGCCAGGCGGATTCGACCCGCCGGCGCTGCCTGTGGTCTCTAAGGACCGCAGCAGACTTCCTTCCGGCTTGCCTGGGAAGACTCCCGATGCGGGACGTATCTTTCCGGGATTTTTCTTTCGCTTGCTGCCGCCATGAATGCACCTTCGGACCAGGCGGGATCAGTCACCCCAGCTGACTCAGGTTCGCCCGTTTCGCTGCCCACCGATTCGCTCGCCTTGGGCATGGCGTTCATGCTGGCGATGACGATCCTGCAGCGTTTGATTGGCTTTGGCCGGAACGTCGTTTTCTGTCGCTTGCTGACCGATGAACAGCTGGGACAATGGTCGCTGGCGTTCAGCTTTCTGATGCTGGCGGCGCCTTTGGCTGTACTGGGATTGCCGGGATCCTTTGGCCGTTACGCCGAGTATTATCATCGTCGCGGGCAACTGCGGCCGTTCCTGCGGCGCACGACGATCGTTTCCACCTTGCTGGGTCTGCTGGGCGTTTCCCTCCTGTTTTGCGCCAGCGAGGCCGCCGCCTGGGTGGTGTTCAAAGAGCGTTCGCTGGGCGGTCTGGTCCGCTGGCTGGCCGTCGCTTTGGCCTGTGCGATCGTTTTCAATTTTATCAACGAGCTGCTGATCGCACTCCGCCAGGTCAGGGCGTCGTCGGTCATGCAGTTTGTCCATAGCATGCTGTTTACGCTGCTGGGCGTTTCCCTGCTGGCCGGGTTTGGCGGCGGAGTCAGCTCCCTGGTTACGGCTTATGTGGTTGCCTGTCTGGGCGGAATGGCGGCGGCGATCTGGTTCACACGGAGCTGCTTTAGCTCGCTGTCGGGAACGACCGAAACCGCGCTTTCGCATCGCGATCTGTGGAGCAAGCTGATCCCTTTTGCGGGCTGGGTCTGGGTCATCAATCTGCTCTCCAATCTGTTCGATGCGGCCGACCGCTATATGATTCTGCACTTTGCCCAGGGCGATACGTCGCTAGCGCAGAGTCTGGTCGGGCAGTACCACAGCAGTCGCGTGACGCCGTTGTTGCTGGTCAGCCTGGCCGGCATGCTGGGCGGGGTGATTCTGCCGTACCTGTCGCACGAATGGGAAGTCGGCCGCCAGCAGCTGGTCGCCCGGCGCGTGCTGCTGGCGCTCAAATTGTTATCGCTGGGATTCACGCTGGCCGGCGTGGGGATTCTGCTGGGGTCGCCCTGGCTGTTCGCCTGGGCGCTGAATGGACGTTACGCCGAAGGGCTGGCGGTGATGCCGGGCACCACGGCTTACTGCGTGTGGTTCAGCCTGCTCATCGTGACGCAGAACTATCTGTGGTGCGCCGAGAAAGCAAAGCTCGCCAGCCTGGCGCTGTTCCTGGGATTGATCCTGAACTTTTCGCTTAACGCCGTGCTGGTTCCCTGGTGGGGACTGCCGGGCGCCGTGGCGGCGACGGCCGCGGCCAATGCAACCGCCCTGGTGCTGCTGCTGGGGTTAAGCAGTCGCAGCGGCATGAAGATGGATTGCGGCGGCTGGTGCGCGGCGCTGTTGCCGATATTGCTGCTGGGCGGGCCGTTGCCGGGGGCGATCGGCTTGTTGGCGTTCGTGCTGCTGGCCATGCCGTACCGCTGGTATTTTTCGCAGGAGGATCGGGTCGAGCTCGACGCCGCTTTCCGCCTGCTTTGTGACAAACTTCGACACCGTACAAGGCTCTCGTCATGTCCCGACAATCAACCGTAACGTCTGCGACGGAAACGCGTCCCTTGCGGACCATGTTTTTGATCACCAGCATGCCGATCGGCGGGGCGGAAACACTGCTCGTCAATCTGGTTCGCCGCCTGGATCGCACCCGCATCCAGCCGGAAATCTGCTGCCTGAAAGAGCTCGGTCCGCTGGGCGAAGAACTGGCGCAGGAGATGCCGGTGCACCATGGCCTGCTGGGCGGCAAGTACGATTGCCGCGTGCTGGGCCGTTTGACGAACCTGCTGCGCGACCGGCGGATCGACGCCGTGGTGACCGTCGGCGCCGGCGATAAAATGTTCTGGGGACGCCTGGCCGCCTGGCGGGCGGGCTGCCCGGTCGTGTTGTCGGCGTTGCACTCGACCGGCTGGCCAGACGGCGTGGGCCGTTTGAATCGCTGGCTGACGCCGATCACCGACGGCTTTATTGGCGTTGCCAGCGAGCATGGCCGGCACCTGGTCGAGAACGAAAAGTTCCCGGCCGAGAAAGTCCACGTGATCCCCAACGGCGTCGACGTGCAACGCTTTCGACCCGCGCCTGAGCAACGGGCCCGACTCCGCGCCGAGCTGGGCATTCCGGCCGACGCTCCGCTGGTCGGGATTGTGGCCGCCTTGCGGCCGGAGAAGAATCACCTTCTTTTTCTGAGGGCGGCCGCGCTGCTGCAGCATGACCTGCCGGAGACCCACTTTCTGCTGGTGGGCGACGGACCCGAACGGGAGAAGCTGACGGCCGCCGTGGCGGGACGACCGATTGAATCGCACGTGCATTTTCTGGGGTCCCGTTCCGATGTGCCCGAGCTGCTGGCGGCGCTGGACCTGTTCCTGCTGACTTCGCACAACGAGGCGAATCCGGTTTCCATCCTGGAAGCGATGGCGACCGGCCTGCCGGTCGTTTCCACCCGCGTCGGTTCGGTGGCCGAAAGCGTCGAGCCTGGCGTCACCGGGTATCTGGCCGAACCGGGCCACGCCGATGAAATTGCGGCCCGGGCTTACACCCTGTTATCGGACCCGGCGCTGGCCGCCGCCCTGGGATCGGCCGGTCGTCGCAAGGTGGTCGACCGCTGGTCGCTGGAACGGATGGTCGTCGGCTACGAAGAGCTGATCGAAGCGATCTACCACCGCAAGCAGCCCGGCCTGCGCCCCGCCGCCACAACGCCCCAGCCAAGTGAGCAAACGACCAGCGTGTAGATTCACGGCGCGAGGAATTTTTATCTGACGAAAGTCGACGGTCAGTCGCCTTTTGCTCGGAACGTGAAAGGAATAACTGATCGATCCTCGTTCGTCGTTTTAAGGAAGGACAGACGCCGGTCAGTCGCCTTTCACTCCGTGAAAGGACGCGTACTTTCGCGGAGCGAAAGTCGACTTTCTGCGCCGGCTGGTTCGCACAACGACGAACCAGAATCAGGTAGTAATTCGCTCCGCGTCCCCTGCCAAAGCGCTCCGCGTTAGAACTCAAATTCTTGCCGGTCGCGGGCGACTTCGATGTGGGGGAAGATCGACTTGACGTTGTCGACCCCTAGCGGGTCGTCCCCTTCGGCCAGCGGGTTCATGTGGATCAGGACGACCCGGCCGACTTCCGCGTAGGCTGCGACCTGGGCGACGGGAGTCAGGCAGCTGTGACCGGTGAGCCGGGCGAACTTGTCTTTGCCGTCGGGCAGATGGCACTCATGGATCAGCAGGTCGACTCCCTGGATATGCTGTACATAGGGGGCGTCGATGTTGGCCGTGGTGTCGGTCACATAGGCCAGGCTGCGGTCGGGCCAGTCGATCCGGTAGCCGCGGGCGCCGCCGGGATGCACGACCGGAAAGCTCGTCAACCGGCCGCCGCAGGCCAGCTGCACCTCGGCAGCCAGGATCTCGGTGTCCAGCGGCGGGCGAACCGGAAACAGCGACGGATGAAACAGGTGCTGTTCCACGGCGGCGAGCTTCTCCGCCTCGGCATGCAGCGTCACCCGCGATAACGGCCTCAGGTGCAGCAGATCGTGCAGCACTGTCAGCCCAAAAATATGGTCCAGGTGAGCGTGGCTGAGGAAGATATCCAGCGTATCGGTGGTGAGATACTCGGCCGCCCGATAGATACTGGTGCCAGCATCCAGCAGGACTCCCGATTCCGGCAGCATGACGCAGGTCGTTTGGCGGTGATCGTTCGGTCGATAGCCGGCCGTCCCTAGAATCACAACTTTCAAAGCAGTGCGCCCCTTTTGCAACAAACTCCTGTTCCGCCGCATTCCGCGCGTATCGCAGCAATGCTTCGAGCCTGCCGTCATCCCAGCCGGGCGCAGCAACTCTTCGGTCCATCCGCCCACCATTCTAAGGGTGATCCCCCCGCCGGCGATAGCCCGAACGGCGAATCTCCTGACAGCAATCCGCCAGGCAGGCAGCGGGCCGGCTTACAGGTACTTGCCGATCGCCGGTTCCCGGGCGGCCAGGGCGTCGACTTTTTTCATGACGGCCGGGTCTTCGATCAGGGGCGGCGCATGATGCGGTTTCCGGCGAGCATCGAGAATCAGCGAGCCTTCACAGCCCCAGTGCTTGTCGCGCGTGAAGGAACCGACGCCATGCAGATCGCGGGCCGGGTTGCTCCGCGTGAAGGCGACCCAGATCAGGTTGTTCAAACTGGCGGCGGTGAACTCGCTGTCGTCGACCGCCAGCACCAGCGGAAAACGATTCAGCGGGGCGTCGGCCGCAACCTGGCGGGTCCATTCTTCGATCGCCGTGTCGCGTCCTGCGCTGGCGTATGCAGGAGCCTGCACCACCAGCACGCCAGGCAACGGGCACAGCGGCCGGGAGAACCCGTCCGGCAACTGCGGGTCAAAGTCCAGCTGCGCCGGCAAGGCGCGCCGCGGCTGGCCGGAGGCGGCGATCACCACTTTGGAACCTGCGTTGAAACCGTCGCCGGAGTAATCCAGGGTGTCGATCGTGGTGCAGGTATGAAAGTGCAGATCACGCCGCCAGTCCACGCGGGCCAGCGCATGCTGAAGAAACGCGGCGACGTTGTGAATGTGGAGTTCAGGGTCGTCGTCGCGGTTCACAATGAACAGATACTTGGCCAGCGACATTTGCCCCTGGCCCAGAATGGCGGAAGCCTGCGTGAGCAGTTCGGCCGGTCGATCGTCGCGGCGGTACGGCGTGTAACGTTCACTGCCGATCGCCAGCAGTAACGGATGCACGCCCGAGGCGTCGACCGCATGTACGGCGTGGACGCCCGCCAGCACGGTTGGAATGACAGGTCCTGTCAGTTCGTGGATCAGCTCGCCAAAGACGGTGTCTTCCTGCGGGGGACGACCGACGGCCGTGAACGGCCAGACGGAGTCGGCCCGGCACAGCACCTCCTCGACCCGCAGCACGGGAAAGTCATGGGCCAGGCTGTAATAGCCCAGGTGGTCGCCAAAGGGGCCTTCCGGCAACAGTCTGTTGGGCTCCACCACGCCGCGGATAATAAAGTCGGCGTCGCGATAAACGGGCAGACGGTCGGGCTCGGCCAGTAGTGGGATACGAAAGCCAGCCAGCGCCCCGGCGAAAGTCAATTCCGACATCCCTTCCGGCAACGGCATCACGGCCGCGAGCGTCATGGAGGGCGTTCCGCCGACAAAAATATTGACGCGAAACGGCTTGTTCTGTCGCAGGGCGGCCGCATGATGCACGCCGATCCCGCGGTGAATCTGGTAGTGCAGGCCGATCTCCTGGTCGGGGGCGTACTGCCCGCCGGAAAGCTGCACGCGGTACATGCCCAGGTTGGAATGCATCACGCCGGGCTGTTCGACGTTCTCGCTGAAAACCTGGGGCAGGGTGATGAACGCGCCGCCGTCGTCGGGCCAGGAGACAATCTGCGGCAGCTCGCCCACGCGGATCGATTGCCAGGAGCGCAAGCGACCGCGCCGCACTTTGGGCAGCATGCCCAGCGCGGCCCAGGGCGCCTTCCAGTAGCGGGTCGGCCGGCGCCAGAACTCGTTCGGGTCGATCTTCAGTTCGATCAGGCGGCGGACCGATTCCAGCGTATGGCGGAACAGAAAGCGGGCCTGGTCGATCGTGCCGAACAGGTTGGAAACGGCCGGAAAACGGCAGCCCCGCAGTCGACTGAAATAGACGGCAGGACCGCCTGACCGATAGACGCGCCGCTGGATTTCCGCCGCTTCCAGGAAGGGGTCGACCTCGGACTCGATGCGCACCAGCCGTCCGGCCTGGTCCAGCTCTTCAATGGTGCGTGCGAGCGTGCGAGCCATAGGAAACATTTGCCGTGAAACAAAGGAACAAAAACGCCAGGGCAGAGCGGCGACGAGGAACCCGTCTGTCGGGCATCCCCTTCAGGGTTAACCCCGAAAACGAGCGACTGATAACCGACGCGATCGCCAATGTAGAGGAAAACTTCCCTTTTGTCGGGACGTGCTCTGCCAGGAAAATGGCGAAGAAGGGCGGCCAAGGCGCACTTCTGCCCGTTGGCAATTGCCGGCTTTCAGCGGAGCGGTCGTCGCAGGCAAAAGAGCGGCGCACACCAGGCGTCGTACCGCTTCCACCGTCGAACGGAGAAACGCCTGAGGGAAACGGACGTGTGGTATCAAATGGCCATTTCTTCGCTTCGTGGGGCGATCCTCGCACCGGCAGCGGCCGCCGCTGGTTCCTGATTGGTCGCCTCCTTCGGACGTATCAACTGATACGGACAGCAGTTGCCGCGATCTGCGTCCAACCGCGCAGCATCAACCCCAGCGGCGACGTCGGCGGGAAAAGGGCTGCAAGCCGGCTGACGCGGGGTGAAGATCAACCCCCGGTCAAATCAAGCGCCTTCTCCCGGTCCGCCTTGGGCCGCCCCGCGGGAACGAACGCTCCGTCGCAGGCGGTGGGTTTTAAACGCCGGGAGAAGGCGGACGCAGGCCGCGCCAGGGACTGGCGAAGGCCAGCACCAGGCTCAAGCCCACAATCGCCAGGCCGACGACGCTGGGCGACAGCAACAGCCACCAGGCAATCCCCGCGACCACGCCCAGGGCGTGCGGCCACTGCAGCACCAGCTCGTACAGCCAAGTGCGGCTGATCAGCCATTCGACCAGCGACACCGCCAGGATCAACAGGGCGATCCAGAACAGGGGCCGCCAGTAGCCCTGATCCAGGGCCGGGTAAGCCACCGAGATCTTCGGCATGGCGCCGGCGAACGTACTGCGGACCGGCCGGCTGAACGGGTCGAGCGATCGCCATACTTCCAGCGGCATCCACAGGCGTTCCCTCGCATGGAGGGGAGACTGGGTCGCCTTTTTTCGTCCATCGACGGCCGCATCGAGCAGCTGGTTGGCGGCGCTGTCTTCAATCTGCTGCAGGCGTTCCTGGATGTCGACGGAGCGAGCCAGCCAGGGCTGTCGCCAGGATTCGGCCTGGACTTGTTCGCTTTCCAGCAGGACGTTGTCAGCCCGTTCCAGCAGGGTGGACAGCGCCTGCCAGCGGTACTGTTCCTGTCGCACCAGATCCACGGCGACGCCGCTGCCTTCGCCGATCTCGACCCCTGCGCCCGCGTCGCCAGGACCGAAGACCGTCCAGAGCGTGCGGTCGACCGGAATATCGACCAGCGTGGGAGAGCTGTATCCAAATGCGTCCCCTTGGCGGGAGTCGTCGCCTGTGTACAAGACCACGATCCGCTGGGGCAGGTGGTCGGTCGCCAGGCGGATCCGGTAGCGGGAGCCGGTGGTCGATTCGCCGCTGAGCAGGGCCGGCAATCCGGCGGTGGAAACGTGCACCAGATGCGTGCCGATCGGCAGTTCCATCTCGCAGGCGGTCAGGCTGGCGGGTTCCAGGTCAAACGCGGCCAGCCCGACATAGGAGCCGTCCTGCCGGGCCGTAACGTAGACATCGGCCAGCCGGACGAGCGGTTCGCCCGAGCCTTGTTCGACATCGTCGATGGCTGCTTTGACCCGGTCGGAGATCACCCGCCAGGCGGTGTACTCCACATCGGACGCTGCCTCGGTTGAGGCTTCAGAGGCGGGTTCGACAGGTTCGGTAAAGGGGGCCGGCAGGGTGTCTTCAATCAGCCCGCTTGTTTCCCAGTTGTACTGTTGCGATTGCACCCGTCGGGGCAGCGCCAGGAACCGTTCCACGCGGCCCAGATCCAGCGGCACGATATCAGGAGCAGCGACCCGTTCACCCGGCAACGGCCGCACTTTGCCGCGAATTTTCAGCTGGTGCATGCCCGTCAGCGGTCGTTCGGGCCGCACGGTGATCCGGCGCCGGACGCGTCCGGGGATGGTGGTGACTTCGACCGTCGCGGGGATATCGACGGTGAACGGTCCGTCCCATTCGGGCGGAGCATCGAAGCGGATCACGTCGAGCGAATCGCGAAGCACGTTCAGGCGGCAATCGACTTCGGCGGTCCAGCGGGCGTCTTCCCGGCGGAGCGTCGTCAGCTGCTGGCAGACCGTTTGCGGCAGATTCAACGACACGCGCAAATTGGCGACGCCTAGCGGGGTGGCGCTGGCGGCGATCCAGTCCTCGCCCACGGCGTCGGCGGCGGTCCATTCGCCAACCAGACGTCCCCAGGTGGGATCAAAATCGCCCGGTTCGCCGATCGTTTCGACCTCGAGATTCTCGGCGCCGGCGGAGAGGACTTCGATCGTCTGGCGGCGATAAATGTGCAGCCGACAATCGCTGGCGGAGCGGACTCCGGCGAGGTTCAGCAGCGGGACCGCGACCTGGCGCCGACCGCGGGGCTGTTCGGTATTGGTCGGCATGGGGATCGCCCCTTCCAGCTGCAGCCGGTACCGTCCTGAGAGCGGCTCGTTCAGGAAGATGGTAGTGACGCCCTGGCCGTCGTGCGACCAGCGATGGGCGACTTCTTTTCCGTCGCGCTGGACGGAGATCCGCTCGACCTGCACGCCGGCGGTGGCCAGACGATGCTGGAAGACTTCCCCTTGTTCTATTTTGAGATCGGCCTCAAAAAACAGTCGGGCCGCCGGATGGTCGAGGCTGACCCATTCCTCGCAGCGTTCCGCGACAATCGAGGTGGGATGCGGGGTCAAAGTGGCCCGCCAGCCCACATTCCCCGGCGGCAGACGGTACGCCGCCAGCGGTTGTTCCGTGGCGGGTCCCCAGTCGGACAGGAACTCCGCGGCGGTGACCGCTTCCAGCGGGGCGTCGGTCTGCAGTTCAAAGTTCAGGTTGGGGGCCGTACTGACGCCGACCCAGCGCCGGCGGAGATCGCTGTCGACCGGGTCGATTCGATAGAACTGCGTCAGGCCGACGCCGGAGCCATCGATCGCCAGAAAGCCGATCTGCAGATTCAGCTCTTGTTCAAACTCACGATTGAGCTCCAGTTCGATCTGTTGCATGCCGGTGACCGGGTCCAGCACCGAGGTGGTGCGGGCGACGGGCTGATCAGGACTGAGTTTCAGCAGTTTCAGCCGCGGATCTACTGTCATGCCGACGCGCGTCAGCACGCGGCCCGGCGGGATCTGCCAGGTGCAGTGGGTTTCATAAATGACCGAATTGGGACGGTACTTCACCCAGATGCTTTGATCGACCGTTTGCCGCGGAGCCGAAGAAAAGTCGCCGCCCTGGGTCGGCCAGCGCAGCGACACGCGGTCGACCGGGCCCAGGTTGATCATCAGTCGGCTGGTCTCTGGATCGACGGTGGTCGCTCCCAGCGCCGTCGGCGAAGTCGCCGCCACGTTCCCCGGCAGGGTGACCAGCAGCTGCGCCTGGGGCGCGGGGACGGCCGGAATTTCAAACGAGGTAAAGTCGTCCCCGTGGAAGAACTCACGCGGGCGAAACTCCATCCGCAGCAGATACGCTCCCGGCGTCGGCGCGTTAAAGGTGAACGTGCCGTTGTCGGCGCCGTGTTCGATCGGGCTGTTATCCAGCAGCACCGGCTCCCCTTCCAGCAGGTACACCTTTTCAAAGGGCAGCTCGACCTGGGTCGGCTGGTGGATGACCAGACTGTACTCGGCCGACAACTGGGCGATGCCGACCTTGCCGCCGATCCCCTGGCGATCCAGCTGGCAATGGTACACCACCCGTTCGATCACCCAGTCGCGCGTGGCTGCTTTGGAGCCGCGGGCGACGCGCAGCAGTTCTTCTTCCAGCGGCTGGGGAACCTGGATCATGCCGGTCGGCTTCCGATCTTTGTCGACCGGGATGAACACCTCGTACACCGGCCGGCCCTTGGCATTGGACGGCTCCTGGGCCAGGTTGACCGAACCGATCCCCACCCACCACAACGCCAGAACCAGCAGCCCCAGCAAGACGCGGCTGACGGTCGTACCGGCCAGTTGCGGCGCGATCGGATGGCCGATGACCGTATCACCCGGGTCCAGCGGATCGCGGGCCGCGCGGGTCAGGCTCCAGACCCAGCCCAGCGCGCAGCCGAACAGGATACCCAGGAACGAGCCCGAGGCGATCGCCACATAAGGAGCGGGAGCCGATAGCGCCAGCGCGCCGAACCCCACGCAGACGACAATCCGCCACAAAGGACGACGGCGGAGCAGCCAGGCAGCCAAAGCCGCGGTGAGCAGCATGGCCGACCAGGCGAGCGCTTCTACCTGGGCGGGTTGATAGATCCGCAAAACGGCGCGGGACAGATCCACGCCCGACGACTGGTGGGCCGACCAGCCGGCGAAGCGATTGGCGGCGAAGGCCGCTTCCGGCGACTGGCGCCAGGGATTCTCGGGGCCCGCGTCGTTCCGCAACCATTGACTGGTGGACAGGTACGGCGTTTGTATCGCCAGCCCGGCGGCCAGCTCTCCCTGGCGGTCAAGGCGGATCACGCCCAGGTGCGGACGCAGGGAAGGACGCCACTGTTCCCGCAGGCGGGCGGCTTCTTTCTGGGAGGTCAGCAGCAAACCATCGCTGCCGGCCAGCAGCGCCAGGTTGGCCGCCGCCAGCACCGAGGCGCCGCGCTGGATTTGTCGGTTCCCGGCCCCGGGAGCCGCCAGGGAACGCGAGGGTTCCTCGCCCGCGGGCAGCAGCGAGGTGGGACTCATTTCACAGGCGGCCAGGGCATGGCGATCAATCCAGATGGTCGGCAGCGGCGGCGCCTGCTGCTGGGAGCCGTTCGTCCCGCTCGTGGTGCTGCGGGGACGCTGGTACATTTCAAAAAAGTCGCGCCACGTCCGCGGAGAGAACACGGGCGCCCAGGATAAATCGTCGGCGGTTTTGGCGAAGCGGGATTCGTCGAATTCGCCCAGCTGGATCAGGAAGGTCGACAACGAGGCGGCGGCGGCCGTTTGCTGCTCCTCCTGGCCGATCAACTTCTCCCAGTCGCTGGTCTGGAACAGACGGAACGGACGCTCGCCGTCGGTGCGCTGCAGCCGTCCCAGCAAACGACGCAGGGGGGATCGCGAGTCATGCCGGGGCACCGCCTGGAAACCGGGCGGCAGCCAGGCGGTCCAGCGACTGGAGAGCACGGCGGTCGTGGTTTCCGGGGCGAACGCACGGACTGCGCCGCCCAGCCCGGGTTCTTCGATCAAATAACGCACCTCGACCAGAGGAAACCGGCGTCCCGGCGGCAAGGTGACGGAGTACAGGCCATCGGCGTTGACCGGATCGATTTCTCGATCGCCCAGCAAAACGGTCAGCGAAGCGGCTCCTGCCGGCGGCCGGAAAGAGAACGTCGCGGCCCCCCAGTTCTCCAGGCGATAAACGGCCGAGCAGGCCGTCTGCGTCGCCCCGCAGCGGGTCACCAGGTCGCACGACCACGCCCAGACCGCATCCTGGAACGGACGGGTCGGTTCGACCAGCACGCTGATGTTCTGCGACGGCTGATAAACGAGCACCGCGCGGATCGGAGTGCTGGCGTCGCCTCCGCGATCCAGCGACGGGGCGGAACGCAGTTGCGGGTGACGGATCTGAATGTTCTGGTCGCCCAGGGAGCCAATGCGGATCGTGCCGGCCTGGGTCGCCGCTTCCGGCAAGGACGGCAGCGACAACAGGCGCCCCGTTCCCAGCGGGCTGCTCCGTTCGGCCGTCAGTTCGAACGGGCGATCCAGCGACTCTGGCAGAGTGATTTCCCAGGTTTCGCCATCGTCCAGCATATCGCCGCCGGCGACGTTGGTTTCCAGTCGCACCGCGGCAACGGGACGTCCTTCCAGCGTCCATCGCAACGGCTCCTCCGAGGCTTGCGAGAAACGCACCTGCACCCGGTCCAGCTGCGACGCTTCCGGAATGACGCCCATGGTGTAGGACATGCGGAGCAGCGGGCCGTCGGCGATGGCCCGGGCCTGAAGTTGGGCGGAAAACCGCACGCCTTCGCTACGGAGAGAAACCGACAGGGCGCGGGCGCCGTCGTCGTCGAGCAGGAGCAGTGCTCCCCGGCGGAGCTGCAGGGCTTCCCGTTCCGAGGCGTTCAGCTGGGTTTCATCCAGCCATTGCACATCGGCGTCGCCGGAAACTTCCAGCTGATGCGGCGGTTCCGCTCCCAGCGCCAGCAGGCGACGTGTTTCGTTCACGCCCCGGAAGTCGGCCATCCGTAACTGTTCCAGCGAGATCGTTTCGCCCGGAGCCGGGGTCCGCTGGTGGGCGCGCACCACCAGCCGCAGCGGGCGCTCGGGCGTGATGGCCCGGTCCAGTTTCATCCGCAGCAGCTGCCGCTGCGAACCCCTTGAGGGGATCGACCATTCCTCCAGCGCTTCGGCCGGCTGCGTATCGATCGCGTCGATAATCCAGGACTGCGGCAGGTAGGCTTCCAGCTCAAAGACTTCCCCTTCGGGCGTCGACAGTTCGGCCGTATGCCGGCCCACGATGGTGGCCGGTCCCAGGCGAATGGCGGTCGCACAATCGCATTTCAGCGGGATCTCTCGTTTGCGCAGCAGCAGGGTCAGGGCGCCGTCGGGCCGCACGCACTGGAAGCGGAGCCGCTCGCCCGAATCGGCGCCGCCGACGGAAGCGGCCGCCGACTGCTGGACGCCGTCGGTCTGTACAAAGTCGACAATCAACGGATCGCGCACCTGGACCAGGATGGTTCCCTCCAGCCGCTGGGCGTCGCGGATTTCAAAGGCCGGCAGGCGCCAGGGTTCTCCCTGGGGCAGGGGGGCCACGCCGTTGAGCCGCACCACGCGATCGAGTCCGTACAGCGGTTCAGGGAAGGAGATCAAATACTGTCGCGGCGTTTCCATGACGGTGATGGGAAGATCGGTTTCCCCCATTTGCGCGCTGATCAGCCGCAGCGTCGGGTCGGCCTGGACAACCAACTCTTTCAGGCCCCGTTCGGCGGAATCGATGCGCAGCTCGGCGACCAGACTGGCGCCCCGTTCGGACAGGTCGTAATTCAACCGGCGTCGCACCAGCACGGCCGAGCTGGCCTGCGCCGGGGAGGGAGCACGGGCGATCCGCAGTTCGCTATGGATACGTCCGCCCAGCAGGATGCGCCATTTCTGGGTCGGCGGTCCGGCCGACTCGTCGGTCGTTTCCTCGGACGCCGCTGGATCGGCCGCGGGTTCGCCTGTTGGATCGGCCGCGGGTTCGCCTGTTGGATCGGCCGGATCGTTGGATGCAGGGAGGTCGGTGGGCGGTTCCGCCTCGACTTGTTGCACCACGCCAAAATCGACCGAGGGCGTCATTCCCAGCGGCAACTCCAGCACCAGTTCGTTATTGGCGCAGTCGGGCAGGTGCAGGGGAAAGATCATCTCTCCCGCGGCGCTCTGCTGGCTGCTGAGGGACCAGGTCAGCAGCAACGTTCCCGGCGCGGGGGCTTCAAGAAAACGGGAGCCGTCGGAGGCCAGGCCGATGAGCGCCGGCATCGACGGTTGTGAGTCGGGCGTTTCCCAGGCGGCGCTGGAGATCGCCAGCCGGCAGCCATCGATCGAAATGGAGGCCGCCTCTTCGCCGTATTTGACGACCTGCAGTCGGGCCTCGCCTTCGACCAGTTGATTCTTGTCGTCCAGACGGGCCGTGTAAACGGCCGAGGCGATCGAAGCGCGCAGGGCGGCCGGGGCGTCGGCAGAGCCTTTGGCGGTCGACAGCAGCTGTTCAAAAACTTCCAGCCGCAAAGGGGTAAAGACCATCGGCCGCCGCGACATGCCGACGGCTTCCATGTTCTGGTTGGAGCCTTCCTCTTCGACCACATACACCCGCCGGAACTGGCTGATGGGGCCGCCGGGCGCCTGGCAAACGGCCGGCGTGGCCGCGCCGATCACCAGCCAGAACAACAGGGCCAGGCAGGCGCTGGAAGCGCCCGCGGCGTCTGCTCCCGCGGCGTGGCGCAGGTTGCGCCCGATTCCGCGGTGCGCGCGAAGCAGGAAGCTGCAGGCGGACCGCATCAGGATTCGTCTCCCGGCGGGGCGTATTCGGGCGTCGACGGGGCGCCTCCCTGGGAATCGCTGTCCGGCCTGATGAGCGTGGCGCCGCTGCGCGGATCGGGCGGGGCAGGAGCCACGGCCGAGTGCGTGAGAGGCCGCACCACGCGCCGACCGGCCACTCCCCAGTCGATCAGATAGGCGGTCGCCGCCAGCGCTAAACCAATGCTGCCCGCCTGGGAGGCCAGCAAGGCCGTGTCCGGGTAAAAGAACGCCCCCAGTCCCAGCAACACCGCAGCCGCCAGCAGCGCGGCCGGATGCCGCAGAAACGGCGCATACACCATCGCCAGCCCCACGCCCAAAGAAAGCAGCGAGGCGATCAGCAGCGCCCAGCGGCGATGCATGGTGTAAATGCTGGTCGATTGCACGGCGTCGAACGAGCTGAACAGGTACTGGTTTGACGAAGACGGCAGGTCGGCCTGGTGGCTGGCGTTAATCCAGTCTTCCAGATCGCGCTGCGACAGGTTCGAACTGCGGCCCCAATGGAAACCTCGCCACCGCCACGCCAGTTCCGCCGTCAGACCGGCGGGAGACACCAGCAGATGCTCCCCTTCTGGCAGGCACAGCTGCCAGTAGAAGCGGTCGACCCGCCGGCTGTCATCGATTCGCGGGCAGTTGATTTTGAGCAGGCCGTTCACCAGGGGACGTCCCTGGAACCCGTACCAGAGCTCCAGCACGCGGTCGTAAACTTCCGGTCGCGGCGGCAACTGGATCGAGAGAGTGCGGCCGTCGTTTTCGATCAGGTAACGGGCCCGGTCTCCATCCACGGCGACGATCACGCTCTCGGCGTCGGCCGCCTGGGGCAGCACCACGCGGACGGTTTCTTCGGTGGAGCGGAAACGGAACACGGCCCGGTCGCGACGGTCTCGCAGCGACAGCCAAGTCTGCAGCCAGGCCTTGTCGACCACCAGGGCGCCCGCTTCGCGCAGGGCGTACGTCAGTCGCAACGGCAGGGTGCTGCACGGCGCTTCGCATCGCCCGCCGATCGTCGAAGACCCATGGGTATCATCGACGGCGGCCCGCCACGGGGAAGGCGCCAGGTCCAGTTTGATATGCTCTTCGGCGTGGGCCAGGAACCGCCAGTCCGAGACGGTCGTTTCCGACTGGCTGGCCGGCAGCAGCAACGGCGCCAGAAAATCCACACTGTTCTGACCTTCGTCGGGCGGAGTCCGCAAGGTGTATTGAGCCTCGATCACGCATTCGCGAATGCGCCCGCCGGGCAGGTCGATCACAATCTGTTCGTAATCGTCAAGCGCCCCTTCGGGAATGGCGGCGGGCTCCAGCGCGGGCAAGGTCGGGTCGGTCGAGCCGTCAGCAGGGAGCGGCGTCGGCTCCACGGCCTGCCATGTCAACGGCTGGTCGTCCAGCAGGAACTTCAGTGTGCCGGACTGCAGCACCGATCGGGGAGCCCAGAAACCGGCCCGCAATAAAGGTTCATGCGCAATCTTGTACTGGAACCGTTGTTCCACCCGGGTTTGATCGGAAGCCAGCTCCAGCTGGGTCGACGACGACAAGGAAACGGCCCGTTTGCGCAGTTCAATCTGACCGGCGAAGATCGCCTGCTGTTCGGAGTTGGACACCCGAAAGTAAAGCGGCGTTTGCATCCGTTGCGGCAGGTCCAGTTGCGGCGGCAACGGCTCCTGGTCCAGGCCGACGGCAAGTTCCGGCAGGGCGGTCAGCTTGACGTTGTCGTCGGGCAGCACGACCACGGTGGCCGGGGCGCTGGCGGTCGCCTGGAGTTGCGGCAGCCGCACGCTAAAGGGGCCTTCCGCCGGCAAGGTTTGCCGGGCCAGCACGCGCAGTTCTAGTTCGTCTTTCGCTTCCTGTGTTAGTGGGGAAAGCACCACTGTCAGCGGGCTGGTGTTTTCAAAGTCGGTCTGCGTCGCCTGGATCAGGTTTTCCGGCGTCACGGCGTCGACCTGCCAGCCGGTCAGATCAATGCTGAGATCCGAGGCGCCGCGAATGCGATACAGCAGTCGGCTTTCCAGTCGCACTTCCCGAGCGCTCACATAGAGCAGATGGATCGGCTCCACCCGGACACGCGTTTCTTTGGGGGTGATCCGCACCTTCAGCGAGCACGGCTGTTGCGAAAAGGCAAACCGGGCGGCGACGCCGCTTTGCCGCACGTCGGCCGGAATGTTGTCCTGCCGCACCACATGCTGTGCGATCCAGTGTGCGTTCCATTCGCTATCCAGGGCGACGTCGATATGGCCCCATTGATGCGCGGCGCCCAGCACTTCAAAACCCGAGGCTTCGACCAGCGTAGGCTGGGCGTCGGGGCTGGATGGCGCTTCGCGCAGTTTGACGGCCCGCAGCGCTACCTCGACCGGCTCGGCCGATTTTCGCTGGAGCTGCACCTCGACCAGATCCCCGTCCCGCGGCGTCGGTTCCGGCAAGCCGAGCGCGACTCGCCGTTCTTCCGACAGGGTCGTCGCCCGGTAACGTCGTTGGCCCAGCTCTTCCTCGTGCGGCACCAGCTTCATCCCGCCAGGCAGGCGCACCACGAACGATTCGACTGCCCCGTTCAAGGCGTGCACCAGGATCCGGGCGTCGCTCCGCGTGTGGTGTTTGCCGTCGAACTCCACGCGGATGTGGGTGCGGGCTTCAGTCACCAGGGGAGCTGATGGCCGCCGGCGGTCGCGCCAGGTGAGCCGGAATTCGCCGCTGAGGCCGATCATCTGCAGCAGCGTCGAAGCGCCCTGGCGCTTGACGGTCTGGACGTCGCCCCCTTCGATCTGGGCGACTTCGACCTCCAGGCCGGGCACATTCAGGTCCAGCCGGGCCGTAGTGACTTTGGGGGTCTGCAGCTGCAGGCGGCTTTCGCCTCCCAGTTGTTCGACATCGGCCAGCAGGTCGAGTTCGACCGTGTGCACGCTGTCGGCGGCGCCGCGGATCCAGCACGCATAGCCGTCGCCGTCTTCCGTGTAGTCGACAAAATGTTCACCTTCGCCGCGGTACAAGGCTTCCTTGACCAGATACGTGTTGTTCAGCCGCAACGGCACGCGGGCCCAGCCTTCGAGCAGCAGTTTAATGCGGAAGGTCGCCTTGAGCTGGGCCGAGCCGTCTTTGACGGGGCCGCGAATATTCATCGACAGCAGGCTGAACCGGCGCTGCGGCTGGGGTGATTCCAGCTTGCGATGCATGCGGTTGAGTTCCAGATACTCCTCGTAAGAAAAGCCGCCGATCAACAGCACCAGGCGGCCGTCCTTGTCGCGCAGGTAGACCGTGGGCAGGTCGACTTCCTCGATGTTCTGGGGAACGGTCGACGCAGCGGGGGACGCGGCCCTGGCGGGCGTCGTATCGATCGGAGTCTGGGCCCGCACGGCGACGGCGAACGTCGGCAGAAGCGATAATCCCAGCACAACGAACAGGATCGTTCTTTGTGAACGATTCACCAGGCAGTTCCTCTTCAAGGTTCAATCGCGGAAAGCAATCCGGATGGGTCGGCCCGTCTCATTGTACCGCATGGGTCACGGCGAGCGAAGCGAAAGCCGCTAACCGAGCCTGCCGACAACTTCCGAACCTTTTACTTTAGCTTGCATTCGTAAAGCTCCGAAACCGCTTTTATCGCCCCGGCCGTAAAATTTACCATTGCGACTCTGCGCGAGGGGGTCAATCGTTACAAGCAGACCGGCCTGTAGTGGACTTGGCCACAAGCCCTTTTTCCTCTGCGCTGCCATTTGCGATGCCGCACGGACTTGTGCCCAAGTCCACCAAGGTGAATTTCAAGCCGGCTCGACCCTGAGCGGCCGTTCTGCAGAGGGGTAGTCGCCAACTTCAGGATTCACCGCGGAGATGAGGCGACACTTGGCCGGGCTATTCAAGGGGGGCCGGATCGGCTGCGTAACGGCTGGCCATCTGGGCGATCATCTGGGCGATCGTCTGGCGACAGGAGGCCGGCGAGATGACTTCGGCTTCGCTGCCCAGCGCCAAGACCCGCGGGATGATCTCCAGTTCGTGCGCCGCTTTCACGGTGAGCAAAATGCCGCCGTCGGGTTGTTGGGCCACCTGCTGGTCGGGGCGCCAGGGATCTTCCAGCACCCAGCGAGCGCCGTGGGCGCTGATGCGAATGACGAAGTCCTGGTCGTGCGTTCCGCTGAAAATGCCCAGGCTGGAGCCGACGTACGTTTCCAGGTCGAACGTTTCGTCCGGTTTGAACCACTCGTCGAGAGCGGTCGCCTTGCTGAACCGGTCGAGCTTCCAGTGCCGCATCCGTTCCGGCGCGCCGACCGGCATTTCATGCGCCGCCGCGACGATATAAAGGCTCGACTGGTAGAACACCATGGCGTACGGCTCAATCTTGCGGGTGGTCGGCGGCTTGCCGATCGACTGGTAGTCGATCTCCACCACGCGATGTTCCAGCATCGATCGGTTGAGCGTTTTCACCATGCCGTGATGCTCGGCGTAGCTTTTGGCCGGGGCGCCCAGCACTTTGAGCACCTGGCGGTACTTCTCGTAATGCGACCAGACGCCGCCGGGCAGCTCTTCCTGGATTTTGATCCAGAACGATTCAATCCCTTGCCAGAACGGCGTGCCCGCCAGCGGATGCAGCAGGTCGCGGCCCAGCGACAGGGCGATCAGTTCCGTCGCCGATACCGTGATTTTATGGGCGCCTTTGGCCAGCGGCCCCAGTTTCCAGACTTTGCCGCGCTGCACGCTGTCGCTGTCGACATCGATGCCGGCGGCCTGCAGGGCTTCCAGATCCCGGCGGACGCTGCGCACATGCAGCGAGGTTAGCCCCAGTTCTTCGACCAGGTCGTCGCGGATTTCTTCGAGCGTACGTCCAAAACGGGAGCGTTCCAGGATCTGCAGAATTTTATGCTGGCGGATTAACTGTTCATTTCGCGCCATCGCTCGACCCCTGTCCGTGGACGTTCCAATAAGAAAGCACTCGCTTGCTCCCTGCGACGGTTTATTGTGCCCCAAGCACGGAAAACGGTAAAGCACCAGGGCCCCCCAGGCGGGTCAAGCACGCAGGCTGGCTGCGCATCTACCTGCGAAAAGTGGACTTTGCAGGAGGAAAATCGACGCGTTTCGCATAGAATAGGGCGTAGGGAAATAAAAAGGTTCGGGCGGAGCTGTCGTCTGCTCGTCCCTCTGGGAAACGGTCCGCCGGGAAGACACATGCTGCGTCGTGCTTTTACTCTGCTGGAGATTCTGCTGGCTCTCGCCATTATGGTGGTGCTGGCGGGGGCGGCGACCATTGCGCTGGAAGGAACTTTGCATAGCCAGCGTCTTTCGCAGTCGGCCGACCTGCTCCGCGGCGACTGGGCTAAAGCCCGCTCCAAGGCGATGAAGACGGGAGCGATCCAGGTTTTCCGTTACGAGCTCGGCGGCAGCAGCTATCGCGTGATCCCCTGGATGGAGGAAGGGGCCGAGCTGGAAGCCAGCGCCGCCGCCAGCCCGACCCGCGGCGACAACATGGATCCTGACGCGGTCGATCGCGGGCCCCGGTTGCTCGACGGCGTGACGTTCGAAGACGCCCAGACAGCGGCCACGGTGCGTGACCAGCGACTGGCCGACGACCTGCAGTCCAGCGACGGCATGGCGGCCAAACCGCTGCTGTTTTATCCCGACGGATCGACGTCCGACGCCCGACTGATGCTGGCGAACGAACGCCGGCAGTATGTGGTGCTGACTTTGCGCGGTCTGACGGGCGTCTCGCATAGCAGCGGCGTGCAGTCCGTCGACGAGGTGGCGCCGTGATCGCTGTCCTCCGCCAATCTTTCGGACCTCCTTCTTCCCGCGGTCGGCATCGTCGTCGGGGCATGTCGCTGCTGGAAGTGATCCTGGCCCTGGCGATCTTTGGCCTGTCGATGGGCGCCATCGGCCAGCTCATTCGGCTGGGACTGAAGAGCGCCGGGTTCGCCCGCGACCTGACGACGGCCCAGCTGCTGTGTGAAAGCCGGCTGAACGAGCTGACGGCCGGCGTGACTCCGATAGAAACCGTGCAGGACGCACCGCTGGAACTGGATCCCAGCTGGCTGCATGCGGTCTCCCTGCGGCAGATTCAAACCCAGGGGCTGGTCGAGATTCGCGTCGTCGTTTACCGCGAGCCGCAGGCCGGCGCCCGGCCGCTGGAGTTCGCCCTGGTCCGCTGGATCCCCGACCCGGGCATCACCATCGACGAAGGCGACGGAACGCAGCAGGAGATGCAGGACTTCACCCAGCCGCCGACCCCCTCCGCCCCCAGTGGAAACACGGGCGGCAACACGGGCGGAGGCACGGGTAACACAGGCGGAACGCCGGGAGGGTTTGGTCCATGAACGTCGCCCTGGCGTCATCAAGACAAGTTATGTCACTGCGACAGGAAGCGTCCCAGCGACACGGACTGACACTTCTGGAGTTGATCCTGGCGCTGGCGCTGAGCGTGGTGCTGTTGGGGATTATCGCCATGGCGATCAACTTCCAGGCGCGGGCCCTGGATCTGAAGCGGGCCGAAGTCGAAGAGGCCGAGATCGCCCGGGCCGTGCTGCGTTACATTGAAAGCGATCTCCGCGGAGCCGTGTGGGAGAGCCCGCCGACCGATTTTTCCAGTGCTTCGGCCCTCTCCGGACTCGACAGCACGAACGTCGACGACCTGCTCGGAGGAAACCCGGGTGATCCCACGAATCCGACCAGTCCCACCACCGGCGGAACAGGCGACGGAACTTCCGCAGGCGGCGATGCGCCGGCCAACCCCAACACGGAAGATATCGCCGGCACGTCGCAGCCCGCCGTCCGCGCCGGACTGTACGGGAACCAGTACGAACTGCAGATCGATGTCAGCCGCCTGCCGCGTATTGATGAATACGAAGCGGTCCTGGCCGTCGGATCCGAGGTCGCCGAGATTCCGTCTGATGTCAAAACGATCGCGTACTTTCTGCGGCAGAACGCCGGCGCCGCCACGGGCCCTTCGTCGTCGGCCGGGAGCGGGCTCAGCGACTCCACTCCCGACGTGCAGGAAGGTCTGATTCGCCGGGAGATGGACCGGGCCGTTTCCCTGTATGCGGCGACCAACGGCCAGGCGTTTGAAAACGCGGGCCAGCTGCTGGCGGAAGAAGTCGCGCGGCTGGAGTTCCGCTACTTTGACGGCGCGCAATGGCTGCTGGAATGGGACAGCGATCAGCTGGGCGGCTTGCCGCTGGCGGTGGAGACGATGATCGCCATCCGCCGGGCCGACCAGGATCCCGACGAGATGCCGGTCGATGACGGCCCGATCACCCTCGATAACCCGTACGAACTGGTCTACCGGCTGGTGGTGCGGATCCCGATCGCCGTCCCGCTGGAAGACGAAACCGCCGTCCCCGTCGACGACCCGGCCGCGGAGCCCGTCCAGCCATGATCTGTCGTCTGAGAAAATCGAGCGTTCCCTGGCGTGCTGCATCGCGCGCGGTGACACGTCTTGTCCTCGCGTCAGCCGCCTTCCGCCAGGCGAATCGTTCGCGGCGGGGGATGGTGCTGGTGATTGTGCTGGTCACCGTGATGTTTCTGTCGCTGGCGGCCTATAGCTTTGCCCAGTTCATGCTGGCCCAGTACGAGGCGGCCGACCTGACCGGCCGGCAGATCCAGGCCCGGCAACTGGTCGACTCGGGCGTGGAGGCGATCCGCCTGTTCCTGGTGCAGGATGAAACGGGCCAGCGCGATGCAGGCGGCGTGTACGATAACCCGGAGAGCTTCCGCGGCGTGCTGGTGCTAGATAGCCCTGATCCGGCGGCCCGCGGGAACTTTACCGTGCTGGCGCCGACGGTGAACGACCTGGGCCAGTTCGACGGCTTGCGGTTTGGTCTGGAAGATGAATCGGCCCGGCTGAACTTGAACGCCCTGTTGCTGGCAGACGAGCAGCAGGAGAACGGCGGCCGCGACCTGCTGATGGGGCTGCCCGCCATGACGCAGGACACGGCCGACGCGATCATGGACTGGCTCGACGACGACGACGAGGTCCGCGAGTTCGGCGCCGAGCTGGATCATTATTCGTCGCTCGATCCGCCGTACCAGCCCAAGAACGGCCCCCTGGCGACGGTCGAAGAACTGCTCCTGGTGCGGGGCGTTACCCCGCAACTGTTGTTCGGCGCCGACGTCAACCGGAACGGGCTGGTCGATCCGCAGGAACAAGGGCTGGCGATTCCGGGCGACCCGGGCGACGGTTCGCTCGCCCGCGGCTGGTCGGCGTACCTCACGCTCTACAGCCTGGAGAAGAACCAGAACGAGGCGGGCCAGCCCCGGATCTTCGTCAATGGAACCGACATGGCGGCCCTGTTTGCGGAGCTGGAGCAGGCGTTCGATGTCAACACGGCGACCTTTATCGTCGCCTTCCGGCAGAACGGCAGCTATTCCGGTTCGCAGCCGGCCAGCGGCCAGGCGGCCGGTACGCTCGACCTGACCAAAGAGGGAAAATATCCAATCACGCAGCTGCTGGATCTGGTCGGCAAACGGGTGCGGGTGAAGTTCGACGGCGACGAAGACAGCAGCGTGCTGGAATCCCCCTTCGCCCCCGGCCTGGCGATGACGGCCTGGCTGCCGACGCTGATGGATAACGCGACCGTCAATCCAGAACCGACCATTCCGGGCCGGGTCAACATCAACCAGGCGCCGCGGGCCGTGCTGCTGGGAATCCCCGGCATGCCCGACGATCTGGTCGACAAGATTGTCTCGGCCCGGGCGCAGTTCGACCCGCTCGACGACAGCCCGAACCATCGCCACGAAACCTGGCTGCTGACCGACGGCCTGCTGGTGAACGAGGTAGGCGAGCCCGATCTGGCCACTATGAAAACGCTGCAGCCTTTCCTTTGCGCAGGCGGCGATGTCCGTCGGGCGCAGGTGATCGGTTACTTCCAGGACGGCACCGCTTCGGCCCGGGTGGAAGTGGTGCTCGACGGTTCGGGCGGCATCCCGCGGGTGCTGTTGTGGCGGGACCTGACCCGGCTGGGTCGGGGCCACGCCCTGGAAACGCTGGGCGTCGAAGTTGACGATTAGACCCGGCGGAGGCGCCGGTTGTCCGGTGGTCCGGCGGCGGTTTTCGTGGGATTCGCCCGTGAGAGACTGGAGTTTTGCCAGGGAGCGTGTACGCTGAAATGTTGAGGATTCTCCCCCGGTGCGCGTGTTAACCGGAGACACCTTTTGCCCGACGCATCGATATGAACCGATTACTTGGAATTGAATGGGATAGCCGCGAGGCCCGTATTCTGCTGGCGCGGAAAAGCGGGGCCGGGATTGAAGCCCAGGCCGCGCTGGTGATCGACCTGGGCGACGACGCCGAATCGCGCGACGCCGCGTCGATTGGCGCCCGGATCGCGGCGGCGCTGGCCGAGCAGAACATTCCGCCCGGCGAAGCGATGGTAGTCGTCGGACGCACCAGCATCGAGCTGCGCGAACTGGCCGTCCCGCCCGCCCCCGACGACGAACTGCCAGAGCTGGTCCGTTTTCAGGCGCCGCAGCAGTTCTCCGCCCTGGGGGACGACTGGCCATTGGACTTCACGCCGCTTGCCGGCGTGCCGGGTGAGCACCGGGTGCTGGCGGCCGCCGTATCGCCGGCGCTGGTCAAGCGGATCGAAAGCGTTTGTGCGGCGGCAGGGCTGGAGCCGCAGCGGATGGTGCTGCGTCCGTTTGCCGCTGCGTCGTTGCTCTGCCGGACCTTTGCGGACGACGCCTGCCGCATGATGGTCGATCTGCTGGGCGAAGAAGTCGACCTGACGGTGATCGCCAGCGGGCAGGTCGTGTTGACCCGCACCATCCGTTTGCCCGATGCAGCGAACGAAGTGAAGCGACTGGTCGGCGAGGTGCGCCGCACCATGGCGGCCGCGCAGAACCAGCTGGGCGGTCGTCCGGTCGAAGAGGTCGTCCTGTGCGGCGACCATGTCGATCACGCCCCCTTTTGTCGCCAGATTGAAGAACAGCTCTCCCTGCCGATCCGGCGGTTCAACCCGTTCTCGCAGATCGAAGCTGCCGCCACCGTGCGGAGCAAGCCGCCCGTGCATGCAGGACGCTTCGCCCCGCTGGCGGGCATGCTGCTGGATGAAGCGCTGGGCGCCCGGCATGCGATTGATTTTCTGCATCCCCGGCGTCGCCCGGAACCGCGCAGCCAGAAGTTGCTGTATAGCCTGGTGGGCGGAGGCGTGGCGCTGATTTTGCTGGGCGCGTTGTTTATTTACTGGTCGGAGCGATCGGCCCTGGATCAGCGCATCGTCGAGCTGGAAGCGCTGAAAAAGCAGCTGACCGAAACGCGGGTGCTGGCCGATGAGAACGTCTCCGCCGCCTCGCTGCTGGCCGAATGGGAGACCGGCGACATCGACTGGCTGACCGAGCTGGGATACCTGTCAGAGAAGTTTCCGCCGCCGGAGGACGCCATCGTCACGCAGTTCACCTCGGCCGTCACCAGCCAGAACGTGGCCCGGATGTGGCTGGAAGGTTCCGTCGGCGGTTCGGAATCGATTGCCCATATCGGCCAGTCGCTGGCCGACGAGCGGCATCGGGTCGAAAGCGCCGGCGGCCGGCCCGACGACACGCTTCCCGATTACAGCGTGCAGTTCAAAGAGACGATCGAAGTCGACAGGGCCCCGCCCCCCGAACCCCGCGCCAGCGAAACGGTCCCGGCGGAAGCGAACACCCCCGACGCGCAGCCAACCAGCGCGACCGAAGAAACGACGGACTCGCCGGCAACCAGCACCACGGCGGCAGCCAAAGCCGAGCGGGAGGACGCCGAATGAATCGCCGCGAAAAAATCCTGGCGGGCGCCGTCGGCCTGATGCTGGTCGCCGGTGCGGCCTTTATGTTGTGGCCCAAATCCAATGGCGGGTTCTTCGCCGTGCGCGTGGGAAAAATCAAACGCCTGGAACGGGATATCTCCGAGCTGAAAAAAGGAATCGTCGCCGGCCGTCTCGCCGGCCAGAAGCTCACGGATTACCGCGAACGTTCCTTGCCGGGTGATCGCGACAAGGCCCGCTTCGAATACCAGCGCTGGCTGTTTGATATTGTCGAAAGGGAAAGCGGCCTGGACCAGGTGGTGATCAAGCCGGGCGGGGAATCGGAACGGAAAGGCGTCTACCGCCGCTATACGTTCGCCGTGGCTGGCCAGGGACGCCTGGAAAAAGTGGCGACGCTTTTGCATCACTTTTACCAGGTCGACTGGCTGCACCGGGTGACCATGCTGCGTCTGCAGCCAATGAAGAATTCCAAAGAGATCAAACTCACCATGACGATCGAGGCGCTCGCTTTGCCCGGCGCGCCGGAAAGCGCAGCGCCGCCTGTCGACCCCAGCCGCGGGCAGATGGAAGACTACCTGGAGCCGATCCTGGCCCGGAACCTGTTCGGCCGGCGGAACCGTTCGCCACAGTTGGCGCGGGTCAGTTCGACCCGGGGCGAAACCAAAAAGTCGCTCTCGTTCAGCGCCGCCGCCAAAGACGCCGATCCGCTGGATACGATCACCTATCTGCTGGAACAGGCGCCAGAAGGAGCCCGGCTGACGGTCGCCGAAGGGCAGGCCCGCATCTCCTGGACGCCGCCCGCTCCTGGCGAGTACGAATTCACCCTGGCCGCCGCCGACGATGGTTTGCCGGTGGAGGTCGATCGCCAGACGGTGAAAATTGTGGTGGCCGACCCGCCTCCGCCGCGGCCCACGCCGCCCCCGCCGAAACCAACGCCCCCCAAGCCGGCGTTCGATACGGCCGAGCATACCGTGCTGACGACGATCGTCCGCGGCGGCGACGGCCGGCAGCAGATCTGGCTGCTCGAACGGACCAGCGACAAGCTCGTCAAATGTTACGAAGGCGACGCCTTTGAGTTTGGCTCGGTCGCCGGCGTGGTCGAGTCGATCCACCCCAAAGAGATCGTCTTCCAGGCGTCCGATCGCCGCTTCCTGCTCGGCGTCGGCGAAACGCTGGCCAACGCCGAAATGCTCCCGATCGGGCTCTAAGATCGTTTGGCGGCTCTTAGGTTTTCCCGCCGGTGAACGCCTCTCACAAGAAGTTCATCGGCGAGATCACAGAGAAAGAAGCAGGAGAAAGAAGGGCGGATTCCTCGCGGCGAGTCACGTCCTGTCGGGAAGAAGATCAACCGCGATGGATGCTCCCTGGCGGCGATTCGACTCCAGCAAAACCAACCTCTCTTTCTCTCCTCCTGTTCCTCCGCGACCTCGGCGGTGAATCCTCTTTTCTTTTGACCTTTCTCCCTTTCACTTCCCCCATGATCCAAGCGCACGCCGGCTGCAACACGGGAGCAAACGCCCTAGAATACGGCCGACATGTTTTTTGGACGTAGTGAGCGAACGGGAGGCGACATGAACCTGGAACTGGCGGGGTCGACCGCGGTGGTCGTAGGCGGAGCAAGCGGAATTGGACTGGCGATCGCCCAGGCGTTTGCCGCCGAGGGAGCGAACACGGCGCTACTGGATCCGGCGCCGCATACCGCCGAAGCGGCGGCCGGGATTGGCGTCAAAGCGCCGCAGCAGGCGACCGGCCTGCAGGTCGATGCGACCGACTACGAAGCGGTCGTGGCGGCCTTTGGCCAGGTGCATGCGGCCTGGGGGCGGATTGATCATGTGGTGGTCGCCGCCGGGGCCGGGTCGGGCAAGTATGGCTATCCGTTCTGGAATCTGGAGCCAGGCGACTGGCGTCGTCCGCTGGAGGTGAACCTGCTGGGCACGGTCCACGCGGCCCATGCGTGCGTGCCGTACTTCACCCAGGCGAAAGCGGGGACGCTCCTGTTTCTGTCGTCGGTCGCCGCCCAGATCGGCTCGCAAACCGATCCGCCTTATAGCGCCGCCAAGGCGGCGGTGATTAACTTCGCCCAGTGCGCGGCGAAGGACTTTGCTCCGCTGGGAGTGCGCGTGAATACGATCTGTCCCGGCATGGTCAAAACGGCCGTGAACCGTTCGGTCTGGCAGGCCTGGGCGAACCAGCAGCCGGAAGCAGAGCGGCTTTCTTACGAAGCCTGGGCCGACGACAAAGTCAGTCGCATCGCCCCGCTGAAACGCTGGCAAGAGCCGGAAGACATCGGCGCCATGGCCGTCTTCCTGGCGTCGCCGCAAGCCAAGAACATCACCGGCCAGACCCTCAACGTCGACGGCGGCCAGGTGATGCACTCCTGAGGATGGTTACGCCCGGCGTCGTGGAATCAGGAACCGGGAGAACGCATGGCGAACCGGGCTTCCGCTAACGCCGCGCGGACGGAACGGTTCTTGTCATCGGCGTGCGCTTCCAGCGAGGCTCGATACGGCTCGACGGTGGATGGGTCCTGTGCGGCGATGGCGCCCATCAGCCGGATGGCGTTCACCCGTAATTTTGCGTCGGACAGCGCGCGATCTGCTTCCGGCAACGCCTGATCTACTTTCAGGCGACCCCAGTAGCTCATGGTCCAGAGAATGTTCAGGGCCTGATTCCGGACGGCCGTATTTCCCTGTTGCAATGCCCGCAGCAGCAGCGGCAGGGCGCCGGCGGCAAGCTCCGGCGTTTTGTTCTGGCGCGTGTGGAAGTGGACCGCTGAATCCGTTCCGTCGATTGCCGCGCCCGCTTCCCGGGGTTTCTGCATGAGTGGTTCGATGCGTTCCCACTCATTGCGGTAGCCCGCGTCGGCTGCAAGGCACCGCACCGCTGGCAGGCTGCCGGCGTCCTTTCGGTCCGACGCGATTGCCGCCAGGCGTAGAAGAAGCTGTTCGCGCTGCGACGTTTGCTGCAGCCCGTGGAGCAGGATGCGGCCGGCCGTTTGGCCGAGGTCCACCTGGAAGCGGCCTTTCCCTTGCGGCGGAAGCCGCAGCGCGGTGAAGAATTCCTCGCTACGATCTTCGAGCGACCAGCCTGACTTGACGCCCTCTTCCAGGATGTTGTAGATGCGTCTTGTCTTCGACGGATCCGCCTTGTGAACGTCCTGCAGCCAGTTCCAGCATGCGGGGCCCGGGTCGCGCTTTCGATGGACGGACTCGAGTCCCAGCAGAACGCCATCGACGTCATCCGGCGCCAAACTGGAAACGGCGGGAATCAGCGACCAGGCATCGGTCAAAATTGCATGCACCGCGAGGACCGCCAGCAGATCGGGTCGTACCTGGTCGGTGGACCGGCTAATGGCGCCCTGCAGATCCTGCACGTGGGCCGGCGTCAGTTTGGCGCCGGCCTGGACCTCATGCAGTAAGGTGTCGACAAGGCCCGGCTCTGGCTCTATTTCGTCCACCAGGCCCAGGAGGATTTCAAGTTCATCATTACTGAGCGACACGAAAAACGCCTCCGCATGCAGCACGAGAGGGGGTCAACTGGCGCCAATGCGTCAGCCTTTTTGCGTTTGCGAACGATCCGTCCGGACTCGCGGCCTCAGGAAAGAGACAGGGTCAAACCGCAGTGGGTCTCGCGCTTACAATATAACCAATCCGTAGAGCGGGCGTTACCTTACCGGACGTCGAACCAGATGCGTTCATAGAACACGCAAGCGACCGGATTGCGGGAGACGATGGCCGGCCGGTATCGCCAGTGGGAAACGGCGGCGACGGCCGCGCGGTCAAATGCTTCGTTGCCGCTGGACAGTCCCACCCGGGCGCCCTCGACGGCGCCCTGGTTGCTGAGGCGGACTTCCACCCAGCAGACGCCGCTGCGGCCCTGGTGCAGTTCGGGAGGGGGAAACGCGGGCAGCGGGTTGGCGGGATGCGGCTGGGGCATTGCGTCGAGAGTTTCCGGGGACAGCAGCACGCGCCGTTCGCGTCGCCCGTTCAGGAACATGTGGAGATTTTCTTCCTGCGGTTCGATCTCGGGTTCGGGGGTTTTTTCGATCGCCACGGGGCGCGGCCGGCTGCGCCAGATGCGCACGGGATCGACGCTCAATTCGATCGGCAACAGGCCTTGCCGCACGGTGCGGCCAGACTCTCCGCCGGTCGGAGTGTTTCTGGGCGTCGGCGGAAGGGGCATCGATCCGGCCTCGCGCAATTCGACGGCCTGGGGTCCCTGGGCGACTTGCACGGAAACGGCGCGTTGCGGCGCCGCTTCCAGCTCGGGGATATTCGCCCCGGGCGACAGGGCGGCCAGATCGGCTGGAAGCGGGGCCGTTTGTCGGTCGATATGCAGCAGAGCAACATTTTGCGACGGCGATTGCGTTCGCGGCCGGTGCGGGATTGCCAGACGGATCGCCGGGAGCGCCGTGATCTGCTGGTTCGACACCAGGCGAACCTGGAGCACGCTTCGCGGCAGGAGGTCGGCAGGCGGAGCGGCAGACCAGTCCGTCGGGGCCGCTTCCCGTCGTCCCAGTGCATCCCGCTGGACGATCTGGGGGAGCAGGTTCCGGGGATTCCGGGCGGCCGTTGCAATCGAGGGACGCTGCGGCGGTGGTGCGGCGGAGGCGCTGGCCTGCGACCATTCCAGGGCGGCGTTGTCCAGGGAGATATCGCGCGACACCAGTGGACCGGTTCCCGCAATGCCAGCGCCGGATCCGGCCAGGATCTGGATCGGGGGAGGCAGCACCGACACCTCCGCTGGCTGCTGGTTCGCGTAGAAAACGGCCAGCGCCGGGACGCCTTCGCCGGGGGACCGCAAGCCCTCGATCTGTCCCATGCGCCAGAGGACCGCGCCGGCGATGAACGTTGCATGCAGGGCGGAGCTGGTGGCCAGGGCCAGAGCGAGTTTGAACGGGTAATTCATGTTAGCGGGACTGCAGTTTGACTTCGGTTTCCAGCTCGATCCCTTTACGGAGCATGCGGAGGGTCAGCGGTTCGCCCGCTTTGTGGGCTTTGACCTTGGTCTGAAGTTCTGTCAGCGTGGTCACGGCGTCACCGTCGGCCGACAGGAGGATGTCTCCCTGGCGTAACTGGGCTGTTTCTGCGGGACTGCGGGAGAAAACTTGGGTAATGGTCAGGCCGTCGGGTTCGTTTGTGGGGGCGACGCGTACGCCCAGCCAGACGCCGCGGGGGAGCGCTTCTTCGGCTTCGTTGAACAGTCCGCCCAGTCCGCTCAGGCCATCGGGGTCTTTTTTCGGGGCCTGCAGACGTTCAGGACGGGTGGCGAGGTCGCGGGCAACTTCGACCGCCATCAACATGATACGTCGCATTCCTTCCAGGTTCAATTTGTCGGCGTCATCGCTGGGTCGATGGTAGTCCCGATGCAAACCGGTAAAGAAATGCAGCACGGGCACGCCCCGTTCGTGGAAAGAGGCATGATCGCTCGGTCCATAGCCGGAGCGGGTTTTGGCCAGCAGCAGTTCCTGCTTTTTGGCGGCGGCGGTCGCCAGCGCGTCGAACTCGGCCGCCGTGCCCACCCCATGCAACTGCAGCCGGTTGCTCGTCAGACGGCCCACCATGTCAAAATTGAGCATGGCGATCGTCTGATCCAGCGGATGCAACGGCGTGCGGGCGTAACGTTCGCTGCCGATCAGACCCATCTCTTCAGCGGAGAAAGCGATGAACACGATCCGGCGACGATTGGCCGCCAATGGCGGCGCCGCCAGTTGCCGCGCTGCTTCCAGCAGGAGCGAAGTCCCGGAGGCGTTGTCGTCGGCCCCGTTATGGATCGACTGGGTCCAGGGAGCCAGCGAGCCAAAGCCGCCCCGGCCCAGATGGTCGTAATGGGCGCCCAGGATCAGCGTCTGCTCGGCCAGGTCGCCGGCCCCCGGCAGCACGCCGACTACGTTTTTCAGGGCGTCTTTCTTTACTTCGACTTTCACGCTGGCCTGGAACCGGCTGCCCAGCAGAAACGACTGGGGCTGCAGGTTTTCATCGATCGCCGTTTCCAGCTCCGCCAGGGTGGGCCGCTTTGCCTGCTGGAGGAGTTTGTCAATCGTTTCCCGCGTGACATGCAGGGTGACGATCTTTTTCTCCGGCTTCCCTTTGGTGTTAAACGGGAGCAACGGGTCGGTGATGGTTTTGTCCGTGGTCAGGGCGTCGGTCACCAGCAATACGGCGGCGGCGCCATGGTCGACGGCGTTTTCCACCTTCCGATCCAGATAAGCGTGCGGCGAATTACCGATGCCGTTGAAGGGGCTTGCGGGGTCTTTCTGGCGGGGTTCATGCCGCATGATGACGACGACTTTGTCCTTCACCTCGAGGTCGGCGTAATCGTCGTAGTCCAGGTCAGGGGCCGTAATGCCGTAGCCCGCAAAGACCAGGGGCGCGTCGACCTCGCCGGAGCCGCCCAGCGCCAGCGGTTGGAAATTGGCGCCCGGCTCCAGGGCGGCCAGCTCGCCGTCGGCAAAGGCGATCGCCGCCTTGCGGTGCGCCAGCACGGGGGTCGAGTAGCTGAGAAACTCATGAAAGGGACTGCGGCCGTAAGAGCGGACATCGAGACCGATCCGCTCAAATTCGGCGGCGATATGGTCGGCCGCCAGTTCCAGGCCGCGCGTCCGGGGGCCGCGCCCCTCCAGCTTGTCGTCGGCCAGGTAGGAAGCGTCCTGCTTCAGTCGCAACTCGATCGCATCCGGCGTTACCAGATCATCGGCCTGGCAAAAAACGGCGGCCAGCAGGATCCCGCTGAAACTGCCAAGGTGTCGAAGAAGCGGATGCAGAACGGGTCGCATAGTTATTCCTGCGCCTGCGGCGCGGCGATTCGCCAGAGCGGGTAAAGCGAAGTTCCCGCCATCGGCGGTTGTCGCGTGGAGCCAATAAACGCGGCCAGGGTAGGGGCCAGATCGGCGTAGCTTGCTGAGGTGGGGGCCGTGGCATTCGAAGGCAACTGCGCGCCGTAACCTGCAACCAGCGGAGCGGGGTCTGCTGTCCCGGCGTCGGGCATGCCAACGATCAGCACCAGCGTGCGCGGACCCATCTTGTACTTCTCCAGCGAATCGATCACGTCGCCGATCAGGCGATCGCAAGCGGTCAGGTTGGAGCGGGATTCGTCCAGCTGCAGCGACAGGGCCAGGAAGAACGGCCGCCTTCCACGATGCCGGCTGAAGTACGAATCGGCCTGGGCCAGGTACAGCTGCTCACGGGAGACGTCCTGCTTGCCGCCGGCGTTGCCGACGACTTTGACCTGCCGGCCATTGCTCCAGATCGACTCGGGATACGGGTCGGTTTCCGCGGCCGAGCGGGCGCCCAGCCATTCTTCGACATCGTGCGAAAGGGGCCACCAGGAACAATCGCCCACGACGCCCGTTTCATAACCGGACGCCCAGAGCATGTTGGTCAGCGTGACCGTATCCGCCTCCAGGGCGGGTGTATCGCCGCCGGTCAGCAGCGCCCGCTGGGCCGCTGCGGGAGCAAGGGGAGTCAAGGTTTGCCGCACGGATCGGGCCGCCAGCAGATCAAGCGTCGGCGCCCGGCCGGCTTCGCCGCCGAACCAGGCCAGGTCGGAGGTCTGCAGGCCGCCAACGGTGATCAGCAGCACATTCGGCGAGCGACCCGGAACACGCACCTGGCGATTCGCGTTGCGAATGGCCCGGCGATTGTTCTGCTTCGCTTCCCACAGCAGGTCATCGGCCTGGGTGAGGCTGTCGCGCAGGTCGTCGCCGGCGCCTTCGGGCAGCAGTTGCTGCTGGGTATCGATCAGCTGGCTAATACTGCGGGTGAGCGAATGTTTCAGGCCGGTGTCGGAAGCATCGTCGGGCTGGACGCCGTGGGGAACGGCCATGTCGCCCATTTCCGGCAGGCCGTTGCCTTCGAGGATACTGTGTTCGCCGGTCAGGTCGGCCGGGTCTGCTTCGGAGGGCAGCCCTGGGGAGCGCTCCAAGGGACGTTCAGGCGCAGCGTCAATGCCGGCGGCCTGGGCGATGGTCTGTTTACCTTCCAGCAGCCACGCATTGCGGAACAGGCCCAGTCCAATCAGGGCGACAGCAGCCAGCAGTACGGCACGGAAAATCCACTTCGTCATGATGAGTCATTCGGGGGTGAAAGTCAGGAGCCTGAGTGGGCGGCCGCAGGCGGCGTAGCAGACTGCCTAGGGAATGCCTGCATAGGTGGCGATTCGAATCAGCTGCGTCCGTTTCGACACGCAATCGTATACGGCGACCGCTTCCGCCTGCACAAAGAAGCCGTTCAGGTTGACTCCAAAAAGGTTCGCGCACACGCTGTTCGCCTTGACGCGTTTTTTCGCCCTGACGGCGTAAGGCTGGCCTACACCGCAGTTTGGCGCGACGGAAGCGTTGAATACGTGATTGGGAGCGTCGACGGGGGTGCTGGTGATAGCGCCAAAGAGCAGGTCCTCGGTGTAACTGACGTTTTCGTTAGGGTTGCCTACGGGGTTGCTGTCATCGCGGACATCGGAAATCACTACGGGAACTTTACGCACCGTATTCAGGGCGGCGTAATCCTTGCCGACCGTGCGCGGGGTCGCAGTCGAACCGCCGATGTTGTCGCCCCATTCTTTGACGGCCGCCAGTGCGGCCGCTTCCATGGCGTTTTCTAGCTCCGCCCTGGCAATCCACAGGTTGGCGATTTCTACGACCAGAACGAGGCCGATGGCGATGACCGGAACCAGCAAAAGCGTCCAGATACTGGCGATTCCCCGTTGCTGACGACGCGCCTGCCGGATCGATCGGGTTCGACGCGGACTGAAAGGGCCCAGCTGTGGGAAGCGAAGCGAATTTCTCATCGGGGAAAGTACTCACAGGTTCGGTTCGAAATGAAGCGATTTCAATTCTTCAGGTCGTAACGAAAGGTAGTGGTCTGCCGCGAGACACGTCCTGTGATGTCGAAGCCAAGGGTTTTCAGCAGATTGGGCGCCATTCGCCCATTCACAATATCCATGCATACCGTCACACGCACATATCTGCCGATCGCAGGCGCTTGTGCCGCGGTAAGCGGTGCGGGAGCGGGGCAATCCAGATCACCAGCCTCTAGCTGCGTGCCGGTGGGGCCGAAAAGCAGATTGTGCTCAACCGTAATGCGAATGTTCCCATCGGTTGCCTCCAGCTGGGCCGCCTGCAGTTTCCGCCGGATTGGCTCAACGATATCGGGCGGAACAGACGTTGCAACTGGCAATTCAGGCCACTCCGAGGCCATTCTGGCCCCCAGACGACTGGCTGCTTCCAGCTGTTGCTGGTTCGACTGCAGGATGGCGAACTCGACGACTCCAAACAGGCCAATCGCCAGCACCGGCAGGCTGATTAGCATTTCCAGAATCGCCCCGCCATGACGTCTCGAACGAAGCTTTCGAGGGGGGTAAATGCGAAGCATACGCAACCCGGGGTAGATGAAAGAACTGCCGCACTTTGAAGCTTATAGTAAAAGTCAAAAAGTCCGTTGTCGAGCGTTATTGTCGGTTTTTTCGCTATAAAGGCCGAGAAAATAAAAAAACCCCCAAACTTAGTAAAGTCGCTGGACAACCCAGAATTGCGAACTAGAATGGCCGTCAACGTGACAGCAGTCAACTTGACCAGCTGTCGCCCCCCACAATCAGAGTGGGCATATCCCGAACAAACCAGATCATCGGAAATGGACTGGCAGTTTGAAGGGGTTTTGGTCAAGGAGGTCCATTACAACCCTGCTAAACCATTTAATTCGAAATTCAGGTAGTACTGAAACAGGAGGGGCAGGCTGTTGTTTCGCTTCACATACAATCAGCTTCGGCAGTTCTGGCAGGATCGACGCGGCGGCGTCTTTGTTGAGTACCTCCTGTTATTGACCATTGTGGGCATTGGAGCGATTGCCGGTCTGGCGGTCGTTCGCGGCGCCCTGATCGCGGAGTTATTCGATCTGGCAGCAGCGATCGACGCCATCATCCCCTGATGGCAAGGGCAAGTTGAGTTCTTAATAGTCGACCTGGTCATTCGAGAGGGCGAATGATTGTGAAAAGTCGCAATCTTACGATCCGTAAACGCCGTGGTGTCCAGTCGCTGGAGGCGCTGCTGGTGATCCCCGTGTTGGTTATCGCCCTGATGGCGATGATGCAGTTCACGGCGATTTCCTCGGTCCTGCAGGCGGTGGAAGGAGCCGCCGACGAGGCAGCTCGCGAAGTCGCCAAGGCAGAAGTGCGCGGCGGGGATTTCGTTCTGGACGCTCCCGCGGTCGCAGAAGATGCGGTGAATCGCGTGTTGGGAGTTCATGGGCTTAATGTGCTCAACAGCAACGGCTCAGGCGTTCGCGTTTTTATTGAAGACGCGGACAACGATGACGGCGACGCGGACGGCAATACGTCTTTATCCATTGGTGATTCTCTGTTGACGCGCGTCGCTCCCGCGATGGGTGTGGCGGCGAGCGAAGTCCGCATTACCATCCTTGTGTCGCTTGATCCAGCCGGTGGGAATAATGATCCCATTCCCAATTTGTTGAACTACTTCGGGTTGAGTTTCCAAGGCAAGCGATACGCAATAACGGCGACTGCTCTCAAAGAGTAGCAGGCCCGTTTCCGCGAAAGGTTTTCGACGGAGTGTCACAGGAGTAGACGTTCGATCGGCATGGAGTGGATAGAGGTCGAAGCATCGGTGTCGAGCAGGCGCTCGCGCTGGGTTTGTTTAATGCTTTCAATCGAGTTTTCTAGTGGCGATAGATTCTGCATCCACTCCGTTAAAGGTCACCACGCCCGCGCTGGAAGCGGTGTTGTCGGACCGTTGCGTGCTGGCCTGGCCGCATCTGGCGGTGTGCGGCGCCTTCTCGCTCCTGTTTCTCTACCTGAGCTATATGCCCCTGTATCATGCCCACGGCTGGCGGCATGTGGCGGAAGGTCAGCGAATCCTGGCGACGGGCCAGTTGCCGACCACCTCAAGCCTGCCGTTGGCGGATGGCGTGGATTATGTGGCCGTCTCCTGGCTTAGTCAGGTCGTCATGGCGGCCGTCGAGCAGTTTGCCGGGAAAGATGGCCTCAGCAGCCTGCTGGCCGTCGGACTCCTGGCCGCCGTGCTGATCCTGGCCAGAACCTTATATATAACAGCTCACCGGAAACGGCTGATGCTGTTCGGCGCCGGCCTGCTGTTGCTATTGTGGCAACCGCAATGGGGCGTGCTGCAGCCGCAAGTGCTGGGCGTGCTTTGTTTTGCGACGATGTTGTGGCTGCTGGTCGCCGACGCAGAGCGATCGCCCTCGCAGTTCGCCAGTGCATTGGGCGGGACCGCGGCGCCGTCGCTGCGACTGTGGATTGGCTTGCCTTTGTTGATGATCCTGTGGGCCAACCTGGACGGCTCCTTTGTGATCGGCCTGCTGGTGCTGCTGGCGGTGGCGGGCGGACGTCTGGTCGATGCCGCGATGGCTGAGCACGGTCTGCGGGGCGCGCTTCGCCTGTCGTCAGTCCGCTGCTGGGTCTGGCTGGCGGAGTTTTGCCTGCTGGCGACGCTGGTCAATCCGTACGGCTGGGAGTTGTGGGGCCATCTGTTGCGAATGGAAAATAACCCGTTGTTCCTGGCCTGGGGCGGCTGGCGTCCTCTCAGTCTGGCGTCGTCGGCGGGTTTGGGATTTAGCCTTTGTTTGCTGATCAGTCTGGGGATCGCACGGCTGAGCCGGTTGCCGCTCAAGGCTGCCGACCTGCTGCCGTTGCTGCTGGTCTCGGTGCTGGCCGCCGGGAATCATCTGCTGGTCTGGTGGTTTGCTCCTGTATTTGTGCTGGTTTCCGCCCCGCATCTGGCGGAGATCGCCAGCCGCTGGGGCTGGCTTCGCCAGGCCGACAAGTCGACGGACGCTGAATCGCGGGACAAGCCGTTGCGGTTTGCCTGGACGCTGGTTTGTTGCCTGTTGGTCTGGATTACCTTTGCCATCACGCCGGTCAGCAATTCGCTGCTGGGAGGGAAGGGCCGCAGTGAACGCCAGTTGCACGACCTGGAAACGCCGTTGGGCGCCGCCCAGTTCCTGGCAAAGAACCCGGCCGGCGGACTGATGATGACCCCGATGGAATGGGGCGACTTTTTCCAGCACGAGGCGCCGCAGACCGCACTTTATCTGTCCACTGACGCTTTCCAGCTGCCGCGGCAGGTCCGTAGCGACTACCTCCGCGTCAACGAAGGCGATCCCAGCTGGCCCGATGTTCTCGACCGGTATGCCGTGGAGCAGCTGGTCGTGCGGAAAGAAACGCAGAAGCGACTGTACCGCAGCGCCCTGCAGAACGCCGACTGGCGTCCCCTTTATGAAGACGAGCAGGCGGCTGTGTTCGCCCGCAAACCGCTCGCCGTGCCGTATGTTCAAGCGACCGAAGGACGGGTATCGCAATCCGCCGCCGGCAAGAAGGGAGGCGTATAGTGACAAACTGGACCCCAAGACTGGGTCGTACCGCCACGTTCCTTGCTTCCCAAATGGTCATTGTTGTCGCCCTGGTTGCGATCAGTTTTGCCGCCAACCGCTCCCTGGATCGGGTGCCGAAACTCCCCACCTTTGTGAATCAGCCGGTACAGGTATTGCCGACGTACAACGACCCCCGTGTGGTCACCGACGAACAGCTGCAGATGGTGCTGCACAAGCTGCGGCCGCGTTTGAAAACGCCGCAGCCCAAGATCAACCATATTGATCACGCCCTGCGTTGCTGGGGCTCCGAGATTGTTTTTGAAGAAGCGGATTCCCTCTCCGGCGCCCAGATGCGGGCCGTGCTGCTCGACCAGCGCGTGTTCGCCAAAGCCTGGGGAGTGAAACAGGATCCGCTGTTGATGCTCGAAGAAAAAGGTCTGGCCGTCCGCACGCAAGAGGGCGCCGCCACGGCCAGCCACGTCGACCATACGCTGGCGACGTTATCCGAGATTGGCGTGCCGCTCGACTATCCGGTCACGGCGGCCGCGGGACAGTTCACCGTCCAATCGCTGCTGGAACAGGCTCTCCTGGATTTTTCTGTCAACCAGGTGGAGTACGAATGGACCACGGTTGCACTAGCCTTGTACGCACCCCAGGCGGACGCCTGGGAATCGAAAGAAGGGCAGCGGGTCGACTTCAATCTTCTGGCCGACCGCATCATGCGGCAGTCGTACGAAGAAGGCGTCTGTTACGGCAATCATCGCCTGTATACGTTGACCCTGCTGTTGCGGGTCGACGATGAACATCACATTCTCGCCTCGGCCGCTCGGCAGCGGATTCTGGAACATTTGACCGACGCCACCCGGCGACTCCTGGCCACCCAGTCGGCTGAAGGCTACTGGGACGCCAACTGGGCGACCGGCGCACCGCTTTCCGGCGACCAGAAATTTGACGAAACGGCCCGCCGTCTGCTGGCGACCGGCCACGCGCTCGAATGGTGGGCGATGGCCCCGGCCGAAGTGCATCCGCCGCGAGAGAACCTGGCCCGAGCGGGCCAGTGGTTAGTCCGTGAGATCGACAATCTCGACGAAGAAACAGTCGTCGCCAACTATACCTTTTTAAGCCACGTTTGCCGGGCTCTCGCGCTATGGCGCGGAGACCTGCCCGCCAACCTGTACCGCCCCGCCAACGAATCCTAAGGAAGCCAGTATGCAACTCCTCACAAAGCTATGGCGCGACGAACAGGGAGCGGTCAACAGTATCGAACTGATCCTGATCGGCACCGTCCTGATGCTCGGTCTGATGGTCGGCCTGGCCGCCTATCGCGATTCGATCATCAACGAACTGGCCGATACCGGCCGCGCGGTCGGCGCCTTGAACCAGTCGTACTCGTTTGCGACGGATCTCGGTGCCGGGCCGGGTGCGCCAGTGACCCAGGAGTTCGGCGATAACGGTATGGGAGGCCCTCGCGTGAGTGTTACGGTGTCGGTCGCAGATAGTTCCTACCTGGATGCTACGGACTTCTGCGACGACGCGGCCATTACGCGGGCTTCCGCGGTCGGGGTGGATGAGGATGATCCGGCTCCGATGATAATTCCCTGACAGGAGGGGTTTCGATGTTGAAGAAACTAATTAACGACGATCGGGGCGAAGCGTCGGTGACGGCCCTGGTGCTGATCGCGGCGATCGTTTGCCTGGCGGCGATTGTCGGCCTGGCGACGCTGCGTGATATGGTCATCCAGCAGTTTGGCGACGTGGGCGTCGCCATTAATAATCTGGATCAGTCATTCAGCTATGAAATTTTAATTGATACCGATGGCGATGGAATGCTCGAGGATCTGGGGATTAATGGAGAATATATCGATGACGCCCCATCGCTGGTAGACAATCCCGGCGCGGCTCCGGCCTGTCTCAATTTCACGACGGCGCCGGGCACGGAGAATGACCCCTTTTGAGTCTGTAGTCTGCCTGCCTGGGGTGGATGGGAATATCAAATATATGAGTTTGTGTTTTTCTGTCTCGCTTGAAATTTCGTCCTGCTATGCGGTGTCGCGGGCGCCTGGAGTTTCAAGCCTCGAAGAGACGTTTTGTTATCCGCTATCCAAAGAAGGGGGGAGCGATGTTGCTTCTCAAACGTTTGTGGAACGATGAAGTGGGTGCGGTCGTTTCGATCGAGCTCGTCCTCATCGGCACCGTCCTGTTGCTGGGCGTGATGGTCGGTCTAGGTGCGCTGCGTGATTCGGTCAACAACGAACTGGCCGACGTCGGCGGTGCGATTGATGAGATCAACCAGAGCTACATTGTCAACTCCGTGACTGGCCACTCGATTTCGGTTGGTGGTTCGCAGTTTGTCGATGCCCTTGATTTCTGCGATGGCAACGACAACGCCGGTTCTGTTGGGTTCAACGGCTGCATTACGCACACCAACGGCACGGGATCCAATGAAGGTACGGCCGCTCCTTAGCCTACAGTCGATCGGTAGCGCGTGTTACACCGGGGATTCTGTGATTCTAGGATTTCACCTCGTCGTCAGGTGCTAATGATCGAGGGGTGTTGGACGTTTGTGATTTTTCGCCTTTGAGTTTAACTGTCCTCGCGGTTTCAGGGATAAGTTAAATCCAGGCATTGGGTTCAATTTTTCAAATTTTTAAAGAAAGGGGAAGCAATGTCGCTTCTCAAGCGTTTGTGGAATGACGAAGTGGGTGCGGTCGTTTCGATCGAACTCATTTTGGTGGGTTCGATTCTTTTGCTCGGGCTGATTGTAGGCTTGGCGGCGCTGCGTGATTCGATCAACAACGAGTTGGCTGACCTGGGTGGTGCGGTTGATGAGCTGAACCAGTCGTTCATCATCAATTCCATTCGCGGTCATTCGTCGGCGGTTGGCGGCTCTGAGTATCTCGATGGCATTGATTTCTGCGATCAGGCAGACAATCCTGGCAATATCAGCCAGGGTTGCATCACGACCGCTGAAGGTACCTTTAATGAAGGCTCGACCACCCCTTCTCCCACTAATATCTAGTGGCGGTTAGTTGATCGTATTGCCTGAAAAAGGTTGCAATGGGCGTCCGGTCCATTGCGCCGACTTGTGAGTTTCTCACAGGTCGGACCCGGGCTGACGCATGAGGCAGTCAGTCTGGATCCGCCCTGTCGAAAATGTAGGAGAAAGGTTCCCATGCATACGCTTTTGATACTGATCGCCATTTGTGCGATGACGTTTACTGCGGTGGCGCTGATCCTGGATCTGCGCACCCGTCGTTTGCCCAACTGGCTGACCGTTTCGGCGTTTGTCGCAGGGGTGTTGTTTCATACGGTCACCGGCGGGCTGGCCGGTCTTGGCATATCGCTCACCGGTTTTGCGGTCGGCTTTGGCGCCCTTTTCGTGTTGTGGTGCATCGGCGGCGGCGGCGGCGGCGATGTGAAAATGATGGGGGCTCTCGGAGCCTGGCTGGGGGCGCCCTTGACCGTCATTGTGTTTCTGGTCAGCGCCCTCATTGCGGCTTCGTTGCTGGTGGTCATTTTCACCTGGCGATTTGCGACCGGAGCGAAATCGCTGCCTGCGGCCGAGCGGTCGGGAACCGCCGCCAAAGACAAGCTAGAAGAAACCCGGCGGACCATGCCGTACGCCGTGCCGGTGGCAATGGCGACCTGGTCGGTCATGATCGTGAAGTTAATCAGCGCGAGCCAATAGGGCGTCTCGCAAGCAAATACAGTTCTATAAGCTGGATCGAAAAGGGTAAGAAAGATGTCAAGACTGAGCCCAGGCACTTTGCTGCTGGCGATCATGGCGGTCCTGTTTGGACTGCTGGGCGCCTTCATTGTAAAATCCCAGCTTGCCGTGCAGCGGCAGGTGGCGGCCCCCGCGGCCAAGCCGGTGGTGGTGCCGCGGGCCAGTGCGAACCTGCTCAAAGGTCGCGAGGTCACCCTGGGAGATGTGGTGCTGATGCAGATGACGCCCCAGCAAATGAAAGACGCCGGATTGACTGGCGGCTTCATGTCCAGTCCCCAGCAGATCATTGGCAGGGTGCTGAAACAGGACCATGCCCAGGGGAGCACTTTTACTTCCGCCGACTTTTATCCTGAAGGCACCGGCCCGGATATTGGCGAAATGCTGGAACCGGGGCAGCGGGCGGTGACCGTTCCGGTCGAAGTCGATGCAGCCGTCGCCGGGTTTGCTCGACCGGGAACGTATGTTGATGTCCTGTTCCGCGCCGATGAGAAGGAAGAGTGGGACCTGCCCGAAACGACCATCACGCTGCTGGAACGGGTGAAAGTGCTGGCCCTCAACGAACACACGTTCGCCGGAGCCCATGGTGATGACGATACCGATGTGAAAGTCACGCTCGCCGTTAGCGCCGAAGACGCGACCCGCCTGCCGGTGGTGACGGGCCGCGGCACGCTGTCGCTGGTGCTGCGAAACCCGGACGACGAAACCACGCTGGCTTCGCTGGCTCCGAAAACACTCGACGAAATTTTAAGCCTGCCGCCTTCGCGCCGGCACCGGATCGAAGTTTACCGCGGACGCCAGATGTCGCAGGTCGACTTCCGTCGCCAGGAACGGGTGAGCCCGCCCGTCGTCGCCTTGTCGGATGATTCCGATCGGCAGCAGCGTCAGCGGCCCAACTTTGACAACGACATGTACCGTTATGCGATTCCGACCGAGTACCCGGCGACCACGCCGTTGCCGCCGGTCCAGCCGCCGATCCAGTACTATCGCCAGCCGCTTAACGGTAACCCGGGATACCAGCCTTCGCAGCCGTTCTATCCCGTACGCTAGGCCGGGCAGGCCTGGATCACGCCTGGCTTGGAGGTAGAAACTCCTTGACAGGCGAGTGCTCGAAAGCAGGATGTTAAAGGAAGCTACAGACCAGGAAGAGTCGTCTTTCGCACTGCGAAAGCAGTCGCACTTTTTTCGCCGAGCGAAAGGCGACGCTCCGCCGGGCAAACCGCCCGGCCTTGCCGAACACGCGGGTTACCGTCTTCTTCTCTTGAATCCTTATCCTTCGCCTGCCCCAAGGCCTGAAGGAACACCGCCCGAGAACTTCCGATGATTCGAAATGCCCGCCAGTCGACGCCGGCTCAGGTAGCTGAAACAGAATACCAGGCGCTCAAGACCGCCATCCATACCGAGCTGGTAGAGTCGCTGGACCTGGCCGCGGTGGGCCAGATCCACGGCGACCAGATGCGGGCCGAAGTCCGGGAGCTGACCGGCGACGTGATCAAAGCGCGTCGGCTGAAACTCACGCCGGACCAGTTGGAACGACTTTATACCGACATCGACAACGAGGTGTTTGGCCTGGGGCCGCTGGAAGCGTTGATGGCCGATCCGACCATTAGTGATATTCTGGTGAATGGCGCCCAGGAGGTTTATGTAGAACGCCGCGGCCGGATGGAAAAGTCCGACGTGGTGTTTGCCGACGACGACCATGTGATGCGGATTATCCAGCGGATTGTCGCCCGAATTAGTCGGCGGGTCGACGAAGTCAGCCCGCTGGTCGACGCCCGACTGCCCGATGGTTCGCGTGTGAACGCGGTGATTCCGCCGCTGGCGCTGGACGGGCCGAAGCTCTCAATTCGCCGTTTCGCGAAAGACCGCCTGCACCTTGACGAATTGCTGGAAGGGCAGTCGCTGTCGTCCGCCATGTCGGCGTTCCTGGAAGCGGCCGTGGCCGCCCGGGTGTCGTTTATGATCTCCGGGGGAACGGGCGCCGGGAAAACCACGCTGCTGAACGCCTTGTCGGGGGCCATTCCCGATGACGAGCGCATTGTGACGATCGAAGACTCGGCCGAACTGCTGCTGCAGAACCCGCATGTGGTGCGGATGGAAACGCGGCCCGCCAATAGCGAAGGGACGGGCGAGTTTACCCAGCGTGATCTGGTGAAAAACAGTCTGCGTATGCGTCCCGACCGGATCATTGTCGGCGAAGTCCGTGGGCCCGAAGCGCTCGACATGCTCCAGGCGATGAACACGGGTCACGAAGGTTCGCTGACGACAATCCACGCGAACGACGCTCGCGATGCTCTGGCTCGCCTGGAAATGATGGTCGCCATGAGCGGCTTTGAACTGCCGGTGAACGTGGTGCGAAATTACGTGGCGGCCGGCATCGGCCTGGTCGTGCATGTGGCGCGGCTCAAAGGCGGCGTGCGGCGGATTACGCGGATCGCCGAGATCGTCTCTTCGACAGCCGACGGATACGTGCTGGAAGATGTGTTCCGCTTCCGCCAGCAAGGGCTGGATGAGCAGGGCGCCGCACGGGGCGAGTTCTATGCGACCGGCTATACGCCGCGGTGCCTGGAACGTTTTGCCGACGCGGGCGTGGAGATTAATACGTCGCTCTTTACCCGGTTGGAGGGAGAGTAACATGGATACGAGTCAACTGGCTTTGGTGACCTATTGTGGCGTTGCCGCTGCGGTCGGGGCCGTCACGCTGGCCGCCCGCGATCTGTTTTCTTCTCGTCAGGAAAAGACGCCCTCGCTGCGCGATCTGGTGCGGCGCATCCCGGCCGATCCGGCCGACAGCGACCAGGGGCTGATCGCCAGGTTTGACCTGTGGTTTGAGCGCACACTGTACCTGTCGGGCGTGGAGCTCAGCATGACCTCGGCGTTGTTGCTGTGGCTGCTGTTGTCCCTTGGTTTGGGCAGTGTGATTTTTGTCTGGTCGGATGATCCTTTGGCCGCGAGTGCAGGCGTCATTCTGGGCGGCGCCGGATTGTTCGGCTACTTGAACTGGGCCAAGGCGAAACGTCTGAAGGCGATCCAGGAACAATTCCCAGGGGCGCTGGATATTCTGGCCCGGGCCGTGCGGGCGGGAGAAAGCCTGGAGCAAGCGATCGAATTGACGGCCGACGCGACCAAAGCTCCGGTTTCGACGGAGTTTCGCCGCACGGCGAAGCAGCTGGAACTGGGACTGTCCGTCAGCGCTGCGATGCGGGCCTTTAGCCGCCGGATCGGTCTGCTGGATATCCGCATTTTTGCGAACAGCATGACCTTGCACCGGGAAACGGGCGGCAGCTTGCCGACCGTGCTGGAACGCCTGGCGGCCGTGATTCGCGACCGGATGGAATACCACCGTCAGTTGCGCAGCATCACCAGTTCTGGTCGGTTCAGCGTGGTGGTGATTTCCGCCCTGGGCCCGATTCTGTTTGCCTATCTGTTTCTGGTGCAGCCCGAATACGGCAAAGGGCTGTGGGGGGATCCGATTGGTCGCTGGGCGATCCTGCTGGCTGTCATTTCCCAGTTGATCGGCATCGCCTGGGTTTCCCACCTGGTCAAATCTGATTATTAAGAATTCCCTTGTTAGGGGAAGGTTGCTTTATGTATGTCGCAGTGCTCACGGCCGGCGCCTTTTTTTCCATCTTTTTGTTGTTGTTCATCCTGGGCCGACTGGTTTTTGGGATCGGCCGGAACGATACCGAGGCAGCGATCGGTAGCAAACGCCCGCTGGTGCTGGGCGGCATTACCGAAGCCTTTGCGGGCGTGCTCCCGGTGACGCAGTCCAAGCGGGATAGCCTGCAGGCGGATCTCACGCGGGCCGGTTATCATCACCGCAAAGCGCTGGCCGAGTTTCTGGGGATGCGGAATGCGGCGGCGACCGGCTGGGTGATTTTCATCGCGGCAGCCATCGTGTTGACGACGCAGCCCGGCGAGAATTTTTCAACCCAGTTCGCCATTTTTGGCGCCGTGGTGTTGTTGATCATTTTCACGTTGCCCAAGTTGACCTTAAGCGCCCTGGCCACGGGTCGCTGCAGCCGGATCGAATACGCGTTGCCCGACGCGCTCGACATGATCAATATGATGGTGACTGGCGGTCTTCCGCTGCGTCGAGCGGTGGAGCGCGTGAGCGCGGAATTGAAAACCACCCACCCGGACCTGGCCTGTGAGCTGGCGATTGTGGATCACCAGACCGAAGCGGGATCCCTGCAGCAAGCGTTGCGGGAGTTTGCCAAACGGATCGATGCCCCCGACGTAATTGCCCTGGCTTCGATGGTGCAGCATGCGGACCGGCTGGGGGGAAACGTGGCCGGCGCCCTGAGAGATTTTTCCGACGGGGTGCGTCGGACGCGTCGTCAGCGGGCGGAAGAACGCGGGAACAAAGCGTCGGTAAAAATTCTCTTCCCGATTGTGCTCTGTTTGACGCCGCCGATTTATGTGTTGCTGCTGGGCCCGGGTATTCTGGAGATGCGAAACTTTTTTGTGAAAGAGAACAAGACCAACGGCATGTTCATGCAAACGCCGGATGCCTCTAGCCTCGACAATCTGCCGTCAAGATAGTGCCAGGGAAGGCATCTGCCAGGACAGGCCGCCAGGGCTGTCCCTGGTCGGCCTGATTGGCTGAGCCGGATTTAACCGCCGATGAACGCTTTCGAGGGTTTGGTTGCCTCGATCGTGTCGTTGTTTGTCCAGACCGCGGGCGAGCCGTACGGTTCGAACGTGGTGGCGGGCATCGCCGGTTCATAAGCCTTGAAGGGCTCAACCCGGTTGATGGCCGGTTCCGAAAAAGGACTCGCCAGCACTGCGGCTTCGGGGACACGATTCACCGCCGGGGCGGAGTTCGTCACGGGCGTGCGAAACGCCACCTTCTGCGCCGGAACTTCCACCGCACCTGCCGGTTTGGCGGGTCGGGCTTCCGGCAGGCTCTGCTGCGGCGCCGGTTGCACTATCACGTCTGCCAGCAGCAGTGCGTCGGCTCCCGATTCTGCTTCGCTGTCGTAATCGTCAAACGGCTTTTTGTCGGTCAGCCCCTTGTCCGATTGCTCAAAGCCAACCGGTTTCACCGTGGCGAAGCTTCCCAGCTTTTCCGCTTCGGTCGTTGCAACCTGGATGGGAGCCTGCTTGACAGGCGCCTGGGGTAACGCGACTTCCACAGGAACCTGGGGCGGGGCGGCCTGAGCCACCGCGACCGGAGCCTGAGCTACAGCGACCGGAGCCTGAGCTACAGCGACCGGAGCCTGAGCTACAGCGACCGGAGCCTGAGCGACCGCGACCGGAGCCTGAGCTACAGCGACCGGAGCCTGAGCTACCGCGACCGGAGCCTGGGGCTGGGGCTGGGGCTGGGCGGCAGGAGCCTGAACGGCAGCGGGTTGCTGGTCCAGAACGACGATTTGCTCAGCCTGTTGGGCCCGGTGCATCTGGCCTTTGTGGCGATTCATGGCGCGGGTTTTGGCCGCAACTTGAATCAACCCTTCGGCTGCCGGCAGGAGCTGGTTATCGAGCTGCAGGGCCCGATGGAAGTTCCCTTCGGCGTGCTGCAGATCGCCCATTTTGGACTGGGCGTAGGCCAGATTGGAGTAGGCTTCCGCTTCGCTGCCGGCGGCGCGAAACTGGTGGAAGGCCTGTTCGGTTTTATTCTGGAAGGCCAGAGCCAGCCCCAGGTTAATCCGAGCAGCTTTATTGTTCGGATTCAATTTGATCGACTCGGTCAGCTTTTGTTCCGCCAGCGTGTAGTTGTGCTGGAGGTAAGCCGTGTAGCCGATGTCCGACAGCAGGTCGGCGGTCGGTTCGCTCAGTTTTTCGGCTGTGAGCAGATGCGTCATGGCCGTATCGAGTTCGCCCTGTTTGGCCGCCATCACGCCGAGGCGATGATGGGCGACATGGTTATCGGGGCTGTGCTCGATCACCTGGTTATAGATGGGCGTCGCTTGCTCCGATTGTCCGTGACGCTCGGCGAGCCTGGCCAGGCTCATTTCCTGCTCGAACTGGGGAGACTTCGCCTGGCGGCTGGCTCCCACCTGCGGCAGCGAAGGTAATTTGGCGCCAGGCATCGTGCAGCCCACCGAAGCGGACAGCACAAGCACGGCCAAGGTACCCAAACGGTTGGTTTTCATTGTCAAAACTCTTCTGGAAATATGGTTTTGCGAAGAACGGCCTGCAGGCTAGTTAAAGCCGCCGCCGAAGCCGCCGCCACCGAAGCCACCGCCGAAGCCGCCATAGCCGCCGCCGAAGCCTTGCGATCCGCGGGCGTTTGCCGCAGCTGCTTCGCCTGCGTTGAGGCCTTCCGCAAAAGCCGGAGCGACCACGACTCGGTCCGCTGCGCCGGGGACGCCCAGGGCAATCATCGAAGCGACAATCACCTGGCGTCGTTTCCGGTCGAGATCTTCATTGAAATGCACGGGCAGCTCATAAACGGTGCCCGGTTTGATGCTGGTCTGGCTGCGTTCGACAATGACCAGGAAGTCGTCGCCTTTGTTCAGGTTGGCGGCGATCCGTTTGACGTGGTCCTGTCCGTACTCGTTCAATTTCCAGCTGCCGACGCCGTTGTCGTTCAATTCAAACTCGTGGGCGTAAATCACGAATTTGGACATCTCGGCATTCGTTTCCTGGGTCATGTTGATCTGGTCGATGACCGAACCTAACGGGGCCGGGGCGGGAGCCAGCGGCCGCATGAAGGAGCCATGACCGTGCTGGCATCCCAAAGGGGCCAGGCAGAGTGCAGCGGGAAGCCCCCACTGCAGACAGCGTTTCCAATATTTTTTCATGGGTCAAATCCTTGGTATCACTTGTATGGGAAGGTATTCAGGCGGGAGCAAGGCAAAGGTCTGCACAGGTTTTCGCAGGACGTACTCGCGGGAATGAGATACGAACTTAACGCGAGAATCCATGCGGGCCCGTGATATAGAAATCTTCGCTTTGCTGGATTTCCACCGGATGACCTTCCACATAGCCGTGAGCGCCGTCGTGATTGGCGTGGAAGACCTGGTGGGCGATCTGCGGAAACACCGTACTGCGATGGTGCTCCCAGGGCAGCCCTTCGATTTGCTGGTGGAAGAAGAATTCTTTGTTGGTCGGATCGGTCACTTCCATACCCGGCAGAAGCGGCGGAACCTGTTCGTATTCCATCGGATGCACCAGTTCCGGGCTGACCAGTACGATCAGCTCGGTTTCGCTGCGGGAGGTGGCCTGGTTGCTAAAGGCGGCGCCCAGCAACGGGATGTCGCCAATGTAAGGGATGCGACTTTTGCTGCCGGTTTGCTCCTCTTGAATCAAACCAGCGATGGCCAGCCACTGACCTTCGCGGAGGTCGACCGTGGTGACGACCGCTCGCGTGTTCAGGCCGGGGATACCATCGACCGCGTTGGCCTGATTCAGCGAACTGAACGAAGGAGCCACCTGCAGGCGAATTTTGTCTTTATCGAGGACTGTGGGGGTAAAGGCCAACTGCGTACCAAAGCCGCGGAAGGTCGTGGACACGGCGCCGACGCCGTTGACGCCGACCGTCGTGGGGACGGCGAATTCACCACCCGCCAGGAACGTCGCCGGTTTGCCGCTGATGGTAACCAGGTTCGGCTCGGCCAGGATTTTTCCCATGCCGTTGCTGCTGAACGCTTGAATCAGCAGGGCCACGTCGCCGCCATCGAGAATGGCAGAGATGTTGCCGATACCGCCGCTCAAAATGCTCGACAGGGCGAAGTTGTCTTTTACGATGTCAAAATCGACCGACATGTTACGTTTGGCCGTGCGGGTCAACTCGGCGACGCGTACTTTTAGCATCACCTGCTGTTCGCCCGGCACACGCAGCAGGTTAATCACCGAGCTCGTCTGCAGGTCCGGGGCGCCGGGCAGCCGGGCGACGGGGCCCAGGTTGACCGATTGCACCTGCAGGCCGCCCTGCTGGTTGGTCGACTGGCCTCCGACCACGCCGAGGATCTGCGCCGCTTCTTCAGCGTCGCGGGCCTGGCCGCGGATAATCAGTTTGTCGGCTACCGGAATCAGCTGCACCTGGCTGTTGGGAAACAGCTCGTTGATGCGGATCTGCAGCTTGCCGTATTCGGCTTCCTCGCGCAGCAGATCGGTGTCGTTGGCTTCCACCTTGACCAGGTAACGCAACACCGTCAGCGAGCCGTCGGCCTGTTTGAACCACAAGGTCAGGGTGGTTTGACCCGATTTCTGTCCGATAATCTCGAACTCGGTCGGGCTGAACTCGTTCACCTCGACGATGTCGGAGTTGGTGATCGCCAGTCGCTCCACGGGGAGCCTGGTGCGAACAATTTTGGAGCGGGAAGGATCGACCCGAAAGATAATCTCCGGATTCAATACTTCGTCGATCAGCGATGACTCTTTGTCAAGTGTCTCGCTGCCAGGGTTTTCCAGGGAACGTAGATCCTGCCGCGACGCAATGTCGCCGCCTGCTTGCCCCCAGGCGATTCCAGCGGCCAGCGCCGTGGATAACGCCGCCTGGCATGCAAAGAATCGCATTAGTCGCTGTTGCATAGGTTTGCCCTCAAATGAGTAAATACTGGACCAATGCCACTTGATCCCTGAAAAACCGCTTTTGCGTTGGAATGCTCCATGGCACTCGCTTCCTCAAGGGTTTTTCGGTCTGTGCTGATAATTCACGTTAGTCAATCTGCCCGAACGACCGCTGAAAGTGGTAGATTCGGAATTACCGGCGCAGCACGCCCTGAATTGGCGCTTTTATTGAAGTGCCCAACTTCGAATCGCCGACCATCGTTATGGTTCCCCCCCAATTAACCTTGACCTCAGGGCACGTTAATATGAACACAATTCTCTTGCTCTCGCTGTTATTGATTACAGCGGACGGCGCTCCCACGCCGGTTGCGACCGTGAGCTGGTCGAATAGCTCTTGCGCCGGCGGCAGTTCCGATTGCTGCGCCATGGACCGTCCCCAGTGTGGATGTTCGCAGTCCAGCTATTGCGATGCTAGCGGCTGCAACAGCTGCGGCTGCAACGGCAGCCACAGCTGCGGTTTCCAGGGTTGCGGAAATCAAAGCTGCGGCGGTTGCCAAAGCTGCGGCGGCTGCCAGAGCTGCGGCTGCTATGGCGGCGGATGCGGCGGTTTCCTGGGGCTGGGGAAACGAAAATGTCAGCCTTCCTGGATCTGTTCCTCGTGCAATATGCCCGGCCACATGGCGTATCTGGCGGAGCCCAAGACCTACTATTATTTCCGCCCTTACAATTATCTCCACATTGAGCAGCAGCAGGCCGAAGCGGGCGCCTGGGGCGCTGACCCGGGTCTGCCGTACTCCAACGAAATCTTCGACGCCGTTTTTGCGCAGTTTGAAGAAGGCGTCGAACCGCCCATTTCTCGCTTGTCTCCCGAGGTTGTTCCGACGCCCCTCGACGGTGGTGCGCCCATGCCCCTGGAAGACGTTGTCCCGCGGCCCATCGACTAGCCCCAGCCAGGGCGGCGTTTGGCAAGAACGCCTGCCAGGCATCAGGGCAGGCTCCGCTAGCAAGAAGCACTTGCTAGCGCGAAACAAGGAGCCAGCCGTCGCTCCCCGTGGCACGTTCGATACGGGCAAAGGCTCCCTCAAGCTCGGGAGCCTCGGTGTGGAAGGCCTCCCGCCGCGCGGGAGGCAAGAAGAAGGTCGACCAGGCGGCAGCAGGCCGATTTGAACCCGCCAGCGAACGGATTCGTCCGAGGCGCGGGCATCGAACGGGTCGTCCTGGGTCTTGCCGCAGGACGCTGCTGTTGTCATCCGCCTTGCGGGACGACGTTCCGCGGGCTTGCCTGGTTTTTTGAGCCGGAGCAACCCTGCCAGGCCGGATTAATAGCCCGCATTGCCGCTGGCGACGGCCGTAATGGGCGACAGGCCCAGTCGGGTGCGGGCTTCGTTAAGCATGTCGCTGGTCCGGCTGGCGCCGCAGCGGGTGACGCCCAGTTCTCGCACGGCCAGCAGGGCGTCCAGATCGCGGACTCCGCCGGCCGCCTTGACCTGAACCTCGGCGCCGGCATGCTTGCGCATCAGTTCCAGGTCGGCGTGCGTCGCTCCGCCTGTGCCGTAGCCGGTTGATGTCTTGACCCAGTCGGCTTTCAGCTCGGTGCAGATTTCGCACAGGCGAATCTTCTGTTCGTCGTTCAGATAGCAGTTCTCGAAGATCACTTTGACCTTTTGGCCGGCCGCATGCGCGACCTCAATCACGGCGGCGATATCCTGCCGTACGTAGTCCCAGTCGCCGCTGAGCACCTGTGAAATGTTGACGACCATATCCAGCTCCTGGCAGCCGTCGGCCACGGCCTGTTCGGCTTCGGCCCGCTTGATCGCGGTCGTGTGCCCGCCGTGCGGAAAACCGATGGTGGTCGACGCCTTGACCGTGCTGCCGGCGAGCCGCTCGGAACAGGTTTTCAGATAGTACGGCAGAATGCAAACACTGGCGACATCGTACGCCAGGGCCAGCTGGATTCCCGCTTCCAGGTCATCGCGGCTCAAGGTCGGATTGAGCAGCGAGTGGTCAATCATTTTGGCGACGTCTTCATACGTAAAATCAGACATGGTCAGGATCTCGTCAAAAGGCGGAATGTTGAGAACGAAAGATGTGGTAGTGTCGCAAGCTGTCACAGTGACATGATAGCGAACGGGGTGATCGCGAAGCAGCGAGCACAAAGCAGCCGGACAAAGCAGCCGGACAAAGCAGCCGGACAAAGCACAGACGTTCAGCAGCCGTCGGGCGCCACTTCAACCCAGGCTTGCTGGCGATGGCTCTGCAGGATCGCTTCACACAGCAGGATCTCGCGATGTCCGTCAGAGAACGTGGGAAAGGGCGGGGACGCCGTCAGGTCGCCGGCCGCCAGGTATCCATAGAACGCGCGGAACAGCTGCTTGAAGGTGTCCGGGAAGCCTTCGTTGTGCCCGCCCGGATAAGTCGCGTACTGGCGGGCCGCCTCGCCCAGCAGGGCCGGGTCGCGGATCAGCGATTCATTCGCCTGGTCGCGTCGCCCGATCCAGATGGCGTTCGGCTGCTCGCTGTTCCAGGCAAACGTCTGGCGGCTGCCGGCGATTTCAAACCGCAGGCAGTTCTTCCGTCCCGCCGTGGTTTGCGAAACCTGCAGCGAGCCCCGGGCGCCGTTGGCGAATTTGAGCAGCACGCAGCCGGCGTCTTCGGTATCAATGGCGATTGGCTCTGCGGCGACGGGCCGTTTTCCCTTGCCGGAGAACGTATCCGTCGGGCCGGTGGGACGCTGCCGCTGCGCATGTACGGTCTGCAGGTCGGCGCAAACGGCCGTCACTTTCTGCCCCGTAATGAACTGTGTCAGATCGAGCCAGTGCGTGCCAATGTCGGCCACGGCCCGCAGTTCGCCGCCGGCTTCGGCCAGCACCCGCCAGTTGAAGTCGGTCGGGTGCAGCAGCCAGTCCTGCACGTACGAGCCGTTGACATGCAGCACGTCGCCCAGGTCGCCCGCCTGCACCTGGGCGGCCGCTTCCTGGCATAACGGATAGAAGCGTATGTTGTACGCCACGCCGGCGGCCCGCTGGCTGTCGGCGGCCAGGCGGACCAGCTCCGCCGATTCGCGCGAGTCCATCGCCAGCGGCTTCTCACACAACACATGCTTGCCGGCCCGCAATACGGCCGACGCCTGTTCAAAGTGCAAGCGATTGGGCGTCGCCAGGTGCACCACATCGACGCGATCATCGGCCAGCACTTCGTCCAGCGAGGCATACCCGCGGGGCAAGCCCAGCGACTGGGCGGCCGCCTGGGATTTTTCGGGCGAGGAGCCGACGATGCCCGTTACATGCACGCCGGCGCGCAGAAGGCCTTCGACATGCACGGGCCCGATGAATCCGGCGCCAACAACTGCCGCAGCAAAGGGCTTCGACATGCGATCTGTTCCTGGGGAAAGAAGGGAGGAAGTTAGCAACGTGAGGGGAATCGCCGCTGGATTCTGGTACTTCGTATGGAAAAAGAGCAGACGTCGGACAGCCGACTTTCACTCCGTAAAAGTACGCGTTGTTTTGCGGAGTAAAAGTCGACGGACTTTTTTGCCAGCGATCTTCTTCTGCACAGCGTGTCAGTCTGCCTGGCGGAGTTTGCCGCGGGGCGGGGTGGCCGATTGGATCGGGCCCAGCCGGCTGTGAAATTCGTACTGGTCGCCCCGGTAGAGCGTTCGTTCCCACCACAGGGCGGAACGGTCTTCCAGGAAGCCGACCGCCACCACCTCGAGCGCTGGCGACTGGGCCGGCACGCCCAGGCTTTGGGCTTCTTCCGGCTGGAGCGCGACGGCGCGGAGGATCTCGTCGGCGCCGGCGACCTGCAGCCCGTGCGCTTCGGTAAACGCCCGGTACAACCCGCCGCGGGCCTGGGTGCGGGTCAGTCGCGGGCAGTGCTCCGCCGCCACGAAACGGCGTTCCAGAATCACGGGCGATCCGTCGGCCAGTCGCAGCCGTTCCATCTCCCACAGGGGAGCGTCGGCCGCCACGCCCAGGGCCTGTTGCACCAGCGGGTCGACTTCAGCCGCGACCGTTTTTTGAAACACCGTCAACTGGGTGCCAGGCGTTTTGCCGGCGGCCTTGGCTTTTTCGGTGAAGCTGACCAGCGAGCGCAGGTCGTAATTGATGATGTCCCGCCGGACAAAGGTGCCGACGCCGCGGCGGAATTCGAGCAGCCCTTCCGACACCAGGCTGGCGAGCGCCTTGTTGGCCGTGGCGCGACTGACGGCGAACTGCTCGCTGATTTCCCGTTCCGTGAGGAACTTGTCGCCGCACTGGTACTCCCCGCCCAGCGACGCGCGGAGTCGCTCGTTCAGCTGCTGATAAACGGGGTTTCGCTGCAGATGGGTATCGATCGTTCGGCTCCCGCAACAGGCGATTCCGCAGTGCCGAATCGCGATACAGGCCGTGGGCAGACTTGCACCAGTGGCTAAGCCACTATACGATATCCGCCTGGCCCTCGCAACGGGTCGCACGGGTCGTTCTTCTCGCGTTGACTGCGAAAGGCGACTAACCTGGACGCCAGGGCCGGACCGATTGCCTGGCCTTTCTTTTTGACGCTTGCTTCCTTCCTTGAGGCCGACCGATGAAATTTTCCCGACGCGAAACCCTGGGAGCCCTGGCGGCGGCGGCGACCGCCCCCATGCTGCAGTCGCTGCTCCACGCGGCCGAGGCTGCCGGCGCCGACAAGCCGCAAGTCGCGACGAATACCTATCCCTGGTCGACGTTCGCCCGCAGAGAAGGCCAGCCCCTGGTGCTGCACTCCAATGCGTTGCTGGCGGAGATCGCCAGAACGGGCATCACCGGCTATGAACCGATCATCGACCAGCCCGGCGAGTTCGAAGGTCTGGTCGATCGGCTGCAGAAGCATGGCCTCGTCATGTCGTCGATCTATGTCAACAGCACGCTGCATGATCCGGCGCAAACCAAAAGCAGCATCGCCCAGGTGTTGGCGATCGCCGATGCCGCAGCGCAGGCGGGCGTCAAAATCATCGTCACCAATCCGTCGCCTGTGCGCTGGGGCGGGGCCGAGAACAAAACCGACGAGCAGTTGCGGCTGCAGGCCCGTTCGCTCGATCAGCTGGGCCGCGAGCTGCGGGACCGCGGTCTGACGCTGGCGTATCACAACCACGATGCCGAGCTGCGGGCCGGCGCCCGTGAGTTCCATCACATGCTGACAGCGACGAGTCCAGAGCACGTGAAGTTTTGTCTCGACGCGCACTGGGTGTTCCGCGGTTGCGGCGATTCCGAAGTGGCCGTGTTCGACGCGCTGGCGCACTACCAGGAACGGATTGTAGAGCTGCATTTGCGGCAGTCGACCGGCGGCGTGTGGGACGAAGCCTTTGCGATGCAGGGCGATATTGATTACGCCCGATTGTTGAAGGTGCTGGCGAAACACGACAACCGGCCGCACCTGGTGCTGGAGCAGGCGGTCGAGGCGAAGTCCTCCCGCTTGCTGACGGCGGTGGAAGCCCATCGCCAAAGCTACAACAACCTGGTCTCATAGCGGTCGCAACGAAACGCGATCGAATCAAAGCAGAGAATTCACCAGGGCGGTCGTAGAAAGCCGTAGCCGAACTCGCCACAGCTTGGCCGTTGCTCCGAGAGGCTACGGCGTCCAAAGTCTGGGACTTCGGCTACTGGCCGGAAATTGACTCTCCGGCGGTTGTGGGGGCGATGTAAACGGGCAGGCGAATGGTAAACGTGGAGCCTTCGCCGAGTTTGCTTTCGAGGTTGATCTGGCCGCCCATCGATTCGCAAAGTTTCTTGGTGATGGCGAGGCCCAGGCCGGTGCCGCCGAACTTGCGGGTGGTGGAGGCGTCAGCCTGGGTGAACGGCTGGAACAGGCGGGCCGATTGTTCGTCGGTCAGGCCGATGCCCGAGTCCTGCACGCGGAACTCGATCCAGTCACGATCGCCATGGGCGACCTGGTTCACCGAGAGCGTAACCTGCCCTTTCTCGGTGAACTTGCAGGCGTTGCTAAGCAGGTTCAGCAGGCACTGTTTCAGCCGGATCATATCGGCTTCAATCACGCCCAGGTTGTCGGCCACCTTCACGAGGAGTTCATTCTCGTTCTTCAGGGCCAGCGGCACGGACGTTTCGCGAATTTCTTCCGCCAGCGGGCCGACGGCGAAAATCTCCAGCTCCAGCTGCATTTTGCCGGCTTCAATTTTGGAGATATCGAGAATGTCGTTGATCAGCGCGAGCAGATGCTTGCCGGCCTTGTTGATCCGCTCCAGATCGGCCGTGTAGGTATCGTCTTTTTTGCGGGCGGCCAGCAGCTGCAGCAGTTCGCTGTAGCCAATGATGGCGTTCAGCGGGGTGCGCAGTTCGTGGCTCATGTTAGCCAGGAACTGGCTCTTGGTTTGATTGGCCGCCAGGGCCTCTTCGTGCGCCCGGGCCAGATCTTCGTAGATGTGAAGGACTTCGGCTTCGATCCGCTGGCGTTCCTGGATTTCCAGGTGCAGAATGTCGTTGGCGTCGGAGAGTTCTGCGGTGCGCTCGTTGACACGCGATTCCAGCGTTTGATTCAGCGTGCGGAGTTGGTCTTCGGCAATCTTCATTTGGGTAATGTCAAAGGCGACCCCCTGCAGAAACAGCGGGCGGCCCGCTTCGTCGCGGATGACTTTCGCTTCGCCATGCACCCACACCACGTTTCCGGCGCGGGAGTAAAAGCGATAAATGGAGTTGAACGGTTTGCCAGTTGAGCAGGTCACGGCGAACTCGGTATGCCAGCGTTTGCGATCGTCGGGATGCAGTTGCGAGTACCACAGAATGGGGTTGCCCAGCCATTCTTCCTGCGAGAAGCCCAGCAGCGTTTCGATCTGCGGGCTGACGTACAGCTCGTTCAAGCCTTCGTCGAGGGCGGCCATAAAAGTCACCGCGGGCAGGCCTTCGACCAGGGTGCGGTAGCGGGCTTCAAAGCGGCGGATCTGGGCTTCAATACGTCGCTGTTTGGACAGGTCGCGGATGGTGGCGACGACCATCAGCCCGCTGGGGGTGCCCAGCGGGCTCAGGCTGATTTCGACGGGGATGTCGTGTCCGTCACGGTGGCGGCCGTACAGTTCCAGGCCAGCGCCCATGGGACGCACATGCGGTTCGCGGAAAAACGCGTTGCGCGCGTCGGGATGATTTGGGCGGAACCGCTCGGGTACAAAGATTTCAATCATTTGCCCCAGCAATTCGGACCGGGGATAGCCAAACATGCGTTCCAGATGGGTGTTGACCAGCGTAATGCGACCGTCTTCGTCGACGACCAGCAGCGCATCGGGCACTGCTTCATATGCCGCCTGGAACTCGCGGACCGCCGCGATGCGACGCCGCAGGCCTGGGTCAAACTCTTTCAGGGTGGACAGCGTTTTGATTGAGGAGGGCGGATTCGCCGCGTTTTTTTTTCCGGGCGTACCGACATCGAGAAAGGCGCCGGCCAGCTGCTGCAGGATCGCTTCGGCTTCTTCGATCGTGCGCGGATTGGGCGAAGCCGCACCGCTCCGCGCCAGCATTTCGAGCGTTTCTCCATTGCTACTCATGACGAGATCCTTCCGGCCTTCCGATATCAGTACCGCTTGCCTGCCAGCAGGGATTTTTGTCTTTGGCAGGACCGTTCTTTCCGTGGGGCGTGATAACTATTCCGTTGGCCCCGGCGCTCCGCCAAACATGGGCGTATGCCGCACCTGGATCTCTTTCCCGGATCCCAGATACATATGCACGCCGCACGGCAGGCATGGGTCAAAACTGCGCACGGTCCGCATGATATCGATGCCTTTGAAATCGGCTTCGTTGTTCTCTTCAAACAGCGGCGTATTCTGCACGGCGTCTTCGTAGGGGCCGGGGACCCCTTCGGAGTCGCGCGGGCTGGCGTTCCAGCAGGTGGGCGGGTAGGGGTGGTAGTTGGCGATCTTGCCGTCGCGGATCACCACATGGTGCGACAGCACGCCGCGGACCGCTTCGTGGAAACCGCAGCCGATCGCATTCTCGGGAACGGTGAACTCGGTCGCGGTCCGGGTGCGGCCCGCATGCACTTCGGCCAGCGCCTGTTCTACAAAGTACAGGGCGGCGGCGGCGGAGTAGGCTTGGAAGTATGTTCTCGCTCGGTTCCGTTCGATCGTGTTGCTCCAGGCCGGGATCTTCCATTCGAACTCGGTTTCCGGCAGGCCGGTGGTGCGCGGCAGCCCGATCTTCACGCTGGTTCCTGTCGCTTCGATCGTGCCGAATTTCACCCTGCCGGCCAGGGCCGTGATCCATAACCGGGCCAGCGGTCCGCCGCCCGTATCCAGCGCCAGGTTCTGTCCTTGCTCTTTGTCGTACCACCGCGGCGACATGACCCAGGTGTACTTGTCGTCAAAGTTGCGTTTCTGCGGGCGGGGCGTGGTGGTCTGGTTCCAAGGGTGTCGCTGGTCGACCGGATTTCCCAGCGGGTCGACGTCGACAAATTTCTCCTGCTCTTGCCAGTCCTGATAGAACGAGCTGCCCAGCATGATGCGCATGCCCAGGTTGATGTCGACCAGATCGGTCGTAACCAGCTTGCCGTCGACGACAATGCCCGGGGTGACGTACATGGCCCGGCCCCATTCGGCCATTCGGGCGTAGGTGTAGTCGCACACTTCGGGGTCGTTGAAAGAGCCCCAGCAACCCATCATCACCCGCCTTTGGCCGACCGCTTCATAGCCGGGCAGCGCCTGGTAGAAAAAGTCAAACAGGTCGTCGTGCAGGGGGACGATCCTTTTGACAAACTCCACATACTTCATCAGCCGCACCAGGTAATCGGTAAACAGCTGCACCGTGGCGACTGTGCCGACGCCGCCCGGATAAAGCAGGGAAGGATGCACATGGCGGCCTTCCATCAGCGAGAACATCTCCCGCGTCAAACGGCTCATGTGCAGGGCTTCGCGGTAGAGCGCACCCGTAAAGGGGTTCAGCGCCCGCATGATGTCGGCGATGGTTTTATAGCCGTGCAGATCGCCGTGCGGGGCGGGCGTGTTTTCGGCCAGCACCAGCACGCCAGGGTTCGTTTCCTTGACGATCTGCTCGCAGTAGTCGACCCCGACCAGGTTATCCTGATACAGGTTATGGTCGAACATGTACTCGGCCGCTTCGCCCAGGTTGATGATCCATTCGGCCAGGCGCGGCGGCCTTACGCCAAACGCCATGTTCTGCGCATAGCAAGCGCAGGTGGCGTGGTTGTCCCCGCAGATCCCGCAGATGCGGCTGGTGATAAAGTGGGCGTCGCGCGGGTCTTTGCCCCGCATGAACACGCTGTAGCCGCGAAAAATCGAAGAGGTGCTGTGGCACTCCGCGACCTGCCGGTTGGCGAAGTCGATCTTCGTATGAATGCCCAGGCTGCCGACGATCCGCGTAATGGGATCCCAGGACATTTCCACCAGGCGAGTCGGAGCGGCAGGGGGATTCGAAGGCATCAATCAGGCCGTATCGGGTCAGGCGTGCAAGGGAAATGATTCCTGTCGCGTGTTTCCCCTGGTCGGAAGCGCGCGCCGGGGAATTTCAGGAAGTCGACTCGGCCGGCGAAGCGAGGGAGCCGGCTGCAGGATCGGCGTCGGTGCGGCTCCGCCATTCGGGTTCCCGGTTCATCGAGGCCCGCGTGAACTGACGCAGCGAGCGGACCGTGCGTCCGTACATCACGACAGCCTGCGTTGACAGCCGGGCGCCGGGCGGCTCTTCCATAAACGGCATGAACTTGTCGGGAAAGCCAGGCATCGTGCAGCCGATACAGATGCCGCCCACATTGGCGCATCCGCCGATGCCGTTCATCCAGCCGCGTTTGCCCACATTGCATTGCACGACCGGCCCCCAGCAGCCGAGTTTGACAATGCACTCCGGGGCGCCGTATTCCAGGGCGAAGTCGGCCTGTTCATAGAAGCCCGCGCGGTCGCAGCCTTCGTGCAGGGTCTGGCTGAACAGCCAGGTCGGGCGGAGCTGCTCGTCCAGCGGAATCATCGGCGCCTTGCCGGCCGCCTGGTTCAGCAGGTACAGCACCACTTCCATAAAGTTATCAGGATGAACCGGACAGCCGGGCACATTGATGATCGGCAGGCCGCCTTTGGATTTCCAGTCCCAGCCCAGATAGTCGGCCAGCCCCATGCATCCGGTGGGGTTCCCTTCCATGGCGTGGATGCCGCCATAAGCCGAGCAGGTGCCGGCCGTAACAACAGCCCAGGCATGCGGAGCGACGCGGTCGATCCAGTCGCAGGTGAGGATCGGCTGGCCGGTGGCGGGATCGGTTCCCATGCCGGCCCAGAAGCCCTCGTCCTTGTTCTTTTCGTTGGGTATCGATCCTTCGACAATCAGGATAAAGGGGTCCAGTTCGCCCCGCGCCGCCTGATGCCATTTGGTCAGAAAGTCGTCTCCCACTTCGACCGCCAGCACCGGATGATGCAATCGCAACAGGGGAACGCCCGGCAGTTGGCCCAGCACCAGGTCTTCCAGGCTGGGCTGTGTGGCGGCGGTCATGGCAATGGAATCGCCATCGCATCCCAGTCCGGCCGTTAACCACAAGACATCAACCGCGGCCAGGGGAGCTGCGCTTTCCGATTCCTGGGAAGCGGATCCGTTGCCGTCGGAATGAAGGGGAGTGTCCGCCAAGGTAGCATCCTTTCTTTGCGGGATATCACGAATCCCAGGGCAAATAGCCATCGGCCCTGTATCGGATCATAACGGCATCCCAGGCGGTCGCCAAGTTCGACGTGGAAAAAGGGGGAGATTCCCCTTGCCCTGCCAGAGGAATGGGCGTCGCCACAGGATTGCCCGTTTTCCCTGGCGTAAAGAAGGCAGCGCGAGAGTCGCGGCTGTGCAACTGAAGAGAGTCGACTTTGACTCTGTGAAAGATCAAGCCCTTTCACAGAGCGAATGCGTACGGAAGAACGCCAGCGACAGCGGCCCGACCTTCGCCCGAGGGAGCGAAGGCAAGCGGACGATGGGCTGGCCGTTTAGAGGGCCCGGCGGTATCGTTTGCGGGGCCGGCGACCGGCCGGCGGGGGCGGCGGAGCGCCGTTTTCGTCGGTTTCGGCAACCACCTCCAGCGGCGTGACGAAGGACTGGAAGCCCGGGATTTCGTCCCGCAGCAGTTGCCGGTTGATGCGCTGTTCAATGCGCGTCAGCTGGCCGCCCTCTTCAGACGTTACAAAGGTGTAAGCGACCCCTTCGCGGCCCATCCGGCCGGTTCTTCCCACGCGGTGAACGTAGTCGTCGCAGAATTCGGGCACATCAAAATTGATGATGTGGGAAACACTGCTGACATCGATACCGCGGCCGACCACGTCGGTGGCGACCAGGATCTTGATGTTTCCTTCGCGGAAGCTGGCCATGACCGAGTCCCGGCCGCCTTGCTGCAGGTCGCCGTGAATACAGGCCGAACCGGCGATCACCTTGGACAGGCGACGATGGATACGGTCGGTGCCCCGTTTGGTGCGGCAGAAGACAATCGCCTGGCTGGGGTCTTCGCGTTTGAGCAGAGCCAGCAGCAGGTCGAACTTGCGTTCATGGTCGACCGTAAAGTAACGCTGTTCGATCGTTTCCACGGTGACGTCTTGCGCCGAAAAATCCAGCTGTTGCGGATTCCGCATGTAGCGTTCGGCCAGCCGGGCGATGGGCGGCGCGACCGTGGCGCTCAGCAGCAGGGTCTGACGATCGCTGGGGCAGCGCTTGAGGATCTTTTCAATGTCAGGGCGAAAGCCGATGTCCAGCATACGGTCGGCTTCATCGAGCACCACCGTGTACAGGTTGCGCAGATCAAGAGCCCCGCGGCCAATCAGATCCAGCACGCGGCCGGGAGTGCCGACGACGACCTGGGCGCCGCGACGCAGTTTTTCGACCTGGCCGCGTAACGGTTTGCCGCCGTAGACAGCGACCGCGTGAATGACGTCTTCGTAGGCTTCGGCCAGTTTTTCAAACTCGCCGCGCACCTGGACCGCCAGTTCTCGCGTGGGAACCAGAACCAGCGCTTGCGGCGGGTCGCCGCGCCCACTGGGCTCCAGCAGTTCCAGAATGGGAATGGCGAAAGCGGCCGTTTTGCCCGTGCCCGTGCGGGCCTGGCCCACCACGTCGTTTTCATCGAGCGCCAGGGGAATAAGGCCGGCCTGGATCGGCGTCGGGGCTTCGTAGCCCGCTTTGGTAAGTGCGCACAGCATTTCCTCCGACAGATCAAAGTCAGAGAAAAGAATTTTATCGGGTGCGTCTTCTTGCGGTTTCGTTGTGGCCAAGAGTCGCCCACCTCCGTAGGGCCCTGAGTTTTTTGGTCAAACTATCACTCTCAGGGCTTTTGGTCAACGGGTTGGCGCGAGCTTTGCTTCGCGGAATGCCGTCTGAACCGCTCGCGGGAGCTTGTTCTCCGTCAGTTCTCCCGCAGCCACGTTTTATTGCCAGGCGACGTCCCGGCAGGCCGGCGGCGCCGAGATCTACCAGGCAAAGTTCTCTCCCATCTGCTGGAGTTCGGTCTCCAGCTCCTGCTTCTCTTCCGGCGAGAGTTCCAGCCAGGAGCGATCCCGCAGCCCGGCGGCGAGGGCCCACAGCAGGTTCAGCGAAACGGGTCCCTTGCGAAGCTGGACCCTTCTATAGGCCAACGCCGGTCCCAGGCGTCGCAGGTCGGAAATGGTGCCGACGCCGACCTCCCGGAGCCAGCCGGAACTGGCCGGTCCCAGGTTGCGGAGGTTTTCGATCGGTTCGCTGATATCGTTTTCCAGATGGGAGCAGCCGACATCGCGGAAGCGGGCTTTCAATTCCTCCAGGTGTCCGCCCGTCGCCGTATGGATGATCATCGCCCGGTTCCGACCGGCCGTTTGCACTTTACGTACGCCGTGCCCAAAACCCTGCAGTCGCCGCCGCGTTTGCGACGCGCCCAGATTGACAAACAGTCGTTGGCCTTTGACGCCGGTCATGGTGGGGGATCTCCGTCTCAGCGAAGGGGAATCAGGTGAAAATCCGCGAGAACAACAACGGGGTGAATTCTACGGAACACGCCCACAGGAAAGCAAGCATTGCCACCAGACATGCCAGGAAGGAGGCCCGTTTGCCTTGTCAGGTTCGCCTCTGGCGGGCGATTGTCCAGTCGAGCGCGCGACGCGCAAGCCTGGTGGTCGCGCGGCGACCGGATTGTGACCGGATCACGGCAGGGAAGCATGGCCAGGAAATCGGCTGGGCCGTGTGGTAAGGAGAATTTCCCGGCCAAATCCCCAGGAAAAGCGGGGCGAAGAAAAGAATCAGCGCCCGGCAGATCCGTTTGGCGCACCGGTTGCTTTCTCTTCCTGGCATCGCGGCGGCTTACTTTGTACCGGCCGCCGCCACCGTACAAGCAGTTTATCTCAAAGGGAGAAGAATCATGAAACGCACACTCATCCATGCTTTGTGTTTGGCTCTTGGTCTGGCCCCGCTGGCTCTGGTCGGCTGTGACGAAGTCTCGCAGCGCGATGTGAAAAACGACCGCGAACAGCTCGCCCAGGAAAAAGAAGAAACGGCCGAGACCCGTCGCGAAGTCCAGAAAGATATCGCCGACGAACAGCGCGAAGTCGACGAAGTTCGTCACGAAGCGATGAAGCCGACCATCGACGAGCATGATCGCGAAACGATCATCGCCGAACAGCGCGATGTGGAAGAGGCCAAACGGGAAGGGGCTGAACGGATCGCCAAAGAAGAGCAGCAGGATCGCGAAGCCGCAGCCGAACTCCGTAAGACGGAAGCGAAGCTGGCCCTGCAGCAGGAACGCGACGCCTATGTCAAAAACGTCGAAGGCAAACAGAAGCTGAACGAAGCCCAGATTGAGAACGTCGAAGAACGGGGCGAAACCCTCGAAGGCGCCGCTCTCGATCAGAACCAGGCCGAAGTCAAAGAGCTGCGGTCCCGCCAGGATCGCGTCGACGACGCCCTGAGCGATCTGAAATCGGCCGAGCTGGAAAACTGGAAAACGTTCCAGCCCGCCGTGGAAGAAGCCCTGGCGGAACTGAACGCCGACCTTAACGGCGACGTCAATCCGGCCGTCAAAGTCGACACGGCTGACGGCGTGAAAGTCAAAGCTCCCGGCCTGGACCTGGACATCGACCTGAACAACGAGTAACGCAGCCCGCGCTCAGCAGGTCCCTCTTGTTGCAGCGCCATGCAGAAGAGACGCTCGCATGACTTTGGTCTGCGGGCGTCCGCCGAAGAAACGCAACCTGGACCTTTCGTCCAGGTGCGTACCGCGGTCTTTGAAAAATCCGATCACCTCCGTCTGCCGGACTTGCGGGCGGAGGTGATCCGGTTTTTGGGAGACATTTTTGCCCGGAACACGGCCTTGCTTTCTAATATCCTCCTGGGGGAGGGAGCTGTCCTTTCCCCTTCGATTCTGGCAACTGTGCATTAAACTGTGCATCAATGAGGGCTTTGCGATGTCAAGTGTTTCCCCGGCCAGGCCGGCTGCTGCGATAGATCAGGGTGCGGAAGTCGTTTCCGGCATGGGCGCCAATCTTCACCAGAATGGCGTCGCCTTTCGCGTCTGGGCTCCCCATGCCCAGAAGGTGTTTGTATCTGGCAGTTTCAACGAATGGTCCGATACGGCCAACCCGCTGACCGCCGAAGAGAATGGCTACTGGTACGGCAACGTCGAATCCGGTCGGGCCGGCGATGAATACAAGTATGTGATTCATAACCAGGACCAGGTGTTGTGGCGCAATGATCCTTACTCGCGCGAGGTGACCAATTCGGTCGGCAACAGTCTGGTATGCGATCCTCGGTTCGACTGGGAAGACGACGACTTTCAGCTGCCTCCGCTGAATGAGCTGGTGATTTACGAAGCTCATATTGGCACGTTCGCCGGCGCGGATACGCCCGGTCCGGGTAACTTCCGCGACGCCCAGTCACACCTGGAGTATCTCAAGAACCTGGGAGTCAATGCGATTGAGATCATGCCGGCGGCCGAGTTCGCTGGCGATCTTTCCTGGGGCTACAACCCGGCTTATATCTTTGCGATTGAGTCTGCTTACGGCGGGCCGACGCAGTTCAAAAAGTTTGTCAAAGAAGCCCACCGCCACGGGATCGGCGTGCTGCTGGATGTGGTTTATAACCACTTCGGTCCCAGTGATCTGGGCATCTGGCAGTTCGACGGCTGGAGCGAAAACGGCGGAGGCGGCATCTATTTTTATAACGACTGGCGGGCCGAAACGCCCTGGGGATCGACCCGGCCCGACTACGGCCGCGGCGAAGTCCGGCAGTACATTCGCGATAACGCCATGATGTGGCTGGAAGAGTACCGCGTCGACGGCCTGCGGTTCGATATGACCCTGTATATGCGCACGGTCGACGGCAACGGCAACGACCTGCCCGACGGCTGGGGGCTGACGCAGTGGATCACACGCGAAATGCGCGAGCGGTTCCCGCACAAGATCGCCCTGGCCGAAGACCTCCGCAATAACGCCTGGCTGACCAAAGCACCCGGCGACGGCGGGGCCGGATTCCATACCCAGTGGGACGCACAGTTTGTCCATCCGGTACGGGCGACCGTGTCGGTTCCGGACGACTCTTTGCGTTCCATGCAGGCCGTCCGCGACGCGATCTGCACGCGCTACAACGACGATGCTTTCCAGCGCGTGGTGTACAGCGAATCGCACGACGAAGTGGCCAACGGCAAAGCCCGCGTACCGTCGGAAGTCAGTCCGTCGGACCCGGAAAACCGCTACGGCGAAAAACGCTCGACGCTGGCCGCCGTGCTGGTGATGACTTCGCCCGGCGTGCCGATGCTGTTCCAGGGGCAGGAGTTCCTGACCACCGGCTGGTTCCAGGACACCGAGCCGCTGGACTGGGATCGGGCCAAAGAATATGGCGGCCTGGTGCAAATGTATCAGGACCTGATTGGTCTGCGACGCAACCTCACCGGCGTCACGGCCGGCCTGAAGGGCCAGCATGTGAACGTGCATCACCTGGACGATAACAACAAGGTGATCGCCTTCCGCCGCTGGGAAGAAGGCGGCCCCGGCGACGACGTGGTCGTCGTGCTGAACTTCTGCAGCCAGAAGCATGACGCATACTCCATCGGCTTTCCGCAGGACGGCCTGTGGAAGCTGCGATTGAACTCGGACTGGGACGGCTACAGCGAACTGTTCGACAACACGGCCAGCACCGATCTGACCGTGAAAGACGGCCACGCCAGCGTCAAACTGGCGCCGTACAGCGCTCTGATCTACTCCCAGGACAAACCAGCCTGAGACGTCGCCAGCCTGCGACGCGATCGCTACCCATAGATCTTCTCACGGGTGAGCGGTCGCTCTGGGCGAGCAAGACTTCCTGGTCAAACCCGCACAAGCGTCGCGCACAGGCAGTCGGCGCAGCAGCTTGCTGGACGGATCCACAATCGGGCACGGAAGCCCCTTTTTAGCCAGCTGGTCCTGAGGAACGCGGGAGAAATAACTTCGGTATTTTGCTCAACAGGAACCACGCAACCTGAGCGGCCCGAGCCAGCTAATCCCGTGAGCCGCACGCGCTAGCGTCGGGCAGTTCCAGCGTCCCCTCCTGCCTTTTCCTCCTGCCTTTGGGGCATTGCCATGCAAAACGCCTTTCGGTTCGGCGGATTGCCCGGCGGCACTTGCCACGGCCGCCAGGCTGCGGGAGAATCGAGAGGGTGAATTGGCCTGTTTTCTTCTGATGGAGCGAAGCCTTCGATGGAATCGCTGCAAGCCTGCCTGCTGGTCGCGTCGCCCAAGCTGCCCGACACCAACTTTTTCCGCTCGGTCGTGCTGATGATCCAGCATGATGAAGAAGGCGCCTTTGGGGTGGTGCTGAATCGGCCCACGCATTTGACCGTCGGCCAGGTCTGGAGCGAGGCGGCCGGCGTCGCCTGTGACAATGATCAGCCAGTCAACCTGGGCGGACCGGTTCCTGGGCCGTTGCTGGCACTGCACACGTGGGAAGAACAGAACTCGGGCGAAGTGCTGCCCGGGTTGTTCCTGGCGACCGAGCGGGACCAGCTCGATGCGCTGGTAGGGCAGGACGAGCATCCGTTCCGCCTGTTCACCGGTTATTCCGGCTGGGGCTCGGGACAACTGGAAGACGAGTTGGAAGCCGGCGGCTGGCTGACCACGCCGGCCCGGAAGGAACATCTGTTCGGCGATCCCGAAACACTCTGGCAGCAGGTCGCCGACGCCATCGGCCAGGCGATTCTCTTCCCCGGCGTCACCCATCGCCCCGCGGACCCCGGCGCCAACTAAGCACCGGCCCGTCGCCAGACTTTGGACGGAGCGGTCCAGGCGATTCAGAAAGCGGCCAAACTCTGGCGAGTTCCGCTACGGGCGATCGTCACGAAGCTGCTCTGCTTTACCCGTTCTCGGCGATCCGCTCGTCGATCCAGGCGGCGAACTGACGGCTGGTTTCGGCGAACGGCTTCCCTTCGCCGCCGGCGACGATGGCCGTCCCGTGCATCACGCGGAGGTTCGCCTTGAGGTCGACCTCGCCGTCAAAGACGGGGACGTCCTGTAAATGCTCGATCGAGCGTTCGGCCTCGGCCAGGGTCGTTTCGACGGTGCGGTTCACTTGGCGGCCCAGCGGTTCGGGCGAGAACGGCTCGCCGGTCAGCGTCTCGATGAACTCGCCAAAGCGGCGGCTGTTGCCGGGCGTCCAGTAAACCTTTTTCAGATCGGGACCAATCGCCGGATTGTCGACCAGCCGGCCGTCCCGCTGCTGGAAGAATTCTCGCGTTTGCACCACGCCCATCTCGGCCAGCACATAGCCGTGGTAGTAGGCGCTCGATTCGCCGGCCAGCAGATGCGGGATGGAAAGGACGGGTCGCGGGCCGCCGCCCGGCGCCAGGGTCAACTTCTCTTCGATCTGCCGCATCACGGCCAGCACGTTCTCTGGCGTGAGTTCGCTGTCGGACATTTCATACAGAGCCCGTTCCACGTACGGCACCGTCAGCATGGACCGAATCCGCCAGGCTTCGTACGGCTGTTTGGCCTGGATGGCCCGCTGCATCAGGTCGAACGGCATCGGCTGGCCGGCGGCCGTATGGGCGTAACGCGTTTGCCAGTCGGCGTCGGAGACCAGACTGTCGAAGAACATGCTTTGCACTTCGGCAAAGGCGACCGAGGTTGGCGCGAACTCTTGCGCAAAGCAGGGCGCCGGCATGTCGATATTGGCGAAGTGCGCGGCGTGCCCGCCTTCGTGGAACAGCGTTTCGGTCGCCCTGCGTCCCGAGCCGATCATGCCCGGGATGGCGTTGGCGGTGAACTGGATGCGGGCCGGTCGATAGCGGCCGCTATCCCGCCAGGCCGGCACGGGGCCGTGCATGAAGCCGTTCTCGTACTTGCCCGGCCGGTCGATCAGATCCAGCACCAGCTCGGCCCCGTTGTAGTCGACGCCCAGGGCGGCGAACGATCGGCCCCAGCGACCCAGCGCCTGGCTGAACGGGAAGTACGGATCCTCGGCGGTGGTGACGTCGCCGGAAATTTCATACGGCAGGTTCCAGGGCAGGCCCGTATCGCCCCGTTGTCGCAACTGCTCGATGCCGCGCTGGGCGGCCCCGCGGGTCAGCTCTTCCAGCTGATCCAGCCATTCGAAGATCTGCACTTTGGTCAGACCTTCGACCCGGCGGACGGTGGCGTCGTAATAATCTTCGCCGCCCAGCATGCGCCCCAGGCGATTCCGCTGTTTTACCAGTTCCAGAAAGCCATGATCCAGCACGTGGGTTTCGATGCTGCGGAGTCCGTGGAATGCGGCTTTACGCAATTCTTCGCGCGGTTCGCTGCGGAGCATGACGCCCAGTTTGACGGAGCTGGCGGGTACGAAGCCGTCGGGTCCCTGATAGCCCAGCTTCATGCCGCCGCGGGCCTTGGCCAGTTCGCTTTCGAGTTCGACGATATGTTCGGCCTGGGAGCGGGCTTCGGCCGTTTCGATGGAGTTCGCTTCCAGCGCGGCGACCCAGCCCTGCAGGGCGATCAGCTCCATCTGGCTGGCGCGGTCGACGGCCCGCTGGGGATCGGTGCGGGCTGCCTCGGCAAGGGCCAGTTTGCCGCGGACTTCGGCCAGACGTTCGGGCGACTGGATCCAGCGCTGCACGGCGATTTCTCTTTCCTGCAGCGTTTTCCGGGCGCCTTCGACATCGGCGTCGAGCCCCATGTAGGAGCACCAGAAGGCGTCTTCTTTGGCCGTATGCAGCTGTTCAAAGCTATGGCTCAGTTGCGACAGATACGGCGTAAACGGCGTGGGGGCTTCCGTCATGGCAAGAAAATCCTTCGCCAGGAGCCAGGAAAAGAAGGAAACAGGCTGCGTGCAACCCGACACGATTCCGCAGTATACCGTTTCCCAGCATGTAGCCGAAGTCGCCAGACTTTGGACGGAGCGGTCTCGGCTTTCGAAACACGGGACAAACTCTGGCGAGTTCAGCTGCGGGGGGTGTCTGATATTAACCGGGCGATGGGGCGGGTTCTCCCCCGGCGATCCGGGCAGCAGCTTGCAAGGTAGCGGGAAGATCGGCACAATACCTACTCTCTTTCCCGGACAGCTTCCACAGGCGGCGCGGGGCGATCCTCGCCCTGGCGAGAGAAAATCACGGTAAATGCGATAAATTCCCTGCGGCATTCGGCTGCAGCAGGAGTTGATGGATTCACGAGTTACGCGAGTGCGAGGCGGCAAGCAAAGTCCTCGCCGCTACTTCCAGGAGTACAACATGGCGCGTTTGGTTACTTTGTTCACCGGTCAGTGGGCCGACCTGGGTATCGAAGAGATGGCCCGCAAGACCAAGGAATTTGGTTACGACGGCATCGAGCTGGCCTGCTGGGGCGATCATTTTGAGGTCGACAAAGCCCTGGCCGACGACAACTATTGCGCCGAACGCAGGGAACTGCTGGAACGGCATGAGCTGCGCTGCGAAGCGATCAGCAACCACCTGGTCGGTCAGGCCGTGCTGGATAACATCGACGCTCGCCACCAGGCGATCCTGTCGCCCGCCATCTGGGGCGACGGCGATCCGGCCGGCGTGAACCAGCGTGCGGCCGAAGAAATGAAGAACACGGCCCGGGCCGCCCAGCGGATGGGCGTGGAGGTTGTCAACGGCTTTACCGGATCCAGCATCTGGCACCTGATTTACGACTTCCCGCCGACCCCGGCCAGCATGATCGACGCCGGCTTTGAACTGCTGGCCGAGCGCTGGAATCCCATTCTCGACGTGTTCGGCGAGTGCGGCGTCAAGTTCGCCCTCGAAGTCCACCCGACGGAAATCGCCTTCGACCTGTACACGGCCGAGCGGGCTCTGGAAGCGCTCGACCACCGGGAAGAGTTTGGCTTTAACTTTGATCCCAGCCATCTGCTCTGGCAGGGCGTGGACCCGGTCGAATTCCTGCGGGCGTTCCCCGACCGGATCTACCATGTGCACATCAAGGACGCCATCGCCACGCTCAACGGGCGGTCCGGCATTCTGGCCAGCCATCTGCCCTGGGGCGACCATCGTCGCGGCTGGGATTTCCGCAGCCCGGGACGCGGCGGCGTGAACTTTGAAGAGATCATCCGCACCCTGAACCAGATCGACTACCAGGGGCCGCTGTCGGTCGAATGGGAAGATATCGGCATGGATCGGGACCACGGCGCCGAAGAGGCGTGCTCCTTCGTCCGTGAGATCGACTTCGCTCCCAGCGGACGCCGGTTCGACGCAGCATTCGATAAAGAAGAACAATAGTCTGGCGTTCCCGCCGGCAGCCGAAAGTGTGGAGATGACCACCCGAGCCTTGAACGAACTACGCCCTGTGACCGTGAAACGCGGTTTCACAAGGGTCTCGCCCGGTAGCGTGCTGTACCAGTGCGAAGGCACAACCGTGCTCTGCACCGCCAGCGCCGAAGCGAAGGTTCCGCACTGGTTGCTGGGCTCCGGCAAAGGCTGGATCACCGCCGAATACAACATGCTGCCGCATAGCACCTCGCCCCGGAAAAGCCGGGAACGGTCGGGCAAGGTCGACGGCCGTACGACCGAGATCCAGCGCTTGATCGGCCGCAGCTTCCGCGCCGTGGCCGATCTGCCCGCCCTGGGCGAGCAGCTGATCACCGTCGATTGCGACGTGCTGGAAGCCGACGGCGGCACGCGCACCGCCAGCATCACCGGCGGCTTCCTCGCCCTGGTCGACTGTCTGCTCACGCTGGAGCGGCCCGACCCCAGCCGCTTCCCGCTCCGCGACAGCGTCGCCGCGGTCAGCGCCGGCATCGTCGACGGCCGACCGACGCTCGATCTGAATTACGAGCAGGACTTCGCCGCCGCGGTCGACATGAACGTCGTCATGACCGGCGGCGGCCGCTTCATCGAGATCCAAGGGACCGGCGAAGAAGCAACCTTCAGCGACGAAGAACTGGCCGCCCTGCTGGCCCTCGCCCGCACCGGCATCCGCCAGCTCACCCAGATCCAGCAAGAAGCCTTAGGCGACGCCTGGCCGTTCCCGATCATCGCGTGAATCGGCTGGCATGGAAGGCAGCCAGCCGTCACAAACTGCAGGTTGGGCGCTCCTGCCTGACCAGTGCGACGCCGCAGCTCCTCTGTCGCTTTCATTCTTGCCGGAAATCGCAGGTCAGTCGTCTTTCACTCCGTGAAAGAACGCGTCCTTTCGCGGAGCGAAAGGCGACTTTCGGGCGTCTGCTGCTGATCATAACGACGTCAGGGGGTGCCCTGTTTCTTTGCCTGCGAACCGGCCGTTTGTGCAGCCGTGAATCGTGAACGGGCAGGAGCGCCCATTCTACAGAAGAGCGGGCGGCTGCCTGGTTGACTGTCAGGATTTGACACCGCCCGTTGATCAGGCCGGGGTGTCTCTCTGGTCGACCATGATGGCGATGACGGCCGGCTTGGGCGGGCCGGGTTTCACGTCGCCGCCGGGGAGGCCGGCGGGCCAGTGGGTGGTGGGATTGTCGAAGACGCTGCCTTCGCCCGGGTGCTGTACGGCCAGGAATAGCGTGGAGCCGTCGGGGGTGAAGCACGGGCCGCAGACTTCGGAGCCGATGGGCGCCGTAAAGAACAGCCGCGGCTGTCCTTTGTGCGGGCCGTGCGTGTCGCACGCATACAGGCCATCGGCAAAGCCGGCCGCCTTGTCGGCGCCGTCGGTGGCGATCCAGATCCGGCCGTTGTGGTCGAACGTGCAATTGTCAGGGCAAGACAACCAGCCGGCAGGTTCCGCACCCTGGTACCAGCCGGGGTAGTCGCCGTCGACTTCATCGCCGGGCGCCTTCACTTTGTCCGAGGGCGCGCCGCCGCAGAGCAGCACGGTCCAGGTGTACTTGAGGGCCGCGTGGTCAAAGCCGCCGGCTACTTCGGGAACGTTCATTTCCAGGATATGCCCGTGCGAATTGTGCGGACGGGGATTGGCTTCGTTCGTTTCTTCCCGGTTCCGGTTGTTGGTCAGCAGGACGAACACCTCGCCGGTCGACGGCTCCACTTCAACATCTTCCGGGCGATCCATCGGCGTGGCGCCCAGCAGCTGGGCGGCGCGGCGCGTTTCGATCAGCACATCGGCCTGGCTGGTGAAGCCGTTCTCGGCGGTCAGCGGGCCCTGGCCGAAAACCAGCGGCTTCCACTCGACCACGCCGTCCCCCGTCAGCGTGGCCGTATACAGCACGCCATGATTGAGCAGGTCGGCGTTCTTGGCCGGGTCGTCCGGCGTGCAGGCGTCGCGGCTGACAAACTTGTACAGGTGCTGGTTCGCTTCGTCGTCGCCCAGGTACACGACCAGGCGCCCATCGGGACAGACGATCGTGGCGGCCCCTTCGTGCCGCATGCGTCCCAGGGCGGTCCGCTTGATCGGCTGGCTGTCGGGCGTAAAGGGGTCCATCTCCACCACCCAGCCAAAGCAGTTGGGGGCGTGCGGTTCCTCGGTCAGGTTGAACAGCGGTTTGGTTTTGTACCACAGGTAGCGGGGATGATTATCGATCCCCAGACGGCCGAAGTTGTCCGCTTCCCGATGCGCGGCGTCTGGTTCGGTCGGTCCGCCGCCAAAGTACTCCTGGATGTTCTCTTCGCCGGAAAGGACCGTGCCCCAGGGAGTCACGCCGCCGGAGCAGTTGTTAACGGTGCCGACAATCTCGCGACCGGGGCTGGCGGTCGTTTTCAGTCGCTCGCTGCCGGCGACCGGGCCGGCAATGGCGAAGTTGGTTTCCAGGGCGCTCAAGCGACGGTTGTACTTGCTGTCGAGGACCGTCTCCCACTGGTAATCGCCCTGCTTTTCGACGCGGCGGATTTCGACCACTGACATGCCATGGGCGGCCATTTCGGTATCGATCTGTTCCGGCGTCATGGCGGTGCGGTCTTCGCCCAGACCGGGGAACATCAGCTCCACGTTGGTGTATTCATGGTTCACCACCAGCAGGCCGTGGTCGGAATTCTGGCTGCCGCGGGGCAGGGGGAGGAACGCGACAAAGTCGTTGTTGTAGCCAAACTGCTGCAGTTGCGACGCTGGCGTTTGTGCGGCCGCGTCAAAGGCCGGAGCCTTGGGGAACAGGCGATCGCCCCACTGCATGACGACCTGCGTGCGGAAGCCGTAGGGCAGATGATGGGTCGCCGGATCGGCCCCGCTGCCGTCGGTCCGGGTATGCGGCAGCTCCTGGAACCCGCTGATCGGAGCGGCCGGATTGGGGACCGGCGCTGGCTTGCCGGCGGCAGGTTTCGCCACGGGCCCGGCAGCAGCAGCAACCGGACCACTGGCCGGAGCCGCATAACAACCGGTCGTCGCCAGCACCCCGGCTGACAAGGCGCCCCGCAGGAGACTGCGGCGGTTAAAACGGCGTTCAATCAATTCGGAAATCGGCGGCGGCGTTTCACTCGACCCAGCGGTCATGACAGTTCTCACAAAAATTGGCGACAGTAAGCAGGGCGAATAGAGATCGTGTATTGGGAAAGGGCAGGGGGGCGGAGCGAGGGACGGGGATTCTCGTACGGTCCTTCGACCCGCTTCGTCAGCGGTTATCCGGCGCGGCAGGTCATCAACTCAGAATCTCCGAGACGACCCGGCCGGCGACATCGGTCAGGCGGAAGTCGCGGCCTCGGTACTGGTAGGTTAGTTTCGTATGGTCGACGCCCAGTTGCCTCAGCATGGTGGCGTGCAGGTCGTGTACATGGACCACGTTCTCGACGGCCGCATAACCCAGGTCGTCGGTGGCTCCGTACGTCATGCCGCCCTTGACGCCGCCGCCTGCCAGGAACATGGAGAAGCCCTGCATGTGGTGGTCGCGGCCGTTCCCCTGGGCCATCGGCGTGCGGCCGAATTCGCCGCCCCAGATCACCAGGGTGTCGTCGAGCAGGCCGCGCTGTTTCAGGTCCTTGATCAGGGCGGTCGTCCCCTGGTCGACATAGCCGGCCGTTTTCAAAATGCCGTCCTTGATGCCGCCGTGGTGATCCCAGCCGCGATGATACAGCTGGATGAATCGCACGCCTCGTTCCGCCAGACGGCGGGCCAGCAGGCAGTTGGAAGCGAACGAGCCGTCCCCTCCCTGCGTGCCGTACATGGCGAACGTTTCGGCCGTTTCGTCGGACAGGTCGGTCAGCGCGGGCACGCTCATCTGCATTTTGAAGGCCAGCTCGTACTGGCTGATGCGGGCCTGGATCTCCGGGTCGTCGACCGTTTGCGACCGCTGCTGGTTCAAGGCCGAGAGCGCGTCGATCGTCGCCCTTTGATCGGCTGTTGATACGCCGGGCGGGTTCCGCACGTACAGTACGGGATCGCCGGTGGAATGGAAATGCACGCCCTGGTGTTCGCCTGGCAGGAAACCGGAATGCCACTGCCGGGAGGCGATCGGCTGATTCTGGCCGCCGCCGGTCGAGGTCATCACAATGAAGCCGGGCAGGTCCTGGCACTCGCTGCCCAGGCCATAGGACAGCCACGAGCCCATCGCCGGGCGGCCGCTGATGGTGGAGCCCGTATTCATAAAGGTGTGAGCCGGGTCGTGATTGATGGCCTCGGTTTTGAGCGAGCGGACGATGCACAGCTCGTCAGCCACTTCCGGCAGATGCTGGAAGATCGAACCGATCTCCTGTCCCGACTCCCCATGCCGACCGAACGGATGCTGCGGCCCCATGCACTTGAGCGCCCGATTCCCCTGGAGCTGGGCGATCGGTTTTCCTTGCGTGTACGACTCGGGCATCGGTTCGCCGTCGAGCCGGGCGAGTTCCGGCTTGTAGTCGAACGTTTCCAGGTGCGAAGGCCCGCCCGCCATGCAGAGGAAGATGACCCGTTTCGCCCGCGGGGCGAAGTGCAACGGCTGCAGCACGCCCGACGATGCCGGCGTTGCCGATCCTTCCCCGGCCAGCAGCGCATGCGGCAGCAGGCTCGACAAAGCGGCCCCGCCCAGCAAGCCGGCCGAACCCGTCAGAAAGGTGCGTCGCGAAGTCGATTGCCGTGCGATTGCAGATAGCGGAAAGGACACGCCAGGCTCCAGGGGTTAGAAGGGAATGAGGGGACTGCGGGATGTGGGTTCGTCGTTTGGACAAGGATTCGATGCAGGAAAGTCGACTTTTACGGGGAGCGCGAAGGTAATTACTGTCGATTTTGGTACGTCGTTTCGCGAACAAGCCGGCGCAGAAAGTCGACTTTCGCTCCGCGAAAGTACGCGTCCTTTCACGGAGTGAAAGGCGACTGTCCGGCGTCTACTCTGGCTCAAAACGACGAACCAGAATCCATCAGTCAATCTTTTCACGTACCCCGTGAAAGTACGCGATCTTTTGCGGAGCAAAAGACAACTGACCTGCAAAGGGCGCCAGAAAACGTGCGTTCTTTTAGTTTCTTGTAATCGTTTCGTGCAGGTTCAAAATCGTGCGGGCGACCGCGGTTGCGGCGGCCAGGGCGGCCGGGTCGATCTCCGCCGGCGCTGGCTTCTCGCCGACGGCCAGCAGGGCTTTGGCGGCTGCCGGGTCGGCCTGGTAGTTCGCTTGCTGCTGGGCGTATAGCGTCGTCAACACCTGCAGTTCGGCGGGCAGGGGAGGGCGGGCGACGGCTCGCTCAAAGGCGAACGCAATCTGGTCGCTCGGCTCGGCTCCTCCTTGTTCAATCATGGCGGCCGCCAGCACGCGGGCCGCTTCGACATAGGTCGGATCGTTCAGCAGGGTCAGCGACTGCAAAGGCGTGTTGCTGCGCGGCCGCTGGGCGACGCATTCCTCGCGGGCCGGCGCGTCGAACGCCCTTAAGCTGGGATGCCAGAAACTGCGGCGCCAGTACGTATACAGCCCCCGGCGATACAGGTCGTCGCCATGGTCCTGCACGTACTTGCCGTCTTTGTAAAGGCGATACCAGTAGTTGTCCGGCTGGTAAGGACGCACGCTCCGGCCGAACATTTTCGGCGACAGCAGACCGCTGATCGCCAGGGCGTTATCCCGGATCAGCTCCGCCGGCAGACGCCACGACGACTGCCGGGCCAGCAGGCGATTCTCCGGGTCGATTCGTCGCAGCTCGGGCGTGCCGTTTGAGCTGCGCTGGTACGCTTCGCTCAGCACCATCTGCCGGATCGCATGCTTGATGTCCCAGCCGCTGTCGATGAAATCGATCGCCAGCCAGTCGAGCAGTTCCGGGTGCGTGGGCCAGCCGCCCTGCGCGCCCAGGTCGTCGAGCGAACGACTCAGCCCTTCGCCGAAGTACAGCTTCCACAGGCGATTCACCATCACCCGGGCCGGCAGCGGATTGTCGGGTGCGACGATCCAGCGGGCCAGATCCAGCCGTGTCAAACGCTCGGCATCGGCGTTGTCGGTCGCCTGGTCGGCAGGAATCACGGCGCTCGTCAGGAAGCTGGGCGTCGCCGGGAGGACGATCGGGCCGCTGTCATCCAGCCAGTTGCCGCGGGCCAGGAACCGCATCTCCCGCGGTTTGCCGGTCAGCGTGATGAGCGTCTTCTGCCAGTTCTCTGGTCGGGACACGGCGGCCAGTCGGGCTTCGACCGCGGCGATCTCCGGTTCGACCGCTGGCGGTTCGTCTTCGGTCACCGGGGCTCGCTGCCGCTGCAGCTGGTCGAGCTGTGCGGACAGCCGCCGCCATTCGTCCAGCTGGGCCAGCGTCGGCATGGGCGTATGGGTCGGATAGCCAACGCCGCGTTCCGCCAGGTCGGCGAAGAAGGCGGCAAAGCTGTAAAAGTCGTTGGCGGTGAACGGATCGTACTTGTGGTCATGGCACTCGGCGCAACCCATCGTCGTGCCGAGGAAAATGGCGGATGTGTTCCGCACGCGGTCGGCCGCGTAGCGAGCGAGGTACTCTTTGGGCTGGGCTCCGCCTTCGCTGGTCGTCTGGATCATCCGATTAAAGCCGGAAGCGATCTTCCAGCGATACTCTTCCAGCGGCGATCCGGTCAGCAGGTCGCCCGCCAGTTGCTCGGTCACAAACTGATCGTACGGCGTGTTCTGGTTGAACGCATCGATCACATAGTCGCGATAGTGGAAGCAGTCGCGGTGCGAATCTTTATGGTATCCGACCGAGTCGGCATAGCGGACCAGGTCCAGCCACATTAGCGCCAGCCGTTCGCCAAAGTGGGGCGACGCCAGCAGGCGATCGACGGCCGCCGCGTAGGCCTGGGGCGAAGGATCGGCCACAAACGCAGCCACCTCGGCGGGCTCCGGCGGCAGTCCCGTCAGATCCAGCGAAAGCCGTCGCAGCAGCGTCGCCGGATCGGCGGCCGGAGCCGGGGTGATACCTTCCTGCGCTAACCGCTGGTAGAGAAAGCGATCAATCGGAGCCGCCTGGGGATGCGCCGGCGTGTCGGGAGCGGGGGAGCGGACCGGCGGCAGAAAGGCCCAATGCCCCTGCCACTTTGCTCCTTCGGCGAGCCACTGTTTAACGGCGCCAAGCTGCTGGGAGTTGAGGGTCAGGTTGGAGTCGGGCGGCGGCATCTGCTCGTCGGGGTCGGTGGACGCGATTCGCTCCCAGGCAGGGCTGTCCGCCAGGCCGCCGGCGAAAGCCTGGCGAATGCCGGCCTCGGTATCCAGCCGCAGGTCGCCCTGGCGCTGCTCGGCGTCGGGTCCATGGCAGCGAAAGCAGTTCTGCGACAGGAGCGGACGGATATCGCGGTTGAACTGCATCGGTTCTTCTGCAGTCGCAGCAGAAACACCGAGCAGCACCATTACCAGCCAGAATCCTTTGCCATTGATCGCCACGTGTCGCCTCGGGGGTTGAGGACCAGGTCAGCCTGGGGAAAGCCGATTTGCCATTAACGAAGGGAGGTTATCTCCCCGGCAGAGCGTGAATTCCACAAGCCTTGGCGCTCCCCCCGGCGATGCACGCCATGGCAAGCGATCCAGACTGGTCCACACGCTCCTATTATTACGACCGACTATCGCTTGCGAACGAATCTTCATCAAGACTTAATCTGTTTTCACTCCCAAGAGACCAGCATGTAGCCGCAGTCGCCAGACTTGGGAGGGAGCGCTGTGGACGCGACAAGCTGCGACCAGGCTCTGGCGAGTTCGGCTACAAAAAATCGGCCATGGGGGTCCAAAAGGGGCCCTGACAACGAATCGGGGAGAGGAAAATAATGCCTGCTGTACAAGCCCCACCTTTTCGCATAGGCTTATGGATTGTATCAGCCGGATTACGGTAAAATGCGGGAAGACTCGGTCTTGAGGGCCGAACCCCTTGCCTCACTTTACACGCCCGACTTGGCTGGCCGTAACGTCGGCCACTTTTATTTAGGCTCGACCGGAAAACGACCGAGCCTGCCATCCTCGCCCGGAGATTTGCGGTGGGTAGGAAATTGTATTGCGGAAACTTGAGCTACAACGTTTCGAGCTCAGACCTGGAACAGCTCTTTAGCCAGTTTGGCTCTGTTCAAAGTGCTCAGGTTGTCACCGATCGCGACACGGGACAAAGCAAAGGTTTCGGATTCGTCGAAATGTCGAGCGACGCCGAAGCTCAAGCGGCCATCACCGGCCTGAACGAGACCCAGCATGAAGGTCGTGCGCTGAGCGTCAACGAAGCGCGTCCTCGCGAAGATCGTGGCGGTGGCGGCGGCGGTGGACGTCGTGGCGGCGGCGGTGGCGGCGGTTATGGTGGTGGAGGCGGCGGCGGCTACGGTGGCGGCGGCGGCGGCGGTGGTGGTGGCGGTCGACGCTACTAAACCAGCCTGGCTTCGGCCTGGTTCGCGAACTTGAAGCTTGCAGCGGAACGATTTATCGGACCGCTTGTGTTCAAGTTGTTCGCACTCAACCGACAAGGATAGGTTCGCCCTGGTCCTCTGTCTCATTCTGCGCAGTGGCTGCCTGTGTTTCAGGCAGCTGTCATTCTGCAGGGGGGAGCGTTCCGTTTCCCCACGGCTATTTTTTGGCCATCCCTCCCGTTTCCAGGCATCGTCTCCTGCCAGCGGTCTCGGGGCGCCTGGGATCGTGCATTTGCTGCGGGCAAAGCTGGCACTCTCCCACTTCATCGCCCGGGCAGACAGGGCAAGCTGGGGAAATCCTATTCCTCCCCTCCTCTTTTTCGGTGACAATTGCCTGTTGGATTGGCAGTTGCTCAGAACGCAAATCCCGGTCATTTCGTAGAATGGACCGGAATCGCTCTAGGATCTTGCGGTGCGAGCCGTAGAATTCAGTCAATCGGCCAGATTGTATCGACCGGCGGCGGTCAATTTGCCGATGATGCCGATTGTGATGACTGGCGATCCAGTCACGGGGAATAACGGCGGCGATCCTGTTGGAGCGCTCGCCTGGCGGACGGTTTTCGTTTTCCACTTTCTGATGTATGCAGGCTTATGAATCCCACGATCCGCTTGTGCCTTGTTCTGCACAATCACCAGCCCATTGGAAACTTTGATGGTGTTTTTGAACAAGCGTATCAAGACAGCTATCTGCCGTTTCTCGAGGTGTTTGAGGACTACTCCGACCTGAAAATTTCGCTGCATACCAGCGGACCGTTGATGGAGTGGCTTGACGAACGGCATCCCGAATATCTGGATCGCGTGGCCGCCCTGGTCGCCGAGGACCGTATCGAAATTATCGGAGGCTCCTTCTACGAAGCAATTCTCACCATGATCCCCCAGCGCGATCGCGTGGGCCAGATCGCCACGTACACCGCCTGGCTGGAAGATCGACTGGGCGGCAAGGTCCGCGGCATGTGGACGCCCGAGCGGGTCTGGGAGCAGTCGCTGACGACCGCCATCGCCGAAGCGGGCATCGAATACACGGTTCTCGACGACTTCCACTTTCGCAACGCTGGCCTGGCCGACGACAAACTGCACGGCTATTACGTGACGGAAGACGACGGCCGCGTGCTGTGCGTGTTCCCCGGCAGCGAGCAACTGCGGTATTTCATCCCGTTCCAGGATCCCGACCGGATCATCGAGCACCTGCGGCATCTGGGCGAAGTCTCCCCCGGCGCCGTGGCCGTGTTTGGCGACGACGGCGAGAAATTCGGCACCTGGCCCGACACCAAGAAGCATGTCTACGATAACGGCTGGCTGCGGAAGTTCTTTGATGCGCTGACCCTGCATCGGGACTGGCTGTCGACCACCACCCTGGCCGACGCCATCGACAACACGCCGGCCAAAGGGAAAGTCTACCTGCCCGACGGCAGCTACCGGGAAATGACCGAGTGGGCCCTGCCGGTCGCCAAACAGGAAGAATACGACGATGTTGTCCACGACATGCAGCACGACGCCCGCTGGGCCCGGATGCGGCAATTCATGCGCGGCGGCTTCTGGCGTAACTTCAAAGTGAAATACCCCGAAGCGAACGAAATGTACGCCCGCATGATGATGGTCAGCCAGCGTCTGGCCGAAGCGGAAGCCCAGGGCGCCAGCGGCGAAACGATCGAAGCGGCCCGTCGGGAACTGTATCGCGGCCAGTGCAACTGCAGCTACTGGCACGGCGCTTTCGGCGGCATTTATCTGCCCCACCTGCGCAACGCCGTCTACAGCCGCCTGATCGCCGCCGATAAACTGCTCGACGAAGCAGAACAGAAAACGGCCCCCTGGATCGAAGCGGCCGCCGCCGATTTAAACTTCGATGCTCGTCCCGAGATTCGTCTTTCCAGCGACAAGCTGACCTGCCTGCTGGAGCCTGCCAGCGGCGGCCGACTTTACGAGCTGGATATCCGCTCCATTTGCCACAACCTGGCCGCTTCGATTACCCGCCGTCCGGAATCGTACCACCGCAAGGTGCTGCAGGGCGCCAATGCGGGCAGCGACAACGTCGCCAGCATTCATGACCGGGTCGTCTTCAAGCAGGAAGGTCTGGATCAGCGCCTGCAGTACGACAAGCAGCCGCGGAAATCGCTGGTCGATCACTTCTACGATAACGAAGCCACCCTGGCCGCGGTCCGCGACGGCCGAGCCAACGAGCGGGGCGATTTCGCCGAAGGCGAATACGAAGCCAAAATCCGCCGGAACCCCGACCGGATCCAGGTGCAACTCAGTCGCCAGGGGAACGCCTGGGGAATCCCGTTGCGAATCACCAAAGGCGTCACGCTGACCGCCGGCGACAGCGAGCTGCGCATCGCTTACCTGCTGGAAGGTTTGCCGCGCGACAAGTCGCTGCACTTTGCGGTGGAGTTCAATCTGGCCGGCCTGCCGTCCGGCGCCGACGATCGTTACTTCCTTTCGCAGAACGTCAAACTCGGCCAGCTTGGCGCCCAGCTCGATCTGCGCGACGCCCAGGAACTGGCTCTGTGCGATGAATGGCTGGGGCTCAAGGTGCAGCTGAACACCAATCGGCCCACGCACATCTGGACGTTCCCGGTGGAAACGGTCAGCCAGTCCGAGGGCGGCTTTGAGCTGGTGCATCAGTCGGTTTCCGTGCAGCCGCACTGGTTCGTCCAGGGAGACGCCGACGGCCGCTGGAGCACCGAGCTGACCCTGAAGATGGATACCAGCCAGGCCGAAAGCCGCGCCGCCGCCCTCGAAACGGCCGCCGCCGGTCTTCACGACTAAAGCAGCTTCACAGCCAGGAAATCCTGCAGGGGACTTCGCAAGAAGTCCCTTTTCCTCCGCGATGGCGAACGGACCTGGCCACAGGTCCTTTTTTGCCTTCCTGTCGTTGACCGAAGGCGAACAGGAAATGCGGCCCGTCGCGGCGCAGGCAGGGACGGACGTCTCTCGCCGCGCCGTGTTGCAGTTGTTGCGGCCGGTGTAATCGGCAGGGCAGGGGAGATTCTTCGCCCGTAGCCTTTGTGCAATCGTCTCCGCCGCTGTCATTTCGTTGACAATGCGACCCCCTTGCGACTATTCTTAAAGGCAGGAACAGCGTGCGCCGGCCCGCCTGGGAACGACCATTTTCCGGGTGGTTTTCTTTTCTTTCCGCCGCGTGCACATCACATCTGTCGCTGGTCAGCAGGCCTGCCATTCGCGATGTCCTTTTCGGGGCGTTTGCGAATCGTGTCCTGTTAGCGCCGACAGTCGCCATAGAAAAAGCAGTTTTCAGACCGACGATTCCCTGGTCGGCGAAAAGGGGGCTGAAAATGAGGAGGTATACGATGCGTTATTTCGATCGATCCGCCGTCGCGCTACGCCGTGGACTGGCCGCAACCGGTTTACTCTGCCTGCTGGGGAGCGGGATCAACCTGGCCCAGGAGCCAGCGGCCCCCAAGGCAGCGCCGGCGCCGGTCCGGTTTGGCTCGCCCTACAACGAACTCAAATACAACGCCCAGTTCCAGGCGGCAAATTCGCCCACGCGCAAGATGGCGGAACTGGTGGTCAACCGCGTGGTGATCGACAGCTCGGCCGACCTGGATATGTTTGAACAATTAACCAGCGAGGTCCGCAACCGGGACTGGTTCAAGGGTTACTTTACCGGATACTTTTTTCCCCAGATGGCGGAGCTGAGTCCTCCGCGAACGGGATCGCCCGTTCACGATCTGCCCAAGTTGCGCAAGGATTTCTTCCAGAAGTACCTGGGGCGCATCAGGAAAGAGAAGCCGTACAAAGAACTGGTGGAACTCACCAAACAGACGATGGTGGAACTGATCGATGGAAATTACCATCCGGCCGTTCGTTTTAACGCCATGGTGTTGATGGGCGAACTGAACGCGCAGGAAGGCCAGGCGACCGGCACCTCAAGCGAACGTCATCCGCCGGTGCTCGACCTGACCGTGCTGAACTACCTGTATCTGAAGGTCCGCGACAAGAACACGCCGGATTACCTGAAAGTCGCCGCCCTGATGGGCATCGCGCGGCACGCCGCCCTGGACGGCCAGTTCCCGACGAACCAGCGGTCCATCCCGAACACCGCCATCGCGGCGATCGCCAAACCGATCGGCGATGAATTCCTGCTGGCCGACAAACCGCCTGCGGGCCGCACCCTGGCCGGCCACCAGTGGATGCAGATCCAGGTGATGCGCATCCTGGGCGACTTCCACGACCCAGGCGTAGGCGGCTTGTACGCCAAGAAGCTGGAAGCAATCCAGAACGACACCTCGCAGCCGATCAACATGCGACTGGAAGCAGCCCAGGCGTACGCCAAACTGGAATTGCCCCCCGGCGCCATGAACCCGGCCGCCAAGGCGGTCGAAGTGGGCTACGTGGCGCTGGATGCGGCCGACCTGGAACTGGCCGCCTTGCGCGCGGAGCAAAGCCGACGCGCGGCGGTGAAAAAGGCCGAGCCAATCGATGCGGGCGCTCCCGCCATGGTTGCCGGCGGCGAAGATCTGCTGGGCGGCCCCGCGCCGGCCGGCTCGCAGCCGGGCAACGCCACGAAAGGATCGACCGACGGAGAAAGCAACGAATTTCGCATTCGGTCCATGCGACGCCGGCTCAAAGCTCGCCTGGCCGGAGCCGAGTACGCGCTCCGCGGTTCCGACCCCAACAAAGTCGGAGGGCTCCTGCGATACGCACCGAACGGTTCGCCCGGAGCTCAGATCCTGGCCCCGGTGAGCATCCAGCTCGAAGACTTTATGGGGATGCTCAACAACAACTCGGCGACGCTCGTCGAATTGATTGCGGCTGTGGAAAAGAATGCCAACGACTTGCGCGCCATGCTCGACAAGACTCCCTTCAAGCGGACAGCCGGCGGCAAGAGCCCTGCCGCCCCCGCAGGGGAGTCGCTGTTGCCGGACGCCCCCGCCACCGCCCCGGCGACAACCACCGACCCGTTGCTGTCGCCGGACGCTGACCCGTTACTGTCTCCGTAGGCGACCACGCCTGCCCCTGCCCCTGTAATCGTGTTCCCAGGCGAAGCGAAGCGTAGGACCGATGACTGCAGCGGCCGCTGATACTTCCCGCGCTGCCGCAGGTCGCGCTTCCTTGCCGCTGTGGGAACTGGCGGTCGTGCTGATCACGGCCCTGCTCCTGCGCGGGGCCGTGCTGTACGCCCTGTGGGATCGTCTGGCCGACGACCCGGATCTGTACCAGGAGCTGGCCGGGAATCTAGTCGAGCACGGGCAGTTCGCTCGCCGGATCGACGGCGTGCTGGTCCCCACGGCGTTTCGTCCGCCTTTGTACCCTTTAATGCTGGCCTGCCTGGGCGGCGGCGAGTCGATGCTTGCCGTGGCCTGTCTGCACTTGGCGCTGGGAGCGGCGACGGCTGCCGGCGTGTGGCTCCTGGCGCGCTGGGCCGGGCTTGGCCGCTGGTCGTTGCTGGCGGCCGGACTGACGATCTGCGACCCGATCCTGCTGAACCAGTCGTCCCTTGTGATGACGGAAACGCTGGCCGTACTGCTGGCGACCGCCGCCCTGGTCCTGCTCACGGCCTATGAGCGCCGGCCGCATACGGGAACGGCGCTGCTAACGGGGGCTGTGCTGGGGCTGGCCTGCCTGTGCCGGCCGACTTTTCTTCCCTGGCTCCTGCTGATCCCGCCGATGATGTGGCTGGTGCAGGGCGGACGGGACGGACGCTCCCGCTTCTCCTGGGCCGCCTGTCGCGGGCCGCTGTTGTTGCTGGTTGGAGCGGCCGTGCTGCTTTCGCCCTGGGCCATGCGGAATGCGGTTCTGTTTGGGAAGCCGATCGTCGGGACGACCCACGGCGGTTACACGCTGTGGCTGAGTAACAATCGGGCGTTCTACGATTACTTAGAGGAGCATCCGCCCGGGGCGCTGTTCGATGCGGAGCGGGAACTGCCTTCGCTCTCGGCGCCCGACGACCCGCCGCCGGGACCGCAACGGGAACTGGTGCATGATGGCCGGGCCAATGCCTGGGCGCGGCAAGCGATTTTCGCGGAGCCCGACCGGTTTGCCTGGTCCTGCCTGGTGCGGGTGGGACGGTTGTGGCTGCCGTTGCCGCATGCGACTACGCCCCAGGAATCCACGGCGCGGCGACTGGCCCGTTACGCGGTCGGCGGTTGGTACGTGCTGCTGTACCTGGCGGCGGGAGTGGGGCTGCTGCGCTGGCGGGCTGACGGGCGGCGGGCGCCCTGGCTATGGGGGCTGCTGCTCTGCTTCTGTTTAACGGCCGTGCATACGCTGTACTTCAGCAATCTTCGCATGCGTGCGCCGGCCACGGCCGTGCTCTGCCTGGCGGCGGCTGCCGCCCTGAGTCGCCGGCAACCTGGCGCCTCAGGCGTTACCAGAGCCCACACGTAGCCGAAGTCGCCAGACTTTGGTTGGAGTCGTCAACGGCAACAGAAGCGTTCTTTTTCGTGGTGCAGGTTTTCAACCTGCGCATCAAAGCCTGTCTTGATGGGATCGATAGCAAGTTAAAAACCTGCCCTGCCAGGCGCCAGTAGGTAGACGGGGTCGCCAGACCAGCAACGACGGGTCGGCCGTTACGGATTCTGTTTGACCCGTTCGTAAACGATCAGCAGGCGATTGCTGCCTTCTTCCGACGTCAGGTCCAGCGGCCGTTCTTGCTCAAGGCCAAAGCAGATCGTCAGCTCGTCATCGGCCAGGCTGTACAGGCCCAGGGTTGTCTTCCCTTTGCTGGGACCTTCCTGCTCCACGATGTCGATCTGGGCCGGCGTGGTCTCGGTCTTCAGGGTGAACTGGCCCTTGTCGTTTCGCCCCTGGGCGACGACATGGTACTGGTTTCCCTCGAAAGTCAGCCGGAGCGATTGTACGGTTTCTGGTTCCAGAACCTGGCCGCTGATGGTTGCCGATTTGGGCTGCCAGGTTCCCTGGATCGCTTGCTGGTCATCCGCCTGGGCGGCGTGAGCGCCGACTGCGATCAGGGCCAGCAGCAGAAAACAGGGGAGTCGTCGATACATGAGAGCCGTCCTTGTTTGCTCGGAAATCAAAAAGCGAAACGGTTACCCCTTTCATCCTAAAGCAGATCGCAAACCGCCAGCAATGCCAAAACAGACAACGTCCCGCTGTCAAAGCATCGCTGTCAGCCGGCAATGCTGTCAGCGGATGAACCCGCCTCGATTACAGGATGCCCCGTGGCGATTCATAACGCAGGCTCAGCGGCATTTCCAGCCGATGGCGGATCAGCAGCGGCTCGTTCGACAGGATTTCCCGCGTGGGGCCCAGGGCGTGCACGCGCCCCTGGTCCAGCAGGATCACCCGATCGCACAGCTCGACGACCAGCTCCAGGTCGTGCGTGGCGATCACCTGCGTCAGCGGCAACGCGTGCAGCAGATCCAGAAACTGCCGCCGGGCGGCCGCATCGAGGTTGCTCGTCGGCTCATCCAGCGCCAGGACGGCGGGCTGGCAGGCCAGCACGGCGGCCAGGCAAACCCGCTTCCGCTGGCCGAAACTTAAATGGTGCGGCAGGCGTTCTTCGCAGTCGGTCAGGCCCACTTCGCGCAGGCACTTTCGCGCCACGGCGGCCGCTTCTTCAGGGCTGAGCCCCAGGTTGCGCGGGCCAAAGGTCACATCTTCCAGCACGGTCGGACAGAACAGCTGGTCGTCGGGATCCTGGAACAGCAGCCCTACCCGGCGACGGATCTCTGCGTCGTGCGTCTGGCCGACGGGGATGCCGGCGATCCAGACCTGCGGCTCCTGCCCATGGCGGTGGGCTTTCCCGGCGCCCTGGAAATGGTGATGCTCGTATTCCGGGCGGCCGGGCAGAATGCCATTGAGATGCAGCAGCAGGGTCGATTTCCCGGCTCCGTTGGGGCCGACCACGCCGACAGTTTCGCCGGCCTCAATGGCGAACGACACCTGCTCCAGGGCCATCACGCCGTCGGGGTAGTGGAAGGTCAGGTTGCGGACTTCAAGATCGTCGGGCGGGGTCATGGGCGATTGATCCGGGTAGTTGATCCGGGCGTGGGCGATCTCGGCTTGGGGTTCTTCGTCCTGCATCAGTTCGCCTTGCCAGCCGCGGGCGCACATGGCGGCGTGCACGCGTTCGGCCCGTTCAAAGGAGCGGACAAACAGCACGCCGACAAAAGAGCCCAGCAGGCGCACCTCGGACATCCAGTTTGTCCGGAACGAGCGGGCCAGTTTGGCGCGGCGCATCCGGGCCAGCTCATCGGCCAGGACAAACATGTAGCGATACATGAACGCCAGAATCCAGATGATAATCCGCGGCGCCCCCAGCTGCTGCAGGGCGAACAGCAATTTCGAAAACGGTGTGGTGCTGACCAGCGTGACCATCACCACCAGCGACAACAGCGCCCGCAGCACAATGCAGATCGCCAGGTCAAAGCCATCGCTCAGCCCGCGGGACAACGGCGCTCCGGCCGCGACCATCGCCAGAAAAGGCAGCGACCAGGCCAGTCGTTTGAACAGGTAGCTCCACGGCAAGCCGGTCAGCGCGTACAGCGTAAACACCACGGCCGCCGCCGCCGGATAAGCCCACCGCCACGAGCCAGGCAGGCAGCTGACGGCGACGACCAGCACGAGCGCCGCCACGATTTTCACGCGGGCGTCGAGACGATGCACCACGCTTTCGCGGCGACTGTAGCGGTCCAGGTAATCGGCGTGCATGAAGGACGCAAATCCAGCCTAAGGAACGAGAAACGTTATCTTGTCGGAAATCGCGGGTCAGTCATTCCCTTCGCTTTCTTAAGGGAGAACTTCCACATGGCTGCCCGCCGGACGACGCGGCCACCGCCGCGACAGACCCCAGGCCGCCGCAAACACCACCACGGCGCCGATCGCCCCTGCGATCGAACCGGCCACGCCGACCGTTTCCAGCGCGGCCACCTGGTAGTCGGCCATCGGGGCCGGCAGCAGGGGTTCGGCGGCGTCGGCATGGAAACCAAGGCTCGCCACCGAGGCTTCCAGTCCATCGGGAAAGGAAGAGGCAAACGGCGACAAGAGCGCCGCCATCACTAGGGCGATCAACAGCCCGGCCGCGACCAGCTGCGTCGCCCGCTCCAGCCGGCCCGACGTGGGCGACATACCCTGGATCAGATCGGGACGAACCTGCAGCAAAAAGGCCAGGGCAAAGCCCGTCATCAGGGCCTCGCCGATGCCAATCACACTATGCACGGCCAGCATGGCGCCGAGGGTCGGCCCCAGCCGGAACTGCCCGCCCAGGGAAATTTCCAGCGCACACAACGCGGCCGCCGCCATCACGCTGAACCACGCGGCGATCACGGCCCCGGCCAGCACGCCGCGGAATCCGCCAATCCATTTACGCAGCACGTTATACACCGCATACCCGCCGACCGGGCCAATCACGGCCACGTTCAGCACGTTCGCCCCCAGCGCGGTCAGCCCGCCGTCCTGGAACAACACGCACTGCACGATCAGCACCACCGTCATCACCAGCAGACCGGCCCAGGGGCCCAGCACCACGCCCGCCAGCACGCCGCCCAGGATATGACCCGAGGTGCCGCCAGGGATGGGAAAGTTCAGCATTTGCGCGGCAAAGATACAGGCCGCCATCACCCCCAGCAACGGAGCGGCCCTTTCCGGCAAATCGCGCTGCGTCCGCCGGACCGCATAGCCCACGGCGACCGCAGAAATTAAGCCAGTGCCGATACAAGCGACCGGATCAAGTAAACCATCGGGAATATGCATCGAACGCCTCAAGCGAAAGTTCTTGGTTCTTCGTGCGTAGTTGTTCGTTGTTCGTTATTCGTTTTTTGCGAAGCACCAGGCGCCAACAACAAAGAACAAAGAACCAGCAACTAGTGGTGCGTCAAACTTCAATCTTAGAGTGAGCGATTTCGGCCGTGCTGCTGTGCTGCCAAAAAAACCGGGGGCTAGCGCCCGGCGGCTGATTGAGAGAAACCTGATTTTAGGGTTTGACGCACCACTAGCGACTCCTCTCCCCTCTCCGTTGCCGCAGCAGTTCCAGCCAGGCTGCCATTCCGTCTCCGGTTTTGGCGGATAGCTCTAGCGTTTGCATGCCGGGGCGCACTGCCTGGATGCTTTGCAGGGCCGTGTTGCGATCGAACTCGACGGCCTGGACCAGATCCATTTTGGTCAGCAAGGCAATATCGGCAGTGTTGAAAATGGTCGGGTACTTCAGCGGTTTGTCTTCCCCTTCGGTGACAGAAAACAGCACCAGCCGGAGGTCTTCGCCCAGGTCGTAGGTCGCCGGACAAACCAGGTTACCAACGTTCTCCAGGAATAAAAAGTCGAGAGGCTCCACGTTCCAGTCAGCCAGCGACTGCTGCACCATATGGGCTTCCAGGTGGCAAACGGCGCCGGTCGTAATCTGCCGGACCGGAGCGCCGGAGCGGGCCAGTCGCAGGGCGTCGTTCTCAGTCGCCAGATCCCCCACCAGGGCCGCCACCTTGTACTCTTTTCCCAGGGCCGCCAGCGTTTTCTCCAGCAACATGGTCTTGCCGGAGCCAGGGCTGGAAACCAGGCTCACGACGAACACGCCCGACTCCTGGAACCGCTGCCGCAGGGCGCGGGCGACCACGTCGTTATCCTTGAGAATCTGCGTACGCACCTGGACCAGGCGGGTGGAACTTGTCATGGGGATGCCTCGTGGGGTTGAACGGCGGAAGGGTCTTCGATTTCCATGGCGACGATCTCCATCTCGCGGCCGCTGCGAATGTCGCCCGACGGACGGTCGCAGACCGGGCAGCACATCAACTGGATCGAAGCCACCGTCTGCTCGCACTGGCAAGCCTCGCAAAAAATCCGCAAAGGCGTTTCTTCCACCACCAGGCGGACGTCCCCCCAGGGGCAGCTCTCCCGGGCCAGTTCAAACGCCGAGAGCAGCGCCGTGTTCACCACCCCCGACAGCGGCCCCAGCCGGATATGGATCGCCCTGATGGCAGCCCCGTCCCGCTGCGCGGATTCTTCCGCGGCGATATCGAGAATACTCAGGGCAATTGAAAGTTCATGCATGACGGGCCTTCCCCTGAGTATGCGGGTCGGCGGCAAAATCGGCAACCAGCGACGCTACCATATCGCACGCCTCGACGACCGCCGCCTGCACCGGCGCCGTCAGACCCATGCGGCCTTCCTCGCCGCCCAGGTCGCCCGGTTCGCAACCGACCAGCAGCAAGCGTCCGCCCAGACCGCCCTGCAGGGCGACCGCCCGCAACACCTGCAGCGGGTCCATTGTATGGCCATCCAGGGCAGGGGCCGTCGCCCGCGCTTCCGTCTGCAGTACGTCCAGATCGGGTTCTATCAGGTACAGCGCGCCGGGCGGGCCGCCGCGGGAAACGGCGTCGATCAGGATCGTCAGGTCCCGCGGCTCCAGCAGGGCGTAAGTCAGATCGATGGCCCGAATGCCGTAGTCGACCAGCTTCACCCCCGCCGGCCAGGAACGGTCCGCCAGGCGCCGGGCGACCTCGCTGCCAAAGGCGTCGTCGGCCTGGAAGATGTTGCCGATCCCCGCGAGCAGGATCGACGGCGGGCAGGCGGGCTCAGGCATCGGTTTCTCCCGGGCCGTTTTCGGGCAGGTCCAGCGGTTCGATCTCTTCCAGCGAGTAGAAAAAGCGATGACCCGGCTGGCGGAGCAGGCCCAGGTCGCGGCCCGGGTCGTCGTCGATCACCACGGCCACATGGATCTTCTCCTCGTAATCCTGCTCGATCGCTTCGATCATGGCGACCTTCCCCTTCAGGGCGATATCCATAATGTCGGCGCCCGACCGCGGCCACAGGCGGACGCGCGAGCCGGCCCTGAGCTGCACGCCGTTGCAGGAAACGCTCTCCAGCTGGGGACGGCCTTCCAGGAAGTTCCAGTCGGATTCATGCATCGTTTTGCCTGTCGCCTGGCGGCGGGTTGGGGGTGGGTTTCATGCGGCCGTGCAGCTGTTGCCACTGGTCGTTCGGCAGGGCCTGGGTGCGGGCCAGAATCTCGCGGGAGCGATCGTCCAGCTGGTGCATTTCCTGTTTCTCGGCGTCGGTCAGCGTCATCACACGGAGGGCCAGCATTTCGTCGATTTCCAGGCCGTCGCAAAAGTCGCCCTGGCTTTCCGGCGCAATCTGCGGGTAGTCGTACAGGATGATCGGAGACGACAACAGCAGGCGCCTTTCTCCCTCTGCTCCCGCCAGCACGGGCCAGCAGCCGACATTCTGACAGCCGGCCGCCGCGGCCTGGCAAGTTTCCGGCGGATCCATGAGCGAGACGAACTCTCCCGCCTCTACGCCCAGCAAGGTATGAGTCGACAGGCACGCCTGCAGGATCGCCTCCTCGCGAGCCGACGCCGCCGTCGCCAGCACGGCCGACGCCTCACCTGAAGCATCGGCACACGACGTAGCGGCCGGCGTCGTGTTGCGGATCTCCACGGCCACGCGGAACAGATCGGGCGCCAGCTGCTCGGCGGACAGCTCGACGACTCCTTCCAGCAACGCCTGGCGGCGGGACAGCAGGCCGCGCGCTTCGCCTGGGGGATCAGCTTGCGGATCGGCCAGCGGCTCACGGGACTGGCAAGCGTCCCAGCGGAACGGGACGGCGTGCGGCTGCGCGACCAGATCGGCCAGCGCCAGCGGCCCGGCGGGGACGTCCCGTTCGAGCGCTTCCTGCCAGGTGTGGTAAACCGTGCCGTTGATCTCGAGCTTCGGCGTCGGTGCATATTGCGGCGCATCGGCCGGGTCGGTCGCGTGGACCAGGCGGAACGCCTCGCGCGCCACGGCCTGCAAAAAACGGACGCGGATCGTCAGCAGCGGCGCCTTGCCGACGACCAGGCATTCGGTCCGCATGCGGCTGGCTTCGTCCTGGCCGGGCGGAGCGACCACGCCGAAGTTGAACCGTTGCTGGTTTTTAACAGCCGACGCGCGGTACGGGTACAGAATGTAGCCTTCGTACAGCACGGCGTCGGCGATGCGTTGCACCAGATCGAAATGCCCCGGTTCGAAATGTGTCTGTTCGAAATTCACCAGCATCGGGCCTTCTTTTTCAGCTCGACGAAGAACGCCTGCAGCTCCGTCCAGACGGCGGGCCCGCCCGACATGCCGCTCCAGTGGGAACGGATCAGGCCGACCAGGTGAAAGCATTTGTCGATCGGGGCCAGGTAGTACGCGAACTCCGCCGGGGTCTCGCTCGTGGGCGAAGCCAGGCGATTGACCAGCAGCGCTTCGACATCGGGCTCCATCGTCTGCAGCGGCCGATTGGCGGCGACGATCTGCTCCCAGGCGGCCAGGTCGAGCAGCGATTCGGTCGGCCCGGCCGGGCTGGGATACAGGGCGACGACGCGGTTTTCCGGCGAGCTGAAGAACAGGAAGGCGACGTCGATCGGAATCGACAGCTCGTCCCACTGGGCATCGGTCAGCCGGAAGTCGGCCAGGTATCGGGCGTCGCGCGGGATGCGGCGATACTTCAGGTTCGGCTGGTTGGGGAACAGCATCGAACAGGCATCGCACGAACAGACCAGGCGCCGGCTTTGCGGTTCCAGCAGATGCTGATGCGCGCTCGCCAGCACGGCGCTGCACATCTCGCAGCGCTCCACCGGCTGCGCAGGCCGTTGGGCCCGGCGTCGCAAGGCGGTGAACGAACGATGCAGGGAAGTCGAATCCGTGTTCATGGCGTCAATCCGTTCTTCCAGATCGGCAGGCGGCGAGGCGTCGGCGCCCAGGCGTTACTTGCCGACTTTGATCGAATCCAGGGAGACAAAGGCCGCGGACGAACTCTCCGGCTCCTGACCGACGACCTGCAGGTCGCCGATGTCGGCGGCCCCGTCGTAGAGCGCTTCTTCGATCGTGTTTCGCAGCGTTTGCGAAGAGGAGGGGCAGCCGTTGCAGCTGCCTTCCAGCCGCAGCCGGACGATGTTGCCCTCTACGCCCAGCAGCTCGACATCGCCGCCATGGGACCGCAGCATCGGTCGGACTTTGTCCAGCGCGCCGCGGACGCGCGTTTCCAGATCGACCGGATGCAGCGAGTACAGCATCAGCAGTTTGGCGACCAGATCGTGTTCGCCAAACTGCTGCAGGATCTGTTCGCCCGCTGGACCGCCGGCCGAAACGATCTCCAGCATGTGGGCAATGCCGCCGCCGTGCACTTCCATCAGCAGCTGGACCAGTTCCACCGCCATGCCGCGAAAGTGCGGATCGGCGGACGCTTCGATCTGCTGGATCAGCGCTTCGATCCGCTGCATGTCCTTGAGCATCTGCGTGTTGCTGGGAATCGGGCCGTTCTCAGGCATCGGTCTTTCCTGGAGAGGAGGTTTCGGGCAACAGGCGGACGCCAGCAAGTGCGAAATCCGTTTCCGGCGATCCCGGTCAGCAGCCGTGTTGCGCTTTGCCGTGTCGTTTGAACGTAGCGGATATCGACCTTTTCGGCCAGCGCTGAGGAACGTTGCCGCCCGCTTTCGTCAGCAGATCGTGTCAACAAATCCTGGGGAGCTGTTCGCCAGCCAGCATGGTGACGACCCGCTCGCCGCCGATCAGCGACCGCATGACAACCATGCCGGGATGGTCGCGGACGACCTCGCCAATGACGGCCGCATCGCGTCCCCGCGGATGGTTTTGCATCACCTGCAGCAGCCGGTCGGCATCCTCCGGCGGGACGACAGCGATCAGCTTCCCTTCGTTCGCCACGTACAGCGGATCAAGCCCCAGCATTTCACAGGCGGCGTTGACTTCTCGCCGGACGGGCAGGGCGGCCTGGTCCAGTTGGACTCCCACCTGGGAAGCGGCCGCCAGTTCGTTGAGCGTGCTGGAAGCGCCGCCGCGGGTCGGATCGCGCATGCAGCGGATGGCGGGACAGGCCTCGAGCATGACTCGCGTCAGATCGTGCAGCGAGGCTGTGTCGCTTTCCAGCACCGTTTCAAATTCGATCCCTTCCCGGAGCGACATGATCGCAATGCCATGGTCCCCCAGCGTGCCGGAGACCAGAATCTTGTCGCCCGGCTGGGCGCTCTGGATCGACAGCCGCCGTCCCGCCGGCGCCAGGCCGATCCCCGAGGTGGTAATGAAGACCTGATCCCCTTTACCGCGGTCGACCACTTTGGTGTCGCCCGTCACCAACTGCACGCCAGCCTCGGCGCACGCTTCCCGCATGGAGACGACAATCCGCCGGAGCATCGCCAGGGGCAGACCTTCTTCCAGGATAAACGCGGCCGACAGATACAGGGGCCGCGCGCCGCCGACGGCCAGATCGTTGACCGTGCCATGGACGGCCAGCTTGCCGATATCGCCGCCCGGAAAGAACAGCGGCTTGACCACAAACGCATCGGTCGTAAACGCCAGTCGCGGTTGGTCGGCCGCGCCGGGATCGGCTCCCATCCCAGACGCCAGGTCGAACAGCGGCAGCATCGCCTGGTCTTCGAGGGCGTTGAGGACGTCGTTCCCCAGTTCCGGCAGAAACACCCGGCGGATCAGGTCGGCGCTGAGCGTCCCGCCGCTGCCATGCCCCAGCAGGACCTGCTCCTGGTCGTAAATCGGCGCCGGGCAAGTCCGTCCGTCAAAGTCCACCGCGTCGGTCATGAACGTTGCCTTCTTCAAATCTGCAGGTTGGGCACTCCTGCCCGACTAGTGGTGCGTCAAGTTTCGATTTTAGGTTTGGCCATTTTCGCGCGAGCCGCTGTTCCTTTTAGTTAACCGTGGCTATCGCCAAAACGGCTAATTGGAAGAACCCGAACTCTTTGCCTTGACGCAGCACTAGTTCGACGGCAGCATTGCCGAAACAGTACCACGATTGGTGTGCGTCATTCCTTTGCCTGCGACGCCAGCTCTGCTTCGCTCCTGCAATCGTGAACGGGCAGGAGCGCCCATTCTCCAGAACCTTGCGCGTTGTTGCGGGAAAGGAGTGTTACACGTTCGTCGTCTGCGAGGACCGATAGCGGCCGTAATTGTAATAGGCGGCGCAGGCTCCTTCGCTGGAGACCATCGTCGCTCCCAGCGGATGTTCGGGCGTGCACGTTTTGCCAAAGGCGGGGCACTCTTTTGGCTTCTTCACTCCCTGCAGAATGACGCCGCTGATGCACTCGTCGGACTCCAGCACCTGCAGCTGATGCACCTGGAAGCGACGCTGGGCGTCGTAGGCCTGGTACTCGGGCCGCAGGCGGAAGCCGCTGGCCGGGATCACGCCGATCCCGCGCCACTTGCGATCGGTCGTTTCAAACACGTCGTTGATCAGCTGCATGGCGCCTGGGTTGCCGGATCGCTGCACGGCCCGGGCGTACTGGTTGTCGACGCCGATGCGGCCGGCTTCCAGCATACGGACGCAGCGATAAATGCCTTCGAGCAGATCAAGCGGCTCGAAGCCGGTCACCACGATGGGGATCTGGAAGCGCTGGGCCAGCGGCTCGTATTCTTCGTATCCGACAACGGAGCAGACATGCCCGGCGCCGAGGAAACCTTGCACGCGATTGGTGGGGGAGGACAGAATGGCCGTCATCGCCGGCGGGACCAGCACGTGCGAGACCAGCACGGCGAAGTTCTCAATGCCGCGTCGCTTCGCCTGCCAGACCGCCATCGCATTGGCGGGCGCCGTGGTTTCAAAACCGACCGCAAAAAAGACGATCGTCTTCTCCGGGTTCTTCTCGGCGATCGCCAGGCAATCCAGCGGCGAATACACAATCCGCACGTCGCCCCCGGCGGCCTTGGTGGCGAACAGATCGGTCCGGCTGCCAGGCACCCGCAACATGTCGCCGAACGAACAGAAGATCACGTCCGGCCGGGCCGCGATCGCGATCGCCTGGTCGATCAGTTCCAAAGGCGTCACGCAGACTGGACAGCCGGGACCATGCACCAGCTCGACCTGCGGCGGCAACAGTTCATCGATCCCGTACTTCACGATCGTATGCGTTTGCCCGCCGCAAACCTCCATAATCGTCCACGGCCGGGTCGCCGTGCGGGCGATCGCCTGCAGGAGCTTTTGGGCCGCGACCGGATCACGATATTCGGATTGAAATTTCATGGGGTTTTTGGCTTGGGGGAAGGACGCATGCTTGTGCGAGGATGCGAAACTTTTAACGGGCGGCTTCGTAAACTCTGCAGGTTGGGCGCTCCTGCCCGACCAGTTCGATGACGCTGCCGCCTGGCCGTTACTTCTGCAAACGTCTTTGCTTTCCCTGCGAACCGGCTTCTGGTGCAGCCGTGAATCGTAAACTGGCAGGAGTGACCATTCTACAGGGGAGAGAACGCCGGCTTTCGCGTCAGGCGACGTTCAAGGCTCCGGCGTTTCCAGCTCGCCCAGTTCGTCCATCTCTTTCAAGAAGCTGAAGACCAGCTGGGCTTCTGCTTCGTCGATGACCTGCAGTGAGAAACCTACGTGGACGATCACATACTGGCCCGGCTCGGCCGAGGGCGTGTGCTCCAGGCAGATCCGTTTGAACACGCCGCCGAAGTCGACCTTGCCCATCAGCATGTCGTGTTCGCGATAGGTCTCGATCACTTTGCCGGGAATCCCAAGGCACATCAGCAATCTCCGTAAGTAGTGGTTGAGGCGGTCGCGTGGAGGGAAGACGTTGCCTCCGGGTTGCACAGGTCGCGTCGCAAACGTCGGGCGGCGATCGCCAGTTGGCCCAGACACAGGCCGCCGTCGCCAGGTGGAACACGCTGATGCCGATAGACGCGAAAACCGGCGTCCGTCAGCAGCGTGGTCGCCAACGTCGTGAGCAGACGATTACTAAAGACGCCGCCGCTGAGGACAACCGTCTGGTGCTGGGACTGCCGGCGGATCTCTTCACAGCCGGCCAGGATCCAGGCGGCGACCGCGGCATGGAACCGCCGGGCCATGACGGCCGGTTTCTGCGGACGCTTCAGGTCGGCCGCCAGCGCTTGCACCAGCGGCCGGGTATCGATGGTAAACGAACGTTGGGCGGTATCGTCTGCGCTCGGTTCGTCCCACTGCAGCTGGAACGGATAGGCTCCGTCGGCGTCCGCCTGGCCGGCCAGCCATTCCAGCTCCATGGCGGCTTGCCCTTCGTATTGCGAGATGTTGCGCAGCCCCAGCAGCGCGGCGACCGCGTCGAACAGCCGACCCGTGCTCGAGGTCCACGGCGCCTGGAAGCCACGGTCGATCATCTGCCGCACGACCTGCTGCTGCTCCGACGGCGCGCCGTTCAAGCAGGACGTGTCGACGCCCGCGTCGACCAGGTGGGACAGCGCCATCCGCCAGGGCTCTTGCGCGGCCCGATCGCCGCCGGGCTGACGGACGTATCGCAAGTGGCCGTAGCGGGTGAATTGCTCATCGTCGCCCAGCAGGAACTCGCCGCCCCAGACCGCGCCGTCGGGACCGTAGCCGGCGCCATCCAGGATGACGCCCATCACGGGGCCCTGCAGCCCGTGCTCCGCCATGCAGCTGGCCAGGTGGGCGTGATGATGCTGCACGCCGATCAGCGGCAGGCCTTCGTCCGTCGCCCGCCGCTGGGCGTAACGGGTGGACGCATAGTCCGGGTGCAGATCGTGGACGATCGCTTGCGGCCGGATCGTGAACAGCTGTTCGTACAGGCGAATGTCGCGTTCAAAGGCTCGGTACGCTTCCCAGTGATCCAGGTCGCCCAGGTGATGACTGAGGAAAGCCTGGTCGTCGCGGGCGAGGGCGAACACGTTCTTCAGCTGACCGCCTACGGCGAGCACAGGGACCGGCGCGGCGGCCGGCAGGCGGATCGGCTGCGGGGCGTAACCGCGGGACCGACGCAGCGGCAGCGGCGCCCCGGCGACCATGCAGACGACCGAGTCGTCGCAGCGGACATGGATGGGCCGGTTGTGCGCCAGGATCAGATCGGCCAGCCCGCCCAGGCGGAGGACGGCGTCGTCGTCGCGACAGGCGATCGGCTCGTCGGTCAGGTTGCCGCTGGTCATCACCAGCGGGCGATCGCCCAGCTCGGCCGCCAGCAGATGATGCAGGGGCGTCGAAGGCAGCATCATTCCGAGGTACGGATTGCCGGGCGCGGTCGCATCCGCCACATGCAGAGCGTCCTCACCCTCGTCGCCCGATCCGTCCGGCCGTTTGCGAAGGAGCACGATCGGCCGCGGCAGGGATTCCAGCAGGGCCGCTTCGTCGGCGTCGACCTCGCACCAGCGTTTTGCGGCGGCCAGATCGCGGACCATCAGGGCGAACGGTTTCGCGTCCCGCTGCTTCCGCCTTCGTAGTTCCTCGACGGCGGCTGGCTGCGTGGCGTCGCAGGTTAGATGATACCCGCCCACTCCTTTCAAGGCGCCAATTCGCCCTTGCCGCACCGCGTCGGCGAACTGTCGGAGCGGATCTTCGCCGGGCGCCGCAGGATCATGAACTGTCTGGCCGTGCGCATCCCACAGGACCAGCCGGGGGCCACAGGCCGGGCAGGCGGTTGGCTGGGCATGAAAGCGGCGGTCGGTCGGGTCGTCGTACTCGGCCTGGCAGGCGTCGCACAGCGGGAACGGGGCCATCGTGGTGCGGGACCGATCGTAGGGGGCGGATTCGATCAGCGTCAAGCGCGGGCCGCAGTTCGTGCAGTTGAGGAACGGGTATCGATACCGCCGGTCGGCCGGGTCTCGCAGCTCGGCCAGGCAGTCGTCGCACACGCCCATATCGGCCGAGATGAACACGGGGCTGATCGGATCGGCCGCGCTCGCTACAATGCGAAACGGTTCGCCGGGCTCGGGTTCAGACGACGCTGGCTGTCGCTGCATCTGGACGTGGTCGATCCGGGCCAGCGGCGGCGGATCGTGCTGCAGCTGCTGCACAAAGGCGGCGAGCGATTGTTCGTCGCCTTCGACTTCGATCTGCACGGAGCCGGTCTGGTTCCGGACGAAGCCGCGCAAGTGCAGGCGGGAAGCCAGCCGGAAGACGAACGGCCGAAAACCGACACCCTGCACGACTCCGGTGACTGTGATTGCTAACCGCTCCATCGTGCCGCTTTTATGGGGTCGAACGCCGCTCGAAATCCTGATCCGGCATTCTACCGCATTTCAAGCGGGCGCTGGGGAAAGAAAGCAGTGGGAGAATCCTTTCTTCTGGGAGGATCTGGGACTTACCGTTTCTGCCAGAACGGTTCGATCATCTGTTTGTCGAGCTGTTCCCAGGCGGCGATCAGTTCCGCCAGGCGGGCCGGTTCGGCGGCGGCCAGGTCTTTGGTTTCGCCGGGGTCGTTGACCAGGTGATACAGTTCCCAGGCGATGGGCGTTTGCTGGTTGCGCGCCGGGTTGCGGACCAGCTTCCAATCGCCCTGGCGGAGGGCGGCCCGTTGCTGGAATCGCCAGTACAGCTGGGCGTGGGGGACGTCGGTCCGTTCCTGCTGCTGCAGGAACGGGAGCAGATCGACGCCGTCGGTCTGCGATTCGCGCACGTCGGCACCGGCGACCGCCAGGCTGGTGGCGAAAATATCGAGCGACGTTACCGGCGGAAGGTACTCGACTCCCGCCGGCAGCACGCCGGGCCAGCTAACCAGGAAGGGAACGCGGACGCCGCCTTCGTACAGGTCGCCTTTGCCGCCGCGGAGCGGGGCGTTGCTGGAGGTCAGTTCGAGCGTGGGGCCGCCGTTGTCGCTGATGAAGAAGACGAGCGTGCGTTTGTCGAGCTGTTCGTCCTGCAGTTTCTGCAGCACGGCGCCGACGCTGTCGTCGAGATTCGCCAGCATGGCCGCGAAGATTCTCCGCTGGATGTCGGGGATATGGGCGAACTTCTCCATATACGCGTCGGCGCCCTGCAGCGGGCTGTGCACCGCGTTGTACGCCAGGTACAGAAAGAACGGCTGCGATTGATGCCGGTCGATAAAGTCGACTGCCTCGCGCGTGAACGCGTCGGTCAGGTAGGCCGTTTCGTCGACGGGCTGCCCGCCCCGCAGCAGCGGGTTGTTGGCGTCGTAGGCCGGCTCGTCGTGGTGCATATGGGTGCCGTAGATCAGCGGCTGATCGGGGCTGGTCCAGCGTCCCTGGCCGCCGTCGGGCAGGGTGCGCCGGCGGAGCATGGTCACGGCGCCTTGGTACGGCGGGGGTAGATAGTAATGTCCTTCGTGCAGAAAGCCGAAGAACTCATCAAACCCGCGATGCAGTGGATGAAACGGGGCCGCCCCGCCCAGGTGCCACTTGCCGATCAGCCCGGTGGCGTAGCCCGTATCGTGCAGCCGCTGGGCCAGCGTGCGCAGATTAACCGGCAGGCCCAGTCGCGGGTCTTCGTTCAGGGCGCCGGTCGGATTGAATTCGTAACCAAAGCGGTTCTGGTAACGGCCCGACAGCAGGCCGGCCCGCGACACGCTGCAGTAAGGCCCGGTGACATAACCGTCCGTGAACCGCACGCCGTGTTCGGCCAGGGAGTCGATATGGGGCGTGGGAATTTCCGGGTTCCCCTGGCAGCCGAGTTCGCCATAGCCCAGGTCGTCGGCGACCAGCAGCACGATGTTGGGCCGGCGGGTCTTGGCGGCGTTCGCCTCTGCTGCAGTCGTTTCTCGCAACGGGCCGCTGCTGCATGCGGCCAGCCAGAGCAACGCGGCCAGCGACAGACGGCGGGACCAGGCAGAGCGGATCGAAAAGGGAGTCGCGGGGAATGCAGCAGTCGGGCCGGCAGGCATTGATTTTCCTTCATGCGTCAAACGGTCGAAACGGGTTCGTCCAGTATCGACCGCACGCCGGGGGTCGTCAATGTTCGGCCGACTGGGGGGACGCTTTGCGCTGGGCGGCGGCCGCGTTTTCCAGCATGGCCTGGGCCTCGGCGAGGATCTCATCCCGCAGCGATGTCGGCTCCAGCACCATCGCTTTGGCGCCGAAACCGAGCACCCAGCTTTTCAGCTCCGCCAGGGAGGCCAGCTCGACCTCGAAGCGGAGCCAGCCGTCTTTCTGCGGGATCAGCCGCTGGCTGTGATGCCAGTGATGTTCGGCCACATACCGCGAAACCTCGGGCGCAAACCGCACGACGACCCGCTGCGGCTCGCCGTCGCCCCGATAGATTCCCAGGCTATGCTGCAGGTACTCCTGCAGGCGGAAGTCGGCCGGTCGCTGGAAGGTGAGATTCTCCAGACCGACGTCGGTGATCCGGTCCAGCTTGAAGGTGCGAATCTCTTCATGATGCTGCGACATCGCAACCAGGTACAACGACCCGCGATGATAGACCAGGCCATAAGGATAGACGTCGTAAGTCAACGGCTCGGTGGAACGGGCCGACTGATAGGTGATAAACGTCATCCGCTGGTCTTCGACGCCGACCATCAGATCATCGATAATCTGCGATTTCTCTGCATACTGGCTGTCGCGAAAAGCGGTGCGATGGATCAGGCCGTTGAGCTTGCCAAAGTAGGCCAGGGCCGCTTCGCCCAGGCTGGCTTTGATCTTGCGAAACGCCGTGTTGGCCGAATCCCAGACGACCGTGCCGGCCAGCGGTTCCAGCAAGGCCCGACCCAGATACAGGCCGAGGATCTCGCTGACATCGAAGGAAAACGGCGGTGTCTGGGCGTCGTGCGTCGCCACCCAGTGGTTCCGTCCGTGCGGCCCGCCTTGCGGCTCCAGCGGGAAACCCAGATCGCGCAGCAGCCCCAGGTCGCGCTGGATCGTTCGCGGGGAGACTTCATATTCGTCCGCCAGTTCGCGAATGGTGGCGCCGTAGCGCCGCGCGCAGAGCGTTCGAAGAATAAGCCACTGGCGTTCCAGAGGTGATTGCCCAGCCATACCTTGCCCGAAAGAGAAAGCGAAGAAACATACGGATCGCCGCACTATACTAACTCGCCTGTCTGATCGTGTCAGACGTTACAAACGTACAGGGGGTGCGTCGTGCGCAGGGCGTTCGCTGTGTTGGATGGGCGAGCGTCTGGGGGAGAGACGGTTAAGCGGGGCAGGGCGGTGCGGTTGGTTCTCCAGGAGTGGATTCTCGTCGTTCCGGCAGTTGTCGTCATCGCCGGTGGCAATCAGAATGGCCTGACTGCGTTCGGCAGAAGTGTGCAGGGAACGTCCCGGCAGCGTGCGAAGGCGGGCAGGAAACATGAGGGCGATTCGACCGAATCGTGAGGGGGCAGCGTTGGAAGCGAATACCGAAGAATCGCCAGCAGGCCGCGTGGTGATCGCCGGGGGAACCGGTTTCCTGGGAGGGAATCTGGCGCGCCGCCTTTCCGATGCTGGGTGCGATGTCGTCGTGCTGGGACGCCATCGGCCGGCCGAACAGGACGAGTTGCCCTGGCGGTTTGCCGTCTGGAATGCACGCACGCTCGGCGCCTGGTCGGCCGAGATCAACGGCGCCGCTGCTTTGGTGAACCTGGCGGGACGGTCGGTCGATTGCATCAAAACGCCCGACCATTGCGATGAGATTCTGCGGTCGCGGGTGGAGTCGACTCGCGTGCTGGGGCAGGCGTTGCGCACGATCGATCAGCCGCCGCCGGTCTGGGTGCAAATGTCGACCGCGCATCGCTACGGCGATGCGCCGGAACTGGTGTGCGACGAGGATTCAGCGTTCGGGTACGGCCTGGCGCCGCGGGTGGGCGAGGCCTGGGAGGAAGCGTACGCTGCCGCCGTGCTGCCGGGCATGCGACAGGTTATTTTGCGCACCAGCTTTGTACTGGGGAAAACGGGCGGAGCCCTGCGGACGCTGGCCTGGCTGGTGCGTTTCCGCCTGGGCGGCAAGGTCGGCCATGGCCGGCAGGGGATCAGCTGGATCCATGAGCACGATATGGACCGCCTGTTTGTGCAGTCGATCACGGATCCGACGATGCAGGGAGCCTACCTGGCGACGGCCCCGCATCCGGTGGCGCAGGAGGATTTCATGCGGGAGCTGCGGCGGGCGATGGGCGTGCGGATCGGCCTGCCCGCGACCAGCCTGATGGTCCGCTTCGGCGCGCATTGGCTGCTGCGGACCGACCCGGAACTGGGCCTGTACGGCCGCTACTGTGTCTCGCGTCGCTTGCGGGAGCACGGCTTCCGGTTCGAGTTCCCGCAGGTCGGGCCGGCCCTGATGGATCTGTATGGGAAGCGGAAGAATTTGGCGCCAGGGAGCTGATGTTTGCGTTTCCGGACGATTTCGAATGGCTGTATCCGTGGACGCCGATCCCGGACGATTACACCCTCCTTACCTCGATTTACGACGGCGCGTTGACTAACGGGAATCACGAAACGGGGGAAGTATTCGTGTGTGCCCGCGAAACGCTCGTGGCGGAACTGAAACGCGAGCTGCCGCCTGGCCATCTGTTAGAAGGTCTGGAATTCCAAGCCGTCGGGATCTACCAGGGGTCTCACAAGGACTTCGTCTTTGCCACCAACGATCCTCATCGGCCGATCGCCTGCGTGCATCTAACTTTCGTCAAGGAGTCACAGCCGCCGGCGCCATCGACTTCCGTCTTTGCCACACTCAGCGAGTGGCGTGAAGAAATGCAAAGAGACCACTTCAACTATCCGCTCCATCGGGGGCCGATCGGGCTGATGCGCCGTTTCGCTCGGCGGTTGCTGCGGTTTTTTCATGCGTCCCATGGCTGACTGGCAGGGCAGGGGGGTTCTGCCACGGCGCCCGTTGACACTTTTCGTTGGGGGACGTATCCTTCGGGTATTGGTGGATATACCAGGAAAATCTATGTCGTTTACGCCCTTTGCCATTGCTGCCGGTCTTTCGTCCTTGCCGATTATTGGCGTGGTCGTAGTGATTATTGAGGAGCAGCGGGCTTAAAGGGCGCGGACGAGGATTGATCGCATACAGCCCTGAAGCCCAACCGGCTTTCAGGGTTTTTTTGTTGGCGAACGGAGTAACCGTGGTCCTTCGGTGCGGCCGAGGCCAGCGTTCCCGGACCCAGCGACGATGGCCCCCGATCCCCTCCCGGTCGCGGCCAGCGTGTGCTTACGATTTACCTTTTAATATGGGACAGGTTCGATATGACCAGGGCGATTCAGATCTATGACACGACCTTGCGCGACGGGGCGCAAGGGGAAGGAGTCAGCTTTTCGCTTCACGACAAGCTGCAGATCGCCCTGAGACTGGATGAAATGGGCGTCGATTTCATCGAGGGCGGCTACCCGTTGTCGAATGAGAAAGACTTTGAGTTCTTCCAGCGCATCAAAGAGATGCCGCTGAAGTCGGCCCAGATTTGCGCGTTCGGCATGACCCGTCGGAAGAACATCGCCGCCGAGGACGACCCGGGGCTGGCCGCCCTGGTCGAATCCATGGCGCCGGTCTGTACGGTCGTCGGCAAGACGTCGGACTTCCAGGTGACCGAGGTGCTGCGCGTTTCGCTGGAAGAGAACCTGGCGATGATCGCCGACAGCGTCGCTTTCCTGGTCGGCGCCGGCCGGCAAGTGATCTACGACGCCGAGCATTTCTTTGACGGCTGGAAGAGGAACCCCGAGTACGCCGCGCTGACGATCCAGGCCGCCGTCGATGCGGGCGCCATGATGATCGTCGCCTGCGACACCAACGGCGGGGCGATGCCGGAAGAGATCGCCCGGATCCTGCAGGAGGCGCGCACGGCGATGGGCGACCGAAAGATCGACTTCGGCATCCACTGCCATAACGATTGCGACCTGGCCGTCGCCAATTCGCTGGCCGGAGTGGAAGCCGGCGCCGTGCAGGTCCAGGGGACGATCAACGGTGTAGGCGAACGCTGCGGCAACGCCGATCTGATCTCGGTCATCGCCAATCTAAGTATCAAAAAGCAGGGCTATACGCTGCTGGGCGGGCGCGGGACCGAGCATCTGACGGAACTGTCGCGCTACGTTTATGAAACGGCCAACATGCACCTGCGGGCGAACCAGCCGTTCGTCGGCCAGAGTGCGTTCGCCCATAAAGGCGGCATGCATGTGAGCGCGATCGCGCGTTCGTCGGAAAGTTATGAGCACATCAACCCGGAGTCGGTCGGCAACGAGCGGCGGATCCTGGTGAGCGAGCTTTCGGGCCGGTCGAACATTGTGGCCCTCACGACCAAATTCAACCTGCAGCACGACCAGGCGCTGATGGATCAAATCCTGGCGCAGGTCGTCGCGCTGGAGAACCAGGGTTACCAGTTCGAGGCGGCGGAGGCGTCGTTCGATCTGCTGGTAAAAAAATGTGTAGGCGTGTTTGAACCGCACTTCCAGCGGATCAAGTACCATGTTTCTGTCTCGAGCGACGACCAGAAACAGATCACGACGGAAGCAACCGTCAAGCTGCTGGTCGACGGCGAACAGCGGCACGAAGTGGCCGAAGGGGACGGCCCCGTGAACGCGCTCGACGCGGCCCTGCGCAAGGCGTTGCACGACAAGTACCCGGAACTGCGAGCGATGCGGCTGGTCGATTATAAGGTACGCGTGGTTAACTCCGACGCCGGCACGGCCGCCCGGATCAGGGTGATGGTGGAAAGCTGCGACGACCATCACACCTGGGGCACGATCGGCGTGAGCGAGAACATCATCGAGGCCAGCTGGATCGCCCTGAACGACGCGATTGAATACAAACTCTATAAAGAACGCCAGAAGTCGCCGGTCGCGGCCGCGACTGTATAGGAATGTGCGACGAATTACTGGCCGATACAGGAGTAACCGTTTCGAGGAAGAACCGACGCCGGACAGTCGACTTTCACTCTGTGAAAGAACGCGTACTTTCGCGGAGCGAAAGTCGACTTTCTGCGCCCGCTTTTTCGCAAAACGACTAAACCAAAATCGACGGTAATTGCCCTCGTGTTCCTTAGCCGCCTGCGACCTGATTGCCGCCCCGCTCTTACGACCGTCTTTTTAGCTGGATTGCCCGATGTCCTTTTCGTCCGACGACTATCCCGATCGTTTTGAATTTCGCGAAGCCCAGCCGCGCCTTTATGCTCGCTGGGAACAGGCCGGCTATTTCCATAGCGAACCGGACCCGAACCGCCAGCCGTATACGATCGTGATCCCGCCGCCGAATGTGACGGGCGCCTTGCACCTGGGGCATGCGCTCAACAGCTCGCTGCAGGATATTATGATCCGCCTGAAGCGGATGCAGGGCTTCAACGCGCTCTGGATGCCGGGCACCGACCACGCCGGCATCGCCACGCAGGCCGTCGTCGAACGCCGCTTGAAAGCAGACGAAGGGAAAACGCGGCACGACCTGGGCCGCGAGCAGCTGGTCGCCCGGATCTGGGAATGGAAAGAAGAGTACGAGAAACGCATTCTTTCCCAGCTGAAACAGCTGGGCGCCAGCTGCGACTGGGAGCGGGTCCGCTTTACGCTGGACGAGCGCTGCGCCAAAGCCGTGCGGCAGACGTTCTTCGACCTGTTCAACAAAGAGCTGATTTATCGCGGCAAACGACTGGTCAACTGGGACACGGCCCTGCAGACGGCCGTCAGCGACGACGAAGTCTATCACGAAGCAGTCAAAGGGAAGTTCTGGCATATCCGCTATCGGGTGCTCGATCGCCAGGCAGGCGAGCCGGAGTTCGTCACGATCGCCACGACCCGGCCGGAAACCCTGCTGGGCGATACGGCCGTGGCTGTGCATCCCGATCCGGCCCGCGCGTTTGAAAAGGTGCTGGCCGATCTGGCCGCCCGACTGGAGAAAGCGCCCGGCAAAGAAAAGCCCGAGCTGCAGGCGCAGATCGAAGCGGTCGAGGAGCGGCGGGCGATGGCCCTGCCGCAACTGGAGCAGTTGCGCGACATGGCGGCGGCCGGCCGGATGCTGGAACTGCCGCTGCTGCAGCGGCCCATTCCGCTGGTCGCGGATCGCTGGGCCAAGCCCGAAATGGGCTCCGGCTGCGTGAAAATCACCCCGGCCCACGACCCCAACGATTACCTGGTGGGCGTCCGGCAGCAACTGCCGATGCTCAACATTCTCAACCCCGACGGTACGCTCAACGCCAATGCGGGGCCTTACCAGGGTCTTACCATGCCGGCCGGCCGCAAAAAGGTAGTGGCCGATCTGGAAGCGGCCGAACTGCTGGCCGAAGTGGAAGACCGCGAGATCGAACTGGCCCACTCCGACCGCAGCAAAGCCCCGATCGAACCGTACCTGGCCGATCAATGGTTCGTCAAAATGGACAGCCTGGCCGAGTCCGCCATGACGGCCGTCACCGACGAACGGGTGAAGATTTTCCCGCCGCGGTACGCCAAGGCGTATCTCGACTGGCTGGGAGAAAAGCGGGACTGGTGCATCAGCCGCAACCTGTGGTGGGGGCACCAGATCGCCGTCTGGTCGAAGGTGTGCGCCGACCAGGAAGCGTACGATGCGGCCAAGAAAGAGGCCGAGTCCCACCCGGCCATCGCCGCCGGCGAAGCATCGTGGCAGGCCGCCCTGGCCGACGATCGAAAAGAAGAGAACGCCGTCGCCTGGGGCTATGTGCATGTGTGCATTCGGGAAGAGAACTCCCCGCACGAAGCGGCCTTTGAAGCGCTCGGTTACGTCCGCGAAGAAGACGTCCTGGATACCTGGTTCTCTTCGGCCCTGTGGCCCCATTCGACGCTGGGCTGGCCCGACCAAACGCCCGAGCTGGCGTACTACTATCCGACCAGCGTGCTTATGACCAGTCGCGATATTATCTCGCTGTGGGTGGCGCGGATGGTGCTGGCCGGCCTCAATAACATGGGTGAGGTTCCTTTCCACGAAGTGTTCATTCACCCCAAAATTCTCGATGGCGCCGGCGAAGGGATGTCGAAGTCCAAGGGGAACGGCGTCGATCCGCTGGACGTGATCGAGAAGTTCGGGGCCGATTCGCTGCGGTTTGGCCTGGCCTATCTGACGACCGATAACCAGGACGTCAAAATGCCGGTGCAGTTCGAGTGCCCGCATTGCGAAACGCTCATCGACCAGACCAAAAAGAACCGAGAGCTGCCCCGCATCCGCTGCACCAGCAAGGACTGCGGCAAGGACTTCGCCACGCAATGGGCCCGCACCGACGAAGACAAAGCCATGCCCCGCGGGGCCGTCGTCAGCGATCGCTTCGAGCGCGGGCGAAACTTCGCCAACAAGCTCTGGAACGCGGCCCGCTTTGCGCTCCTCAACCTCTCCGACTTTACCCCCGGCCCGGTCGCGGACAGCGACCTGCTGCTGGAAGATCGCTGGCTGCTCAGCCGGTTGGCGACCGTCACCCAGCAGACCACGGCGGCGCTGGAAGGCTACCATTTTGCCGAGGCGGTCCGCGCGATTTATGACTTTGCCTGGGACGAGTACTGCAGCTTCTACATTGAAATGGCCAAAAGCAGGCTGGCGGAAGAAGCCGATCCGGCCGTCCGCCAGGTCGCCCAGCGCGTGCTGGCGCAAGGGCTCGATGTGCTGTTGCGGCTGCTGCACCCGGTGATGCCGTTCATCACTGAAGAGATCTGGTCGATGTTCGCCAAGGCGGCCCCGTCCCGCGGCCTGCCCGAACCGGCCGAAGCGGCGGAAAGCATCATGCTGGCGTCCTGGCCGACCGCCGATTTGTCGCAGCGCGATGAACAAATTGAAGCGCAGTTCGCCACCTTCCAGCAAGCCCTGGGCGCTCTCCGCGAGATTCGGGCCCGGCAGAACATCCAGCCGCGGCAGGAGCTGGAGTTCTTTGTGCGTTGCGATGCGCCGACGGCCGCGCTGCTGGAAACGATGTCGCCTTACTTTGAGTCGATGGCCAAAGCCAGCATTGCCGGTCTCGGCGCCGACGTGCAGCCGCCCGCGCTGGCCGGAACCGCCAGCCAGGCCGGCATGGATATCTTTGTCGACCTGAAGAACTTCATCGATGTCGACGCCGAGCGAACTCGCCTGGAGAAAGAGGTCGCCCGGATCACCGGCTTCATGGCCGGCAAAAAGAGCAAGCTGAGCAACGCCAGCTTCGTCGATCGAGCCCCCGCCGACGTGGTCGCCCGGGAACGGGAACAGCTGGAGCAGCTCGAGCAGCAGCTGGCCACGATCAAAGCGTCCTTAGAAGCGCTGGGTAATCTGTAAGCCTGGCAGGTAGCCAAAGTCGCCAGACTTTGGAGAGATTGCTCTGGGCGATGGAAAAGGCGGCGAAACTTTGGCGAGTTTGGCTACGGGGCTCTGGCGGCGCTACGTTTTTTTGGCGGCGACGGGAGGCGTGGCGGCTGCTTTGGGCGGCGTATCGAGGGTGCTTTCGATTTGCACTGCTTTGCGGCCCTTCAGGGCGCCAGGGCTGGCGAGGAACTTGGTCGCTCCCTGGATTTCAATCCGCAACGGCTCGCTGACGTCTTTGTCGGTGGTAATAATGTCGCCCACCCGAAGACCGAGCAGCTCGGCGGTGGAGATGGTGGTCTGGGCCAGCTCGACCACCACTTCGACCAGCGAGCCATCCAGCTGGCGGCTGACCCGGGCGATCGCCTCGGGGGAACGGGTCGGCCTGCCGTACGAGACCCAGCTGTTGGCGGCCAGCCGACTGCTGATGCGTTCGATGGAGTTGAACGGAATGCACAGGTTCATCATGCCGCGGACGTCGCCGATGGTCAGCTCGAAGCTGATCAGCACGACGACTTCGTTTGGGGGAACAATCTGCACCAGTTGCGGGTTGCTTTCGACGCGGTCGACCGACAGCGTCAGATCCAGCACGTTCTCCCAGGCGTGGCGCAGCTCGCGGAGGAACAGGGTCGTGATGCGACCGACCAGCCGCAGTTCAATTTCGGTGAGCGGCCGCCGGGCCAGGGAGCCGCTGCCTTTGCCGCCGCCGAGCAGGCGATCGATAATGGGGTACAGGATCGACGGGTTAATGTCGAGAATCAGGTTGCCTTCGAGCGGTTCGGCCCGCAGCAGGTTGAAGCAGGTGGGGTTTTCCAGGCTGAACACAAACTCGCTGTAGGTCAGCTGGTCGACGCTGGTCAGTTTGACTTCGACAATACTGCGGACCAGGGCGGACAAGGCGGCGCCAAAGTTCCGGCCAAAACCTTCGTGCAGAGTTTGCAGCGCGCGGACCTGTTCTTTGCCGACGCGTTCAGGACGTTTGAAGTCGTAAGGGGCTACTTTTTCGCGCGAGCGGGCGCGGCGCTCTGGAGAGGAGGGCGCGGCGGCGGCGGTCGGGGGAGCGGCTTGCGCCTCCATGGCGGTGAGCAGGCTCTCGACTTCTTCCTGGCTGAGAACTTCTTCGTCCGACATGCGTCACTCCCTCGACGTCGGTCGTTAGCAGAACGCGCGACTAATTACTGACGAAAATCGCTGGTCAGTCGTCTTTTGCTCCGCAAAAGAACGCGGACTTTCACGGAGTGAAAGTCGACTTTCCGACGTCTGCTTTTCCACAGTACGACGGAACCAAAAATCTCAAGGCTATCTTCCCCTCTGCTTGACTCACTTCCTGGCGGCCGGAATCCGATCGCGTTAAATGCGATCCAGTTTCCGGTGCACGCGGCTTTTGGCCCGGCTGCAGTCGTAACAGACGCCCGTCACAATGAACTTGTGCCCGGTGACTCGGAATCGATGTTCACGGGCCAGGGCGTTGCGGATTTCTGTCAGTTGTTCGTTCTGGAACTCGATCAGTTTTTTGCACTCGCTGCAGTACAGGTGATCGTGGGCCGGGTAGCCGTAGTCGTGTTCGTAGACGGTGCGGCCCTCGACAGAGAATTTGCGGAGCAGGCCGGCCTCGACCAGTTCGGTCAAGGCCCGATAGACGGTGGCCCGACCGACATAGCCGACTTCTCCTTTGCGGGGCAGTTCTTCAATCAGGGTGTCGGCGTCGAAATGTTCATGGCGGGTAAACACGTGTTCTACGAGCAATCGCCGCGGCTCGGTGTTCCGCAAGTTTTTGCTTTGGAGGTATTCCTCAAACCGCTGCAGCGGGGTGAGGGAAACCTCGACATTTCCCAATGATTTTTCTTCCGACAACATGATCGCTGGTGGGTTGAAGAAGTTCGGGAGACGAACGCAGGCTCGCCTCGCAAAGGTCTCGGGCCGGCCTCGGAAATGCGCGTAAGTTGCGCAAAGAGGACCGGCTAGTTGAATTCTAGGCGGACGAGGAGGAAATTCAACCCGCACCCAAGGGAGCCGCGGTCTGCCCGGTCCCAGGGATCAGCGGCGACTGATCCGTAAGGCGACCCGCTAGCCGATTTCGGCGAGCAGGTTTTCCAGGGCCATGTCGATCTTGTCGTCGGTTTCGTAGTCCCCGTTGGCAATCGCCGCGCGGATCGAATCGACCCGATCCTGGCGAATGTCGGGCACTTCGCGAACCTGACTGATAAAGCTGGCGGCCGGCGACAGATCGAGCTGATCGACGCCCCGCGACGAAGCAGGGGCCCCGGCGTTTTGCGCGGCCCCAGCCCGATGCGGCTGGTTGATCGCCTGGGCGGCGTGGATGTGCGATATTCCGTTGATCTGCATAACAACTCCCCTTTTTGGCGGCTGCGGTCGAGCAGCGACTCTGGCTTACGGCCAAAATCCGACAGACTCTCGACACGCGTCGCCAGCCAGTATTCTAGTGACCGGAAACGACAGGAACGGCCGGCCGGAATGACCTGGTTCCTGAATTATACGTTATGAAAAGGCAGGTCGGTCGAACTTCGACTGACCAATCGCGCCGCGTTTCCGTGTCGGGAATTCGCATCCATGAGAGGGGAGTGACCTCCGCTTTGCGATGGCTTCTACCCCCTCTGTATCGTCTTCCCGGCGACAGGCGTCGATGCTTTCTGTGGCGGAACTTTTTGTAGCGTTCACGACGGCCGTGAGTCGTTATCCGGTCTGGTGCAACTGCTGAAAACAGAGCGATTGCAAGCGACTCAGGCGTTTAGAACGATGCTTCCGCCAGGGAAAGCCGTTTCGTGGAAAAGGCGGCGGCAGGCCAGGGCGAGCGTTTGCACTCCCTGTTTCTGCACGCGTTCCATTCTACGCAACGGGTTATTCACGGGTTCCTTTTCTTCACGAAATTTCCGAGCAAGTTTCCCCGCTTCCGCAGAAAGTACCGCGAAGCTGAGCCAAGTGCGGGCGGAGTATAAACAGCATCGCCAAATCCGGCAAGATCAGCCGTACACGCGCCGAATCGGCCGGGACCGGGTGCTGCGCCAGCGGTGCTGGCAACGCGGCGGCTGCCGGTTCCACTTTCTCGTCACGAGTGGTTCGTCAAACCTTCATTCTAGAATTAGCCGTTTTGGCGCTAGCCACGGTTCCTCTCCTTAACCGTGGCTAGCGCCAAAACGGCTAATGGCTCTCCTTAACCGTGGCTAGCGCCAAAGCGGCTAATTGCTCTCATTAACCGTGGCTAGCGCCAAAACGGCTAATCGCTCTCATTAACCGTGGCTAGCGCCAAAACGGCTAATGGCTCTCATTAACCGTGGCTAGCGCCAAAACGGCTAATCGCTCTCATTAACCGTGGCTAGCGCCAAAACGGCTAATTGGAAGAACCCGAACTTTTTGCCATGTCGCAGCACCACGCCACTCCGAGAAGTGTAGGTTGCTATCGATGGCGGAAATGGATGCCCCAGACCGGAAAGGCGTTAGTTCCCGCCAGGCCCGCATCGAGGTTCACTCGCGTTTGTCCTCCGCTTCTCCCTCTTCCTCTGGCTCCTCTTTCGGCAGCCAGCGCATGGCGATGGCGGCCAGCAGCACCGGCAGGCCGATCGATACGCCTAGCGCCAGCGGCAGCCATTCGTGTTTCTGGGCTTCGTTCCCGAACACCGCATAGGCCACCGACAGCACCAGATTCGCCAGCAGCACGGGCGGCAGAAAGCGAGACCAGCTCAGCCGATGCATGCCCAGCATCAGCACACTGGCTTCCGCCAGCACCGGCACGCCGCGGGTGATCAGCAACGTCGCCGGGCCGTAACGCTGGGTTAGCGCATCGATGCGGTCCAGATCCTCTTCCTTGCTGAACCAGCGGGCGAACCGGGAGCCGTATCGCCGGGCCAGACCAAAGCCGGCCGCCGCGCCGACGCTCATGCCGGCCCAGGAGATGAGCGTCCCCCAGACGGCCCCCAGCTGCGATCCGCCCAGGGTGCTCACGGCGCTGGCGGGCACGGGCAGGAAAATATCGCTGGCCAGCAGGGCGAACACCAGGCCGGCCGTCCAGCCGCGGGCTTGCGGCTCATCCCGCCAGCTTTCGGCCCAGCTTTCCAGTTGGGCACCGAACAGCAAGAACGGCAAAACCGGAATAAGGATTACGACCGTCATGAAGAGCACGGGTCGGAACAAATCTCGCACGTGGGAAATCCTGACAGGGTTTGACGGCCGTTTTCTACGTCCTAGGGTTCAGCAGGTAACGTCCACCGACTTGCCCGCCCGACGCACTGGCTCGCCGCCGTCGGATCGGGCGGCAGTCGTGGCGTTCCCTGAATAACTTGCCAGTATGACGGCTATTCCCATTTGTTCCCGAAAGGGTCCCCATGAACCAGTGCGTGATCAGTTTAGCAATTCTTCTGGCCGGCGCCGGCGCGGTGAAAGAAGAGAGCAAGCCGACTGCCAAGGTCGAGCGGGCCGCTCGCCACTACCGGATTGAACTTTACAACCAGTATCGCTTCGACCGGGCCGAGTACGATCGGCATCTGGAGGCGGTCCAGGATCTGCTCTCGGCCTGGAAAGACGGCGAACACACCGACGCCAATGCGGACGCCGCGATCGCCTGGCTGGAAGGCTCGCACGACGCCGTGCTGAGCGGCCAGAATGAAATGCTGGCGCTGCCGACCATTCCCCCGGCCGTGAAAGAGCAGCCCGCCGAGGAAGGCTTTGTGGCCTCCCCGGCCGTCGACGCCGTCCGGAACACGGCGGTCAGCACGGGCGCCCCGCACGGTCCGCTGACTTCGGATTCTTTGTCGTCGGACGACCCGCTTACGCCGCAACTGTCGGCTCCGCCGATGGTCGCCCCGCACGCGCCGGCCCCGCACGCGTCTGCTCCGCACGCGTCTGCTCCGCACATGGCTGCTCCGCAGGGGCAGAGCGGGGAGACGGAATCCTCTTCGATTCTGGGCTCAATCACCGGCGCCTTGTCGCATGCTGTCAGTGATATCATGTCGCCGGGTGCGGACAAACCGACCGAGAAACCCGTTTCGCCGTCGGCGGAGCAGCCGCTGGCCCCGTCGCCCGATCTGCCGAATCCGTGGCTCGACGCGGCTGCGTCGGAAACTCCTTAGTCAAACCCCCGGGGCGTGACGGCAGGTCGTCCTTCCCGCTTCTGATCCGGCGAACTCCGCCGATGCCCGACAAGAAATGAAAAAACCGCAGAGAGCCTGAGGGTTCTCTGCGGTTAAGGTTTTTATCAAATCGGGAAACCGCCAGCTGTCTTCCTTTTTTGCTAGCGGCCCATGGCAGATTTGTAGCATTCGGCCGTGTGAAAGGCCGCATATTGCGTTTCGAGAGCAGTGAGTTGCTCCTCCAGCCACTGGGAAAAATCAAGCTCGGAATCCGTTTTAAGCTCAACAGGCTGATGAACGACGGGAATCGTCGACACCGGTTCCAGGGTCGAGGAGGCATTTTCGCGAGTAATGGGAGCTAACATTCGATTGCCTCCTGGGAAACACGCGGATGATGAATCAGGGTACTTGTAATCGAACCATGTGAATGGAACAGTACTTAGTAAAAGCAACTAGCGCGCCAAAACCAGTTCCGACAATGACTTTTTTGTTGGATGATGAGAATATGACGGGCTTTGCGTCTTTTGGCTTCTTCCCGCAGCGAAACTGACGTGGGCCAGGGCGCCTGAGGATGTTGCCGATTTGACACAGTTGTGATCACTTTTGAGGCGCCAGTACTGCATGGCGGATTCAAAGCACATCACCATCATTTCCGCTTTTCGTCCTTTCTCCAAGAGGAAATTCTTTCAGATTGGCGAAATCCGCCAAATCGGCGGAACCCGCGTACGGTGGCGCCTGTCTCAAAAAATTCGACGAATGTTCGCGACAGTCCGGGTAGCCAGGCATTGCGGGCTGGCGACTCTGCTTCGCGCGGATTTTATTCCCTTTGCGGTCAGACAGCCGGGCGAGTGTTGGCGGCAGGGGGAAGACCCGCCTTCTTATTTGGCGCCGTCGCGGCGGCCGATACGTCGATAAAAAGGGAGATTCCGGCAGAAACGGTCGAAAACCGTTTACTCGCCAGGCGGAACTTCCTAAAATTCGGGCGGACAGGTTTGGGTAGAGGAAAGTTTTTCCAACAATTTTTCCGGACGAACTTCAAGATTCATTCCTGGCCGGCGAATCCCTTGGTAGAGAAGGCGTTCAAGAAGGCGTTGTCAACGCCGCGGTTGGGGGAAACGATCGTCCGTTGGGACTTTAAACGCCGACCACACATACTAGGAGGGCCGAAAGCCATGTTGAAGAAATCACTTATTGTTGGCGCCGGGGTGCTGCTCCTTTCGGGTCTCTTGGTGGGGCCGCGAAATGTCTGCAGCTATGTATCGACCGGCGTGTCGAAGGTCCGTGGGACCTTCAAGGACAGCGTGCCGATCGCCTTTGAGCTGGATCGGGCTCGTCAGATGGTGAAAGATCTTGAACCCGAGATTCGCCACCACACGCTCGAAATCGCCAAAGTCGAAGTCGATGTGGACCGTCTGGCCCGCGACCTGGAAAACCGCGACGAGCGTCTGGCCAATCAGCAGGCAGAAATGCTGGAGCTGAAATCGGACCTCGCCGAAGGCGGTTCGGTGTTTGTCTACAACAAACGCCATTACACGTCCGACCAGGTCAAAGCCGACCTGACCAGCCGCTTTGAACAGTTCAAAACGGAATCCAGCACCCGGGACAACATGCGTCAAATTCTCGACGCCCGTCGTCAGGGACTGGACGCCGCCCGCCAGAAACTGGTGGAAATGAACGAAGCCAAGTCGCAGTTGCGGCTGGAAATCGCTCATCTGGAATCGCAGCTGAAAATTCTCGAAGTGGCCAAAACCCGCAGCGAGTACAAATTTGACGACAGCAGCCTGTCGCGCACCAAAAATCTGATCGACGACATCCGCACCCGGATCCAGGTCGAATCGAAGCTCGCCAATAGCGAATTCGAACCGGTCGACCGCATCCCCGTCGGCGTCAAAGCAGACGATGATCGCGACATCGCTCAGGAAATCACCGAGTTCTTCGCCGAAAAGCCGTCCGTTGATGGCTATGTCGGCGCCGAGAAGTAACCCGGTAGTCGCCTGCGGGAAGGCAACTCCTTCCATCCGCCGTCAGCCAGATCCGGCTGGCGGCGAAACCGGCCAATAACGGCCGCCAAACGTGCCAGACAGGGCTCAGACGACAGCGTCTGGGCCTTTTTTTTGCCCTGGTCCGAACCCTGGGGGCGGACGACCTCTCCTGATTGATTCCTCCTGGCGAAACGATGACGTGTCGATTTCGATGTTGCGTTCCATGACGATCCCTTTTCATGCTGCTGAGCAGGCGTTCCACGTCGGTCAGATTGACGAGGCCGCGCGCCTGCTGGGACAGCCCGGACTGGTTCGCCACGAACCCGCGCGGACGCTCGCAAAACAGGTGGCCGGCGCCATCCTGGAAAGAGCACGGCGTCGACTCGCGCAGCATAACCCGGCTTCCGCCTGGCGGGATCTGGAAGCGGCCCTGCGATTGGCAGGGCCCACGCCCGAACTCCAGGCGATCCGGCAACAGCTCGCTAACCACTGCACGGATCAGATGGAACAACAACTGGCCGCCGGAGAATACGAAACAGCCCTGCAGCAGATTCCCTTATGGGAAAGCCAGGCGCCCGACCCGCGCTGGGCGTCCCTCGCAGAACGAGCCCGTTCCCTGGTCGCGGCCGACAAACTGGCTCGCCGCGGCTGCTGGGCTGAAGCGATCGAACAGTTAAACCACGGTGTGGGCCTGGCCAACAGCCATGCTTCGCCAGCCGCCTGGCAGGAAGAGCTGCAGGCCGTGTACGCCAGCCGGATGCAAAGCGGGCAGGAACTGGCAGCCCAACTGCAGCAGGAGCAGCAGCAGGAAAACTGGGAAGTCGTCGGACGTCTGGCTGGACAGTTGCTGGCCCTGGCGCCCGAGCATCCTCTGGCAAGCACCGCAAAGCGGCAGGCCGCCGCGGCCATTCGAAGCCTCGTCGTCCCTTCGGCCGAAGGGCAGCGGCCGTCCGTGGGCGGCGAGGTTTCCTCTGATTCGCTCCGCTTCGGTTCCCGCTTCCTGTTGTGGATCGACGGCGTCGGCGGTTATCTGGTCTGTCGGCAGAAAGAAGTCCTGATCGGCCAGGCTCGTCCCGGCAGTGCGGCCGACATTGGCCTGCTGGGCGACCTGACGCGGGAGCACGCCCGGATCCGTCGCGACGGCGAAGAGTACCTGATCGAACCGCTGGCGGAGCTGCGACAAAACGGGCAGCCGCGCCAGGGAGTCGGGCCGCTGATCGACGGGGACGAACTGGAACTGGGCGGCGTGCGTTTGCGTTTCACCCGGCCGCACGCTTTGAGTGCGACGGCCCGGCTGGAGTTCGTTGGACGTCGCCGGATCCAGCCGACGGTCGACGCCATCTTGTTGATGGCCGAGTCCTGCGTGCTGGGGCCCAACTGGCACAACCATGTGGTCTGCCGGGACTGGACCGACGATGTCGTGCTGTTCCAGCAAGGGGACAGATTGCAATGCCGACGGGCAGGGCCGTTCACGATTGCTGGTCGCTCGTGCGAAGGGCTGGGGCAGTTGTCCCCCACCGCCCATGTAACCGCCGAGGACTTCTCCTTCAGTCTTGAATCGCTACCACCCTGCAGCCCCTATTAACACCGCCTCTTGAAACTGTAGTGGACTTCGCCAGAAGTTTTTGATTTGGCCCTGGCGAGAAGAGAGAACTAGACAAATGCAACGCCCAACCGCTACCTTGAAAAGTGAGGGATCGTCCGCCCAGGGCGACCCTCCTCCTCCACAAGGGCTCCAGCCTCGGGGCGGCAGTATGAAGTTTTCCTACGCGACAGGATCGCGCCCGCTCGACGGGTTCACCATCAAGCGGGGCGTCGGCATCGGCGGGTTCGGCGAAGTTTACTTCGCCCTGAGCGACGCCGGGAAAGAGGTCGCCCTCAAACGTATCTTGCGCAATACCGATGTGGAACTGCGGGGCGTGTCGCAGTGCATGAACCTGAAGCACACGCACCTGATCCACCTGTTCGACATCCGTTACGACGCCGCCGGCGAAGCCTGGGTGGTGATGGAGTTCGTCTCCGGCGACAGCCTGAAAGAGGTCATCGACCGCCATCCGCAAGGCCTGCCAGGACCGGAAGTCGAGCGCTGGTTCGCGCAGATTTCCTCCGGCGTTGCTTACCTGCACGACCATGGGATTGTGCATCGCGATCTCAAGCCGGGCAACATTTTCACCGATGAAGGCGTCGTCAAAATTGGCGACTATGGGCTGTCCAAGTGCATCTCCCACAGCCGCCGGCACGCCCAGACCGAGAGCGTCGGCACCTTCCACTACATGGCGCCGGAAATCGGCAAGGGCGAGTACGGCAAAGAGATCGACATTTATGCGCTCGGCGTGGTGCTTTATGAAATGCTGACGGGCCGCGTTCCCTTTAACGGGGAAAGCAGCCAGGAGATCATCATGAAGCACCTGACCGATAATCCGGTGCTGACCGGCGTGCCCGAGCCGTATCGGTCCGTGATCGAGAAAGCCCTGGCCAAAGATCCCCAGTGGCGTTACGCCAGCGTCGCCGCCATGCAGCAGGATCTGGCCCTCGTCCCGCCCGCTGCGGGACCCGCGAGTGGCCCCGTCAGCCGGACGTCCGCGAGTGCGACGCCGCCGCGGGAAGCGCACGTGCAAACGTCCTCGCCCGATCCGTACTTTATCGACGAGGAACCGGAACCGATTCAGCTGGGCGAACTGCACGACCGCCAGTCGCACTACCGGACCCCGGCCGCCCCGGTGATCCATATCGACGAGCACTCCGCCGGCGGCGCCCGGACAGAGCTGATCCGCGCCGGCCAGGCGTCGGGCGCAGCGCTGGCGACCGTGACGCAGGAACCCTTGATGGGGGCCGTGCGGCAGCGACTGGGCGGCGTGGCTCACTGGTGGAACCATTCGCTTGGCTGGGCTCCCAAAGGCGTGATCCTGGCTAGCACGGCCGTGCTGGTCGTGTTGAACTTTCAGTGGGTCGCCCTGGGCGGGGTGATTCTGGGCGGCGGTTATGGCGCCTACTACGCCGCCTGGCGAATGCTGCGCGAGCCTTCGACCGCGGTCGCCTATCAACCGGCTCCCACCGGCCGTTACCAGGGCGACTCGCCCCGCATGACGTATGTCGACAAGACCCGTCGGGTCCGTGAGGTGCTGGCCGAGCGTTCCGCCGCGGAGCGGTTGATGGAACTGACTGGCTCTCTGCTGCTGTCGGCGGGAATCGCGCTGGTCGCTTCGCTAACGGCGGTTGCGTTCAGCGGTTTGAATCTGACCGATGGCGGCGTCGGCGCCTGGTCGTTCCTGGCCTGGGTGGCAGTGACCGCCATGCTCGGTTCCTGGGCGATCCTCATCACGGCGAAAGTCTGGGAGCATCGACCGCTGGAGCCACGGATCCGTCGCCTGACCTTGCTGGCGGTGGGGCTGATCGTGGGAGCCGGCGCGTTTTTCGCGGGTCGATTGCTGGAGGTTCCGCTGGATGACTTTCCGGGAGCCGGCCGCGTGCTGCTGCAGGGCCTGTACCCGGCAAGCCTGTACGGTGAGAACCACGCTCCGCGGTTGCCAGCGTATCTGATGCAGTTTGCGGTGCTGTTCGCCGCGGTCGGCTGGTGGAAACAGGCCGATCCGCTGCGACGTCGTCGGTTGAGCTGGCTGGCGGGCGGCGTCGCGTTGCTGGCCGCTTTGTTCTTGCCGTTTCCGCAGCCCTGGGGGCTGCTGCTGGCGGGCATCATCTCGCTGGCGGTGCAATTGTCGTCTCCCTGGCTCAGCCCGGCCCGGCGCCAGCAAGCGGCCGAACAACGTCTGTAAGTCGTTTTTCGACTGGCGAACGGATACGTCACTCCCTTGATTTCCTGTTGATTTGCCAATGCTGTTCTCGCCGCCATCCTTGCTTCCTGTGGCTCCTGCGCCGCGCGCGGGCGGGGGTGTTGCGCGCCGCTGGGGCGCGGCGCCGTGGATGCATGTGCTGGGCCTGCTGGCCAGTTGCACCGGCATCGGTCTGACGCTGGCGACGCACGCCCAGGCGAAAGGCGGGCCGTCAGCAGGTCAGGAGCAGCTGCTCGAACGGCCTCTGCCTTCAGTGACCGAGACGACCGAAACGACGGCATTGCCGGAAGAGACGCAGGGGAGCGATACGCCCGTCATCAGGGCGAGTCTCATTCCGCCGGGTCGACCGTTCTGGGTGGAAAAGGAGTTCTCGCTGCCGGACGGCTCGCTTCAGGTGTGGGTCGTTTCTGACCCTGCGCCGGAATTGGCCCAGTGCGAGGAACTGCTGGAGGAGAACCTGGAACAGGCGATTGCCGATTACCTGCAGGAGTTTTGCGCACATCCCGATGCGCTCGCTTACTTGCGCTGGGTCGCTCCCCAGAAGTACGATCGCGACACGCTGCTCCGCCGGCTGGTCCCTCAGAAATGGAACTGCGGTGAGCCGGTGATCACTCCCGGCAGGCCGCTGTTGTCGGCCGAGCTGTATCGGGAAACGCTGCAGCTCAGCGTCGGGCCAATGGAGCAGATGCACGCCCAGCTGCAGTTTGATACCGCGTTCCAGGACGAAGCCCGTCACGACTGGCGCCAAGTGACGGCCTTCTGTCGACTGCTGCAGATGTTACTGCTGGGCGGCGGCCTGCTGGGCGGACTGGGTCTGGTTTACGGGGTGCTGAGCACTCGCGTGGGGCGTCCCGCATCGACCGGCTGGGCGGCTCCGATGGTGCTGGCGGCAGGGAGCTGCTTCCTGCTGGCGGCCGGCGTGCTGCTGGCTCGCTGGATTCCTTGGATCTAGGTGAAAGAATCGCGGCCCCGGCTGCGTTAGAATGAATGCGGCTTCTGGCCCTCCCGCAGGGCGTGGGCGATCGCGTTCTTCCATTTCTTTGCCTTAGCATTCCAAGAATATCCAGAACCATGGCGACATCGGAAACCGATCGACTGTTGATTGATCGCATCCGCCAGGGCGATAGCGACGCCTGGAGCGATCTGATCGCCCGTTACGAAGGCCGACTGCTGGCCTTTGTAGAAAGCCGCATCGGCAAGCGGGCGAACAGCGAAGATATTGTGCAGGAGGCTTTTGTCGGCTTCCTCAACAGCCTGCCCAACTACGACGGCAAGCGTTCGCTGGAAACGTATCTCTTTTCTATCTGCGCTTACAAAATGACGGACTACCTGCGTCGCGAAGGACGGCGGCCCAGCGTGCCGCTTTCCACCGGCTCGGATTCCGGCGGCGACTGGGAAATCTCCAGCCGGAACCGCGGCGCCAGCAGCATCGTCCGCAGCGGCGAACAGCAGCACCTGGAAGAAAAGGCCCTCGTCGAAGCCCTCACGCAACAGGTTGCTTACTGGCGCTCGCGGAACGACTGGGTCAAAATCCAATGCGTCGAACTGCTGTTTGTCCGCGGCTGGGCTAACAAAGAGGCGGCCACCGAGCTGGGCATCTCGGAACAGCATGTGGCGAACTACAAGTTTGAGTTCCTGTCCAAAGTCCGCAGCCATGTCCGCGGCCAGGAGTTGTCGGAAGATATCTTCCCCGAACTTTACGAGGAGCAGTCATGAAGGCCCAGTACACCCAGAAAGAACTCGAGGCCTATCTCGACGAAGCCTTGTCGCCCGGCGATATGGCCCAGCTGGAACAGACCGTGCGCGAACAGCCGGAACTCGGCCAGCGACTGGCGGAAATCCTGCAGCAGCGCGATGCGGGCGTTCATTCGCTGGGAGCCATCTGGCGGCGCCACCGCGTGAGCTGTCCCGCCCGGGAGCAGCTGGGCAGTTTCCTGCTCGGCGCGCTGGGGAACGAAGAGATGCATTACATCCACTTCCACATTCTGCAGGTCGGCTGCCGCTACTGCTCCGCCAACCTGGAAGATCTCCGTCGTCGCCAGGAAGAAGACGCCCGCGACACGGCCCAACGGCGCCGCAAGTATCTGGAATCCAGCGCCGGTTATCTGCGTCCCAAAAAGCGGTGACAGGGTCGAAGGGACTCTTCTCAGAAAGAAGCGAACGTCTCTCAGAAAAGAGGTTCACCGCAGAGTTCGCAGAGGAAGAAGGAGAAGGAAGAAATGAAGCGAAGCAGAAGCAGCCGGCATGTAACCGAAGTCGCCAGACTTTGGAGGAAGCATTCTCGGCGATGGAGACGCGGCCAAACTCTGGCGAGTTCAGCTACGGGCGACCGATAGGTTCGCCATCTCTCCGTGAGGCAAAAACCGAAGTGATCCTTTCCTCGATCCAAAGAGAGTGCAAGGTCCCGCCGCGATAACACCAACTTTCTCCCTCTTCTCCTTTTCCTCTGCGGCACTCGGCGTCCTCCGCGGTGAATCCTTCTTCTGTTTGTTTTCTACGTTTCCAGTGGACGCTGGCAGATGACGATATACCCGTTCGCCCGCAACTGGCCGAACATCCAGGGGCGTCGCAGGGCCCGCATCCGGCTGTGGTCGAGCAGCACCATCTGCTGGATCCGCAGTCCGGCGCCGGTGATCAGGCGGGTCAGTTCCCGCCGGGTGAAAACGTGCAGATACATGTTCGGCACGCCCCGGTACTGGAACCATTTATCGCCCCGTTCCACCTCCGGGTCGACCAGCGATTGATAGAAGTTCTGCAGCAGCCAGCGCGGCCCGCCGGGGTCGTACAAATTGTAGTAGCGGTTGTGCACGTGGAGAATGAACAGGCCGCCCGGCTTGAGGATGCGGAACACGTTGTTCATCACGGTTTGCCGGTTCGCCCCGCCGCGGACCATGCCGAGCGTGCTGAACATGCACATGGCGTAGTCGACGCCGCCGTCGACCAGGGCGTCCATTTCCACCAGATTGCAGCGCAGGCAGGTGATCGGCAGATTCTCCAGCTCGGCCTTTTCCTGAACGATCCGCAGCATTGGTTCCGACAGGTCGATCGCCAGTCCCTGCAGCCCCAGGCGGGCCAGGGGAACCAGCGCTCGGCCGGTGCCGCAGCCCAGGTCGGCCACCCAGGCGCCAGGTTTGACGAAGTGGTCCTTCAGGATCTGCTCGTCGAACTCGAACAGGCGATTGTAGGCAAAGTAGCCGTCGTAGTCGTCGGCGATGTGGTCGCGGTGGACATAGTCCCACAGGCCGCGCGTCACCCCTGAAGGAAGCCGCCAGGCGGGCCGATTGTAGCTGTTCATCCCAGGTATTTTCGCAAGTGATCGCGGCGCCAGGTCAGCAGGGCGCCGGTCGCACGCAGCCGTCGCCTGGGGGGCGGGCTCCCTGTCCCGTCGTTCCTGCTGCTATTCTGGTCGAAGCGCTCCGGGAACGCAATTCGTCCTGGCAGGTCACCCCGGTTGCCGAGCCTTGGGGGCGGTTATTCCGATCTTTTATTAAAAAGGTTTTACCCGTAGAAAATGCCGACCTCCGTGGTAGCAATAGCGGAACCTTGTTAGACTTTTTAGTAGCGGGTGTGACGAGGCGCTTCCCCTGATGATCGGCAAGATCGATGACGAACAAATCGACAGAGCTTCTCCCGGTGATCGCCGATCTGCCGCTTCCCCTGGAGCGCGATCTGTTTTTGCGCACCTTGCTGCGAGAGCTCTCGGGCACCCTGCAGGAGGTGGTGGGAATTGAAGAAGCTTCAGGATTTATCAGTGTCGTCGGCCAGCGGATCGGCGACCAGATCAACCAGGAGTACAAACAGGGGCTGCAGGTCGACGGCCTCAATCGCCAGCAAGTGGCCGAGGTGCTGGTCGATCTTAAACGCCGTATCCAGGGCGACTTTTTTGTCATCGAACAGACCGAAGAAAAGATCGTGCTGGGCAATCGGGCCTGTCCCTTTGGGGAAAAAGTCATTGGGCGTCCTTCCCTCTGCATGATGACTTCCAACGTTTTCGGCGTGATCGCCTCGGAGAATCTGGAATACGCCAAGGTTGTGATTGAAGAAGCGATCGCCAACGGAGATTCCGGTTGCCGAATTGTCGTCCATCTGAAGCCGACGGAAGCAGCGTTGGCGGCGGACGGGCGAGAGTATTTCAAAGGCTAACAGTCGCCAAAACACCCCATGACGCCCGAACAATTTGTTTCCGTCGCGAATCTCTTCGCGGAAGCCGCCTTGCTGACCACCAGCGAGGGAATTATCAGGGCAGGCAATCGGCGCTTTCTGGGTCTAGGCTTTTCGACTACCTCGATTGTAGGGAAACCACTTAGTCTGTTGGCCGTCAACCCGGCCGACGAAGTCCAGGCGTACCTGCGCACCTGCGCCCGCAATCGCGAGCCGATGCTGGGGGCGCTAGAGCTCAAAACGAACTCGGGGGAGACGATCGTTTGTCGCTGTGATGGTGCCCGTGTCGATCAGGACCCGCAATCAGGCGAAAAGCAGCTGCTGATCAGATTTGCCCGGCGGGAAATTTCGACCACCCGTTTTTCGATGGTGAATCGGAAGATCGACGAGCTGACCGAAGAGATCCGCCGCCGCCGCCAGTTGCAGCGCGAGCTTTTCTCGCAGCAGGAGTCCTGGCGAACCACGCTGGCCAGCATTGGCGACGGGGTGATCGTGACCGATGTCGACGGATTGATCACCTTTATGAATCCGGTCGCCGAAGCGCTTACCGGCTGGCCGCAAGCGGAAGCGGTTGGCCAGCCGCTGACGACCGTCTTTCAGATTGTGAATGAATCCCATCGCCGGCCGGTCGACAACCCAGCCCTGCGAGCGCTCCGCGACGGAACGATTGTGGGACTGGCGAATCATACGATCCTGATCAGCCGCCACGGGGCGGAGCGACCGATCGACGATTCAGCGGCCCCGATTCGCGAACCCGACGGGCGCGTGGTCGGGGCGGTGCTGGTGTTTCGCGATGTTTCCCGCAGTCGCGAAGCCGAACAACAGCAAAGGCGCCTGGCCGCGCTGGTCGATTCGTCGGATGACGCCATTCTGGGGCAGTCGCTGGGCGGGCGGATTACCGACTGGAACGCCGGCGCCGAGCGTATGTATGGAATGACGGCCGAAGAAGCGATCGGCCAGTCGATGTTTTCCCTGCTGACGCCGCCGGAACACCAGGATGCGCTGCGCCACGCCTTGGATCGCGTGAGCCAGCAAAGTCGCGGCGAGCACCTGGAAACCGTACGGCGGCATCGGGATGGACGCCTGGTGCCGGTTTCGGTGCGACTATCTCCTTTGCGCGACGCCTATGGCGTGGTGCAGGGCGTCTCCTCGATTGAACGGGACATCACCGATCGCAAGCGGATGGAAGGGACGCTGAAGTTCCTGGCCGAGGCCAGCAAGTCGCTGGCTTCGCTGGTCGATCTGAAGAGCACGCTGGAACTGATCGCACAACTGGCGGTGCCCGATTTTTGCGACTGGTGCGCGGTGGACATGGTCGATCCCGACGGCCGCCTGCAGCGGCTGGCGGCGGCCCATATCGATCCCGCCAAGGCCGATCTGCCGCAGGACTTTTATCGCCGGTATCCGCCCCGCGTCGATGCGCCCCGCGGCTCGACCCATACGCTGCGCACCGGAGAAGCAGAGCTGGTATACGAGGTGACCGAGCAGATGCTGCTGGAAGCGGCCCACAACGACGAGCATCTGCAGATTCTGCGCACACTGAACCCGCGCTCCTTTATGTGCGTGCCGCTGGAGGTGCAGAGCCGCATTTTCGGAACGATCACCTTCGTCGCCGCCGATTCAGGCCGGCGTTACGGCGACGACGACCTCGCCATGGCGAAAGACCTGGCCCACCGCGCCGCGATCGCCATTGAGAACGCTCAACTGTACCAGGAGCTTCGCCAGGCCGATAAACGGAAGGACGAATTCCTGGCGATGCTGGCGCACGAACTGCGCAATCCGCTGGCCCCCATTCGCAGCGGCCTGGACCTGCTCGCCCTGGAAGGGGACAGCAACCTGGAAACGATCGAACTGATGCAAGGCCAGGTAGAGCATGTCGTCCGCCTGGTGGATGATCTGCTCGATGTCTCCCGGATCATGCAGGGGAAGGTCGAGCTCCGCCGGGAAACGGTCGACCTGGCCTCCCTTGTCAAACGCTCCGTGGAGACAGTGCGGCCCGCGATGGTCGCCCAGCAGCAACAGCTGACCGTGACCCAGGCGAGCCACCCGATCTGGCTGCACGCCGACCCCGTGCGGCTGGTGCAGGTAATCGAAAACCTGCTTAACAACGCCTGCAAGTACACCAACTCCGGCGGCCGTATTGAACTGCTGGTTGTAGCCGACGACCACCAGGCAAAGGTCCAGGTCCGCGATACGGGCATCGGCATGGATCGCGACCTGCTGCCCCGCGTGTTTGATCTGTTCACCCAGTCCAGCCGCTCGCTCGACCGCGCCCAGGGCGGCCTGGGGATTGGTCTTACGCTGGTGCAAAAACTGGTCGAACTGCACGGCGGCGAGGTGACGGCGGATAGCGCCGGCCCCGGGCTCGGCAGTACGTTCCAGGTGCTGTTGCCGGTCGTGTCGTCGCAATCGCCTGACGCCAAAAAGGTCGTGGTAGGCTCCTCGCTCCACTGTCGCAGTATTCTGGCCGTCGACGACAACATTGGCGCCGCGCGGCTGTTGACCATGCTGCTGCAGAAGCTAGGCGACCACACGGTGGAAATGGCCCACGACGGACCAACCGCCCTGGCCAAAGCCACCCAATCCCGCCCGGAGATTGTGCTGCTGGACATCGGCCTGCCCGGCATGAACGGCTACGAAGTGGCCCGCAGCCTGCGGGCCCAGCCCGACTTCGACACGGTGCTGCTGGTCGCCCTGACCGGCTACGGCCAGAAAGAAGACATGGCCAAATCCCAGCAGGCCGGCTTCGACCTGCACCTGGTCAAACCGCCCTCGATCGACCAGATCCGCGAAGTCCTGGCCCACCCCAAACTGGCCCGCCCTGAGTGACGCGGACGATCGCCCCAAAGAGTGTGGGCGTCTCGATTGTGGGTGGGAAATTTGCTCTGATGAGGGGGTGTCGATTTTTCGTCCCGATTTCCAGCTTGTGGAGAATGGTGTCATGGCGAAGTTGAACGGCTCTCTGACGAAGGCGGCGGAGTTGAGTCCTGAGCAGCAGGAACGCGCGGACCTTATTTTGCAACATCTGCGGGCGAATGCGGACAAGCATCTTGTGGAACTGTCTGTGCTGCTGGCCTCCAAACCCGACAGTCAAATCTTCGGCAAAACAGAGTTCGAAGCGCGCGACATTGTGCATCGAATCGGAGCCCAGGCGATACAAGCCGCGGTCGACGCCGCGGCAAAAAAAGGGGTACCAGGGTGCTAGCTGCGTCTGCCAGAAATGCCAGAACGACGCCCGCTTCGTCGAACGGCGAGGACGTACGATCACCTGTCTATTAGGCGGCATTCGCGTGCGTCGCCCCTATTACCACTGCGCCGTTTGCAGTGAAGGATTGTCGCCTTGGGATCAGGAACTGGGGCTGTCGAAACGCTGCCTTTCGCCCGCCGTGGCGGAGCTTTCGTCGCTGGCCGGAACGGTGTCGAGTTTCGCGGTCTCGGCGAAACGCATGCTGCTCAAGATGACCGGTCTGCGCGTCAGTGAGTCGAGCGTCGAACGCGTCACCGAAGATGCCGGCGCCCGGGTCGGCAAACTGCTGGAGGACCGAATCAAGTTCGGCGCGGACCGCGAGTGGAAGTGGCAACGCGATGCGTTGGGCCGCACCTGCGCTTACGCCAGTTTGGATGCGAAGTGCGTTCGCCGGCAAGGCCCCAAGGCGAGTCGCGTGGAGGGACGCATGGCGTACGTCGCGTCGATTTACAATCCCGACAGCGAGTATGATGAGACACAGAAGAAGCCGCATCAATCGCGTTATTTGTCGGGTTTTTACGAGCTAAACGAACTCGGCCTGCAGCTTCGTCGCCAGGCCGGACAGGTCGGCTGGGACAAGGCCGAGGTGCAAATCGCCCTCTCGGACGGCGGCAACGGCATGGAGCAATTCCTTCGCCGCAACTTTCCGCTGGCCACGATCATCATCGACTTCTGGCACGTGAAAGAGTACCTGGTGGAACTGGCGAAGGCGCTCTTCGCCGACGAGCATGAACGCCAGAGCTGGATGGATCGTCACGCTCCCATGCTCAAGCATGAAGGCGGCCCAGCCGTGCTGGCCCAGCTGAAAGAGATTGACCCCGGACCGATCGCGGCGACGCGTGAACTGTATCGCGTCACGGTTCAATATTTTGAAAATCATCAGCACAAGATGGACTACCCGAGCTACGTGAAGAACGGCTGGCAGATCGGTTCCGGTCCGATCGAGTCGGCCTGTCGGACTGTAGTGGGCGACCGCCTCAACGGCAGCGGCATGCGTTGGGGCAACGACGGCGCGGACGCCCTCTGCCACCTCCGCGCCCTGTTCCTCAGCGAACCGGACCAATGGGACGCCTTTTGGGAGAAGCACCGAAACTAACAAAATCCACCCACAAAAGTGACGCTCACACCCCCAAAGAGAAAAACGCGACCCGCAACGCCTAAACCGCAAGCCCCCCCGGTCCACCTGGCAGGCTTGTTTTTGCGCCGAGACATGGTACAGTTTGTCATTGGCCTCGCCGGGCGTGCAAGCCTCCCTGGCGACGACCAATCAACCGCTCCCTCCACCAGGCAGCAGTTGGCCTTGTACGGATATCGTCCCCGATATCCCCAACAAGCGCCCGTGGCGCAACTGGATAGCGCATCGGTCTTCGGAACCGAGGGTTGCAGGTTCGAACCCTGCCGGGCGTACTACTTGAAGCTCTGTGAGCAAACGACTTGATCAAAAGGCCTGCCGGCAAATCGGCGGGCCTTTTTTATTTGCGTCCACGAATCGGGGCGCGGCGGGCGAAATGTCGGCTTGTTGCGACTCAAGTCGAGCTGCAGCGGTTTGCTTCGAATTGCGCGCGTGCTTGGGAGGGGAGTCGAGGCTATAATCGACGTCGTCAGGGGCTGACTGGAAGGATGTTGATTGTGCTTGCTCGCATTGCCTTGTCGCTTTGTCTGGCGTTCCTGTTTGCTGGTTTCTCGGGGGCGCAACCGGTTCCACGGGGACCGGAAGGGGAGGAGCCTCCGGCGATTCCGCGGATTGCGGAGGAACCGAAAACGGTCGATCCGTCCGTCGCCATGCCGCGGGAGCTGGCCGTCAAGGCGACGCATGACTTTTCGGATTCGTCGCTCCGCGAAGTCGTGGCCTGGCTGCAGAACGACCAGAAGCTTGCCGTCTTGCTGGATACGGGCGCCTTGTCGAAGGCCGGCGTTTCTCTCGCGGAGCCGGTTTCGGATCGCTTGCACGACGAGGCCGTTTACCTGCTGCTCAATCGGTTGCGATCCCTGGGTCTGGCCTGGTATTTTGAGGACAGCATTCTCACTATCACCACGCCGGAGGTTGCCGAGAGCGTCGCCGCCACGCTGCCCTACAACGTGGGCGATCTGCTCGATGCGGGCTACGACATGGACCTGCTGACCGACCTGATCACCAGCACGCTCCAGCCGGATTCCTGGGAAGAGATCGGCGGCGAAGGCGTCATCAGCGCGCTGGGCGATGTGTTGTTCGTCCGCCAGAACGGCGAAAGGCAGCGCGAGGTGCAGGGGTTTCTCGCTGCGCTTCGAAAGCACGCCCGGCAAACGTTCGTCAACGATCCGGCGCCGCATGTCGCGCTGCGTGCAAAGCTCGATCAGCATGTGACGGTTGATTTTTCGGAAACGCCCTTGGCGACGGCGGTGGAACAGCTTTCGAAAATAACCCAGGCCGATATTCGCCTGGACCGCCGGGCTTTGCGGCACGTCAATGTGAGAGAACGGGAACCGGTGACGCTGAAACTCCACGACCGCAACTTGAAAACGGCCATCCAGGGGATGCTGCTGGACCTGGAGCTGACCTTCATTCTGCGGGACGGCGTGCTGTGGATCACCTCGCCCGACGAAGCCCAGGCGTCGCTCCGCACGGCCGTTTATGACGTGCGGGACTTGTGTCGCGATGAAGGAGAGTCCGACGCGCTGGCGGAGGCGATCAGTTCGCAAACGGCGCCCGAATCCTGGGAGCAAGTCGGCGGACCCGGCGCCATCCACTTTGGCCTGCCGGGCGTGATGGTGGTTACCCAGGAGGAACGACTGCACGCGAACGTGCTCAAGCTGCTGGAAACGTACCGTACGGCTTTGCGGGAGTCCAAGCCGCGGACACGGGAAAGTGATAAATCGAACAAGGTCACCACGGTTTATTATCGCGTGCATACCGCGGTCGCCCGCGATCTGGCGACGCTGTTGCCGCGGATCGTGCGCCCTGACAGCTGGAAGACAGACGCCCGGCCGGAAGCGCCGGGGGAAATCACCGTCGTTTCCTCCTCGCCAGAGATGACGATTCTCAACGAAGCGAACGGAACTGGAGAGAAGCTGCAGATCGGCCAAATTCAGCTGGTGCTATCACGTTCCGTGATGCTGATCCGACAAACCGGCGCCGCGCACGATGAAATCGCCGAGGTCATCCACCGCGTCGAAAACGGCGACGTCATGGGAAATTCCGCCGAGGGATTCGGCGGAGGAATGGGCGGCGGCGGTTTCGGCGGCGGATTCTTCTCCGTTCCTGCAGGCGGAAGATAAGCCGGAAGAGACCGGTATGCCCAGGCTCGCTCTGTGCCTGCTGAGGCAGCCCCGTTCCCTTGCCGGCGACTGTACGTCGCCAGCATGCAGAGGCTCTGTCGCTGGCGCTGCCTCGCTCATCCTGCCGCGAAGTCGCGGCTGTCTTGAAGCGTCGGGCGGGAACCGGGCCGCTGCCCAGAACGAGACGCGTCGACAACGGCCGCGATTTCACGACGAAGGCGATGGACCCATGGGCGTACTCCCGTCAGGTCACCTTGGATTTCAGTCGACCGGGAAAGCCCACGGATAATGCGTTCATCGAGTCGTTCGACGGCAGCGTGCGAGCCGAATGCTTGAACGAGAAGGGGGTCTTGTCCCTCGCGCTGGCGCAGGAGATGATAAAATCGTGGTGTTGCGACGGCAACGCCCAGCGACCCCACAGCGCTCTGGGCAACCTGGCCCCCAGAGCAAAGCCCGCCTTTTTCTCCCCATCGCTGGCTCAGAAACGAGGAGCAGGTAAATCCCAGCCCCTGCTCTCATCAATGCTGATGCTGAAAAAGGAGGCATTCGACTACTTCGGCGAATTTGCGGAACGTGATTCCTTCCACAGCTGCATGCCGTCGAAAAAAATGCATTCCATGCTTAATCAGCCTCCTCCCTCGCCAAGGCGCCAATAGGAAATGCAGCGAGAACTCTGTCAGGCGAACTTTCGCCCCCTGTTAGAACCGTTTGATTCGAGAATTTGCAACTCGCAAGTAGTAAGCGTTTGCGGAGTCTGGAGCGACCTTTCGATCGCCTATCTTAGCCCTGGTTGGCTCAACTTTGCGGCTGCCAACGGCGGCGAACCTGACGTATCCGCGCGGTGGCCGTTGGGGGAGAATCTTCTATCGGGAATTGAAGGTCCGCTGGCAAAATTCTTCGAGCAAGGGTATCGCAAATGCCTGTCGGAGGAACGTCTTTGGGTGCATGTCTACGAATGCTCATCCGCTGACCAGTTTAGACTCTTTCAGATGACGTCGTATCCACTGCCACGGCGGGAGGGTCTGCTAATCGTTCATTCCTTAAGAGTCGAACGTCCGCAGCACCACGATCAACTGAATTCGTCGGTTCACACTGACTATGCCGATGAACAAAATATTGTGCATCAATGCAGCTATTGTCGACGGGTGCGTCGACGGGAAGCTGCAGTTTGGGATTGGGTGCGGGAATATATCGACGCTGCCCCGCCAGGAATCAGTCATACGATTTGCGAATCCTGCTTCGGCTACTATGCGCCCCGCCTTGAAGCGGGACAAGAGTTTCCTCCACTTCGGTTTTTGTATAGTGAGCCGAACGCGCTAGCGTCGGGCGGTTCTACTCCTGTGAGCCGAAGTTATTCTTCCCCAGTTCCATAGCCGGACATGAACAGTACTTGTATCTCTGGCAACATTTGCTTGACGACTGCCGCAACTTCGCGACCACTCAGGAATCGGGGGAAAATAACTTCGGCGATTTTTCCCGTTTGGCAGGAATCGGAAACGCGACATCCACAAGGGTCGTGGCGAATTCCTTCTCAGACCTCTTCCTCCTTCTTCGCGCCTTTGCGTGAGTTCCCCTTTTCCGCGATGCCGATTTTTTAACCCGCTCATTTTATCTTCCAGCCGTTGCAGGAGAGATTGGCGGTTTGATCACCAGGTGAAGCATACGTAAAAGTTGAACGTCATCGCTGTTATACAAAAACCGATGAAGTTTTTTTCCCTCATTCCGAAGAACGGCCCGACGCCAGGCGTTCGGCTCACGGGATCAGCCGGCTTGGGCTGCTCAGGTTTCGTGGTTCCTGTCGAGAAAAATACCGAAGTTTTTTTTCCGCGTTCCTCATTCCAGGCATTACCACGTCGGTTAACAGAATCTGGATCTTCCCAGGAAATGATTGCGCCAATTCAATCGCCTCTTCGCCTGCAGCAGCTTCGAGCACTTTATAACCCTCGCGTTGCAGCATTGTTTTAACAATCTTACGCACGGGCTTTTCATCTTCGACCAGCAGCAAGGTTTCCTGGCCGTGAGTGGCTTGAATGCTGGGTGTAGCAGGATGGGTACAGTCCTCCATCCCTTTCAAGGTGACATGGCTTTGGCTAATTTCGCCTGGGCGCTCAGCGTGGCGAAACGCTGCTCCCACGCCGCGGCGTCTCCGACCAGGGCCGAGGCGTTCCAATCGCTTTGCACATTTACGCCAATGTGATAGATCGACACTTCTTCGTCCACTTTCTGCGCTCCATGTTCGACGCGCAGCGCGGCCATGACAACACTCATGGTATTAAAGGCGATCGCAGCCAGACTGAACACCAGTAACGCCGCGCGAGGAGAGCCGATCGCTTTGATCTCGCCGGCGAACATGCGATCCATGTGATTGAAGGTCGTCTCAATGTCCCAACGTTTGCGATACGCCTCGGAAATCTCCAGCGCCGTCACCGAACCAGGAAGATTCGAAAACAACACCATTTCGGTGTCGCCGTTGGCTGTCGGTTCATCGAGCGCAATTCGGATGCGGCGGCCGATGAGGGTGTTGTCGAAATCATCTTCGATCTCGATCGCTTGTTCAAACACCACGCCTGTGGATGTTTCGCCGATCTGACGTTCGTCGTCAAGAACATGATAGCGAACATTTTGAGCATGTTTACGAATGATGAACGCCGCGCGGGAGACGTCGATTTGATGCAGGACCACACTGGTGCAAAGGTTTCTATCAGCGATCCACAACTCGCCTGGCTGGATGTCGCCCAGCGTGTCCAGCACGATCGCCCGCTCCTGGCAATGGGCGTCCTCTCGCAGATAGACACGTGATATCAGTCCCAGCTACCAGACTTCCTCGGCGTTCGCGGCCGGCTGTGCTGCTGCTTCCGCTCCGGCTGCGCCTCCGCTCCAGCAGCAGCACAGCCGAGAAGAAATGTTACCTGTAACCCAACCCCTACTCTCATAACCCCTGGTGCAGAAAATGGGGGCATTCCAGTCCAGCCAGCCGGCTCGTGCGCGAATTTCCGAATCGTCGTCGTGCAGCAAGCGAAGATCGAGTGGCAGCCCGGCACGAATCGCCTGGAGGATTTTCTTCCTGCAGCTGTCAAAATTCCTCTCGTCCGGCGGACCGCTATCCGGTTCGGGAATCCAATAGTAAAGGTTGTTGGGCAGCGTTTTTCGACCAGGAACCGCAGCGTCGCCCGCCAGTTCGACGAGAAACCGCGCGAACGAGCTGGAGCTTACTTTGCGAATGCCCCACGAAAAAGGCTGGCTGGCCCCGGAGCGACGGCCCCGGAGCGACGGGGCTTTTTTGTTTTCGGCGTACACGTTTATTCTAAGGCAAACCGCGATCCTCCGACGCCGGTTCCCTCGCAGGCGACGTCAAGCCGCCGCCATGTGCAGGCCTGTGGCGGGTGCTTCCTCGCTTATCCTGCCGCAAAAGGTGGTTCTTGCGCGGTGCTTTCCCCATTGCGCGCGTCATGCAACCCATCGGACCAGGCGAGCCAATCCAAAGATCTTTTGCTGGCATGTTTTAGATCGCGTTGACTGTCTTCGCGCCGCGTCTGTTTGTGGCGGCGGATCCCGGATGCGGGGACTTCGGGTCGGAGCGACAGGACGGCTGAGTTTGTATCACTGGCTTGCGGGGCCAGGAGGCCGTTGCCGCCCGGGCGGCAGGTAGGAAGTCCTTGCGGGAAAAAGGTTTCGGTCATGCGAAGTCGACCTCGCAGGTCAAGCATAGCGACATCGTGAGATGCGCACCCGATTTCGCATCCGATTTCGCACCCGATTTCGCAACGATGGCAGATCCCATCCGCGCACGGTTGTCAATGTCATGCGGCGCATGTCGAAGAATCGGCACAACCGCAACGATCGCTGTCTGCGCTTAGTTCTGCCTATCGGGCGCCGCCTTTAAACCGTGACGTAGGATTTTAAATGGATAGCAGATGGATCGACAGGCCATTTATTGAAAGTGTTTTCGCCGATAGTGACGCCCCATGAATATATCACCCGACGCACCGACGAAGAGACGCAGCAACGCGGCGGAGCCTTTGCGCGGATCCACGTTTGATCGGCGACTGCTGTGGAAGATCGCCATCGGTTTCTTGTGGGTCAGCGCCTCGTGTGGCGGGTTGGCAGTGCTTGCCATGTACGCCAATTCGCCGGGGCCGTCGTCAGCGGGCCCTCGGCAGTGGCCGAGCGATAGCAGCCTGCAGCTCAACGAACAGGGATCCACCTTGATCCTGTTTGCCCATCCCCGTTGCCCCTGCACCCGGGCCACTCTGGGCGAGCTGGAAAAGATCGTGGCGCGTTTTCAGGACTCTGTTACGCCGTGGGTTGTGTTCTACAAGCCGGCCGGATCGGATGACCGTTGGGACCAGACCGATCTGCGGGCAACGGCCGCCGCCATCCCCGGCGTCCATGTCGTGAGCGACCCGGGGGGAATCGAAACGCGGCGTTTTGGCGCAAACACCTCTGGCGAAACTCTCCTCTATAACAATCAGGGAGAGCTGTTGTTCAACGGCGGCATCACGCGGGCGCGCGGACATGCCGGAGACAATGACGGCAGGTCGGCAATCGAGTCTTCCTTAAGCGGCGTCGCGCCTTCCTGCAGCCAGACCCCGGCATTTGGCTGTCCGATCGCCCATTCACTCCCGCCAGCAGGGGAAGTCCAGTGACATCGATGGCAGGTCATGAATCCGATCTGAGCATTCCCGTGGGTGGACGGGCCGACGCGTTATTCCGCGAGCACCAGCAGCGGATCTTCGTACAAACGGATCGTATGTTCGCCGTTCTCCTGCTATTCCAGTGGGTGGCTGGCATTGCCGCGGCTATTTGGATTTCACCAGTGACCTGGGACCTTGACCAGGGCCATACGCATCCGCATATCTGGGCGGCGGTCTTCCTGACCGCAATCATCAGCAGTCTGCCGATCGCACTGGCGGTCTTTTACCCGGGTCGAACGATAACGCGCCACACGATCGCCGTGGCGCAGATGCTGATGTCGGGGCTGTTGATCCATCTGGCGGGCGGCCGGATTGAAACGCATTTTCACATTTTTGGCTCGCTGGCGTTTTTAGCGTTCTACCGCGATTGGCGCGTCCTGATCACCGCGACGGTCGTTGTCGCCGCGGACCACTATTTGCGGGGTGTGTACTGGCCGCAGTCGGTGTTCGGAGTGCTGACCGGTGGATGGCGTTGGCTCGAACATGTGGGCTGGGTTGTCTTTGAAGACGTCATTCTGATCCACTCCTGCATTCAAGGCGCCAGGGAGTTGCGCGAGATCGCCGTCCGGACCGCTCAATTGGAAGCGACGAACGCGGCAATTGAGAAAACGGTTGTCGAACGGACCGCGAAACTCTCCGCCAGTGAAGCGGATCTGCAGCAGGCAAAGGAACTCGCCGAGGCGGCCAACCGGGCCAAGAGCGAGTTTCTGGCCAACATGAGCCACGAGATTCGCACTCCGATGAATGGCATCATTGGCATGACCGAGCTCGCGCTCGATACGAAATTGACCGACCGGCAACGCGACTACCTGGAGACCGTCAACTCCTCGGCCGATTCGCTGCTGTCGCTGCTGAACGACATCCTGGATTTTTCCAAAATTGAGGCCGGAAAACTAACGCTGTGCGAGACGCCTTTCCATTTGGGAGATCTGCTGGACGACACCATCAGGACGCTGGGCTATCGCGCGCAGGACAAGGGTCTGGAACTGGTGTGCCAGATTCTGCCTGACGTTCCGACCGAGGTCGTCGGCGATTCGGCGCGGCTGCGGCAGATTGTGATCAACCTGGTTGGCAACGCGATCAAATTCACCCACCACGGCGACGTCGTTCTGCGTGCGGCGGTGCAGTCCCAGGCTGCCGATCATGTCTGCTTGCATTTTACGGTGACGGACACAGGCATTGGCATTCCGGTCGAAAAGCAGCAACTCATCTTCCAGGCGTTTGAACAAGCCGAACTTTCGACCACGCGAAACTTTGGAGGCACCGGGTTGGGGCTGGCCATTGTCTCGAAGCTGGTCGCGGTCATGCAGGGAGAAGCCTGGGTCGAAAGCCAGCCTGGCGTGGGGAGCACCTTTCACTTTACAACGACCTTCCGTCTGCAGCACGGGCCGCGGCGTCCCTCGGCCAGCTTGCCGGAACTTTGCCACGGCATGCGCGCGCTCGTGGTCGACGACAACGCCACCAATCGCCAGATTCTCGACGAAGTGCTGCAGAACTGGAAACTGCAGCCAACGGTCGTCGATAGTGGGCCCGCGGCGCTGACGGCGCTCGAAGGGGCGTGCGACCAGGGGACGCCGTTTGAACTGGTGCTGCTGGACTTTCAAATGCCGGGCATGGACGGCTTTGATGTCGCTGAACAAATCAGGGATAACCCGCGGCTGGCGGCAAGCCGGGTAGTCATGCTGTCATCCTCCGACCCGGGCGAAGACGACCGTTGCCAGGAGCTGCAGATTTCGGCGTACCTGAGCAAGCCGATCCGCCAATCCGATCTGTTCAACTGTCTGGTGAAGACTCTGGGAGGACCTGCGGAGAACAAGCCGCCCCACCGCGAGACAGCGCCAGCGGATAACGCCGGTACGATCTCCGGCCGACCCCTGCTCATTCTGCTGGCGGAGGATAACCTGGTGAATCAGCGCGTGGCGGTCGGGCTCCTGGAGAAGCGGGGCCATACCCTGGTCGTCGCCAATAACGGCAAAGAGGCGACCCAGGCCGTCGCGACCCAGCGATTCGATCTGGTGCTGATGGACGTGCAGATGCCGGAAATGGACGGCATCGAAGCCACCCGAGTGATTCGCCGGAACCAGGCGGTCCGCGGAGAATACACGCCGATCGTCGCGATGACCGCGCATGCCATGCAGGGCGACCGCGAGCGCTGCCTGGAAGCCGGAATGGACGACTACCTTTCCAAGCCCATTCAAATTCAGGAGCTGCTTTCGACGATTGAGCGACTGACGGCCGCCAGCTCCCGCCCGCGGGCGGAGGAGCCGGTTCCCTCGCTTGAAGCTGCGACCACCAGGGAACCGTCGGCTGCTCCTGGTCCCCAGGCTCCGGCGTCCGCCTTGGATTCCATCGATATGCAAACGCTCTTGAGGCGGGTGGAGAATGACTGGGATCTGTTGCACGAGCTGATCGAGCTGTTTCTGGAAAGCTCGCCTCTGCTGTTGGCCGAAATTGAGGCCGGCGCCGCCCAGCAGGACCACCGAACCGTCGAACGCGCGGCCCATGCGCTCAAAGGGGCCATGCAGAGCATCAGCGCCGTGCCTGCGGCGCGGGCCGCCGCCAAACTGGAGTCAATCGCACGCGGGGGAACCGCCGGTGACGCCGAGCAATCGCTGTCCCTGCTGAAAGAGGAATTCGATCGCCTGGTCTTGACCTTGTCAGAAACGTCCTTGCGAGATCTATCATGAAAGTCCTCATTGCTGACGACGAGTTAGTCGCCCTGCGATTGCTGGAATCTTCGCTGCGCCGCTGGGGCTATGACGTGGTCGTTGCCAGGAACGGCAACGAGGCGTCTCAAATCCTCTTGTCGCCCGATGCGCCGAAACTGGCCATCCTGGACTGGAGGATGCCTGGCATGGACGGCACGCAACTCTGTCAGGAGATCCGCCAGAACAAACCCGAACCCTACACCTATGTCATCCTGCTATCCGGCAATCGCGATCAGGACGATATCATCGCGGGACTCGACGCGGGCGCGGATGACTACGTGACCAAACCGTTCGACCCGGCCGAACTAAGAGTCCGGCTGCGCACCGGCAAAAGAATCCTCTGCCTCCAGGAACAACTGATCAACTCGCGCGAGGCGATGCGCGACCTGGCCACGCGCGACGGGCTCACGGGACTCTGGAATCGATCGGCCATTCTGGACATCATCGAGGGGGAGTTGGCGCGAGCGCTGCGCCAGGGCGTGCCGGTCGCCGTCATCATGGCCGATCTGGACTGCTTCAAGCTCATCAACGATACCTATGGACATGCCACGGGCGACGCCGTGTTGCAAAAGGCCGCCCAGGTTATGCGCGACTCGGTTCGCCGTTACGATTCTGTCGGGCGATACGGCGGCGAGGAGTTTCTCCTGGTGCTGCCGGGATGCGACCCGGCGAACGCCATCGGCCATGCGGAGCGCGTCCGGGCCGCCATTGCTCAGATTGATCTGCCGACGCCCAAGGGAAACGTTCGACCTACCGTGAGCCTGGGAGTCGCCGTATCCAGTATCCACAGCGCATCGGACCCTTATGAATTGATTCAAACCGCCGACGTCGCACTGTACCGCGCCAAGGATGGCGGCAGAAACCGCGCAGAGCTCGCCGCCGCAGAACCAGGAATCTGCACGCGTTGATCCGCTCGCACAATCTTCGTCAGCCGCCATGCCACGAAAGTACGCGATCTTTCACGGAATGAAAGACGACGCCCCGGTTCGAATCCCGCTGGGCGAACTGGCTGGAACCCTCGCTGCGAATGAACTACGATCAAGGCCAGCCGCACCGGAGCGACGGGGCTTTTTCGTTCTCTGGCGCATCTGTTTTCTGGCGCCCGCGTTTTTCTCCAAGGCAGACCGCGATGGACGATTCTCCTCCTCCGGAACATTATACGCGGGAACCGTGGTGGGTCGTTCTGGTGGCGGCGGCCGTCGCATCGTTGCTGCCGGTCTGGCAGTATGACGAGGCGCAGCGGGCCAATACGACGAACCTGAGCCTCCCCGTTCTGATGGCCGCCTTCGCCCTGGCCGGCGCAGTGGCGGGAACGCTGCTGGTAATCCGCTCCCACTTCCGCAGCCCTTACCTTGCCGGCTGCGCCCTGGTCGCCGGGATGGTCGTCGCGGCGTTGATGGTGAGCGTGCTAAGCGCTCGCTGGTAATGACGGCGGAAGTCCTGCAGCAAGGCCCATTCGCTGCGCCCAGAGCATGACCGTGTCAGGGGCTGGCGGATTCTGGAAAGCGGGCCCCATGGGTGGTATTCTGACGCGGGAGAAGACCTTCATCTCCAGGTCGGCCGCGTTGAACGGGTCGATGCGCCGCCATTGCAATCCGCCGTTTACGACAAGGCTCTTGCGATGAATCAGCCGCCGTTTCAAGTGTTGGACTTGCCGGATGGCGGGCGGGTATGGCTCAGCCAGACCGGCATCGCCGCCCTTTCCGGGGATACGTTCTACGCCAAACAGGAGAACATTCAGCATGGCGTAAAAATCGCCCAGGCGATCCAGCAAGGGAAGCCGCTGAAGTCGGCGTTCGGCATGCTGACGAAGTCGATCGAGCTGCCTTCCATTCGCAGCGTTACCGATGTGCCCAACCTGGGTATGCTCAGCGTGCGGGGCGGCCCTCTCAAAGATCCGATCCGGCTCGACTCGCTGGCTCCCCAGGTCCGGGAGGACATCTTCCAGCGGCTGTATCGCGCCTGTGGAGCCACTCAGCAAGTGACCGTCGCCAAGGCGAACCCGAACGATGTCCCCTTCAGTCCCATCGCTAGCGCCTGGATCCTCCTCGGACTCCTGGGCGTCGGTTCGGTCGTGATGGGAGCCTATACGTCCTGGTCCGAAGGCGTCGACGGCATGAACGCGCCGGGGCTGCTGGGCAGATTAATCGGCCCCACCGCCGCCCTGGCGTTCGGCGTTCTCTGTTCCCTCGGCGCCGCAGCAGGCGTCTATTTCTGGTGGATCGGCCTGCCGCAAAAGCGAACCTATCGCACTCAGTAGTTTAATTTGGCCTGCTCCGGGATTCTTTTGCTAACGCGGGATCGCACTCACGCCCCTTCCACAATCAGGCCGCGGTAGACGGCCCCGCGCAAGCGGTGCTGGGCCGCTTCCTGATAGGCCGGGCTGTCGTACCAGTCGCGTGCTTCCTGCAGCGTGGGGAACTCGGCGACAACCACGCCTTCGACATCGGGCCCTTCCAGCGTTTCGTGCCGACCATACGCCGCCAGCACCCTGATGGGACGGCCGTCGAGCGTGGGGGGAACTTGCGACCAGTACGTCTCCAGCTCCGCCTGATCGAGGGTGCGTTCACGCATGAAAATAATGTAGGCAGCCATCATCTACTCCTGTATGAGAAACAATCGGTCGTCTCGTCCTGGTGCTGCGTCAATCTTCCATCTTCGAGTGAGCGATTTGGGCCGTGCTGCGGTGCTGCCAAGAAAACCGTGGGCTAGCGCCCGGCGGCTGATTGAGAGAAACCAGATTTGATGGTTTGACGCACCACGAGTGCTGCGTCAAGGCAAAGAGTTCGGGTTCTTCCCATTAGCCGTTTTGGCGATAGCCACGGTTAACTACAAGGAACAGCGGCTCGCGCGAAAATGGCCAAACCTGAAATGGAAACTTGACGCACCACTAGCGCAATCCGCCGGACGCCAGAATCACTTCGCCGGTCAGCCAGCCGGAATCGTCCGAGGCGAGGAACGTCGCAATCCGGGCGATGTCCGCAGGCGTGCCGATCCGGCCCAGCGGCGTCATCTCGACCAGCCTACGCTCGAACTCGCCGTCCACGCCGTACAGGCCGGCCGCCTGGGTCCCTTCGCTCTGCGTGGCTCCCGGATTGAGGGAGTTGACCCGGATCCCGCGGGGCGCCAGTTCTTTCGCCAGCACGCCGGTGACTGCGTCCAGGGCGCTTTTGCTGGCCGCGTAAATCGCATAGCCGGGCGGGCACATCTTCGCAGCGCCGGACCCGATGTTGATCACGCTCCCGCCGGCCGGCCCAAAGTACTGAAGCGATTCGCGGATCACCAGCAGCGGGCCGAGCACGTTGGTATGGAACTCCCGGTGGAACTCCGCCTCGGTCATCGCGTCGAGTTGCATCGGCGTGTAGACTCCGGCGTTATTCACCAGAATAGCCAGCGACCCGAACGCCTTGTCCGTCTCCCCCAGCAGCCGCTTTACGTCGTCCGCCTTGGAAACATCGGCCTGGATCGCCACCGCCCGGCCGCCGGCGTCGCAGATCTCTTGCACGACCCGCAGGGCGCCTGCCTGATCGCTGGCGTAGTTCACTGCGACCGCCGCCCCGGCCGCCGCCAGTTCTTTGGCGATCCCGGCGCCGATCCCTTTGGAGGCTCCGGTGACCAAAGCGGTTCGTCCCGTTAGTTTCGACATGATTCGCGTCCTCGTTGTTCAGGGGGAATTGTTTGCCTGAAAACTTGGACACGCCCGGGAAGCGACTGTGACAACCTGGCCGCGTGATTTTTCAAGGAAGCTGCAGCGTCGCGCGGACCTCTGGCAGATCCAGCATCCGGCGGAGCCATTGGGCCTGGTCCGTCGGGGTCAGGAACGGATGATCGCGATAGATGGCCGCATAGGATCGATCGACGACGTCGTCGATCTCGCGCACCGTTTCGGCCGCCGCTTCGTGGATGCGCTGGACATGCCGCGGGACGAACAGCAGATGCTGCGGGTCCACGTGGCCTTCGTTGATAAAGCCCTGCGTCTTCTTGCGACAGCGGCAGGGATTGCTCGCGTTCACCAGACCACACTGATGATTCATGAACTGATACAGATCCCGTCGGGCGCGAGCCAGTCGCTGCCGGAAATTGTCAGGCGACACCTCCATGATTTCGCCGCCGACCGTATCGCTCACGCCCAGAATCTCCCCCAGCGTAAACGTCAATCGCTGGCTGCGGTCCAGGCAAAGCAGCATTCCCGTCGTACAGGCGATCTTCGCTTCTTCCACGAGCAGCGGGACCTCCACCGGCACGCTCTTCGGATCCGGCAGGTCCCGTTCAGGAATATCCCTGATGGCGGCCGCATACGTCGCAAAAGTATGCGGCTGCGACTCCCCGCCCCGGCGTTTCATATTCAAAACATGATTAGCCGTAATCCGGTACAGCCACGTGCGAAACTTGCTCTCCCCCTGAAAAGTGCTAAGCCGGGTGATGACCTTGATCAGCACCTCCTGCGTCACCTCCTCCGCATCCTGAGGATGAAACACCATCCGCACCGCGATATTATAAATCCAAGCCTGATGCCGCAGCAGAATCGCCTCCAGCGCCTCACGATCCCCCATCTTCGCGCGGCCAACCAGCTCGACATCCTCCTCCCCCTCCCCAGCCACTTCCACAAACGGATTGTGCATCCCAAGACTCCTCATCAATAAAACCCCACCGCCGCCCCCAGGCAGCCGCCACACCTTAGACCCCGGCAAAAGAAGAGTGTGACAGGTGAGCGGGAATTTTCTGGACAGCCGACCGGAAACCGCCGTCGCTCGATCCCCCCGCAAGAGAAAACACCAATTCCCTCGCAGATTTTACCGCCCGGCATCGGGCAGATCGACCGACGAAACCCAGGCGCCTCGTGGAAATCACCCGACCGCCGGGGCTTGGAGCGGAGGAAATCACGAGGATTCGCCTCGGAGATCGCAGAGGGCCCCAGGCCCGAGAGGAGAATTGGAGGAGTTGCGGGGGAGTTGATTCTTCCCGAAAGCGGCCCCTTCGCCCTGGCTTTATCCGTGAACGCGAATAGCGTATTGTGATGACTAGGCCGGCCGGTTCGATCCCAAGCGACTCCAAGCCGCCGGGAAGAATAGGCCTGTCGTTGTCGCTTTCGCAGAACTGAGATTCTTGGATTGCAAGTCGAGAGCAGGCAATGGACGCTTTTACTGACTCAAGATGCGTCGGTGTGTCGGGCCGAGGCGTCGCGGACTTAGGTTTGAAGGCCTCCATCGAGAGGTTCAATTCAGCAATTGCTTACATGTGAACTCACTGTCGGCATATCGGGTTTTGTGAGCCCGGCCTTGCGGTCGGCGCGAATTGACTCCAGACGGCGAATACCTGACGCAAAGCCCTTGAGAGCTCAGAACAGAAGCAGTACGAATTCAAACTGGAATGTCGAGCTTGAACGTCCAATTCACCTTTGCCGCTTGTACCGTACGGATTCCCCTCGCATCACACCAAGACTGAATGACTTGGCGGTAGGGGGTTGGCGTTCGCAAACCGAAGATTACCTTAGTGATTCGACTGACAAGTGGAGATGGCGCATTGCCGAGATCGCGAAAGACACGCCACTCTTTCTCGTAGCTCCAGCAGTCAGCCTTGTATCGCAGCATCAGGTCAAGAGTCTGACCGTCTCGATGTACGAGCATTTTACCGAGGTCGATGTGAGGGTAAACAGAGCTATAATTGACCGGCGACGCAATTTCTATATCACCAAGCGCATTGTTGGGAGTTCTTTCAAACTCGATGCAGATGCCGGTGTGGTTGCAAGCATAGTGCGACCACATGAGGATAGAGTCATTCACTTCAGAAAGACAGATGACACCCGAGTTTCTGTTGTCGTCGATAAGTAACTCGATCTCCCGATCAAGGCGGTCACGCTCGGCCTGGGTGAATTGCCCGTTTTCATCTAAGATTGAATCAATGAACCGCCTAATGTCCGCAGGCCACTGGCTTCGATGTCCGTGCTCTGTTGTAGCGGCATGGAGCACGTCTGCCTCTGTAATCCTTCCCGCAACGTCCAAATCGCAATCAAACGGATCATTGAAGGCACCTGGTTTTGAAGCCCACAGCTTCATGGTCTCCAGGATCTTGGTGGTGAATTCATTCGGCGGCCTATACATATAAAGTTGCTTAACATCGGGAAAGTCCATCGTCCCTGAGGTACTTGCCGCGGGATTGGAAGTCCGCTGATATACCACCTCCCCAGCTGCCTGACAAAAGTCGCTACTTGCCTCCTCGTATTGTTACGGAGGCTCAACCCCGCCTCCTCGTACTAGGCCTTAACCCAGCGTAGGCCGCTTGATGCGGAGACGAAAAAACTCGAAAACCCTCGGCGTTTTTGCGTAAATTGGTGATGCCAATCAAAACAATTACGCACGCCAGAAAGGGTTTTCGAGTGAAGAGAAAGATACGACCAAAAGCGCAGCGACGCAAGCAGAGAATGCAGCGCAGGATTGATCCCCAGAACGGGTCCGGCCAGTCGCCGATGATCGTTCCCGAGAAAATCGTTTACGAACTGGCCGACCGCCAGCAAGCGATCGCCGCCGGCGGGCTGGGCGCCCTGGTGCAGACGGCGCGGCGGCTGGACCTGCGTCAGGCGATCAACAATTCGATCACGCTGCTCAAGCTGCATCGGCCTTACGATGAGGCCGACCATGTGCTCAACATCGCGCTTAACCTGCTGGCCGGCGGCGGTTGTCTGGAGCATCTCGAAGATCGCCGCTGCGACGAGGCGTATCTCAACGCGCTCGGCGCGGAGCGGATTCCCGATCCGACGACTGCTGGCGACTTCTGCCGCCGCTTTCAAGAGATGGATATCCTGCGGCTGATGAACGGCTTCAACCAGGTCCGCGAGCGGGTCTGGAAAGAGCAGCCCGACGCGTTCTTCGACTGCGCCATCATCGAGGCCGACGGCACCCAGGTGCAGACCTCGGCCGAGAAGAAACAGGGCATCGGCATCAACTACAAAGGGGAGTGGGGCTATCATCCGCTGGTCGTTACGCTGGCCAACACGCGTGAGCCGCTGTTCATCGTCAACCGCAGCGGCAATCGTCCCAGCCATGAAAACGCCGCGTTCTTCTTCGACCTGGCGGTTGAGCGCTGCCGCAAAGCGGGCTTCCGCAAGGTGGTCCTGCGGGGCGACACGGACTTCGCCCTGACGGAGAACTTCGATCGCTGGAGCGAGCAGAACGTTGAGTTTGTGTTCGGCATCGACGCCATGCCCAAGCTGGTCGGAATCGCGAAAACCCTCGCAGAAACCGAGTGGAAAACGCTTCACCGCCGCAAACACAAACCGCCCTCAAGGCGCGCCACACGGCCGCGTTGTAAAGAACAAATCGTCGAGCAGAACGGCTACCTCAACAAGAAGCTCGTCTCCGAGCAGATCGCCGAGTTCGACTATCAGCCGGGCAAGTGCGGCCGTTCTTACCGCATCATCGCGCTCAAAAAGGAAGTGCATCAGAAACGCGGCCAGTTGCGGCTGTTCGACCACGAGAAGCCGGTGTACTTCTTCTATATCACCAACGCGACAAAGGCTGACAAGTCGGCCCGGCAGGTGGTGCTGGATGCGAACGCGCGCTGCAATCAGGAGAACAACATCGCGCAGCTCAAGCAATGTGCGTTGTCGGCGCCGCTGGACAACCTGCTGAGCAACTGGGCGTACATGGTGATTGCCTCGCTGGCCTGGAGCTTGAAAGCCTGGGCGGCGCTGAGTATCCAGCCTGCCGGCAACGGCGAATCGAGGGCGGAACAAACGCGCCAGAAGGCCGCACTGCTGGCGATGGACTTCACGACGTTTCGTGATAGGGTGCTGATGGTCCCGGCGCAGATCATTCGCAGCGGCCGGCAGATCGTCTATCGGTTGCTGAGCTATCGTCCGACGCTGGACTACCTGCTGTTGATCGTGCGACACGTCCATCGCCCGCTCCGCTGTTGACGACGCCTCCCCCGAAGTCAGCGTCCGGACGCGCTGACGCCGCCGCCACGCCTCACCCCGAAAGCCGCCCCACATGCCCGACGCCTCAATCCAACCATCCCCCACCAGCGCCGCTGGACCGCAAACACCTGCGCGAGCCCCAGCCCACAAAATCACGCCAGGCCAGAACCGCCATACGCTTGTTTAAGGACTAGGGACTTCAAATATGCGATCAATCTGGCTTGTGCATGTTCATCGTCCGTCAAAGCGGGTGCAGGTGTTGAGGCAGTTGGCGGCATCTGACTCGAATGGCATTCAATCCGCGTAACTCTTTATTCTTTGCCGGGTTGGTGGCTGTGACGGGGCTTGGTCATGAGCTTGTACGGATTGGGCCGGCGTTTGCGGACTCGCGGTTCGTAGCGGTCCGGGCGATTGCCAACGACATGCTGCAAGCAGCAATCATAAAACACGTCGCAGAGCGGATCGGCGTCCCCTGTCATGCACAACACCGGCAGCAACTCGTTAAGCGTTTGCATCGTCCCCTTAAAGCTGATTTGCCAGGGTTGCACGTCGCCGCGGATCGCTGCCTCGCACATCATCTGACGGACCAAGTTATAGGCCGTGAAGTGAGCTCGGATTTCGTTCCGCACACGATGGGGTTGCTTGCAGCGCAAGTGGTCCATTTGCATCACCGTTTTCAACGATCTTAGATTTAATTCTGCTTGCCACCGCCGACGATAAAGAGCCGCCAGATCCTCCTTGTTGTACTCGATGTCGTCGAGCAAGTTGGTCACAATGATGACCTCACGCGTGCGAAAGCCGGGCGTGGCGATCCGCACCCGGATCTCACGCAGTGTCAGGAATACGTCATAGCCGGCGTACTCTTCTGCGGTCATCCAGGCAGGCCGTGGCGGCTTGTCCCAGAACACCGCGTGTTCGTCTTTGCTGTAGCGCACGCCGGTGCGGAAATCGGTCCTTCGCGATTGATGTTTTCGCAGCACCACATGCACCCCTCGGGCCAGCTGCCGGGCGATGTCGAACCAGCCAGAATAGGCTCGATCTGCGAGATAAACGTCGTCTTCTTCGAGGATTTTGTCGATCTCACGGAACAGGCTGACCTCGGCCGTCAGCTTGCCTTTATAGCGACCCATGGCGGCTTCCAGCACGACGCCGGTGGCCAGGCCGAAGAAGACCACCATCCGCATGATGGGAAATCCACAGCCGGGTTTTTGCCCCGCCATTTGCGGATAGGCTTCTTGGTTTTCAGGAGTGTCAGCCATTGTCAGCGTGCAACCGTCGCCGACGATAACGCGATGTCCTCGCCAGAGCCATTGATCGGGGACGGAATCTTCGATCGCGGCGCCAGAATCTGTCACCAGGCGGTGCATGCCGGCTTCGTTAAGTTTGTCTCGCGCCATGCAGTAGGCGCCGCTTAGAGCGGCAGGAATCGGCAGGCCTTTAGCGGCGCGAAAGGCGATCAATTTGGCAACCGCCTGGACGCAGTTGTGGCCGGAAGTGAGGGTTTGCGAGAGGAACACCCAAACGGTGACGGCGGTGTCGTAAATTCGCGCGGAATCGAGGATTGTACTTGCGTCGCCAAAGCTGGATCGGATAGTCTGTTGATCGATCAGCGCAGCGAAGAACAGTTGATCATCACGTCGGGCCGCAGCCAACCGCGAGCGAAAAGAATCGAACATCGAAGGGGCCTCCTTGCCTTTGAGAATTTGAGCGTTCCCAAAGAATATGCCCGCGAGGCCCCTTCCTTGTCGATATCAACTTATCCGCTAGCCCGAGAAGGACTTAGGCGGATTGAGTGCCATTCGCATCTGACTCCCCTCGGCATTGAGTGTAGTGAATACGGCTAGCGTGAAGGGTTGATTGGTGGTTGTGAGTTATATCATACGACCCAAATCGTAAATGACGCTGGCTTCTGCTCTGTTTGCGGTAGTCATTCTACCAACGAGCAGTCGCTAGTCCTTAAACAAGCGTATGACGGTTCTGGCCTGGCGTGATTTTGTGGGCTGGGGCTCGCGCAGGTGTTTGCGGTCCAGCGGGGCTGGTGGGGTTGGTTGGATTGAGGCGTCGGGCATGTGGGGCGGCTTTCGGGGTGAGGCGTGGCGGCGGCGTCAGCGCGTCCGGACGCTGACTTCGGGGGAGGCGTCGTCAACAGCGGAGCGGGCGATGGACGTTCTGCACGATCAACAGCAGGTAGTCCAGCGTCGGACGATAGCTCAGCAACCGATAGACGATCTGCCGTCCGCTGCGAATGATCTGCGCGGGAACCATTAACACGCGATCGCGAAACGTCGTGAAGTCCATCGCCAGCAACGCGGCCTTCTGGCGAGTTTGTTCCGCCCTCGACTCGCCGTTGCCGGCAGGCTGGATACTCAGCGCCGCCCAGGCTTTCAAACTCCAGGCCAGCGAGGCGATCACCATGTACGCCCAGTTGCTCAGCAGGTTGTCCAGCGGCGCCGACAACGCACACTGCTTGAGCTGCGCGATGTTGTTCTCCTGATTGCATCGCGAGTTCGCATCCAGCACCACCTGCCGAGCCGGCTTGGCGGACTTCGTTGCGTTGGTGATATAGAAGAAGTACACCGGTTTCTCGTGGTCGAACAGCCGCAACTGGCCACGCTTCTGATGCACTTCCTTTTTGAGCGCGATGATGCGGTAAGAACGGCCGCACTTGCCCGGCTGATAGTCGAACTCGGCGATCTGCTCGGAGGCGAGCTTCTTGTTGAGGTAGCCGTTCTGCTCGACGATTTGTTCTTTACAACGCGGCCGTTTGGCGCGACTTGAGTGCGGTTTGTGTTTGCGGCGGTGAAGCGTTTTCCACTCGGTTTCTGCGAGGGTTTTCGCGATTCCGACCAGCTTGGGCATGGCGTCGATCCCGAACACAAACTCAACGTTCTGCTCGCTCCAGCGATCGAAGTTCTCGGTCAGGGCGAAGTCCGTGTCGCCCCGCAGGACCACCTTGCGGAAGCCCGCTTTGCGGCAGCGCTCAACCGCCAGGTCGAAGAAGAACGCGGCGTTTTCATGGCTGGGACGGTTGCCGCTGCGGTTGACGATGAACAGCGGCTCGCGGGTGTTGGCCAGCGTGACGACCAGCGGATGATAGCCCCACTCCCCTTTATAGTTGATGCCGATGCCCTGTTTCTTCTCGGCCGAGGTCTGCACCTGGGTGCCGTCGGCCTCGATGATGGCGCAGTCGAAGAACGCGTCGGGCTGCTCCTGCCAGACCCGCTCGCGAACCTGGTTGAAGCCGTTCATCAATCGCAGGATATCCATCTCTTGAAAGCGGCGGCAGAAGTCGCCGGCGGTGGTCGGATCGGGAATCCGCTCCGCGCCGAGGGCATTGAGATACGCCTCGTCGCAGCGACGGTCTTCGAGATGCTCCAGGCAACCGCCGCCGGCCAGCAGGTTCAGGGCGATGTTGAGCACATGATCGGCCTCATCGTACGGACGATGCAACTTGAGCAGCGTGATCGAATTGTTGATCGCCTGCCGCAAGTCCAGTCGCCGCGCCGTCTGCACCAGGGCGCCCAAACCGCCGGCGGCGATCGCTTGATGCCGGTCGGCCAGTTCGTAAACGATTTTCTCGGGAACGATCATCGGCGACTGGCCGGACCCGTTCTGGGGATCAATCCTGCGCTGCATTCTCTGCTTGCGTCGCTGCGCTTTTGGTCGTATCTTTGTCTTCACTCGAAAACCCTTTCTGGCGTGCGTAATTGTTTTGATTGGCATCACCAATTTACGCAAAAACGCCGAGGGTTTTCGAGTTTTTTCGTCTCCGCATCAAGCGGCTTACGCTGGGTTAAGGGCTAGTGGAAAGCGTCGACTCTTCGGAGTGACCGCGGCGCGGAGGTCACATCGCCTGGTGCTGCGGCAGTGTCGGACCGTAGCGCGCAGAGTTTTTGTCGCTGCAGACTGTGTGCGGATCGCGGGAGGATGACGCAATTGCTGAGCGGCTAGCGCCTCATGGATTCCACAACCGAATTCGCCACGCCCCGCACGACGGACGGAATCTCGTCCATTGTCGCCTTCCATGACCATTTTTTATCCGTGGCAAACTCAAGAACTATGTCCTCATCGAGCACGTCACCGCGTGCGACTTCGACGAGGAACATCGACATTTCCTTTTCAATCGCGAAAACGACCTGCTCGCCTGGTGCAAGCAGATTGGTCGTGCCTTGCCGCAACAATCCAACACTACCCCCAGCCTCTGCGACAGATGGCTTCCCCGGAAACGTTGGCCTTTGCCGTGGCGGAGTGTACGTCCAACCAAGTCGGACGTTATGCACCGACACTTGTCTGGTACTTTCATTCTTGATGACAAATTCAAGCAGGTCGTGATCGAGGCCAGACGGTCTTGTCGCGCGGGCTTTTACATCCATTTTTAGCCCCTCGGCCGATGGTTCCATCGCTGGTTCATCCGCGCCCGGCAGTCGATGCGCAATCGCATCATGTTTGAAAATGACCAAATTCTCATCGGTCGCGAGCCACAGACGCTGGTCGCCGTCGAAGACTCCAATCCCACTCAAATCCTCGACATCGCGGTTGACGTGGATCAACAAATCTGTCGCTTCGTGTTCTTCTAACCGAACGGGTAGCGTTCCCCGGATCGTCTCGTAAGCCTGGTGTCCGCCCTCCTTGCCCTCTGGCCCAGGGCTTTAAAGCTAGCACCACCTCCCCGGCGGTGTGGGGTGACGCGTTGGCTCGGATTGCAATAATTGCAGTAGAACTAACCATTTACGGCAATTCGGAGGCGTATCATGATTCTCGGCGAGGTGTTTGCGCGGTTTGAAAAGGAGGGTCCCATCCCCGTCATGACCAAAGCGGCGCTCGGTGCGGCCTTTACGCCGGATCGGTTGGATCAGATCTTCGCCGACCATGCTGTGTCGCAACGGGTGTCGGAATTGTCGTTTTCGGTGTTGGTCAATTTGATGGGCATGGTGGTCGCCAAAACTCGCAAAAGCACCAACGCCGCTTATCAAGCTTGCAAGCAAGATATCTCCGTCTCCGTGAACAGCGTCTATGACAAACTCAACGGCGTTGAGCCGCTGGTGTCCGCCGCGTTGGTGCGCGAGACGGCGACGCTGTTTCGGGAACTGATCGAGCCGATGAACAGCGCCCGTCCCAGCCTGTTGCCCGGTTATCGCGTGCGCATCCTGGACGGCAATCATCCCGGCGCCACGCAGCATCGCATCCAGGAGTTACGGACCATCGCCGCCGGTCCTTTGCCAGGCGTGGTGCTGGCGGTGCTCGACCCCCAACTCGGTCTCATCGACGATGTGGAACTGGCGGAAGACGGCCATGCGCAAGAGCGTTCGCTGCTGATCGAGTTGATCAATCGCTTGGTGCCAGGCGAGGTGTGGGTCGCCGATCGCAATTTCTGCACGTCGGTGTTCCTCCAAGAGATCGCCTTGAATGAAGCGTTTTTCGTCATTCGGCAACACGCCGCGAATGTCCGCTGGAAGCCCACGGGAGACCGTGTTTTACGGGGCGAAAGCGAAACGGGCCAAGTCTTCGAGCAGTCCATTCTGATCACCGACGACTTTGGCGCCAAGCTGCCGGCTCGCCGCATCAGCGTCGAATTGTTCCAATCGGGCCGTGGCGGAGAACAGGAGATTCACATCCTTTCCAATCTGCCGGCGGACGTCGACGCAGTGACAATCTCTGACACATACCGCACGCGCTGGAGCATTGAAGCCGCCTTCAACGAACTGCGACTGTCGCTCAACAACGAGATCAACACGCTGGGCTATCCGCCGGCGGCGTTATTCGGTTTTAGCCTGGGACTGGTGATTTTCAATGCGTTGGCTGTAGTGAAAGCCGCGCTGCGGGCGGCGCACGGCGTGGAAAAGATTGAGAAGAATTTTTCCTTCTACTACATGGCGGATGAAATGAGCATGGTGTGGCGCGGCATGATGATCGCCATCCCGGAAGATGAATGGCGCGAAGCGCTGTCGCCTTTGACGCTGAAACAGTTATCAAAAATGTTAGTGGAGTTGGCGGGGAACGTGCGTCTATCCGCCTTTCAGAAACACAAACGCGGCCCAAAACGCCCGCCGCCGAAGCGAACCAAACGGAACGACCAACCCCACGTTTCCACCGCCAAAATTCTTGCTAAACGCAAGAAGTGCTAGCTTTAAAGCCCTGCCCTCTGGCCCCCACTGTATCCACCAGCTCGTGACTAGTATCGCTCCCTTACCGTTGTTGAACAATTGAATCTGTACCTGAAGCTTCCGCCGGTTCCAAACTGGATTGATGCGCACCTTCAGGTTACGGCCTACCTGCTGCTTCAACTCGTTCAGGATACCGACCTGTTCGCGCAGCAGCACCGTATTTTCCTCCCGGAAGAAAGCTTCCTTGGTCGTCCGGTTCCTCTCCTGCAGAAGCAGGGTTTCAATGTGCAACGCGCCCCACGGTTGTCGAATCTCGATACCGCTGTCCGCCTGTTTCGCTTTCCAGCCTTCGAACCATTCGGCTTCCTCAAGGCTCAAATCGACCGGAAGGCAAAGCGTCCAGCTTTTTACCTTGAACTTGTTACTATCGCGTACCGTGGCAAATGAATTACGAATCTGACCCTTCTGGGCGTCGTCGATCTTGCCGGGGAAATACTTGATCTGAAACACGTCGATCCCATTAGGATCGTTTAGTTCCCCCTCGAAAGAATCCAGGCCGCCATCGCCCTTCACGATTCGGATGCGTCGGGAATTCGGCCTCTCCACATGTATCAGTTGGCTGACCATGTCCTCGAATTTTTCGCGCGACCCTGCCACGCCCCATAGGATTTGCAGATTCGCCAGCTTTACAGCCAATTCCAGTTCCTTTCGTCGATCAATTGCATCAAAGTTTCCGCGTCCGATAGTTAGTCTCGCCGGAAGACTAAGGATGGAGGAAGGCCTCGCACGGTATCCACACGGAACAGCACGTGGGTTGCCTGCTTCGGTCACATCGACCGACGCAACTCGAGTGACTGGTGGAGATCGCCAAGTGGCTAGGGTTTGTCATGGGAAGAAGAACGTTGCGCAGCGGAAGCGTGCCGCCTCAACTCGCCGCCATATTCGCAAGCAGCGTCTCCGCACACTTCTCCGCGAAAACCGGATCGTTGATCGCGCAGTCCAGCTGGATCACTTCAATATCGGGCCGCAGATTCTGCTTGAGCGCCGTGAATAACGCTGCGTCGGCGGTGGGGTTGTGGAAGGGGTGGCCGGGGGCGCCGAGGATGCTGAGGCCTTGGAGGGGGAGGAGGAGGCTGACGGGCGCTGTGTAGGTGTTGAGGCGGGTGGCGAGGAGGTGCCCCAGCGCGGTGCTTTCGGCTGGGCTGGTCCGCATCAGGGTGACTTGCGGGTTGTGCGCGTAGAACTGGCGGTCGGCGTGGTCGGCCGGGATGGTGGTGGGTTCGCCGAAGTTCACCATGTCCAGGCAGCCGGGGGCGATGATGGCGGGGATGCCGGCCTTGGCGGCGGCTTCCAGGCGGTGGGGGCCGGCGGAGAGCACGCCGCCGACCAACTCGTCGGCCCATTCGGTGGTGGTGATGTCGAGCACTCCGGCGACCATGCCGCTTTCGATGAGAGACTCCATCGCCCGGCCGCCGGCGCCGGTGCTGTGGAAGACGAGCACTTCGTAACCGGCCTGTTCCAGGATTGTTTTGGCGTGGTTCACGCAGTCGGTGGTGTTGCCGAACATGCTGGCGACGATCAGCCGTTTGTCGTCGTCGTCGGTCGGCTTTTCCGTTTCGACCATGCCGCAGATCGCGCCGGCCGCGTTGCGGAAGATGGTTTTGGAAATGCGGTTGAGCCCGGCCACATCGACAATGCTGGGCATCATGACGATGTCTTTTTCGCCCAGGTAATGGGCCGTGTTGCCGCTGGCCAGCGTGGAGACGATCAGCTTGGGGAAGCCGATCGGCAGCGCTCGCATGGCGGCGGCCGCGATGGCGGTGCCGCCTCCGCCGCCGAGGGAGATCACGCCGTCGATCCGCCGTTCCTGCAGCAGCCGCAACAGCAGCCGGGGGGCCGCCTGGGAGATGGCCGTCACGCATTCGCCCCGGTCATTGCGAGCCACGACGGCGGGCCAGTCGGGGTCGCCGGCGGTGACTTCATCGCGCGAAATGTCGGGCGTGATCTGCGGCGCGGAGCCGACGCCCACATCGATCAGCAGCGCCTTGTGGCCGCGTTGGCGGATCTGTTCGGCCAGGAAGGCGTGTTCGATCCCTTTGGAGTCGAGCGTGCCCAGCACGGCGATCGTTTTCATGGCGGTCAGGAACGCTAAGGTAATGGAGGTCGATCTGGGTTTGGTCGTTCTGCGAAAAAACAGGGGCAGAATGTCGTCTGTCCGGCGTCTGTCCCTGCTTGAAACGACGAATCAATATCTGGCAGTTATTCTTTACGCGCGCCGAGTGAAAGGCGACTGTCCGGCGGTAGTTCGTCCCGCGTTTCTTAATTCTGGCGCGTTACGGGAATCGCTTTGAACTCCCGGGTCAGCTGGGGGAGCGAATTCTCCAGGGCCAGGCGTTCCAGGCTGCTGGCGCCGACGAAGCCCACGGCGTCGGTGTGCTGGTTGATATACGCCGCATCGGCAGGCGCCACGATCGGCCCGCCGTGCGCCAGGCAGATGACGTCGTCGCGAACCTGCTTTGCGGCGACGATAATTTCCTGCGTCCGCCGGGCGGCGTCTTCCAGCGAACAGGCGGCGTCGGTCACGCCGATGGAGCCGCCGATGGTCGTTCCCACATGGGCGATCACCACGTCGGCTCCGGCATCTGCCATGGCGGCCGACTCTTGGGGGTTGCCGACGTAGACAATGGTGAACAGGTCCATCCGGCGGGCGAGGGCGATCATGTCGATCTCTTTCTGTACGCTCATGCCGGTCTCTTCCAGCGTCTGGCGGAATTGCCCGTCGACGATGCTGTGCGTGGGAAAGTTGTTGACGCCGGAGAAGCCCATCTGCTTGACCTGCTGCAGCCAGTGCCACATGCGGCGGCGGGGATCGGTGGCGTGCACGCCGCAGATGACGGGCGTTTCTTCCACGATGGGCAGCACTTCGAACTCGCCGATTTCCATCGCCACGGCGTTGGCGTCGCCATAGGCCATGAGGCCGGCGGTCGAGCCATGGCCGGCCATCCGGAAGCGGCCCGAGTTGTAAACGATGATCAGGTCGACGCCGCCTTTTTCCAGGAACTTGGCGCTAATGCCGGTTCCGGCGCCGGCGGCGATGATGGCCTCGCCGCGAGCCAGCGTGGCGCGGAGCCGGGCGACGACTTCCTCGCGGGTGTACGGATTACCTTTGCCGGTCCACGGATTGGGCATGGCTGCTCGCCTTGATTGCGACAGGGGCGGAGAGGGAGGGGGTTAAAGCCGGCTGAGCAGTTCGGCTTTTTTCGACTGGAATTCGTCGCTGGTGAGGACGCCTTTTTCTTTCAGTTCGCCCAGCCGTTCGATGGCGGCCAGGATGTCGACTTCGTTCCCGGCTCCTGCCCCGCGCGGCGGGGTCGACGGCTGCGGGGAGGAAGCCTGCGGCGCCGGCGTGGAGTAGTTCGGGGCCGGTTGCATGGGCGCGGGCGGCGGGACGGGCTGGCCGTTGCGGCTGACGAGCGGCAGGCTGTTCAGGTGGACGGTTCCGAACTGGCTGGAGAAGGTGATGTCGCTGCCGCCGCCTTGCTGCTGGGAGAAGCCGCCGATCTGGTGATTTTGCGTATCGTAGACCCAGACTTCGCTGCCTGTTTTTACAGCCAGCCGCTGGGCGTTGGCGAAGTACGCGTAGCGGACGTTATTCTGCGAACCGCTGGCGCTGGGCGAACCGAGCTCTTGCGGCCACCAGAGTTGTTCTGGATCAGGAGCGAACAGACTGGACGGACCCTGGTGGGCGCCGCTACGCTGGTCCTGTTGGCCGCCGCCGCTTTGGCTTTGCGACTGGAAGCTGCCGCTTTGCAGCAGGCCGGGCTGGCTGGCGACGATCTGGGCGATGTCGGAGCAGAGGGAGCTGACGCGTCCTTTGAGATAGTTGTTGAACATGTCGCCCAGCATCATCATGCCGCCCTGCATCCACTGGCCGGAGCCGCCGAATTCGGGATGGCTGAACTGGGCCATGGAGCCGTTTCCATTGACGACGGCAAAGAGCATGTGGGTCACGGCGTCGGGACTAAAGCCGTGTCGCTGGCTGAGGTCGCTGACAATCCGATGCCCCTCGGCGGTAAGTTGGCGCATCGCATTTTCTCCAGGCGATTGGCGGGAAGTTTTTGACTGCAGTTAAATCTATCACAATTGGGGGATTTGGATGAGGAGAGGGGTTGGTTCTTTGTTCGTTCTTGGTTGTTGGTTCTTAGTCGTTTGTTCTTTGTTGTTGGGAGGTTCTTATGTTGGGGTTGGTGGTTCTTCTTTGTTTGGCGGTGGGGGCGGAGGAGCAGGGTTTGAAAGCTCCGGAAGGGTGGGGCGGGGAGACGATTGCTTTGCCGCCCGGGTTTGCTCCGGGGATGGGATGGCAGGGGACGGAGAAGATTCGGTTTGCTCCGGGAATGATGAAGCCGGAGGCGGACGGATTCTTTTCGTATGCCTTTGCGTTTGAACTGCGGGCGGATTCGCCGCTGACCGAAGCGGAGGTGCAGAAGGAGTTTCTGGCCTATTACCGCGGGCTTTGCCAGGCCGTGCTGAGGGGGAAGCTGCCGGGGCTGGATCCGGCTGCCTTTACGCTGCAGCTGAAACGGCAGGAAGCGGCGCCGGGTGATCCGGCCGTGCATTACACAGGCGTGCTGGACTGGATCGAGCCGTTCGCCACGCGGAAGCCGCAGCGGCTGAACCTGGAGATCCAGACCTGGAGCGGGAAGGAGCAGAAGTACGTGTTTGTGTGCGTCTCGCCGCAGGACTCCAAGGCGGCGATCTGGAAAGAGCTGCATGGCATTCGCGATGACTACCGGAAACAGCAGCCGGCAGGGGACGAGTAGAGCAGGGGGGCAGGGCGATGAGCGAAGAGGAGCGTCGATTCTCGAACCGCGCCATTTTCTTCATTGAATGACACAATGACAATGGCCTGGTCTATCTTGTTAATGCTAGGCAGCGGCGCGGATTGGTCGATAATGAGAGGTGTGGGGCTGCCGGCTTTTTCATCGCGGGCGGTCTCCTCCCCGATCAAACTCCCGCCTCCCCTTCTTGCCAGGATCGATCGCCATGCATCTTTCGCGAACCTTGGGGTTAGCGCTGTGGGCGACGTTGACCGCTTTCCCCCTGCTTGCGGCCGAGCCGCCTTTGCGCCAGGTCATTGATACTGAAGTCCAGGCGGCCTGGAAAAAGCAGGGCATCACCCCGGCGGCTCCGGCCAGCGATGCGGAGCTGCTGCGGCGGTTGTCGCTGGATCTGGTTGGCGACATCCCCACGGCGGACGAGGCCAGGGCGTTCCTCGACGACGCCTCGCCTGACAAACGGGAGAAGCTGATCGATCGCCTGCTGGACGACCCGCGGTTTGCCGCGCACCAGGCCGCGACCTGGGACCTGTTGATGTTCGGCCGCAGTCCGTCGGATCAGGAACTGACGACCCGGCGGGAAGGTTTCCAGAAATGGCTGCGCGAAAAGTTCGTCGCCAACGAGCCGTACGACGTCTGGGTGCAGGAGTTGCTGCTGGCCGAAGGGCCCACCTATGAAGGCCCGACGATGTTCTTCGCGCAGTTCCGCAACCGTCCTGAGGATGCGGCCGAAACGGTCAGTCGGATCTTTCTGGGCACGCAGATCCACTGCGCCCGCTGCCACGATCATCCATTCGACAAATGGCTGCAGACGGACTTCTACGGCATGGCCGGGTTCTTTGTGCGGATGTCCTATGTGGACACCAAAGACGACGGCAAGCGGCATTATATTCTGGCGGAGAAGAGCACCGGCGAGGTGCTGTTCACCGGACCTGCCGCCGAGCAGCAGCCGGGGCAAAAGGGAACTCCTGTGGCGCCGCGGTTCCTCGACGGCGATCCGCTGGTCGAGCCGCCGCTGCCTGAAGGCTTCAAGGAGCCGGATCTCAAAGGGGTCGCCACCGCGCCTAAACCGCTGTTCTCCCGCAAGGAGAAGTTCGCCGAGTGGGCTACCCGGGCCGACAATCCGTTCTTTACGAAGGCCGTGGTGAACCGTGTCTGGTCGCAGTTCCTGGGTCGCGGTCTGGTCGATCCGGTCGATGATATTCGCGACAGCCAGCCCGTCACGCTGCCGGGTTTGTTCGACACGCTGGAGCAGCGAATGATCGCCCAGCAGCACGACATGAAATGGCTCATCCGCGAGCTGGTGAACAGCAAAACCTATCAGCTGTCGTCGGCAGGGAGCAGCACGGCCGCGTCGCCTGAGTGGTATGAGCGGGGCCGCGTGCGTCCGCTCACGGCGGAAGAAATGGCGACCGCCTTTCGCCGGGCGACCGGTTTTGACGACGCCCTGCGGGCCGCCGGAAAGGATCCGGCCGAGGAGAAGTTTACCGAAGAGCGGTACTTTGTGCGTTCCTTCGGCGAGCCGACCAACGGCCGGGGCGAATTCCAGCCCAGCCTGGACGAGCACCTTTATTTGAACAACAGCGGAACCCTGCGGCAGTTGATGATCCAGCCCAAAAAAGGGAACCTGGCCGAGACGCTGCAGACTTCGACCGAGACGGGCGAGCAGCGCGTGGAGCGGCTGTTCCTGTCGGTGCTGACCCGACGCCCGACCGACGCGGAGCGGGAGCGTTTTGTGGCATACCTGGCCGCGGAAGAGACTTCGAGCGCGGCCATCGAAGAGGCGATCTGGGTGCTGTTGAATACGTCTGAGTTCCGCTTTAACCATTAGCATTCGTCGTTGCGGCGGCGGGGGCGATCGTCCCTGGTCCTCGCGAACGTTGCAACCTTTGGGGAGAATGTCATGTCTTCTTTCTGCACGCCCGCGGAACATCTGAGTCGTCGTGCTTTGCTCAAAGGAACCGTGGCGACGGCCGGCGGGGCGGCGCTCGCCAACTTTGGCGGGCTGTTTAACTCCGCCTCGATCGCGGCCGAGGTGAACAAGCGGGCCAAACGCTGCATCCTGTTATGGATGAACGGCGGCGCCAGCCAGATCGATACGTTCGACATGAAGCCGGGCACGGAAAACGGCGGCCCGTTCCGCCCCATTTCGTCCAAGGTTTCCGGACTCGATGTATGCGAGTACCTGCCGAAGATGGCCCAGCAGGCCGACAAGCTGGCCGTGATCCGCTCCATGAAAACGACCGAGCCCGACCACCCGGGCGGCATCACCTCGATGCACATCGGCGCCAAAATGGAAGCCAGCATCAGCCACCCGGAGATCGGCGCGGTGATCGCCAAGTTCCATGGCGACCCCAATTCCGACCTGCCGACGTTCATCCGCACCGGCTCCACCGGCAACGGCGGCTCTGGCTTTCTGGGCCCGCAGTACCAGCCGTTTTCGATCGGCAAGGACGGCCGGCTGCCGAGCTTTACGCAGAACTATCTCAAGACGGAAAACGAAACCCGCCGGAACGAGCTGCTGCGGTTTATGGAAGGCGAATTCGCCCAGCAGCACAAAGCCGATCCGTTCGAGGCGCATCGCATCGCCAAGGAGAACTCCTGGCGCCTGCTTAAAGCGAAATCGGTCTTTGAAACGGCCGACGAATGGCCCAAATACCGCGACCTGTATGGCGATTCCGAGTTTGGCAAAGGCTGCCTGATGGCCCGCCGGCTGGTCGAGTCGGGCGTGCCGTTTGTGGAGATCGGCCAGGAGAACTACGACAGCCACGCCGACAATTTCACCGTGCACAAGGCTTCGCTCCAGGTGCTGGATCCGGCCTGGTCCGGCCTGCTGGTGGATCTGGAACAGCGCGGTCTGCTGCAGGATACGCTGGTCATCTGGATGGGCGAAGTCGGCCGCACGCCGCGTGTGAACAGCCGCATCGGCCGTGATCATTACATCAACGGCTGGACCGTGGTGCTGGCCGGTTGCGGCATCCAGGGCGGCGTCGTCTATGGCGAAACCAACCCCGACGGCGTGGGCGTCAAAGAGAATCCGGTCAGCGAAGGCGATCTGTTCGCCACGATTTATACGGCCCTGGGGATTGATCCCGCGGCGGCCCATTATGTGGGCGCGCGGCCGATTCCGGTGGCGCCTGATGGTTCCCGTGTGGTGAAGGAGGTGCTGGTTTAATCATGAGCGATTCCCCCGCCTACGACAAAGCGACCCTCGCCTGGGAACTGCCCTGGCAGGATGACTGGGTGACTGCCTGTACGTTCGTCGGTCCGCAGCGGAAGCTGGCTGCCGGCAATCGCCGGGGCGATATTCTGCTCTGGGATCTGCCTGCAGAACCGGGAGCCGAACGACCGCTGCCGGTCCGCCGTCTGGAGGGCCATACGAACGAGATCACCCGGCTCGTGGCGACGCCGGACGGCAAAACGCTGATCTCGGCCAGCTATGACCACACGATCCGTTTCTGGGACATGAACGCCCCTGGCGCCGGGACGGCCGAGATTATTCTCGACGCCAGTGATCGGGCGGCCGTGGTGAAAAAGCTCGGCGCCAAAGCCCCGCCGCCGGAGCCTGGCGTGCAGGTGGCGACGCAGACCGCCTCGCAGGTGCTGACGGGCCATCCCGACTGGATCGTGGGGCTTAGTCTCAGCGGAGACGGTCGCACGCTGCTCAGCGGCGACGACGCCGGCAATGTGATCGTCTGGGATACGGCCTCGGCGCAGGAACGTCGGCGGTGGCAGGTGACGCGCTGGGTGTTCGGCATGGCCTTGTCGCCTGACGGACAGACCGCGCTGGTGGCGGAACGGTTCCCGCTGGTGTTTACGCCGGCCGACCATCACCGTGGCGCCAAACTGTGGGACGTCGCGACCGGCGAGGTGCTTCACGACCTGACAAAGCTGCTGGACAAGGTCTATATCGGCGCCGCCGCCTTCTCTCCCGACGGCAAGCTGCTGGCCCTGGGGCAGGGGAATGAAACGTCTAAAGGGAAGCTGTTCCTGATCGACCCGGCGACGGGGGAGCAGATTCGCGAACTGGCCGGCCATGCCCCCGGCGGCGTGCATGACGTGCGTTTCTCGGCCGATGGGAAAACGCTGTTCTCTTGCGGGCGCGACACCATGCTGCGCGTCTGGAATGTGGAAGACGGTCAGCAGCTGGCCGAGGTTGGCAAGCCGCGCGGCGGCCAGTTCAAAGATATCTGGCACGCCCTGGGTCTGTCCGCCGACGAGCACTGGCTGGCGGCTGCGGATATGTCGGGCCTGGTGGCCGTTTACCACGCGTAGCGTCGTCGCCAGGCGAAGCCCTGACCTGGCCTGCAGCAGCGGGCCTTTGAGGAAAGCTGCAGGCCATGAGAAAACTGCATCCGGCGTTTTCGTTTTTACTCTTGCTCCAGGGGTTGCTGGCTGGCCCTCTGGACGCGGCGGAACCTGCCGGGATCGTCCTGCCGCTGGAGCCGCAGGTGTGGGTCAAACGCAGTCCGCTGCCGCAGGCTCCGCCGTCGCCGGGGCTCAGTTATGAAACCTCTTTGGCGTACGACCCGCTGGCCAAACGGGTCATTCGCTGGGGCGGCCATGCCCAGGGCGGCGTGAAAGGATCGGGCGAACAGATCGCCGAAACCTGGACACTCGATCCAGCCACCATGCAGTGGGAATACAAACAGCCGAACCAGTCGCCGCCGCCTGTCTGTTGCGCCCAGCAGAACGTATTCGACACGGCCCAGAACCGCTTCTTGCGATTCAAGTCGTTCAGCGGCGGGCACGGCTGGCAGTGGTATCGGGAGGTTTATCTCAAAAATTCGTCGGTTTGGAGTTACGACCTGGCGACGAATACCTGGCGGGACATGCGTCCCTTGCCGGAGCCGGTGCTGGGCGCGCTCCGCTGCGCCAGCTGGGATACGGATCACCAGGTGGCGGTCGTCTTTGGGGGGGAAGGGCATCGCGGCGGGACGGTCGTGTATGACCCGCACAGGAACACCTGGACCGACATGCACCCCCGGAACGAGCCGCTGCTGGGTTCCGAGCAGACCCGCAGCGGCGGCAACATGGCGTACGACGCCGCCCGCAAACTGCACATCCTGTTTGGTTCGCAGTTCTCTGACGATCCCCACACCTGGGCGTATGACCTGGAGAAGAACGTTTGGATCGACCTGAAACCGCCGCAGCAGCCGCCTACGAATCGCAACGGCGCGGTGCTGGCCTACGATAGCGTGCACCGGGTGATTGTCGCCGTGCTGCTGGCTTCCGACGAGCAGGACGACGACGGGAAGCTGAAAGACCCGCACCTGGAAACGTGGAGCTTCGACGCAGGAGAGAATCGCTGGACCCGCCTGCCCGACACGCGCCAGCCGGATCCGCTGGGCAGTCGCAACCGGGTGATGACCTTTGTGCCGGATCAGAACCTGTTCCTGATTGATGGCTACGTGAAAGCGACCGATCGCCAGCCCGACATGCCGCGGGAGCATCAAATCTGGGTCTACCGCTACGCACCTGCGCCGGAGCCTCTGTCGGTTGCAGCGCCTGCGGTATCGGCTGCCGTCGCCCGTACGCAGCCGGGGCTGGTGGAGGAGGTGGTCGTTTCGGTCGTCTCGCCCATCAAGGTGCAGCTGGCCTGGGAGCCGCCGGCGGGAGCCAAGGGGATTGCCGGCTATCATGTCGAACGGGCGATCGTGGAGGTTTTCAGCGAGGACGAAGTAATCCGCCTGCGGAAAGACACGCCGCCGCTGGAATCGCCGAGCGTCGGCGCGATCAAAGCGATTGGCCGTTTCGAAAGATTAACGACCGACCCGCTTCCCGTCGCCCTGTTCACCGATACGGCGATCGACCTGAATCGGCCGCACCGCCTGCAGGGGCCGGCGTTATTCGAGCATCGTTTCCGGGCCGAACAACTGCACGAACAGGGCCGGCCGTGCCGCTATGCGGTGCACGCCTATCGCATCCGCGCGGTCGACGCCCAGGGGGCCGAAGGCGGGCCGTCCCCGTACTTTTTGACGATCCCTTCGGCGCCGCAGCACTTCTTCTCGCGCGAGGAAGGGGAGCAGTGCCACCTCAAGTGGGCCGCCAATCCGGAACAGGGGATCCAGGGTTATCGCGTCTACTGGATGAAAGGTCCGCGTCCCGAAGGCGCCGGCCAGGCGACCACGAGGCTCACGCCCGATCCGATCGACCAGACGCACTATACCGACGCCGCCGCCGGCCTGGACCCGCGGCGCTACTGGGTCGTCGCGGTCGACGCGCTGGGGCAGGAAGGCATTCCTTCTTCGCCCACCTGGCACTATCGCACACAACGCAGTTTCTACACGCCGTTCATCGGCGACTGGCATCAGTAGGCAGAAAGCACGCGTCCTTTTAACAGCACTTCAGTTTGGGCGCTCCTGCCCGGGCCCGTTCGACGGGAGCAGCGCGGAAACAGGTCGGGTTCTGCTTCGATTCAGGAATCGTAAACGGGCAGGAACGTCGATTTTTCGCGGGAAAAGACGGCGGATGCAGCTTTTTTCCTGCGGGAGGGAACGAATCGGCGCCTCGGTGCGTCTCAATGTCGGCTGGCCGACGGGGGCTGGTTGGTTGTTTACCGGGGAGTTGATCGAATGCAGCGGAATCCGATGCGGTGGCTGGCCGCCAGCCTTGCTTTTTTATCCATGTGCGCCAGTGTGGGCGCCGCTTCGGCCATGTGGGCTCCGGCTCCTTTGGAAGTGCTGGCTGATGAGGCGGACCTGATCATTGCGGGCCGCGTGACGGCTGTCGGGCCGGCCGGTTTTGCGCTCTTCAATCGGCCCCAGGATCTGGCGACGATCGAGGTGCTGCGGGTGCTGAAGTCGTTGCCTGGCGTGGGTCAGCCGAAGCAGATCCAGTTGGTGCAGCCGGCCGCCGGCGGGCCGGGCGTCTCGACCGATCTGCGGTACGCCCTGGGCGTCGAGGGGATCTGGATGCTCAAGCGGGACGCGGCGAACGGCTTCTACGTCGTCAACCATCCGTTCCAGTTCCAGCCCAAAACCGACTGGCGGAAAATGGTCGATCTGGTCGCCGCCCGGGAGAAAGTCGCTGGCGGCAAACCGGTCGACGGTCTGGTCGCGCGGAGCGAAGTTTTCCAAACCCAGCCGCAGCCGGGACCGACTTTTTTTGAAGTCCGTTTCAGCCTGAAGAACACGACCGACCAGCCGATCACCGTCTGTCGGTACGCCGGCAACAAGCCGCTGCAGACGGAGTGGACCGGCCCTGACGGCCAGCCGCAGGCGAGCGTGCATTATGACTGGCTGCAGCGGGCCCGCCTTGCGGGCGTCCAGGAGAGGGACTTCGTCGTGATACCGCCCGGCGGGGTGCGTTACGTGGGACCGAACTCGCCCGAGTCGGGGGTCTTCTTCCAGTCGATCCCGGGTCGACCCAACGCGGCGATCAACTCGGCGGCCGCTGGCGATCACCAGGTGGCCGTGACGTTCGTCAATCCGGAAGCCGGCAAAGAGTTTGACCTGGAGAACGTCTGGACCGGCGAAGTCACGGCGAATGTCGCGACCTTTACGGCGCCGTAAGTCTCTCAGAAAAGTCTCTCAAAAAAGAGGTTCACCGCAGAGACCGCGGCGAACTCCTCTTCTTGTCTTCCTGTGCTTCTGACTACTTGCCCAGGATGGGGCTGTCGTAGCCTTCGAGGTCGGACGGTTTGACGCCCTGGCGATGGCCGCCGAACTTGAAGGTGAGCGGATTGTAGGGGCCGACAAAGGAGACGTCGTTGTCGGGTTTGATGGCGTCTTCCAGACCCAGGCACCACAGGTGCGCGTTGACCAGCATGCGGCGGAAGCCTTCGTTCAGGATGTCTTCCGAGGCGCCGTGCGTGGTGGCGAAGACGCGGGACTGGGGATTGTCGCTTTTGTACTGTCGCACCCAGGCGACGGGGAGGATCTCCTTGCTGGGGTCGGCCGGGTCGTCGATTTTCATCCCGTTGAGAATCTCCCCTTTGGCCAGGACCACGCTGCCTTCACGCGGGTGGGCGTTATAACCGCCACACTGGGTGTGGACATCTTTCACGCCGCGCAGGATCGGGTGGTCGGCCTGGTCGGCCTGCAGCTGCAGGCGGGAGCTTTGCTGATGGTTGCGGCCGTAGTGGCCGACCCAGTGCTCGCCCAGGATCGCTTCGCCAAAGCCGTTCTCCCAGGCTTTGTCGTCCCCTTTGTAGCCGTCGTTGTAGCGGGCGAATTCGCCCTGGAGTTTCTTGAAGCCGTGGGTGCTGGTCCGCAGGCCGATCACCGGTTTGCCGGTGGCGAGGTAATCGTCGATGTGCTGCATCTGCTCGTCGTCGAACGCCTGGAAGCGGGTGAACACGACCATCAGGTCGGCCGTTTTGAGCGCTTCGAGCCCGGTGATATGGTTGCTGCCGGGATTGATCGTGCCGTCTTTAGGATCGGTCGTGACAAAGAAGCTGCACTTGAAGCCATAATGTTTGGCCAGGATGCGGGCCAGGGCCGGCAGCGTTTCTTCGCCGCGGTACTCATGGTCGCCCGCGATAAAGACGATATGCTTCCCCACGCCGGGACCTTTGTCCCCCTCCCAGACCACGCCATTGGGATGGGGCGCGGCCGCAGATGACACGGAGGCAAAGGCCAGCAACAGGCCAGCGGCGAGAATCGGGAAACGGGTTATCATGGGATTCCTCCAGGGGTAGCGCTCGCGCGCGGTCAGGTTCTGCAGAACACGGATGTGTGTCCGTCGATTGTCGTTCATGCGGACCGCCGGCGCCACTTGGAACGAGAAACCTTTTGCGGACGTAGTGTCGTCAGCTGCCGTGTGAAACGACGCTCTTCCCTCTGGCAGTCTTTCGCTTTTCGTCCTGCGAGCTATGGGTCCGCCGGGTTGTCTTTGAAGGGCGGCAGGCTGGCGGCGGTGCGGGCCACTTCGCGTAACAGCGACTGGAACTTGAAATCGTTCGGTTCGGTCCGGTCGATGATCGCTTCCAGCGTGAGGGAGTCGGCCGGGCGCAGTTCCCGCGCCAGGGCGAACCGCAACAGGTGGGCCGTGAACGCTTCCGCAAAACGCCGTTCCTCCTGCATGAGCGACGCCTTGAATTCAACCACGTCGGTGAACGGGTGCTTGCGCATCAGCACGCCGCTGGCGTCGACGGCCAGGCCGTTTTCGTACTTGTCCCGCCAGCGACCGGTGATGTCGAAGTTTTCCAGCGCAAAGCCCAGCGGGTCCAGCTGGGAGTGACAGCCGGCGCAGGACGGATTGCTGCGATGGATGGCGAACCTCTCCCGGACCGTAAGCGGTTTCGAAGATTCGACTTCACGCAACGGCGGAATATCGTTCGGCGGCGGGTTGGGCGGGTCGTTCAGGATCACTTCGATCACCCAGGCGCCGCGGGCGATGGGGTGGGTTCGCCGGGTCCCGGAGGTCATGCTCAGCATGGCGGCGTTGGTGATCACGCCGCCGTAACGCGGGTCGTCGGTTGCGACCCGGGCGAAGGTTTGCGACTGCAGCTTCCGGCGGATCTCGTCGTCGAAGCGTTTCTGGGCTTCCTGCCGCACCTGTTCTGGATTCTGGTTGGCGGGAACCTTCGCCAGGGCGGACTCGGCCTGCTGGATCGCCGCTTCCAAGGCGGCGTGGGCCGCTTTTTGTTCGGCGGTGAACGCCTGGAGCAGCTCCTCCCGGGGGAGATACGCCGAGCCGCTGGCCAGGGCGGCCGCTTCGTCGGCGGTCAGGGCCCGGTCGAACAGGCGGGCCTGGTCAATCCGGACGGACAGGAAGCGGTTCCCGCTGGCCGGCAGATGCCGCAGGCCGAACAGGATCGAGCTTGTGCCGGCGGGGAACGTGAACGCCCCTTTGCGATAGGGCTGCCCATAGGGAACGCCGTTCCGGTACAGGGTGATCACACCATCGGCCGCATAGACCATCGTCAAATGCAGTCGCTTGCCGGCTGCCGTTTCCGGCGTGGAGTCGGGGAAGTCTTCGGTGCGCTGGAAGTTGTTGCTGCCGGAGATCCAGTGCAGCGGTTTCCTTTCGCCCAGGACGATCGTATCGAAAACCCTGTTCGGCCCCTGGATCCCCATCAGGCCGCCGCCGCGCTGGTTCAGGTCGTCCACTTCGCACCAGACCTCGAAGGTGCGGGCCTGCAGATCGATCGGCAGCGGCTGGCTGATCAGGTACGACTTGTTGAGCACGACCATGCCATCCGCGTATTCAATCTTCCCTTCTGCTCTCAGGTCCAGGTTGCCTACGGAATCTTTCAGGTCGCCGTTGAACTCCCACGCGGCGTACGGTTTCAGATCGGTCAGCAGCGGTTTGTCGGCGGTCTGGTTACGGGCCTGCAGCAGCCGGGTTCGCACGGGAGCGATCAGGGCGTCTTTCTGGGAGCGGGCCGTTTCGAGCGCGGCCTGGAGAGTTTGCCGCTGCTGGTCGTTCTTTGCGTTCTGGGCGGCGACGGCGGCCAGATCGACGGGCGGCGGTTCCAGGTCGGACGCATACCAGGTTTTCAGGAAGTCGCTGCGATAACTGAACGCCGGCGCGATCAGCTCGCGGATTGGTCGGTCTTCGACAAACATCGCGTCAAACAGCAGCAGCGGCTCCAGCACCATCTGCAGGCTGGCCGGATGGTTCTGGTCCAGGCTGAAGTAGCGATTGATGGCGGGGTCCGGCGTGACGGCCAGCAGGTTCTCCAGTTGCATCCACTGGGCCGGGAACGCATCGAGAAAACGCTCGATGCGGGGGTCGGCCAGCATCCGGTCGATCGTCGCGTTGAGGACTTCGGGCTGCAGCAGACGGCCGTCTTCCGCCAGATCCAGCAGCTCTTCGTCAGGACAACTGGCCCAGAGAAAGTACGACAGATTGTTGGCGACTTCGAAGGGAATTTCCGCCTGGCTGCTGGCGGCTGACCGATAAAGAAACAAGGGAGACGAAAGCACGGCCGACGCGGTCTTTTTCATGCAGTCGGTAAACGGCATCCCCTGGGCGAGTTTCGCCGCCGCAAAGGCCCCGTAACGTTCGAGCGCGGCGTCCTCGACCGGACCGCGGAACGCATGTCGCAGGAACGGGGCCAGTCGACGGCGGATCTCTTCGCCCTGATCGACGCCCGGCGCCGGGGGCTGGAACAGGTCGTTCCACACGCCGACGTTCGCGGCGTTAAAGTCCGGGCTTTCCACGATCGATACGCTCAGCCGCAGATACGCATCCAGCAGCAAGGGGGACAGCGTCAGCTGGTTCGCCTGGTTGTCAAAGCCATGCTCAGCGCGGAGGTCTTTGGGGAACGCCTGCACCCCGGCCAGACCGGCGGCCGGCTGTAGCGCCTGGGAGGAAGCCCGCACCTGGTCCGGCATCTGACCGGTGCGGCGGCGCAGGTAATCGTCCTGGCGGGTCATCAGTTTTTCCGGCAGCGGAAAGATATCGCGATTGAGCCGGAACAGATCCTTCACCGAGTTGTTGTACTGGAAGCGGTTCAAACGCCGGAGCTGCGGGGGCGGCAGGTCGTCGTCGGCAGCGGCCTGGCGAAGGAGCGTTTTCAAGGCGGCGACGAACTGCGTTTGCGTTTGCTCGGGCAGCGGCGGTTCCGTCTCCGGCGGCATCTGCCCGGAAGCGATCGCATCGATCATGCGATCCAGCAGTTCCGGGTCGGCCAGGAACTGCTCGGCCGTCGCCGTCAGTCGGAAGTCGACCTCGCCGTTGATTTCTTTCCCGCCATGGCACTTGAGGCATTTCTGCTGCACCACCACCGCCCATTCGCGGTCGAAGTCCTCAGCCTGGCAAAGCGCAGGGGAGAAGATCGTCGCCGGACCAGCCAGCAACAGGGAGAGCAGCAACAGAAGTCGCCGACAGGTCAAAGGGTGGCTAGTTCCAGCAGGCATGAGGGACGGCTTTTCGGATGGGCGGGAAGGACGCAGTTCGAAGGCAAGGCAGGCAGGACGGCCTAGGTCCACAGGTCGGAAATGACGCCGTCGCTGTCGGCGAAGGAGTCGATCTCCAGCCCCATCAACTGGGCGATGGTGAGCCACATGTTCGAACAGAGCGTGCCGCTTTTCAGGCGGACGATGCGCCCCTGTTTGATCTGTCCCTGGGCTTTGCCGGCGACGATCATCGGCAGGTCGTAGTACTGGTGCGTGGCGCCGTCGCCCAGGCCGGCTCCGAAGGCGACCAGGGAATTGTCGTACAGGCTGCTGCCGTCGGCCTCCTGGGTTTCTTTCATCCGGCGCACCAGGTAGGCCAGCTGTTCCATATGGAACAGGTCGATCTTCTGCAGTTCCTTGTAGCCTTCGCCGCGCTGGTTGTGGGTCATGCTGTGGTGCTGGACGGGCTTGTCGAACACGCCTTCATAAAGCAGGGTCGCATCCCAGCGTTCGGGGCCGATCATGAAGGTGGAAATGTTGGTGATGCCCATTTGAAAAGCGAGCAGCATCAGGTCGGTCTGCAGTTTGATGTATTCGCCGCGGGGGAGGACTGCGTCTTTGGGGATGTGGATGTCCACGCCGACGAGCAGCTTTTGCATTTTCTCAATGCGGATTTCAATGTCGCGGACCATCTGCATGTACTGGCTTAGCGTTTCCTGATCGGCCCGGCCCAGCTTGCGGGACAGGGACTGGGCGTCGGCCAGCACCAGGTCGGTCACATCGGCTACGTGTGCGCGGTAGCTGTCGCGGAGGAACAGCCGGTCGTACAGTTTTTGCGGATCGCGGATGGAAGGGGCGATCTTGTCGGGACCGTACCAGGAGATGTTGTCAAACTCGATCGGCTCTTTCGGCGCCGTGAAACCGTTGCAGCTGATTTCAAGCGTTCTGAAGATCGTGTTGCCGCCGACTGCGTCGCCGATGACCTGGTCCAGCGTGCGGCCGTTCGGGTGCCGCTCGCCCTGGGCTTCGGCCTGTTCGGGCGACAGGCTGGTCAGATAACAGGAAGCGCCCTGGGCATGCACGTCCTGCCCATTCTTGTAGGTGCGTTCCAGCCCGGTGACCAGGCTGATATCGCCGGCGATGTCGGCCAGCGGCTGCATGGTCGAGGTGAGCTCCAGCGGTCCGATGCCTGGCTTGTTGGGGATGCGGCGTTCGTTTTTGGTTTTATCGGCGTTGAAGTTGCCGATGAAGCCGGGGAGGTCGGCTTCTTCTTCGCCGGGGAAGAAACAGCGGCGGACGATACCGTTGGGCAGATACATGATCACCAGCTTTTTGCTGGGCTTTGCTCCGGCCAGCGGGCCTTCCTTTCCGTGCGCCAGCGAGGGCAGAAAAGGGAGCGTGAGCACGGCGCCCTGCGCTTTGAGAAAGTTCCGGCGGGAGACGTTCATCGGTTTCCTCTTTTCCATGGCGGCGTCAACAGTTGGCGACAGGCGGGCTGCGGCAGGGCGGGATCTTTCCTGCGGGAATCGACAATCTTTGAAAGCGATTTCATATATGAATAAGCGAGGGAAGGGCCCATGTCAACAATTAGCCGGCAGCAGTTGCGGCCGGATTCTGTAACAATGGCGCCTTCCGCAGAAACGCATTTTAACCGATCGACGCCCGGCATACCGTTTTTTTGATCCGCAAAACGCGGGGAATGCAGCGGTCGAAAAGCGGCTAACGTGCGACGCGCCGGCCTGGCGGACGGCGGACCTGGCGGGGATTTGATCGCTGGCAATAGAAAGAGCTCTGATGGACCTGACGCTGACTCTCCTCTCTTTTTTGTTCTTTACCGGCCTGGTCGCCATGTTGACCTGGTGGTTCACCCGGCACGATGACCACGCCAGCACAGGCGGGTATTTTCTGGCGGGGCGGTCGTTGACCTTTCCGCTGATTGCCGGGTCGCTGTTGCTGACGAACCTGTCGACCGAGCAGATGGTGGGGCTGAATGGGGCCGCCTTTAAGGATGGCCTGTGCGTGATGGTCTGGGAGGTGGTCTGTGTCGTGGCCCTGGTGTTCATGGCCTGGTTCTTCCTGCCGCGGTTCTTGAAAAGCGGCGTGGCGACTGTCCCGGAGTATCTGGAGATTCGCTTTGACCGGCAGACGCAGCTGATCACCACCATCATTTTTCTGCTGGCGTACGTCGGCATTCTTTTGCCCATTATTCTGTACACGGGCGCGATTGGTTTGATGGGGATTCTCGATGTGCCGTCGCTGCTGGGCGGGGCGCCCGCTTATCTGGGTCTGGATCCGGAAGCGACGTCGCTGTGGTTGATTGTGATTCTGGTCGGCGTGATCGGTTCGATCTATGCGCTCTTTGGCGGACTGCGGACGGTCGCCGTTTCCGACACGCTCAATGGCGTGGGCCTGCTGGTGGGCGGACTGCTGATTACGGTGTTCGCGCTGTTTGCCCTGGGCGGCGAAGGCGGGCTGTCGGGCGGCCTGGATACGTTGTGGACGCAGCAGCGGGAGCGGTTCAATTCGGTCGGAGGACCCCAGACGAAGGTTCCGTTCGGCACGATCTTCTCCGGCATCTTTCTGATTAACCTGTTTTACTGGACGACCAACCAGCAGATCATCCAAAGGACGTTCGGCGCCAGCAGCCTGGCCGAAGGGCAAAAAGGAGTGCTGCTGACGGGCGCGTTAAAACTGCTGGGACCGCTTTACCTGGTGATTCCGGGGATGCTGGCCTTTAGCTTGTTCGCCGGGCAGGATGTGGCCGCCGACAAGGCGTACGGCATGCTGGTCAACCGCGTGCTGCCGGCTCCGCTAACGGGCTTCTTTGCGGCCGTCATGATCGGCGCAATTCTGTCCAGCTTTAACTCGGCCCTCAACAGCTCTTGTACGCTGTTCAGCCTGGGCCTCTACAAGCGGCTGCTATATCCGAAAGCGACCGAAGCCGAGGTGGTCCGCAGCGGCAAGTATTTTGGCTGGACGGTCGCCGTGCTGGCGATGGCGATCGCCCCTTTGCTGGCGAACACCGAGAGCATTTTTGACCACCTGCAGAAAATGAACGGGATGTATTTCATCCCCGTGCTGGCGGTGGTGCTGGTCGGCATGTTGACCCGGCGGGTCCCGGCGATTGCGGCCAGGCTGGGGCTGGTGGCCGGGTTTGCCGTGATTGCGATCGGCTACTTTGTGTCGCCGTTTGACAAGATTGTCAGCTCGCTGCACGAGTACCATTTCCTGGGCATCGTCTTTAGCTGGCTGATGATAATGATGCTGGTGATCGGAGAGATCTGGCCGCGCGAAACAGAATTCGTGCAGGAAGATGTGGGCGCCGTCGACATGACGCCATGGCGTTACGCGATTCCGGCGGGCCTGGTGCTGATCCTGATTGTCTTCACGATCTACCTGGTCTTCGCCGACTTCTCGGCCCTGACGCCGTAACGGAAAGAACCGTTCGACCGACGACGTCTGTCCGCCGGTTAAACGAGCTTGCGGCCACTGACCAGGCGGAAGATGAGCACGATCACCGCGATGACCAGCAGCAGGTGGATCAATCCGCCGACGGTCGCCTTGAGCAGGACGGACACCAGCCAGATCACGCACAGAATTCCGATAATCGTCCACAACATACGTCTCTCCTTGGCGGCCGGGCCGCGTGTCAGTAAACAAACGAACAGGGAGCTAGCTCCCCCCGGCCAGCAGCCACGATTGTAACCGGCCTGTTCCTGGAGCGTCAGGCGGGGACTCGAATCCTGGCACGTCAGCAAACGCTCGCTACGGAAAAAAAGAAGGATTCACCACCTTCTCGGCGGTGAATCCCTCTTCTTTATTCTTCGTCTGCTGCTTCAATTTCACGCATCCGTCGACCGACCGCCAAGCTGCGTGACTTGCGGCGACTTGACCCAGCCGGTCTGGCCGCTGGGGGTCCGGATTTCCAGCCAGGCGTCGCGCTGGTCCAGCACGGCGACTGCTTCGCCTTCGGGCAAAGGCTGGCCCGTGACGGCCGGGGCGTTCTCCAGCGGGAACTGATGCAGTACGACGGCCTTCGCCACCACGATCGCCTGGTGGTTCGTATCGCCGAGCCAGCGATCCGTGCCGACCAGCGCGACCGCAATCAGCAGCAACGCCGCCGCCGGCAGCATGGCGTATTTCCAACTGTGTCCCGACCAGAACAAACGCAGCAGAACCACGCCCCACGCCAGCATCCAGGCGGTCGCCAGGAGCAGCCAGCGCGAAGTCGGCGGCAGGTAGCGGTTGAGCCCCGCCGCCAGGCCGGTCCAGGAGAAGGACGCGGCTGCAGGTTCGCCGGGCGACACAACCGCCTGGCGGGCGGCGTGCAGGTTGACGCGGGCCTGGTGGTTGGACGGATCGAGCTGCAGGGCTCGTTCGTAGCTGGCGATGGCGCGGCCCAGCTCGCCCGACTGCAGGCAGGCGTTCGCCAGGTTGCCGTACAGCCGGCTGTTTTGCACGCCCGCGTCGACCAGCAGCTGGTACTTCAGGGCGGCGGTGGAGAACGCTTCCTTCATGGCGGCCGCATCGCTGGCCATCGCCTGCTGGCCGCGCTGGCTGGCGGCGTTCGCTTCCGCCAGGATCGCCTCGCGCTGCGTGTCGGTCAGACCGGGCAGGACGTTCGTCGCGGCCGGAGCCGGCGACGAAACGGTCGGCTCCTGCTGCTCGGGCAACCAGCCCGCCAGCATCGTCCCGGCGGGCACGGCCACGGCGAGTCCCGCCAGCGCCAGGCAGGCAAACGCCGCCTGGCGGCGAACGTTCCGCGGCGCGTGCGTCTGGCCCGTCGTCTGCTGGGAACGGGACGCGGCCAGTTCCGGCAGTAACGCGGTCGCCTTCGCTTTGAGTTCGTCCAGCTGCACGTCGCTCGCACCCGCATAGGCTGCCTGCTCGCACGCGTTCAGCAGGGCAGCGATCTTGCCGTCTTTCTTCGCGCCGTCCATTCCTTCCGAAAAGTCGCGAACCACGCTGGCGACTGCCGACGGCGATGCGGCCGCTTCGATCGCTTTCAGTCCGCTCCGCAGACGCTGCTTTGCACCGCCAACAAACAGCGGCAGCCAACGCTGACGATGCAGGAACAGGCCGACGGCGACCACGACCAGCGGCGGCAGCAGCAGGGCCCACAGCCACGGCCAGCCGGCCGGCGAGGTCGACGAATGGGCCGCATCGGCGCCCAGGTAAGAGGACAGATCCAGCGACGCCGGGGTATCGGCGTCGTCCTTGTCGGGCGAACCGGCGTCCTGGTTGCCGCCGACAATGGCCCCGAGGGCAAGGCGGTCAGCGGGGGCGACTTCGATGGTGATCGGCTCGCTGTGCACGGTGACGAACTTCTCGGCGACCGGATCAAAGTACGATAGCGGGATGGCGGGGATCTGCGTGATCCCTTCCCGACGCGGGCGAATGCTGGTGGTGAACAGCTTGACGTTATCCTGCACCAGGCCGGCCAGCGGCTCGCGGGAAACCTGGAAGTCGGCCGTCAGGTTCGGCAGGTCGGCCAAAGGCGGCGCGGCCACCAGCTCCATCGGCCCGTCCCCCGACACGCCAATGTGCAGCGTGATGGGGTCGCCCGCCTTGACGCTGGTCGGCGCCGCCTGGGTGGCGATCTGATACTCGCCCACGGCGCCGCGGTAGTCGAAGGGGCGGTCCGCGGTCGGGATGGGAGTAACTTCGATCGGCTCCACGCTGGCTTCGGCCACGGCCGGTCGCGTGGCGGAAACGGTCAGCGTGTTCCGGCGTGAACGGCCAAAGCCGCCAGGGAACGGCGAGCCGCCTGGGAAAAAGTCATCGTCGAACATGGCGCCGAACGGATCGCGCGCGGCCTCCAGTCGGGTCGGGTAGTTGACCACCACTTGCACGTCGCCCACATCGATCTGGCCGGGTCGTTTGGGATAGACGGTCGCCTCGACCTGGTAGCGGTAGTAGGCGTGCTCCTCCCCGTTGGCGTCGGGGCGCAGCACTTCTTGTCCGCCCGGCCGCTGGTTGTTCCGGGCCAGCTCCTGCATGCGGTCGCTAAAGGCGCCCCAGCGGGTTCCGTCGGAAAGCAGCTGCCACATGTTCGCTTCGGTCAGGGTCAGCGAGTGTTTGGCGTCGCGGTACGGTTTGATCCACACGTTGAGCGTCAGCGTGAGCGGTTGGCCGACGTAGATTTTTTCCTGCTGCCCGGTGACTTCGACAAACAGCAGGTCGCCCGTTTCGCTTTTGGCGACGACGAACCGCAGCGGATCGGTGGTCTCGGTGCGGCCGTCGACCTGCAGTTGCAGGGCCGGGATTTCGAACGTCCCTTCCCGACGGGGGATCACCTGCCAGACGTACACGGCCGAAGTGCGGTCGGTGCGACGGCCGTTGATGATGGTCGTTTGCGAACTGCGGCGTGGCGAGCCGGCGGAGCGAATCTCCAGCCCGTCGATATCGGGCACCGTCGGTTCGTCAAAGTCACTGGCGTTGGCGATTTCCACCTGCAGTGTGACAGGCGCTCCGACATACGCTTCCCGCGAGGAAATCGCGGCATTCACTTCGGCCGCCCTGGCCAGGGAAGCGGGGCCCATGGCCAGGGCGATCAGCACGAGCGTGCAGGGCAGGGCGGAACGCAGAGAAGAGAGGGGGGAGAAGAGTTTCATGGGAAAGCTCGATGCGTATGAATAAAGGGGCGGTTGAGCCGGTTGGTTGTCGTCAGGAACGACGTGCAGGGTGTGCTTTTGCTCGGAGCGCTAAGTCAATTACTGTCGATTCTGGTTGGGTTGTTTTGCGAACCAGCCGGCGCAGAAAGTCGACTTTCGCTCCGCGAAAGTACGTGTCCTTTCACGGAGTGAAAGGCGACTGTCCGGCGTCTGTCGTTCCTCGAAACGACGAACGAGACTCCGACGGTCTTTCTCAGCGGGAACGGGCAGGGGCGCCCGTTCTGCCGGCCGTTACCAGTCGCGATCGACCGGCAGACGCTGACGCTGGGTTTGCCGCTGTTGCTGCAGGTGTCGCAGCAGCTCGCGGTCGCGGACCGCCTGCAGCATTTTCTGGGCTTCTTCTTTGGTCATCGACCGGGTGTTGTCGAAGGCCGGCAGCTCCTCGCCCTGGTCGTCGGGCGAGGCCTCGCCTGGCTGGCCGCCGGCGGGCGGTTGCTGGGCGGGGTCGTTCGCCTCTTCGCCATCGGGCGACGGTTGACCCTGCTGGTCGGACGGCTCCTGCGGTTCGTCTTCCGACTTCTGCTGGCCGTCCTGCTGTTGGCCGTCGTTCTGCTGGTCGTCCTGCTGCTGGCCGTCCTGCTGTTGGTCGTCCTGCTGCTGGCCGTCCTGCTGTTGGCCGTCCTGCTGCTGGTCGTCCTGCTGTTGGCCGTCCTGCTGCTGGCCGTCCTGCTGCTGGCCGTCCTGCTGCTGGTCGTCCTGCTGCTGGCCGTCCTGCTGCTGGTCGTCCTTTTGTTGGTCGTCCTTTTGCTGGTCGTCCTGCTGCTGGTCGTCCTTCTGCTGATCGTCCTTCTGCTGTTCATCCTGCTGCTCCTGCTCTTCTTCTTGCTGGAGTTGATTGATGAGCAGCTGGGCCAGCTGGAGGTTGGCCCGGGCGTCGGTGTCGGTCGGGTCGCCCTGGAGGGCGGCCCGGTACTGGGGGATGGCGGACTGCAGTCGCTCGATGGCGGCCGGCTTGTCGCTGGTTGCCAGCTGGACCGCCTCGGCGTAGTCGCAGTTGGCCAGGTTGTAGCGGGCCTTGGCGTCCAGGGCCGAGTCGGCCGTGGCGGTCGCCTGGGCGAACAGCTGGCGGGCCTGATCGTACTGCCCCTGGCGATACTGCACGACGGCCTGGTTATAGAGCAGTTCGGGTCGGTTCGGATCGCTCTCCGCGGCCTGCTGGTAGTCGGCCATTGCCTGGTCGAATTCGCCGGCGTGCAGGGCCTGGTTGGCCTTGCGGACCAGATCGGCGGGCTCCGCGGCGGAGCCGATCTGCGGCAGGAGCAGCAACATCGCCAGACTCGTGGCGGCGGCCGCTTTGTTACGCGAAGAGGTCGAGGCGGCGGTCGCCAGCGACGGCGATGCTCCCCCCGAGGTCTCCCGGCGACGACGGACGGCGGGCAACAGCGTGTCGATCGTCAGCAGCAATAACGCCAGGCCGACGAACCACTGGAACCGCGGCAGATAGCTATGGATGCGGGCCGTTTCAAAGTCGCGCTGTTCCACCTGCGACACATAGCGGTGATACACCTGGCCCATGTCAACCTGCTTCACGCCGGCCGGAATGTAGGCGCCGTCGGCGGCGAGGGCGACCTGTTCCAGCGTGGCGCCGTTCATTTTCGACCAGACCTGCTGGCCTTCGTATTCCATGTACGACCGGCCGCGGTTCCCCTGCTGCACCGGGATCCGGGCGCCTTGTTCGAAGTCGCCCAGGCCGACGGTGAAGATGCGAATGCCGTGGTCGCGGTGCAGTTGCTCGGCCGTTTCGACCGGCTTGCTTTCCTGGTCTTCGCCGTCGGTAAACACGACGATCGCTTTGTGGTCGCCCGTCTGATCCAGGAAGCCTTCGGACGCCAGTTTCAGGGCGTCGCCCAGGCGAGAGCCGCCGCGATCGACATCGAGCGGGCCGGCGCTCTGGAGCGTCTGCTGGAAGTCATGGTAGTGGCTGGTCAGCGGGACCAGGCGACGGGCCGTGCCGGCGAACGCGACCAGTCCCACGCGGTCGCCCGCCATCGCTTCGACCATATCGCCGATCTGCCGTTTGGCCCGGTCCAGCCGGTTGGGGGCGACGTCTTCCGCCAGCATGGAGCGGGACACATCCAGTACAAACATTACTTCAATCCCTTTCTGCGGCGTCTCTCGCCAGGCTTTCCCCCAGCGGATGTCGAGCAGCGACACGACCATCAAGGCCAGGGCCGCCGTCGCCAGGATCGCTTTGATCCACTGCCGGCCGCGGTTACCGGCGAGAGCCAGGCGTCCGACCAGATTGGAGGTGGCGAAACGGGCCAGCGCCCGGCGCCGGGCCGCCATGGCGAACAGCACGACGACCATCACGGCCGCCACGACCCAGAGCAGATGCAACGCAGTAAAATTGCCGAATTGAATATCCATGAAATCGCTCACGCGGGGATTTGTCGAAACCAGGTATGGCTGAGCACAAGTTGCGCCGATAGCAGCAGGAAGGCGACCAGCACGACCGGCGGCAATGTCATGGCGCCGGCGTAGACTGGCTCAATCGCCAGTTCGCGATAGTCGGTGTAGTGCCGCGCTTCCACGCGGCTTTTCTCCAGCTGGTCAATCTCTTTGTAAATCGCTTCCAGCGAGGCCGTATCGGTCGCCCGGAAGTACTGGCCGCCGGTGGCGGCGGCGACTTTTTTCAGGGTCGTTTCGTCGATGTTCACGCGGGCCCACTGCAGCTGGCGGCGGCCCGTAAAACGATCCACCACCGGCACCGGAGCGCGGCCCTGGGTGCCGACGCCGATCGTGTAAATTTTGACGCCCATGGCGGAGGCCAGTTCGGCGGCCTGGACGGGATCGAGATCGCCCGCGTTGTTCTCGCCGTCGGTCAGCAGGATGGCGACTTTGCTTTTGATCTTCCGCTGTTCGTCCTGGCCGAGCGACGTCAGCTTCTCCACCGCCAGGCCGATGGCGTCGCCGATCGCCGTGCCGTCTTCGCTGCGATCCAGGGCGATCTGCGTGCGGTCGAGCTCGTCGATCAGGTAAGGATGATCCAGCGTCGGCGGGGCCACGCCGTCGGCATGCCCGGCGAACGTCACCAGACCGACCAGGTCGCTGGTGCGACCTTCCAGCCGATCGCCGCCGGTGATGAACTTGCCGGCGACATCTTTCACGGCCGTCAGCCGATCGACAGGCTGGCCGTCCACTTCGAAGTCCATCGCCTGCATACTGCCGGAGCGGTCGACGACCATCTCAATGGCGATCCCTTCGCTGTCGACGATCGTCTGTTTCCGGCCTTCCTGCGGCCGGGCCAGCGCGACAATCAGCAGCACGATCGCCGCCACCCGGAGCGCGCCGGGCAGCCAGCGTAAACGCTGTTTCCAGCTGGGCGTCACCTGGGCGAACCAGGCCGTCGAACTGAACAAAATGGCGGCCCGGCGCCGGCTGGCCAGCATCCGCCACACCAGCAGCGGAACCAGCAACAGCAACAGCAAAAACCAGGCTGAAGGGGCATGAAACATCAGGCGTTCTCCTTCTCTGAGGGAGCCGCAGGCGATGCGGATGACGGCGATGACGAACCGGGCGATGGCGTTGTGGGCGACGGCGTTGCGGGCGACGGTTCGGCCGCCTGTACGACGAACTGTCGGGCGACGTCGATCGCGCCGGCGGCGTCGGTCGGGTTGGGCTGGAAGCGGGCGAACTTGACGAGGTCGGCCTGTGACAGGAACTCTTTCAGCACGCGCTGCTGGTCCGGTCCCAGCGCTTCCCGCCGGGTGGCCTGATCCAGGAACTCGGCCGTGGTCAAGGTCGACGCGCCGATCTCAAACCGGCGTTCGATAAACTGGCGGACAATGTCGGTCAGTCGCACATAAAAACGTTCCGTCTCGCCGGCCGCCACCAGATCGCTTTCCTCCAGGGCAGCCAGTTCCGCCAGCGCCCAGCGACCGGGCGGCAGCGAGCTTCGGCGATGGGGCCAGAGCAGGAGCGCGGCTCCCGCGCAGCTCAGCACGGCGGCCGCTCCCAGCGACCAGGCCAGCCAGGCGTACGAAGTCGGCGGCTCCTCCGGCAGTTCGACAACATCTTTCAAGTCGCGAAACGCGAGCGGGTCGGGCGTTCCTTCCAGCACGCTCGCAATGTTGACCTGCAGCGTGGGCGACTCCAGCAACTCGCTGACGGTCGGCTCACTGCGTCGATCCGTATAACTCACGGCGATCGCCGGCACCGTTTGCGGGCCGGCGGTCAGGCATTCCAGTTGATACTGGCGGACCGACTGCCGGCCGCCGGCCGTCGGCAGATCGAGCGCGTCGGAGACGTGCAGCACGGTGAACGGGCCCAGCGTCGCCGGCTGCGGAGGCAGGGAGACGGTGACCTGTTCCGGCGCTTGCACCGTGAGCGTCAGCGTGATCGGTTCGGCAATCTGGGCCGTCGCCTTGTCAATCGCGACGGTCAGTTCCACCGGCCCGCCCTGACGACTGGCGGTCAACGGCGTGGTTGTATTCGGGTTGTCGGACGGGGCAGCGCTGACTGGCGGGGCCGCGACGGCGGGACGCGCTGCGATACCAGCCGGCAGCAGACTGCAGAGTAGCAGTGCGGCCGCGGGGAACGAGAAACGTTTGGCTGACGGAAGTCGACGGTATGTCGTCTTTTGCTCCGCAAACGAACGCCTGCTTTCACGGAGTGAAAGTCGACTTTCCGGCGTCTGCTCTTTCTCAAAACAACGAACGAGAATCTGCCGGTTATCTTTTTCAAGTCCCGAGCGGGCGGGCGGTTGTGGGGTGTGCGTGTATCTCATCGTCGGCGTTCTCGGTTCTGGAAAAACTTGCGGAGCGGGTCGACGAAGTCCTCGCCCGTGAATACGTGGATGGGGTCCATGCGGAGTCGGCGAAACAGACGGTCCCGCTCTTCAGCCCGTTGCTGGGATTGTTCGGCGTACCAGCGTCGCTGGCGTTTGTTCGAGGTGTCCAGCTGCACGGCCTGGCCGGTTTCGGAATCGATCAGTTCCAGCAGGCCCACATTGGGCAGCTCAAACTCTCGCTGGTCGGCTGCCACGATCGGAATGATATCGTGCTTCCGCCGGGCGATTTTCAGCGAGCGTTCATAACCGGTATCCTGGAAATCGCTGACCAGGAACACGACCGACCGGCGCTTGCGACCGCGGCACAAATGATCCAGCGCCTGGGACAGGCTGGTGCCGCTGCCGATCGGCTGCGTGTATAGCAGATCGCGGATCACTCGCAACACATGACGACTGCCGCTGGCCGGCGGCACGATTTTTTCGATCTGGTCGGTGAACAGCGTCAGTCCGACCTGGTCGTTGTTTTTGATCGCCGAGAACGCCAGGGCGGCGCCAAGTTCTGTCACCAGCTCGCGCTTCGATTGCCAGTGCGTCCCCAGCCCCTGCGAGGCGCTCAGGTCGACCAGCAGGTTGACCGTCAGCTGTCGCTCTTCGCGGAACAGCTTCACGTAGGTCTCGCCCGAGCGGGCCGTCACGTTCCAGTCGATGGCGCGAACGTCGTCGCCGACCTGGTACGGCCGGACCTCTTCGAACTCGATGCCGCGACCCTTGAAGGCCGAATGGTACTGCCCGGCCAGCAGGTTGTCGGCCAGATGCGAAGTGCGAATCTGGATACGGCGAATCTTGCGCAAGACTTCGCGGGGGATCATGCAGGTTCTCCAGCGGACGAAGGACGGGCGATGCAACTCGCAACGCAATGGCGAAACGAACAGGACGAAACGGCAAGGACGGCGCTACGGCGAAGGCATGGAGTCGAGGATCGCTCGCACCACGTCGTCAGACGTTTTCTCTTCCGCTTCCGCCTCGTACGTAATGATCACCCGGTGCCGCAGCACGTCGGGGGCGATGTGCTTCACATCAGCCGGCGTCACGTAACCGCGACCGGCCAGGAAGGCGTTCGCTTTCGCCGCCAGCGTCAGGTTGATCGTCGCCCGCGGGGAGGCGCCGAACTGGATCAGATCGGCGATGGGCAGCTTGTAGGCGCCCGGGTCGCGGGTCGCCATGACGAGGTCGACAATGTAGTCGCAGACTTTGTCGTCGACATAAATCTGATCGATCAGGTCGCGGGCGCTGAGGATCTCCGCCGGGGTGGTCGTGGGGGTGATATCCAGCGCGGGTCGGGTCCGCGACATGCGGCTGAGAATCACTTTTTCTTCGTCCCGGTTCGGGTAGCCGACGATCACCTTCAGCATAAAGCGGTCCAGCTGCGCCTCGGGCAGCGGGTAGGTGCCTTCCTGTTCAATCGGGTTCTGCGTGGCCAGGACCAGGAACGGATCGTCCAGCGGGTAGGTTTCATGGCCGATGGTGACCTGGCGTTCCTGCATCGCTTCCAGCAGGGCGCTTTGCACCTTGGCCGGCGCCCGGTTGATCTCGTCGGCCAGGATCAGGTTCGAGAAGATCGGCCCTTTCTGGATGGCGAATTTTTGATCCTGGGGGCGATAGATGAGCGTGCCGATGAGGTCGGCCGGCAGCAGGTCGGGGGTGAACTGGATGCGCTGGAACTCGGTGTGAATCCCTTTGGCCAGGCAAGCGACGGCGGTGGTTTTGGCGAGGCCGGGGACGCCTTCAATCAGCAGGTGGCCGTTTCCCAGCAGGCCGATCAGCATGCGGTGCACCAGCTGCCGCTGTCCCACCAGGACGCGGCCCACTTCGTCGGCGAGGCGGCGGAAGGGTTCGCTGCGGAGTTTGATTTCTTCGGTCAGCTGGTTGATCTGGTCGTGAGTATTCGAAGCCGGAGCAGATGCCATGAGTCGGTTCTCCAGGTAACAGGTCGGGTACGCGTCGCCTTGTAAAAGGGGCTTGCTGGTAATGATACGCAACCGGCGCGCCGAACAGGAAAAAGCGGCGAAAAACGTGCATTTTCTCCCTGGAGCGCGGCATTATGCCCCAGCCAGGAAAGAATGCCGCGCGGTACAGGAGAGCAACGGGCCAAATTGCCCAAATACGCCCCGGTTCTCCCTGCGGAAGAGGGGCGAGTGACGTCGTCCGTCTGGCGTGATAGCGATGCTTTGACAGCAACCGATCGGCGGCGCCGGACGGAACCGGGACGATTTCGGCCGCTATTGTGGGTGGTTTTGTCGATTTTCTCGACGATCGGCAGGCGGGTTTTGTGGGGAAATGCGTCCCTTTCCGGCAAAATTCCGTTGATTTAAGGAAGCGTAAAGAACGCTTTTTTCTTATACTAGAGTTCCCCTTTGGCTCACCGATCGGCCCTTCGGCCTCCTCTATGGGATTTCTATGCACCGTTATTCACTTTTATTGCTGGCTGGCGGTTTGTGGACGAGCTTTCTGGGCGGCGTCCTGGCGCCCCGTCTCCAGGCTGGCGAGGCGGAGCAGCGTGCCTTTTTTGAAGCACGCATCAGGCCCGTGCTGATCCAGCACTGCAATGAATGCCATGCTGCCGATTCGAAAGAAATCAAAGGCGGCCTGCGCGTGGATTCGGCCGCGGGACTGCTCACCGGCGGAGACTCGGGACCGGCCGTCATCGCTGGCAAGCCGGACGAGAGCCCGCTCATGGAAGCGCTCCGTTACGAAGGCGTCGAGATGCCTCCGGCCGGGCGTCTGTCGGACAAAGTGATCGCGGATTTTGAAACCTGGATCACGCAAGGCGCCTTTGACCCGCGCACCGACGCACCCGAACTGGCGGCGTCGAGCACGGGGCGAACGATTGATATGGAAGTGGAGCGACAGTTCTGGTCCTTCCAGCCCCCGCAGGCCGTGCCGCCGCCCGTGCTGAAGGACAACTGGTCGGAGACCGAAGTCGATCGCTATGTGTTCGCCCGGCTGCAGGCCGCCGGCCTGAGCCCCGCGCCTGATGCGGACCGGCGGACGCTGGTGCGACGGTTGTACTTTGACCTGATCGGTTTGCCGCCGACCCCGGAAGAGGTGGAAGCGTTTGTGCAGGACGATTCGCCCGAAGCCTGGCCGAAGCTGGTGGATCGGCTGCTGCAGTCGGATCAGTTTGGCGTGCACTGGGGCCGGCACTGGCTGGACGTGGCCCGTTACGCGGACTCCAACGGCGGCGACTTCAACGCCACCTTTCATAACGCCTGGAAGTATCGCGATTATGTGATTGCCTCCATGAACCAGGACAAGCCGTACGACCAGTTTGTCCGCGAACAGCTGGCCGGCGACCTGTTGCCGGCGGAAAGCGACGCGCAGCGGAGCGAGCAGATTGTCGCCACCGGCTTCCTGATGCTGGGCGCCAAAATGCTAAGCGAACGGGACAAACTGAAGCTCACCATGGATGTCGTCGACGAGCAGCTGAACACGGTCGGCCAAACGTTCATGGCCCTCACGCTGGGTTGCGCCCGTTGCCACGACCACAAGTTCGACCCGATCCCGACCAAAGACTATTACGCCATGGCCGGCATCTTCCGCAGCACCCGTACGCTGCAGGGAGAAAGCCAGCAGTACGTTTCCACCTGGCCCCGCCGCGTGCTGCCGACCGACGCCGCGCGGGTCGCCGCCGTGGAGGCTTTTGAAGCGGAGCAAAAGTCGCTGCAGGCCCGGATCAAGGCGACGCAGCTAACGGTCAAGCAGGAAGAGGCTCGCCTGGCCAAACTCAAAGCGGGCGAACAGACGCTTGTCTTTGACGACGCCGACGCCAGGAAGATCGGCGACTGGAAAGCCTCGACCTATTCGCCCACCTTTGTCGGCAAAGGTTATCTGCACGACGACCAGTCGGGCAAAGGGGAGAAGTCCGTCGAGTTCACCCTCAATGTTCCCCGCACCGCCCTGTACGACGTGCAGTGTTCTTACACGCCCGCCGGAACCCGGGCCAGCAACGTTCCGGTCAGCATTGTCCATGCGGACGGCCAGATCGAAGTCGTCCTCGACCAGACGCGGAAGCCGACGGCGGACGAACTGTTCGCCTCGGTGGGCCAGTTCTCTTTCACGAAAGGGACGCCCGGCCTGTTGACCATTTCCAACGCAGGCACCCGCGGCCATGTGATTGTCGACGCCGTGCGGCTGGTCGAACTGGACCAGGACGGCAAGCCGGTCCAGGCGGAGCTCGACGCGCAAGACCCGGCCTTAGTGCAGGCCATCGCCGCGGTCGATTTGGCGACTTCCCAGCTGGAGGAACAGGAGCAGGCCCTCAAAGACCTGCTGGCGTCGGCTCCGGCGCCGCTGCCGCAAGCGATCGCCGTGGATGAAGCCAAAGCAATCGCCGACTGCGAGATCTGCATTCGGGGCGAGCACCTGAACCAGGGCCCCGTCGCCCCCCGGGGCGTGCTGCAGGCCGCGACCTATGGCGAGCCGCCGACCTTCAACGACCAGCAAAGCGGACGACTGGAGCTGGCCCAGTGGCTGGCCAGTCCCACGCACCCGTTGACCGCCCGCGTGTACGTGAACCGGTTGTGGCATCACCTGTTTGGCCAGGGGCTGGTCGCCACGGTGGATAACTTTGGGCAGCTGGGCGATCGTCCCAGCCACCCGTTGCTGCTGGACCGGCTGGCATTGGACTTCATCGACAGCGGCTGGTCGACCAAGGCGGCGCTGCGGCAGATGGCCCTCAGCCGCACCTATCGTATGAGCAACCAGTACGACGATACGGCCTGGAATCTGGATCCGGAAAACCACCTGCTTTGGAGGGCGCACAGCCGTCGCCTGCCGGCGGAAGCGATTCGCGATTCCATGCTGGCCGTCAGCGGCCAGCTGGACCTGTCGCCAGGCGGATCGCCCGTCGAAGGATTAGGCGTGCTGGTCACGCAGAATGTGGCCGATGAGAAAGCTTTCGTCGGTAAACCGTCGCAGCATCGCAGCACCTATATGCCCATCATTCGCAGCCAGATTCCCGCGATCCTGGCCGTGTTTGACTTCGCCGACCCCGATCTGGTGACAGGTCGTCGGGCCGTGACCAATGTGCCGGCCCAGGCGCTGTTGCTGCTCAACAGTCCGTTCGTCATGGAACAGGCGGCCGCTGTTGAGGCCCGCCTGACCGCCGAAGAGTCCTTCCGCACGGCCGATCGCCGCACGCAAATTGAAGGCATTTACCAGGCCGTCCTGTCCCGGCCGCCCACCGCCGCCGAGATCGACCGGGCCGAAGAATACCTCACCGCCGCCGCCGAGTTCATCGCCGATGACAAAGCGAACGGAGAGAAGACCAAAGCCGAGCCGCCGAGCCCGCTGGCCCAGCTGATCCATACGTTGTTCGCCTCGACCGAATTCCGCCTGTTGAATTAAGGCAGGAACCACCGTGGACGAAAGTTTCCTTTTGCTCCGCGATACGAAGAGAATTACTACCGGAGATTGATTCGTCGTTTTGAGGAGTCGCCGGCGCAGAAAGTCGACTTTCGCTCCGCGAAAGTGCGCGTTCTTTCACGGAGTGAAAGACGACTGACCGACGCCCGTTCCGCTGCGACGCCATAATCGCAAACGGGCAGGAACGCCCGTTCTGCAGAAGACAAAACACGTCCTTTCGCGGAGCGGAAGGCGACATACGACCAACCTTGCATCACGCCAAATCCGCAAAGGGTTGCCATGAATACGACCGCTACGCGACGCGACCTGCTGAAACTGTCGGCCCTGGGACTGGGAGGGCTGGCGCTTAACGCCGCCGGCGGGCCGGGCCGGGCCGAACAGACTGCCGCCCCGCATCATCCGGCCAGGGCGAAACGGGTCATCTTTCTTTTCATGCACGGCGGACCGAGCCAGGTCGATACGTTCGATTACAAGCCGCGGCTGCAGCAGGATGACGGCAAGCAGCTGCCGTTTGCTCCGGCCAAGAATATCTCCGCCAGCCCCAGGCTGCTGAAGTCGCCCTGGAAGTTCCAGCAGCACGGCGAGTGCGGCCAGTGGGTCTCCTCGCTGCTGCCCCATACGGCCAAACATGTCGACGACCTGTGCGTGATCCGCTCCATGTACAGCCGCGGCCAGTCGCATGGCCAGGCCGTTTCCATGCTGCACACCGGCTCTGATAACCTGGTGCGGCCGTCGGTCGGCTCCTGGGTGTCGTATGGTCTGGGTTCCGAGAATCCCGATCTGCCGTCGTTCGTTTCCATCAGCCCGGCCAGCGGTCACGGCGGACCTCGCAACTATGGCTGTGCGTTTTTGCCGGCCGTCCACCAGGCGACCACCATCGGCCATTCCGGCAAACTGGGGGACGCCCGCATCGATTTCCTGGGGAACGATCGCCTGTCGTCCTCGGCCCAGCAGCGCCAGATAGAGCTGCTCCAGGCGATGAACCGCGACCATCTGCAACGCGCAGAGCGGGACGTCCAGGCGGCCGGCGCCATTGAATCGGTCGACCTGGCTTACCGCATGCAGAACGCGGCGCCCGAGGTGCTGGACATTACCAAAGAGCCGGAACACATCCAGCAGATGTATGGCGTGGGTTCATCAAAGACGGATAACTTTGGCCGGCAGTGCCTGCTGGCTCGCCGGCTGGTCGAGAACGGCGTGCGGTTTGTCGAGGTGTCGACCGGCAACAAATGGGACCAGCACGGCAACCTGAAAGGCGGCCACGAAGCGAACGCCCTGCTGACCGATCAGCCGATCGCCGCCTTGCTGGCCGATCTCAAAGCCCGCGACATGCTCAAAGACACGCTGGTCGTCTGGACCGGCGAGTTCGGCCGCACCCCGATCGCCCAGGGGAAAGATGGCCGCGACCACAACCCGCAAGGCTTCACCTCCTGGATCGCCGGCGGCGGCGTGAAGCAGGGGATGGCCCACGGCATGACGGACGAGTACGGTTACTACGCCACCGAGGACCGCGTGCATATGCACGACCTGCACGCCACCATGCTGCACCTGCTGGGGATCGACCACAAACGCTTGACCTACCGCTACGCCGGCCGCGACTTCCGCCTGACCGACGTCTACGGCCGGGTCGTCGAGGAAATTGTGTCGTAAGTCAGAAGCGGAAAAGCGTCCTCCCCGCAGGAAACTCACCATGGAGAGCGCAGAGGATCGCAGAGGAAAGGAGCAGAAGCCAGGCGGACGTGGAGCGGATCAACCCATGAAAAGACGTCGCCTGGAGAGGGAACGCAAGTGAGAGATTCAAGTGCTGCGACAGCCGTTCGTAGACACGAAAAAGCTCTCTCTTCCTCTCCTCCTTTTCCTCTGTGATCCTCCGTGCTCTCCGTGGTGAACTTTTCTTGTTGACGCTCTAATCGTCTTTCCTTACCGCGGCGTGCTGTTCGCCGCCGCCGGCAGACTGCCGACGACCGGGACATTGCCGCCCTGGTAGTAATCAAAGGTCGGCGTCAGCACGTTCATTGCTTTGAGCAGCTGGCCAATCTGCTGATGCACGGCCGGCGTATGGCGGACGACAATCGCGCCGGCGGCCGCCTCGATGCTCACGCCTTCTGCGGTCCAGCTGGCGGGTTCGATCCTGCGGGAAATCAGGGAGACCAGCGTCTGGCCCTCTTTGGCCGCGTCGGCCGTCAGCCGGAAGACCATCAGCCGCGGCTTGCCGACCGGTTCCACCGCGGCGATCGGCGCGGCCGGCTGCTTCCGGATCCGCTCCAGCAGACAGGCGATCGCCCGGTGGACCTCTTCGGTCTGGCTGACAAACAGCAATTCGCGTCCGCCCATCGACATCCCCTTGATCGAGGCGGGGCCGCCCACGGAGTCCCAGCTGTCGGGGGCGCTGGTCGACTGGATTATTTCCTCGATTTCGGCGAAGCGGTCTTCGCCCCAATCCCGATAAACCAGTTCTCCCGCCGGGACAGGAGGCAGCAAGTCGCCGACCGGATAAATCTCCAGAATGAGATTCCCTTCCGCTTCGTCGGGAGTCGTGATCAGCAGCGCTTCGTCGGAGATCATATAGGTGAGCTCCAGCTCCTTCAGCAGGTGCCGCAGCACCGAATCCAGCGAAATCTCCGCGGTGTGCAGCGTCATCGGCGTATCCGAGTCAAGGCCCACGCCGTCCAGGGCCCGCGTATCGATCAACACCGTGATGTTGAACTTGTCGGCGATTTCTTTGACGATCTTGTTCAGCGGCGTCTGGTCGTAGTCGGCCTGGAACGGTTTTGCCAGGGCGGCCCGAATGACGGCCTCGTTCTTGTCGCCCCGACAAGGCGGCTCTTCCGCCCCCGCGCTTCCGCACATCGTAAGCAAAGCCAGGCCGCACAGACAGATCGTCGCTCGTTTCCAGATCATCGCATGTTCCTCCCAGAAGACGTCCCGCGGTGGTGCGAGCGTCGTGGTATGCCCCGGTAAAATTGTAGCAAGGGCGCCGGGGTGGTTCGAGCGATTTTCCCTGCGGTCTGCCTCTTCGCCTCTTCCGTAGCTGAACTCGCCAGAGTCTGGTTGCCTGCTCGCATCGCTCCGCCAACTCTGTCCAAAGTCTGGCGACTTCGGCTACGGGGTGGCGTGGCGTCTGGCCAGCGGTTGGGCTTTCGCGGTATCCTTACGGGACGCGTTGATTGGCGTCGTAATATCTCACTTCAAAACCAGGCGGACTCCTGGCGCCGACAGGGAATATCATGATCTTTCAATGGCTGGCGAACCGACGACGAAAAAAGCTCCGCCAGCGTCCGTTCCCGGAAGCATGGCGGGGCTACATTGAAAAGAACGTCCAGGCGTATGGGCATCTGACCCCGCAGGAACAGGCCAAGCTGCAGGACGATATCCAGGTGTTTATCGCCGAGAAAAACTGGGAAGGCTGCGGCGGACTCGTCCTGACCGACGAAATGAAAGCCACCATCGCCGCCCAGGCCTGCTTGCTGGTGCTCGCGTTTGAGAACGAATACTTCGATCGGGTGCTGTCGATCCTGGTCTATCCCAGCGCCTACGTGGCGCCCGGCCAGAGCATTACCCGGGCCGGCGTGGTGACCGAAGGCGACTCGCACCGGGAAGGGGAAGCCTGGTATCGGGGGCCCGTCATTCTGTCCTGGGCCGACGCTTTGTCAGGCGGCCAGCGATCAGGCGACGGCTCGAACCTGGTGATTCATGAGTTCGCCCATCAACTGGATATGCTGAACGGCCGCGATGTCGATGGCATGCCGCCTTTGCCGACGGCGGACCGGGTGAAACAATGGCGCGAGGTGGTCGACAAGGAATTCGCCCAGCTGGAAGACGACTGTCGCCATCGCCGGCGGCCGCTGCTCGACTGTTATGGCACGACCAACCTGGCCGAGTTCTTCGCCGTCGCCAGCGAGTGCTTTTTTGAGCGCTCACGCGAGATGTCGAAACGTCACCCGGAACTGTACGGGATTATGCGGGACTACTACGGCCAGGACCCGGCCAGCCGCACGCCGTAACTGCCCGCTGATCGTTTGGGACTTCGTCTGCCAGGAATTCAAGAGAACGCATGAAACTCGCCGCCAAAGTAATTGCCGTTTTTCTGCTGGCGGTCATGGCGCTGACGGTCGCCTATGGCGTGGCCGCGGTGCGGCATGAACGCGACCTGTTCCGCCGCGAACAGGAGATGGCCGCCCGGCAATACGCCGGCCAGGTCGAAGGGGTGCTGGCCCGCGCGCTCCAGCAAGGGGCCAGCGACAAGGTCGCCGAGATTCTCAAGGAGCATCCGGCCGCGACCCACGCCATGCAGGTGCAGTGGATCCGCTTCGACCCCACCGCGACCATGCCCGACGAAGGATCCGGCAGTGATGAAGGCGAAGATAACGGCGCCGCCCAGGCCGCCCAGATCCAGGCCGGCGAGATGCTCTCCTTTGAAACGCACACCGACGGGAAGCGGGTGCTGCATACCTACTACGCGTTGCAGACCTTGCCGCCAGGGCAGGGCGCCCTGCAGTTTTCGGCGCCGCTGGCGGCGGTGGACCAGCGCAACCGGGAGACGATGTTCTCCACGCTGTTGCTGCTGGTCGGCATGGGCCTGCTGAGCGTCGTGGTCGTGGTGCTGTCCGGCGTGCGGATGATCGGACGTCCCCTGCAGCAGCTGATCGACAAAACGCGCCGCATCGGCGAAGGCGATCTGACCGGGCCGCTGACCCTTTCCTCCAGCGACGAGCTGGGCCAGCTGGCTTCCGCCCTGAATGCGATGTGCGAAAAGCTCGACCAGCAGCGGGACCTGCTGCAGCAGGAATCGGCCGCTCGCCTGGCGACGAGGGAACAGCTGCGGCACGCCGACCGGCTGAAAACGGTAGGGCGCCTGGCCGCCGGCATCGCCCATGAGATGGGCACCCCTTTGAATGTTGTTTCGGGCCGCGCCGGCCTGATCGCCTCGGGCAAGCTGAGCGCGGAGGAGATCCACGCGAGCGCTGGCGTGATCCGCTCGGAGACGGAACGCATTACGACCGTGATCCGCCAGTTGCTGGACTTTGCCCGTCGCAATACGCCGCAGCGGACGGCCGTCGATCTGTGCGACCTGGTCCGCCAGACGACCCGTTTGCTGCAGTCGCTGGCCGGCCGGCAGAACGTGCAGCTGTCGATTGTCGGCGACGATCCGCCGCTGCCCGTCCAGGTCGACTCGGGCCAGATTCTGCAGGTGCTGACTAACCTGGTCGTCAACGCCATCCAGGCAATGCCCCAGGGCGGGCAGGTCACGCTGACCGTTTCCCGGGAGCAGGCCGTCTGTCCTTCCACGCCAGGCGAGGCTCCGCAGGAGACGGCGACGGTGGTGGTCGCCGACGAAGGGTCCGGCATTGCGGAAGCGGACCTGGCGCATATCTTTGAGCCGTTCTTTACCACCAAAGACGTCGGGCAGGGGACGGGCCTGGGCCTGTCGATCGTGCACGGCATTGTCGAAGAGCACGGCGGCTGGATCGAAGTGGCCAGCACGCCGGCCGGCAGCCGATTCACGTTGCGTTTGCCCCTGGAAACCGACTCTTCCCCGAAAGCCCCGTGATGAGCGGAAACATTCTTGTTGTCGACGACGAACGCAGCATGTGCGAAATGGTCGAAGCCGACCTGCGCCTGCGCGGCTTTACCGTGCGCTGGTTCACCTCCGCCGCAGAAGCGTTCGCCGCGCTCAAGGAAGAGGCGTTTGACGTGGTGCTGACCGATGTCAAAATGCCCGGCGCCAGCGGACTGCAGTTGTGCGAGCAGATCGCCGCCAACCGGCCCGACATTCCCGTCGTGGTGATGACCGGTTTCGGCAGCCTGGAAACGGCCGTCGCCGCCATCCGAGCGGGCGCTTACGACTTTGTCACCAAGCCGATCGAAATGGACCTGCTGGCCATGCTGCTGGAACGGGCCGTCAAACACCGGCGCCTGCAGCAGCAGGTGAAAATGCTGAGCGACGCCGTCGATCACGCCGCCTCTTTCGGCGAGCTGATTGGCGAAAGCCGGCCCATGCAGCGCCTTTACGATCAGTTGACGCGGATCGCGGATTCCGACGCCTCGGTGCTGATCACGGGCGAAAGCGGCACCGGCAAGGAGCTGGTCGCCCGTTCGCTGCACAAGCAGAGCCGCCGCCGGCAGCAGCCGTTTGTCGCGGTCAACTGTTCCGCCTTGCCGGAAGCCCTGCTGGAAAGCGAGCTGTTTGGCCATGCCAAGGGAGCCTTCACCGACGCCCGGGCCGAACGGAAAGGGCTCTTCCTGCAGGCGCAAGGCGGCACGCTGCTGCTGGACGAACTGGGCGAAATGCCGATCGCCATGCAGGTCAAGCTGCTGCGGGCGCTGGAAGAGAACAAGGTGCGGCCGGTCGGGGGCGACAAAGAATTGCCGTTTGACGTGCGCGTGCTGGCCGCGACCAACCGCGACCTGGAAGCGGCGATCGAAGAGAAGCGTTTTCGCGACGACCTGTATTACCGGATCGACGTCATCCAGCTGGAGCTGCCGCCGCTACGGTCGCGCGGGACCGATATCCTGCTGCTGGCCCGGAAGTTTGTGGAAACGTACGCGCAGCGGGCCGGCAAGTCGGTGCAGGGCGTATCGGAACAGGCCGGCGGCAAGCTGCTGGCTTACTCCTGGCCGGGGAACGTCCGCGAGCTGCGGAACGTGATCGAACGGGCCGTCGCGCTGACCCGTTATGAGAAGATCGCGGTGGAAGACCTGCCCGACAAAATCTGCGACTTCCGCAGTTCGCAAGTGTTCATCGGCGGCGACGACCCCAGCGAGCTGGTGCCGATGGAAGCCGTCGAACAGCGGTACGTGCTGCACGTGCTCCAGGCGGCCGGCGGCAACAAAACCATCGCCGCCCGGATCCTGGGTTTCGATCGCAAGACGCTGTATCGGAAGCTGAAGCAGTACGGCGTGGAGGATTGAGCCCCCTGGTCACGCCGTCCTTCCAAACACCCTCTTCCTCTTCCTCTTCCTCTTCCTCTTAATCTTAATCTTAATCTCCAGCGGGACGGCCCAATCAAGGAGCCCCGGTCCGCCCAACTGGCAGATCGCGATTGCTCGCCGGCGGTTCGGTTCGTCGCTCTGAAGAGGAGTAAGAGTAAGAAACAAAAAAGGCGAACTTCAGCGTCTACCTTACGAAGAACTTTCCGTCTCAACAATCATCGGCGGGTCGGGGTCGCCAAGCGTATCGCGGACGTAGAGCTCGTTGATGAGCACCATCAGGGCGGCCAGGAGCGGGGAGGCGACCATGACGCCCAGGAAGCCGAACATCATGCCGATGGCGGCCTGGAAGGCGATCAGCAGGCCGGGCGGCAGAGAGACCTGGTGCTGCTGGATCATGGGAGTGAGCAGATAGCTTTCCAGGAACTGCGCGGCCAGGTACAGCCCCAGCACCATCCCCACGGTTGTGAGCCCTTGCGGGGCGGCCAGCAAGGTCGCCATGAGCATCGCTGCAGCGGCGCCGATGTTGGGAATGAACGTCAGCAGGGCAGTTAATACGCCGACCGTAAACGCCATCGGGATGCCCAGCAGCCAGAGTGACGCGCCAGTAAACAGGCCGGTGAGCACCATCGTCGCCAGGCGGCCCAGCAGCCAGCGGCGGAGGGCCTTTTCCAGCAGGTCGAGAATCTCGCCCGCCCGCTCCCGTCGGTCCAGCGGGACGAGGCGGATCATGCCGCTGCGGTACTTGTCCGGGTTGGAGGCGAAGTAGACCGACAGCACCAGCACGATCAGCACGTTCATGACGGCGCCAAAGGTCGTCGTGAACAACCGCGCGACGCCCTGGGCCGCCGAGCCGAATCCGGAAGCTTTTCCACCGGAGGATTTGGAATCGGAGGATTTGGAATCGGAGGTTTTGGAATCGGAGGTTTTCGAATCGGACGAGCCGTTGTCGCTTTCCGCACGGTTGTCCTGGCTGCTTTCGTCCTGGTTGTCGGTCGAATTGGACGCTTTGGCCGAGTCCTCTTTCTCCCCTGCGGACGCGAGCTGTTCCTCGGCTGGCGACGAGGAGGAATCTGAGTCGGATTTAGACTCGTCCTGGGAATCGGCGTCGTCGGGCTTTTCCAGCAGCATGCCCAGCCAGGGGACGCCGGTCAGCGAAGACTTGAGCGTGGGGTATTTCTGCAGTTTCTCACGCAGCACGGCGCCGCCGCGGTCGAACTGCTGGGACGTTTTTTCAATCCGATTGGCCAGCTGGAAGCCGAAGCAGACGATCAGAACCACCGTGGTCGTCAGCATCGCCATCACCAGCAGCCCCAGCGACCAGCCGCGCGACAAAGGAGTGCGGGCCGCCGTGGCGTTAGCCAGCCGGTTCAGCAGAATGGCGAACAGGACCGAAGTGAACAGCAGGAAGAAAAAGTCGGCGGCGTACCAGAAGGCCGTAGCAAACAGTCCCGCCAGCAACACGGCGGCCAGCACGAACACCGTGCGACGCCACGGTTCCGACCAGGAATCGGCAGGTTGTTCGGGATCAGTCATTTGCCAGGTCCAGGTTAAGGGAAAGCCCGTTGAAGAACGCGGCATCTTCGCATGCGGCCCACCGGTTTGCCAGGAGCCTACTGCATTTTGACCTTTCGCACACGACCTGGTTGCGCGGCTGCCAGCAAGCTGGCTGGTCCTGGGTGCAAGTCGGTCGGTTGCTTACCCCTCGCAGGAGCCTGGTTGCGTAAAATGTCGCAAAACATGGGGAAAACAACGATTTTCCGGCTTTGGCGCACCGTTTGCTTACTCCCTTACTTACCGGAAATCCGGCAAGGCGAGTCATGGAACGAGCGATTCGACCTTTTTTACTTACTTGCTTGCTCGCGCATGATCGATAGTGCTCACGCAACATCGACGCGGAGCGCTATCCGCTTCTTGAGGGGATGATACGATGGGTCTTTTGGAAATTATCCTGGTAGTGATGTTGATACTTTTTCTGTTTGGCGGCTTTGGCGCGTACTCGCGACGAGCAAGCTGGGGAGCGGCCCCGGGCGGCATTCTCGGCGTGCTGTTCATTGTGTTGCTGGTCGTACTGATCGTCCGCATTCTATAGAGATGCGGGCGACGCCGGGACGGCGCCCTTGCTGGGTCAGCATCCGGCGGCGTTCGTCATGAGCGTCCAAACCCCGCGTCCAGAACCTGGGCGTATCCGCTCCGGGGAAGAATCCAGAAACGGGCTTTGCGGCCCGTTTCTTTGCATTCCGGGCGACGCTTATTTGGCGATGTCTTCGTATAGAGGCGAGTGCCGGAAGTAGATTTCCAGCGACAGCAGATTCATGGTGGTGACATACACCCGGCCGCCATGCGGGCCCCAGAGATCCTTGACGGGCGTGCGCGGATTCCAGCTACCGGCGAACGGTCCGCGTTGGACCTGCGTGCTGACCAGCAAGGGGTGCAGCTGGCCGTACCAGTCATCCCAGTACTTGCCCCCCATGTGGAACATCACTTGGGTGGCGTAGTACCAGTAGTACGTATCGCGCTGGGGATCGCGTTCGGTGCCCATGGAGGGCAGGCGTTTTGACAGGTATTCAGCCCCGGCGATCATGTTGGGGTTGTCGCGGCGCCAGCCGGAGTACAGCCGCATGAGCAGGCCGACGGCCGTCATGACTTTGGTCGGGCTGCGTCCGTGGCGCTGCTCTTCGGTGTCGGGCGCCAGCGGGTTATAGCGGAACCTGTACGGCTGCTGTTCGGAGGCGGAGGCCAGGTCGAGCCAGTTATGGATCCGGTCGAAAGCTTCGTCCGGCACTTCCAGCCCGGAAATTTTCCCGACGTACAGGGCCATCATCATCCAGCCAGTGACGGAAGTATCGGCTCCCTGGCCGGGCGTGTAGCGCCAGCCGCCGATGCGTTTGTCTTGCGCTTTGACGATAAAGTCGATCGACTTCTGGGCTGCTTCTTTCAGTTCGGGATCCTGGGTCAGGCCGTACGCTTCGCACAGGGCCTGGGCGGCAATGGCGTGGCTGTACAGTCGAGCGGCGTTGTTGGCGGCGTCATCGGTTTGCACCACGAACAGGTCGCCGTCTTCTTTCTGGTTCTTCTTCATCCAGGCGATGGCCTGGCTGACGTGGACCTGGTGTTTGTGTTCGCGATGTGTATAACCGGCCCCTTGGAAGGCGAGCATCGCGAGCGCGGTGGCGGCCGTATCGCTGAGCATGACGGCTGATTCATCCTTGTACGCCTCGCCCCGTCCGGCGGCGAAATTCTGGAAGCTCCAGCTGCCGTCGGGCGACTGATGCCGGGCCAGGAAGAGCAGGCCCAGCTCGATCGATTCTTCCGTCTCGGGGGGAGGACCGCCGACGCTGCCGCCGCCCGTTTCGCCGCGATCAGGCGATCGCCGGCCGCGGAACGCATCGGCCCGTACGACGGCGCTGGTGTTGAAATTGAGCTTGCCGCCGGCTTCCTGGCGGGGGAAACGGGTGGGCGAGGTAAAGGTGACTTCCATCGAGTCGGCCTGGCTGCGGCGCCCGGGCAGACCGACATCGACAGCGATCCGGGAACCGACGCCGCCGGGACCTTCCGCCGCGGCGATCTGCACCGCGAGCCCGCCTTCGGAATCACGCGACATGGGGCCGATATCCATATCGTCGGCCATGTCGCTCATATCGCCTGCGCTGTTGCCGGCGCCGGGAGCGGGGGCGGCGCTGGGGCCGCCCATTTCGGGAGTGGGAACCATGGCCAGGGTCAGCAGACCCTGCGGCACGCTGGCCGTGTTGCTGGTGCGGCCGGGCGAACCGGGAGCATCGCCGACGGCCAGGGTGGGACCTTCCGCTCCGGAACCGTCGGTCGAACGTCGATTGCCCGCCTGCACCCCGGCGCTGGCGGTCGGGTCGGTCTGGGCCAGTATGGCTGCCGGTCCGGCCATGGCGCCGGCGGGTTCCTGGCTGGCGGGACCGGTGACGCCGCCGCTGGCGGCGCGGGTCGTGGTGACTCCTTGGGCGGCGATCGCGGGACCGGTTGGGGCTCCGCTGGAGCTGGGCATGCCGCTGAGCGTGGGCAGTTCGGCCTGGACGGCGGCGGCGAACAGCGGGCCGGTGGCGGTCCGGGTGGGCGTGCCGGTTCCGCCGCCTTCGGTCGGGGCGCCGGGCATTGCTTCGGCTGTTTCGGAACGTCCTGTCTTCACAGCGGCGATCACGGCGCCGCCGCCGGGTTCGACCGGCGGGCCGGCTGAAGCCGCTGCAGAAGGACCGCCGCCAGCGGCGGGCGAGCCGCCGGAGACCGAGGCTTTCGCCGCGGCGAGGGCGGTGGGCGACGACTCGGCGCCGGGAGCGCCCGGGGCGCCAGGCGTGAGCGGGGAAGGCGCGGCGGCGGTATCGGCGAGCGACGGTCCGCCGAGAGCCAGTTGCGGCTGGCCGCCGCTGGCGCGGGCCAGTTGTTCGGCTGCGGCCGCCTGGCCCGTTTCGGGCTGGCCGCCGCCGGCTTCGACGCGCGGCATCACCGCCTGGGCGACCTGTTCACCGCCGCCCTGCGGGGCGCGAGGACCGGCCTGTGCGGCTGCCGATGGGCCGCCGCCTGCGGGAGCGCCGCCGACATCGACTTTGGTCGGAGCAGCCGACTGGTCGTTGACTGCCAGAGCGCTGGTGGACGGGGCTCCGCCGGAAGCGGATACGGCGGGCGATTGCGGCAGGGCGGCTACGGCCAGGGCGCCCGCCAGGCCAGGCGGCGAACCGCCGCTGGCGGCGCGGGCGATCTGCTGCGGCGAATCGGCTGCTTCTCCGGCGGGAGGCTGTCCGCCTGCCGCGGCGGCAGCGCGTTGCGGCGCGGCGGCGGCAATCGTCTGGCCGCCGCCTGGTTCTGTCGGCGGACCTGAGGCTGCGGCGGCGGAAGGACCGCCCCCTGCGGCTGGCGCGCCGCCGGCGGCCGCATCAGCCGGTTGTCGGGTGGTGGTCAGGGCGGCGGCGATTTGCGGTCCGCCAGTGGCTCCGCCGGCGGCGGTGGTGCTGGGCGAACGCGGCAGGTCGGCAGTCGTCGGGGCGCCCAGGGCCAGCTGGTTGGCTCCGCTGGCGCGACTACGGGCGAGGCGTTCGGCCTGTCGTCGTCGTCGTTCTTCTTCTTCGTCATCCAGGGCTCCGCCGGCGGTGGCTTCGCCGGGCGCCGCATCGGCTGCTTCGGCCTTTTGCAGCGCGGCCTGGGCGATCTGCGAGGCGGTGCTCAGTTCCGAGGGCGGGCCCGTCTCGGTGGAAGTGGCCGGGCCGCCGGTGGCCGGTTCGCCTCCGCCGGAGTCGGTGCGGGCCAGGGCGGTGGCTTCGGTCTGGGCCTGCGGGACCTGCGGCTGGCCGCCGCCGTCGGCGGTCGGGGCGGCGGCTTGCACGGCGACCGTGTCGGCCGTCATCGCCATTTGCGGAGCGCCGCCGGTGGCCGCCCTGGCGATCTCGTGGGCGTGGGTATCGGGGTTCAGGGTGGGCTGTCCGCCGCCGCCGGCGCGGCCTGTTTCAAATTCGGCCATGATGCGGGTCGGGCCCAGATCGATTTCGACGACGCCGGCCGCCGCCGAGACGGGACCTTTATCAGCGTTGGAGGCCTGCTGGTTCAGGGCGGCGCTTGCGCTGGCGGTCTGCTCCGACGGTTCGCGGGAACCGGCGACGTTCGGGATTTCGACCGGCGTTGCCTGGTACGGAGAGTTGGGCCGCTGGGCGTCGGCCTGCGAGCGGCTGACCTGGGCCAGTTCGCTCGGCGACAGGGAGGGGCCTTCTTCGGTCTGGGTGGTTTTGGGACGAATGGCGGCGGCCGAAGCGACAAAGGACGGGTTGTTGGCGGCCGGCATGGAGCGGTCCATGTTGGCCGATTCGCCTACCCCGGCGGCGCCGTTGGTGCTGCGGGTGAGAGCCATCTGGGCCGGCTGGGCCGAGGCGTGGCCGGCGGCGCGGTCCGCCAGCGCGACGGCCGGGCTTTCAATCGCCGTGGGAGAAACGGGGGCCGGAGCCAGCTGGGCGGTCCGCGCGGGCGAGTTTGTCGGAGCGGCCTGCGGATTGAGCGTCGGCGTGTCGGCGGCGTTCGCCCTCTGGGGAACGGCCTGGGCGACTTGCGTGGTGGGACTGGCCGAAGGGTCGGCAAGCGAAGGCTGGCTGATCGTCGCGCCCGGCGAGGTGGTCGGCTGGCGGGCGACATCAGACGAAGCGGGCCGCGGTTGCGGGTTATCGGAAGAGACGGCGGCCGTCGAAGTCGCTACCTGATCGGCCGAGGTGGTCGCCGACGGGGTGGTGGTGGTCGATTCTCGCCGGGTCGGTTGCGAGACGGCGGCTTGCGCGGTGGTCGGGGCGCTTTCCGCGTTCGGCTGGCGACGAGGAGCGACGGCGGCCGTGGCGGTCGGATTGGAGGCGGCCGGACCCAGCGCGGTCGGATCGGCGTTCGCCATGGCGGCGTGGTTCTCGCCTGGGGCCTGTTTCGAGGTGCTGGTCGCCACGGCGCTGGGGGTCGGGGCGGCGGCAGTCGGAGCGTCGGCCACGGCGGCCGGTGCGGCGGCTGCGACGGAGGTCGAAGCGGCGGCGGCGTTGGTCTGGCTGCGCTGCGGGGTGGCGGCGTCGGCGGCGGCGGTCGTGACGGCAGGGGCGTTCGCCGGGCTTTCACGCCGGGCGATGCTGGTCGGGCTGGCCGTCGGGTTGGCGGCGGCCAATGACGGGGCGCTGGCGGTCGGCGAGACGGCTTGAATCTGCGACGCCGTCGAGTTCCGCTGTGTCTCGCTGGTGCGGGCGGTTGCTTCAATGCCAGGCTGGGCCGCCGGCGCGGCGGTCGGAGCCGCGGAGACCGCGACTTCGGCCGTGGACGGCGACGGCGAAACATTCGGCGAGCCTGTGGCTCGAGCGACCTGGCTGGTTGCTGGCGATGGCGTTTCTGTCAGGGAGGGCGTGGCTTCGCTGGCCGGACGTCGGGGCGCCATGCTGGCGGTCTGGGCGGTCGATGGCGCTGTCTGCGGCGCCGGGGCTGTATCCGACGTCGGCGCGGCGAGCGGGCTTTCCGAGGTCTGCTTGCTGGTCGTCAGCGTATTGGGGCGAACGCTGGGAGCGGCCGCCGTGGGGGCGGCCTGGCTGGCGACCGGGGCCGCCTGCGCGACGGTGGTGGGATTGGTGCTGGGGGTCGCCGTGCTGCGCTGGGTGCTGGGGGTCGGCGCTGCTTCGGCGGCGGCGACGCTGGGCGACTGGTCGCTCTGGCGCCGGGCGACGCTGGGCGTATTGGTCGGCGTTGGTTGTGCCGACGGCGAAGGCTCCGCGACGGCCCGTTCCGTCTGGATCTGGCGAGACGCCGTCGTCTGCTGGACTGGGCTGGTCTGGGCGGCGACCTGCGATCCCGTCGCCGGCGCCGTGGTCGGGGCCGTGCTGGGGAGAGCGACGGTAGCGGCCGTCGGCGCGGCGGTCGGCGGAGCGGTCGAACGCTGCGGCGTCGGGGCCGGCGAAGGATTCGTCGTGGGAGCCGGCGCGTTCTCTGTCGGCGTTGAGCGTTTCTGCGGGGCGGCGGCGGTGGCGGTCGACGGCGGCGCCGGCGTCGGCTCTGTTTCCGCCCGGGCGATCGACGTCGAGCTGGGCGATTGCCGGCTGGTCGAGGTCGGGGCCGGAGCCAGCTGCGTGCTGGCTGGGTTCTGCGCCAGGTTGGTGGAGGCGGGCGTTTCGACGGGATTCGCCTGGGCCATTGCTTGTGGAGTGGAGGGGGACCGTCGCGGCGTGGGTGTCGCCTGGGCCTGCGTTGTGGGAGTCGGCGTGTCGGCGGTGGTGCGCCGCATGGCGGCCGGCGTGGGCTGGCTGACGCTGGTGTTGACCTGCGGCGCCGGCGTTTCCCGCTGGACTTGCGGTTCGGTGCTGGAGCGCTGGGTCGGGCTGGTGCGGGCGATGGCGTCGCTCGGTTGCTGCGGCGCGGGCGCCGGGGCCTGGGTCGGCGTGGCGACCTGCGTCGGCGGAGCAACGGTTGGCCGGGCCGTGATCCGGGTGCGCTGGTTGGGAACTTCGACCGGCGTTTGCGCGACGTTCGGCTGGACCTCGGTCGGCGTTTCCCGACGGGCCAGGGCGGCGGAGGGATCGACGCGCGGATCAGGAACCGGCTCGACGGCGGTGGGCTGCCGCTCGGGACTGGCCGTTTGTTGCCGGCTGGGAGAGAGCGTACTGGGCTGCGGCGCGTCGGGCTGGTTCTGTCGCGACTGGCTCGGCGGCTGCACGGCGGCGACTTGCGTTTGCGGCGTGACGGGCGTCGGCGTCGGCGTGGCCCGTTCCAGCGTGGGCTGGGCGGTGGTTTCCGGGCGGAGCGTTTCCTGGGTCGGCTGCCGCACCATGCGGGCCTGTTGTTGCGGCGTGGGCGTGTTCAGATCGGGAGTCAGCGCCGCGGTGGGAGCCTGGGCGTTGGCGGTCTGCTGTTTGGTCGGTTCGGTCAGTTTGGCCGAGGGCTGGTCGGAGTTCTGCGAGACTTTGGGCGCCGGGTTGGCCGGTTCGACCGGGGTGGACACGCGCGGCTTGACGGCGCGGTCCTGCCGGCTGAGCTTCGACTGCGTGTCGGCTTCGCGCGGGGTCGTTTCCTGCGGGGTCTGGCGTTCGATCACGGCCGGGTCGACCGTCCGTTCGGATTCCGGCGTGGGGATCGGCTGCGGTTCGGTCGGGGCTTCTTCAGGCCGGGTGTCCTGGCGGTCGATTTCCTCCGGTTGGCGTTCCGGCTCTTTGGTTTCGATCGGCAGGTCAAAGTCCTGCTTCAGGCGTTTGTTGGGATCGGGGCTGAGGGCCGTGTAGTCGGGAATGGTGACGATTTTTCGCGGTTTGATCAGCTGCGCCACCGGCGGCACAATCGTGCCGTATTTGACAAAAACGGCGACCTCGAACATCAGAATGGCCAGCAACAGGTGCACGACCACGCCGATCACAAACGCCAGCTGCATGGTGCGGCGGATAAAGCGGCTGCTGATATAGCGCAGCGCCACCATTAACAGGCCGATGGCTACCGGCACCGCGCACAGCACGGGCCAGAAAATGTACCAGGGCGAATTGAACAGATAGGCGATCGTGGCGCCCATGAGAAAGCCGCCGAGGACAAACAGCGCCAGATTGACGGGCCATTGCTGCTCGTCAAATTCGCGTTGTCCCAGGGGTTCGACTTTGCGAACGATGCGTCGAACTTTGGCCATGGTGCTTTCCTTCGGAGTTTGCCGCACCGTGCGGCGTACTGGCAATCCATCGTTGCGGGGGCGCGGAACGCTATCCGCCGAGACCTTCAGTGGCGACCGTATATTCGACAATGCCGACGCGGTTGCAGAGGTTCATCACGGCGACGACCGGCTCGACCATGGCTCTTTTGTCCGCGCGGACGATCACCTTCTGGTTCACCGGGTTCTGGGTGAGGGCGTCTTTGAGGATGACTTCGAGCTCATCGATGCCGATCGTTTTCCCTTTGACGAAGTACTCGCCCTGCTGGTTGATGTTGACATAGACTTCATCAGGCGGGGCGATAATGGGCTGGGCTTCGCTGGCGCTGGGCACGCTGATTTTCATTTCGTAATCTTCTTCCGCGAAGCGCGTCGCCACCAGGAAAAAGATCAGCAGCAGGAAGACCACATCGATCAGCGAGGTCAAACTGAGCGCGGCCAGCGCGCCCCCTTTTTTGATTTGAACAGCCATCGGCAAGTTACCGGGGAGAGATCAGCGTAGCATCAAGGACAAACGCGCGGCCAAATGGTGCGGGACGGGCCTTACGTGGGGGCCTGGGAGCGGGCGGGCAGGGCGGCTTCTTCTTCGGCGCCGGAGGGGAGCATTTTCCCGTCGCCTTCGGCCGACTGGCGGCTGAAGCGGACGCGGCCTTCGTAACGTTCGACTTGCGGCAGCAGGTTGAACAGCAGCTCGTCGATCTCGCGAAACAGCGACTGGATGCGGCCTTCAAACAGGTGGCTGGCGACGGTGCCGGCGATGCCGACGACCAGCCCGCCCAGTGTGGTGACCAGGGCGATATAAATACCTTCGGCGAGGAAGTCGGCTTTGTTTTCGCCGACGCCCAGTTTGGTCGTATCGTGGAACGCCCGAATCATCCCCCAGACCGTTCCCAGCAGACCGAGCAGCGGGGCCACGGCGCCGGCCAGCAGCAGCCAGCGGACGTTGCTGTAAAGGCGATCGGCTTCGCGCTGGCTGGTTTCGGCGACGGCCGCTTCCACTTCAGAATGCGGGCGTCCCACTTTGAGCAGCATCGACTTGATGATGGTCGCCGAGGCGGAGGGGAACTGCTGGCACAGGCGATACGCCTGGCGCGGGTCGAACCCGCCGCTGCGCGTTCCCAGGTCGGTCAGCCGGGCGATCAGTTCTTCGGGCAGGACGCGGCTGCGACGGAGGGCCAGCAGGCGTTCAATGGTGATCACCACCACGACCATCGACAGCATGCCGATCGGCACCATGAACCAGCCGCCGTCGATCAGCAGATAGAACAGGTTGATGCCTTCGTCTTCGGGCGTCGGCGTATTGTCGACGGGGGCGACGGGCACGGGGTCGACCGGGGCGTTGCTCGCAGGCGCGACCGATCCGCCGGGACTGGCTTCCTGGGCCGATAACGGCGTTCGCCCGACTGCTTCCCAGGCGGCGTAAACCAGGGCCATGGCGAACAGGCCGACGACCAGCGCCCGTGCGGGCGAAGGCTGCACTCTCATGTTTTCTTCCGTTCTCCGCGAGCAAAAATTGCGGCGATACTCTGGGCGTTCATTCGAGAGCCGTCGGGGCGACGGCGGCCGCCCGTCCCGGCCGGAATCTGGCGGGGGCGGGACGAGCGGTTTCTCGCAGGGGACTTCACTGTTTTCCGGTCAGGCGACTATTATCGCTTCGCCTTTTTCAGTTCAGCGATGCGACCGGCGGCCGTTTTGACCAGGCTGTCGGTGGGGTATTTGTCCACGAGTATTTGATAATACTTCAACGCGTCCTGGATTGCTTCGGATTTCTCCGCCCCCTGGGCGGTGTTGATCTGGACTTCGTTGACGCGTCCCAGTTCGTACGCGCTTTTGGCTTGCCAGTTCTTCACCTTTTCGCCGGCGGCGTCGCCGCCGTAGCCGAACAGGCAGCGGAGCAGCTCTTTCTCGGCGTCGTCGTAACGCTTATCCAGGAAGTGGACTTCACCCAGCATGAAGCGGGCCCGGGCGCCGACTTCTTCGCGCGAGCCTTCGGCGGCCAGCGTGAAGAAGGGGATGGCCTTTTCATGATCTTTCAGTTTGAGGTGGGCCTCGCCGATGGCGAAGTTAGCCTCGGCCAGGTAAGGCGTTTTGGGGAAGTCGGTCGGAATGGGGGTCAGGTATTCGAGGCTGGTTTTCCAGTCTTCGATCTGGCCCGCGCTTTGACCGCCGTGCAGCAGGATCAACACCTGCGCCAGTTCATCGACTCCTTCGGCGCCTTCCGCCGCGGTGCGGGCTGCTTTGTAGGCGGGCAGGGCGTCTTTGTAGTTCTTCAGTTTGAAGAGCGACTCGGCCACCATATACAGACCTTGTCGGTACTGGGGACCCTTGGGGAAGCGGGTGGTCTGTTCCGAAAACTGGGCCAGGGACTGTTCGTAGTCTTCCGACAGGTAGTTTGCGAAACCGAGCATATAGAGAATCTTTTCGCTGAGCTCGTCCTGCGTGCTGAGGGCTTTGGCCTTGGTGTAGGCGGCGGCCGCTTCGGTATACTTCTTCTCGGCGTACAGGTTCTCACCCACATGGACGAACGCTTCGGCCGCGCGGGAGCTTTTGGGGAATTTTTCCGCCAGCGAGGCGAACGTTTTCAGCGCCTGGGCCTTGGCTTCGTCGTCGTCTTGCGACTTGTACGCCCAGGCCAGTTCGTACAGCACCTGGTCGGTCGCCGGATATTCCGGATCGACGGTGAGCACTTCGTTCAAGGCTTTGACCGCTTCTTCGTATTTTTTGAGTTCGACGAGAGCCAGTCCTTTTTCATACAGGGCGTCTGCCTTGTCGCGGGGTTTGGCGTCGGTTTTGAGGAAGTTGTCGAAGTCGGCGACTGCTTCTTCGTACTTGCCGGTCTGGCGGTAGCACATGCCGCGGGCGGATAGCGACTGCGGCTGGAGCGCGTGGTCGGGCCAGTCGGTGATGACCTTGGTAAACGACTCCTGGCCGGCGGCGAATTCTTTGGCGTTGATTTCGGCCCAGCCTTTGCCGTACCAGGCGTAGGGGGCGAATTCCGATTCCGGATCGGCGGTCGCCGAGGCCTGGTACTGGACGATGGCGGTGGGATAGTCGGCCTTGTCGTAGCAGAACTGGCCGTAGCGGAAGAGCGTTTGCGCGACGAGCTGGCTTTGGGGGAACTCCTCCAGGAGTTTCTTCGCCGTGGCGATCGCTTCGTCGTATTTCTTCTGCTGATGCTGGGCCCGGGCGAGGAGCAGCAGGGTTTCATCGGTTGGCTGCCGCGGCTTGTCGTCCCCCTGGGCCAGGGCTTTCTGGGCCGTGGCGTAGGAGGCGCTAAGCGAGGCTTCGGCGGCGGCCGCTTCGCCTTTGTAGAACTGGCTGGCGCCAAGCAGGAACTGGGCGTCGGCCTGGCTGCCCGGTTTTTTCAGCTCGCCCAGGATCGGCTGGAGCATTTCGATCGCTTCGTCGTACTTTTTCTGCAGGTACAACGAGTAGGCCAGTCGCACGCGCCATTGTTCAATCTCGGGCCGGGCGGCGAACTTGCCGATCAGCTCGCGATAGACTTTTTCTGATTCGCCGTAGTTTCCCAGGGCCAGCTGGGCTTCGGCCGAGATGTGCTTGACGTCGGCCTCGTAGAAGTTGTCGGGATAGCCTTTGAGGAACGTATCGACGTGCTGCTGGGCCGGTTCAAACGAACGCAGTTCCAGGGCGGTAAAGGCGGCGTTGTAGAGGGCTTTGGCCGACTGCTCGTCGTCGGGGTGAGCCTGGGCGACGGCCAGGTATTTGGCGATCGCTTCCTCGCGGGATTCGGGGATCCGGTCCAGGGCGTCGGCTTCGTCGATCTGCAGCGAAACCAGGTACTTGCTGTCGCCTGCGGTCGACGCGGTTTTGGCGGCCAGGGCGGCAGCGGCGGCCGGGTCGCCGTCGCGGAGCAGAATGCGGCAGATCCAGTGGGCCGCTTCAGGGGCGTCGGGTCCGCCGGCGTCGAGAATTTTCTGGAACCAGAGTTTGGCTTCCGGGAATTTCTCCGCTCGATAGTAGGTGCGGGCGGCGGCCAGCGTGGCTTCGTCAACGTACCGCGACTGCGGGAATTTCTTGGGAATGGCGGCGTACAGGTCGCCCGAGGCGCCGTAATCGCCGGCTTTGGATTCGGACAAGGCCTGGCGGTACAGCGCGTGATCGGCGGAGACAAAGTTCTCCGCTGCGGCGGCGCCGGCGAACGCCTGGGAGGCTTCCTTGAAGGCCGTTTTGGCCTCTTCGGTTTTGTCGTCAGCTTCCAGGGACAGCCCCTTCTGCAGGATCGTTTCCGCTTTACGCATGGCGATTTCTGTCGCCAGGCTGTGGTCCGGGAACTCTTGCAGGAAGAGATCGTAGACCGGCGCCGCTTCGGCGAATTTCTGCAGTTCTTCACGCGTCACACCCAGCGCATACAGGCCGTCGGCGCGCAGCGGGGAATCCGGGTGTTCTTCGACCAGGGCGGCATACGGCGCCAGGGAGCCTTCACGGTCGCCCTGGTGGTACAGGGCTTCGCCCTGGAAAAAGAGCGCCTGGTCCGCTCGTTTCCCCTTGTCGCTGGGGAACTCCTGCAGCATGGCGGCGAAGGTCGCGGCCGGCTTTTCGTAGGCTTTTTCTTGTTCTTCGGTGGCGGTCTGGGCGAGCTGGTACTGGCACCAGCCCAGGTTCAGCCAGGCGTCTTCCCGGTTGTCGAACTGGGGGAAGTTTTTGACGACCGAGGCGAACGCTTTTTCCGCCCGGTCATACTTCTTGAGCTGCATGGCGCATACGCCCAGGTAATATTCGGCCTTGGGGCGGAGCGGGTCTTTGGGGTAGCGGGTGAGAAATTTCTCCCAGTCGACGATCGCCAGATCAAAGACGCCGTTGTTCTGGAAGTTGGCCGCGTCGGTGTAAACGGCTGCCGCCGCCGGAGACGACTCTTTGTCGAGTTCGATTTTGGCCCCCGGCTCCTGGGCTTCCGCCGCTGACAGAGCAAGCCCTCCCGCCAGACAGACGGCAAGCCAGACTCGGACCGGCCAGGGCTGTGAGTTTCGACGCATTTCTCTTCCTTTCCTTTGACTAAACAACCATACGAACGAGCGCGGAGCAGGCGCCATCGCCCCCGTCGTGGCGAAACCGGGCAGAAGGCAAGTCGCGTCGGTAACGGAGAATGAAGGGGGCAAAAAGGCAAGTCTTTTCCGGGCCAGAAGCGCGGCGGAATCACCGCCGTTCCTTCCAGCACTGATGGAACCACACCGAGTTCGAACTTGCAACGCCCCGAGGCCTCCACGAACCGATTTCCAACAGCGACCGGACTACCCCATGGCTGGGCTGCGCGATCGGGAAATCCGACCCCGCGGAACCGCGTAAAGCAGGCGACGCTAAGGAATTGAGTTTACCGCTCCAGGATTTCCAGGGCAAACCCCCCAGGCGGGTTATCTCCGCTCCGTCACGCGGCCGCCAGGGGTGCGCCTCCCTGTTTTACGAGGCTCTTCCCCCGATGGTTCCCGCCATGTGTTTACGGCGCTGGAGCCACCAGGCTTTTGCCTCAATCCGGGCTTTCCCTCCAGGACGTCCTTTTTTGATCGTTGCTGGTTCTTTATGGCGCCGGGGACCGCAGGCGTTACACCGGGCGAAATTTTCCCGTCTTTCCGCAGGGCTACTCCGGCAGCGCCATGCGCAGCGACGTTTTCAATCGCTCCAGCGCGGACTGGCTCAGGTGTTCGTCGGTCGTTTCTTCCAGGCACTGGCGCCAGTGCCGTCGGGCGAGGTCGATGCGGCCCTGCTCGGCGTAGGTTTCCGCCAGATTGAAGTGCGCCGCCGGGTAGCCGTGCGAACAGGCGATCGCCTGTTGTAACGCGGCGATCGCCGCGACGGGTCGTTGCTGCCGGGCGCAGGCGTTGCCCAGGTTGTTCCAGGCTTCGGCATAGGCCGGGTCCTGTTCGACGGCCGATTGATAGCAGTCGATGGCGGCCTCGGTCTGCTGCTGGGCCGCATAGACGTTTCCCAGATTGAAGTGCAGGACCGGGTCGTCGGGTTCGCAGGCGATCGCCTGGCGATAGAGTCGGGCGGCCGCCATCCAGCGTCCGGCCTGTTCGTGATCGAACGCCTCTTCAAACAGATCTTCGACGGTCTGGGCGGAGGGCGGGATCGCCACGGTCGGCGCTGTGGGCTCTTCAAAGTCGAACATCAACTGCCCGCCAGGTTCCGCCAGTCTGCCGTCGGCCCCGCGGAGCAGCAGGGTGCGCTCGCTGGTGCAGGTCGCCAGACAGCTCAGCAACGACTGATCATCGGGCAGCCACTGACGCACCTGGGTCAGCGCCCTTTTGACGCCAGCCAGCGACACGCCGCTCGCCATCAGCTGGCACAGTTTACGGGCGGCGGCGACCTGCGAGAAATCAAAATACGGCACGCCATGCGGGTCGTCGATCGGATCGATCAGACCGGCGGCCGACCAGCTGCGCAGCATCCGGCCGGAGATGCCCAGCAGCTGGCAAAGCTCGACGATGCTGTACTGTCGCTGGGCGGGCGAATCGGCGGCCACGCCCAGGCGATCCAGCAGCCGTTGTTCCGTTAGGATCTCCAGCGGCTGTCCCGCATCGCGGAGGGCGGCGGCCCGTTCGAGGTTTTTTGTCCAGCGCCCGGCCCGATCCAGCGGCGGACCATCCTGCCCCACCATGAGCCAGCGGGTGCGCAAGGTGACTTGCGGCGCCCAGCAACCGCCGTGGGCGAGGATCAGCTTCCGCAATTGGCCGTGCGTCATCGAGGCGAAGCGGCCGGTAGCGACCACCTCTTGCTCGTCGAAAGCGGATTGCAGTTGCGGTACGGCCATCGCCAGAGGGCAAACTCCGCGGCAGGGAAAAAAGGGCGTCGTTCACGGCGTTTATCAAGAGATCAGTCTACCGCTCGCCGGAACCGCTCGCCACCGGCGTTCTCCGACCGTAGTGGACTCTTGGGCAGGTCCACTGCTTGCTGGGGCGCTAGTGCTGCGTCAAACTTCCATCTTCGAGTGAGCGATTTCGGCCGTGCTGCTGTGCTGCCAAGAAAACTGTGGGCTAGCCCCCGGCGGCTGATTGAGAGAAACCTGATTTGATGGTTTGACGCCCCACGAGTGCTGCGTCAAGGCAAAGAGTTCGGGTTCTTCCCATTAGCCGTTTTGGCGATAGCCACGGTTAACGAAAAGGAACAGCGGCTCGCGCGAAAATGGCCAAACCTGAAATTGAAACTTGACGCACCACTAGTCGGTCGTTTCCTGGAGTTGCTCGGCCAGGAAGTGGAACAGGGCTTCGATGACTTGCTGTTGGCGCTGGGAGCGATCGAATTCGGCGCCAAGGCGGAGTTCTTTGACCTGGGAGAGCAGGCCGTCTTCGGTGCGGCGGCCGACGCCCAGGAAGACCAGCCCGTCGAGTTCGGCCGGGGCGTCGGGGCCCAGGTGGCCCGTCACGGAGGCGGAGAGATTCGCCTCGGGCGTTTCCATCAGCACCGCTTCGCACATGCGCTGGGCGACCAGGGCGCTGACCGGTCCCGGGTCGACCAGCACGGCGGACGGGATGCCCAGGTACTCCTGTTTGGTGGCGTTGCGATACACAACCATGCCGCCGCAATGGTGCTGCGAGGCGCCGGGGAACTGGGTCAACGCGCCAGAAGCCAGCCCGCCGGTGCAGCTCTCGGCGAACACCACTTTGAGGTTCTGGGCCTGTAATAGATCAAAAACACGCTTGGCCTGTTGTCGGACCGTCATGTCGTTTCTCTGCCGAGGGAGCCGCCTGGGACCCGAGCCGGGACGATCGCGGCCGGGTGAATTCGCTGATAGCCGTTTTATAGCAAGAGCCGCCTGCCGGATTAACCACCAGGCTGCGAACGGGCGCGGAAACGGGGGAGGGCAGGGGAGAACAGGAAAGAAGGGCAGGCGTTTTCTGGCGTCGGCTGCGGGTTGCTTGTAGACTCTATCGGGCGCCGGCCGCAAAGGTCTGTTTTGAAAACCAGGTCGGTATTGAACACGAGCCCTTGGATCCTACTGGACTGGAGAGAAATATGAAGTTGCCACTATGGTTCCTGCTGGTCGCCCTGGCGGCTGTCGGGGGGACGTCTTTGGGGGCGGCTGAACGGAACGTGGTGTTGTTCGTGACCGACGACCAGAGCCCCGATATGGGCTGTTACGGCAACGACACGATCCAGACGCCGCATCTGGATGCGCTGGCCGCCGACGGCGTGCGGTTTAATCACGCCTTTTGCACCACGGCCAGCTGCAGCGCCAGTCGTTCGGTCATTCTGACCGGCATTTATAACCACGCCAACGCGCAGTTCGGGCATGAGCACAGCTATCATCATTTCCGGACCTATGACCATATCAAGTCACTGCCCGTGCTGATGGCGGCGGCCGGTTACCGGACGGCCCGGATCGGCAAGTACCATGTCGGACCGGAGGCCGTGTACCACTTTGAAAAGACCTTGCCGGGCGATTCGCGAAACGCCGTGCAAATGGCCAACAACTGCCGTGAGTTCCTCAGCGACGACGACAAGCGGCCGTTCTTTCTCTACTTTTGCACCTCGGACCCGCATCGCAGCGGCGGCGAAGTGCCGGGCGATCCGTACAAGCCGAATCCTTTCGGCAACAAGCCGAACGGCTACCCGGGCGTGACGCCCATCAAGTACGATCCCGACAAGATCCGCGTGCATTCCTTCCTGCCCGATACGCCGACCTGTCGCCACGAACTGGCCCAGTACTACCAGTCGGTTTCCCGCATTGATCAGGGGATGGGCCGGCTGGTCGCCTTGCTGAAAGAGTCAGGCCACTACGACGACACCATGATCCTGTTCACGGCCGACCACGGCATTGCCTTTCCGGGCGGCAAGACGACCCTGTACGAAGGCGGCATGCGGATTCCGCTGCTCGTTCGCCAGCCCTACGGCGAGGCGCAAGACACGCAGTGCAACGCCTTGGTCAACCTGGCCGACCTGACGCCGACCATCCTCGACTTTGCCGGCGCCTTGCCGAAAAAGCACGATCGCCAGGGCCGCTCGTTCCTGGCCGCACTGCAGGAAGAATCGCCGGCGGGCTGGGACGAAGTCTATGCTTCGCACACCTTCCATGAGATCACCATGTACTATCCGATGCGGGTGGTGCGCGACCGGCAGCTCAAGCTGATCTGGAACCTGGCGCACCAGCTGCCGTACCCGTTCGCCTCGGACCTGTGGGCCGCCCCGACCTGGCAGGATCGTTACAAGCAGGGGCCGGACACGTACTACGGACCGCGGACCGTGCATCAGTACATCCATCGCCCCAAGTTCGAACTGTACGACATCCAGGCCGATCCCGATGAGGCCAAGAACCTGATCGAGGATCCGCAATACGCCGACCAGATCGCCGCCATGAAAAAGAAGATCAAGGCGTTCCAGGCCAAAACGAAAGACCCCTGGATTCTGAAGTGGGACTACGAATAGGCGCCGCCCAAGAGTAACGGCGATCACCGCGGGAGGGTTTACTAACTCTCGCATCGCACGGGACGATGTTATATTCCGCATGATCGACAAAAAAAGAGCCCGGCCGATATTCGGCCGGGCTCTCGCTGTTTTGAATCACGTTGTTCGTCGATTCTTTGGTCGATTTAACGGCGGCCTGCCCGGGTAACGGGCAAGCCAATCGACCAGGAAAGCGCATCGCAGTTTGCGAAGCGTTTCCCCAAAGAACTACGGCAGTTTGTGAGCCTTGAGGATCTCACCGTAGGTCTGGCCGCTGGCCGACTTCATGTCTTCGACCTTTTTCAGGGCTTCGAGGAACTCGGCGTTGACCTTTTCTTTTTCGGCGTCTTTGTCGGCCGCTTCTTTGATGCGATCGCTGGCGTCGCCGGGGATCTCTTTGGCGATGGCTTCGCCATAGGCGTTACGGGTCGACTTCGGTTCGCCCTTCACGTGGCAGGCGTTGCAACCGGCCGTTTTCACAGCTTCCTGGAACGCAGCGTCGCTACCCTCGGGCGCGTACTTGTCGGCGAACAAGGACTTGAAGGCGGGCAGAGCAAACGCCGGGCTTGCACTGCAGGCGACAACGACCGCACCGCAGATCAGCGACATCATTAAATTCTTCATTCGGATCTCCCTTTGAACCATTACGAGCAAAAAAAACGAATGCGCGGCAAAATCGCCTGCGCGTTCACCATACAGAGCGCTCACCCCCAACGGGACGCACTGTACGCACCTCCCGATACCTTTGAAATCCACTGCTCTTGCAAGCAATGCTTTTGAAATCAAGGGTCGCAAGGTAAACGGTGCAATGACCGTGCCGGAAAATCTTTCATGGAGAAGAATTTTCCGGCGGCGATCTTTGCGGTTTGTCCCTTTCCCGGCTGTTCAGGGGGAAGGGGCAGTTTACGGAAACTTTGTATTCTGTCGCGGGCTAGTATAATCGCCGGAACTGAGGATTCAACCGGCGATTCCCCTGGCCCCCGACGAAGGGCCTGTCGTCACTCAATACTAAGCTGCGATCCGAGGCTTTCAACCATTCTGAAAGAAAAACTCCCCTTGCGCCCCTGGATCTCTATAATAAGGGGTCGGAAGGGTATCCGATCCTGTTGTGCAGGGAAAGAGAAGCGATGAATTATTTATCTGTCGACCGGCTGCTGGCCCGTATCTCCCAGAATTACGAACGGCTGGATGAAGAACTGGCCCAGCTGGAAGCCGCGCTTCCGGCGCCGGAAGCCAGGCCCCCGCGTCAACGCGCCGCCGACGATGCCGAAGTCGATCCGCCCGTAGCGTCCGCCCGACCGCGAAAACCGCGTTAATCGGGGCCGCCAGACGTTTGTAAACGCCAGTCGGCGTTTGAAGAAGTTACAGCACTGCTTGCCAGAAACGATCGGCGCCCCCAAGAAACGGCGCTGCTCTGTTGATCGTGTTCTCCTGCTGGCAGGCGCGTTGACCCGCAGATGCTGCGACCGGTGATGCCATTTTTGCCAGGCGGCGGGCCTTTTCAGAATCATGCCAGAGCCCCGGTAGCGCCGATAAACGGCTTTGTCCGGATTGTTCGCCCCCATCGTAAACGGGGCGCCTCGGCGCTACTTGCCTACTTCGTACTGACTCTGGGATGCGCCACAGATGACTGTTTATTCAAAAGTTTATTGCATCGCCAGCGGGCCTTCGCAGGCCGACTGCACGGTAAAGTTTCAAATATTTGTCGGGAACGATCCTCGCCACCGGCTGGATGTAAACTATCTCGATCGCTCCATTATCCAGCTGGGGGCCGTCCGTTCCGTACTGCCGGCCCAGCGCGACGATCCGCGCTCGCTGCTCGACGCGTGCATCGCTTTTTACCCGCAGCATTTTCGCGATTGCCCCTCGCTCCGCGCGGTGGAAAAACAGTTGCGGCAGGTCCGTGAGCTGGATTTCCGCCTGGCGGGCGATACGACCGACGACTGGAAGCGACTGCGGACCGAGGCGGTCGACGCCTTTAAAACCCTGCAGATTTTCGAAGCCCCGCTGCGAAAAATGCGTCTCGATGGGCTGCTGGATTCCCAGTCTTTTAGCTTCCGCGGCGCGGTCCGCGTGGCGGCGACCTGGCTCCGCGGATCCAACGCCCTGGGCGTGGATCCCTTGCCGGAAAGCAGAATTGCGTTGCCCCCTTTACCAGCGGCTCCCGATCCGCACTCCCGGCGCAGCGCTTAGCGTACATTCCGGGCGGCGCTCCCTCCGCCGTTCGGGGCTGTTTTTCCGAGAAGGAGGGATTTGTTAATTATCTTCGCAACTCCTGCCTTCCAGGAACCGAAGATAAAACCTAGGTCAGCAATGGATTGCTAGCGGCATTCGTCGCTTGACCTGTTCATCATGCCACCCACGACGATCACAGGCGGACGTCACTCGCAGGCGGCTGCCCGCGTCGCAACACTCCAACGACCCACCACGGATCGCGGCGATGCAAGGAAGTGTTCCCATGACACAGCTTTCGATCATCATTCCCGCTTGGGGATCGGCTGAAGCACTTGAAACCACGCTGAGCTCGGTGCTGCGGCATCGACCGCCAGCATGCGAAGTGCTTGTAATTCATCAGGGTTCTTACGACGACCCTTACGACGTATGCGACGAAGTGCTCTTCGTCGAATCGCCGGGAGCTACGGAGGTTGACCTGTTGAATGTCGGCCTGGAGATCGCCGAAGCTCCGATCGTTCATTTTCTCGGCTGCGGAGTCGAAGTTTCCGCCGGCTGGACCGACGCCGCGATGAACCACTTCGACGACGACCAGGTCGGCTCTGTGGCGACCGTGGTGCTGTCCGCCAAGGGAAACCGGATCGCCTCCGCAGGCGTCGCTCTCCATGCCCGGGGCAGACAACCTCTGGCCCAGGGAGCCGCCGTCGGAGCCCGCGGAGTCGGCAGCGTGACACCGGTCGGCCCCAGCATGGAAGCCGGCTTCTACCGCCGGGACTGCTTGAACTGGCTGGAGGGATTCGACGAAGAAGTCGGCCGCGATCTGGTTGATATCGATCTGGCGCTGGGACTTCAGCAGCTGGGTTATCCGTGCGTGCTGGAAACGGCCTGCCCGGTGCTGGGAGCGATCGACTCGCCGAAGCCTGTCAACGCCTTTGACGAAGGCCTCGGCCTCGAACGCTTGCGATTGCGTCATGCACCGCCGCAAGGCTGGATGCAGCGGCTGTCTCACGCCTTCCTGATGGCGAGCGAATTCTGCGGCGCCCTGCCGCGCGGCAAAGCATTTAGCAAACTGCGAGGACGCTGGGCGGCCGCCCGGGACCGTTCGCTGGCGTCGGACTACCAGGAACGCCTGGACGAGGCGCAGGCCGCGGCCACCTCGGCCCACCTGCACGCCTTTCCCGCTTCGACTTTCGAATGGGACCTCCGCCGGGTTGCCTGATGCGGTAGCTTAAAATGAACAAGCGGATTCATGACCGAGTCCGCCGAGAAACGCAGAGGAGAAGGAGGGAAGAGAGAGCCGCTGGCAGTTTAGCTTGTCATCCGTCTCGCTTGTTCCTTCCTTTTTTCATTCCCACTCCCATGCGACGACGTCCTGCTAACAAGACGCGTCCTGGTTTCTCCCTGTTCCCTCCGCGGCGTTCTGCGCCCGCCGTGGTGAATCCTCTGTGGTAAAAACGTCGTTTCGAAAAGACGTCTTTCACTTCTCCAGCGGCAGGACGAACGGCCGCATGTTGTGCAGGGTCTTGGGGCCGATGCCGCGGACCCGATCCAGGTCATTGATCGTCTGAAACGGTCCTTCTTCTTCGCGCCACGCGACGATCCGCCGCGCTAGGGTTTCGCCCACGCCTGGCAGCAGCGTCAACTCTTGCCACGGCGCCCGATTGATGTCCACCTGCAGTCGCGGCGGGGCGGAATCAGGCGGCGCCTTCTCGACGAATTCCACCAGCATCTCCCTCGGTTCGGCGGACGGACTGGTCACGGGCGCCAGCTCGGCCGGAGCCGCCAATCGCTGCAGCACGGGCGCGGGATCTGCGGTCGTCAAACGCAGCGTTTCCTGCTGCTGGAACTGACTCAGCAGCCATTGCCCTCCCATCACGGCCAGCGAAATCGTCAGCACCGCCGCAGCCGCTGCCTGATCAGCGCGGTGGAAGGGATTTCGCGAGGGCTGCGACGGGAAATTCACCGGAAACCGTTTCCTAAAAAGGGTTTAGCTTCCGTTGACTATAACAAATGCCCTGCCGCAGGCGCCAGCAGGAAAACGTCCGCAGGACGGTCCGATTGCCGCGGTCTACCCGGGCGATCCGCCGCAACGCACGAATCCTGATGGGTAATTGGGGGATTTACCTGCGCTAATGGGGGTGAAATCGCTCATATCCGGCTCCTGGCAGAGCTTATTGAGACACGCTGTCGGGGCGAATTTTGGCAGTTGGGACCTGGAGAGGGAGTCTCGCAGGTGTCGGTTTTTTCAGCATTAACGTCGTTTTTTCCGACACTTGCTGCTCTTCCATACTCCGTGCTACCGCCGGGCAGGGTGAAAATAAGAGACCCAAGGCAAGAAAATTCAGTTAATCGAGAGACTCAGTATCATAAAGGCTGGATGTTGGCCTGTTCTTTGCTACAATCGGCAATCTTGCCTGAATCCCGGCGATGTATGTCGGGACCCACCTTGTTTGCCATCATTGCCACTCCGCTGCACCCGGCGTTTATCGTTGGGTTTCCAAGCCAGGCCAGTCATTGATAAGGATTCTCAAATTGCACCCTTTGTCTTCCAGGTCGCGTCGTGCCTTCGGCTTCACGTTAGTAGAACTGCTGGTGGTGATCGCCATTATTGGCGTGCTGGTCGCTCTGTTGCTGCCCGCTGTCCAGATGGCGCGGGAGGCGGCCCGCCGCATGCAATGCACGAACAATCTGCGGCAAATCGGGCTCGCTTGCCATACTTACCATGACGCACATCAAACGTTTCCGCCGGGACGCCTGCTGTACAACGGCGTCGATTCGGGCGGCAGTCCGACGAAAATCGTGACCGGCTTTCTGGCGATGGTGTTGCCCTATGTGGAGCAGGCCGGCTTGAGCGACGCGTATGACCAGCGGTTCGGGTTCGACGATCCCGCGAACCAGGTGGTCGCGAACCAGGTGGTGAACGTGTTTCTCTGCCCTTCGACACCCGGCCCTCGGGTGACGCCCATCTATTCCGGCTGGAATCTGGGCTGGTCGACGAGTATGTCGGCCCTGCCTGGCCTGACGGGTGCAGCTACCGATTACCAGGGTGTGCGGGGCGTGCATTATGTCGAGCGAGTCGGTCCGGCCGCCGGCACGCACATTTGGGACGGAACCTGCGGCATCTTGAATGAGCAGGGAACATCGGTCGGAGATATCACCGACGGCTCGAGCCACACGATTTTGCTGTTTGAAATGGCCGGCAAGCCCGCCAGCTGGCGTCTGGGCAAGCAGCAGCCTGACCCGACGAACGCCCAGTTTTTCAGCCATGGTCCCTGGGTGGGAAACAACGGCATCGGCATTTATAACTGGGCCAGCGACGGTTCGGTCAAAGGTTGCGACACTTGCAATAGCTTTATTAATGTCGATAACGAGCTTTCGCCTTACAGTTTTCATCCAGGCGTGATTAATGTGATGATGGCGGACGGTTCGACACAGGCCGTTTCCGAAAGCCTGGCGTCGGACACCTTTGTTGACCTGTGCCGCAAAGAAGACGGCAACCAGATCCACGGATTCTAGCCGCTTGAGTCGCTCACTAGAATAAAATGGATCATGGGGTCCGTTGGTCGCTACCTCCCCGCCTGCTCGCCGATAACAAGGAGCTCTCTCGATGGCTTCTCCTGCTTCCTCTCCCGCACGCGGGAACGTGGCGCTCGTTCTGGCTGCCCTCCTGCTGCTGGGTTCTGTTGGGTTGCCGCTGCTGGTCAACGCTCGGGAGGCGGCCCGCAGCAGCCGTTGCGAAGAGCGGCTGGGGAAACTGGCTCGCGGTTGCCGCGCCTATGCGGCCGTACATCAGGAAACGTTGCCCAGTAATCGCCGCCAGCCGTTTGTCGGCTGGAACACGCTCATTCTGCCGCACGTGGAGCAGCAGGAAATGTACGACCAGTACGACCTGCGCGAAGACTGGTGGACCGGCAAGAATCGCACGCTGGGATCCAAACAGGTCGACGACTTCCTTTGTCCCGCGGCCCCGCATCCCCAGCGCAGGGTGGATCTGCTCGATCCCGACGGCCAGGCATTCCAGGCGGCGGCGACGGACTACGTCGCGTCGGCGGGGGCTTACCTGTTTCGCAACCAGGTGGAGCAATTGTATCGCGGGGCGATGGCCTCGCCCGGTCGACGGTACGAGGGTTCCGGCGTCACGGCCGGCCATGCGGTAAAGCTGTCCGAGATCACCGACGGCCAGGCGAACTCGCTGCTGATCGTCGAGATGGCGGACAAGCCGAACAGCTGGCGCGCCGGTAAACTGCACGAGGATCGCAGCCAGAACGCCGATCCGCAGCCGCTGGTCGAAGGCTACAGCATTGGCCAGTGGGTCGCCCCCAACTGGAATCATCTGCGTTCTTATAGCGCTGACGGCGCCACGCCCTTTGGCCCCTGCAGTGTCAATTGTTCCAACAGCGGCTCCCTGTACGGCTTCCACCAGGGCTACGCCAATGCGGCCTTTGTAGACGGCAGCGTCCGCAAGATCAGGGCCGGCCTGGAAGAGGAAGTCCTCGTTGCGCTGGTCAGTATCGCCGATCGCGAACTCCTCTCCGCCGCGGATTACGAGGCCGAATGAACCACCGCACGTCTCCCGTAAAACACGGCCGCAAGGTCCTGCCGGCACGCCGGCCGCAGCGACTCTTGCCGTTCAGCTTGCTACTGCTGGCAGCCGCCCTGGCGCTGCCGCCTGCCGCGGTCAGCGAGGGGGCGGAACGGCCCGTCAGCGATGCCCAGCCGGGCGAAGCCTCCGTAACTGCCAACGAGTCGTCCACCGCGGCGGATCGGCTGGCGGGAGAGATTAACGCTCGTCTGGCCGAGGTCTGGCGGCGTGAAGCGATCGTCCCGGCGAAGCGCACCGGCAGTGATGTGTTCTTCCGGCGGGTGCACCTGGATCTGATCGGACGCATCCCGTCCGCGTCGGCCGCTTCTCGATTTGCGGCCATCGACAGCCCTGCCGAGCGACGCCGTCTGGTGCAGGAACTGGCCGCCAGCGCCGCCAGTGCGGAGCATCGGTCCCGCTTTCTGCGAACCACCTGGTTCCCGCAAACCAGCGTCGACCCGTACCAGTATCTGGCGCCGGATACCGAACGCTGGATCGCTAGCCAGCTGAAAAAGCGGCTGCCCTTGAACCAGATCGCCCGGGAACTGGTGGCCGGTTCCCGGAACTCCACGCCGCGGACCTTTGTGGAAAGCAATGACCACCGCTCGGCCCAGATGGCCGGCAACGCCGTCGGTGCGTTCCTGGGCGTTGACCTGTCCTGCGCCCAGTGCCACGATCATCCTCAGGCCAAATGGACACAGGACCAGTTCTGGCAAACGGCCGCCTTTTTTGAAAGGGCGCCCGACGATCAGGAGTTCGCCCTTGACCAGCTCTCGATCGCCATCCCCGATACCGAGCGGAGCGTCCAGGCGGCCCTGTTCACCGGCGAGTCCTGGCAGGCCCAACCTCTGGCAGCCAGCTCCAGCGCACAACCTTCAGCGACTGCCAGCGCGCCTGACCGCAGTGGACGGGCCCTGTTTGCGGAGTGGATGAGCGGCCCGGCCAATCCGTTTTTCGCCCGACGGCTGGCGAACGAATTCTGGTCCGAGTTTTTCGGACGTCCCCTGACTACTGCGCTCGACGGCAGTACGGCCGGCGATCCGGAGCTGGAGGCGCTGCTCGATGGCATCGCCGCCGCGCTGGTCGCCAGCGACTTCGATTCGCGGCTGCTCATCGAGGCGTACGCTCTGACCGATGCCTACCAGTTGTCGTCGGAAACAGCCTCGGAAACAGCCTCGGAAACAGCCTCGGAAACAGAGCCAGGCGCCCCGGCGGCGATCAACTCAGCGTCGGGCCGCTACTTCGAACGGGCGGCCGTGCGGGGGCTGACGGGCGAGCAGTTATTCGACAGCCTGGATACGGCGGCCGGTCGTCTGGTGGTGCGGGAAGACCTGGATGCACCGGCCCGGATCCAGGAACGGCAGCGCTTTCGCGAGCAGTTTCGCATCGCCAGCAACTCCCGCCCCCAACGCTCGATCCTGCAGTCCTTGGGATTGATGAACGGCGACCTGACGGCGCGGCTGGTCTCGGCCGAAGAGAACGCCACCATCGCGGCCCTGGCGTCGACTCCGTTTATGGACGAAGCGGCCTGTGTGGAGTCGTTGTTCTGGGCCGTGTTAAGTCGCGCTCCGCGGGAAGAAGAAATTCGCCGGCTGCAGGAAGCGGGCCTGTCGGTCGAGGAACGCCCCACTCGGGCCCGCCGGTATGGCCAGCTGTTCTGGCTGCTGGTGAATACGGTGGAGTTCAATACTAACCATTAGGCGACTCTAAAACTCTTGGGATATAAGGATACGCTCGCGTGCTAACGGGTTACGGTCGACGGTTTTTTCTGGGATCCATGGCGGCCGCTCTGGCGGGAGCGTCGGGCCGTTCCTGGCTGCGCACGCTGGCGGCGGAAGAAGCCGGCCAGGCGGCCGGGGTGAAGCAGATCATTCTGCTCTGGCTCAATGGCGGACCGGCCACGATTGACCTGTGGGACCTGAAGCCGGGACATCGCCATGGCGGCCCGTTCCAGGAGATTTCCACCCAGACGCCAGGCGTGCGGATCTCGGAACATCTGCCGCAGCTGGCCCGCTGGACCAACGAGATGGCGATCGTCCGTTCGATGACCTCCAAAGAAGGCGACCACGGCCGGGCCGTCCACCTGACCCGCACCGGATACTCGCCCCAGGCCGGCATCGACTTTCCCGATCTGGGCGCCCTGGTCGTCAATGAGTTCCCCCAGCCGGAACGCCTGCTGCCGGGCTTTGTCAGCATCACCCCGCCGCGGCGGATGGGTTATTCGGGCAACGGTTTTCTCGGCCCGCAGTGTGCTCCGATGCAAGTGGGCGAACAGGCGAAAGCAGTCGGCGATCTGGTCGTCGACGATCTGCAGCCGGGGCCGTCGCTGCGGCCCGGCCAAACGGAACGCTTTGATCTGCTGCGGCAGTTTGACCAGGCGTTCGTCCAGTCGCATCCCCAGTCCACGGCCCGGCAGTACCAGGCTTCCGTCCAGCGAGCCATGCGCACGATGGACCCCCGGGCGGTGGCGGCCTTTGATCTGGAAGCAGAGGCCGATCCCGTGCGCACCCGCTACGGGAAGAACCTGTTTGGCCAGGGCTGCCTGCTGGCCCGACGACTGGTGGAACATGGCGTGTCGTTTGTCGAAGTGACGCTCGACGGCTGGGATACGCACAACGAGAACTTCCAGCGGGTGGCTTCCTTGTCGGAGCAGCTGGACCACGCTTTCGCCGCCTTGCTGGCCGACCTGCAGGAGCGACAGATGCTGTCCTCCACGCTGGTCCTGTGCCAGGGGGAATTCGGCCGCACGCCCCGGATCAACGGCAACGCCGGCCGCGACCACTGGCCCAAGGTCTGGTCGGCCGTGCTTGCCGGGGGCGGCGTCGGTCGCGGTCAGGTGATTGGCCAGACCAACGCCGGCGGCACGGAAATCGAAAGCGAAGCCCATGCGGTTCCCGACCTGGTCGCCACCGTTTGCCAGGCCGCAGGGATCGACCCGACCCGTCAGAATATGTCGAACGTGGATCGCCCGATTCGCATTGCCCCGCCCGAGCATCAGCTGATCAGGGAGCTGCTGTGATCCGTTTTCGCTCGATGGCGGTCGGGCTGTTGCTGCTCTCGCTCGCGGCCGCCGGACGTTTGCCGGCGCAGGAATCGGCGCCCCTGCAGCTTGTCCTGGCGGCGGGAAGCAAGGTGGAACGCTGGTCGCTGGACGTGCGTTTCGACGGGACGCCGGTCGCCCACTTGCGGCGCCGGGCGTTGCAGCAAATGCTGGACTTTTACGATGTCGATCGCGACGGCCAGCTGGGCGAGCAGGAAGCGTCCGCCTTGCCCACGCCGTTTGGCATGCGACAGCTGACGACCGGCCGCGTGTTGCCGGCGGCGACGCGGCCGCCAGCGAGCGTGGACCAAAATCAGGACGGGCGATTGTCCCTGGACGAACTGGCCGTGTACTACGGCGACGGAACCGGCTGTCTGGTCGCCGGCTGCCAGTCGCCAGCGACGGACGCACTCAACGCCGCGCTGCTGCGGGCGTTCTCGCTGGCCGAAGGGGACGTACTGGATCCGCCAAAACTCAACGCGGCCGCCTCGGGACTGCTGCGACTCGACGCGAACGGCGATGAACTGGTGAGCGCGGGCGAACTGGTTCCCGGCGTCAAGTATCCTGGCGCGCATGCCGCGACGATGCGGAGCGGGCAAACGCCGGCGGCCGACGCCCCCTGGCTGCTCTTCCCGCCGGCGGATGACGGCCTGGCGTGGCGGCAAAACTGGCAGGCGCGGCTGGACCACGACGGCGACCAGCGCCTGGCGTCGACCGAACTGCAGCCGCAGGGAGAAGACTTCACGGCGCTGGATCGGGATCACGACGGCGATCTGGATGAGGCCGAACTGGCAGCCTGGCGAAGCACGCCGCCGCCGCGGCGCCTGCAGGCGAAGCTGTGGGGCCAGGGAGCGCTACTGAGCAGCGACGCCGAGCCCGGTTCGCCGGCGACGACGACGTTATGGATCTCGACAGCAACCCATGCGGTGCGGGCGCATGGCGTCTGGCTGGATCATGCCGTCTCGCGGGAGAAGCTCGCCGCGCTGGCGGCGCAGCTGCGCGATCTGGCCGAACCGAACGCCCAGGCGACGCCGTTGGCGGCGATCCAGGACATCCCCAATCGGGTCGAACTGCTACGCTTCGCGGCGTTGGCGGATGCGAACCGGGATGAACAGACGACCTTCGCCGAAGCAGACGCATGCGTGGCTTATCTGGCGGCCTGGCTCCGCAGCCAGGCGGTGCTGTCGATTGTCGACCTGCAGGCGAGTCTGTTTGCCTGCCTTGATCAGAACTTTGATGGCTCGCTGTCGGCGGCCGAGCTGACGTCCAGTGAGAAACGGCTGGCGGAGGGTGGTTTTGTCAAAGAGGGCCGCTTCACCCTGCAGGCGGCGCCGCGGCAGTTGCGACTGGTGTTGAGCAACGGCGTGCCCGATCAGTTGCTCGACGGCGGGCTGCGAACCGGACCGGCCTGGTTCCAGGCGATGGACCGGAACGGCGACGGCGCACTCACCCACGGCGAGTTCCTGGCCGGCGACGCTGAGTTCCAGTCGCTGGACAAAAACGGCGACGGCCGGATCGTGCTGGAGGAGCTCACGGACTGACAGCAGCGTGCTCCTTGGGAAAAAGAGGATTCACCGCCGAGCAGGCAAGGTAGTGCGAAGCGTCTGCAGCAAGGCCGCTTCCGCGCCGGGGGCGGTCCAGGTGTAGGCGTGCTCGTGGACGAAGCCTTCCTTGCGGGCGGAGGCGGTCGGCAGGTAACCGGGGGCGCACTCGCCGTAACCAACGGCCATGACGAGTTGCTCGGGCGACATCTTCTGGGCGGCCAGGCCAAAGGCGACAAAGGCTTCGGCCGGCAGCAGCGTCAGCAGGGCATCGCCAAAATCGACGACGGGGAGATCGATCGGCTGGCCTGCGGCGCACCGCTTCTGCCAGCTGAGACCGAGCGCCGCGATGCAGCGCTCCTGGTAGCTGGCCGTCGTATCCGCCAGTTTCGCTTCGAGCGCGGCAGGGGCGAGCGAGCCGGCTGTTTCCGGCGGCAGCTGCAGCTCGCCGCAACGGAAGGCGATCTGTTTTAGCGGCGTGCGCTGCGTCGCTTCCCAGGCATCGACCATGCCGTCGACAAGGCGACCCGCCAGCTCTTGCCGGCCGTCGGAAGTGCCGGTGTTATATTTGGCGGCGGTCAGATCTCCGCCGCAGCCGGTGACGAACATTTGAAAAACGTCCGCGTTGTCGCGCTGCCGCTGTGCTCTTGCCAGGCCGACGAAATCGGTGGAGACTTCGCCGCGTCCGTAGTACGTCATCGGATGGGTTGCGTAACAACTGACAGCGGCGAGAGGGCGGTCGTCCTGCCAGAAGCTGATCGTTTTCAGCAGCGGGTCGATCAGTCCCTCTGGCGCATCGCGAATGGCCTGATCCCGCGTGAAGCTGTAGCGAGAGAAGGTCGGCCGCTGGCCCGGCAGCTGGACCCGACGGTTGCAGGCGATCTTCTGGACGGTCGCCTGGCCGACGCCCAGGTGGGTGATGCGCTGCCGGCGGGTCAAGCATTTTTTGGCGGCCTGGGCGGTGTCGGAGATTGCCTGCTGGAAAAAGTCGAGATCGAACATGCGGCCTTCCAGGCCGACGCCGGCCAGCAGGCGCCCTGCTTCCAGATCCATCAAAGGCGTATCGTGCTGATGCACGCAAGCCAGCAGCACGCGCTGCCGTTGTGTGCCGGTCGCATCCGCCAGGGCGTCGCGGACAAAGTCGTACGCGTCGTTACGCAATTCGCACCAGTCGAGGGCCGCCAGCACAATCGGCGCGCCGGCTCCCCGCAGCACGATCCCCCGGGCCTGCAGCCGGTCGAGGATCTTTTCGGCCGGCTTTCGCCAGCCTGCTAGCAGGGGATGACCGAGCGGCGGAGTGATATCCGCACTAAATGTTGCTAAATGAAAACCGTCCGGCGGGACTTCCTGGGCAAACAGATTTTGTGGAGCCAGGCTGGCGGCGCCGACGGCGGCGGCCGCAGAAAGCCATTCACGGCGGGTCGACAAGGGCATGGGGTCTGCTTTCCGGACAACAGGGCGGTGAGCGGTTTTCGTGAGCGAGCGAAACTTCGCAAGTCTGCGTTATGAAAGCGATTATACACTTGACCCCGCTCCTTCTGGGGGAGAAAACCGCGTTGTCCTGGTGGGAGGACAGGGCAGATCAGGGGTTCTGGGCGATTGATTGCCAGCAGTGCCTTGCGCTTCGCAGCACTGAAAGCAGAGGGTCTGATATCGGCGCCAGCCGGGTCGCGGGAGCCTCTGCCGGTCAGAGAAAGCGTAACGGCGGGGGCGGGCAGGCTCCAGACCGCTCTTGCTCGTTACTACGTAAGATTTTATGATATTCCGCTACGTCGGGATAACGACTGGCGAAGAGGCGACGTTTTCCCCGGTTCTACCGAGGGCCAGCAAGCCAGCAGATGTCATGAAGTTATCCTGGCGGACCCTGTTAACACGTGTCAGCCACAAGCGAATCATGGTGACGCAGGGAGAAAGCCCAGGCGGATACCGACGGACAAACGTAAAGAATACCCTGAACCCGCGTGCGATTGGCGCGCCGGTTCACCCTGGAAACGACGCAGGCCGTTTCCTGTTCTTCGTGCTTCGCGGTAACTCCTTGGAATCCATTACGCATCCGTAGTTGCCCGTGCTGGCGATTTGCCGGCCAGGTGGATTGGCTGTGTTGCGTTGTGGGAATGCATTTTTCCTGAGAGTCAGGAACGGATCACAGGATCCAGCAGCAACGATCAAGAAGAGACGATTGGCGGCGAATTAACAGAAGGACGCGTCGCCGCTGAGGCCACCCCCGCCGCTTGCCCCGCTATTACTTTTCGCTGAGGAGAAGGCGTTTTCGCCCGAAGGCATGTTTTTACTGGAAGCGATCCCTGGGATTGTGTCGTCCTCGCTCGCGAGCAGCGCCGCGATATTTGCTCAAGCGGGAGAAGCCGCAGGCGGCGCCGGAGGGGCCGGTGGAGCTGCGGGCGCGGGCGATGGTGGTCTGTTCGGCTCGTACGGCATGTTGTTGCCTTTGCTGGTGATGGGCGTCGCCTGGTATTTCCTGCTGATCCGGCCGGAAGGCAGACGCCGGTCCGAACAGGCCGCAATGCTGTCGCAGATCAAGAAAAACGATCGGGTGCTGACGGCGTCGGGCATTTTTGGGGTGGTGGTGAACGCGCAGAAAAAGTTCGTCACGTTGCGAATTGATGAGAACAACAACACCCGCATCAAAGTGTTGCGGAGTGCGATCTCTTCGGTCCTGTCCGAGGAAGATGTCAATGAGCCAGCCGAGTCCGGCGCGGCCAAAGAATAACGAAGCGAATCAAAAACGGCCGTCAAAGGCTTTTCTTCCCATTCAATACACTCGCAGGAAGTTCCTGTCATGTCTTGGCAATTTCTCTCTCCGCTCCTTGCACAAGCCGCCGAAACGGGGGCGAAAAGCTGGCAAGACACGCTCTTGAATGTCGGCCTGATCGCGCTGGTGATTGTCGGCCCGTTCCTGCTCGGCAAACTGCTGGCCGGCGCCGCTAAAATGCCGACGTACTGGTGGCGGTTCGGTCTGATCCTGTTCTCCATGATTGCCGGCGTGGCGATTGTCATTTCCGGATGGCCGCCCAAGCTGGGGATCGATCTCAAAGGCGGCGTGATCCTCATTTATGAGATCATCGACGCCGGCAAACTGGCCGAAGCCGAAGCCGAAGCAGGCGACGGCCAGTCCAGCGGCATGCTTGATCGCTCTGGCCTGATCGAAGTCCTCAAGCGTCGTATCAATCCCAGCGGCGTGAAAGAAATTGTCATTCGCCCCTATGGCGATCGCCAGATCGAAGTCATTGTGCCCGATGCGGGCGACGACGAGATCCAGCTGATCAAAGACAAAATCAGTACGGCGGGCGATCTGCAGTTCTTTATTCTGGCCCAGCTCCCCAAACATGCGGATCTGATCGATACGGCCCGGGAAGAAGAGAACAAGAACAAAACCAAGGACATCATTGGCGAAGCCTACAACGGCCGCTGGGTCAGCGTCGGCCGCGTGGTCGACGACGAAATTGATCCCGCCGCCCGCAAGCTGGGGGTGGTGCCGTTCAAGTTCTCTGCGCCGTATGACTTTACGATCCGCGACGCAGTGACCAAAGAACTTTTGAGCCCCCCCAAAACCATGTTTGGGGACAACAGCCAGTTCCAGTTTGAACAGTGGCTGAATGAGCAGGGCATCAAAGACATTGAACTGCTTGTGGTCGAGGAACATCGCGTGGGCAAGTACGATCCCAACGTGACGGGTATCGACATCGCCTCGGTCCGCTCAGGCTTTGATCCGACCACGACCGGCCTGTCGGTGAACTTCTCCATGAAGACCTCGGGCGCTTCCAAAATGGAAGCGTTGACCTCGGAAAACCTGCAGTACCACCTGGGCATTGTGATCGATAATGACCTGTTGTCGGCGCCGACCATTCGCGGCAAGATCGGCAGCAACGGTCAGATTACCGGCCGCTTTTCCCAGAAAGAAGTCGACTTCCTGGTCGGCATTCTCCGCGGTGGTCAGCTGCCCGCCACGCTCAACAAGCGTCCCAGCGAAAGCGCGACTGACCCGCTGCTGGGCTGGGTGACGATCGTCAAAGGCTCCTGGGCGATTGGTGTTTCGCTGGCGGCGGTGCTGGTGTTCATGTGCTTCTATTACCGGTTTGCCGGCGTGGTGGCCTGTTTCGCCCTGCTGATGAACCTGTTGCTGATTCTGGCGGTAATGATCCTGATTAGTGCGGCGTTTACGCTGCCAGGACTCGCCGGTCTGGTGCTAACCGTCGGTATGGCGGTCGACGCGAATGTGCTGATTTTTGAACGTATCCGGGAAGAACTCAACCGCGGCTCCGCTTTGCGGCTGGCTTTGCGGAACGGTTTCAGCCGGGCGACGACCACCATTGTCGATGCGAACGTGACCACGCTGATCACGGCGATCGTGCTATATGCGATCGGCACCGATCAGATTCGCGGTTTTGCGGTGACTTTGATCCTGGGTATTCTGCTCAGTATGTTCACCGCCATTTTCTGTGCCCGCGTCATCTTCGATGTGGCCGAACGGAAATGGAAACTGTCCAACGGCATGATGAGCATGGCCAGCCTGCTCAGCTCGACCAAGATCGACTTTATCGGCAAGCAGAAAATCGCCGCCGTGGTGTCGATCCTGGTGATCGCCGTCGGCCTGGCCGGCGTCACCGGCCGCGTGATGAACGGCACCCTGTACGACATTGACTTCAGCGGCGGTTGCGCCGTGCAGCTGACGCTGAAAGAACCGGCCGAGACCGACGTGGTTCGGCGCCGCATCCAGGAAACGATCGAAAGCAAGGAAGCCCGGGCGGCCATCAATAAAGTGCTGGAAGCCGAGCTGGCGAAGAAGAACGAAACGCCCGAGACGATCAAGACGTATCTGATCGGCGACGAAAAGATCCAGTCCTCGGTGAGCAACATCGACTACGGGACGGCGGCCGACGAGGCTCCCGACCTGAAGAAACGCGTGTTCAAAGTCGACACCTCGCTGGCCCGAGTGGAAACGCTCGAAGCCCTGATTGAGTACGCCTTCCAGGACGGCAAAACGAGCGAACTGGAATCGTACGGCATGGAAGCGTCGGATCTGCGGGCCGCCACCAGCACGCTGGCCGATCCGCCGGAAGCAGGCGCCAAACCGGCTCCCTCCGCCACCGGCCGGGTGGAACCCAGCATCGGACCGCTTGAATACGACGGCCCCACCCACTTCGTAGCCTTCGGCGACGACGAGGACACGCTCCTCGCCCAGGCCGACGAAGAAACCAGCGAAGAAGCTGCCGCCGACGATTCCGACGATAGCCCGCCCGGACCCCAGCCGGCGACCCCCGCCGAGCCGGCGCCCGCGACCGAGCCCACGCCGGAACCGGCTCCTGCTCCGACGACCGAACCGGCTCCGACCACGGAACCGGCGCCCGCTCCGACGACCGAACCGGCTCCGACCACGGAACCGGCTCCTGCTCCGACGACCGAACCGGCTCCGACCACGGAACCGGCACCGGCACCCGCTCCGACGACCGAGCCTGCTCCGACCACGGAACCGGCTCCGACCACGGAACCGGCTCCAACCACAGAACCGGCTCCTGCTCCGACGACCGATCCCGCTCCGACGACCGAGCCGGCTCCGACGACCGAACCGGCTCCCACGACCGAACCGGCTCCGGGCGTGGACCCGGTGGTCCCGCCGGTGGGCGAAATTGATGTGGATGTGGTCGAAGTAGAAGAGACTCCGGCGGTCAGCGAGCGGACCGCGTTGACGTTGAACTTCTCGCAGGTGATTAGCGCCAATGCGATTCGCCAGAAACTGCAGGACGCCGCGTTTGACAAGTTCAGCGTTCGTCCCGATGTGGTCCTTCGTCCCAATTCGCCCAACGCGACCGAGTGGACGCCGGAGAGCCAGGTGGGCTACCAGTCCTGGTTCGTCAACATCGACACGACTCCGGAAAAGAGCAAGGAAATCGTCGACACCTTGAAAACCGAACTGGCCAAAACGCCCGTCTGGCGTTCTTCGGAAGAGGTCGGGGCGACGGTCGCCGGCGACTTCAAGCTGAAAGCCATCTTCGCGCTGTTGACCAGCCTGCTGGGGATCATTGGTTACATTTGGATTCGTTTTCAGCGAGTCGTGTTCGGCCTGGCGGCCGTGGTCGCCCTGGTCCACGACGTGCTGGTGACCCTGGGGGCGATCGCCCTGAGCTACTGGGCCGCCAGTGCTTTCGGCTTCCTGCTGATCGACGAGTTCAAAATCAGCCTGACGGTTGTGGCCGCATTTTTGACGATTATCGGTTATTCGCTGAACGATACGATCGTGGTGTTTGACCGGATTCGCGAAGTCCGCGGCAAGAACCCGACCCTGACCGGCGACATGATCAACACCAGCATCAACCAGACGCTGAGCCGTACTTTGCTGACCTCGATCACGACCTTCCTGGTGGTGGTGATTCTGTATTTTGCCGGCGGCGAAGGCATCCATGCGTTTGCCTTTACGCTGGTGGTCGGCGTGCTGGTCGGTACTTACAGTTCGATCTTTATCGCTTCCCCCGCCCTGTTGTGGATGATGGAAGCGACCCAGCCGGTCAAGAAAAACCAGGTTGGCAAGAACGCGGCCATCGCCGCGAAATAGCCGCAACCGCCAGCTTTCGCTCGCTTCCTTTCCCCGACGCGGGAGAGGAAGCGTTGCCTGCTGCCAGGGCGCAGTGTCAAAACAGACTGCCAGGAAAGCCTGGCCTGCTCTTCACCGGTTTGCGGTGGGGGACGGGTCAGGCTTTTTTCGTGCGCTGGCTGCCGTTTTCTTGCCGCGCGCAGCGGGCCCCGGGATGAATCGCGGCGCCATTCGTAGTACAACGGAAAGGCGGCCAGTCTGAAACGCCCCTGGGACCACTTTTGCTGAGAATCAAGCCGATGCAGCCGATGCAGATGCTGTCGACTTTGTTCTGCGTGGTTTCCCGCAATGGCGAAAGGCGTCTGCCGCTGTCCGGGGCGGCCAGCCTCAGCGGTTTCTCGCCCGGTACGCAGGTGCAGGGCCGTTACCAGATCCAGCACGAACTGGGCCGCGGCGGCATGGGCTGCGTGTATCTGGCGAAAGACATGCGGCTGGACCGGCTGGTCGCCATCAAAGTGGTGGCGGGCTCGGAGCAGGCCCACAACCCGTTCCTGGAAGACGCCCTGGCCCACGAGGCGCGACTGGGCGCCGGGCTGAACCACCCGGCCATTGCGGCCGTGTATGACTTTGGCTTCCACGAGGAGCGGGCCTTCACGGTGTTTGAGTATGTCGACGGGCCTGGCCTGCGCGATCTGCTGGAGCAGCGCGGCCGGATGACGCTCGAAGAAACTCGCCCCGTGCTGGGCGTGCTGGCCGGCGCTTTGGACTTTGCCCATAGCGCCGGGATCGTGCATCGGGATCTCAAGCCGGAGAACATTCGCGCCTCGCTGCAGGGGCAGTACAAAATCCTGGATCTGGGGCTGGCGCAGGATTTTCGCCGGTCGAACGACACCACCTTTGTCGGCACGCCGGCGTACGCTTCTCCGGAACAGGCAGGCGGCTTGCCGTTCGACGGCCGCGCCGACCAGTACGCGCTGGCGGTGATCGCCTATGAGATGCTGGTAGGGCGTCGTCCGTTTGCAGAGGAGCGGACCGTTCCGCTGCTGGAGATGCACCGGACCACGCCGCCGCCGTCGGCCCAGTCCGCCTGTCCCGACATTCCCAGCGATGTTTCCCTGTCGATCCAGCGGGCGCTCAGCAAGGATCCCAGCGCGCGGTTCGCCAGTTGCGAAGAGTTCGCCGCCGCCATCGGGGCGACCGGATCGCTCCATCACCGGCATCGGGTCACGACCCCGCCGGAAGATGATCGCCTGAACTTGTACCTGTGCCACTCGGGCGAGAACGCGGCCCTGGCCCGGCGCCTGGCGGAAGCGATCGAGAAGGAAGGCTATTCCTGCTGGCACTACACGTACGATGCGCTGCCCGGTATTTCCTCGGTCGCACAGACTTCCCAGGCGCTCCGGCAATGCGACGCGGTCGTGCTGATGATCTCGCCCGAGTCGATGCGCTCGGCCGATGTTGATCGCGAGGTCCGCGAGGCGCACCAGCAAGGGCGGCACTTTTTGCCGGTGCTGCTGGGAGTCACGCGTCAGGAGTTCCAGCAGCGCCAGCCCGACTGGCAGCCGATCCTGGGCTCAGGTGCGATGGTCGATCTGTCCGCCGGGAATGCCGTATCGGTGGCCGCCCGACTGCTCACGACGTTGTCGCACTGGGGGATTCCGCCGCGGCCACGCCGCCGGGAACACTCCACCTTGCCGGACAACGGCCCAACCGCTGTGATGAAGCGGCATGCGGGCGGTCGCAAAATCTGGTCGACCGACGCCAACCAGATCGAGATCGATGATCTCGACGCGGTCGTGTTCCGCAACGCCATGGTCGACGAGTTTCTGGAACGGCGGAACAAGTTTTTTCTGTCGGCCAGCAAGGGGCTGGGAAAAACGCTGCTGCTGACCTTCAAGCGTTCGCTCCTGTCGCGGACATTCCAGCAAGGCGGAACGGGTCATTCCGGGAGCGTCACGTTCATTCCGCAGGGGCGTCCTTACCTGGACTTTATGTCCGATGTCCGCTCCCTCAGCCGGCAGCACGACCAGTTGATTTCGGAACTGCACAACACCAAGCGGATGTGGAGCCTGGCTTTGGCCGTGTCGGCCTTGTCGCATCATCCGGCGATGTTGACCGATGACGATGTGGACGAGTTGGCGCTGTTCCCCCGACGGATGAAAACCTGGCTGCGGGGCTCGCCGATCGAGCCGACAGTGGTGTTCAAAGAGCTGCTGTCGTTATCGATCCGCGAGATCAATCGCCTGATCGACGACAGCGAGAACTTTCTGGATCAGAAGCTGCGCGGGCTGCACTCGGGCGTGTACTTTTTTATCGACAAGGTCGACCAGGCGTTGCGGCAGTTGTCGCAGGCGGCCTGGGTTTACGTGCAGGCCGGCCTGATCGAGGCGGCCTGGGACCTGATGAATGCCAACAGCCATATCAAAGTGCATGCTTCGATTCGCCAGGAGGCCTTCTCCAATTACGAGTCGGATATCAAGTCGAACCTGTTTGGCGCCACGACCCTGATCCACTACTCGGAACAGGAGCTCCACCAGATGCTGGACCAGCTGGCTCGTTGTTACGAGGACAGCGGCTCCTTCCATGACTTTGTCGCGCTGAGTGTGGTGAAGCATCCCCGGCGGCCGTTTCCCGAGGACAGCTTTTCGTATGTTCGCCGGCATACGCTGGGCCGGCCGCGCGACCTGGTGGTGATCGCCAGCGAGTTGTCGTCCAAACGCCATTCGCTCAGCGTCGGCCAGTTTTGCGGGCTGGTGAACGAGACGAGCGCTCGCGGGCTGGTGTCGAATATCTTTGACGAGATGCGCGTCTTTTTGAACTGCCTGATCGACAAACGGGAGCGGCAGCGGTTCCTGGGGCTGGTGCCGCACAACATTCTCACGCGGGAAGAAGCGATCCAGATTGCTTGCGAGTTTAACGGCCTGTCGGCCAGCGATTACCCGCACTATCAGACGCATGCCAGCGGCCTGAACCATCCGTTTTGCGACCTGTACCGGGTGGGTCTGCTGGGGGTGATCGGCCAGCCGCCCGACGGCGGCGAGCTGCGGCAGACGTTCAAGCAGCCGCATGATTTTATTGTGGAGGTCGAATCGGCGTTGCCCGAGTCGCCTTACTATTTGTTGCATCCGGCGCTCGACGATCATATCAGCCAGCTGCAGCTGGGGCGGCGTTACCACCTGTTCCAGCATATCCTGGTGGGAGACGGCCAGGCGTGGGAAGCGTACTTCGACCTGTTCTGTCGCCTGGAGCGAACGCTGTTTGCGATCCCTGACAAGCGGCTGCACGACATGGCGTACCGGGTGCTGTGCGACGCCCGACTGGTGCTGTCGTCGGACCGGGCCCGCCATTTGCGGTCGGTGCTGGAAGGGTCAGCCAACTTCCAGGCGATAAGCCGCCAGTGCGAGGATCGGAACACGGATCGGAACGAAGATCGGAACTATGAAGAGCTGAGCTACTGGCTGGCCGAACTGCTTGACTACGGCGACCGCCAGGGCCAGCCGGGATAGCCAGACCGTTGTCTTTTGCTCGGGACGTGAAAAGAATAACGAACGGATTCGCCTCGTGGGCGGGCGCAAAAAGATTCTCGTTTTCCTGCCCACATCTAGCCAAAGTCGCCAGACTTTGGAGGGAGTCTTCTGGAAGCAGCGGCCAAACTCGGGCGAGTTCAGCTACGGGCGAAGGCGACTTCCTGCGTCTGCTGGTTCCTCGAAACGACGAATCAAGATCTGGCAGTGATTCCTTTTCGCATTCCCTGTGAAAGCACGCGAGTTAAACAGACCATCCTTTTGAGGAACGCATGAACGGCCTGACGCGACGCAATCTGTTGCAAGCATTCCTGGGCGCCCCGCTGGCGCTGGCGGCCGAAGGCTGTCGTCCGGGCCAGGCGACCCGCGAACCACTCGCCACGCCGCCGGGGAAACTGATCGGCGCTTCGGAGTGGCTGGGACACTTGCTGCGCGACCGGCAAGGTCTGGATTTGACCCTGCAGTTTGAAGAGACTCGCGACGATGTGGAGGAGCCGGAACGTTTCAGCACGGTGATTATCGGCGGCGGCGTCGCCGGCCTGTCGGCCGCCCGGCGGCTGCTGCGCGACGGGGTGGAAGACTTTCTATTGCTGGAGCTGGAGTCGCGCGTGGGCGGCACCGCGCAGGGCGGCTCTTCGCAGTATGGCTCGTTTCCCTGGGGGGCCCATTATGTGCCGGCTCCCACCCGGGCGAACCCGGCCCTGATTGAGTTGCTGGCGGAGCTCAAGGTGTTCGACGGCGTCGATGAGCAGGGCGATCCGGTCGTGGCCGAGCAGTACTGCTGCCGCTATCCGCAGGAGCGGGTGTTCTATCGGGGCAAGTGGTACGACGGTTTGTATCTGACGGTCGGAGCCAGCCCTGGCGACCTGGAGCAGCTGCAGGCCTTTCGCGATCGGGTGGACGGGTGGATTGCCTGGCGAGACTCGCAAGGCCGCCGGGCCTTCACGATTCCGATGGCCCAGGCGTCCGACGACCCGGAAGTGCTGGCGCTGGATCGCATGTCGATGAGCGAATGGCTGGCCCAGCAGGGGCTGGATTCGTCGCGGCTGGTCTGGCTGGTCGATAATGCGTGCCGCGATGACTACGGTTTGACGGTCGCCCAGACCAGCGCCTGGGCGGGGCTGTTTTATTTTGCCGCCCGGACGGAGGAGCCGGGGCGGGAGTCGCGTCCTTTTATTACCTGGCCAGAAGGGAACGGGCGGATCGTCCATCATTTGATGCGTCGCTGTTATGCGCAGATCGCCACGGGCTGGGCAGTGGCCGATATTTCGCCGGGCGAAGAAGGCGAACCGATCCAGGTGCTGGCGACCCGCGGCGGAGGCGGGGCCATGCGACGTCTGCTGGCCGACAAGGTGATCTTTGCCGCGCCGCAGTTCCTGGCCCCGTTTCTGATTCGCCCGTACCGTCAACAGCCGCCGCCGCATGTGGCGGCTTTCTCGTATGGGGCCTGGGCGGTGGTGAACCTGGCGGTGGAAGCGCCGTGGGACGACGACGAATCGGATCTGGCGTGGGACAACGTCCTGTATGAGAGCCCTTCGCTGGGTTATATCGCTTCCGGTTTCCAGCAGGGCCGGGATTTTGGGCCGATGATGCTGACGTACTATTACCCGCTGTGCGAGGACGATCCGCGGGACGCCCGGCGACGCCTGCTTTCGGTCGATCGCGAAGGCTGGGCCGAGATCGCGCTGGCGGATCTGGAAGTCGCCCATCCACGGCTGCGCAGCCGCACGCTCAACATCGATGTGATGCGCTGGGGGCACGCCATGATTCAGCCGCGGCCCGGATTTATTACCAGCGAGCACCGCCAGGCGGCGGCCGCCCCGTATCGCGGCGTGCACTTCGCCCATAGCGATCTCAGCGGCCTGCCCCTGTTTGAAGAGGCGTTCTACCGCGGCACGCTGGCGGCGGAAGCCGTGCTGGAACAATTGGGCCTGCCCGTTTCGAGCATCCTGTAGCAGCCGGTCTTTGTTGCAATGACCATCGTTTTGCCATTTTGACGCCGGCGGAAAACGGCGGGCGGATGAGGGGGTGCTCACGGCCGTTTTTCCCATGAAAAACGGGGCTTGGCGGTCGCGACAGCTCCCTTCTTCCGGGCGGATATCGGCTGCCGCTGCTGTCCGCCGGCTGTATTGCAGCCTGGGGGTCCGGGCTTTATGGTGAAGGGATGGTTGCCTCCTTGCCTTCCTTTTGGGTCCGATAAATTCATGGCCAGTCTTCCTGCGGTGTCGTTCCAGCCAAGCCAGCGTTCGCAATGGGCCGAAGGCCAGCCGATTAGCGAGCTGATGTCGCGCGCCCTGGCGAATCCGAACCTGATTTCCCTGGCCGCCGGTTTTGTCGATCGCGAGAGTCTGCCGGTGGAACCGACCCGCCTGGGGTTTGAGCGGATGTTCGCCAATTCCCTGTCCGCCCAGACGGCCCTGCAGTACGGCACCACGCCCGGCTTTCCGCCGCTGCGGACCGCCATTCTGAAGCAGATGCAGGAGCGGGGCGAAGCCGACGGCGTGACGATTGATCAGATCGTGGTGACGGCCGGCAGCAACCAGCTGCTGCACCTGGTTTGTGAAAGCCTGCTCGACCCGGGCGACATTGTGATTTGCGCCTCGCCCACGTACCTGGTGTTTATCGGCACGCTGAATAACCTGGGCGCCCGTAGCGTTGGCGCCTGCTGCGATGAGCAGGGACTCACGCCCGATGGAGTGGAGCGAACGCTGCAGGCGATCGACGACGCGGGGGAGCTGTCGCGGGTCAAAGCCATTTACACGGTGCCGTATTACGATAACCCGTGCGGACTGACGATGCCGGTCGGCCGGCGCCAGGCGCTGGTGGAGATCGCCAAACGCTGGTCCCGCGAGAACCGGATCCACCTGATCGAAGACGCCGCCTATCGCGAGCTGCGTTACGAAGGGGAGGACGCTCCCAGTATGCGCACCTTCGACGCCGACGGCGAAACGGTCATCACGGCCGGCACGTTTTCCAAGTCGTTCTCCCCCGGCATCCGCGTCGGCTGGGGCGTGCTGCCGAAGCATCTGGTGGCGCCCGTGTGCAACCAGAAGGGGAACATCGACTTCGGCTCGCCCAACTTCAGCCAGCATCTGATGGCCGAGGTGTTACAGGGCGGCCTTTTTGAACCGCATGTCGAAAAAATCCGCGACGCCTATCGGGTCAAACTGCACGCGATGCTGGAAGCGGCCGACGAGTTTCTGGCGCCGTTGCCGGGCGTTCGCTGGGATCGACCGACCGGCGGGTTATACGTGTGGCTGGTGCTGCCGCCTGGCATTGATTGCGGCCCCCGCGGTCAGCTCTTCGATGCGGCGATCGCCGAGGGCATGTTCTATGTGCCGGGCCAGTACTGCTTTCCCACCGAAGGGGAGCCGGTGCGGAAGAATACGATCCGCCTGAGCTTTGGCGTGCAGTCGCCGGAGAAGATCCGCCGGGGGATGGAAGCGCTCGCCCGCGCCATCGGCCAGGTGCAAGACAGCGCCAAGTAACTCCGAGCGTCCAGCCAGCAGGGGGGCGGGGGAAGCGATTGTCGTTCTGTTTGACGCGGCGCTGGTGGTTGCGACGTCGCGTTGGGGGTATTCTTTCCAGCCTGCCGTTCGCTTTCCCGTTGAGGTGTCGCTGCACATGACTCCCCGTTATCTGGTCTCTTTTCATCCCAAGCGGATGCCACATTATTTTGCCGATGTTTTGATTATCGGCGGCGGTCTGGCGGGCTTGCGGGCGGCCAACGGCATTGACCCCCGGCTGTCGGTGCTGGTGGTGACCAAAGACGTGCTGCGGCAATCGAACAGCAACTACGCCCAGGGCGGCATTGCGGGCGTGCTGGATCCGGCCGATCGGTTTGAAGAGCATGTCGACGATACGCTGGTCGCTGGGGGCGAACTGTGCGACCGGGCGATTGTCGAGAAAGTCATTCGCCAGGCTCCCGCCTGCATAAAAGAGTTGATCCAGTGGGGCGTGCAGTTCGACGAAGAAGAAGGCGCCCTGATGCTGGGACGCGAAGGAGGCCACAGCCGGCATCGGATTGTGCACGCGCTGGGCGACGCGACCGGCAAAGAGGTCATGCGGGGCGTGATCGAAAGAACGAAGCGTCTGCCGAATGTGCAGATCTGGGAGAACGCCTTTACGCTGGACCTGCTGACCCATGAGAACGTCTGTCGTGGAGCGCTGATTGCGACGCACGACCAGAAGACGCTGGTCTGGGCCAAGCAGACGATTCTCTGCACAGGCGGGGCAGGGCAGATCTATCGGGAAACGACCAATCCTCCGGTCGCCACCGCCGACGGCCACGCCCTGGCGTACCGGGCCGGCGCCGAGCTGCGCGACATGGAGTTCATGCAGTTCCATCCGACCGTGCTGTATATCGCCGGCAGCAGTCGCAGCCTGATTACCGAGGCGATGCGCGGCGAAGGCGCCTGGCTGGTCGATCGGAACGACCATCGCTTTATGCTCGACTACGACGAACGGGGCGAACTGGCGCCGCGGGATGTGGTGTCGCAGGCGATCGTTTCGCAGATGGAAAAGACCCGCCATCCCAGCGTTTACCTGGACCTGAGTCATCTGGACGCCGCCTATGTGCGGAAGCGGTTCCCCGGCATCGCCGAAAGCTGCGCCAAGTTTGGGCTGGATATCACCTCCGACCGGATCCCCGTCCGGCCTGGCGCCCATTACATGATTGGCGGAGTGACCGTCGACGACGAGGGCCGCACGTCGGTGGCGAATCTGTGGGCGGCGGGCGAGGTCACTTCCAGCGGCCTGCATGGCGCGAATCGCCTGGCGTCGAACAGCCTGCTGGAAGGGCTGGTCTATGGAGCGCTGGCGGGAGCCGGGGCGTCGGCCGCCGCCGCGGCGATGCCGGATGATTTCCAGGCGCTGCCGTTATCGAATCCTTTGGCTCCGGCGCCGGAGGAACCGCTGGACATTGTGGATATCAGCAACTCGCTGAAGAGCCTGATGTGGCGGTCGGCCGCCGTCCGCCGCAACCGGGCCGACCTGGGCGAGGCGATGCGGACGATCGACGCCTGGCGCCGTTATGTGCTGGCGCTGCAGTTCGACGAAGCAGCCGGCTGGGAGCTGCAGAATATGCTGTCCGTGTCGCGGATCGTGGTGCTCGCCGCGATGGCCCGGGAGGAATCCCGCGGCGTGCATCTGCGGACCGATTTTCCCGACGTCGATAATGAAAACTGGGCCCGTCACCAGACCTTCACCCGCTCCTCACGGCCGACGGGCGCTTAAGACGGCATGCTCGGTCACTCCTGGCCGTTGGCGATTGCCGGCTGGGAGCAGGGGACGGCGAGGTGCGAGAAGGAAGACGGATCGCGGCGGTGTTGCAGCTGCGATCGTCGCGCTGGTCGGGCAGGAGTGCCCAACGTGCAGTTTGAGGGCGTTGGGGCAGAATGCCTCGTGGGGGCGGAAAGGGGCGCGGGCGTCAGGGACGGAGGGCCGGGAGCAGGGCGTTCTGCAGGACGGGAATGGCGTCGCTGGCTCCGATGACGACATCGTTCTCGTCGGCTCCGGCGGCGATCACGCCGTGGCGATTGGCGAAAAAGTCATCGTCCTGGCTGGCTGTTTCCATGCTCCGCACGAAGCGGATGTGCAGGTCTTCGTAGAGCACATTCTGTCCGCGACCGCCGTGGTTCTCGCTTTGATGATTGGCCGTGCGCGAGCTGGGGGCGTCGGACATGATGGCGAAGTACGTGCGGGCCTGGTTCCGGGTGGGCTGGTAGAAACCGTCGCTGACATGGCCGAGCGTATAGCCGTAACTGCCGCCGGACGCTTTCTGCAGCGAGGCTAGCTGCTGGCCGGAAGACTGTTTCAGATCCTGCAGGGTGGGCACGCGCCAGGAATTATCGGTCGCCAGAGCCGAGTCGGGGCAGATCAGACTGCGGGGACTCTGCAGGACGCCCGATTCCAGCAGGGTGGGGCCGTAAACGCCGGCGACGCTGATCTGGCCTTCGGTCGCCAGGGCCGGGAAACATTCGTGGTGTGCGGTAGAGTATTCGACCAGGGCCCGGCCGATCTGCAGCAAGTTGTCCTGGCAGGCCAGTTTACGGGATTCGTACCAGCTGGTCACGATGGAAGGGAAAAACAGCATCGCGGCCGCGGCTACCACGCCGGCCGTGACGGTGAGGTCGGCCCAGCTGCGGTACGAGTTGCGGGGAGCAGCGGGTTCGATCCGAGGCGGCGGTCCGGGGGGCGGATCGGCTGACTCGGGAGGGCCGGCAAAGGCGGGGACGGGCGTCGATGTGGGGGCGGGAAAGTCGTCGCAGAACGCGTCGACCAGATCACAGGTGCGTTGGCTCAGTCCAGCCGGCGGATCCCAGTCTTCTGCGGCGTCGCCCAGCGGGAAAATCTGTTCCGCCAGGCGGTGCAGTTGATCCAGCAGGGCGGGATCTTCCGCTAATCGCTGTTCTACAAGCTTGTGCTCGTGCGGTTCTAACGCACCTAACAGGTATCCTAGCAGCAGGTCTTGCATAGAGATTCAGTTAGATCTTGTCGTTCCAGAATTCGGTCAGTTTGACGATCGCGGCGTGGAGTCGGCTTTTGACCGTTCCCACCGGCACCGCCAGCACATCGGCCGCTTCGCGGTACTTCAGGCCCTGGTAATAGACCAGGTGCACCACGCTGCGCAGGTGTTCGGGCAGGTCCTCCAGGGCGCTGAGCATCTGCTCTTTACGCTCCATGGCGTTGACCTGATCGAACGGATCCTGGTCGTCGCTGACGAGCATATCGACCAGCACGCCCACGTCCTGGTTTTCTTCGCTGCCGCTACGGTCAAGGCTGACCATGCGGTGGCGTTTGTTGCGCCTTTGGGCGTCGATCGCCTGGTTGGTGGCGATGGCGTACAGCCAAGGGCGGAACTTGCGACCCTCTTCAAACTGCTCGCGTTTCAGATGGACCTGTAAAAAGGCCGCCTGGAACGCGTCTTCGGCCATTTCCGCATCGTTCAGGTAGCGGCGAAGATACGTGTATAGTTCGCGTTCGTAACGCGACACCAGGCAGGCGAAAAAGTCGCGGTCGCTGGTGCTGCAGTACTGGGCGACAAGTTGTTCATCGCTCAAGCCTTCGATCGGCAGATCGCTGTTCGAAGCAGAAACGGGAGAATTTGACGGTTTGGTGTGGGTGGCGACGTTCATCTTTATTACGATTCCATCTGAGGAAGAGTTCATCCTGAATTTGAGACACCGACCGTGGTTTCGCCAGCTTCCATTGTAACCGCCCCATTCTGAATTGGACAGTTACTTCGAATTGACAGGCCACACCAGGCGTCCTACACTCACGATTCCCTGAATCCGCAAAACCCGTGCCGACTATGAGTCAAGCCCAGTTTTTTCGTTACAAATGGGCCGCCCTGGGCGACGTTAACGCCTTCTTTGGCTTGATGTTAGATAATATCGCCGGCCTTCTTTTGATGGTTGGGATGCTGGTAGGGATTTTCGGCTTTCCTGCAGATTTTGCACTCCGTTACATGGTTCCGGGCACCGCCATTGGGGTATTTCTGGGCGATCTGCTGTTTTTCAGCATGGCCGTGCGGACCGCGAATCGAACCCGACGCCAAACGATCACCGCCATGCCGCTGGGTTTGGATACCCCCAGTACGATTGGGATGGTGCTGTTTGTGCTGGGCCCGGCTTATACAAGTTCGCTGGCTGGGGGCATGACGGAAGTGGAGGCCGCCCAGTTTACCTGGCAGATTGGCATCTGTTCGATTGTGATCAGCGGGCTGTTCAAACTGGTCTGTTCCTTTGGAGCCAACAAGATTCGTGAAGTGATCCCGCGGGCCGGCCTGCTGGGATCGCTGGCGGCGATCGCGCTGGTGCTGATCGCTTTTTTGCCGCTGGTGGAAAGCCTGTCGATGCCGATCGTCGGCCTGGTGGCGTTGTCGATCGTGCTGGCGACGCTGGTCGCCCGGATGCAATTGCCGTTTCAGATTCCCGGGGCGCTGGGGGCCCTGGTCATCGCCAGCAGTCTTTACTACCTGATGGCCTTTCTGGATCTACTGCCTGCCGGCCATGCCATGCACGCAGCGGCCGACTGGGAATTTCCGACGGAATGGGTCACGGTGTTTCAGTTTGGCTGGCTGGCGGCGCTGGAAGAAAGCTTTCAGTATCTGCCGATTGTGATTCCGTTCGCCCTGGCGACGGTGGTGGGCGGGATCGACTGCACCGAAAGCGCGGCGGCAGCCGGGGATGAGTTTGATACGGGGGAGGTGATTCGGGTCGAAGCTTTCGCCACCCTGGTTGCCGGGTTATGCGGGGGCGTGATTCAAACCACGCCGTACATCGGGCATCCGGCCTACAAGGCGATGGGCGGGCGGTCGGCATACACGCTGGCGACGGCGCTGTTTGTCGGCGCCGTCGGTGTGCTGGGGTTGTTCAATTACATTTACCTGTACCTGCCTCAACCTACGGTCTTCCCCATTCTGGTGTTCATTGGACTGGAGATTACGGCGCAGAGTTTCCTGGCGACGCCCCGGCGGCATTACCCGGCGGTCGCGTTTGCCTGTGTGCCTGCGCTGGGTTCCCTGGCCGCCATCACGGCCAAAAAGTACGCGCCCCTGGGTCCGCCTGAGGGATTGACGCAGGAGTTCGCCACGCTGGTGCAGCTGCAGAACGGCTTCATTGTGACGAGCCTGCTGTGGGCCACGCTGCTGGCGGCGATGATCGACCAGCGACTGAAGCGGGCGGCCTGTTTTCTGGCGATCTGCGGCGTTTGCTGTTTGTTCGGCGTGATCCATTCCCCGTTGCTCAGCGGGGCCATGTTTCTCCCCTGGCCGTACGAGGGGAATCCGCTTTCGCCGGCACAGCTGGAAACGGTCCTGCGGTACACGATCGGCTATCTGGCGTCCGCCGGCTTGCTGCTGGCCTGGGGGTTCGTTTACCGGCCTGACGCTGAACGGATGATGCACGACCACGACCACACGGCGACGCACGATGACACGCCGGAAAAGCCGGACGGCCCGCCGGCGTCCGGCAGCTGAAAGCGGAACCTTCGCCGGCGCCTGGCCCAGGAAATGGAGCAGGGCGATTTGCCAAAAACGCTTGGATCCATTAAACCTTCTCCCTCACCTCCACGTCCTTTTTGAATCCGCAAGATTGCCCGGTTATGCCTCAAACGTCCCATCGCATCGCCGAATTCTGGGCCAACACGCTGCATGCGTTTGGGTTTCGAATGGTGGGAAAATGGTTCTTTCTGTCCGCGCTGATCGGCCTGGTCGCCGGCGTGGGGGCGATCATTTTCCAGTGGATGGGGATGGCCATTCAGCATTACGGTCTGGCGATGATTGCCGGCTGGCATGGCCGCGAACCGCTGGGCGAATGGGTGCCGCATTTTTTTGAAGGCGGCGCGCCGGTGCTTCATCCGTGGCTGATCGTGGTCATTATGACAGCTGGCGGTCTGGTCTCGGGATGGCTGGTGTACACGTTCGCCCCCGAGGCGGAAGGGCACGGCACCGACGCGGCGATTGACGCCTTTCATAACAAGCGGGGTGTCATCAAGCCGCGCATTCCGATCATTAAAATTCTCGCCTCGGCCGTCACTCTGGGAACTGGCGGATCGGCCGGCCGCGAAGGACCGATCGCGCAGATCGGCGCCGGGTTTGGCTCCATCCTGGCGACCAAACTGCGTCTGTCCGATCGGGATCGGCGCATCATGCTGGCCGCGGGAATGGGCGCCGGCGTGGGGGCGATCTTCAAGGCCCCGTTGGCGGGAGCCTTGTTTGCGGGGGAAATTCTGTACCGCGACGCGGACCTGGAATCCGATGTCATCGTGCCTGCCGCGATCAGCTCGACGGTCGCCTATAGCGTGTATTGCTATTCTCTGCCGGTCACCCATCGCTTCAGTCCGCTGTTTGGAAAAATCAATTTCGGCATGGACTCGCCGTTGGAACTGCTGCCCTATACGGTGATGGCGATTCTGCTGGTGCTGGTCGGCGTGTTGTATATTAAAACGTTCTACGGCATGCACGACCTGTTCAAAAAGCTGCCGATCATTCCCCATCTGCGGCCCGCCATTGGAGCGGCCCTGGCCGGTCTGGTCGGCGTGGGCATGCTCTATGCATGCCAGGACGAGAACGCCCTGGCGGTGCTGGGGACAGGCTACGGCAGCCTGCAGGCGGTGCTGTCTGTGCCGTCCGCCGATGCGCTGGCGGATGCCTTGCCGACGAATCCGGTTACCATTGCGCCGCTGCTGCTGATTGCGATTGCGCTGGTCAAAATTCTCACCACTTCGCTGACCATTAGCTCCGGCGGATCGGGCGGCGTGTTTGGACCTTCGATGGTGATCGGCGGTTGCGTGGGCGGCGCCATGGGGCAATGGTTCCACGACTGGCTGCCGACGGGAATGGCCCCCAATCCGCAAGCGTTCGCCATTGTGGGAATGGCTGGCTTCTTCGCCGGCTGCGCCAGGGCGCCGTTTTCTACGATTCTGATGGTCTCCGAAATGACGGGCGACTATCGGCTGCTGCTGCCGACCATGTGGGTCTGCACCATCTGTTTTCTGCTGGGCCAGAAATGGACGCTGTATGTCAAGCAGGTGCCGACGCGGCTGGATTCGCCCGCCCATCGGGGCGACTTTATCGTCGACCTGCTGGAAGGGATGCGGGTGGCCGACGTGTACAGTCCCAACCGGAAGATACGCACCATCGACGAAGGCGCCTCACTGGATGCGATCGTCCACATGCTGGCGACGACCTCGCAGCGATACTTCCCGGTGGTCGACCAGGAGAAGAAGATCGTCGGCATCTTCTCCGCCGACGATGTCCGCGCCTATCTGTATGATGACACGCTCTGGCAGCTGGCCAACGCTCGCGATGTCATGACCTCGCGCGTCGCTACGATCACGCCTGAGGACGACTTGAACACGGCCCTTAATCACTTTACCGCGTACAACGTCGACGAGCTGCCGGTCGTCGACGCCGAGGACCGCGCCACGCTGCTGGGCGTGCTCCGCCACAAAGAGCTGATCGCCGCCTATAACCAGAAGGTGATCGCCCACAAAAAGCTGGTCGAGACCGAAAGCGGCGGCGGCTAAAGGCGGCTGCCTCGCCCGCGTTTCCTCCAGGTAGCCGAGGTCGCCAGCCTTTGGAGAGAGTCTTCTGGCAACAGCGGCCAAAATCTGGCGAGTTCCGCTATGGGGGACCGCAGGGTTCGCCATCTCTCCCTGACGAACGTTCCCGGTTTAGTAGTGATAGCTGACCGTGGCCCGGGCGTTCAGCGGGGCGCCCTGGTAAATCTGCTGGGTGTTCACGGAGCTTTGCGCGTACTGCACGTCGAACAGGTTTTCGACATACAGACTGGCGTTCCAGCGATCGCGTCGATAGTACAGTCCGCCGTCCCAGCGACTGTAGCCGGGCAGGTTGAGGGTGTTCTCTAAATCGGCCGGCCGCTCGCCCAGGTAGACCAGCCCTAACGCGGCGCCAAAGGTCTGGCAGCGATCCTGGTAAAAGTTGTAGCGCGTCCACACATTGGCCGTGTTGAATGGCACATTCCGGGCGTGGTTGTTGTTGTACAGAGGATCCGGATCCGACAGCCGGGCGTCGGTATAGGTGTAGTTGGCGGTGACGTTCCAGCGATCGGTCAAGGCGCCGACCAGGTTCAGCTCGGCTCCCTGGCTGCGGACCTCGCCCACCTGGACGAGGACAATCGACTGCACGTTAAAGGCGTCGTTCTGGCGCGTAATGTGAAAGCCGCTGGCCGTCAGCGACAGCCCTTCCAGTAGCTGGGTCTTGATGCCCGCTTCGTGGCTTTCTCCCAGAACCGGCTGCAGGTTGCCGTTCAGGTAAATGCCGCCGCCGGGCGGATTGAACGACTGGGCGTACGAGTAATAGAACGACAGCACCTCATCGCCCAGCGGCTGGTAGACCACGCCTCCGCGGGGAGAAACGCGGTTGAACTCCTGCTGCGTTTCCACCTCGCCAAAGCCGATGTTCCGCTCAAAGTCAAAGTCGACCGTATCAAAACGCACGCCGCCCAGCACCTTCCAGTAGTCGTTGAGCTCGACCAGGTCCTGCAGATAGCCGCCGACCCGTTGCTGGCGAAAGACGGGAAAGTCCGACGTAAACACCGGCACGGCCGGCGGGTTGGAGTACGTCGGATCGCTGGCGTCGATCGGTGTGGGCAAAAAGCCCGAGTTGAACGTGGAGGCCGAATCGAAGTAGTTGTACTCCACGCCCAGGACCGCTTTGTGCAGCAACTCGCCCGTGTAGAATTCGCCAGCCAGATTGGCGATGACCGACTGCGACTGCTCGTTCGCCAGGGGAATGTCGTTGCGGCTGCGGACAATCAAAGGCGGAGCCGGAGCGACCTGGGCGGCGGAGCTGGTCGTGGATCCGGGGTACTGATAGAAGAGCGAGTAACCGCCCACGCTGAAGCTCCATTCGTCGTTGATCTGGTGCTGCAGCACCAGCGACTGGCGAAACTCTTCCGTCTGCAGGAAGTCGTTCGCCGGCTCGCCGATGTACCGGCCAGGCGGCAAAAACAGGGGATCGCCGTTGATGGCGGGCGTCCCCTGGAAGCCAATCGTGTTATGACGATGCCATTCGCCGCTCCAGGTCAGCGAGGTATCTTCGTTGATCAGCCAGGTCACCACCGGCGAGATCTGCGTGCGGCTGAGGCCGTCGTAATCCACAAAGCTGTTCACGTCTTCCTGGGCGATGTTAAGGCGGTACAGCACGTTCCCCGACTGCGAACCGTAGCCATTGGCGTCCAGCGTATAGCGGGCCTGATCGTACGAACCGAAGGTGAAGCCAAAATGGGCAAAACGGTCCTGCACCGGCTTCTTCGTGATGATGTTCACCAGGCCGGCCGGGTCGCCGGCGCCGTACAGCACCGACGCGGGGCCTTTGAGAATCTCCACCCGTTCCACGTTCTGGAAATCGCGGGGGACGAAGGTCGGATCCAGAAAGCCGTCCTTGCGGAAGTTGCGTGAACCGACTTCCAGGCCCCGCAGGAAAATTCGGTCGGGGAACAGGCCGTCGGCCGCTTTCGTCACCCCGCCCGCGTTGCGGATCACGTCGTCGAACCGCAGCACATTTTGATCGTCGAGCAGATCGCGGGTAATCACATTCACGGTCGCAGGCAGGTCGGCGTCGGGAATGTTGATGATCGAGCCGGTCGTCGACGACTCGGCCCGATAACCGGTGGCCGGCGGGCTGCTAAACACAGAGTCCGTCAGGATGTTGCCGCCCTGGTTATTGCCAGAATTGTTGCCCTGGTTGTTGCCGAAAAAGTCCGAGTCCGGGAACGGACCGACGGGCGATTCCGCGCCGGCTCCGCCCCCCTGGCTGCCGCCGCCGGGAAGCGTGTTGGCTGTGGTCGGGTTCGGATTCGAGCTTGCCGGCGGCGCCGCCTCGACTTCGGTCTCGGGCAACAACGGCGGCTGGGGCGGTCCGGCGGGCGTCGGTTCCGACTCCTGGGCCGCAAGGGTGCAGGGAGACAGCAACGCCAAAAGAACAGCCAATGCCGAGAGCGAACGTAAGAATCGCAAGAGCATGGTTTAAGGTCCGTGGTGGGAGAGAGGGGTGGGAGCGAAGGCGCGTTCTGGCCGGGTTAAAGCGGCGGCATTAGCCAGTACCATCCTCATCGGCGTCATGATCCTCCAATATTGAATGACATTCTTAAAAACGTAAGAGTGTCAGCGGGGAGAGTCGATCGCCAGCCCAGTTCAGGGGGGCAGGGTTCCGGCGCCCCGATAAGAAAGCTTCGCTATCAAGAAGCTGGTCGCCGGCGGCCCGTTCGTCGCTGGTGGGACGGCGGCCGTCTAACCGCGCTGGATCGTGAATTTGATCGGCACCAGCACTTCATAGGCGACCGCTTCGCCGCCGCGCTGGGCCGGTTCAAATCGCCAGCGGAGAACCGTCCGCAGGGCCGATTGATCCAGGCTGCTTGAGCCCGACGACGTCGCAATCTGGGCTTCGTCGACGGTCCCGTCGGCGCCCACTTTCACGCGCAGCGTGAGCCGTCCTTCGATCCCGGATCGCAAAGCGTCGGGCGGATAGGCGGGAGCCGGGTTGGCCGGCAGCTTCCGCGGCAACTGGTCCACCTGCGCGCCTGCCGCCGCGGCGACCTGCAGCGGCATGGCGATCGCAGCCTGCTGCGCGACTAGAGCGACCGGTCGGACTTGCCGGGCCAGAGTCGGCGGGGCTTTAGCCAGCGGGGTCGGCTCCCGTTCTGACGGGGGTTCGACTTTGTCGACCTGCGGCTGGCGGGACGGCGGCGATTCCACCGTCGCCAGGGGAGCCGCTGTCGTGACGATCGTCGGTTCCGTTTCCTGCCGGGTGATCTCCAGCAGCGAAGCGGGCGCCTTGCTGCTCTCGGCGGGCAGGAATGTCTCGTACGTGGGCGGCGGCAAGGGCGGCGGAAGCGGCGTTTCGACGACCTCGATCGGCGGGGCGATTTCCACGGTGACCTGCGCGGACGACGGGGCCGAAGTGAACGCGGCAGCCAGCGGCTCGCCCTGGATCACCGTATACGCGGGCGTTCGGTCGTTTGGGCGGGCAGGCCACAGCCAGACGCCCGCCAGCAATCCCAGGTGCATGATCCCACTGGCGAAACAGGCAATTCGCAAATGCATGGCAGGGCCGGCGGGGAGGGGATAACGACGTATAGAGGCGAACCACCACAAAGGCTACAATCAAACGACCGGGAGCCACCTGCAAACCGCCGGCGATATTCAGTCATTCTAACGAATGTAAGAATGAATCGCAACCGTGGCCGCGCAGCAAGCCTGTTTTCATGCCTTTCCCCGGAAACTCAAGTACGATCTGGCGAAAATGAAGAACGCGGAAGAGTTCCAGCAGTGCGCCGAACGTCTCAAGGCGCTGGCGGATCCCGAGAGACTGCGGATCGTACTGACGCTTTTTACCGGCGAAATGAACGTGGGGCAGATCGCCGATTCCCTGGGCGAAGATATGGTCAAAGTGTCGCACCACCTGGGCGTGCTGCGGCATGCCCACATTGTGACGACCCAGCGCGAAGGCCGGTTTGTGAAGTACCGCCTGCACCCTGAAGTCGCGGTGCATTCCGAAGGCGAAGGGAATGGCCACTGGATCGAATTCGGCTGCTGCCGCGTCGATCTGACCAGCGCCGCCCAGCGATAAACATCGCGATTTGCCGCCTTCTGCCTGCTTGCGGAATGACCGACGGGCGTCTCTCGGGTGGGCTGTGTCCAGCCGGTTTACTGGATGCGGAGGCTTGTCGGATCCGTATGATGTACATTGACAACCGGCCAGGTCTCGCTAACCTGTTTTGTGAGATTAAATCTCATTATTGATGTTTGACCTGGGACTTCACCACTTTTCCAGGGGTTTCCTCGTTCCGGCCCTCGGCAGATGGGCCCTGGGAAGCGACCCCGCTTGAGGAAAACGATCGATGCTGCAGAATTTGAGCAGGGCGTGGCAGGTGCTTCTTTCCGGAACCGCATGCGGGGCGCTGGCTCTGCTGACCGCGGGCGGATCGTCCCTGCAGGCGGCCGAGCTGGCGGGGGCGGCGTGGCCCGCGTTCCAGAATTCGGGCCGGTGCACGGCGCCGGCGGGGCCGCTGGCGGTGAAATGGTCGCCCTCGGAAAATGTCGCCTGGGAGGCCGCCATCGAGGGTTATGGCCAGTCGGCTCCGATTATCGTCGACCAGCAGGTGGTGGTGACGTCGACCGCCGGCAAGAACAAAGAACAGTACTTTTTGGCGGCCTTCTCGCTGACCACGGGCGAAAAGCTCTGGCAGCAGGAGTTCAAGAATCCGACGCCGCAGGAGAACAGCACCTATGTCAGCCGGGCGGCTCCCACGCCGATCGCCGATGCGGACGGCTTCATCGCTTTCTATGAAGGCGGGCTGGTCGTCGCCGTCAAGCGGGACGGCACGGTTCGCTGGCAGCGGGATCTGGTCGAAAGCAACGGTCCGATCGAATCGCGGCACGGCCTGGCGGCTTCGCTGGAGCAGACGGCGGATCGGGTGTTTGTCTGGGTCGAGCGGAGCGAAGACCCGTACCTGCTCTCCCTGGATAAAAAGAGCGGCGAAACGGTCTGGAAGGTCGACGGCCTGGGGGTGACGTCGTGGAGTTCCCCGCGGCTGGCGCCGACCGCCGACGGCGATCATCTGGTCTGCAGCGGCAGCGGCAAGATCGTCGGTTTTGATCCGGCAAGCGGCAAGCGGCTGTGGGAATTCACCGACATTTCCAATAACTCCTCCTGCACGCCCGTTCCGGTCGGCGACGGGAAGTTTCTGATCGGCGCTTCCGACGGACGGGGCGAAGAGAACGCCGGCAACGGGGCCGCCTCCAATGGACTGCTGCAGATTGTCAAGCAGGACGACGGCGCGTTCGCCCTGAAGTTTGTCTGGCGGTCGGAGAAGGCCAGCAGCACGTTCGGCAGCCCGATCGTGGCGGGCGACCAGGTGCTGATCGTGAATCGCACCGGCGTGCTGTTCCGGCTGGATCTGAAAACGGGCGAGCAGCGGGGGACGACCCGGCTGGGAGCCGGCGGTATCTGGGCGACGCCGTTTGTGGCGGGCGAGAAGGTCTACCTGTTTGGCAACAAAGGGACGACCTCGGTCGTGTCGTTTAAAGACGGTGAAGAGATTGCCGAGAATCGCGTCTGGGAAGCGGCGGCCGAAGATCCCGCAGCAGGCGGACGTCCTGCGTTTGGCGGCCATGTGCTGTACGCCGGCTCCGCCGCCCCGCCGTACCTGATCCTGCGCCGCGGCGACGCCCTGTATGCGGTCCTCGCTCCCGAAACCGCCAAATAACCAGGCGGGACGAGAAAGACGCAGAGAAAGAGCGGGGACCGGCCCTGCGGTCCCCGTAGCTGAACTCGCCAGAGTTTGGCCGCCGCTGGCATCGCCGAGAAGGGTCCGTCCACAGTCTGGCGACTTCGGCGGCGTGCGGGGAATCCTCGACGATCAGGGAACGCCCTTGCTGCCAGGGCGTTCCGCTTTGCCTGCGTCCGGCGGGCTTACTTCGCTTCCAGCAGCCGGGCGACGGGCTGGAAGGCGCCATTCTGCTCGCGGCTCTCGTCGGCGGCTTGCATCAGGGCGAATATTTCCAGCGTTTCTGAGGCGGCGACCGGGACTTTCCGGGTCTTGAAGAATTTGGCCAGTTCGATCGCCAGTCCGCCGTAGCCCATGTATTTGTCTTTGGTGGGGACGATCCCTTTCTCCGGCACGCCGTGTCCATAGATGCCGGCGGTGGAGACGCCTTTGTCGCCGAAGACCGTGGCGCTGTACTTCACGGCGCCTTCTTTGATGCCGCGATAGGTGGCGACGCGGCCGTCGTCCCAGACGCACGTATACACTTCCGCTTTGGGCGTCGAGGCGCAAGAAACCTTCACGCAGCCGGGGCCCATAATGGCGTACATCGTTTCAATGCTGTGCAGCGGACGGATGAACCGATCGGCCTCGGGCGCGTTGGGATCGTAACCGCCGTAGACATCGCAGCCCAGCACGTTGCCGACTTCGGGATGGTTCCGCATGCCGCTGAAACCGGGGCTGTAGCGATGCTGCGAACAGCTCCAGAAAGGCGTGCCCGTTTCGGCGGCCAGCCGGTACAGGGCGACCGTATCCTCGACCGAAGAAGCGGCCGGCCGGCCGATGAACAGCGGCTTGCCCGCTTTGAGAACGGGCGTCGCCTGTTCCACATGCTTCCGGCCGTCGAGGCTCCAGATCATCACCACATCGCAATTGGCCAGCAGTTCTTCCAGCGAGTCGACCAGTTTGATCGGCGGGGCTGTGCCGCGGGGCGACTTTGGATCCTGATAGCGGTTCAGCATCTGGGGCTTCCAGCGCTCGGTCAGTTCGGCGCTTTGGGGATAGCTGTCGCTCAGCACGGGCCAGGCCGCCGTCACCAGCAGCCCATCAAGATCGCCTTCGGCCTGCGGGTTATTGAAGAACGCGGCGTACTCCACCGCCTGGTAATTATCAAAGCCCAGGATGCCGACTCGGACCGGCTCGTCCGCATGCAGCAGGCCGGCCGGGAGAAGGAACAGACTGGCTGCCAGAGCCAGCAAGAGGCGTGATCGAATCATGGGATGCTCCTCAAGGAAGTAAATCAGGATGGAAATCAGGGAGACGTTTGGGGCGGGACGGCCACGCCTGACGAATGTTCGCGTTCCGAGGTACGTTAATGTCCTGACGCCCGGGGCCGGGGCTGATCGCGACTGCCGTCGTGGCTTAGCAGTCGGAGCAGGTCGCGGCGGCGAACCACGCCGACGTACTGGTGCGGGGAAGCGACGGTCACGACCGGCACGCAGTCGGCCCGTCCTTCTTTGAGCAGGCTCCAGGCTTCGCCCAGGGTGTCGTTTTGGCTGAGTACTTTTTTCACCGGCACCGCCAGATCTTCGGCCGTAACCAGTTCTTTCAGGTTGGACTCAAAGATAACATCCCGCACGTCCCCGTAGCGAATAATCCCGATCAGTTCGTTGTTGTCGTTGACCACGGGATAGGTGTTGTCGTGGCTGCCTTCGATGTGGTCCAGCACCGCGTCAAAGCGGGCGCTGGCCAGCAGCGCTTTGACGTTCCGCCGCGTGACGCGGTTCACATCGAGAGCGTCGGCCGGGCTGCCCTGCAGGGGGTTCACGCCGCAGGCCTGCAGCATGCGGAAGGTCATGTTGCGCAGCTGTTCCAGCGGCGAGCTGGTGGTATGGAAAATGGCGTCGGCGACCGGCACCTCGCCCGCCTGGAGGACGGCCGTGCGGACCAGGATCGGCCCGACAATTTCAAAAAAGACGACCGTTCCCAGAATGATCGTCTGCAGCTGCAGGCCGAGTTCTTCGTCGCGATTCACGGCGATGGCGGACAGAGCGATCGCGGCCCCCGCCTGGGACAGCAGCGCCGATCCCAGCCATTTCTTCACCTGCGGACCATCGCGATGGGCGTTGGTGGTGAAGAACACGCCAAAGTACTTGCCCAGGCAGCGGAGGGCGATGTAAGAGACTCCCACCAGGCCGACATCCCATAACCGGCCCAGGTCCATGGCGGCGCCATGGATCACAAAAAACACCACGCACATCAGGCCCGTCAGCCGTTCCAGCGTTTCGCTGATTTCATCGGCCACATCAGAAGTGGAGGCGACCGTGGCTCCCATCGCCAGGAACGTCAGCAGGTACGGCACCGGCAACAGTTCGCAGACCGCCATCAACGGGGCGATGACGGTTGTCAGCAGCACCAGCCACCGCGTGGCGGGCAGAATACCGCACAGGAAGCTCACCGTCAGTCCGGCCAGCACCCCCAGCAGCGTCGCCAGGGCCAGGTTATACGTCAGCTCCAGGTATTCCAGACCAATCGAAATCTCGGCGCCCCGGGTGGCGTGGACGATCACAAACAGCGCTTCAAATACAATGATCGAAGCCAGGTTGTTCATCGCCACCAGGCCGGTGGTGAACTCGGTCAGCGGCCCTTCGCTGCGGCTTTCTTCCAGCACCAGCACCGTGGTCGCCGGGGCCGTCGCCAGGGCCAGGGCCCCAAACAGCACGACCGTTTGCCAGGTCAGGCTGTTGCTGGGATCCAGCCAGGCCAGCAGCCCCATGCCGGCCGTTACCAGGAACATGGTGGCGCCCAGTTCGCCCAGGGAGATCGGCAGCATCCGCTTCACAATCCGGCGGAAGCGGGTCAGCGGAAAGTGGCAGCCCATCTTGAACAATACGAGCGCAATGGCGAATTTACCGACCGGCTCCAGGTAATGCAGATGCTCTTCGGGAATGTGGTTGCCGGCCAGCGACACCGTGTAGCCGACCTGCGCCGCCAGCCATTCCAGGAGCGCCAGCAAGGGCGTATGCGGCCCCAGGGCCAGCCCTACCAGCAGATAGGCCGTGACGCGCGGCAAGTGCAACTTCTGGGCGACCAGCCCGGCAATGAGCGCCGCCCCCAGGAGCAGACCTACCGTCAGGGCGAGATACCAGTCAGGATGATTCAAGGGAGCTTCCTGTCACAGATTGCAGAACAAACTTCAGATCAGGGAAGGCGGCTGTCGGTTCTGCGCCAGCCTGGCGTGCATCGGTGTAGCGCCCAGGATACCAAAGTCAGCCGCCTTTGTGCCGCCTCCTGCGGCAATCGTGCTGGGCCGTAACCCGGCCGGCGCAGGGCGCCGGCGCCCGGCCGCCGGTCGATTCTTCCCGGGCCAGGCCGCTGCGGTCCCGTTTGACTGGACCTTGCTTTCCGGCGTCGGGCGACCGATAATCCAACCCGTGCGACGCCGTCCCTGACCGGCGAACCTTGCCCGGCGAACTTTGTCTGTTCTCGGACCAGGCGATTTTTCCTCTCGCTTCTGGCGGACCTTTCCAGAAATTCTTCTGCCGCAGACTTTAGGTCTCTGCCGTTCTGTTTTCTGCCAATCCTGGTCGCTGCCCGGCGGATCTTCCGCGGTGCTGACGACCTGAAGTTTCCGTTTCAGGTTTCCGTTTTCGGGAAACGACCTGGCAAACCCCTTCGGCTCGGGGCTTGCTGAACCCGCAAACGGCCCGAGCTTCGCTTCGCCGCCGCCGTCTGGAACAGTCGGTGCGCTACGACGGTCGCTGCTCCAACCAGGAAGAGCCTTTTCTGGATCCGGGACCTTTCGTGCCGGTCCGCCGCTGTGCCACACGCTTGTATCCGGGAGAAACCGAAATGGGCGACAAGGGAAGTAAAGACAAAGGAAAGAAAGAAGGCAAAAAGAAGCCAACCCGCACTCCGGAAGAAAAACGGAAGATGCGCATCGACAAAAAGAACAAATAATTCTCCAGGGAGGCTCTTGTTGCTTCCGGAAATGGCTTCTTTTGAATCTTGAAATTCTGGCCTGGGAAACAAGCCCGCTGGGGCAGCTCTGCTTGCGGCGACGCGAGCTGCTGTCGCAGCCGGGCCTGTTCGTGACCGAAGTGACGCTCAATCACGAATTTCTGATGAGCAGCCTGTACACCGATTCCGAGCGCGCCCTGGCCCGTACGGCCGTCGCCATGCACCCGGGCGACAACCTGCAGGTGCTGGTCGGCGGGCTCGGCCTGGGGTACACCGCGCGCGAGGCCCTGCTGGCCGAGCGGGTCGCCCAGGTGGAAGTGGTCGAGCTGTTGCCGCAAGTCATCGACTGGCTGGCGAACGGGCTGGTGCCGCTGTCGGACGAGCTGAACAACGAGCCGCGACTCGTCATCACCCAGGGCGACGTCTACCAGCGGCTGGCGGGACCGCCGCACAAACAGTTCGATCTGATCCTGATCGATGTCGACCACTCACCTGACGATCATCTGGGCGACAACAACTGCGCCTTCTACACGGCGGCCGGTCTGCAGGCGGCCGCAAAGCACCTGGCTCCCGGCGGCGTGCTGGGGGTCTGGTCGTACGCCGAAAGCTCTCCCTTCGCCGACGCGCTGCACGCCGTTTTCCCGCACGTCCGGATCGAGCCGGTCACCTGCGAGAACCGCCTGATCGACGTCGAGCAAACCGACTGGCTATTCTTCGCCCATCATTAACGGGCGGCTGCTGCCACAGCAGTGCGTCCTGTCTTCCGCAGGTTGGGCGCTCCTGCCCGACTCGTGCGACGATGCAGCTGCTTCGCCGTTACTACTTCAATCGCCTTTACTTTACGTGCGAACGTTTCTCTTGCTCCAGGCTTGAATCGTAAACGGGCAGGAGTCCCCGTTCTACAGTTGAATGGCGTACCATGCGGTTCTCACGGCTGCTCGAATAGCACGGCGTCGGCCATTACCAGGCCCTTGGATCCGGCGGCGAGAATCTCCACAAAGCCGTCGTTCCCGGCGGCAAAAGCGAACTCGCCGATGGTGCGGGAATCGCCCGGATGCATCCGCACGATCGTTTCGCCACCTGTGTGCTTCACCCGGACGTCGAACTGCGCCGCGGGGGAAAACGGCGTCGCTTTGCTCAGCGAAACGCGATACTTGCCCGGCTGCAGATCGGGCGTGAAGCGGACGAACTGGCCCGCCTCCGCCCGGGCGCCATTGGTCCGATAGAAGCCGCCCTGACCCCGCCGGCTTTCCGGACAGCGAAAGAAGCGATGCCCCACCCAGAACGACGGCGTGGCAAAAAAGCCCGGATCGCGGTCGTCGATCAGCTGCCGCTCCCGCGGCGCCGCAGCCGGCACGTCCAGCAGCACGCGGAACGCTTGCGGCGAGTTCAACGCGCCGGGACAGTCGACCTCCAGCAGCACCAGGTATTGCCCCTCGCGGAGGCCGGTGGCGTCAACCTGCACGCGCAGCGCAGGCTGGCCGTCCACGTCGGCGGTCGTCGCCTGCAGCCAGTCGCACGGTCCGCCGTCAGCGATCCGCACTTTCGCCGGAGGGAGCGGCCTGGCGCTGGAGCCGTTCTGCAGCAGCAACGTGCGGGCCGCCGGCCGGGGATGCGTCGGCCGAGTTAGGATCCGCAGCGTGTGCGGAGTCAGCTCGACAGTCGCGCCATACGCGACCGTCGCTCCGGCCGGGAGCGGGCGAAAGGACGGCTCGTCGGCCGCGGTCAGCGCCAGGACGGGTCCGTCGACGGCAGGGCCGGAGACGGTGATCCGCTGCGTCATGGCGACGGAGTGCTCACCGTCGTTGACGATCAGCGTGACGGGGTAAACGCCCGGCTGGGCGAACGTATGGGTGGCCTGCGGTCCTATGGCAAAGCCGCCGTCGCCGAAGGTCCAGGAGCAAGTGAATGTGCGTCCCTCGCCGGCTCGTGAGCCTGCGGCCGAGAAGCGAACCGCCTGGCCGGGTACGCTCGGAGCCAGCGGAGCCTGCTGGGCGCGGATCTGTTTGTCGCGGTCTTTGCGATCCTCAAAAATCTGCCAGAAGATGATCCACGGATCCAGGTGCAGCACTTCCGGATCGGCGCCGTCGATTTCTGTTTCGCTATCGAAGTCGACCGGCCAGGCGAAGGAAGCCAGATCCTCGGCTGTGGCTTCCGCGCGAGGCGTACGGGGCCGTCCGATTTTGAATTCATAGTGCGTATGCTCATGACTGCCGACATGCACGCCCGCACTGGAAGCGTACTTTGCTCCCTGGGCTAGCGGTTCCCGGATGGGCGTGAGCAGTTTGATTAAATGATGGGTCTGCAGGGCCCAGACATCGCCGTTTGGCCAGCGGCGAATGCCGCGCCAGCGGTTGTTGTTGTCGCCCCGTTCCAGGCTGTTGAAGTACTGATGCGTATCGAACCGGATCGGAGCGAACAGGAAGCTGCCTTTGGGATGATTCAGGTCGAGCCCCACATGGCACGCTTCGCCCAGGTACGGGCCCAGATAGCAGTCGTCGCCGTTGTAGCAGCGGCCCACGTCGAGCGTGTTCTGCTGTTCGTCCAGCCAGGGAACGGTCGGATCGGGACAGATGCGGAGCGTCGCATCCTGTACGGCCAGTCGGGCGTCTTTCCGCGGTACGCAGCGCAGGTTGCCGAGACCCGGATAACGCACCGGGACCAGATCAAAAACCTCTTGCACCATGTCGGGCCAGATGCGCAAACCGTTGACGACATACGGCTCGTAAAAGCATTCCTGCGAGCAGACGAAACGCTCCAGCGTTAGTCGTTCGCCATCGATGCGCAGGTCGAGCCAGAAGCGATAGACGATCCCGCCCGGCGTCACGCGTTCCACGATCGCGGCGCCCGTGTCGAGCAGTTCCAGGCGGACGACACGTCCCGTTTTCAGCCGGAACTGCAGTTCGTCGCCGTGGTTCATTTCGACCGCGGTGAGCGTGTCCTGCGCAGGGCGAACCAGCACGTCTCCCGCCGTCGCGGTACTGGCCAGACCGGGTAGCAGCAGGAGCAGCAGCAGCCCGCAGGCGGTCCAGGTCCGGAGTCGATCAGGGCAGGCGGATAACGGCGAAAGCATGGCGGTTTTTCCGGCAGGGCAGGGGGCGGGTTCAGACCGAAGGGCAGGCCCATTGTAGCACGGCCGACCGGGCGATTGCCGGCCTGCCGCAGTGCCTGGGCGCTGGGGACGGTCGGCGCTGGTAAACTGCGGATCGACTGCGTTTCGCACCTGCTGCCGAGGAGCTTTCTCGATGATCGATGCTGGCCGCCGGATCTTCCGGCAAACGTTTGCTGTTGTTCCCGTCCTGGCCGCCGGACTGCTGCTGCTTTGTCTGGCTTCGCCGGCGCGGGCCGAACATGAAGGGAAGCTGCAGATTCTGCTGCTGGGCGACAGCACGACCGAAGGCAGCGTGCCGCGACGACTGAAGCCGGAAGGGCCGCATCTGGAGAAGGTGCTGGAACAGTTGCTGGCCGCCGAAGACGATCTGCCGCCCTGCCATGCGATCCAGTCGGGCGTCAGCGGGGAGACGATCCGCCGTCTGCTGGATTCGGGCCGGTATGATCGGGCCGCCGCCAAACTGCCGGGCGTGGATTACGTCTTCATCCGGTACGGGATCAACGACCGGGCCCGCCGCGAGGATTTTGACGCGAACTTCCCCAAAGATATCCACGAACTGCTGGAGCGGTTGCGGCAGGATCACCCGCAGGCGGTGCTGGTGCTGATGACCATTATTCCGTTTGCGAACGAGGAGGTCAGCACCCAGATCAACGATCTGATCAAAACGGCCGCCGAGGAAGAGAAGGTGGAGCTGTTTGACATTTACCCGCGGTATGCGGCCGAGCTGGAAAAGGGGCCCAACATGCTCAATTATCGGCGGTATCCGCTGGCGAACATCCCGGAAAAATACCATCCGCTGGTGCAGCCCTTTGTCCGCGGCCCCAGCGTGGAAGTGATGGCGAACGAGCTGGACCCGATCCTGGGCCATCTTCCCGGCTGGTACGGCGACCGGCACCCCAACCTGGCCGGCTATAATGTGATTGCCGATGAAACGGCCCGGTACCTGGCAAAACGGCTGCGGGACAAGCAGGAGAAGTAACCCCGCTCCGCCCGCCTGCCGGGTCGGCCGGCGCACCTGCCGGACGGTCGGCAATCGAGCGTCCAGGACGTTGCTATAGTCGGCCGTTTCGGCCACCATGAATGGCTGGCGAACCTTGCGGGAAGGGACGCAGCCGCAGGTTTCAAAGTTACCCCCAAGTCGGAGTTTGCAAAATGTTTCACAAGGCGAAACTGGACGAGTACGCCGGGGCGTTCCCGCACGATACGACCGGTCACGTTCCGACCGAAACCGATAGCTGGCGGCAGATGAAATTCGACCACGCCGACCAGGATCCGAACGAGCCGGGCATTTCGCCCGAGGAGAAAGAACGGCGTCTGGCGTATCTCGATAACGAATGGTGGCCGTCGGTGCTGAAAAGCGTGCACGAAGAGAAGTCGCGGCTGGAGCAGGAGCACGGCGAGTCGTTCATGCACCACTGGCACAACCTGGTCAACCAGGCCCCGCCCGCCCCGCATGGCTTCCAGGCCGAACCCTGGACGGAAAAAGACGAGTAAAGGACGTCGCAGAAAGTCGTCTGTTCTGCACAGGTTGGGCGTTCCGGCCCGACCCGTTCTTCCGAGGACGCACCGACGAGAAACTTCTAGGAACGAGGGGAAAATAACTTCGGTTTTGTATAACACCGAGGACGTTGCGGAAAGCGAGCCTGCTTGAAATCACGTCGCGCCCTGTGCCGAAAGAGCCACTCTGGCCGACTTCATCAAGGACGATCCGCCGCCGACCGTCCCTTAACGCCTTCGCGCCTTTGCGTGAGATCCTCTTCGTGACAGAACCGCCAATCCGTCCTTGAACGGCGAGAAGACAAAACGAGCCGGTTCAAAAATTTCCCTCGCGTCAATGGGGACTCACGCAAAGGCGCGAAGGCGCAAAGAAGGAGGAAACGGTGTGAGAATAAATTGGCCGCGACCCTGGGGGATGTCGCGTTTCAGACTCCGACCAGATGGGGGAAATGGCCGAAGTTATTTTTCCCCGACTCCCTGCCTGCCGGAAATCGACTTTCCGGCGCCTGCTCCTTGTCAGAACGTCGCACCAGAGAATCCGGCGGGGATTTTCTTCAGCTTCCTAAAACAGTTCGCTGACTGCCTGCCCGCCGTCGGTGAGGGTTAGCGGCCGGCCGAGCGGGCTGATGTTTTCCTTGCGGGGATCAATCTGCAGGGCCTGGCAGAAGGTGCAGAACAGATCGGGCACGCTGACGGGACGTTCGGCCACGTCGCTTCCCTCGGCGTTGGTGGAGCCAATCACCTGGCCGCCGCGGATGCCGCCGCCGGCGAGGGCCGCATTGAACGACAGCGGGTGATGATCGCGGCCGGAGTTCGCGTTGATCCGCGGGGTGCGGCCGAACTCGCCCATCCAGACGACGAGCGTCTTGTCGAGCATGCCGCGATCTTTCAGATCGGCGATCAGCGTAGCGAACCCGTTGCCGACATCGGCGGCCAGCGCTTTGACCTTGTTGAAGTTATCGAGGTGCGTATCCCAGCCGGGCGATTCCACTTCGACGAACGTGACGCCCTGTTCCACCAGGCGGCGGGCCAGCAGGCAGCCCTGGCCGAATTCCGTGCGGCCGTAGCGATCCCGCATGCTGTCCGGTTCCTGGTTCAGATCGAACGCCTTGAGTCGCGGGCTGAGCACCATCTGTTCGGCCTTGCGGTACAGGGCCCGGTGTTCGGCGACGCGATGCTGTCCGCCGGCGGCGGCGAAGTCGTCTTCCAGTCCCTGCAGCAGCTGATGACGGCGGCGGAAACGCTCGGCCCCGATCTCGGGCGGCAGTTCGATATTCCGGGGGACTTCATTCGGATCGACCAGCTGGAACGGCGAAACCGACATGCCGAGAAAGCCCGATCCAATGGAGCCGCTGCGGTGGCCGATGTTGACAAAGTGCGGCAGGTCGAAGTTCTCTGACCCCAGCTCCGCGGCGGCGATCGAACCTAACGTGGGATGCACGACCGTGCCGGACTGCACGTAGCCCGTGTGCAGCTGATACACGGCCCGATCGTGGTTCCCTTCCTTGTTGTTGGTAAGCGAACGAATCAGGGCGATGTCGTTCATCTGGGCGGCGACTGGCTCCCAGCCTTCGGCGATGCGGATGCCGTTGACGGCCGTGGGGATCGCCTGGGTCGGCCCGCCGGTGGGCGCGCCCGGCTTGGGGTCGAACGTTTCGAACTGGCTGGGGGCCCCGCGCATGAACAGCACAATGCAGGCCATGCCCCGCTGCCGCAGCTGCTCGGCCTGCAGGGACAGAGCGTCTCGCCAGCCGAAAGCGGCGGCGCCCGACGCGCCGACAGCAACCTGCCGCAAAAACGTGCGGCGACTGGATACGCCGTGGCGATCGGTCCGAACGTGCTGGAAGGTTTGCCGAGCCATGAGCGGGTTCTCGATTGGAAAAAAGGAAAGGCAGGGAATGTCTGGCGAAGCAAGCGTCGGAACAAGGATCGCTTAGCGCCGGGTCTGGAACTCGGTCGAGTTGACCAGCGCCCAGAGCAGATCTTCAAACGCTTCTTCGCGGGTCGGGGCGGCGGCCAAGTAGTCGCTGCAGCGGGCCCGTTCCTGATCCGTCGGCTGGCGGGCCAGGGCCAGCAGGTACAGGTGTTCGACGGCGGGGCCGTCTTCTGCAAAATCTTTCAGGACCTGTTTGAGCAGCGTCGTATGGCCGATCGCCACCCGCTGGTGCAGCTTCAGGTTGTTCATCATCAGCAGCGTTTGCGGGATCGTCCCCTGGACCTCGACTTCGTCAAGCGACGGATCAAAATCAAACTCCGTGCGGAACCGGCCTTCGAGAAAGCTAAGGTTGAACCGCCGGCCGCTGCCGGTATGGAACCGGGCGCCGTGTTCGATTTTTCCCAGCACATGTACGAGCGAATCCCACTGCGTATCGGGCCGCAGTCGTTTTGTCACGGCGGCGGCAAAGTACGCGGGCTGGCCAGCCGGATCGCCGGGGCGGATCTGACGCTGGTAGGTCTGGCTGTTCAGGATGGCGCGGAACAGGGCTTTCATATCGTAGTTGGTCCCGCGAAAGGAGCCCGTCATGCGGGTCAGCAGGGCCGGGAAGACGACCTCTTTCCGCGGGCCCAGGTCGTCCACATGCGGGTAGAACGGCTGGCCCAGAAGTTCAGCCGTAATGCGGTTCACGTAGGCCGCGGCGAACCAGTGGTTCTCCGGGTCGACGATCAAATCGGCCAGCGATTCCCGCCGGTGCTGGTCGTCCAGATTGACGCCCGGCGCCTGGCCGTCGAGAAAGCGGGGATGCGTCAACGTGAAGGAATCGGGATCCTCCAGGCTGACCATCTGGTGTTCGCGATCCGGCGTCACGACCAGCTGCACGCCGGCGAGTTTCTTGTCGTCAAACAGCTGCTCGTATTTGATCCGCGAGAAATAAGCCGCCATTTCATGGAACTGGATCCGGTTCCAGGGTTCGCTGGGATGGTCGTGGCACTGGGCGCACTGGATCTGGATGCCGAGGAACACGCGGGACGTTTCGGCCGCCCTTTCTTCTGCTTCGTCGCTGTCGTGCGCGACCAGGAAGAACAGCTGGCCGTTCTCGGCCGTGGGCGTATTGAGGGTGAACCGCAGCTCCCCCTGGGCCGTGACAATCCGCCGGGTGATGTCGCCCCAGCTTTGTTCGTCCCGGAATTGTTCAAACAGCCATTCTTCAAAACTGCGGGTCAGGCCCATGCTGCGGCGGTTGGTGATCCGCACCGACACGACATCGCGCCAAAAACGGGCCCAGTGCCGGGCATGGTCGTCGCTGTCCAGCAGCTGGTCGACCAGCTGCGCTCGTTTGGCCGGATCCTCGCTGGCGACAAAGGCCCGGATCGTTGCGGGCGGCGGCAGCTGGCCGGTCAGGTCCAGGCTCGCCCGGCGGAGGAACTGCTCATCGGTCGTCAGCGGGGCGGGCTCCAGCCGGCGGGCCTGCAGCTCCTGATTGACCAGGGCGTCGATCTCGGCCGAAGTGATTGGCTGGCGGGAGGCCTGCCGCCAGTCGTCGTCTGTCAGCATGACCGCTTTCCCGGCTGGCGGTTCCGCCTGGCTGGAGCGGGCCGTCAGCGTGACTCCGGCGGCCAGCAGCGCGAGCAGAAGCATCCCGCAGGAAGGAAGCGAAGGGCAGGGCAGGGCGGGGTTTCGCGACATGGGCTGATTCCCAGGGAGACCGACAAAACAGGGCGGGAGAGCGCAAACGCTCTCGCGAAAGCGGAGGGCGGCCGGCGTGCGATGCACCAGACACGGCGACACGCAACACGGCCTTTTCAGACTTACAGGCTATCCTGCAGGATGGCCGTCGGGAATGTGGAAAGCGTTTATTTGTTTGTCAAAAACGATCATCGCCGCAGGGGCGTCAGTCGGCCGCGCGCTCGGCCGTCCAGGGCAGGGTGCGGCTCTGGCCGGTGGTGCGCACGCTGTACTTCAGGTTGCCTTGGAGCGTTTTGGCGCCGACGACGGCGTCGAATTCGAGCAGAACCTGGCCGGCGAACTCCGGCGGGACGACCTGGAACGTCAGCTGGTTGTCGGCGAGGGCGGCCTGCTGGATCGACCATTTGCCGCGGCCGACGATTTCGATCACGCCGGACAGTTTGTCGTCGTCGAGCTGCAGCGTCAGCTGATGCGGGGCCCCGTCGCGCTTCCAGCGCCACACGCCGACCGGATCGGCGCCCGGGTTGATCTGCAGCGGATGCGGCTCGTCGGCGGCCGCGTCCGGCGCCGGGTCGGGATCCACGACGCTGAGGAATCCGATCATCATTTCCTCCCAGCTCTGGTCCCCCCAGCGGACTTCGGCCGTCGGGTCGGGATTGACGAGATTGTCTTCCGAATTGTCAAACCAGGCCGTGCATTGAATCCGTGTGCCTTGCGGGAGCCGTTTCGGTTCGGCCAGCTGGTAGCCCAGTTGCCAGTTGAAGTCGTAATGCGGCACGTCGAGCAGGATCTCCCGCTGGCCGGAGGGGTAGATCGCTTCATAGCGAAACGCCTTGCCGCGGAGGTGCATGTGGGGCGTCATTTCCAGCAGGACTTCGTCCTGGCGGGACTGGTATTCGGCCGTCACCTGGTGGCTGGCCGCGCCGGGCGGAATGCGGAAGCGGGTGTTCACCGCCAGCCGGCCGTGCAGCTGTTTCTTGACCTGGTCTTTGGTGGTGAAGCGGAAGCCGACGCTGCTGCGGTCCGCCTGGGGCGAGCCGTTCGGCGTGTAGTGCACCTCAAACACGAGCCTGCAGCCGGCCGGCACATGCACGGCGACGCCGTCGGTGAGCAGCATCGGCTGGGAGCCGGGGGCGTAGCCGACCAGGATGCTGCGGCCCCGCGGTTTGGCGTCCTGGGAGCCGGGCGGCACGACATAGACAATAATATGGTGGACGACCGCACGGTTATCGGGCCGGGCTTCGGCGGCCACAATGTACTTGTCTTCGTCCCAGGACGGATCGGCCAGGAAGTACTGGTAATCGACCACGCCCTCGGCAGGCACCGCATAGGGCTCGGCCCGCATGGCGACCACCTGGTCCGGTTCCGGCATCCGCCAGCCGGCGGCGAACTGGGGCGGGGCAGGCAACTGGTCCGGATCGCCCTCGGGCATGCCGTTTTTGACCCACTGATGCAGCAAGGTTTTCTCGGCGGCCGAAAGTCGGGTGTCGTTGCGGAACGCGCCATGCTGGGGATTGGCAAACCAGGGCGGCATGCGATTCTCGTCGATGACTTCGAGGATCGTTTCTTCCCAGCCGAGGATGTCCTCATAGGCGGTCAGCGGGAAGGGGGCGATCTCGCCGGCCCGGTGGCACTCCACGCAATGCTGGTTGAACAGACGAGAAATCTGGTTGGTGTAGGTGATATCGCCATGCGGTTCGGTCAGCCGCGTGCGGCCGATGAAGCAGCCGATCGGCGCGGTTTCGGGGACGGAGACCTGCTTGCCGGCGAGCAGCTCCTGGATCGCCTCGGCCAGGTCCCGGCGCTGGGCGTGGTCGCGGGAATAGCCGACGCCGTACTGGTCGTCAATTCGTCCGTGGTAACGGATTTTGCGATCCTGGTCGAGCAAAAAGACTTCCGGCGTCCGCTCGGCTCCGATCTGATCGGCCACCCGGTTGCCCGGGTCTTTGAGCAGCGGGAACGGAATCGCATGTTTCTGGGCGTAGGCGGTGAGCTCCGTGATGCTGTCCTGGGCATTGGCATTCACGCCGACAAACGCAACGCCCTGGTCGGCGTACGTTTTGTGCAGGTCCGCCAGTCGCGGGCCATAGAGCTTCGCCAGCGGACATTCGGTCCCCAGGAAAACCAGGGCGACCAGTTTCTGGTCGGCTGTATCGGCCAGTTCCCAGGGCTGGCCGCGATGGGTCGACAGCTGGAAGTTCTCGACCGTTTTGCCAATGACGGTGGGAGCGGCCGCCGACAGCGAACGTGCGGCAAAGACAGCAAGCAGCAAGGCCAGCACGCGGACGAACGTCCGCTGGAGGATTCTCATTTCGAACTCCTGGGGGTCACAAGTTGCTTGCGGCCAGTCAGGCCGGCGTGGCTAGGGTTCCGTGGACGATCCTCCAGCGGGTTGGGTTTGGCGAAGGATCTGTCCTTCATGGTAGCGATTATTGAATTCGATCGACAAGAGTCTCTGTTACAGGGGCGTCCGCATTTTCCACCGCAGCGGGCGATCCATCCCATCGGCGCGATACCCTTTGTCGCTAGTAAACGGCAAAAGGCGAGGCGATGGGTTAGCCCGTGCTGTCGACTAGCGTCTCGTCGGCGCCGGAAAGAAGATCTTCGAAAGCCGTTGTTTCATGGGCCTGGCCGTCCTTGCCCTGGTAGCTCCTGACTCCGCGGGTCCTGGGAGAGTCTGGATCTTTGCATTGGTGCTGTCTTCCCATTTCTGCTGGTTGAGCGAGAGCGCCCGCTTACTCCCAGTTCGTCGAGCCAGCGAGATAGTCCAGCTTCGCCGTAGCAGGGCGCGGACAGCCGGCCTCAGCCCGCTGGAGCAGGTCGTGTAGCGATTCTTTCGCCCGGGGAGAAACGAGATTCAGTGTCGGACGGGACATGGGGTTGGGGCTCTGGTCTTCGAGGACAATGGCGGTCAATCGGCGGCAAAGATTTTGAGCCTCGCCGCTATCGGCTCCGGGCAATACGATCGCGAACGTATCCTCCCGATAACGGGCGATGTGGTCCTGAGCCTGGAGCGTCCTGGAAATCGCACGTACGGTCAACCGCATGTATTCGTCGGCCGACTCACGCCCTTCGTCTTCAAGCAAACGCTGGTAATCCGCGGCGACAAAGAGGATGAGTGAGAATTTTTGTCGCGACGCGCCACTGCTCTCAGAAAGTCGCCGGAGAATTCGGTCCAACTCTTCGCGACTGGCCGCACCGGTCGCTGCGTCGGGTGCTGGGTCTTTGAGGTCGGCCAGTTGCGAGGATTGCTGACGAATTTGTGACTGAACGACTTCCAGTCGGCTCATCAACTGCTCCAGAGAGCTGGACATTTCGTTGATGTCGGCGACCAGCGACCTGGCGTCGCCCGACTTGAGCGTCGATTTGATCTGGTCGGGAAGGCGTCGTACGCGCTGCTTCAAATCGCACGCTGCCTCGTCAATCGAGTTGTTGGCGGATTCCAACTGCTCGACATTCGAGGTATTGCTTTCCATGGTTAGCGCAATTCGGACCCAGAGTTGCAAGCTGCAATGAAGTGTGAGCACCAGATCGGTCGGGGTGAGCAAGCCGCATAGTTTGTCATTGTCGACCACGGGGAGCAACGATGAATCTTGCTCCATCAGTTTGGAGATCGCCGCACCCAGCGTTGTGTGGGATTCGACCGACACCGGCCACGGCTTCAGCAGAGACTCGGCTCGTTGCTCCGGATTTGCCTGATGGTCAATTTCCTTGACGGCGCCGAGAAAACGCCCTTCGTTGTCGCGCACCAACAGGTGGGCTATGTCATGGCGCGAGAAGAGTTTCGCCATCTCCTGGCCTGAGGTCGACGGCCTGATAGAAATCGGATCACGCGTCATCACGTGGCGAACCTCGATACGGTTCTTGAGAAGCAGGTCGTGGTCCGCAAGCAACTGCTTCCAGAGCAGCTCCTTCTTGACGTTGAGCCTGGTCAGTAGAACATTCTCTTTTATCGGCGCACGGCGACTGGGAATTTCGGGCTTCTCCCCGCCTGCCGCCCTGTCAGAACGATTAAGCATCGTCCAGCCGGTCCCGACTGCGATCAGCGCCGCTACGCACATCATGGCAAAGACAACCAGACGCAGCCAAAAAGGCTTGCTCGTTTCCTGTCGCTCGACGACGCTTGAGCTGCTTCCCACCGCGTCGCTAGCGCCGTGCAGCGATAATTCCGATGCGGAACGCGTCACTTTGGTAAAGGTGCGCTCGACCGTAGATCCCAGAATCGTTGTACTGGCCAGGACCAATGCCAAGACAGCGCACAAGAGTAAGGCATAAGCGATGCTCGTTGTGGCCCGGGTCTCACGCAGCAAATGCCGCACTACGGCCCACAACCCTCCCAAACGTGAGAATCGAATTGTTGTCGAGACAAAGTTGCTTGATTTGGCGCGCATCGTTTTCCCCGAGAAATCACCTGGATACATCGAAACTTTACGTTACGCTGCCGAGTCTATAGGTGAAAACCTGCGGAATCGCAGCCGCCAATCTTCGTGGGAAACCTTTATCTCCGGCCGGATTCTCGATGCCATTGAATTGCATTTGTCAGCGGAGTATCCGCTGGTGTCGCCGCAGACAATCGAACTGATCGCGGGGTAGGTTTCGAGCATCGTCGAATCGAGGCCTGCTGCCTTGCCGCGAAGCAGGCCTTTCTGGGCGCCGGTCTCCAAGCCAAACGGAAACACGGCAACCCAGCAGCCTGTTAAACAACGTACTATCCGCCAGCCAATGGCGAGTCAGGCCGCACATTTCACCCTGTGAGCGAAGTGTTCGTCGGTCGCTGGGAGAGGGAAGTCCTGTTGGAAGAGATATTCGAACATCTGGAACTGGAAACAACGCGAGGGCTCTATGCGTTGGTCGCCTTCAGGTACGTATCTTTACCGTCGCCAGAACGCGAAAGGATCCTGATATTCTGGTGAGGCAAAACCACGATCACTTTCTCGGACGCGCTGGGGCAGTGCGCCGCACCGCCTGCCGACAAAGTTGGCAAAAAGTCACATCGCCCACGATTGCTTTTCCTGAGAAGAACCATTGCTCCGTGTGCAACAAGCCGGGCGGGAACAATTCGCGTAGGCGAACCAAATAAAAAACCACGCCAAGCCTGCCTGTTGTGGCGAGGGACCAACCTCATACAGCGTTGGGTTGCGAAGCCCAGCACCCCTCCCAAATACGACGAAGGGGTCCGGTATTGCTTCGAAGGCAAAATAACAAACGTCAATCAATGAGAGCTTGTCTTGAAAGTAGGGGCTGTCGTTTTTCGGGGGTGAGCGTTTGCTCAGGCGTCGGCGTCGTGTGCCTGGTTTTCCGTTTCCTGCTCCTCTTTCTCCCGTGGCGCCCGATCGGCCAGCGGCGCGGAAGTGACCGGGTCGGTTTCCGACGACGCAGCGGCCAGCGGGCCGTCATCCGAAGCAACCGAATAGAAGGGAGTCGCCGCGAGCAGGTCGTCCGCAGTTTGCGGCGTGGATGCCTGGACGAACTGCTTGGACGGGGTATCGTCCGACAGTTTGGAACCGATCGCCGGGCCGACTGGCGACGCGGCTGACGGGGTATAGCCGTTATCCAGTTGCGACTGGTTTTCCCAGTGCGTCCAGAACTGGACAGCCGCTTCTTCCCAAGGTGACTCGCTCGGAGCCAGGTTCGGGATCGGGTCGAAGTCGGTCTCGGCCAGCGCCGCTATTAACGCGGAAGGCGCTGGCTGGGGCAACACACGAATGAACACGGTTTCGTTCACGGGAGCAATTCCGCCTTTGATGTCGACCTGGAATTGGAGATCGACCGGCGCCGTGAGATTCGGCGCTGTGAAACTCAGCTTATCGGTGTTCGTCCCGTCCAGGGCGACTGTCGGTCCGGAAACCTGGGTCCAGCGATAGCTCAGGCCCGGCCCGTCATCAGCCGCCTGGAGATCCACCGGTTCGCCGGCGTAGAACGTCTGGGGGGTTGCGTTGCTCCAGGCGACCTCGCTCCAGTTGATCTGGTTGGAGGCGGGGCCGGCTTCATAGTAGTTGGTCAGAGCGATGACCCTGATATATTCCGTACCGGGGCGGAACTGGTTCGCGGCGAGCCCTTCCCCTTGGATGCTGGCCGAGTACTGGGTCCACTCGCTCCCGACCTGGTCGCCGCTCAATGCGGCGTAATTATAAGTCGCGCTGCTGGCCGCGTTCCGAATCGCATCGCCTGCCGACAAGGCGGGCCCTGCCCAGGCCGATTTCAATTCAATCCGATTGAGCTTCAGGTTCACGTCGCCCGCATCCCAGGCGTTGACCAGAACATTCCGGGTATACGTAAAATCGTCGTACGTTTCCCCTTGCCCGTTGGTGTAGCCATACCACGCCAGCGAACGGGTGTGGTCTGCTCCGCCGTTGCTCCAGCCTGAAGCGTCGTTGAGATAAATGTAGCGATCCCCCGGCTTCAGATCGCTGGCCAGCGACGTATCGGCGGCTCCCTTGTATTTAAGGACGTTCAGGGGATGAATCAGGTTGCCGTCGACATCGTAAGAGGCGAAGCCCAGGTATTGCCTCGCGGTGGAATCGATTCCCCCGCCATTGCCGTCGCCCGACTGGGCCCAGCCTGAGAGCTGATAGGACTGGCTGGAATCGATAGCAATATAATCGTCGCCCCAGAGTGTTCCCCTGCCAACGACTGACGGATTGCTGTCACCGCGGAAGGTCACCGCGTCCAGGGCGGCCGTCACTCCGCCGCCCCCGGGTGAAGTGGGCGGGTCAACCGTGATGCTTACCGTTTCTGTCCGAGCCCGGGAGCCGGCAATCGACACTTCGAACTCCAGCTCATAGCCGATCGGAAACCGCGGAGTCGTGAAGGAGGCTTGCGACGTGTAGGGGTTTGCAAGTGCGACCACAGGCCCCGAAGTCTGGGTCCAGGAATAAGCGATGTCGCCTTTTTCTGACGACGCCCTCAGGTCGATTTGCTGACCGCCGTGGAATTCCTGCTCCTGGCTGTTGCTCCAGGCGACCTCGCTCCAGTTGATCTGGTTCGCGGCGGGTCCCGTTTCCCCGTAGTTGGTCACGGCGATCACTTTGATGTATTCCGTGCCAGGGCGGAACTGGTTGGCGGCGAGTCCTTCTCCCTGGACCGTGGCGGAATACTGGGTCCATTCCTGGCCGACCTGGCCGCTGCTCAGGGCGGCGTAGTTATAAGTCGCGCTGCGGGCCGCGTTCCGAATGGCGTCGCCGGCTGACAAGGCGGGCCCGGTCCAGGCCGTTTTCAGTTCAATCCGGTTGAGCTTCAGGTTCACATCGCCCGCGTCCCAGGCGTCGGACAGCACATTGCGCGTGTAAGTGAAGTCGTCGTAGGTTTCGCCCTGTTTGTTCGTATAGCCGTACCAGGCCAGGGACCGGGTGTGATCCGCCCCGCCGTTGCTCCAGCCGGTTGCGTCGTTGAGATAGATGTAGCGATCGCCCGGCTTGAGATCGCGGGCCAGCGACGTATCGGTCGCCCCGTGATTCTTGACGACGTTAAGCGGCTCAATCAGGTTCCCGTCCGCGTCGTACGAAGCGAAGCCCAGGTACTGCCGCGCGGTCGAGTCGATCGCTCCGCCGTTGCCGTCTCCCGACTGGGCCCAGCCCGAAAGCTGGTACGACTGGCTGGAATCGACGGCGATATAATCGTCGCCCCAGAGCGTTCCCGCACCGACCTTCGCCGGGCTGGCGTCGCCGCCAAACGTGACGGCGTCCAGCACGGCTGTTGTTTTTGATGTGGTGACCAGATTGCTGGAATCAAAGGCAGAAGCCTGGTAGGTTCCAACCGACGCGCCAAGTCGCGACTGCGAAGTGTTGCTGGACCATTGGAAGTCGTTGGCCGGTGCGAAAAACTCGGCCGTGTCGTTGCCGCCTTTGGCGGCGAAGGCGGCGTTGGATTCGAATCCCGAGGCGTAGTTGTAGGAGGTCGCCGTCGTCAGAAATGCGTCCCGCAGGTTGGCCCGGGCGACGAACCGATCGTTGCCGGTCGAATCATAGAAACGGGCCGCATCGATACCGCCGGCGTCGGCGTAGGCCATCGCCTTTTCAAAACCGACGGCCTGGTGCAGGTAGCCGGGGCCTTGCATTTTGACCGAGCCTGGCGCTGCTGTGAAAACATCGGCGCCGGACGTATCGTACAGGCGAGCCGTGTCGTCGCCGCCTGCGCCGTTGACGACCACCGTTTCAAACCGCGTCGCGTTAATGCTGTATCCGGCGCCGGAGAGAACGGTGTTCCCCAGTCGCAGTTCGGCCGTATCGGATCCGCTGGTTCCGGTGAGCGTGATCTTGTCCTGGCCGCCAGCGCCGTCGACGCGGATTTGCGACAGCGAGCCGCTGGCGTACTGGTAGGAAACGCCATGCACGGCGACCTTGCCTGCCGCGGAAACGGTGACGACCTCATTCCCGCTGGTGCCATGGATCGTCAGCACGGAACCGCTGCGCTGGACCAGGTTCGTCGTGCGGAAATCGACATCGGTGTTCGTGCCGACCACCTGCACCTGGTACGTGCCGCCGGCAGTCGCCTGGACATCAACCCGCTGGTAGCCGCTGGCGTCGGTCGCGGCCTGGAGCAGATTTCCCTCGGCGTCGTAGATCCGCAGGCTGACATCGCCGCGGGCCTGGGCGAAGGTCGCTTCGACCGTCAGCACCCCGTTGTGGGCCGCCGCCGCAGTGAACCATTTTTCGCCAGCGACCTCTTCGTTCTCAAACGTGGCGGCCGCGACCATGCCCCAGTCGACCATCGGTGCGGCGGCCGCCTCGACGGTGACATCGACCACATAATGGGAGAGGCCCGAGCCGTCGCCCTGCACGCCGATCACGTAGGAAGAACCGGCTTTGACATCCAGGGTCAGCAGGTCCCCCGCAATCGTTCCGCCGGCGGCGATCCAGGACGCATGACCGCCATCGTCCAGCGCGAACGCGGCCGTGCCGGTCTGTGTCGCGGTAAAGGTGAAGTAATCCTTGTCGGCCAGCCGCTCGATCGATCCCTTGAGCGAGGCTCCGTCGGTCATCCCTTTCCAGGCGTAAGCGTCGACGGTGCTGGAGCCGTAGTCGTCGGGCAGCAGCTGGTCGATCGCCCGACCCAGATTAAGTCTGTGATAGTACGCGTTAGTGGCCGAGTCATAGACCAGGTCGGCCGTCTCACGGATATGATCGTAGATGACATCCTGGTTGATGACGCCATAGCCGGCGAATTCCATTGCTTCGCGGACGAGCGTGCTGGCCCCCGCGACGTACGGCGCGGCCATGCTGGTGCCGCTGGCCTGGGCAAAGTTCTGCGAAGGCCCTAGCAAGCCAAACAGCGAGGCCGGCACGGTGCTGGAGATTTTCTCTCCCGGCGCGGCGATGACGCGATCGTTCCGCTGGCTGAAGTCGCTCAGTTCGCCGTCGGGGCCGACACTGGCGACGGGCGTCACGTACTGGCTGGCGGCCGGATAACTGACCCCGGCGACGCCGTATTTGGCGAACGCGTTACCGGCGGAGACGGAAATAAAGATGCCGTCTTTTTCCAGCAGGGCGAACTCCTCTTCCAGCGTCGCCCAGCTGGGCGTGTTGTCGGAATTCCAGTCGACGCCCAGCGAGAGATTCACCGTCGTGATCTCGCTCGCAAAGGTATGTCGATTTTCGTGCACCCATTGCAATGCCTCTTCGACCCATTTCAGATTGCCATTGCCCAGGTCATCGAAGACGCGCAAGCCCGCCAGATCGACTCCGGGCGCTACGCCGGTATGGATTTTATCGCTACTGCCGATAATGCCGGAAACATGGGTGCCATGGAATCCGATCGGGCCGTCGTCGAACGGATCGTTATCGCCTTCGGCAAAGTCGAAGCCGCCGACCACGCGAAAATCCTCGCCGTAGCCTCCGCCCAGGGCATAGTGATCCCAGGCGATGCCGCTGTCGATCACAGCGACCGTTTGCCCCTGGCCGGTAAACCCGTAAGTTTCGTGGACGTAGCTCACACCCGTTTCGTCATGGGCCTCGGCCAGCGTGGCGGTGACATGCTGTTCCAGCACCAGCTGGGCCGCCTCGTCGGAGATGGAAGTCAGCGCTTGCGCCGTCAGCGCCAGCTTTTCTTCGAGCTTTTCAAACGTAAACGAACGAGGACGGGGCATACGCAACAGGGGGGCAGGCAGAGCAAGTCGGAAATCGAGGCCGGGTACTTCGCCATGACTCCGTTCGCCGCATCGCAGAGCCAACCGACACGTTGTCCTGCGTTCCGCAGAAGCACAGGTCACTGCTCGGAACGAAAGTCAGGCTCTCGCGGAGGCGATACGGCAGAATCCGTTCTTGCGAGGCGCTTCTTTCTTAAGCCTAGTTCACAATTCCGGCCCGGGGCCCCGAATTCAACGCTGAGGGGGTGAATGCCCCACTCCCAAGCGATTGCGAAAATTAACAATAGAAAGTTACGTAGATCGGCCCGATGAGTGAGCTGGATGCCAGCGAGCCAACACCGAAGGGGACCGTTCGATGACAGTTTCAAACGAGCGGTCGTACTGCTGCTTTTTGATGGAAACGCGGCCGCCTCCATCGCCGAACGCCTCAGCCTGCCCTGTCTTGGTTTCCCGACGAGTGGAATTTTTTGGCGTCTCGTTAATAACGTAGGAAGACGCCCTTACGGAGGGCCTCCGCGTCGTGTGGAGAAAGCTTTTCGCTCTGGTCGTTAAAGGGGTAACGAAGTGCGAAACGGCCGTTCTTCGCTGTCAGATCGCTCCCGTGGCGTCCCAATGTTTGGCGACGTTGTTGACGGGGATATCCTGTCTCAGCAGTACCGCATCAGGCCGTCTTCTGCGTTTCCGCTCCTCGGCAATTCTCGCAGGATGGATGCGGCGCCCTCCCGCAGCAAAAAGAAATACCCCGAGACACGCAAACCCTCATGCCAGAACCTGAAAGTTGGCCGTGCGAGGGGCAATCAACCAGAACCCCAGAATCTGCACTTGACGGTCACAACGTAAGCAAAGCCAGCTTCAATATTGGCCTTTTCGCAGATTTCTTGGCTGAGTAAGATCCATGCGCTGCGTCCTCCATCGTGGGCGTTTTATCTGTTCGGATGAACCGATCCCTTGACTTCCCACGCTGCGCCAGAGGTTTTTCCCAGGAGAATCGGAAATGAAAATCGCGATGGTCGGCGCCGGATACGTCGGATTGGTCACTGGTTCATGTTTCGCCGACAGCGGCAACGAAGTCTGGTGCGTCGACATTGACCAGGCAAAAATTGAAAAACTGACCCGCGGTGAAATTCCCATCTTTGAGCCGGGACTGGCGGAGATGGTGCTGCGCAACGTTGAGATGGGGCGACTGCATTTCACCACGGATCTCGCCCAGGCGGTTGGGCGCGCGGAAATCGTCTACCTGGCAGTGGGAACGCCGCAAGCGAATGACGGTTCGGCCGATTTATCCGCCTTATGGAGCGTGGTGGCGGGCCTGGCCGAACATCTGCCTTCCACGGCGATCACGGTTGTCAAAAGCACCGTGCCGGTCGGCACCAACGCCAAGGTTTATGAGCGGTTGCGGGAACTGACCGATCGCGACTGTGAGGTTGCCAGCAACCCCGAGTTCCTCAAAGAAGGCGCCGCGATTGACGACTTTACCGAACCTGATCGGGTCGTTGTCGGCGTCCGCAGTCGGCGGGCGGCCGAGGTGCTGGAACAGCTCTATCGCCCGTTTCTAGAGCCCGATCGGCCGTTCCTGACGATGTCGCCGGAAAGCGCTGAGTTGACCAAGTACGTGGCGAATGCTTTGCTTTCGACCAAAATCAGCTTCATTAACGAGATGGCCAACCTGTGCGAGCGGATGGAAGGCGACATCAATGAGGTGCGCCGCGGCATCGGCCACGATCAACGTATCGGATTCGCCTTTTTGTCCCCCGGCGTGGGCTATGGCGGTAGCTGCTTCCCCAAGGATGTACGTGCTTTGGCCTGCATGGCCGAGGAACACGGACTGGAGCCGCGTATTTTGCGGGCCGTCGACGAGGTGAACAGTCAGCAGAAACATGTGCTGACCGACAAAGTCGAGCAGCATTTCGGCGACAATCTTCTGGGCCGCACCCTAGCGATCTGGGGATTGGCCTTCAAGCCGCAAACCGACGATATTCGCGAAGCGCCCGCCCTGGTAATGATTGATCGTCTTTTGGCGAGGGGAGTCAATTTGCGGGTTTTTGATCCCGAAGCACTGGCGAACGTCCGCGCTATTTACGGCGACAAGCTGTTCTACGCGGCCACGGCGATGGAAGCGCTGGTCGACGCCGACGGTTTGGCGATCAACACCGAATGGTCGGAGTTTCGCCAGGTCCAGTTCGAAATGGTCAAAGCGAAGCTCAAGACGCCGCTGGTTTTTGATGGGCGCAATATCTACGAACCCGATCAAATGCGACGGCACGGGTTTACTTACTACTCGATTGGGCGTTTGCCTCGCGGCGTTCGCGGGCGACGCGGAGCGGTGGAACCTGCTTTGCTTCCGCTGCAGAAATAACGCGCGCGATTGCCAGCTTGCTGTCAACGGCCCCCCAGGATCGTCTTGAACTGGCTGGAATCGCCATGCCGCCGCCGTACCTCGCCATGCGCATTCGCAAGCGAGCTCTGTTTGGCGTAGGCCCACTGCAAAAGTGGGACGGATTCCATGCGTTCGCATCACCTGATTGACGTTGCGGCTGTTGTCCTTTTTGGCTATCCTCCGCCCGCAACCACCCTTCGGGGGGCAATCATTCATCGCTAGCTCACGCGGGAAATTTGCCGGTCACCTTCGTGGCCGTGTTTCTTTCCCAGCTCGACATCAATTCGCACTTGGGATCACGTCGTCTTATGAATGTTTGGCTGATACATTTGGCGGAGCCATTGCCCACCGAAGCGAATCGACGATTGATGCGTTATGGTGTTTTGGGGACGATGCTGGCCAGCCAGGGCCACCAGGTAACGCAATGGGCCGGAACGGTCGACCACTTTGAAAAAACGCAAAGAGCCTTATCGAATCAAACGATCCCCTGGAACGACAACTATACGATCGAACTGGTATTTGGGCGGGGATACGTTCGCCATATCGGCCCGCGCCGAATCGCCTATCATCGCCAGGCCGCCAGGTCTTTTCGCCAGCGCGCCGCGGAGTTAGCTCCACCGGATGTGATCATCAGCGCGATCCCCACGATCGAAGTGTCTGCAGAAGCGGTCCGTTACGGCCGTGAACACGGCGCTGCGGTGATTCTCGATATCCGAGACCTCTGGCCGGACGCCCTCTTCCACGCGCTGCCCGGAATGCTCGTTCCCCTGGCCAAACTCGCCGCGGCGCCCGCGACGCGGCGCCTGGAATCCATCTGCCGCCAGGCCACCGGGCTCATGGGCGTATCCCAGAGCTATCTCGAGTGGGGCCAAGAGAAAGCTGGCCGCGGCCACGGCGAACACGATCGGGTCTTTCCGCTCGGGTATCAGCGGCGCACGCTGGACGCGGTGGAGCAGTCCGCGGCAGAGGCCGTTTGGCGAAAACGCGGGATTGGCCCCGAGCGGGGCTTTCGCTGCTGTTTCTTCGGGACCTTAGGCAATAGCACGAATTTGGATGATATTCTGACGGTGGCGCGCCGTTGCTGGAACGAGGGCGATCGAGACGTGCAGTTCGTCATTTGCGGCGAAGGACCCAACCTCGCCGAATACAAACGCAACGTCGCCGGTCTCCAGAATGTCGTCTTTCCTGGCTGGGTTAGTCCTCACGAAATCACCGTATTGATGCAGTGGAGCGACATGGGAATCGCCCCGTATTCGGCCAAGGCGATGCAGTCGCTACCCAACAAGCCAATCGAATATCTCGGCGGCGGATTGCCGGTGCTATCAACGCTGCGGGGCGAGCTGGAATTGCTGCTGGAACAGGAACAGTGTGGGTTTACCTTTGTGCCTGGTCAGGCCGACGAGCTTCATCGACGACTGGTGGAAGCCCGCGGGAATCCATCGCTGCTGGCGGAAATGAAGGCCAACGCGTTACGGGTTTTCGCAGACCGCTTTGATGCGTCTGTCGTTTATCCCCAAATGATTGCGTTTCTGAAAGAAACCGGCGATCACGTAAAGCGTACATCGCGTCGGGCCGCCTAATTCGGGCTTTTCACGCCTGGTCGATTTCGCTATTACCACAACACGCTATGCCACGTCGATTTATATTCATCAAGAGTTCAATTGACAACGTCGGCGGTTGCAACTTCAGGTCAACGGACAAAGCTCTCTCTTTGGGACTATTGCTTCTTAGCCCACTTTCACCCGGAGGCTGAAGGCGCACGGATCGTCTAACGCCATAAATTGAAAGGATTCTTCGCCCATGTCAGAAACACAAATTGCCAACCCGTACGAAAAAAAGTCCTTAACGCGCCAGGTCGCCAAGACAATCCTGTACGGATTGCAAAAAGTTCTGCCGCAGAAGGCCTACGATGCGATCTATTTTCCCGCGTTTCGGGTTTACCATAACGGTCAAATCCGGGCGTACGAAAAAAAGGTGGCGCGACTGCGGAAGTCGGGCGACGCGGCCGCCTTGCTGCGAGCCGAGCGGGTTCTTTCCGTGATGCCCCACTCGCTGATTGGCGAAACGGGGCTTGAGCATACGCACGATCTGGCGCTTGATCTCACAAATCGGCAGATCCCTGGCTCCTTCGTGGAATGCGGCGTTGCTCGCGGCGGTTGTGCGGCGCTGATTGGCAAAGTGGCCAAGGCGGATCCGCTGCCGCGTCACTGCTGGTTTTTTGATTCCTATGAGGGACTGCCTGTCCCCGATGAAAACGATTTTGTTGATGGCCGCACTGGCGATCATATCCGCCCGCTTCCGCCGGGATCTTGCCTCGGAACCTACGAACAGGTATCCGCCCTGCTGTTCAACGAAATGAATTTGTCTCGCGACGAAGTTTCGCTGGTCAAAGGCTGGTTCCAGGACACGCTGCCGGTAACGTCGGCCCAGGTGGGAACGATCGCCCTCTTGCGCGTCGACGGCGACTGGTACGATTCCACCATGTGTGTGCTGGAAAATCTTTACGAGCAGGTCAGCCCTGGCGGCCATATCATCATCGATGACTATTACAGCTGCTACGGAGCTCGTAAAGCCACCGATGAGTTCCGTCAAAAGCACGGCATTGAGACAGCGCTTGCTTCCGACGGTCGGGGCGGCTGCTCCTTCATGAAGCCCGAGGGCCGCAGCGCGAAACAGGTTCGGGAGTCGGCCGCATGAATGGCGCGGCCTTTGCGTTCGTAAAACGAATCTTCGATCTGGTGTTAGCCATCGTCGCCTTGTCGCTTCTATGGCCGGTGCTGTTGATCGTGGCGATTCTCGTGAAGCGCTCTTCGCCGGGGCCCGTGTTTTATCGGGGCTTACGGACGGGGCGGTTTGGAACGCCGTTCTATATCTGGAAGTTTCGTTCGATGGTGGTGGACGGCGAGCGTGTCGGCGGAACCACCACGGCGGAAAACGATCCTCGTATCACCAGGGTCGGGCTGGTCATACGCAAATACAAACTTGACGAGCTGCCCCAGCTGTTCAACGTGCTGACGGGCGAAATGAGCTTTGTCGGGCCGCGTCCTGAAGTCGCTGAATACACGGATTCTTACAGTCCCGACGAGCAACGCATTCTCAATGTGAAGCCCGGCATTACCGACTGGGCGAGCCTGGAGTTCAACGACTTGCAAAGTCATGTTGGTCGGGAAGATGCTGACCGTGCGTTTCGCGAACGGGTCTTGCCTCGCAAGAACCAGTTGCGTTTGCGTTATGTCGATCAACAATCTCTCTGGTTTGACTTCTACATCCTGGTGCAGACATTTCTGGTTGTCGCCTCCAAACCCTTTCGCAGGAGCCGGACCTGATGGAAAGTTTTGAACTGGGAGGGAAGCAGGTCTCGCGGTTAGGAATGGGCGGCTGTCCGCTCGGCGGCCATGGTTGGGGCGCTGTCGATGACCGGCAACTGGTCGCTGCGGTCCGCCGCGCGCTCGAACAGGGCGTCACCTTTTTCGATACGGCCGATGTCTATGGACGCGGCCGTTCGGAAGAGATCCTGGCGGATGCTCTCGGTCAGGATCGTTCCAAGGTTGTGATCGCCAGCAAAGGCGGCGTTCGCTTTACCGCTGAAGGTAAAACCTTCAAGGACATTCGTCCGGCGTACTTGCGTGAAGCGGTCGAAGGGAGTCTTCGCCGACTGCGTCTCGAATCGCTTCCCCTCTATTACATTCATTGGCCGGATGGGCAGACGCCGGTTGAAGAAGCCGTGGCCGAGCTGGATCGCATGCGCGTCGAGGGCAAGATCGAAGCGATCGGAGTTTCGAACTTCACCACGGATGAATTACGCCGCGCTCAGCAAGTCGCCGCGATCTCCGCCGTTCAAGTCCAATATAGCCTGGCGGAACGGACCCAGGCGGAAGCATTGCTGCCGGCCGCTCGTCAACTGCAGATTCCGCTCATTACCTGGGGTTCACTGGCCCAGGGAATGTTGACGGGAAAATTTACCGCCCAATCGAAGTTCGGCGCCGATGACCGTCGCAGTCGGTATGAAAACTTTCAAGGCGACAAGCTGCGATCCAATCTGGAGCTTGTGGAAGTCCTCCATTCGATTGCAGGCCGGCTTGATCGCTCGCCGGCACAGATTGCGATGCGCTGGCTGCTCGACACGGCCGGTGTCGGCTGCGTCCTGTTTGGGGCGAAACGTCCCGAACAAGTGGACGAAAACACCACCAGCGCCGGCGACTGGAGTCTTCCGGAAGCAGACTACCTGCGTTTGAGGGATTTCGCCCAGGAGAGAAAGCTCGTTGCTTGATCGCGTTTGGATCGTCAGAAGCGGAACGCGTTGAGCCATTGCACCTCCACGACGTCAGGCTTCCCGTTGCGACGCCGTCTGCCGCCCCCGTTGCGTTTCGCCAACCTTTATCTTGACTAACGAAGGCGTCACTTGATGAAAGACACCGAACTTCTCGCGAAGCAGATTCGAATCCATGCCTTGAAAATGACGAGCCAGGGTGGAAGCTCTCACATCGGTTCGGCCTTCTCCATGGCGGATATTATCGCGGTTCTCTATGGCGGCGCCATGAAGGTCGATCCCCTGGATCCTCGGGCCGCTGATCGCGATCGTTTTCTCCTCAGCAAGGGCCATGCCGGGGCCGCCGTTTACGCCGCTTTGGCGGAGCGCGGCTTCTTTCCCGTGGAGAAGCTTTCCACCCACTACCAGGACGGATCGGATCTAAGCGGACACGTTTCCCACAAGGGGATCCCTGGCGTCGAGTTCTCCACGGGCTCGCTGGGCCACGGTCTACCGGTGGCGGCAGGCATGGCCAAAGCGGCCAGGTTAAAGGGAGAGCAGCACCGCGTGTTCGCCCTGCTCAGCGACGGCGAGTGCGACGAAGGCTCCAATTGGGAGGCGATCCTGTTTGCCGCGCATCACCAGTTGAACAACCTGGTTTGCATCATCGACTACAACAAGATCCAAAGCCTGGCGCCGGTGGCGGAAACTCTCGCGCTGGAGCCATTTGTTGACAAATGGATCAGCTTCGGCTGGCACGTTATCGAAGTCGACGGCCACGATCACCAGCAGCTAAAAGACAGCTTCTTGCCGCACGCCAACAGCACGAACAAGCCGCTTTGCGTGTTGGCCCATACCACCAAAGGCAAAGGCGTCTCGTTTATGGAAGACACGGTGCTCTGGCACTATCGCACCGCCCGCGATGAAGAATTCAACGCGGCTCTAGCTGAATTGGAGAAGTCCGCATGAGAGATCAATTCATCGAACGCTTGTCGGAAATGGCGGAGAGCGATCCGCGCGTGATGCTGGTGACGGGCGACCTGGGCTTTGGAGTCCTGAACGACTATCGGCGCCGCTTTCCCAGCCAGTTCATTAACGCCGGCGTGGCCGAGCAGAATATGACCGGCATGGCGACCGGTTTGGCGATGGAAGGCTTTATCGTTTACACCTATTCCATCGCTAACTTTACGTTCATGCGCTGCCTGGAGCAAATCCGCAACGACGCTGCGTACCACGAGGCCAATGTCAATGTCGTCAGCATCGGCGGCGGCTTCAGCTACGGGGCGCTCGGCATGTCGCATCACGCCACCGAAGACCTGGCGATCATGAGGGCCCTGCCGGGGCTGACGGTCGTTTCCCCTTGCGACAACTGGGAGACCATGGAAGCCGCCCAGGCGCTGGCCGCCACTCCCGGCCCGAGTTATCTGCGACTCGACAAATCCACCGCGGGCGAGACAAACTATCCTGGCGAAGTGTTTGAACTCGGCAAGGCCCGCCGACTGCGTGAGGGTACGGACCTGACAATCGCCGCCTGCGGAGGGATCGTCGACGAAGTATTGCAAGCGGCCGACCAGTTGCGAGAACAAGGAATCCGTTGCCGTGTTCTCAGCGTACACACGATCAAACCGCTCGACACGGCCGCCCTGGTGTCGGCCGCCCAGGAGACCGGCGGACTGCTAACCGTCGAAGAGCACAACATTGTCGGAGGTCTGGGCAGTGCGATCGCTGAGACGCTGCTCGATTCCGGCGTGTTTGTGAATCGCTTCCGCCGTATTGGTCTGGCCGATCGTTACTCCAGCATCGTCGGCAGCCAGGGCTATCTCCGCTCGAAGTACGAAATGGACCGCCACGCGATCATCGCCGCCGTAAAAGACTTGTTGAACGGGGCCGCTATCAAAAAAGCCGCCTAAGGACCGCGGTTCCTGACCGGCAGCGGTCGCCAGGCTCGCGGGTACGGGCCAGAAAATTTTGGACTTGAACGGCGCACAATCCGACCAAGTCTGTATTCTATCCCCGGTTAGCAGTCGGGCGGGGGCTATTCATGATTCTGCAGGGCCTGGAACGGCCCATGGAAGATCGCCTGCTGGGCTTGGAGTTCCTGGGAATCACGCCGGTCATCCCCAGGCCGAAGATCCCGCCTGGCGACGATCGCGTTACGCCCTGCGATGGTGATGGGAACCGCCATCGCGCTTCGATTGTTGGTCATACCTGAAAGACTCATTCCAAGGAACGCGGGAAAAATAACTTCGGTATTTTTCTCGACAGGAACCACGAAACCTGAGCAGCCCAAGCCGGCTGATCCTGTGAGCCGAACGCGCTAGCGTCGGGCCGTTCTTCGGAATGAGGGAAAAAAACTTCTTCGGTTTTTGTATAACAGCGATGACGTTCAACTTTTACGTATGCTTCACCTGGTGATCAAACCGCCAATCTCTCCTGCAACGGCTGGAAGATAAAATGAGCGGGTTGAAAAATCGGCATCGCGGAAAAGGGGAACTCACGCAAAGGCGCGAAGGCGCAAAGAAGGAGGAAGAGGTGTGAGAAGGAATTCGCCACGACCCTTGTGGATGTCGCGTTTCCGATTCCTGCCAAACGGGAAAAATCGCCGAAGTTATTTTCCCCCGATTCCCAAGGGGGATCGACGGCGATTGTCGCCTTGCGGAGCCGCAAGTACCGAAGCAAAAACGGCAGGGCCAGTCGACGTCGCCTGCAGGTCGAGCATCTGGAGTCGCGGATCGCATTTACGGCAACCCGGATTGAACTGACTTCCAACCTGGATTGGTATGTTGCGCCAGGGGCGGAGGTCGCTTACCATGCACAGGCGGGCGGCGGGAACGGGCAGTATGAGTATCGTTTCTGGCTTCGTGACCCGGATCAAAGCTGGGAGCAAGTGCGGGGCTGGAACAGTAGCGACACCTGGTTCTGGGACACCGCCGGAGAGATCTCCGGCGACTATAGAATCCAGGCGGACGCGCGAGAAATCGGTTCCTCTGTCAGCCGTGAGGTCGGGACCGTTACCCAGTTAGAGATCGCCCCCCTCACGCCGTCGACCGGCGTAACACTGTCGACCGACTCGCCGCCGCAGATCACCACGGGGAAAACAATCACGTTCACGGCGCAGGGCCAAGGCGGTTCGGAGCTGTACGAATATCGCTATTGGATGCAACAAGCCGGGCAAGACTGGCTTCTGGCGCGCGATTACAGCAGCGACCCAGAGTGGGGCTGGGATACAACAGGCATCCAGCAAGGGAATCATTCGGTTCGGGTCGATGTGAGAACCGCCGGGTCAACGGCGGACCAGGAGGCATCCGCTGAATACACGCACTTGCTGACAGCGCAAGAGGTTGCCACCGGGGTCACGCTGGCCTCCGATCAATCCCGCCGCGTGAATCCCGGCGCCACGATTGAATTCACCGCGGACGGAGTCGGCGGGTCGGGCGAATATGAGTATCGGTTCTGGATGCGCTCCGCCAGCGGGTCCTGGTCCGTTGTTCAAGGTTACTCGACGGACTCCCATTGGCAATGGGATACAACCGACCTGCCTTCGAGCCGTTACTTCGTCCAGGTCGATGTCCGATCGCAAGGTTCGATCCTGTCGCGCGAGGCCGCTCAGGTAATCGAGCATCTCGTCACCGACGTCCCGCCGGTAACGGGCGTGAATCTTATCAGCAACGCGCCGTCAGGGCCGATCAGGCCAGGGACGAATATCCAGTTCCAGGCCTTGGCCGCAGGGGGAGCGGCAAGTCCCGAGTATCGGTTCTGGCTGCATTCCGAGTCAACAAGCTGGCAGCTGGTGCGTGACTATTCCACCGACTCGACCTGGAGCTGGGATACGTCGGCTGCGAAGTGGGAAACGTACTGGGTGCAAGTGGACGCCCGCTCGGAAGGATCTTCGGAGAGTCAGGAAGCCTCCGCGGTGATCTCGTCGGTGATCATTTCACCGCCGACGAGCCTGCAGCTTGTTTCCGACCAGCCCCGTTCGATTCACCCAGGGACGATCCTCAGCCTTAACGTTCAAGCAACAGGCGGCGCCGGCGAACAGGAGTATCGCTACTGGTTGCGATCAAAAAGCGGTAGCTGGCAAGTCGTGCGAAACTACTCGACGGATCCCTCGTGGAACTGGGATACATCCGGCGCTTCGAACGAAATATACTATGTTCAAGTCGATGTCAGGACTGCAGGTTTGCCGGGGAAGCGACATGGAGCGACAGTCGCAACGTTTGTCGTCAGCCCGGTGGACGCCGCCACAGGCTTGTCGATCACTTCCGACGCGTCGGGCAGTATTCCCCCTGGAACGGCGGTTGAAATCACCGCGCAAGGGACGGGCGGTTCTGGAAATTTCGAATACCGATTCTGGTTGGAATCTGTGGAAGGTTCCTGGGCGGTCGTTCAGGATTACTCCACCCAGGCGACCTGTGCCTGGCCGAACGCAGATGCCCCCGTCGGCGTCTACATGGTCCAGGTCGATGTCCGCTCCGTCGGCTCGCCGGACGAGCGTGAGGTGGCCCGCACTTTAAGGCTGGACGTTCGCGAGTCACAAGACCAGCTTTGGGACCGGCTCATTCGACCCTATCTCGCCGATCCGCTCTGGACCAACCGAGACGCCTACGACGCGGGGCAATCTTTGATGATTCCCCTGCAGGCGGCTTTCACCGGCGATCACCCGGAATGGCGGCAGGATTTTGCCGATCACTTCCGCAATCTGATTGATTCCGGCGAACTCGAGGAACTGGACGGACGGCTGGCCCGACTGCAATACCTTTATGTTGCAAGCCGCTTTGTCGGCCTGGCCGCCGCCTCGAACGATTACGATCTTATTCCCGCGGAACTGGTGACGTTGCTTTACGACGAAGTCGAAAGGTACTGGCAGATTGAACCAAGCCAGAACTACCACGCGGGCGTGCTGGTTACCTTTACCGGGGGAATCAAAGAGCACCTGGACTGGAAGCTCAACTCCTCGTACGAAGACTATGGCGTCGCCCGAGCGATCACCGATGTGGATCTTTTTGTCCTCGGCGTCGCGGCCGAGTTGAAAGGTTACGAGCGAGTTTCGGCAAGGGTCGAATCGCGTTCGGCCATGCTTGATGAGGTGACGGACACAACGGTGCGAGTCTTTCAACAGGAAGTTCAGCAGACGGGCGGGGGCGGCTGGCTCTTTCAGCCAGGCGTCTTTGCGGAACACTCCGATTATCAATTCGCTGGTCATGACAGCATCGTCAACCACCTTTCTCCCGATCCCGTGACTGGCATTGCTTCCGACTCTTCGCACGCGCACCGACTGCCCGTGCTACTCACCAGTTTCGCCAACGCCTGGTCCGCTGATTCCAGCGAGCGCCTCATGTTCGAGGACCTTCGGGCAGGCCTGGAAATCCAATTCATGGACGTGGTGCTGCAGCCGCCGGACGCGAATTTCGCCGGCTATCGCACCACCAATTACATGGATGGACGCAATGGTCTCTACCGCTATGGCTATTCGACCGCCGCCAACTCCAACGGCTATGGTCCGTATGAGTTGTCGGGAACGATGACCCTGGGATGGTGGAGCTTTCTTGGAACCGAGCGAGTACGCGAGGTCTACGCGAATCTTGCCAATGCTTATCCGCTCGCCACCAACTTAATCGAAACCTACGTCGGCCCGAACACGACGCGGGAGCAGCATCCTCTCGTCGCGCTACCGCACACGTTCGACAACGGATTCCGTGAGCTGCTCGCAAGACTGGCCGCCGAACTCCAGATCTAGAGAACGGCGGAGCTGCCTGGTCAATCGAATGCGCGTCCATGACAAAACTCCTTAAGGAGTCGTCATTGCGCCAAGATCGGCCCAGTTCGCCAAATCTTTGTTAGCATGACATTTGCTCTAGGCCGCGCGGCGATCGCCTGAGTCATCGCCTCCACTTTGACAAACCAGGGGCTCACGACCCTGCTCAGCTTTATTTAGTAGTTTTGCATAGAAATTCTGAAGCGTTTCAAATTCGCGATCCCAGCGGTAACGGTCCTCGATAGCTCGGCGTCCACGAAGTCCCATTGCTTCCGCTTCTTCGGGATTCTCTATCAACCACCGAATCGCCTCTGCAATCTGCTGGGGATCTTCCGGATCGACAAGCAAACCGCATCCCGCTTCCTCCACGATCGCCCGCCAAAGCGGAAAGTCGGAAGCCACCACGGGCAAGGCGGCCGACATGTACTCAAAAAGCTTGTTAGGCTGCGCCGCAATGTGATTGGGAGCCGGCAAAAAAGTGACGACTCCGACCCGGCTCTGTCCCATACACTCCGCGACCTGCTCCCGTGAGCACCAGCCTCGAAAGTCGACACGCTTCCATCCTTCGTGCGACTCCAATTCGGTAAGCAGGGACTGGGGCCGGAAACCGCCGGCGATGGTAAACTCGGCATCGAGGTCCTCCGGCAAATGCGACATTGCCTGAACCACTTCGGTTACGCCCCGCAATGACGAAACGGCTCCCACGTAAAGGACTCGCGGCGGCCGCTCCCTGAATGGTGAAGGGTGAGGCTGCGCAAGCTCGTCGAGAATTGGAAAATTCTGAACGGTGGCCGTTTTTCCTTGCGGAAAATGGTCCGCGATGCTCGGAGTCGCGGCGACAACCCCGTCAAAAAACCAGACGCCGATCTTCTCCAGGAGAGCCGCTGCTCTGCTCACTGGCCGCCGGAGGAACTTGGGAATCCAGTACTTGCCTAGAATTTGATCCGGTACGACCTCGTGCGAATCGTACACCACACGTTTGCCTAACAGCTTAAGGACAACGCCTGCGGGTATTAGCTCCGGGTCATGAAAATGATAGAGATCGCAGTTGCCCCGGAGCGCCGCCCGAATCACGCGAAAAGGCGCCGTCAACATCCGAACGGCTCGGTTGCGGGAAGGGCGAACGGGTACAATCTTCGCCCCTTCAGGCGGAAAATCAACCTCGTCCGTGCAGGCGATTAGCGACACATCAAAGCCCGCCCGGTAAAGACTCGTACATTGTTTCAGATAGATCCGCGTATCGTTCCAGGTGTGAACACACGTCAAATGCCCAATCTTGGTTTTCATCCACGTTTCCAATACTTAGAAGACCACACGGCAGGCCGTTGCAAGACCACACGTTTCCTCATCGAATACTCACCAGGCAAACTAACCACTGGCGACGACAGGATGAGAATTACGCAGGCTTTGCTGCGAGATTTGCGACTTGGAGGTTTGGTGCTCACGAGTCTTGGGGATCAAGGCCACTAACAACAAGCTGCAAAGCATGCCGTGAGTGCCTAGCACGGTGAGCAACGCAGAATTCACCAGGGAGTAGCCTGACAGGGACAGTGAGCAGAGAGCGATGCGCCGATCGACTCCATAAGCAAGACTGTCAAAGACCCACAGAATCATTCCCAGAACAAGGGAGAATACAATCATTCCCGGAAACCCAAAATTGGCAAAGGAATCGCTCCAGAAGTTGGCGTTCGCGGAGGCGGAATTACCAAAATAGACGTCGGCAATAAGGGCTGGAGGAGACAGGCTGTAGGGGTAGTCGATGAACCCCTCCAGGATACTGTTCGACAAATAAATCTTTGGGTGTTGCGAAAAGAAATCAAAGTAATAGCCGCTGAGCAGACCTGGCACCAGGATCAAACGCCGCACCGCGAAGGAAGAGACCTGAGGACTGTTCGTAAACAGGTATTGATCTATGACGACGGCGACGATCCCCATCGTTGATAGTCCGATAAACATCCAGGACAAAACTTTCGACATTTGTTTTGTGGATCCAATGGGAACAAAGTACAAAACCATCGTAGCAAACATGCCGAGAAATACAGATTTGTGTCCCGTCATACTGTAGACCAGCAGTTGCGAAAAAACCGCAAGGCCGATGCAGACATAGTTCCGACGGGTCAAGCCCCCCGCCAGCAGAACCGGAGCGAGGGCTTTGGACTGGATGGTATAAAGATAGGTGTCAAAAACACTTGATGAACCCTTGAAATTCGCGCGGACACTATACACGTCGGCGAAGGAATGGAACTTCAGGGAGAACCCATGTCGGGCGATGAGGATCCCGCTTGCAAGCACCGTAGCGGCCGCCAAAAGATTCCAGAACAGGTTCGCATCCAAGGCAATAATCTGCAGTGGCCGCATCTTCATTCGCTGCATCGCCACAAGTATCCAGAAGCATGCGTTGAGCATCAGCACATAAACCATGTACCCTTCGGCGTTCTCTTGAAATGTGACTAAAGGAACGATCGAAGCCGGAATAAGAACAAATGCATATAACGCATAGAGAACAATCGACGAGGGTCTGGGCGTGCTCAAGGGAAGGATCAGCACGCCCGAAACCGCCAGGAAGGAACTCACCGCAAGAAACGAGAATCTTTTGATCTCAAAGTATAATCCCATGTAGGCGAACGACTGACTAAGAACCGCCTTGTGCACCCACATCAAGACCCCCATGTAGAGGAGGACCAGCAGGATCAGTCCGAGTTTTTTCTTGACAGATTGCATTAGCTGGACGCCGCCGTTTTCACGATATGACGCATAATGAGAAAATAGACCAGATAGGCGGCCACGTTGGCGGCCGCTAACAGGTTAATGGCCGGGAGCACAGCGACTCCCGCGTATTGAGCCCCAGCGATCGCCGCTACACTTCCCACGAGTACGATGGCGTCGTAGATCAGTTTGAAGCGAAACGCGCGGTATACCGTGATGGTTTGGCTAATCGAACCAATCGAGAATTGAAAGAGTGTCCAGATTGCCAAACCAGGCGTGCAAGCGGCAGCGAGCTCCCAGGCTTCTCCAAAGACAAACGTCACCGCTTGGGGGCCAAGCGTAATAGCGCACAATGCCGGGAGGAATCCGATGGCAAAGAGTCGCACCACGGTGCGATCAAGAAATCGCAGGGATTTTTCAGGGGTGTTGGCCGCCTGCACCGCCATGCTCTTGTGAAAGACGTCCGCGACACTCTGTCCCATGAGAGCCATCGGGATACTGATGGCGCGGCGGATCAGGAAATAGGAGCCCGCTGCCTCTGGGCCATAGGTATAGGCCAGCAGCGGCACCGGAAGATTGGTCGCGATGCTGTTCAGGGCGGCAGAGGGCAAACTGAGCAGGGGAAAGTCGCGATGTTTCTTGAACACTTGCCAGAGAATGGACGGCCGCAGGTCTTTTTTTAGCAACGTCCATTCCATCGGACCACAAATCAACAGACAATAGGAACCCACCATGCGGGCAATGGCTTCACCAGCTACAAGCCCCACTCCGCCCAGTTGGATCAGTCCAAAAGCTACTTGCGAAGTCGATTTGGACACCCCCTGCGAGAGTAGAGAAGCCCCAATTCCTAAGTAGCGACTAGTCGATAGTCTCCATTGCCGCAGCGCCACTTGCAGCGACATAAAGAACATCAGGAACGGCAAAACGACGAGGTAAATGAGATTCGACCCGGCAGCCTCCGTCACTCCGTAGCTTGAAATCACCCAAAGTACAATTGCAGCCAGCAGGCTCATGGGTGCGCTAAGTGCGATCGTTAAGGCAAAAAGGCGACGACTTTCTTCGCTATTCTCCGCGGAAACGATCGCAAACTCGTATCGCAATGTAATGAACACCGAGGCGATAGCAGCGAAGGATATGCATACGCCGGCCTGCGAAAATTGCTCCGGCGAATACAGCCGCGTAATAATCGGTGAAACAGCAATTGTGATTAAGTGCGAAACACTCCCGCCAAGCATTAGCCGCGCGACGGCGCCCCAGAAGGATTCTCCCGAGGAAATCTGAGTGAAACGACTTTGAATTTTCGCGGATATGATAGACATGAGATCGGCTCAAGAGTTCGATCGCCGCGCGCTACCCCAGGATCGTCGTGGCTCCATGCCTCGTCGTCAAAATGCGTGCAGGGTATGCCGCGCTACTGCAAGGTTGTGAATCGCGAGGGAGTTGCAACACGGCATCCGTTACTTGGCGCTGCTAGGGTTTGCCTGGTTCGGGTCACATCGGTCAATAAAGGCAACCCGCCGAGTTCGCCTGGTGGGCAGGAATTCGTCACCTTCTGACCCAGGAGGTTTCCGTTATATTCCGGTGCGCCGCACATCGCGGAGCAACCCGTTTTTTCAGCCGCATCTACCTGCAGGGCCAGGTCACACACAGGATCCGTGCCGCCTGATCTCCTGTTGAAAACGCGTGTCTGAATGAAGTTCAAGTCATGAGACCCCTGGCCGCGATCTTAACGACATCGGTGACATCCGCCGACGCCCCTGGCCCAAGAGTGGTGGGACTATACTTTCGGCACTCCTGGGCCACAAGGCGAGTTTTTGCCACTGAGCCGGCAGGCCGTCCCGTCGCTCACCCCATCGCTTTGCCGGGCGCTTGGAGTCGACCCCGCAGGCGAGCAGTCGTCAAAGCCTTTCCTGAATGCACGTCCTGGAGAATCCGTTTGTCCAGACCGGGATCGGCCGCGAAGGCCTGCAACCGCTGGCTCTCCGCCGCGAGGGATTTCAAGCGCTGCAGGTCGGCGAAGGGCAGCCCGGCAATCTTCTTCTTCCCGCGATTGCTTTCCCGCGATAGCTTTCTCGCGATAGCTTTCTCGCGATAGAACGTCTGCTGGCTTACACCCGGCTTTCGCAGGCGGTCTGCTCGTGCGTAAACCAGCATCTCTTCTGGGTTGCTTCTCGTCCAGGAAAACACGGCCAGCTCGCACCCCGATTTTTTCGTTTCCAAACGGCGCCGTCTTTCGATTGCCGAGCAGTTGCATGCCTCCTGATCGCCCTGACGTCGTGTTGCGGCCGTCGTTATCGCAACGGCTCCGTAAAGACGTTTCAGGCAATGGTGAAGGCCGTGCCAGCTGCCAAGCCTTGCCCGAAAGCTGTCCTGTACCCCCCCGTACAGGCCGAAACAACTGATATTTCCTTGTGAGTCCCTTTTCGCTATTATTCCCCCCTCCGCTGGCTTCATCCCTGCGTCGGCCGGAAATCCCCTTTTTCGCTGGCCTATTTCCATTTTCACAGGCGGACGACTCGAACCTCTTGTTGAAAAAGACAGGAACAATACGAGATCACACTCCTTCACGAAGAAAGAGGAAAAATTCTGTGAGCACCATTGAATCAGCGCGCCCTTGTATTTATCAGACGCTTCAAGAGGCGATTGACAACCGTACTGCGACCATTGGGATCGTCGGTTTGGGGTATGTTGGTTTGCCGTTGCTACGAATTTTTATCAAAGCTGGTTTTTCTACAATCGGTTACGACGTTGACGCACAAAAGGTAGAGCAGCTGAAGAAGGGAAAGAGCTATATCAAGCACATTCCCTCCGAATGGATCAGTGAATGGATTGATTCCCAACGGTTCGAGTCGACCTCGGACATGGGGCGATTGGACGAAGCAGACGTGCTGCTGATCTGCGTACCGACGCCGCTCAACGCCTCACGCGACCCCGACCTTTCCTTTGTGGAAATGACTACCCAGGCGATCGCCAAAACTCTTCGTCCTGGGCAGCTGGTTGTTTTGGAAAGCACCACGTATCCGGGCACCACGCGTGATGTGCTGTTGCCCATCTTGAACGAGACCGGCCTGGTAGCCGGCGAGGACTTTTTTCTGGCTTACAGCCCCGAGCGAGAAGATCCTGGGAATCCCGACTATACCGCCAGTGGTATTCCCAAGGTCGTCGGCGGCCTGGAACCACGTAGCCTGGAGTTGGCGACCGCGGTCTATTCGTCAGCAGTTGTAAAAGTGGTGCCCGTCCCCAACTGTGAGATTGCCGAGGCCTGCAAGATTCTGGAGAACACGTATCGCTCTGTAAATATCGCCATGGTCAACGAACTGAAAGTTCTGTTCGACCGCATTGGAATTGATATCTGGGAAGTAATCGACGCGGCCAAAACAAAGCCTTTTGGATTTCAAGCGTTTTACCCGGGTCCTGGCCTGGGAGGCCATTGTATTCCCATCGATCCCTTCTATTTGAGCTGGTTGGCGCGCCAGCATGAAATGCCCACACGGTTCATCGAATTAGCCGGAGAGATCAACACCTCGATGCCCGCGTATGTTGTGGAAAAGGTCGCCGGGGCGCTGAATGAAGACTCCAAGTCGGTGCGCGGAAGTCGCATTGGCATTCTGGGCGTCGCCTATAAGAAGGACGTGGACGACATGCGAGAGAGTCCCGCCTTCAAGTTGATGGAACTACTGGGAGAACGGGGCGCCGAGATCAGCTACAACGATCCGCACATTCCGTTGTTGCCGAGTGTGCGCAAATACCATTTGCCGGCGCTGAAGAGCGAAGCATTGACCCCGGAGTACCTGGCGTCCCAGGATTGCATTCTGATCGCGACCGACCATTCCGACTACGACGGTGAGTTTATCGCCCGTCACGCAAAGCTGGTTGTCGATACGCGAAATTTGATCAAGGCCGGCATGCACGGCGCGGCCCGCATCGTCAAGGCTTAGTCGCGTCGCATCGAACAAAAAGTCGACTCTATCTCCCCAGGAAATCTCAAGCGATGAGTGAGAATTTTGCGATTATCGGCGCCGCTGGCTACATTGCGCCCAAGCACCTGCAGGCGATCCACCAGACCGGAAATCAATTGGTCGCAGCCACCGATCCGCACGACAACGTCGGGCGGCTCGATGCGTTCTTTCCCGAAGCTCGTTACTTCAAGGAGATTGAACGGTTCGACCGTCATTTAGAAAAACTTCGCCGCGGCCCGGACGAAGGCCGCGTCAAATATGTGAGCGTATGCACTCCCAACTACTTGCATGACGCCCATGTCCGCCTGGCTTTGCGCATCAAAGCGGACGCCATCTGTGAGAAGCCGCTGGTGATTGCGCCGTGGAATCTCGACGCTTTAGAAGAACTGGAAGCGGAACACAACCAGCGCGTTTACAACGTGCTGCAGCTGCGACTGCTGCCGTCGATGATCAGGCTGCGAGAAGAAATTCAACAACAAACGGCGCGCGAAAAAGCGGAGGTCTGCCTGACCTACGTGACGCGCAGGGGGCGCTGGTACGACGCTTCCTGGAAAGGATCGCCGGAAAAATCCGGCGGCGTCTCCATGAACATCGGCATTCATTTCTTTGATGTGATGCTGTGGCTGTTTGGGCAGGTGGAGGCCAGCGAGCTCCACCTGAATCAGTCCCGCAGAATGTCTGGCGCCTTGCACCTGGAACGGGCGACGATCAAGTGGTTCCTGTCGACGGACGCCGACGACCTGCCCGATCATTGCAAACAGGAAGGCAAGTTTGCTTTCCGCTCGATGACGTTAGAAGGGCAAGAGATAGAGTTTTCTAACGGCTTTACCGATCTCCATACGCAGGTATACCAGGAAATCCTGGCGGGTCGCGGAACAGGTATTAAAGAAGCCAGGCCGGCGATCGAACTGGTGCATCAAATCAAGAGCAGCGAGACGAGTTCCTGGGTCGGATCGCAGCATCCTCTGTTGAAGGACGCATCGCACCAGCCGTCCCGTTCGCGCCGCGCCGCCTGAAAGATTTCTGAGTGCACCCCAAGGTGACGTTTCTTTCTGTCACATCACGGTTGTGGCGACTGGAAAATCTCCAGGCATGTCATGCCAACGTGTACCCTTGAAGACGACAGGTCTTGAACCCGAAATGCAAAACGAAACAACCAGCCGCGCAGACTTTTTTGTTCACGAATCTGCATACGTGGATGAAGGCGTTGAGATTGGCGAAGATTCCTATATATGGCATTTCTGTCATATTATGAAAGGTTCGCAAATCGGCCGGAAGTGTCGAATCGGGCAGAATGTGGTGATTGGCCCGCGCGGCCGCGTCGGCAACAATGTCAAAATCCAGAATAACGTTTCGATCTATGAAGGCGTGACGCTGGAGGATGATGTGTTTTGCGGCCCGTCGATGGTGTTTACCAACGTAATCACCCCGCGTAGCGGCTTTCCCCGCAATAGCAGCGATGATTTCCTGCCGACCTTGGTGCAGCGGGGCGCCAGCATCGGGGCCAACGCGACCATCGTTTGCGGAGTCACCATCGGACGCTACGCCCTGATTGGGGCCGGAGCCGTGGTGACCAAAGACATCCCCCCGTACGCCGTGGTGTACGGAAACCCCGCCCGGCATCACGGCTGGGCGTGCCAGTGCGGTGTGATTCTCCAGCTGAACAACGATTCGGCTTCCTGCGAGTGCGGTCGAGCGTACCGTCTGCAGGCTCCCCAGCGGCTCGCTTTTCTCGACGAAACTCCCTGAGTCTGATCGACCAGAACTCCCCATGCGCGACCTTTCGGTCCTGCTTGTATCTTGGCAAGGAAGCTATTGCGATGATTCCACTGTGCGACCTGACCCGTTCGTACCAAACGCTCAAGGCGGAAATTGACGCGGCCATGCAGTCCGTGGCGGAAAAGGGACATTTCATTCTGGGACCCAACGCCAAAGCGTTCGAGCAAGAGATTGCCGACTTCTGCGGCTGCCGCTACGCCGTTGGCGTCAACAGCGGAACGGACGCTTTGCACCTGGCCTTGCGGGCGCTGAAGATCGGACCTGGAGATGAAGTGATCACCACGCCGTTTACTTTTGTCGCCACGACGGAAGCGATTGGGATTGTCGGCGCGCGGCCGGTGTTTGTGGATATCGACCCCCGCACTTTCAACCTCGATCCGAATCAGATCGAAGATGCGATCACTCCTCGCACCAAGGCGATTCTTCCTGTGCATCTGTATGGTCAGCCATGCAGTATCGATGCCGTGATGGAAATTGCAGAACGGCGCCAGCTGCGTGTGGTCGAGGACTGCGCCCAGTCGCTTGGCGCCGCCTACCACGGGCGCCAGACCGGAACCTTTGGCGACGCCGGCTGCCTGAGCTTCTTCCCGAGCAAGAACCTGGGCTGCTTCGGCGACGGCGGCATGCTCATTACGAACGATACGGACGTCTACGAGCGGGCCGAAATGCTCCGCCGCCACGGCGGCCGAGTCAAGTACCACCACGAAGAACTCGGCCTCAACAGCCGGCTCGACGAACTGCAGGCCGCCATCTTGCGGGTCAAACTACCGCATCTCCATGCCTGGAACCAGAAACGTCGTCAGCACGCGTATCACTACAACCACTTGCTGCAGGATTGCCCCACGGTCGTTCCCCCCGCGGAATGGACCGAGGCTGGAACCACCGTTCCGCGGTCCGCTGGGGAGACAACACCAGACGTTTTACAGGCCGTTTATCACCAGTACACGGTGCAGGTCGAAAACCGCGACGCCGTGATGCAACGCTTGACCGAGCAACAGGTGGGCAACGCCGTGTACTATCCGGTCCCGCTCCATCTCCAGCAGGTGCATGCCGATCTGCAACTCGGTCGCGGCTCCTTTCCTCACGCCGAACGCGCCGCTGAGTGCTGCCTGAGCCTGCCCATGTTTCCAGAGTTGACGGAGAAGCAGCAACAGACGGTCATCGCCGAATTGAAACAAGCCGCCGCCCCCGCCGCCCGCCGAGCGGGCTAGCTAGTCCAGCGGGCAAAAGCAGAAACCAAGGGCCGAAAACGTGGCCAAGCCAGCCGTTCCGGAAGCGGCCACGATCGTAATTTTCTTGAGTTCGAACTGCCAGCTGTTGCAGCGAATCGATGTCAGTTTTTCCGCTAGTGCAAATATCACAAGGCTCTACGCGCCTCCACTAGCTGCAGTACTGACAGTCCTTGGCAAGCTCGTTTCAATAGAGGATATCTGGCGTTTCGTTTTTAAAAGAACAATTGATCCTCTCCTGCCAGTTCGCTTCAATCGCTTGGAATACCGCCTCCCCTGCACAGTGGTTCGCGTTGATCAAACCGGGGGCGCATCTTGACGGTAAGAGTCCCGATGCAGGCGCAAATCGGCTGGTTACTGGACATTCTGGAACCTGCTAGGATTGTCGCTGGCGAGGCGCCCATCGTTCCTGATCGGTGCGTAAAAAGCCTCAAATACAGAGTGATTCGCCAGTGATGGCTTAAGGACGTCGCCCCGGCGGACCTTGTCGGCCGAGCATTGCAAGCCGAGCTTTTACTTGCATTCTACGAAAAGGTGCCAAATGAAAATTCTAACGATCGTAGGCGCGCGTCCGCAGTTCGTCAAAGCGGCGATTGTGAGTCGCGCGCTGCAAAATCAGCCTGGCCTCCAGGAATGCGTTGTCCATACAGGACAGCACTACGATCACCGGATGTCGCAAGTCTTTTTCGACGAGCTGCAGATTCCCGCGCCGTCCCATCAGCTGCAGGTCGGTTCGGCCAGTCATGGCGAACAAACAGGACGGATGCTGGCGGAACTGGAACGGGTAATGATCGAGGAATCGCCCCAGGTGGTCCTGGTCTATGGTGACACCAATTCCACGCTGGCAGGGGCGCTGGCGGCCGCCAAACTCAACATTCCAATCGCGCATGTGGAGGCCGGACTACGGTCGTTTAATCGTCGCATGCCCGAAGAAATTAACCGCATCGTCACCGATCATGTGTCGACGCTGCTGTTCTGCCCCACGCCGGCGGCGGTGGGGCATCTGAAGAACGAAGGCGTTGTCGATGGTGTGCGGCTTGTCGGCGATGTGATGTACGATTCGTCAAAATTCTTCGCTCAGGCGGCCGAATCCCGATTGAATCCTGTTGGTGAACTGCGATTGACCCCGCAGAATTTTGTACTCATGACATGTCACCGGGCGGAGAACACCGACGACCCGCAACGACTGGCGGAGATCATCGCTGCGGCCAATGACCTGTCTGCGGAACTACCGGTGGTTTTCCCGGTTCATCCGCGAACCCGCAAGATGCTCGCTGCGAGCAGCACGCCGATCGCCGCGAATTTTCTGTTGGTCGAACCCATTTCTTACCTGGAGATGCTGTTGCTGGAGCGCGACGCCGCGCTGCTGCTGACGGATTCCGGCGGCGTGCAGAAAGAGGCCTTCTTCTTCGGCACTCCCTGCGTCACCATGCGGGATGAGACTGAATGGACCGAAACGATCGAAGTGGGAGCGAATATTTTGGCCGGAGCGAACGCCGTCCAGATTCTGGCTGCCTGTCATCAGCAGTTAAACCGTAGCGAGCCGTTACCTGAAGCTGGTCCCTGGTATGGCGAAGGACAGGCGTCCGAGCGCATCGCGCAGGTCCTGTTAGAAGAAATTAGCCAAGGGTCTTCCTAAGGATTCGTCGATTCAGACGCGGTAGTATTCCCGATACCAGGCGATAAACCTGGCGATTCCTTCGTCGAGAGATACGCCGGGACGGAAGCCGACATCGGCTGCCAGATCGTCGATGTCGGCGTAGGTCGCAGGGACGTCGCCAGGCTGCATGGGCAGCATTTTCATCTCGGCTTTCATGCCGAGATGCTTTTCGATGCACTCGATGAAGTGCATCAGCTCAACCGGTTGATGGTTGCCGATGTTGTAGATTTTGTACGGCGCGTTGCTGGCGCCCGGGTCGGGGGCGTCGGTCGACCAGGCCGGATCGGGCTGGGGAAGACGATCGGCCACGCGGACGACCCCTTCGACGATGTCGTCGATGAAGGTGAAGTCGCGGCGCATTTTGCCGTGATTGAAGACCTCGATCGGCCGGCCTTCCAGAATGGCCTTGGTGAAGAGAAACGGCGCCATGTCGGGCCTGCCCCAGGGACCATAAACGGTGAAAAACCGGAGTCCGGTGGCGGGCAGGCGATAGAGGTGGCTGTAGGTATGCGCCAATAGCTCGTTGGCCTTTTTAGTGGCCGCGTACAAACTCACGGGATGATCCACGTTGTGATGGACCGAAAACGGCATCCGCGTGTTGGCTCCGTATACGGAGCTGGAAGAGGCGTAAACCAGGTGCTTGACGCCGTGATGGCGACAACCTTCCAGGATATTCACAAAGCCCGCGAGATTACTGGTCACGTACGCCTGGGGGTTGGTCAACGAGTAGCGCACGCCCGCCTGCGCGGCCAGGTTGATCACCGTGTCAAACTGCTGCGACTGGAACAGAAGCATGAGCGGTTCCAGTTCGGCCAGCTCCTGGTTTTCAAACTGGAAGCCCGGTTGTTCGAGAAGCAGGTTCAGACGATCCTGCTTCAGCCGCACATCGTAGTAGTCGTTGAGATTGTCCAGTCCCAGCACGCTGTCGCCGCGCTCCAGCAAGCGGCGGCTGACGTGATAGCCGATGAATCCCGCGGCGCCAGTGACCAATATCTTCGCCATTCCCGTCCGATACGCTAAAGCCTGCCTGTTTAATGACTGGCAGCCATCGTAGCCCGATGCCGGAGGAATTGTCAATTGTGACCGGGAAGGGTGTCCGGCCCGATTCTATGGCCCAGCCTGAATCTCCGCAGGCTCTGGCTTTAGCCAGTAATGGTCCCAGAGTTTGCTGTCGTGCAGGGTCTGGCGCCAATCCCAGCGCTGATCGCTAGCGGTTTAGTAATCGCGATGCTTGTTGTTGCTCATCAACTCGCCCACCCACTGCTTCCCCGCCGCAGTGTCTTCTCCGCACACCGTCAGTCGAGTTCGCTGCGGGTAATCCTGCAGATGATAGAAGTCGAGGCCGAAGCGGCTGGTCACACGGTGGAATTCCAGTTGGTCGAACATACGGCCACCTGCTCGAGCGTGCGTTCACACGCCGCCCGCATCTCCTGAAAGTAGTCCTGCCGATCCAACTTTGGCCTACCGCTGATCGCAGCGCTCCCATCCCGGAATGGAGCGAAGCAGCCTATGTTGTACCGACTTCCGGGTTAGCTAGCCATTGATTATTGGCAGACACCGGGAAGGCAAAGAAGTCTGGGCGAGAGCCAGGAGTTCTGGCTATCGCGCCATGCTGGGTCTCCAAGCGACGATCGGTGCGCGGCTGGTGTTTGCGATGGCGTCCTGTGGGGTCAAAGACCGCTCCAGGCAGAAACTGCTGCCTGGAGACGGCGGCGGAGGCGGCTAGCTTAACCGGCTGAGCAGTTTGCCGGTCAATGCTTCGATCGCTTCATGGAACAGATCTTCCAGGTCGTTTAGCTTTTCCTGGGCGGCAGGAGCCAGGGAGAAGAACTGCTGGCTGTCGTCCCGCAACTCTGTCTGCAGATTGACGAGGTATGCCGAGATCTGGTGGGCGGCCGACTGGGCGCTGTCTGCTTCCCGCTCAATCGTGGCGAGCACCTGCTGCACAGACGCCGGCAGCTGGGATCCATTATTAAACCAGTAAACATAGGCCGCTTCCTCAAGCAGCGGTGACAAGCTTGACTGCGGGGCAGCGCCAAAAGCCAGGCTGGCCTGCGGAGCCGAAGGGGTGGGGGAACTGGGCAGCACGCGGATTGTCACCCGCTGGGACAGCGGCAGGCTCCCGCCGTTGATGTTGACGCGAAACACCATATCGAACGGGGTAGCCTGGCTGGGCGCGGTCAGGTGGATCTGTCGAGTTCCGTTGCCGGTGAAGGCGGCGGTTGGGCCCGATATCTGGCTCCAGTTATAGGACAAGCCGGCGCCTTCGGTTTCGGCCCGCAAGTCAATCGGATTGCCCCCGAAGAATTGCTGGGCAGGTTTGGGGCTCAATGCGACATCGGTCCAGTTAATCTGGTTGCTTGGCCCGCCGGAGTAGTTGGCCCGAATAATGATCTGGATAAACGCCGTGCCGGCGCGGAACTGATTGGCGGCATTGCCTACCCCCGAAATTTCCGAGGCGATCTGGGTCCAGTTTTGTCCGACAGACTCGTTGGCAAGGCCCGCATAATTGTAGGTGCTGCCGCTGGCGGCGTTGCGGATTGCAGTACCCGCCAACAACGCGGGGCCTGCCCACGGGGTTCGCAGGGTAATGGTGTTTGCAAGGAAGTCGACGGAGCCGACGTCCCAGGCGTTTGTCAGCACGTTCCGGGTGTAGGTGTAGTCGTCGTAAGTAACGCCCAAGGTATTGGTGTATCCGTACCAGGCCAGGGATCGAGTGTGACTGGCGCCTGCGTTACTCCAACCGGTGACGTCGTTGAGTTGAACGACCGTCTGGCCGGGGAGCAGATCGGCGAACAGACGGGTGTCGGTTGCGGCGCCGAACTTCATCACATGCAAGGGCTCGATCATCAGGCCGTCTGAGTCATACGAGACAAAGCCAAAGTACTGACGCGCGCCGGGCTGGTAGAGACCGCCGGAACCGTTGCCAGAACGGACCAGGCCGGATAGCTCGTAGGTCTGGCCGATGTTGACGGCGATCATGTCGTCGCCCATCGTTTGCGCGCTGCCGACGACCGTGTAGTTCTCGGACCCGCTAAAGGTCGTGGCGTCGGAAGCCACGGTGACGCCGCTGGAAGCGGGCCCGATGGGCGGATCAATTTGCACGCTGATTGTTTCGGTGCGCGACTGGGGGCCGGTGACCTGCACCTGGAACTGCAGTGTGTAGGAAGTGGCGGAGAGCGGTGCGGTGAAACTCGCCACCGACCTGTTTGCTCCGGTGAAGGCAACCGGCGGACCCGCAAGTTGTGTCCAGGAATAGCCGGTGTCGACCTGGTAGATCGAAGACCGCAGGTCGACTTTTTCACCGCCCGTATACAAGAGCGGATGCTGGGTCGCCAGGCTGATCTCTCGCCAGCTGACCTGGTTGGTCGCTCCATTGGACCAGTTCGCCAGGACGAGCGGTTTTACATACGCCGTGCCCGGTCGGAACTGTGCGTCCCCGAGACCTGTGCCGGTGATGTCCGCCTCGTATTGGGTCCACTCCAGGCCAACATTTTCCCCGGCGAGCGCGGCGTAGTTGAAGGTGCTGCCGCTCATGGCATTCCGGAAGGCGGTGCCGACGGCCAGGTCGGGGCCCGCCCAGGGCGTGCGAAGGGTAATGGTGTTCGTGGTGTAGTTGATTCTGCCGACAGCCCAGGCGTCAACCAGCACATTCCGGGTATAGGTGTAGTCGGCGTAGACTTCGCCGTCGCTGTTGGCGTAGCCATACCAGGCAAGCGAGCGGGTATGGGCGGTGGACGAGTTGCTCCAGCCGGTCACGTCGTTGAGCTGGATCGTGGTTGCACCCGCAACGAGCGGGGCCGCGAGCCGGGTATCGACAGCCGTCGTATACTTCAGTACGTGCGTGGGGTCGATCAAATTAAGGTCGGAATCGTACGAGGCGAAACCAAAATACTGTTTTGCAGCTGGCGCAAAATCAGCCGCCATGCCGTCGCCGGAACGGGCCCAGCCAGAAAGGTGATAAGACTCGTTGGGGTCGACGGCAATCCAGTCGTCGCCGTAGTACCGCCGCGGCCCGATCACCGAGATGCTGGAATTCCCGCTGAAAGTGGTAGCGTCGAGGGCGGCGGTGGGATCCGTATAAGGATAGGGGACGAACCTCAACCGGTACTTGTCGAATTGTTCGGCGTAGTTGACGGAGTTCGTAATGAGCGTGGCGCTGACCGGTGAGTTATCGATCCAGGTGTAGTTTTCCGGGTAGCTGTAAAACTCGGCCGTGTCGACGCCGCCTTCGATCGCCTCGGCTCGGAAGGTGTCGAATCCAACCGCGTAATTGAAACTGTCGCCAGTCGCCATGTACGCTCGCGGAATCTGGTAATAGCCGTAAACCGCGAATTGTTCGTCGCTGATGGAGCCATAGAACTGCGCCGTATTGACGCCGCCGCGTGCGTTGATTTGGATCCGTTCCGCGTTGACCACCTGGACCTGATAGCCGGACCCGACCAGTTGCACGCTCTGGTAACGGAAGGTGGCCGATTCGTTGCCGACGCCGCCGTTGATAATGACCCTGTCGCTGTTGCCGACAGTATCCAGTTCGACCGTTCGTACGGTTGACGCCAGCGTGGTCGACACGCCATTCACGTTAACCACAAACACCGGCACGCTTCCGCCGTTGATATCAATGGTGATCCTGTCGTCGAGGACCGTGCCGTAAATTCGGGCGATCGAGGGATCGTTGACGCTGACGGTGAAGGTGCCCAGGACTCCGCCCGGAACGAAGTTGCCCGAGGTGTCGGCCACCTGGTTGGACACCATGGAGACGGTATAGATTCCGTTGTCGCCTGCGTCCCACGTGCCGCCGGGGGCCGTGAAGCGGTAGTTGGCGATGACCTGGGCGTTGTTGGTGGCGGGGGTGGTGGCGCCAAACAGGGCGGGAACGGTGGAGAAGCCGTTCGGCCCGGTCACGATCACATCGCCCGTTCCGATCAGCGCCCGGTTCACCAGCTGGTCGTCGCGATAGGTAACGGAAAACGTGTAGGTGGTCGCCGGGGCGCCGACGCTGGACAGAGTTGCGGTCGCCGAGGGGATCGTCAGGTCTGTCGGCTGGATGCTGACCGTGAAGGTGCCGATGGCGCCGGGATTCACCGTGTTGCCCGAGGTGTCCCGCACCTGGCCGGACGCCATCACGATGGTGTACACGCCATTGTCGGTGGAGTCCCAGTTGCCGCCGGGAGGATTGATCTGATAGGTCGCCGTGCGGGTGGCGCCGTTGGTGTTGACATCGACCGAAACAAACGTGGCGTTGATGGGGGCGCCGGCCGGCGGAACCACCTGGATGTCGGTGTTGTCCAGGCTGGTGACATCGACGGCCGCATTGTCGCGGTAGGTCACGGTAAAGGTTTTCGGGGCCGTGCCCGGGCTGGAAATCAGGGTGGCCGAGGCGCTGGCCGTGGGACGAGAGACGTCGGGAATGATGTTGCAGTTAAAGGTGCCGATCACGCCGGCGGGCACAAAGTTGCCGCTGGTGTCGGCTACCTGGCTGGCCACCATTTCAATCGTATACAGCCCATTGTCAGTCGCATCCCACGTGCCGCCGGGCGCCGTGATGGTGTAGGTCGCAACGCGGACGGGGCCGTCGGTGGTGATGTCGACGCTGACCAGAGTGGAGTTGAGCGTGCCCGTGGGGCCGACCACCTGGATGTCGCCATTGCCGATCGTGGCGATGGCCAGCGCCTGGTCGTCCGTGTATCGCACGGTGATGGTATGCGTCGTGGCGCCGGCGCTGGTCACATGGCTGGCCGATGCGCTGGCGGTCGGCGCCGATACATCCAAAGGCGGCGTTACCAGGCCGTCGATGGTGTAGTAACCCAGGCTGCCGTATGTGGAATAACCGTCGACGTTCACATCGCCGTCGCCCGAGTTGGACACAACCAGATAATAGTTTCCCTCGGCCACGGTGGCGGTCAGCGTAGCATCGAGCTGGCCCGACGGGTTAGCCGTCATCACGAGACCGCCGACTTCGTTATACAGAGATACCTGAACATCCAGATTGGGCCCCAGGAGGGCCGGTGTTACATCAAAGCTGACAACCCCGGCGACCGTGCTAAAACGGAAGTAGTCGACATCGTTGTTTCTCTCGATTACCCCAGACGCCGTGATGATATTGGCGACGGGAGAAAGCACGGTGGACGCACCGGGAGTGTTGCCGTGATCGTCGGGACGGTAGGTAAAACCGTTCCCTCCGGTGATGATCGCCAGGTCGTCTTCCATGTTGGTCGCGTTCGGATACTCGCCGCGACTCCACTGGGTCAGCGGTTCGTAGTAACCGGCGCCCATGATCGGGGCCCAGCCGTTATTGCCCAGGTAGTATTCCCCATCGCCCGGGTTCTCCCCGTCGTGCGAGAGCCCCAGGGAGTGGCCGACTTCGTGGGAGATGGCCTCGGCGACGCCGATTTCGCTCGTGTTGAACACAAACGCAGGGGTGTCATTCGCATAGGTGAACGAAGTTAAATAGGCGATGCCGCCGGCCCCGGTCCCCAGCACATCGGGTCCGATGACGGTGCGAATACCCCAGGCTAGATCGCTGGCGCCGGTTCTGCGCAGGCTATCCAAAGGGGGTTCTTCAGTGGTGACATCGACATTAAACGGCAGATAGTCTTCCGCCACCCGCAGCCAGATTCGCTGGATCTGCGTCAGCTCGGCGTTGGAGAAAGTCGCCGGATTGCCGTCCAGATCGTAAGCGGGCGTCACAATGTCGTTGCCGCCGTTGAAATCCGTATTCCAGAACGTATTGGATGTGGTGTGCCCGTCGAAATCCAGATAAATAACGTGCTGGGCGCCCGGGTTGCTGTGCAGCAAAAAGGTATCCGTCAGCGGGTGCAGCGGCGGATTGCCGGTGCCCGTATTGAAATCGCCCAGCGACTTCAGGGCGGCTTCCACCTGCGCATCGAGCGGAACGTCGACCGCGAGCTCGGCTCCCTGGTTATTGACATAACCATCGTACAGGTTGTTCAGATTGACGCTTGCCATCGCGGACACGGCGGCCGCATCTGCTTCCTGGCTGTTGACCGTATCTACGGCGAACATGACTTTGTCTTCCAGGCGTTCCACCATCAACTGTCGTCGCCGACGGTTCTTTTTGGTCGAGTTTTGCACCTTTGCCGCCAGTTTAGTCATTGCCTTGCGCATATCGGTCCCGTAAACAGGAATGCTTGTGGAGGAAGAAACAGTCCGCGCGGCGATTAAAAGAACCTGAAAAAGCCCTCGCCAGCGATTATAGACAGCTGCTTGTTAGATAAGGAGGGAGGAATTTAAGCGATTGAATCGAAGAGACGTGTGAAACACCCATGTGACATTAATGGGAGACTGCAAAACGGCTAAAAATGGATCCATCCGGGAGTATTGTGGGTGGAGTTTATCCAGTTGATTGTTTCAAGGCATGACTTTTTGAAACGCCATCGTCGGACTACGTCGGTAGCACTCGCAAGACAAAGTAAAGCGAGCCTGACGGACGAAGCCAGCGGAGAATCGCCTGTTGGGGGTGTGGTCCTGAGCGGCTTGATTTCCCTCAGAATATCCGCGAGGACCCGATAACTCCGCGCGGCTTTCCACACGGTTTGGCAACTTCCGTGCCCAGCCTGAGGAGGGGAAGTCCAAAAGCCAAAATCCGTGCTTTAGTAAAATCCGCCACTCTCACGCTTAATCAGAATAACATCGGCCTCACTAAATCGCCAGCAGTAAATTTGACGAAATCGCGTAAAACAAGGGGAAAGGCCGCCATTCTCGCCATTTTTAGAGCCTGGCAACCCGATAAAGGGATCACCCGCTGTGATCGTTAGCTCCCTCCTCCCTGAACAGGGGGGAGTGGAGGTTTTCGCCTGTCTGGAAGCGATCCTCCTTCCCAGCCGTTCGAGGTTATTCCGGAGTTCAGCTCACCTGCGTGGACTTGCATGGACCTTTTAGAGGAGGGCGAACAGCAACTGCGATTCCTGCCTGAATGGGATCAAACGGACTTCCTCGCCAGACATTCGCGACCAGAAATCGGCCGAGTCCCTGAAAGGGCCCCCCGATTGGCGCCACGCCCTTGTTTCTGGACTTTGCGAGATCCCATCTGATCCCACAGACCCGTTGTAAATCACGGGGTCGCAAAACTAGACGCGGTAGTATTCCCGATACCAGGCGATAAACCTGGCGATTCCTTCGTCGAGTGATACGCCGGGACGAAAGCCGACATCGGCTGCCAGATCGTCGATGTCGGCGTAGGTCGCAGGGACGTCGCCAGGCTGCATGGGCAGCATTTTCATCTCGGCTTTCATGCCGAGATGCTTTTCGATGCACTCGATGAAGTGCATCAGCTCAACCGGTTGATGGTTGCCGATGTTGTAGATTTTGTACGGCGCGTTGCTGGCGCCCGGGTCGGGGGCGTCGGTCGACCAGGCCGGATCGGGCTGGGGAAGACGATCGGCCACGCGGACGACCCCTTCGACGATGTCGTCGATGAAGGTGAAGTCGCGGCGCATTTTGCCGTGATTGAAGACCTCGATCGGCCGGCCTTCCAGAATGGCCTTGGTGAAGAGAAACGGCGCCATGTCGGGCCTGCCCCAGGGACCATAAACGGTGAAAAACCGGAGTCCGGTGGCGGGCAGGCGATAGAGGTGGCTGTAGGTATGCGCCAATAGCTCGTTGGCCTTTTTAGTGGCCGCGTACAAACTCACGGGATGATCCACGTTGTGATGGACCGAAAACGGCATCCGCGTGTTGGCTCCGTATACGGAGCTGGAAGAGGCGTAAACCAGGTGCTTGACGCCGTGATGGCGACAACCTTCCAGGATATTCACAAAGCCCGCGAGATTACTGGTCACGTACGCCTGGGGGTTGGTCAACGAGTAGCGCACGCCCGCCTGCGCGGCCAGGTTGATCACCGTGTCAAACTGCTGCGACTGGAACAGAAGCATGAGCGGTTCCAGTTCGGCCAGCTCCTGGTTTTCAAACTGGAAGCCCGGTTGTTCGAGAAGCAGGTTCAGACGATCCTGCTTCAGCCGCACATCGTAGTAGTCGTTGAGATTGTCCAGTCCCAGCACGCTGTCGCCGCGCTCCAGCAAGCGGCGGCTGACGTGATAGCCGATGAATCCCGCGGCGCCAGTGACCAATATCTTCGCCATTCCCGTCCGATACGCTAAAGCCTGCCTGTTTAATGACTGGCAGCCATCGTAGCCCGATGCCGGAGGAATTGTCAATTATTGCAGGAAGGCAGATGCAGGGACGGCGACTCGGCCTGCTGGAGAGCCGGAGGTTCTGGTTCTCGCGCCGTTGATGCCCTGTCGGATCTTTAAGCGACCCTCAGCGGCGGGGCAGGGGAGAGCAGCGGGCCGGGGGGCGGCGTCAGGGCTGGTAGGCTTCGTCTTCTTCTTCGTCGGCGTCAAGGTCGCTCCAGCTGGTGCCGGTCGCATCGAAGATCGGCAGCGGATCCATGAATTGCCAGGCAGGCATTTGCGAAAGCACGCTGGCCAGCAGATAGCCGCCTTTGAGCGTCCAGAACACATAACCGACGGTCGCCGCCAGGGAAGCGATCGCCACGCTGCCTACCGCCAGCTTCAGCGTCGGTTCGTTCGTCTGGAGTTCACTATCCAGGCTATCGAGTTTCTCCCAGAACCATTGGGGGTCCAGATAAGCGACTTCCGGCAGGGACAGGCGTCCCTCAACCGGAACCGGCTGCCGTAGTCGCTGGCCGCCCATCTCGCCTGCCGAGCTCGAAAAAACGGGAGCCAGCACGCTTTGGACTTCCGACACGATGGCGACCTGGAGAGCGTTCGACACGGGACCCGGCGCCCCGTCGAGCCGCTGTTGGCGGGACCTGCTCGCCTGCGCCGCGGTCACTGCCGGCTCAGCAACAAAAGTCCCTGCCAGCCCCGCCGGCGCCTGGGGGTTGTTCTGCGAGTCGGAGTCTTCGCTGTTGTTTGCAGGCGGCGCGGTTGAGGTGGGCGGCGCGACAACGGGGGACGCTCCGGCAACCGCGTTGACCGTGAGCTTCACCACTACCATTTCGCTGGTCGCTGCTCCATCAGAAACCTGATAGACAAACCGCAGGTCCCCCTGGAAATTAGTCGGCGGGGTAAACTGGAACGAACCATCGGCGTTCAACTGCAGCACGCCGCGGGACGGACCGCTGACCAGCACGACCGTTAGCGGATCGTTCTCAATATCAAAGTCGTTCGCCAGCAGGCCCGGCGCGTCGACGACCAGTGTTTCGTTATTTCCCAGGACGAACGCCTCGGCCGCTCCTGCAACCGGAGCGTCGTTGATCGGCAGAACGGTCAAACGGACCACGGCCGTCGCGCTGCCGCCAGCGTCGTCGTTGACCTGGTAGGTAAACTGATCGTCGCCGTAAAACTGGGCGTCGGGCATGTAGGTGAAGGAGCCGTCAGGCAGCAGCGTCGCCACGCCGTGGCCTGGTCCGCTGAGCAGCGCGGCCGTCAGCGGCCCGCCTTCTGCGTCGGAATCGTTCGCCAGCACGCCACTCGCGCCGTTGGCGTCGAGTGTGGTCCCTTCGAGGAGCGTATAGGCGTCGTCGGCGGCGACCGGGGCGTCGTTGACCGGCTGGATATGGATCGTTACCAGGACCGGACTGCTGCTGTTCACTCCGTCGAACGCGCGATAGGTAAAGGTGTCCGTGGAAGTCTCGCCGCCGTCGTGGACGTACAGGAACGTGCCGTCCGCGTTGAGCGTAAAACTCGATGCGAACTGCGGTCCGCTTTCCAGCACGGCCGTCAGAACGTCGGCGGGGGCGTCGGTGTCGGTGTCGTTCGCCAGCACGCTGGCCTGGCCCGATGCGAGTACGCTGACCGCTCCGCCTTCGGTCGTCGTCGCGGTGTCGGCAGCGCCGACCGGGATCTGGTCGTTCAGCGGCAGCAGGTCAATGGTAAAAGTCGCCGTGGCGGACAGCGGCGGGGAGCCGTTGTCGTCGACCTGTACCTGCAGGGTGAACTGGGGCGTTGTTTCGTAATCAAGCAGACTGCTGTCGGCGACGGTGATTTCGCCCGAAACGGGATCGATGGCGAAAGCCGGTGCGCCGTTGCCGCCCGTAATCACGTACCGCAGCGACTGGCCGGCGTCGGGGTCGCTGGCCTTGGCGAATCCGGCCGAGGCGCCGGCGGGGCTGTTCTCGTTCAGGGTCAAGGTCGCCGGATTGAGCGTGGGCGCTTCGTTGACGTCGGTTACCGTGACATTCAGCGTCTGCAGGTCGATTCCGCCACGGCCGTCATCGGCGGCGATCTGCAGGCTGTAGATATTATCGCCGTTGGCGTCGCCCGGGGCTTCCAGGTCGGGAACCGCCAGGAAGACCAGCACGCCGGTCATGCTGTCCAGTGAGAACTTCGCGGCGTCGGCCCCGCCCTGGATGCTGAACGTGGGCTTGTCGCCGTCGGCGTCGCTGGCCGTCACGGTGAGCACGTCCGTCTGGTTCTCGGCCGCGTTGACGGCGTTGCTGGACGTGATCACCGGCGCCATGTTCACCGGAATGGGAATCGGAACGGCGATGGTGAACGTCTGCCCGGCGAGGCTGTTCCCCTGGCCGTCGCTGACGAGAAAGGAGAAGTTGCCGTCGGTCGTCAGGCTGCCGTCGTGGACGTACTGCAGACGAAGATTGTTCACGTCGTCCTGCGTAAAGGTGGTGATCGCTACGCCTGGGCTGCTCGAAAGCTGGAGTCGCCCATTGGCCGGTCCGCTGTCGACCGTAAAGGTCACCGCGGTTGCCGGTTGTTCGGTGTCGCCGTATTCCAGCTGGCTGCGGGTCAGGGTCACCGTTTGGCTGTTCGCGACCGAAGAGCCCGTATTGGCGACCAGGAAGGGGGCGTCGTCATCGATGGCGGCGACGGTAATGGCGAAAGTCTGGCCGGTGATATCGTTAGTCTGGCCGTCGGTAACGTTGAACGTAAAGTCGCCGCTGGTGGTGTTCGAGCCGTCGTGGACGTAAACGAGGCGGTTATTGTTAATGTCGTCCTGGGTGAAGCTGGCGACGGCGACTCCCGGATCGGTCGTCAGTTCCAGCTGGCCGTTGGCCGGTCCGCCGGTGAGGGTGTAGGTCACGGCCGTCGCCGGTTGTTCGGTGTCGCGATACTCCAGTTCGCTGCGGGCGATCGTGTCGGTTCCGCCTTCACTGACCGAGGAGCCCGTATTGACGATCAGGGCGGGGGCGTCGTCATCGAAAGGCATCACCGTGACGGCGAAGGTTAGTCCGGCGACATCGTTCCCCTGGCCGTCAGTAACGCTGAAGGTGAAGTCGCCGCTGGTGGTGTTCGTGCCGTCATGCACGTACACGAGCAGGTTGCTGTTGATGTCATCCTGCGTGAAGCTGAGTACGGCCGCGCCGGGATTGGTCATCAGTTCGAGATGGCCGTTAGCCGGGCCGCCGGTGACGCTGAAGACAACTGCGGTCGCCGGCTGTTCGGCGTCGACAAATTCCAGCACGCCGCGGGTGAGCATGGCGGCGCCGCCTTCGCCGACGCCGACGCCTGTGTTGGCGACCTGGGTGGGAGCGTCGTCATCGATGGCGGCGACCGTAATGGCGAAAGTCTGGCCAGCGATGTCGTTCCCCTGGCCGTCGCTGACGTCGAAGGTAAAGTCGCCGCTGGTGGTGTTCGTGCCGTCGTGAACAAAAATCAGGCGGTTGTTGTTGATGTCGTCCTGGGTGAAGCTGGCGACGGGAACTCCTGGGTCGGTCGTCAGTTCCAGCTGTCCGTTCGCCGGTCCGCTGGAGACGATATAGGTCACGGCGGTTGCGGGTTGTTCGGTGTCGCGATACTCCAACTCGGTGCGTGTGATCGTCTCCGTTCCGCCTTCGCTGACCGACGAGCCCGCGTTGACGATTAGCGCGGGGGCGTCGTCATCGATGGCGGCGACCGTAATGGCGAAGATCTGGCCAGCGATATCGTTCCCCTGGCCGTCGGCGACGTCGAACGTAAAGTCGCCGCTGGTGGTGTTCGAGCCGTCGTGGACGTAGACCAGCCGGTTGTTGTTGATGTCGTCCTGGGTGAAGCTGAAGACGGCGATTCCCGGATCGGTCGTCAGTTCCAGCTGTCCGTTGGCCGGGCCGCCGGTGACGGTGTAGGTCACGGCGGTTGCGGGTTGTTCGGTGTCGCGATACTCCAGTTCGGTGCGGGCGATCGTGTCGGTTCCGCCTTCGTTGACCGACGAGCCCGTATTGGCAATCAGGGTGGGGGCGTCGTTGTCGATCTCGGTGACGTTGATCTGCCGGGTGGCGGCCAGGCTGGTGTCGACGCCGTCTTTTACGGTAAAGCTGACCGTCCTGGCGGCGGTGCTGGGAAGGCTGCTGGTGTTTTCGTAGGTGACGGTTCGCAAAGCGGCCTGGTAGTCGGCGACCGAGGCCGTACCGGTCAGGCTCAGGATGCCGGCAACAGCGTCGTAGGCGCCCGTGATTCCCAACTGGTCGGTAAAGGCGAGCACATCCTGCCCGGCGACAAAACCGCCGGTGAACTGGACCGACGCGCTCTGCAGGTTGGCATGGTCGGAATCGACGACCGTCAGTCCGTTGTCGATCACCGTGGGCGGATCGCCTTCCCGGTATTCAAGCGGCGCGGCGGTCGTTGTCACCACCGGGGCGTCGTTGACCGGGGTAATGTTCAGCTGCTGGAACACTCCCAGCTTGAACGCGCCCGGGCCGGAGTCGGTTACCTGGAAGCCAAAGAACGAAGGGCCGCCGCTTTGGTTGTCGGCGGGGCGAAACTGCATGCCCTGGATCTGGGCCAGAGAGTACGCTCCCGTTCCCACGACGGTCGTTCCATCGGCCAGGAAAATGCTGCCGAAGTTGACCGCGTCGGGAATGACGTTCACTTCATAACTGAGAGTCTGGCTGGCTTCGTCGGGACCGCCGCCGGGACCAAACGCCAGGCCGCCAAGTCCCAGCGAGGTCAGGCCGGAATCTTCGTTGACCGTCAAATTGTCCACACTGCCGGCGAGCAGCACCGGCAGGTCGTTGACGGCGTTCACCGTCAGGCTGGCCGTGTCCGTGGCGGTGGAGAAGGCCGTCGAGCCGCCGTTGCTGGTCGTGTCGGCCGGTTGCCCGTTCACGCCGGTGGTCTGGTCCCAGGCGCGGAAGGTGATAGCGTCGGCCAGCAGGCCGTTGGCGTTGGCGTCGGGCTGGAAATAAAGGCGCGTCTGGGAGTCGGCGGCCAGCAGCAGGGCGCTGGCGTTGCTGACGGGATCCAGGGCGTTCCAGTTGGATCCGCCGTCGGTCGTGTACCACCAGCGCCCGATCGAGGTGTTGGTCGCCGTCACAGCGATGCCGGTTAGTGCTCCGGTGTCGGGATCGGTCACATTGTCGACCTGACCGGCCGGGCTGGAGAAATCGACCAGCTCCGAAACGAGCGTGCCGACCGCGCCGCTGGGGGCGCCGGCGTCTTCTTCCTGGGCGGTGAAGACGGGGCTCAGGGCGTTATCCAGGACCGGGGCGGTATTCGGCGCGATGTACGTCACGCTCAGGGCCGGACGGTGGCTTGCCGTGACGTGCTCGGAGGTGCGGAAGCCCCAGTTGTCGTTGGTGTCCGTCAGAATGGCCCAGCCGTAGTTGGCCTCGCCGTCGGACCAGGCCTGCAGGGAATCTTCCAGTCCGACGATCGTTTGCAATCCCGCAGTATTCGTGTCGACAAAGACTGCGTCGGCGATCGCTTCCGCTTCGCTGTTGTTGGCCGAGACGCCGGCGTTCAGGCTGTTCCAGGTAGAGCCCTCGGACCAGTCGACGAGCATGCGGTGAAAACTCGCCGTTGCGTCCGCCGAGAGGCTGTCGGCGTAAACAGTCAGCTGGGCGGAAAGAATGGTGGACCCCAGCGGGATCTGGCCAGGCCCATCGCCGAACAGATCGTCGAAGCGAAGCAGTGCCTGGTCGACGCCGCCTGCAGAATTCGATAAATCGGCGTAAAGTCGGTCGGAATTTCCGTAGGCGGTGTTGGGCGCATTCGAGGAAATGTAGGTGTCCTGGGTTCCCGCGTAACTGTCCAGCCCTTGCTGAAAGGTCGCTTCGCCGTCGCCGACAATCACCACGGCGGAGAACTCCGAAGTTTCCAGCGGCGCGTCGTCCGCATCCAGCCGGGACGCAATCGCGCTGATGTAAGTTCCCGTGGGGAGATGCTCGAAAAGGGTGGTCGAAAAACTGGCGTTTCCGAGCCCGTTGGTCGTCAGGTCCACTACGCCCAGGAAAGTTTCGCCCTCGCCATAGCCGCTGCTGTCGGCCATGGTGCTGGAGTAAATCTCCACGCGATAACGGGTGGATGCGTTGCTGTTCAGGGTGACGGAAATATTCGTCTGGGCGCCGTTGGTCGTGGCGCTGGTAATGACGGGCGCGTTCTGCAGGCTGTTGGCGCCTGTATCGCCGTCGCCCGAGTCGTTGGCGTTGGCGCCGGCCGTTCCCAGATCGATGCCGAGCAGGCCGTTGGAGTGGATCGAGTTTCGTACAAAGGCGTTCTCTTCGGAAAAGCTGGAAGTGATGGCGATGCCATTGCCCGTATTGAATGCAATGACGTTCCCTTGTCCGGCCGCTTCGCCGCCAATGACGTTCTGGTCCGCGAATTCCAGGAAGAGCACGCCCTGGCCGTTGGCCAGTGCGGACAGGCCGTCAGCGGTTGTACCGATATAGTTACCCAGGACGCGATTGTCGTGCGCGTCATCGAGAAACCCAATGCCATAGCTGTCGCTTTGCGTATTGTTTCCGGAAATGAGGTTGCGATCATCCGCCGTGACGCCGCCGATGGTGTTGTTGTCGCCCTCGACAGTGATCCCGTAGCGATTGCCGAAACCGGTCTGCGCGCCGGTGATATCGGTTCCGAGGTAATTGCCCGCAATCGTGTTGTCGTCGGAAGTGTTGAGAATCTCAATGCCGGCGCCGGAGAAGCGGTTGATCGCGAATCCGCGAATCGTCACGCCGCCGCCCTCCAGTGTGAAGCCGTTCTGGTCGACCCCCAGGGCGGAGCCGTCGATTTCGATGACGGGCGTCCCGCTGAAGCCGGCCTGGGAGGTTGCATCGATTTCGACCCCTTCGGTGATCGACGGCAGCTCCTGGGTTAGCGGGATTGTCCAGTATTCGTCCCCGCTGCCGGGATTGCCGGGCGAGGGATCGATATAGTTCGGGTCGGCGACGTCGAGCTGGAACTCGATGCGGTCATAGCCGGCGCTGGTGTTGGCGTCCGTGATTGCTTGCGCCAGCGAACCGGCGCCGGAGCTGTTCGTATTGCTGACGATATAGGTCGACACCACCGGCGGCGCCGCCAGCAGTCCTTGCCAGGAAGTTTGCGCGGCCGCGCTAAAAGCGACCTGCGTTTCCAGCTCGCCCAGGCGATACTCCAGGTCCCAGTCGCCGCCCCGGGCCTCCGCGCCGGTGGGATCGTCGCTGGCGGCCACATCGGCGCCGGTCAGCGTCGCCAGCGACTGGATCAGCGTGCGGCCGTCTTCGCTGGCGGCCAGATCACAACCGTAAATCAACAGGTCGGCGTCCGCCCCCAGGGCGTCCCGCCAGCCGACAAGACTGCCCGCATAGGCCCCCACATTTTCCAGCTGCAGCTGGCTGCTTCCCAGCTGGATCACGCCGGCCGCACCGTGCGATACCAGATGCACTGCGTCGAGGTTATTATATCGAGCCAGGATTTCGCCCAGTTGCTCCAGGCCGTCGCGGTCGCCGTCGAGCAGGACGACCTCGAACCTCCGGGTGGAGGTTTCCTGGGCCAGCAGGTCGTCGACCAGCTGCTGGTAGTCGGCGGCCGCCGGGTCGATCACGACCAGTTCCTGCCGGGCCTGCTGCAGATCGTTCTGCGATTCAAAACGGAACGACGATTCCGCCCGGCCCTGGGAATCGGCCGTTTGCGCGAACTGGGGCGCAACCCCCTGGGAAGCATCGGCCATCATGGCCGCCTGCGCGCCGGCCAGGGAACCGTCGCCGGCCTGGCTTTCCGGGGCTCCGTCGAGAACGGGCAACGGCGCAGCGCTCAGCATGACGCGATCTTCGAGCAGACCGTAGTCAGGCGCCGATTTTCGCAGCGGTTGCGGGGTTTTCGAGGTTTTCCAGAACGCCATCGGCAGCGTCGCCCTTGAGGCGGGAGATAAATCGACCGATCTGAGCGCAGACCAGTTGCACTACAAGCCTAGGTCACGATTCTCCCCAGGGACGGGAAAAACGTAGAGCGCCCGCGGTTGCGCCCCGGGAAAAAGATGGTCCCAGCAGGAGCGAATCAGGAAGCCAGACGCTCGCGAATCCAGGCGGCGGCTGCGTGGTAAAGATGCTGTCCGATCGACTCGTGAAGCGCACGATGGCTCACAACGACCCGTTGCCCGGTGCGCAGCTGGCGGCTTTCGGCCGGAGTCAAACGGACCGTGGCGGTGAAGCGCGGCTCCAGCAATTCATAGGCGTCCTGCGGCGAACCGTCAGATCGGGCGGCCGTCGGTTTGACCGGCAACGGACCCCCATGGGCGGCGGCAAACGCAGGATGCGGCGGCGTCAACGTGGCTCGCGGGATGACCTTCTCCAGGGGACTTCGCCACAGGGCCAGTCCCGGCACGTCGATCCGCACGGGTTGCTGCACCTGGTGGTGGAACACCTCGAGGTCGTCCTGCGCAATGGAAATCCGAAGCTCCTTGTGCGCTTCGTCCCCCAGGGAGAACAGCTCGTCCCCTTCTTCCAGAAACTTCCCTTGCAGCGCGTCCAGGTTGCGGCCGATCACCTGTCCCGCGCACGGGGCGCGGACGGTGAGCCGCTCGACCTGGATCTGTTTTTCGGCGAGCTGGCTGCGGAGCGCTTCGGCCTGTTTCTCTTCGGCCTGTTCGGCGGCCAGTTCGCCCTTTTGCTCCCGCTGCCTTCCGCGCAACTCCGACTGGCGAATCTGCAGCTGCAGGTCGGCCAGTTCACGCACCAGCTCGCGATTTTCCAGCACCACGAGCAGTTCGCCCGGCTGGACCTGCTGGCCGCTTTGCACGTGAATCGATTGCACAAACCCCGCACTGGAGGCCCGGATCAACTGGGGGGGCGAATAGTCGACCACGCCCGGCGCCGCGATCGTTCCCGGCCAGGGGACAAAGCCAAAGATCCCGACCGCCATCGCCGTGGCGAGCGAAGCGATCAGCAGGAAACGCAATCGCTGCGGCTGTGGTCCGCCTTCGTCGGTCGCCAGGAATTTGACGAAATGAAAGGCCGGCAAACCCAGCCAGAGCACGCCCGCCAGACAGGCCAGCAGGACGCCGGCGCCGTGGAACAGGGCGGCCGCCGTCACGATCATGGTGACGCTGATCACGATCCGCCAGGCAAACGCGGCCCAGCCATACAGGTGAAAAATGGTCGACTCGCGGGGCGTCCAGTCCGGCAGGGCGGCCGGCATCCCCAGCAGATAGCGGCACGCCGCGTAGCGCAGGCAGGCCTGGCCGTTCCCGTACAAGTTGGGCAGCGAGAGTGCGTCAGACAGCATGTAATAGCCGTCGAATTTCATCAGCGGGTTGGCGTTAAAGAGCAGCGTGGTGACGCTCGCCATCAGGATCAGGTTGAAGCAGAAATTCCCCAGCCAGCCGTCGCCGGTCTGGCTCCACGCCAGGGCCGCGATCCCGGCGATCACCAGCTCGCTGTACATCCCGGCGGCCGCGACGTGGATCCGTCGCCAGCGCGAACGGAACCGCCAGCTGGAGGTGACGTCGACATAAGCCAGCGGAGCCAGCAGGATGAACTGCACGCCCGTTTCGCGGACCGTCCCGCCATAACGTTTGCAAACCACGCCATGCGAAATTTCATGGACGATCTTCAGCAGCACCCAGCAGACGACCATCCAGATCCAGTTGCCCGGCGCAAACACGCCCTGCGACGAAGCGACGAACGCTTCCCACCGCGAGCAGACCAGAAACCCGCCGACAGCCGCCAGCAGCAGCCCCACTGCGGTCGCCGCGGGCGAGTACAGCCAGCCGAGCGCACCGGCCAACCGGGTGAACATCGGGTCAGGGCGGCCCAACGGCAGGCGGAAGGAGATCGGGTTCCACTGCGCCAGCGTCTTCTGCCGGGCGGCCGTCTGGGCGCTGCCGGCCAGTCGGGCCGCCTGGGCGGATTCTTCCGTATGCGCCAGATCCATCGCCACCAGCCAGCGGCAATGGGCCGCGGCGTCGGCTTCGGTTAACTGGTGATGCGGCAGCACGGTCGACAAATGGCTGAGCGCGTCGTGGATGGTGGTCTGGCCGTCGAGCAGCGTGACCAGCGTATATTCGACATGACCCAGCCGGAAGAACCGCGAGTTCAGCGGATCCTCGACCAGGTAGTACGGCCGGTCACCCGTCAGCTGCGGCGTAAAGATCAAATCGCTGCGCAACCGCAAACGGGTCGATCCAAACTCGCGAACGCTGGGGTCAGACTGCACGGGCATCGTCGCAGGGTCACTTCATGAAAAAAGGAGAGGGCGGAAAAAGAGGGCAGGGCGATGGTTTGCGGTTCTTCGCCTTTCCGGGAAGGCCGCTTTTACCACGCGGCTTTCTTGACGAGGTATTCCCACGGCTTGTGGAACAGGATCCAGCCGAGCGGCTGCAGGCCGGCTTGCACCCGGGCGCGGCCTTTCATGCCAGGCCGCAGGCGTCCGTCGGAGTTGTCGAGTTCTGTTTCGGCGATGAACACGTTTTCGTCGTCGCGGATTTCGGATCGGGGGTGAATGCGGCCTGTCTCGCCGCGCCACGATTGGCCCGGGTAGGAGTCGAGCCTGATGTCGAGCGGCTGGCCTTCTATAACGCTGGCGATCTGGTCGTCGGGAATGGCCACTTCGACGATCATCGTTTCCAGCGGGGCGATTTCGAACAGGCTTTGCCCCATCGTCAGCGGCGCGCCTTCGGCCCGTTCGAGATCGCCGCTGGCGACAATCCCGTCCAGGGGCGAGCGGATCTCCAGGTTGGCCGTGCGATGGTCGAGCAGCTGCAGCTCCAGCTCCAGACGCTCAATCTCCAGGCTCGCGATCTGCTGGTCGGCGTAATTCCGCGAGGCCTGGGCGGCGTCCCGCTTTTTAGTCGCCTGGCTGTGGTCGGCCGACACGCTCGCCCGCTTCCAGCGCAGCTCTCTGCCATCCAGCCGGGCCAGCAATTGGCCCTGGCGAACCAGGTCGCCCGGCTTGACCAGGGATTCTTCAAGGGCGCCTTCAAAGGGAGCCGCCACAAACCGCCGGGTAACCGGTTCCAGCTGGCAATCGCAATGCACTCGATGCGGCAGCGGCAGCAGCATGGCGCCCAGCAGGAGCAGCGTACCCGCCAGGGCGATCTTCCCTTTGCCGGTGCGCACGACCTTGCCCGAGGCGCGACGCAGCCGCGTGAATGGTCCGCCGACGAAACGCTGCACGGCGGCCAGCGATACGGCCAGCGGCCGTGCCGCAGCCAGCAGGAAGCGTTCGGCCGTGTCGAGCGTTACCGTCGGTTTCTCCAGGATCAGCAGGACGCCAACCGCCTGCTGGTCATCGTCGATCAGGGGGACGCTGAGGACCGACTGTTGTTCTTCGAGCGTGCTCAGTTTTTTGTGGGCCAGGGCGCCGTGCCGTTGCTGTTCGTCGGCGGGCGGCCAGCGGGTGGCTTCCTGCCGGAGCACGGCTTCATCCATCGCGCTTTCCATCGCCTGGGCGGTGGGAGAGCGACTGTCGAACTGGGCCATCTGCGACACGGCGATCAGGCGACAACGTCCTCCGCCGGGCGCACGCATGCCGACGGCGACGCGCTGGCAGTTCAAAAAAGTCTGCAGTTCCCCAGCCAGCGTATAGCAGGCCTGGCGCAGATCGGGAGCGGTCAGCAGTCGGCTCTGCAGTTCCACGACTGCGGCCGCGCTGCGGGATTCGGTCAGGCTGCCGCGATTGCCGGCCAGCAGATGCCACAGCACCAGATGGCTGGCGAACATCTGCGTGAGCAATGCCGCCTGGGCGGGCGGCTGATCGGCCGCAAACACCAGTCCCAGCCCCTCGGGATCAGGGCCGCAGAGAAACACGGGGGCGGCCAGCAGCAGGCGAGCGGGGGCGGCCTGCTGCCGCATTTCCATTTCTCCGGCGCGGCACGCCGCCTGGCAGGCGGCCAGCAGTTGGCGGGCCAGTCGCTGGCTTTGGCGATCCTCCTCGGTCGGTCGCAAGCGGTTGACCACGGCCAGTTCGCCTTGCGCGTTTCGCTGGAAGTAAAAGGCCGCCAGCGGCGCAGCGCAGCCGTCGAGAATTTTCAGCAGACCTTGCACCAGGTCCAGCTGCGCGCGGGCCTCCGTGGTCAACTGCAGCATTTCCCGCTGCAGCCGGCGCAGGCCGGGCAGTTCCTGCAATGCAGATTCCTTTGTCGACTGCAGCTGGTCCGTTACGATTCCCGACGCCATTGGACTCAGTTCCCGATGCGAATGGAGCAGCGTTCGCCGCTGCGGAATTTGCCCTGGGCGTTATCAATGCGAATCTTGACCAGGACCGTTCCGCTTTCGGCGTCGGTCACGGGAGAGACAAACTCCACCACGCCGGTCGCTTCGACGCCGCCGGGCAGGAATCGCACCGGCACGGTCTGATTGACCTGCAGTTTGGCCGAGTCCGGACTCATCAGCGTGAAGTTGGCCAGCAGCATATCCAGCTGCACCAGCGTGAGCACGTCGGGACTGTTCGGCGCAACAAACTCGCCCGCCACTTTGTGCAGCCGAATGATCGCGCCGGCAATCGGCGCCTTGACGGTGCGACGGGTGATCTGGGCATTGATCTTTTCATATTCCAGCCGCTTGTTCAGCTGGTCTTCCAGGGCCGAGCGGAGATTCGCCTCACCAACCGCTACTTCGCCGGCCGTGCGATCGACTTCTTCCTGTCGGGCATGGCCTTCCAGCCGCAGGGACCGGAGTTTCTCCAGACGACGCCGGCGCATCTCCACATCGGCCCGGGCGGCATCGATACGGCCTTCGGCCAGCATGCTTTGTTCGGCGATCGCCAGCAGAGCCTGATGGACGTCGCTGTTGAGCCGCGCCAGCGGCTGACCCGCTTCCACCCGCTGCCCTTCGCGAACGAAGACTTCCTGGATCACGCCCGTCTCATCGGAAGCGACGCTGATCGTGCGGTATGGCTCCACAAACCCTTCCAGCTCCACGGCCAGGGCCGGGCCGGCAAGCAGCAACGCCGCCGCCAGACCCACGCAGCCGCGAAGGAAAAGCTGGGAAAGGGAAAGCCTTCGACTGGTCAAATTCATCGGTAGGATCTCATGCGGTGGGAGTCTGATTCGCCTGGACCCGTGCCCGGTCGGTCGCATCCCGGAACGGCCTTGGCGACCGTTTCCTCGACGACCTCGTGCAGCTGCTCAGGGGGGCGAACAGCACGGTCCCGCTGCGCAATCCGCCGCGGAACAACCCTGCTTCGCCTTTGCAAACTTAGGTCACAGAACCCCATGTTGCGGAAAGTCATCACAAGAAACACGGCGTCGACCGTCCGCGGTATCGGCGTAATCCGGAAAGGCGTTGCAATCGCCAGTGGCGGCCATGCGTCGACTTGGCTGTAGAATCCACGCGGTTGCACGTTCACGATCAAGACGCAGCACCAGCAGGCGGAAGCCAAGAGAGTCGTCAGGAATCAAGGGATGGCTGTTGTCTGTCCCAGCCAGACGGGAGCCAGGGAAACCGCGAGCATCCTCCGCAGGCAAGGGATGGCTGCAGCCATTCCAAAGCTGGGGCGGCCTTTTTTGCTGGACGGAAAAACCCGTCCAACTAACCGTTTAACGGCGATTCTGTTGTTCGACAAAGTCCAGAAACCCTGCGGCGACGATCTCTCCGCCACCGTGAGTTGGCCCCCATTCGATCACTGGTCCTTCAAACGAAGTATCCGACAAGGAACATTGCAAGAAGTATCCGTGGTCCATGCCGTCGTGCGAGATTTGAATGGAGTTTTCAGGCAGGCCGTCTGGCCGCAAGCGGAGCGTTGATTCTGTAGTGTTCGACCATTGCGGTTGCCCGCCCGGATCGGGAACTGGCGGTAGTCCAAAAATCTCGAACCCGGAACACAGCGATGCGCCGTATCGCAGCAGGTATTGTCGGTAACTTGGAGGAAATCGCAGGCCAAGACTCGCTTCCGCCGCTGCGACAGTGATCTCCGGGGCGGGACCACTGTTGAAGGCGGCGCCGAAGATTGCATCCAGACGTGACTCAATTTGGCCCATGACTCTCAGCTGCTAACGTCCAGAATCACCAGGTTGCCGCGAGTGATGTTGATTTCAGATTCCGCCCCGAGGGCGCCTCGGTGCAGCATTTTATGATGCGGTCATTGTGCCGCAAGCAGCTCAGGAAGGGCTGTTAACAAATCGTCAGAAGCTCCGACGCGAAGGTAGCGCGGCGCCGTGCCGTTTTCGGCAGGCACAACGGAAATTGCACCCGAATGGAACTGTTGGATCACGAAGGTATAGAAGTCACTAACCGTGCCTGCGATAACGTGTCGAATTTCATCGTCACGGCCACTGTTTATTACCTGCCCACGGCTGCCTGCTGGACCCGGAGCATAGTCAACGGCGATGTAATGTAGCGAATCACCAGCAAACGGCAGCCAGCCAGCATTTGCATACTTGAGTTGCACGGCGTCAGACGGGACAGATTGGCAGGGTTCATTGAGGTCTTCGTCATCGTCTTCGGCAATGTCGTTCCACATCTCCCAGTTGCTTCGAATTGATTCGAGGGACATGAAGCCAATACCGCAGACGAGACCACTGTTGGAGTCACACCCGTCGTGGACAAGGTAGGAGTCGCGAAGGTCCGGTGGAAAAGTGTAGCCAGTGGCCGTTTCGACCGCAGCGATCTGTGTCTCGGTAGCGGCGGCTCGAATGAGCGACCTCATGCTGGGTTCGTGTTCATCCAGCCAAGATTCAATTTGTGCCCAGAATTCGGTGGCGTTCATAAATTCTCACCGCATAACTTGCTTCTAGAATGATCCCCTTGTTACCTGCAGGCTGCAAGGTTGTCAGCCTGTCACTCCATCATTCCCTTGCGGCAAGTTCCATAGTAACCGTCCTTGGCTCTCATGGCACGCGGTTTTCTGCGTGATAGCGAGGAGAAGCTGCGTCGTGGTTCTGATCGGGCAGGAGCGCCCGGCGTGCGGTTCAGACCAGTTCCTGCAGGACCTTTTCCAGCCAGTCGTCGTGAGCGTAGAGGTTCCGGCGAACGTGCGCCAGAGTCTTCTCAAGCTGGCGCTGGGTGTGGGCGATGACGCTCCCGGCCGAGGTCGCGTGCGGGAATTCGCCGTGGGCGTCGGCGGTTCCTGGCGGGGTGATGTTGACGCTTTTGATGCGATAGAGGCTGTCGTCGAGCGCGGTGAACAGTTGGCAGGAACCCGGGTCGCCCTGGCGGGCGGCGCGGCCCATCAGCTGGCGATCAATGCGGGCCGACTCTTGCGGCTCGGTGGCGATCACGTGCAGTCCGCCGGCTGCGGCGGCCCCCGGGCCCAGGCTGATGTCGGTGCCGCGGCCGGCCATGTTGGTGGCGATGGTGACGGCGCCCAGGGCGCCGGCCTGGGCGATGATGGCGGCCTCGTCGGCGTCCTGCTTGCCGTTGAGCAGCTGGCAGGGAACCTGCAGTTCGGCCAGCTGCTGGGCCAGTCGCTCGCTGATCTCAATCGCCGCGGCTCCCACCAGCACCGGTTGACCCAGGGCGTGCAGCCGGGCGATCTCCTCCACAATGGCTCGCTCTTTGGCGGCCACATCGGTGAACAGCCGCAGGGGGAGTGTCCGCCTTTGACACGGGCGATGCGGGGGGATGACGGCGACATCCAGCCCGTACACGTCTCGCAGTTCGCGTTCGCTGCCTTGCGCGGTGCCCGTCATGCCGCACAGATGATCGTACAGCTGAAAGTAGCGTTGCCGGGTGATCCGGGCAATCGAATGGGACTCGACCGTAATGGTCAGATTCTCTTTGGCCTGGACCGCCTGCTGCAGGCCGTCGCGCCAGGAGCGATCGGTGAAGATGCGGCCGGTGGACTGGTCGACAATCTGGACTTCGCCTTCGCGCAGAATGTAATGCACATCGGCCCGGTACAGGTGGTCCGCACGCAAGGCCTGTTCGACATAAACGCGCCAGGGACGGTCGAGTCCCCGCCGGGGCGAAGCGAATTCGGGCGTCGCCAGGAGTTCGACGCCCGCCTGCGTGAGCTGCAGCGTGGAGGCTGCCGGGTCGAGGACAAAGTGCCGATCGGCTTCCAGCCGGCCAGCGGCCTGGCGGGCCAGGAGGTAAGTCTCTGCGTTGGGGGCCGGATCGTTGCCGCCCAGGGCCAGCACCAGCGGGGTGGTGGCTTCATCGAGCATCACGCTGTCGGCTTCATCGACGATGGCGACGGCCCGCCCGCGCTGCATCAGTTGCGGTTTGTCCGGCGTACGTCCCTGCAGTCGCTGCTGGAATTCGTCCCCCAGTCGCGGCTTCTTTTGGGAGAGCAGGGCGACCTGGTCGCGCAGATAATCAAAGCCAAACTCATAGCCCGGGCCGTAGGTAATGTCGCACGCATAGGCGGCCCGTTTCTCGCCCGGTTCCGACTCGGCTTGGATCATGCCGACCGACAGTCCCAGCAGTTGATGCACGGGAGCCAGCAAAGCATAGTCGCGTTCCGCCAGATAGGGGTTCACGGTCATCACATGCACCCCCTGGCCGGTGAGCGCATGCAGGGCGGCCGGCAGCAACGCGGCGAACGTTTTTCCTTCACCGGTTTGCATTTCGGCAATGGAGCCCTGGGCCAGCACGATCCCGCCGAGCAGCTGCGAATCGTACAGATCGATGCCCAGCACGCGCTGCGCCGCCGCCGCGACCAGGGCGAACACGGGCAGCAGAATGTTGGGTTCGGTCACGGCCTGTCCGTGCTCCACGCGCTCGCGGAGGGACGTCATCCGTACGGCCAGTTCGCCGTCGGACAGTGTTGCGAGGGCGGTCGATGCGGCGCGAATCTGCCGGATCCATTCGGCGTGGCGACGTGCGGGGGGCGCGGCGCCGGGCAGGAACGTCCGCCAGAGTGCGGTCCAGGGCGAAGTCATGGTCAGGGGCCGGCTGTGGGAGGCGCCGCGAAAGCTTTCTGGAACTCGATCACCGGCAGGCAGTCGGCTTCGGTTTTGACCAGCTCGATCTCTTCGTACTGCAGCAGCGTGCCGGTCGCCCTTTTCAAACGGGTCAGGCTCAGCGTGTAGTCAACATGCGAGCGGGAGAAGCCGAATTCTTCCAGCACCAGGCGGTCTTGCGCGTCGAGCAGATCGGCCAGCAGGAAGCTGGCGGCCCGGTCGTCGCCCGGCAACTCCTCCCAGCGTCTCTGCAGATAACACACGTCGCTGTCGGCGGCCGCCATCGAGACGTAGCGGGCCTGCATTTCCCGGTAGGCCGTTTCGACTTCGCGGACGGCCACTTCCACATCAGCGTGGAGCGTTTCAATGGCGACCTGCAGTCGGCTGGACAGCTGCCGCAGTTCGATCTGTCGGCGCTGGAAATTGGCTTTGGCGGCCCGCCGCTGGTAGGGGACTTCAAACACCAGTCCGGCGGTGTAGCTGGGTTCGCCCACGGCGAACTGGTCGGCCCAGGACCGGCCCACGTTATACTGGCCGCGCAGACCGCTGACATACGTTTCCAGCACCAGATCCAGCACAGGCATCAGCTCGTTCTCGGCCACATTGAGCCGCACCCGGGCGGCCTGGATCTCTTTGGTGGCGGTGTTAATTTCCGGCCGGTTTTCCAGAGCAAGGTAGATCGCCTCGTCCATCGAAACGGGAATAAAGTTGTGGATCGGCGGCTCGACGGGAACCAGTTCGGTCTGGCGGTTCGAGAGCATGTCGGGCGAGTTCACCAGGGCCCGCACCCGGGCTTCGGCGTTACGAATGGCGGTGCCGGCGCGGATCAGTTCGGCCCGGCGCAGCGACACGGCGGCCCGGGCCCGCAGGACCTGGCTTTCCAGGGAGTCGATGCCCCGGCGCTGGGCCAGTCGCTCGTAAATGACCTGGGCCCGTTCCAGGTGGCGCTGTTTCTGCAGCAGGACGGTGCGCTGCTGGTACAGCTCCCACATCGCTTCGGTGACTTCGAGCAGGTGGTCCTGCAGCTCGGCGGCGGTGCGATTGGCGGCGACCCGCGTGTCGATATTGGCCAGCACGACCAGACTGTTGTTGTACGCCTTGCCGGCGCCGTTCAGGAGCGGCTGGTTATAACCCAGCGTCAAGCGCGAGTTGGCTTGCTGGCCCGGAAAAAAGAACTGGGAGTTACTGTCGCGCAGGCCGGCTTGCTGCGACACTTCGAAGCTGCCGCCCAGGCTGTTCTTTTTGCGGACGCCCGCGCGAATATAGCCGTCTTCTTCGCGCAGCCGCGGCACATTGAAACCGGCTTCGAGCGTGCTGCCGGTCGGAATGCTGGTGCGGATGAACTTGGATTCCATAAAGGTGTGCACGTCAAACTCGGCCGCCGCGCGGGTGATGCTGGCCTGCGTGATCAGCGCGTTATCGCTGATGGCGCGGACCTGGGCCGAGTAGCGCAGGGCGTCGACGACCAGGGAGTTGGCGTCCACGGCCATGCCTTCGGTCGGATTGCGCAGCGGGCGGGTCGTGGCCGGTTGCCACCAGGGTACGAAGCTGGCAGGCATGTCGGTTTCTGGTTTGACCGGATGCTGGGTGTCGTAGTCCAGGCTGGCGTAGTCGGGGACCGCCTGGTCTTCCGGTAAGGGCGGCAGGACGTACGAAGTGGCGCCGCCAGCGCCGCCGATAGGACGGGTGCGCAGCGGCGCGACGGCAGGCGGGACAGACGAATCAGACGGCGCAATGCGCGTCGCCGGAACTTGCGACATTGGCGGAAGCGGCAGTATTTCCGGTAAGGACGTTACCCGGGGTGCGGATGAATGGCCGGGGCGGAAATCGTCCTCGACCGGCGGCAAGCGTACGGGCTGCTGATCCGAACCCGGGTAGGGACTCGCGCTCGCTGGCGGCGCCGGAAGCGGCGGCGGGGACCACGCACCATGCGGCTGCGCCATGGCGGTCGTTGCCAGCCAGAGCGTGAAGCCGCCTGCCAGCAAGATTCGCGTGTTGATGAAATTCCAATTCATGGCAATCCGTTCGGTCCCTCAAACGCGACTGTTACGCATTATCAGGGTTTCGGCTGACCCGCCCGGCAAGGTTGACGTCGCCGCCAGCCGATTGAAGCGAATCCACCACGCGCCGTGTTGCAGCTGCTTCTTTCGGCCTAATCCTACCCCTGGGAGCTCATTGATCTGCAGGTTGCAGGGGTTGTGAGGGCGAAGGCGGGGGGAGTCAAGTTTGCGCGATGTTCGTCCGCAGCGATTCCTCCGGCAAATCGGAAAAAGGCGGCTTCCCGCGGGCGTTAGAAACGTAACCTAGGATTACACGATTGCCGATGTGTGCCCGCATTTTCCAGGCGGGTCGAAAGTGCACCGCTTCTGCGGCGGACTTTTCCCCGGCAGTGCTGCAGGAGGCAGCGACCGTCGCTGGAATAGGCCGTCGCCCCGCCTGCGGTGAGTGGCGACGGCGACAGGCCCACGGACGTCGACCGCGGCGCGCCTCATCATTCGGACGACCAGAAAAGAATCTTGCTCGTGAAAATCATCTCGGCGACAACGCGCATCACCCTGGGCCTGGTCAGTTTGACCATGAGCGTCTGGTTGGTTGCCTACGCTCTGGGAATGTTGCCGGACCGGCGGCAGGCCGAGATCGACGGCCGCGCGGCGCTGTGTGAAAACGTCGCCTGGAACTGCTCGCTGCTGGCCAGCCGGAACGATACGCAAGCCATCGAACTGGCCCTGGAGGGACTGGTCCGGCGGAACAAGGCGGTGCAATCGGCGGGCGTGCGTCGTCCCGACGGAACGGTGCTGCTGGCGATCGGTCCGCATGTAAATAGCTGGACGCTGCCCCCGGGCAAACAGTCCACGCCGTCGCAGATGCGGGTCCCCATTTTTGCGGGGACGGCTGACTGGGGCTCCATCGAAGTCCGCTTCCGCGACTCGGCCGAACAGGCAGGCTTCGCCGCCTGGCGATTGCCGCCGGTGGCGAATCTGGGACTGTTCTTCGCCGGCGCTTCTTACCTGCTGTATTTTTTCTATCTGCAGAAAATGCTGAAGCAGCTGGATCCTTCACGCGTGATTCCTCGCCGGGTGCGGCAAACGCTGGACACGCTGGCGGAAGGGCTCCTGGTGCTGGACAAGAATGAGCGCATCCTGCTGGCGAACCAGGCTTTCGCCCAGAGCATTGGCGCCGCCGTCGAGGATCTCATGGGGCGTAAAGCGTCGGACCTGCCATGGGAATCCGACGTCCGGGGAGAAGGGACCGAGGGCTTTCCCTGGCAACGCGCTCTGCACGACGACGCCCTGCAGATGGACGACCTGCTGACCATTGTCGACAGGAACCAGCAGCGCCGCACGCTGAAAGTCAGCGCCATGGCGGTCTACAGCGACGACGGCGAACGTCGCGGAGCGATGGCCAGCTTCGACGACGTCACGGAGATTGAAAAGAACCGCGAGCAGCTGCGGGAAATGCTCGAAACGCTCAGCCAGTCGCGCGACGAAATTCATCGCCACAACCTGGAACTCGAACGCATCGCCGCCCATGATCCGCTCACGGACTGCCTGAACCGGCGAGCCTTCTTCACCCAGCTGGAAACCCACTGGAACCTCGCCCTTCGCCAGAATGGACCGCTGGCCTGTATTATGTTTGACCTCGACCACTTCAAGCTGGTCAATGACACGCATGGACACCAGGCCGGCGATATGGTCCTGGAAATGGCGGCCGGGCTGTTGCGCTCGGGCGTACGCTCGGGCGACCTGGTGTGCCGCTATGGGGGCGAAGAATTCTGCATCTGCCTGCCAGACACCGAACTTGAAGAGGCGTTCGTCGTGGCCGAACAGCTCCGCCAGTCCGTGGAGAAACAGGATTTCAACGGGCTTTCCGTAACCGCCAGCGTGGGCGTTTCGGCCCGTTCGCTGCAGGGCGCCAGTCCCCAGGAAATGATCGATCAGGCGGACAAGTGCCTGTACGTGGCCAAACGCGAAGGACGCAACCGGGTTATCCGCTTCGACCTGGCCGCCGACAGCATCGCCCAGTTTGAACAGCAGGGCGAGGCGCCGGCCCAGGTTCGCGACGAGGATTCGACGTCGACCGACGACCACGAGCCTGCGATCCCGTTCCATGCGGTGACGGCACTGCTTTCCGCCCTGGCGTATCGCGACCTGTCCACCGCCGACCACTCCCGGCGGGTGGCCGAACTTTGCGTGGCGACCGCGCGTCGGCTGATGTCGGCCAGCGAGTCCCACACCCTGGAGATCGCCGCCTTGCTGCACGATATTGGCAAGATCGGCGTGCCCGACTCCATTTTGCTGAAACCCGGAAAGCTGACCGACGAAGAATGGGAGGTGATGAACTCGCACGAACGGATCGGCGCCGAGATCATGCAGTCCACGTTCGCCTGCCTGAAACTGACCGAAATTCTGCGCACCTATCGGTCCTGGTACGGCGGCAACGACGCGCAGCCCGGCGCGCCCGCAGGCGAAGATATCTCGATGTCCGCACGGATCCTGGCCGTGGCCGACGCCTACGATGCGATGACCCATCAAGCGGCTTATCGAGAAGCGATCAGCCGGGAGCAGGCGTTCGCCGAACTCCGCAGTTGTGCAGGGCGCCAGTTTGATCCCGAGGTCGTCGAACGCCTGATCGATGCCGTCGGCGGACGCGACCCGCGGAAGTCTTCCCCCGCGATTGAAGCGTCGAAGTCGGCCGCCGTGAGTTTTGCCGCCCAGATCGAGCGTCTGTCGGCCGCCCTGGAAAACCAGGACCGCAGCGGCATCGCGGTGCTGGCGAACCGCCTCAACCGGACCGCGGTGAAGTTTGGATCGCCGCAGATCGCTGCGGCCGCGGCCCACCTGGAAGCGGCTGCCGGCGAGGACCAGCAACTGCAGGACCTGGTGCTGAGGACGAACGAACTGGTGGACCTTTGCCGTTCGGCCCAGCGCGCCTGGCTGAACGAGGCGGCGACTCCCGCCTCGCAACTCCTCGCGCTGCCGCAGGAAAAGAAGAACGCGCCGCCCCAGGATGAGAAGGACGCGCCGCCGCTGGAGCCGGATGGCCCGCCCCTGGAAATGAAAACCATGGTCGTTCCCGTTTCCGGGTTCCCTTTCACGTTCGACGACGACCGCTCGCCTGGCGAACAGGGAGAGGACGTCGATGGCTGATTGGTTCCCCCGCCGCAAACCGGCGCCTTCCCGGACGAGGTCGATCTGCGACGCCGCACAGCTGGAAGCGCGCATCATGCTGAGCGCGGCTCCGCTGCCGACCGGCGCTGGCGAAGTCGCCGCAACCCCCGCAGCATTCCCCGCGCCCGACCAGGTCGCCGCCGCCGATCCTGCGCTCTGGAACAATGCGGCGCCGCCCATCGACTCCGAGGAATTTCGTTTCCAGGAGCGGTCCCAGGGGGCCGACGAACAGGCCGCCCGGCTGGAACTGGTGTTTGTCGATACGGAGGCCGACAACTATCAACAGTTGATCGACGACCTGCTGGAAGACGCCTCCGACCACGTCGAGCGGGAAGTGTATCTGCTCGACAACCAGCGCGACGGAGTGACGCAGATTCGAGAAATTCTGGCCGGTTACCAGGAGGTCGACGCCGTCCATCTGGTCACCCATGGCTCCGCTGGCCAGTTCCACCTGGGCTCGACGCGGTTGTCCGTGGATAGCCTTGCCGGCTATGCGGGCGATCTGGCCGCCTGGCAGGGTGCGCTGCGCGACGGCGCCGATTTGTTGATCTACGGGTGCGATCTGGCTTCGACCGAAGACGGCCGTAGCCTGGCCGCCGCCATCGGCGCGCTGTGCGATTGCGATGTGGCCGCCAGCGACGACCTGACCGGGCACGCCGACCTGGGAGGCGACTGGGACCTGGAATTCCGGCAGGGGGAAGTTCATACCGAAATCGCTTTTAGCGCAACCCTCCAGCAGACCTGGCGCAGCACGCTGGCCGACGCCCAGGGGGAACTGGTCTTTACCACCAAAGGCGACGGAGACGCGGGCGGAACCACCTGGAGCAAGACCGACATCGTTACTTTTGGCGATGCGGGCGATACTTTCGACAGCGAAGCCGGCCTCACCAGTGGTACGCTTGCCCTTTTTCCTGGATTTACGGCTCCTGAGATTGTCCGCGGGCTGCACTATGTCGAATCCAATATCACGATCGGCGCCAACCCAAACCACTTTGATCTGCGCAGCGGCGACCTGGTGCTGGCGTTCGACAAGATTGTGACGCTGAACGAAAACGACGGCGATCCAGGCAACGACTTCGACGCCGACCGGAAAGATCTGGTCGTTTATCGCCCGGATGCCCCCGGCGATTATAGCGCTGGCGAGTACTTCATGCTGCTCGACGACCAGGTGCGGGATGCTTCAAATACGTTCAACGTGTATGCCCTGACGCTAGTGGAAACCGACACCGTGGTGGGCGGAACGACCCTGACCGCCGGCACGTTCCTGGTCGCCCACTCCAATCCCAACCATGAAGATATCTCTACGCTGCACATCACCGGCACGGGCGTAAACTCGGCCGCCGATGTCGTGGAGGTCTTGCTGACCGGCGCCGTTCTGGGAAACACGGGCGACCAGATCCAGGGACTGCATCTGCTGCAGCAGGACACGCAGTTTGGCTCCTCCACGCTCGCCGCAGGCACGCTGCTGGTGCAGGTCAATAGGGCCGGCGTGCTGGCGGGGCAGGCGCAGGAAGAGTTTGACGTGCTGGCGCTTCAGGTGACGCAGACCGAACAGGACCCGGCGCCTGGCACGGCGGCGACAGCGACGCTGCTGTTGGATGGTTCCGATATCGGCCTGGAGGACGAGGGAAAGGAAACGATCACCGGCCTGGCCGTGGTCAGTTCGGATTTCCCGGGCGTCAACAAACCTCCTGTTGCGGCCGCCGACAGTTATACGATTGAGGGAGACACGTCGCTGCACACGGCGCCGGACTGGTTCGACGCGGCCTGGCAGGCGCGGCAGAAGCTGAGTCTGAAGAACCTGGCCTCGGCCGAGAATCTGGTCGACTTTCCCGTGCTGGTCACGCTCGACGCCAGCCGGATCGACTACGACCAGGTGCAGGACGCGGGCCAGGATCTGCGGTTTGTCGACGCTGACGGGACGGAGCTGGCGTATGAGATCGAAGAGTGGAACGAAGGCGGAACGTCGTATGTATGGGTCCGCATTCCGCAGATCGACGCCGCTTCGGACACGGACTACCTTTGGATGTACTACAGCAACGCCGCGGCCGCCGACAACCAGAATCCGTCGGGCGTCTGGTCCAGCAGTTACGCGCTCGTGTCGCACCTGGATGGTGATCTCAAGGACGCCACGGCCAACGGCAACGACGGCGTGAACAATGGCTCCACCGACGCCAGCGGCCAGATCGCCGGCGGCCAGTCGTTCGACGGCTCGAACGACCGGGTCGATATCGCCGCCGACCCCAGCATCAACAATCTGTTCGATGGCGGCGCGACGGTTTCCGCCTGGATCAATCCGGCGGACTGGGGCGAACTGGGCGAGGGCCGGATCCTGGATAAATCCGTCACCACGCTCACTACCTCGGGCTGGTCTCTCGAAGTCGATTCGACCGGAAACCGTTTAGCGTTTGAATTCGGATTCTCCATCACCAATGGTCGCTGGTACACGCCGCTTGACAGCATTTCGCTGGACGCCTGGCAACAGGTCACCGTCGTTTACGATAGCAGCTCAACCGCGAACGATCCCCAGATTTTTATCAATGGGGCATCCGTGGGTTTGACGCAGATCTTATTTCCGCTGGGCGGCGCGATCTCCGATGCCGCCAATGACCTGGCGATTGGCAATCGCTCCGGCGCGACCGACCGCACCTTCGACGGCGTCATCGACGAAGTGCGGCTGGAAACAATCGAGCGCTCGGCCGACTGGATCGAGGCCCAGTACCTGTCCATGGCGGACGCCTTCCTTGACTACGGCGCGGTGGAAGGTCCCGGCGGCGTGCTGACAAACGACGCCGACATTGAGAATGAAGCCTTCACGGCGATTCTGGTCGGTTCGGCCCCGGCGAACGCGCAGTCCTTTGCCTTCAATTCCGACGGCTCCTTCAGCTATACGCCGGTCGCCGACTTCACCGGGATCGATACGTTTACTTACAAAGCGAACGACGGTTCGGGCGACGGCAACACGACGACCGTTACGATCCAGGTGAACCCCGTCAACGACACTCCGCAGATCACCTCGCTGGGCGGGGGTGCGACAGGTGCGATCAGCGTCAACGAGAATGAGCTGGACGTCGTGACGGTCACGGCGTTTGATATCGACGGCGATACGCCCCTTTATGCAATCCGCGGCGGAGCCGATGCGGCCCGGTTCGCCATCGATTCCAGCACCGGCCAGCTAAGCTTTGTCACGGCGCCTGACTTCGAATCGCCGACCGATGGGGACGCGAATAACGTCTACGACGTGGAAGTGGAAGTTTCCGACGGAAGCGGCTCTAGCGATTCGCAGACGATCCAGGTGACGGTTCTGGCGGTGAACGAGAGCAGTCCCGTGTTCACCTCCCCAGCGAACGTGAATGTGGCGGAAAATACAACGTTCGTGCAAACGGTCCAGGCGACGGACGCCGACCTGCCGAGCAAGGCAGTGACCTACGCCATCACCGGCGGCCCCGACCAGTCGCTCTTCACGATTAACGCCGCAACGGGCGACCTGTCGTTTGTGACGGCTCCGGACTTTGAATCACCGCAGGATGTGAACAGAGACAACGTCTACCAGATCGTATTGAAAGCAGATGACGGCGCCAGTGGCAGTATTACCCAATTGCTGAGAATAACGGTCCTGCCGGCGAACGAGCACAATCCGGCGTTCACGTCGCCGTCGACGGTCAGCGTCGCGGAGAACACGACGTTCGTGCAAACGGTCCAGGCGACCGACGCCGACCTGCCGGGCCAGACGATCACTTACGCCATCACGGGCGGGGCCGACCAGGCTCGGTTTACGATCAACGCCACGACCGGCGCGTTATCATTTGTAACGGCCCCCGACTTTGAAACGCCGACCGATGCCAACGCTGATAACGTCTATCAGGTTGTCGTCAGCGCCAGCGACAACGCCGGCGGCGTGACGCCGCAAACGCTGAGCGTGACCGTGCTGCCGGTGAACGATAACAGTCCCGTGTTCAGTTCGCCTGCGACAGTGAACGTGGCGGAGAACACGACGTTCGTGCTAACGGTCCAGGCGACGGACGCCGACCTGCCGGCCCAGACGATCACTTACGCCATCACCGGCGGGGCTGATCAGGCTCGGTTTACGATCAACGCGACGACGGGCGCTCTGTCATTTGCGATGGCTCCCGACTTTGAAGCGCCGACGGATGCGAACGCTGATAACGTCTATCAGGTCGAAGTCAGCGCCAGCGACAACGCCGGCGGCGTGACGCCGCAAACGCTGAGCGTGACCGTGCTGCCGGTGAACGATAACAGTCCCGTGTTCAGTTCGCCTGCGACAGTGAACGTGGCGGAGAACACGACGTTTGTGCAAACGGTCCAGGCGACCGACGCCGACCTGCCGGGCCAGACGATCACTTACGCCATCACGGGCGGCGCCGACCAGGCTCGGTTTACGATCAACGCCGCGACCGGGGCGCTATCGTTTGTAACGGCTCCTGACTTTGAATCACCGTCGGATGCGAACGTCGATAACGTCTATGAAGTGGCCGTCACGGCCGATGACGGGAACGGCCGCACGACGGTGCAGAATCTGCGGGCGACCGTGCTGCAGGTGAATGAATCGCCGGTGATTACGTCGTCGGCCATTATGCTGGCGATGGAGAATTCGACGGCGGCCGGCACATCAACCGCGAGCGACGTCGACGGCGATCCGTTGATCTGGTCGATCACCGGAGGAGCGGACGCTTCGTTGCTGACGATTGACGCCGTGACCGGCGACCTGGCGTTCAAAAACGCGCCCAACTTTGAGAATCCGCTCGATGGCGGACGCGACAATGTTTACGAAGTGCAGGTGCGCGTCGCCGATGGACTGGGCGGGGCGGACACCCAGCTGGTGCGCGTGGCGGTGAGCAATGTGAATGAAGCGCCTGTCAGCCGCGACAGCAGCTACACGGTTGGCCAGGGGCAAACACTCGCCGCGGTCGTTCAGGGTCAGGATGAAGACGGCGACGCGCTGCTGGTGTCGCTGGCGACCGGTCCGGCCAATGGCGTCCTGTCGTTGCTGCCTGATGGAACGTTCCAGTATAGGCCTGGTCCGGATTTTACGGGTCTCGACAGCTTTGTTTATCAGATCGTCGATGGTGTTGGCGGAACAACCACTTCGACGGTCACCGTCGTGGTCAACTCGCCGGATTCGGTGATCCCGGTCGGACCGGCCCCTCCGCCGGCTCCGCCCGCGGCGGTAGCGCCGCCGTCTCCGCCGGAGGAAGTGGTGGAGGACAGTTCGCAGGAGCCGCAGCTGGCGAACCCGGAGATACACACGCCGGACGCGTCGCTGGTGGTCGCCCAGGTGTTGCGGTCCCGCGAAGCCGACGAGCCGACAACCGCGTCGGCGGCGGAACTGCCCGCCATCGCCGAGTTGCGCCAGTCGGGACCGGAGAACTACGTGGCTACAACGGCTACGGAAGCGGTCAGGCAGCTGGAGCGGGCCCTCCAGGCGACAGCGCAGGACGTTTCGCCAACGCTGCTTTCGCTGGGGGAATCGTTTGACGCCGGGTTGCTCTGGGAGGACCTGGGAGAACTCCGCCAGGAGCTTCAGGGCGACGACCAGATTCCTCTGCTGGCTGCCGGTTCGGCCGCGGGGGTCTCCGGCGCCTTAAGTGTGGGCTACGTTATCTGGACGATCCGCAGCGGCTGGCTGATGACAAGCCTGCTGGCCCAGTTGCCTGCCTGGCGACTGATGGACCCGCTGGTCATGCTGGAATATCTGGACGAGGAAGCTCCTTTGGCTGGCGGCGAGGACGACGATTCTCTGGAATCGCTGCTCGAACCGGACGAGCCAGAATCTGAGACAGAACCGGAGTCGCCGCATCCACAAGCAGACGATCCGTCCGACCGTCCCGAGAAAGCGTCTGAATGAGATTGCTCACCACCAAAACTCGAATCGCGATCGGCCTGGCCTGCCTGCTGGTCAGCGTGCTTTGCACCGCCATGATGCTGGGCATCGTGCCGGAGCGGCAGTCCGCCATTCGGACCGGGCGCGCGAATCTGGGCGAAGCGATCGCGATTACCAGCTCCGATTATATCGGTCGCGGAGAGCTTCGGCGGCTGGAGCAAGTGCTGCAGATGCTGGTCGATCGTAATGAGGATGTTTTGTCCGCCCACGTTCAACGTGCGGATGGACTGGCGCTGGCGACGGTGGGAGAACCGGTCCAGGTCCAACCCGACGCCGAACAATCCACCCAAGACCGGTTACTGGTGCCGATCCGCGCGGGGAAAGAAAAGTGGGGCAGCGTCGAGTTGCTGTTTCGTCCTATGAACCGGCCCGGCGTCCTCGGCTGGCTGGAACGCCCCTGGGTCCGGATGACATGCTTCGTGACGGCTGCCTGCTACCTGCTGTATCTGCTGTATCTGAAGAAAATGATCGCCCATCTGGATCCTTCGCAAACGGTGCCCAAAAGGGTCCGCACCGCGCTGGATTCGCTCGCCGAAGGGTTGCTGGTGATTGACAAGAATGGCCGCATTGTGCTGGCCAACCAGTCGTTCGCCACCTGGGTCGGCCGTTCGCCCGAGAAGCTGACCGGCGCGGAAGCGATTGGCCTGGGCTGGGTCAAAGGGGTCGAAGGCGGCAAGCCCGACCGCTATCCGTGGGTGGAGGCGATCCGCCTGGAAACGCCGCAAGTGGGCGTCATGCTGGGACTCGCGCGGAAGAACAAGGCCACGCAGACGCTGATCGCCAACGCCTCGCCCGTACTGGGCCATGATGGCAAGTACCGGGGCGTGCTGGTCAGTTTCGACGACGTCACCCAGCTGGAAGCAACCCGCCGTGATCTGCGCGAAGCCAAGCAGGTGGCCGACGAAGCGAACCAGGCCAAGAGCGACTTCCTGGCCCGCATGAGCCACGAAATCCGTACGCCCATGAATGCCATTCTGGGTTATACCGACGTGTTGCGTCGCGGGTTTGATGAAAGCGTTCGCGACCGGCAGGAGTATCTGGACACGATTCATAGCAGCGGCGAGCACTTGCTCACGCTCATTAACGACATTCTCGATCTGTCCAAGATCGAAGCCGGCCGAATGGAGCTGGAGCTGACCCGACGGTCGCCCCATCAACTGATCCGCCAGGCGGAATCCGTGATGCAGGTCAAAGCGGCCGAAAAAGGGATCTCGCTGGAGGTGGTGTTTGCCAGCGACCTGCCCGAAACCATGCTGGCCGACGGCGTGCGGCTGCATCAGATTCTGATCAATCTGATCGGCAATGCGATCAAATTCACCGAAACCGGCGGCGTTACCCTGGTGGTGCAGCTGCTCAAGCCGGCGGACCTGTCCACGCCCGCCCAGCTGCAGATCAAGGTGATCGATACCGGCATCGGCATGCCCGAGGAAGTGCAGGAGCGGATTTTTTCTCCGTTTTCCCAGGCCGATTCCTCGGTCACGCGAAAATTCGGCGGCACCGGTCTGGGGCTGGCGATCAGCAAGCAGCTGGCCGAAGCGATGGGCGGCCGGATTGCCGTCTCCAGCGAGCCAGGCCAGGGAAGCACGTTTACCGTCACCGTCAACGTGGGCCCGATCGCCGGGATCAGGCTCATCAATGCACAAACGGCCGCCGTGGCCGCCAGCGAGGAACGGGCCGAACGCCAGGAAGTGCTGCAGCTGCCAGCCGCCCGCATCCTGGCCGCTGACGACGGCGTGTCCAATTGCAAGTTGATTGAACTGGTCCTTCGCCGGGCTGGCGTCGAAGTGGTCTGCGTGGCCAACGGCCAGCTGGCGGTGGAACGCGCCCTGTCCGAATCGTTCGATGTGGTTCTGATGGATATGCAGATGCCCGTAATGGACGGCTACACCGCCAGTACGACGCTGCGCAGCGCCGGATACGCGGGGCCGATCGTCGCCATGACGGCCCACGCCATGCAAGGGGACGAAGCCAAATGCCGGGACGCCGGCTGCAGCCACTTTATGACGAAGCCGATCCAGATTGATCTCCTGCTTTCCACGCTGAACGAGATTCTGCTGCAGCAGGGTCTGCCGTCTCCCGATCCAAAACGTCCCGCGGTCAAACCGGCTGTCTCGGCTCCTGTCCCTCGCGCCCTGCCCGACGTCAGCATGCCGGTCGAGTCGCGGACGATTCCGCTGGCCCAACTTTCCCGGGAGCCGCTGCGCTGCAGCTTGCCGATGGAGGATCCAGAGTTCCGCGAGATCGCCCAGGAGTTTGTGGTTCGTTTGCTGGAGCAGCTGGCCGCCATGCATCGGGCTTGCGACTCGGGTGATCACGACGAAGTACTGCGATTAGCACACTGGCTGAAAGGTTCCGGCGGCACCGCTGGCTTTGAGGCGTTTGACCGACCGGCCGTGGAGCTGGAGCAAGCGGCCCGATCGCAAAAGGGGGACCGATACCCGGCCCTGATGGAGGAGCTGATCCAACTCGCCGAGCGGATCGATCTTTCGCCTCCGCCTGCTTTGTCCGCCCCTTCGGCCGGTCCGCCGGCGACTGCAGACCTTGCTCTCCCGGAGCTGGAGGCCAAACCTGACTTGCCCGTTGAACCGCTGCCACAATTGCCGCCGTCGCAATCGTCGTCGGCCGCAAATTCCGTTTCTACAGGCGGCCCGGGGCCGGCCTCTTCGCGATCGCCCCAGCCGCTGTCGACGGAACGGGAGCAGGGCCAGACGGAGCCGCCTTTGTTTTCGAGCTTGCCGACGGATGATGAGGACTTCCGCGAGATTGTCGAGGAGTTTACGGAACGTTTGCATATGCAACTGGACGCCATGGAAACGGCCTGCGGTCAGCAGCAGTACGAGGAACTTGCCGCCTTGGCCCATTGGCTCAAAGGTTCCGGCGGTACGGCCGGTTTTGACGCCTTCACGGCGCCGGCGAAAAAACTGGAAGAACTGGTTAAAACGCGTCAAGAGACGGCCATTTCTGGCGTGATTGCCGGGTTGCGGCGGATCGCCGCCCGGATCGAGATTGCGGCCCCCGTGCGATAAGCCCAGCCACCCTCTGCTACATCCTCGCTGGGAGTGGTCTGTTCCGGGTAACGCGTGCGCCGCGTATGTCGAGAAAACCAGGTTTGTCCCCTGTCAAACCGGCCGTTAGCGGTACTGTAAGCTAAGATAAACCTGGAGGATTTCTCGGTGATAGCCCGGTGATAGCCTGGTGATAAAAAGCCGCCAGGAGCAAGCCGCCAGTGTCGAGGAGGACTGCCGTCTTCCCAGCCTGACGCGACAGGGTGGAGACTGGGAAGGGGAACGAGTGCGCGAGCGACCATTCCCAGAGGCGAACCATCGCAGTCAGTTGCGCAGCAACGATACTGTCTGCTCGAGGAGATGAAAGTGCCTGCAGGGCGAATTGATGCGAACCCGGGTTACCCGCCGTCGGCCGAAAGGCGCGATCGGCCGGCGCGTCGAGTGATCGAAGCGCACCCGGGAACGATCATGATTGTCGACGACGAGCCGATCAATATCAAAGTAGTGCAAAAGTACCTGGGCATCGCCGGGTACGAGAACTTCATTACGACCAGCGACTCCAGCGAAGCGATGGAGATCATCCGTAGCCAGCGGCCCGATGTGCTGTTGCTGGATATTATGATGCCCTGTGTCAGCGGACTGGATCTTCTGGATGCCGTCCGCGGCGACCTTGAACTGGCCCATCTGCCCGTTCTGTTCCTGACGGCGACCACCGACGAACACACCAAAGCCTGCGCCCTGGAACTGGGGGCGACCGACTTTTTGAACAAGCCCGTCAAACCGACGGAACTGGTCCCGCGGGTGCGCAACGCCCTGGTGCTCAAGGCCCATCATGATCAAATGGCGGCCTACTCCAAACGGCTGGAACAAGAGGTCCAGCAGCGCACGGCCGAGCTGGTGCGATCGCATCGGGACATCATCCGCGTGCTGGCCTGCGCGGGCGAATATCGCGATCGTGTGACGGGCAACCATGTGTTGCGCGTCGGCCGGTTCGCCGGCGTGATCGCCCGGCGGCTGGGATACAGCAGCCATGACGCCGAGACCATCGAGCAGGCCGCCATTCTGCACGATGTCGGCAAGATTGGGATTCCCGACGACATTCTGCACAAGCCAGGCCGCCTGAACGCGGAAGAAATGGCCCACATGCAGTTGCACTGCGAATACGGCATGAACATTCTCCGCGGCGCGCCCAGCAGCGAGAACAGCATGGTGCTTAGCCAGACGTCGCCGGAGCATTTGACCCTTTCGCCCGTTCTTCGAGCGGCCGCGACGATCACCATGAGCCACCACGAAAAGTGGGACGGCTCTGGCTATCCACTGGGCCTGACCGGCGAAGAGATTCCCCTGGAAGGCCGGATCACAGCCGTCGCCGACGTGTTTGACGCCCTGAGTACGCGGCGTCCTTATAAAGACCCGATGCCGCTGGAACGCTGCTGCGAGATTCTCGAAGAAGGCCGCGGCCAGCACTTCGACCCGCAGGTGCTGGACGCCTTCTTCGCCGGCCTGGAAGAGATCGCCCAGATCGCCCTGGAAATGGCCGACTAAGGGAAGTGCGACGAATTACTGATCGATGTTGATTCGTCCTTTCGAAGCCGGACAGTCGCCTTTCACTCCGTGAAAGGACGCGTTCTTTTGCGGAGCAAAAGACGACTTTCTGCGCCAGCTGTTTCGCAAAACGACGAAACCAACAGCGAAAGTAATTACCCTCGCGTTCCTGTACGGCCCACGTTTCGCACCCGGGAGTTCTTTCCTCCCACACTTTACTCCGCATGGTATCCGCGCCAGACCCAGACGAGCGTGTCGGCCAGGGTTTGGTTGAACACCTTTTGGTCGCAGTGGCGCGTGCCCAGACTGTAGAGATTCCGATAGGCGTAGCCTTTGGCCTTCAGGGCGGCGGCTGTGCGGCGGTTGGCGATGAGGAAGTTGTGGTGCGTTTCTTCCGGCTCGTTCACGCGATTGTCGTTCTCGGAAACATGGATAAAAATCCGCAGCGGCTTCTTCTCCGAGTTCTCGATCAGTTTCCGGCCGGAGTGATAATCCCAGGCGCCCAGCGGGTACTCTTTTTCTTCGGGAGCGTCGTCGTCCTGCTGGTCGGCAAAGGTGCCCGAGTAGGTAATCAGCCGACGAAACAGGTCCGGTCGAAACCAGCCGGCGGTCAGCGTGGCGGCGCCGCCCGAGCTGCAGCCCAGCATCGCCCGGCCCCAGGGGTTCTCGGTGAACGCCAGGTGCGGATAGGCCGCTTTGATCTCTGGCTGGGCCAGGACTGCCGGCAGGACTTCCTCGTCGATGAAGCGGGCAAAACGGTCCGACAGCGTATCGTATTCCAGGCCGCGCTGGCTCCCTTTGCCGTCATTGCCGCCGTTCTCCACCGCAATCGCAATGAAGGCCGGCAGCTTCCGCTCCGGGTCCTGGGAAATGGTCAGATTGTCGAGCGCCCGACAGACCAGGTCCAGCCGCTTGGGACCGTCCAGAGTGACCAGGATTGGCGCCTTGGTTCCGTCCTGATAGGCGGCGGGAATGTAGACGAAAATCTTCCGTTCTTCGCGGACTTCTTTCTTGGCGTTCAGGGTGGCGTCATCGCCGCGGAAGATCTTGCTGTCGGCCAGCCGCATGGTGAACTCAAACATTTTTCCCTGGGGATTGCCGCGGTCGGTCAGGTCGGGATCGACCGCATACTCCGGACCCGTCGTCACATCGCCGTTCCCCGCGTCGCCCGGATTCTCCGTATACGCTTCCTCGGCGCGGGCCAGCGGGGAGAAGCAGCCGAACAGGGCCAGCGCGCAGCAAACGCCTGGCAGGAACAAACGCGGAGTCAGCATCATGGGGTCAATCCATCGCAGGGGGTGATGTCGGTGAGGAATGCGAGGAAAATTACGGCACGCTATTGTTGTCGTTCCGAGGAAGAACAGACGCCGGACAGTCGTCTTTCACTTCGTGAAAGAACGCGTACTTTCGCGGAGCGAAAGTCGACTTTCTGCGCCGCCTTTCGTGCAAAACGACGAATCAATATCTGGCATTTCTTCGGATTCCGACAGGAATTCGTCGCACCTTGATGACGCATCATTTTTTTCTACCATCGTGTGCAGACGGACCGCTTTCGAGAGCCAAGGCAAGGCCCGGCGTGGGGCAGGGCGAAACGGCAGGATTCGCCCGGCGGCTACTCGCCGGGCGCTGCTTCCTTGACCGTGACCAGGTACTCGATCAGGTCGGCAAGCTCCTGGTCGGGGACGTCTTTCTCCAGCCCTTCGGGCATCAGGGAACGGGTGGTGACGCGCAGCTCTTCGATCTGGTTCCGCAGGATGTCCAGCTGCTTGCCGCTGGCGTCGCGGAGCGAAATCTGGTTGCCGCTTTCTTCCGCAATCACGCCGCTCAAGATGCGGCCGTCGGTGGTGATGACCGAGTACGCCAGGAACTTCTCCTCGACCGCGCGGTTGGGATCCAGGATGGCGATCAGCATCGCCTCGGGCGTGCGATCTTTGATCGCCAGCAGCGAGGGCCCGACCTGGCTGCCGACGCCTTCCAGCTGATGACATGCCGCGCACCGCTTGCCAAACACGACTTTGCCGCGGGCCGGATCTGCGTCCAGGGCGAGTGCGGCCCGGTGCTGTTCGATGACGTCCTTCCGGTCCGAGCTGGTCGGTTGCGAGAAGACCTTGCCGGCGGCCGTGCGGATCGACGTCTCTTTGTGATGGAGCAGCCGGTCCCGCCGGGCGGCGTCGATCTGGGAGGGCGAGACTTGCCCCGACTCCAGCCCCGCAATCAGCGCGAGCGTGCCCGCCTGCCGGCCCAGCAGCAGGTCGAGCGCTCCGGCCCGGACGGCAGGGCTGAACTGGTTCCAGTCGGCCAGCAGCAGGGCGGGAATGCGTGGATTGGAAAGCAGCGCGAGTGCTTCGACCGCGGCGCGCTGCAGCTCGGGCGGATGCTGGGGCGCTAGTAACGCCGTGAGTTGCTGCAGGTCGGCGTCGGCGTGGGCCGCATCGCGACCGAGCAAACGGACCGCAACCGCCCGGCGGGAGACCGGCAGCGAGGGATCGGCGACCGTCGCCCGGGCCTGGGCGACCATCCCGTCGATGCGTTCGCGGAGCGGGGCGTCGAGCAGTTTTTCGGGCGTCTCTTTCCGGCTCTCCAGCACCGTCAGCAAACGGGCCAGCGACGCCAGCTGGCCGTCGCTGTAGCCGTTGTCTGTGGCGACGCTGAGCGAGGCGAACGCCCGCGACACGGCCGCCTTTTGCTGCAGTCCGATGGCGACCGCCAGCAGCTGATCGACCAGGCTCCGTTTGACCACTTCGTCGCCAGTCGCGTCCAGGACTTCGGCCAGGACGTACTCGATATTGTCCGCATGCAGCGAGCTCATGACGGCCGCCTTCAGGTACGGGTCGCTGGCGTTCTGGAGTGCGAGCTGGCCCAGCCGCTTGCCGCTCCAGGCGGCGTCTTCCGACTCACCCAGGGAACAGGCCAGCTGCATCTGCAGCAGCGGGACGTCGGCGCCTTCGTCCAGGACAGGGGCGAACACGGTGTTCGTCCCGGCCAGTTGCGCTTCGCCGATGCGCAGGGCGCGCGTCCGCACGCGCGGGTCCGCGTCTTTCAAGCCCTGAGCCAGCGACGCCGGAGGCATGGTTCCCAGACCCTCCAGGACGCACAACGCCTGCAGCCGGGTGCGAGGGTCGGGATGCTTGCGCAGCAACTGCTGCAGCGGTTCGATGGCCGCCTCATCTCCGCGCCAGACCAGCATCCGGTGCGCCAGGTCCCGCTGCCAGCCGCTGGGGCTGGCGAGGGCGGCGACCAGCTCGGCCGTGCCCAGCGTGTCCAGCCGGGGAACCGACCGCCGTGGAACGCCGACGGGGGCGATGCGATAAATCCGGCCGCGGTCATGCCCCGCGCGGACGTCGATCTGTTTCTCCAGCTCGTCGTTAATCCACTCCGGGTGCTCGATCACTTCACGCACCATGTCCGCCACATACAGGGCCCCGTCGGGACCCACGCGGAGACTGGTCGGCCGGCACCAGGGATCGCTGGAACGGAAGAACTCCGTCGTCTGCATGTCGTCGGGCCGCACGCTGCGGAACGTGACGCCTTCGGGCAGCAGCAGGCGGCGGTGGATCAGGTTATAGACGGGCTCGCTGGTGAAGGTGCTCTGGGCATAGTCGGGACCGAACAGGTCGTCGCGATACACGATCGTGCTGTTGCAGGAAGTGAAGATCGACGGCGAGCCGAGCGGCCGGTGCTTGGGGTCGCAATGGCTGATGTTGGGGCTGATCGGATAGACCAGCGTCGAGCCTTCGCGGGCGTCCCGTCGGGAAGCGGGCGGCGAGAAGTGCGGGTTCCGCTGCAGGTAGTGATCGTCGAGGACGTAGTGAAAGACCGGGTTCGGATTGTTGCTGCCGAACCAGTTCCCCCAGTCGTCGCGACTGCGGCCGAACTGGCTTTGCCCGGCCACCGGTTCGATCAGACCCTGGTCGGGACGGATGCGGATATCGCGGCCGCGGATGTCGACCTTGGCGCCGGTCTTTTTGGATACGACCACGCCGCCGCTATCGCCGTTGGCGAGGTAGACCCAGTTATCCAGCCCCCAGCTCAGGCCGTTGACCCGATGCTGCTGGTTCCCTTTGCCAAACCCGGTGAACAGCACCTCGACGCGATCGGCCTTGCCGTCGCCGGTCGTGTCTTCTGCGTACAGCACATCGGGCGCGGCCGTGATCAGCACGCCGTTCCGCCAAGCCATGATTCCATTGGGCGTCGACAGGTTATCAAGGAACAGGGTGGAACGGTCGTAGACGCCGTCCTGGTCGACGTCTTCCAGCCAGCGGACGCGGCCGCCCGGCTTGCTCTGGCCGTCGACGCCCAGTGGGTAGTCGGCCATCTCTACGACCCATAATCGGCCGTCCGGTCCCCAGTCGAAAGCGACAGGATCCATGACGAGCGGTTCGGCGGCGACCAGCTGCGCGGTGAAGCCTTCGGGAAGTTCGATACTGCGGAGCGAGGCCTCGATCGAGCGGGGCCGGGCCGGTTTGCCGCCGAGCAGATCGGCGAACGAACGACGATCCACGCCATCGGGCAGCTTGTGGGTGTCCTCGTTCTGGATCCACAAGTGACGTGCGGCGAACCAGGCGCCGTTGTTTGTGCCGGATCGCGAGATCATGGGGATGGCGTCGCTGCCGTCGCCTCGCCGGCCGGCGCGGACCTCGCGGGCCCAGCCTTTTTCCAGGGACTCCCACAGGTACAGCCCAAAGCGGCGTTCGTTGGAAAGCAGCAGATCGTCGTGGCCGTCCTCGTCGATGTCCATCAGTCGCAGCCCCTGGTCGCCGCCCTGCGCGTCAACGATGACGGCTTCTTCCGGCAGCGAGAACGGCAGCCGTCGCCAGGATTTCTCCTCGTTCTGCCAGGCGAAGACCGTTTGCTGCTGGGGGTTGCTGACGATCACTTCGCAGCGGCCGTCGCCGTCGAGGTCGCGCAGCCGCACGCCCTGGTCGACGCCGGCGCGGGCCGTGAAAATCGGCTGGCCGTCGATCGCCAGGCCGGCGAGCGACTGTTTGTCTTCTTGCCAGTTCTTGCCGTCAAAGTGCCAGACGCCGGCCGTTTTTTCGTTCCGCACGATCAGGCTGGTCGTACCGGGGCCAGCCAGCACGCCGAACCGCACGCCCGCATCGACATGCGTGCCGTTCGCATTGAGATCGACGATCCGCGTGGGGAAGTCGGACTCCTGCCATCTGTTTTCTTTCGGCAGCCAGATCCGGGTGCGCTGAAGCTGCTCGTTGCCGATGACCACATCGAGGTAGCCGTCGTTATTCAGATCGAGGATGCGGACGCCGTTGTCGCCGCCGTGTTCATCGCGCAGCGGCTGGCCGGCGAGCAGATGCTTGTTCAGCCGGTCGATACATTCGCGAAAGTTGAGGAACTTGACCTTGCCGCCATGCTGTTCGACGGCGTGGTCGATGAAGTCGACCATTTGATCGTTGCGAATCCAACCGTGCGGATGGAAGACGAAGTTATGCACGCCGCGTTTGATCACGGTCGCATCGAGGGTCGCCTTCATGTCCTCAAGGGTCTTGGGGTTATTGGCCTGCTGCAGATGGAAGCCTTGCCAGTCATCCGGCACGGCAGTCGGGAACTCCCAGCACAGCCGGTCGATCACAAACGGATACGGGTAATTCTCCACCTTGTTAACAAAGGACGGAAACGGCACATAGCGGGAGAACCGCGGTTTGCCGTCGCGGTCCAGGACCAGTTCCCGCGGCAGATCCGGATCGTCGGCCGTCAGCATGGCGCTGACGGAAGTGCTCAGCTGCAGGTAGTTCCCGCCGGGCGTGGTGCGGTTGATGATCTCGGCGAACGCCCTGGGGCTGGGGGTGTTTTGCGAATCGCAGCAAGGGAAGCGAAAGGCGACCGGTCGATTGTTGGGGATGGCGGAAATCTGATCGACGCAGCGGTCGTAGGTGCTTTTCGCCTTGTCGAAGTCGCCGCCCTGCAGGCAAGGGCAGGGGTGATCGGCCGTATGGGTTTCCAGCGAGACGCCTTCTTTGAGCCACGTCTGCAGGTGCGGGTGCGCGGGATCGATCGAGCAGGTCATGATGCTGACGGCCGCCCTGCCGTCGATCTTCTTCAGACGCTCGAGAATGGGGCGCAGGTACGTCTCGTACTTGTCGACCTCGCGCATATCGTCGATGCCCAGGGTGACGACGGCCTCGACGCCTGCTTCTCCCACCCACTGCGGCGTCACGAGTTTGGGGAAGGTCCGATGTGCATAGTACGGATTGCAGAAATCGTTGAGGTAAGCCAGCCGGTTCCCGTCGTCCGCCGACAGGGACATCTGACCCAGCAGCAGAAAGCAGGTCGCCAGCAAAGGAGAGAAACGCATGGGCAAAATCCTTGGCAGCTTGCAGGGGTGATTCACGGGGCGCTTGCAGGAGGCGAGCGAATGGTGGGAGGCAAGGGGTGTTTACCCAGGGAGCGACAACTCCGCCAGGCGGCGGATCCATATTAACCGACAACGGGCGGCCGGACTGCGCGCAGAACCATGCCCGTGAAATGGGACGGGATGCAGGGGTGGTATCAAATCGCGATTTCTTCGCTTCGCGGAGCCGTGCTCCTTCCGGCGGCGGTTCCTGGGTCGCCTCCTCCTTCAACTCTTACTCTTAATCTTAATCCTAATCTTAATCCCCAGCGGGACGGTCGAATCAAGGAACCCCGATCGATCTGACGGCCAGATGACGAGCGAGCGCAGGCGGTTCGCCGCTCCAGGAAGGATTAAGATTAAGAACGGGGGATCGAGGGGTGGTATCAAATCGCGATTTCTTCGCTTCGCGAACCGTGCTCCCGGCGGCGGTGGTTCCTGGGTCGCCTCCTCCTTCAACTCTTACTCTTACTCTTAATCTTAATCCTAATCTTAATCCCCAGCGGGACGGTCGAATCAAGGAACCCCGATCGATCTGACGGCCAGATGACGAGCGAGCGCAGGCGGTTCGTCGCTCCAAGAAGGATTAAGAGTAAGATTAAGAACGGGGGATCGAGGGGTGGTATCAAATCGCGATTTCTTCGCTTCGCGAGGCCGTGCTTCTTCCGGCGGCGGTTCCTGATTCGTCTTCTCTTCCTGACACATCCGCGGCAACTGAAAGCAGTTACGGCGATTTGCAGAAAACCGCGCAGCATCGATTTCCGCGGATACCGTCGGTGGGAAGGCATGCGGGAAGGGAGTGGGGGAAAGGCAGGACCGGATCGCCTCAGACGCCAAAGCGCTCGCGTCGGCAGGTGCGGGGGGAGATCGAACCCCCGAGCGGAATCGGAAATGCGTTGCCGGCCTGAAGAGCAAGCCTGCAGAGAAAGGTACGAGGCTGATCTGGCCAGATCAACCGAATTCTCCCGGTTCGCCCGTGAAAGCCAATCGGTCGTCCGTCGCCGAACTCACCGGAGTTTGCCCGTCGTTTCCCTTGCCAGGAATCCTCCCGCCCAGGTCGTGCGACTTCGTCTGCATGCCAGGGGCCGAAACGGATCGCCCGGTTTCCCAAAGCCTGCGTCTTGCCGCCGGCGCCGGAAAAGAGATTTCGAAAGGATCAACGAACGGTTATACTGGCGGCAGTCCCGCCCTGGTCGTGGTCGACGTTGTTGCGTTCGAACGCGTCGTCATGGAACCTCTTCAGCCTTCCCGTTTTTGCGAATTTCCCCGCATGTTGAAGCATCTTTTGTCAATTGCTGTTGCGCTTGGGCTCTTGCTGCCGGCGCTGGCGCAGGCGGTGGAGCCGACCGGTCGTCTGAAGGTTTTCCAGGCCGAGGTGCTGCCGTTGTTGAAAACGCACTGCATGCGTTGTCATGGGGCAGAGCAGCAGGAGGGCGATCTGTCGTTGTCGCAGCTCAACCCGGATCTGGTGCAAGGTTCCGACGCGGAAACCTGGCACGATGTGCTGAACAAGCTCAACCTGGGCCAGATGCCGCCTGCCAAAGAACCGCAGCCGACGCCGGCCGAGCGCAAGCTGCTCACGGACTGGCTGACGAGCGAACTGCAGCACGCCATCGACGCTCGCCGCAGCACGGGCGGCCGCGTGGTGTTTCGTCGTTTGACGAACTATGAATACCAGAACACCATGCGGGACCTGATCGGCCTGGATTTGAACTACGCCGCCGAGCTTCCGCCCGAGTCGACGTCGCCCGAAGGCTTCCAGAACAACGGCGCCTCGCTGGGCGTTTCGGCGATGCAGATCGAGTACTACCTGCAGGCGGCGCGTAACGCCCTGCGGAAGGCGATCGTCAGCGGCCCGCGGCCGGAGTCGCATTCGTTCGCCCAGGAGATCAGGCCGCTGGTGCTGGAAGATTTTGACACCACCGGCATGAAGCCGCAACAGATTGAGAACAAACGCCAGAACCTGCTGAAGAACTTTCGGAAGAAGCAGAAGGGCGCCGCCGCCCGGCTGGAGCCGAAGGATACCAGCTCGTACTATCAAACGGTCGTCCAGCAGTTCCCCCGCGAAGGCGACATCCTGATCCGCATCACGGCGGAAGCGGCAGCGACGCCGGAAGTCGGCTTCCCCCGCCTGCAGGTCGCCCTGGGAGTCCGGGCCGATACCCAAAGCCCGGAACGGATCCTGGGCGAGGCCGATGTCACCGCGCCCGCTGGCCAGCCGCAGGTGCTGGAGTTCCGCGGCCGGATCGAAGACTTCCCGTTGCCGGGCCACAACCCGAAGTTCCCGGGCCTGCGAATCAACCTGCGTAACGTTTACCAGGGACCAGTCGTCGTGACGAAAGACACCGAGGAGAAGGCCGATCGCGAATCGGCGCCGGCGATCGTGCTGAAGTCGATCGAGTTCCTCGGGCCCGTGTCGACCAGTTGGCCGCCGGAGAGCCATACGCAGATTCTCTTCCCGCGGGACGAATCGCTCAGCGAATCGGAGTATGCCCGCCAGGTGCTGGAACGGTTCTTGCGCAGGGCGTACCGTCGCCCAGCGACGGAAGCCGATCTGGAACCGCTGCTGGCGTTCTTCGCCGAGGTGCGGCCCACTTCGCCGACGCTGGAAGAGGCGTTCCGGGAGACCTTATCGCTGGCGCTGATTTCGCCCGACTTCCTGTACCTGGTGGAGCCGCGGACCGACGCCGGTCGGCAGCCGCTGACCGATCATGAACTGGCCTCGCGATTATCGTACTTTCTCTGGAGCACCATGCCCGACGCGCCGCTCATGGCGGCCGCCGATGCGGGCCAGCTGCGACAGCCGGAACAACTGGCGGCGCAAGTGACGCGGATGCTCGACGATCCCCGGTCAGGGCAGTTCGTCAAGCACTTCAGCAACCAGTGGCTGAACCTGTCCGGCCTGACCCGGGTGGCCGTCAACCCGCAGTTTTACGGCAAGTTCGACGACCGCCTGAAAGACGACATGCAGCGGGAAACGCAGCAATTTTTCGCCGAGATCCTGAACAACCAACTCAGCGCCCTGCTGCTGATTGATTCCGACTTTGTCATGCTGAACCGGCCGCTGGCCGAGCATTACGGCTTGCCCGGTCCCCGCGGCATGGACTTTGAACGCGTGCCGCTGGAGGCCGACAGCATCCGCGGCGGCCTGTTGACCCAGGGCAGCTTTTTGCTGACCAATTCCAACGGCGAGGATTCGCATCCGATTCGACGGGCCGTCTGGCTGCTGGATCGTCTGCTGGACAACCCGCCGGCCCCGCCGCCGCCGGACGTGCCGGAGCTGGATTCCAAATCGCCCAGCGTGGCCGGCTTGCCGCTGAAGCAGCAGCTGGAAATGCACCGGGCAAAAGAGTCCTGCAACGGTTGCCACCGCGGCATTGATCCCTGGGGCGTGGCGTTTGAAAACTTCGACGCCGTGGGCCAGTGGCGAACGATCGTCACCGGTCGCGGACGCAAGCCGGCGCCTGTCGATGCAGCCGCCGTACTGCCCGATGGAACCGAGGTGGCCGGCGTGGCCGACCTGCAGCGTTACCTGCTGGAGAAGCAGCAGCAGCCGTTCGCCCGTTCGCTGGCCAAACGGGTGCTGGTTTACGCCCTGGGACGCAGTCTGGAACTGCCGGACGAGGCGATCGTCGACGAGCTGACGGCCCAGTTCGCCAGCGACGATTACCGCCTGGACCAGTTGATCGCCCGGATCGTAGCGAGCGAACCGTTCCAGACCAAGTAAGACGATTCAAAGACACACCAGGCAACCCCTTATCTTTCAGGAAGACCTTTACCGATGGCGAATAAATCCTGGCGACTGGATCGACGAACGTGCCTGCAGGGCGCCGGATTGGCGCTGGCGTTGCCGCTGCTGGAAAGCATGAGTTTTGGAGCCGCCGCCAAAACGCCGCCGCGGCGGATGGCCTTTGTTTACTTCCCGTTCGGCGTCTCCATGCCCAGTGAGGACGGCGGCCTGCGCGACTGGGGCTGGTTCCCTCGCGGCGAAGGACGCGACTACCAGCTCACCAAACCGCTGCAGCCGCTGGCCGACCTGCGCGACCAGATCACCATCCTGGGCGGGCTCTCGCATCCCCGCGGCCGGACCCTGGGCGGGCACGATACGGGCGACACCTTTCTGACGGGCGCCTCCTTGAAAGGGCCGCTGTTCGTCAATGACATCTCGCTCGATCAGTACGCTGCCCAGCACATTGGCGACGACACCCGCTATCGCTCCCTGATCCTTTCCAGCGACGGCGGCGTGGGCGAACCGACCCGTTCCACCACGCTCAGCTTCTCCGCCAAAGGGAAGCCGATCCCCGCGCTCGCCAGCCCGCAGCAAGTGTTTGCCCGGCTGTTCGGCAACGACGACGCGGCCCAGACAGAACGCCGCAAGCTGGTCAACACGGCCAGCATGCTGGACCGTGTGCTGGATCATTCCCGCTCGCTCCGCCGGCAACTGGGGAAGGTTGACCAGCAGAAGCTCGACGATTACCTGGCCTCGCTGCGCCAGGTGGAGCAGCAGGTCGAGCAGTCGCAGCGCTGGCTGGATATCCCCAAGCCGAAGGTCGACGCCGAGTCGATCGCCCTGGACGTCGATCAGAAAACGCCGCAAACGTACCTGCGGACCATGTACGACCTGATGCTGCTGGCCTTCCAGACGGACTCCACCCGCCTGGCGACTTACATGATCGGCCAGGTGGCCGGCGCCACGACCATCGCCAACTCCTTCCCCGCGGCCGTCGGGCTGGAAGGGAACTGGCACGGCCTGGCCCACAGCGGAGCCAGCGACAAAGGGGCCGAAAAGCTGGGACGCTTTGACCAGTTCCTGGCCGAGCACTTCGCGTACTTTCTCAAGCGCCTGCAGTCCACGCCCGAAGGAGACGGGAACATGCTCGACCATACGCTGGTCCTGTACGGCAGCAGCAACAGCAAAACGCACCAGAACCGGAACTACCCGTTGATCGTGGCGGGCGGGCGGAAGCTGGGCATGGCGCACGGGCAGTACCTGCAGTACACCGAAGAAACGCCGCTGGCGAACCTGTTCGTCACCATGCTCGACCGGGCGAACATCCCGGTGGAATCGTTCGCCGACAGCACGGGTGAGCTGTCGCAACTGCTCGTCTAAAAAGCGGCGACTTTCTTTCCGTCGTCCGCATCGGCGGGTGACGCTTGTTGGGCTTCGACCGGCTGCCGGCCGGCTCCTGTGGCTGCGCGGAGAGATTCCAACGGCGGGGGGCTGGTTCACCGGACGCCATAGCGCGTGGCAAGTGCTGGCGTGCGCGTATATCCTGGTAGTACGCCCAAGGCTCAGCCGTCGTCCCATTGCCATGCGGACCGAGTCGTCGCGAGGCTCCTCGTCGGCCCTTTTCCCTTTGCATTCTGTACCTTCTGCTTGAGATATCCATCATGAGAAATGATCCTGATCGTCGTACCGTTCTGAAGCTGGCGGCCGCCGCCAGCGCGGTCGTTAGCGTTGGCGCCTCGCGCGCGGACGGGGCCGGTGCGGCGGAAGTCGAAGTCGCGGATGCGTGGAGCAAAACGCATGATCGCGTCTGGCTGGGCGGGGACTACTGGGCCAACCCGATGGAAGACTGGCGGATCGTCGACGGCGCCGCTGAGTGCCAGAACCTGGGCGGCAACCGCAGCGTGCATTCCCTCACGCATCAGATCACGCGGCCCGACCAGGGCTTCCGCATGACGGTGCGGGTCGAACAGGTCGAGACCAAAGGGAAAGACGCCGGAGCCGGTTTCCGCATCGGCGTGCGGAGCGATATCAACGAACATCGCAGCAACTGCTTCGCCGGCAATGGCCTGAACGCCGGTGTCCGCGACGGGCAGCTGGTGCTCGGCCCCAAACAGGCCCCGCTGAAGGACGCCGCCGGTCTAAAGGCCTTCGACCTGCTGCTGACCGCCGTGGCGCAGGACGACAAGGTCGCTCTGACTTTGGAAGCCATGTCTCCCGAGAGCGGAGCCAGCCTGGGGAAGGTTTCGTACCTGGCGCCGGGCGACGCGCTGCTGGGGAATGTGGCGCTGGTCAGCAATTACTCGCCCCCGCAGCGGCGCGGAGCCAAACAGCCGCCGGCGGCCCGGTCGCGCTATCGCTTCCGCTCCTGGCAGATGGAAGGCGACGCCTTTACGGTCAGCCCGGCTCAGCGGTTTGGTCCGCTGCTCTGGTCGATGTACTCGCTGAGCGATTCGCGATCCAAAGAAGGCTTTGTGATGAAGATCAGCGCCCTGACCGGGCCGCTGGGAGCCCAGGACAACCAGACCGTCGAACTGCTCATCCAGACCGGCGACGACTGGAAGTCGCTGGGCGAAGCGAAGCTGGACCCCGACGCCTGGGTCGCCGCCTTCCGCGTTCCCAACTGGGACGAAAGCAAAGCGACGCCTTACAAGCTTGTCTATCGGGAGAAACATACCGACGGTTCGGAAACGCCCGACGAATGGACCGGAACGATCCAGGCCAATCCGGCCGGCCGTCCGCTCCGCATGGCGACGCTCACCTGCCAGAACGACTACGCGTTCCCTTACGAGCCGGTGGTGCGGAATCTGGCCCGGCTGAAGCCCGACCTGATGCTTTTCTCGGGCGACCAGCTGTATGAAAACCACGGCGGCTTCGGCATCATCAGGGAGCCGGCCGACCCGGCAATTTTGAACTATCTGCGCAAGTTCTATCAGTTTGGCTGGGCGTTCCGCTCCGTCATGTGCGACCAGCCCACGCTCTGCCTGCCCGACGATCACGATGTGTTCCAGGGGAACATCTGGGGCGAAGGCGGCGCCAAAATGAACCAGGGCGACTCGGGCGCTTCGTCCAAAGGCGGTTACGCCCAGCCGGCCAAAATGGTGAACGTGGTGCATCGCACGAACGTTGGCCATCACCCCGATCCGTTCGATGCGACGCCTTGCCTGCAGGATATCAGCGTCTATTTCGGCGACATGGTCTACGGCGGCGTGAGCTTCGGGATTATCGGCGATCGTCAATGGAAAAGCGGACCCGAACGGGTCGATACGGGCAGCGGCCGGGCCGACCATGTGCTGGATCCCAAGTTCGATTGCCGCACGCTCGACAAGCCGGGACTGGTGCTGCTGGGCGAACGCCAGGAAGCGTTTCTCAAGCATTGGGCCGAAGACTGGCGCGGCCATACGCTCAAGGCGCTGCTCAGCCAGACGGTGTTCGCCGGCGTGGCGACCCACCACGGCAGCTACGACGGCTATCTCAAAGGCGATCTCGATTCGGGCGCCTGGCCGCAAACGCCCCGGCGCCGGGCGGTCGACATTCTGCGGCCTGCGATGGCGCTGCATATCAACGGCGACCAGCATTTGACCACGCTCTGCCAGTACGGCGGCGGCGAGCAGCGCGACAGCAGCTGGTCGTTCTGCCCGCCCGCCGTCGCCGTCGGGTATCCCCGCTGGTGGCGCCCTGATGAAGTGGGGATGGAGCACGCCAATCGCCCCAAGCACGGCCTGGCCAATACGGGCGAGTTCGTCGACACGTTCGGCAACAATGTCTACGTATACGCCGTGGGCAATCCCGAAGTGGGCCGGGCGCCGAACCGCTACGACCGGGCCCATGAGAAAGGCAGCGGCTTTGGCATGGTGACGTTCGACGTCGACAAAAAGACGTACCACATCGAGTCGTTCCGCTTCCTGGTCGACGCGTCCGACGGCAAGCCTGGCAACCAGTTCCCGGGCTGGCCGCTGACCATCCACCAGGCCGAGAACCGCGGCGAGAACCAGATTGGTTAACGACTCGCCGTAATCGTCAGGCCGTTCGTTTGCCGCATGCAGACGAACGGCCGTCGGACCGAACCTGCGTGCGACCACTTGGGTTTTCGTGGGTGGACGCAGCAGAGTTACGGATGCTTTACTTGAACAGGTGCGACCTCTCCAATCATGCGCTCGAACCGATGGGAAGCACCGCGGATTGGGAGGAGCAGCTGCACCATGTTTTTTGTATTACTCAACCGTTTCAGGTTGTCGATAACGGCCTGCGTTACGTGCCTTGCCGCAGGCCTGGTATTCCCTGAAGCGACGATCGCCGAACAACCAAAGGCAGCGGATTCTGCTGCCTGGGAAGAAATCACGGAAAGGGAGTTGGAAGCGCAGAAGCGGCTAAAGGAATTTGGCCTGTCACTTACCCGAACGTATAAAGCTGACGGATCTTATCTGAGCAGTCGTGGAAGGGATTATTTTTCGGACGAAAAACAGTCGATCTCGCCGACAGCTCTTCAGTCCATCAAAGGCTTGCCCGGCCTCGTTGAAGTCGGTTTCAGTTGGTGCATCCTGGATGACGAAGCCGCTGCCATCCTCATCAACCTGCCGGACCTCAAAGCATTTGTACTTGACCGTTGCGAACTGACGGAAAAGTCAATCGCCTCCCTGGTCCACGCAAAAAAGTTGCGAGTTCTTTATTTGGAAGGGACTGATCTCTCTGACGAGTCACTCCAGCACTTAGGGAAGCTGACGGATCTGGAGGTCCTGGACATTCGATTCAATGAGCAATTGACCGATGAGGGAATTGCTCACCTCAGCAAGCTTCAGCAGTTGAAGCGACTCAATATTTATCACAACCAAAAGATCACCGACGCTTCTCTCAAGGTCATTTCCGGTCTCGAAAACTTAGAGCGTCTCAACGTCCGAAGCATTATCATGACCAGCGTAGGACTACGTCACTTGGGGTCCCTGAAAAAACTGAAACTTCTAGAGCTAGATCACAGCAATCAGATCTCCCCCGCCGCCATCGAGGCCTTTCAGAAGGCGGTTCCTGAGTGTCAACTCGTTTACTGATCCCTGTTGTTTTTAAGAATATAAGGATCTACCGATGGCTCATCGCCGCCGCAGGCAATGAGTTGCTGCAAAGGCTTGCGGCTGACATTACCTGGTCCGGTCGGGCCGCCTGGCGTACAGAGTTGCCAGACACACAGTCCTTCTTCCCCCTTACACGCCGTCGAGCGGGCCGGTGCTGTCGGCGAATTGGTCGGTTGCTACGCCGAGTCGCTGCAGCATCGTGACATAAAGATTCGCCAGCGGGATGTCTTCCCGCGTGATCTCTTGCTGCCACGGTTCCCGGCCGCCGTTCCAGGCGCCGCCGGCGGGGTTGTCGCCGGAGTGGTTCAGGTATTGCCCGTGCTGGAAGCCCATGTTTTTGCCGCCGGCCAGAATCAGCGGGTAGTTGCGGGACAGGTGGAACGCGCTGGAAGCAGACCCGAACAGCAGCAGCGTGTTGTCCAGCATGGGGCCGTTCCCGCCGGGCTCGGGCGTCGCTTTCAGGCGACTGGCGAAGCGTCCGAATTCTTCGCTAAGGAAGCGGCAGTACAGGCCAAAGTTTTTCCAGCCGCCGGGATTCTTGGTGTTGTGCGACAGTTGATGTGTCAGGTTGAAGCCGACCGCCCGGGCCAGATAATCGCTGACGCCGATGCCGTTCTCCCGGCCAATCTGGTAGGTGGCGACGCGGGTGGAATCGGTTTTGAAGGCCAGATAGATCAGCTCGAACATGGTCTGCAGATAGACCCGCGGATCTTCGGGGGTGATGTCGAGCTGCAGGTGATCGACGTCGACCTGGGGCAGCGGGATGTTGATCCAGCGCTTCGCTTTGGCGACCTTGATCTCCGTGTCGCGGACCGATTCCAGGTACTCGTCAAGCGTCTTCTGGTCGTTGGCCGACAGCGTTTTTCGCAAGGAGCGGGCGTCTTCCCGCAGGGCGTCCAGGGAACTCTCGCTCCGCGCCAGGCGACGGGCCGCCTGGTCATCGCTTTTAACGAACAGCATGTCGAAGATCCGCTTCGGCCTGTGCTCGGCGGGAATGGCCCGGCCGCTGCGATTGAACGACAACGTATGCGCGCCGCGGGGCGTGCCGGCGCCGCCGTCGGTTGACATGACGAGCGAAGAGAACCGCGTCTGGTCGCCCACGTGGGCGGCAAATTCCTGGTCGAGCGAAATGCTGTTCCGGTAGTCGCCGGCAGGGCCCGTGGCGGCGCCGGTCAGGAACTGGTCGGCGTTGGAATGGCCGTGGATCGACCGGGCCGACGGATGCGAGAAGCCCGACAATACGGTCAGATCGCTCCGCAGCGGCTCCAGCGGATCCAGGCATTTGGAAAAGGTGAAATCCTTCCCGCTGCCATGCGGGAACCAGGACCAGTCGCGGTGGGCCGGATCTTCCGCCAGCGGCATCGGCACGCCGTCGGGCATGTAGAAACAGGCGAACCGCCGGGGCGCGGCCGGTTGTTCGGAGGCGGCGCGTGCAAACGATTCCAGCAGCGGCAACGCCAGGGCGACGCCGGCGCCGCGCAGGAAGTGTCGACGATCAACGGATGCGAGGGGCGTATTCATAAGGCTTGCCTTTGCAGAGGGATGACGGCGAGTTCGTGCGGCGTGGATGGCGAAGGAAGTTACTGCGGCGAAAACAGATCGCTGGCGACGATCAATTGCACCAGCGTGGCCAGTCCGTCGTCCTGGCGGCGGAGCTCGGCCGTGATCTGGTCGATGGGGGCGCGGTCGGCGAACGTCAGGGGACGTCCCAGGGCGAACGTCGTCATTTTATGCACCAGGGCGCGGGCGAACTGGTCCTGGCGGTGTTCCAGCAGGTAGCGTTTGAGTCCGTCCACGCCGTCCAGTTTTTCCCGGTTGAACAGCAGGCTGGAAGCGTCGACCGGTTTTCCCTGGACCTGCGTTCGCCAGGCTCCGACGGCGTCGAAGTTCTCAAAGGCGATCCCCCACGGGTCAATCTTGGCGTGGCACGACATGCAGGCCGTATGGTTCCGGTGGTCTTCGATCCGCTCTTTCAGCGTGAGCTTTGCAATCTCCGGGTCGGCCAGGTCGATCTCCGGCACGGCCGGCGGCGGCGGGGGCGGCGGATCGTTGAGCAGGCTCTTGAGCATCCAGATGCCGCGTTTCAGCGGATGCGAATCCTTGCCGTCGGAGTTCATGGCGAGCAGGCCCGCCTGGGTCAGCAGCCCGCCGCGTTCCGGCTGCAGATCCAGCTTGACGCGACGAAAGTGGTTCCCTTCAACATCGGACAGCCCATAGTGCTTTGCCAGCCGTTCGTTGACCAGGGCGTAATCCGCATGGAGAAAATCCAGCACGCTGTGATTCTGCTGCAGCATCTCCTGGAAGAAGGCGACCGGCTCCTGCTGCATGGCCTCTTTCAAGGCCGGGTCAAACTGCGGGTACGCTTTCCGGTCGACGTTCAAATAGTCCAGCAGCTGCATGCCCAGCCATTGTCGGACAAAGTGTCGGGAGAATCGTTCGGCCTTGGGGTCGGCCAGCATCCGCCGCACCTGGCTGGCCAGCACTTCGCGGTCGGCCAGTCGTCCGTCGGCCGCCAGGTCCAGTAGTTCCTCGTCCGGCGTGCTGCACCACAGGAACAGGGACAATCGCGTCGCGAGTTCAAAGTCGGCCGTCCGGCTCTCCGCGTCGGTGTCGTCCGCGGCGACCAGGTACAGGAAGCGGGGGGAAGCGAGCACCGTTTCCAGCACTTCGGTCATGGCGTCCTGGAAGTCGTCGCACTGCGGGCGGATCCGCGTGAACTGGGCCAGCTTCTGATCCAGCTCCGCCGGCGTCGGCGGTCGGCGCCAGGCGCGGGTGAGAAAGCGGGCGAGCACTTCCCGCGCATAGACCGTTTCGTCCTGGCGGTGCGGGCTGTCGAAAAAGATGCGCGTATGCGAGGCGGGCGGCCACTGGTCGTAAACGGGCGCGGTGATCTCCACGTAGTCCAGCTGGACATCGCCGCCGGAGACGGAGCTGTTCACGATTTTGATGTACTCGGAAGGGCTCGGCAGGTCGCCCATACGATTGACGCCGCGGACCGAGTTACGCGGATAGACCTCGCTCAGGGGAATTCGCCACTCGTAGAACTCGGGCTGATCGGGCCCGGCGGTAATCGCCAGGTCGTGGTCGCTGATCCGCACGGAGGCGTGCGAGTCGTTGCTCGCCTGCCAGCCAAATTCCAGCTGCAGGCTGGGGGCCGGTTGCTCTTCCGCGGAGGTGCGCGAAGCGCGGATGCGAACGCGAAGGACGCCTTCGTCGGGAACCGTGTCGCCCAGTTCGACGATCAACTTTTGCCGCGGCGGAATGACGGCGACGTGATCGAAATCCGCCGGGATCTCCGGCGGCGCTGCGGCCGGTTTCCAGGCGTACCTGGCGCCCGAGTAACGCCAGGAGGCGCCGGCGGTCTGTCCGGTGGTCAGGTTCCGGTAATGGGCTCCGCTGGGTCGGGCCTGGAAGCGGGCTGTCTGTCGTTTTAATTCTTGTGCCAGCTTTTCCGGATCGTTCTTGTGCTGCTCCCTGATCCTGGCCAGCTGTTCGTCCTGCTTGACCCATTCGGCGGCTGCGGCGTCTTCCATGGATACGCCCCAGTACTGGGGCGGGGGCTGATCGCCGCGGACGATGGCCCGCCGCAGCGCCTGGCGGATTGACTCGCGACAGGCGGCGAGCTGGGTCGCCGTCATGTGCAGCATTTCCGAGCTGTTCTGGAAGCCGTCTTCCGAGGGCGACTCGGGCGGCAGGTTGTCGGCGAAGTTGCCCGGCACGCCGAGCAGATCCTGCAGGGCGTACTGGTATTCGTAACGCGTCATACGGCGGAAGGAGGAGCGTCCTTGTTCCGCGCGGCGGACGGTCGACGCGGTCTGGATCTCGGTCGACAGCCACTCGATGATCTTGCTGCGATCCTGGTCGGCCAGTTCGGCTTCGTCGGCGGGCGGCATTTCGCCCTTGCTCAGCACGGCGACCACTTCCAGCCACCAGTCCACGTCGTCGCCATGCAGCAGATCGGGATCGAGCGTGTCGATGCGGATGTTCCCCTCCTGCAGCTCTGGCCCGTGGCATGGCACGCAGGTCTGCTGCAGGATCGGCTGAATCTCCTGGCGAAAAGCGGCCAGTCGCGGCTGGGGGACGGCCGTTTCGATCGGCTGCGGCGACGCCTGTCGGTAGCTCGACCGCTGGGCTCCCGCTGCTTTCAGTTCGGCCAGCGAGGGGACGTTCGCGGTGTCAGGAGACGCCGGCGCCGCATTCTGGGCGGTGGCGATGGGCGCGAACAGCAGGCAGCAGGCGATCCAGACGGGAAGTAATTTCACGAGTGGCAAACTCCAGGACAGGCAGTCCCCAGGCGGGTCGATGCATTTGATGCAGGGTTTGGCTCGGTCCGGGCGGGTGGGAGCCGCTGTTTGACCGCAGCGAGCTTCCCGGAACCGATTCGATCTTACCATGTTTTCCCCCAGGAATCTCCGTCTTTTCGGTGCATCGCCGCACGCCAAAACGCCCCTTCGGTCACCCGTAAACGAACTCGCCAGAGTTTGGCCGCTGTTTGCCTGGCCCAGACGACTCTCTCCCAAGTCTGGCGACTTTGGCTACTTGCGGGGAATCACCCACAACCGTGACGCGATCACGCAGGCGCTTGAATCGGCGACGCCGTTGGGTGAATTCTGACCGGGACTCGATATACTGCAGCCCGGCGGAGACTTTCTCTGGCCGTTAATCCACGATCCGCCTTGGCGATCGCCTTGCTGCCTAACCATAAGCTGCCTATCCCAAGCTGCATATCCCGAACGGAGTTGTCACGGTGTCTACCCAAGAGAAGCCCGTCATTGTTTATCGGAAAGATTATACGCGCCCGGCTTACTGGATTGACGACGTCGCTCTGGAGTTTGATCTCGAAGCGTCCCGCACGCTGGTCACGGCGCATATCCGTTTCCGCCGCAACGCGGATCAGCCGGGAAACCGCCTGGAGCTTGATGGCGAAGGGATGGAGCTGCAGTCGATCCATCTTGACGGCGAACCGCTGGCGGCGGACCAGTACGCGGTCAGCGACACGCAGCTGATTATCGAGAACGCCCCCGATTCGTTCCTGCTGACGACGCAGGTCCTGATCAATCCGGAACAGAACAAATCGCTTAGCGGCTTGTACCTGTCGTCGGGCAATTTTTGCACCCAGTGCGAGGCGCTTGGCTTCCGGCATATCACCTATTACCTGGATCGCCCCGATGTGATGGCGAAGTTCCAGGTGACCATTCGCGGCAACGTCGACGCCTGTCCGGTGATGCTTTCCAACGGCAACCGCATTTCGCAGAGCATGCTGGCCGATGGCCGGCAACAGGCGGTCTGGGAGGATCCGTTCCCCAAGCCGTGTTATCTGTTCGCCCTGGTGGCCGGCAATTTGAAATGCCAGCGCGGCAGTTTCACCACCCGTTCCGGTCGCCAGGTGGAGCTGGAAATCTGGGTCGAGCCGGAGAATATCGACAAGTGCGAACACGCCCTGGCGTCGCTGCAGAAGTCGATGAAGTGGGACGAAGACGTCTACGGCCTGGAGTACGATCTGGACATTTATATGATCGTCGCCGTCAATGACTTCAACATGGGCGCCATGGAAAACAAGGGGCTGAATGTTTTCAACTCCAAGTATGTGCTGGCCTCGCCGGCGACCGCGACCGACGATGACTACCTGGGCGTGGAAGCCGTGATTGCCCATGAGTACTTCCACAATTGGACGGGCAACCGGGTGACCTGCCGGGACTGGTTCCAGCTGACGCTGAAGGAAGGCCTGACCGTTTTTCGTGACCAGCAGTTCACGTCGGACCAGATCTCGGCCGCCGTGAAACGGATCGATGACGTCGTCGCTTTGCGGTCGCATCAGTTCCCGCAGGACGCCGGCCCGATGGCGCACCCGATCCGGCCCGAGTCCTACATCGCGATGGATAACTTCTATACGGCGACCGTCTACAACAAGGGCGCCGAGATCATTCGCATCTATCAGACACTGCTCGGCCAGGCAGGCTTTCGCCGCGGCATGGATTTGTACTTCCAGCGGCACGATAACAGCGCGGTCACCTGTAACGATTTCCGCGCCGCCATGGCCGACGCCAACGACACGAATCTGGATCTGCTGGAACGCTGGTACTCGCAACCGGGCACGCCCACGCTCAAGGCGACAGGGGAATGGCAGGCCGACCAGGGGCAGTATGTGCTGACGCTGGAACAGTCGTACCCGCCGCTGCCGGACGGCATCCCGGGCGCCAGCGATCGCTTGCCGCCGCCGTTGCCGGTGGCGATCGGCCTGCTCGATTCGCAAGGGAACGACATGCCCGTGCGCCTGGCGGAAGGGGAACCGATTGCGTCCGACCTGGGGCCGTTGTTGCTGCTGGAGGAGGCGTCCAGGACGTTCACCTTTACCGGCCTGGCGGAAGAGCCGGTCGTCTCGCTGTTGCGGAATTTCTCGGCTCCGGTGAAGCTCAAAATGGCTTGCAGCCAGGAGGAGCTGGCGTTTCTGGCGGCCCACGATAGCGACGCCTTTAACCGCTGGGACGCGGGGCAATCGCTGTCGACCAACGTGCTGCTGGATCTGGCGGAACGGTCGGCCGCAGGGGAAGCGCTGGAGTGCCCCGCGATGATTCACGACGCTTTCGCCGCGGTGCTGGCCGATGAATCGATCGACGATGCGTTCAAAGCGCTCGTCCTGACGCTGCCGGGCGAAGGGGTTCTGGGACAGGAGATGACCGTGTGGGATCCCGAAGGGATTCACGCCGCGCGGGAGTTTGTGCGGAAGAGCCTGGCGGAGCGGCACGAGGCGGCGCTCCGCTCGCGCTACGACGAACTGGCCAGCGACGCCGTTTACCGGAACGATGAGCGCTCCATCAATCGTCGGCGGCTGAAGAACCGGCTGCTGTCGTACCTGGCTGTACTGGAGCGGCCGGAGACCACGGCATTGGTCGCCAGCCAGTACCAGGCGGCCGACAACATGACGGACAAGATCGCCGCGCTGTCGCTGCTGGCCGATCTGGACTGCCCGCAGCGGGAGTCGGCGACGGCCGACTTTTACCAGGCCTGGCACAGGGATCCGCTGGTGCTGGACAAGTGGTTCGCCGTGCAGGCCGGCTCCCGTCGGTCGGACGTGGTGGAGCAGGTAAAGCGGCTGACGCAGCACGAAAAGTTCGCCATTACCAACCCGAACCGGGTCCGCTCGCTGCTCGGCGCATTTGCGGCCAACGCTTGCCGCTTCCATGACAAAAGCGGCGTGGGCTATGCGCTGCTGGCCGACTATATCCTGCAGATCGACGCGAACAACCCGCAGCTGGCGTCGCGGCTGGTTTCGGCATTCAACACGATTCGCCGCTTCGACAAGGAACGCCAGTCGCTGATGCAGGCCCAGCTGGAGCGGATCCAGGCAAAGCAGGGTCTGTCCAGCGACGTGCTGGAAATCGTCGAACGGGCGCTGAAGTTTTAGAAGGGCAAATCCCAGGACAAACGCCTGCCGCAGGGCAGGCGTTTGCTGGGGATTGTCGCCTGTTGCGGGGGACGCGTCACCTTTTACCGACGGTCAGTCGTCTTTTGCTCCGCAAAAGAACGCGTCCTTTCACGGGGAAAGTGAAGGTAATTACCGTCGATTCTGGTTGGGTTGTTTTGCGAACCCGCCGGCGCAGAAAGTCGACTTTCGCTCCGCGAAAGTACGCGTCCTTTCACGGAGTGAAAGGCGACTGTCGGGCGTCTGTACTTGCTCAAAACGACGAACCAGAATCCGGCATTTATTCTTTTCGCTGTCCGAACGAAAGCCGGCTTTCTGGGCCGGCTTTCGTTATGCGTTTGGCGAACTCGCCCTACTTCTTCTCACCATAACCGTGCCAGACCCATTCGATGGCGTGGGGCAGGAACTGGGCTTTGGCGTTGCCGACGCCGTGCCCGGCGTTGAGGCAGAACAGATACTGGTAGGGGTACCCTTTTTCTTTGAGCACCTTGGCCATGCGATGGTTGGCCTCGACCCAGTCGTGCATGTCGTCGCGCATGATGTTGGGGTTCAGGCTGTCGCGGTCGCCGACGGCCAGAAAGATCCGCAGCGGCTTGCGGTCGCTTTCGGGGATCAGCTTGTTATGGAAGCCCCAGGCGCCGTCGGGCGTTTCCGGGTTGAAGGGCCATTGCTGGTTCACAAAGGTGCCAGAAGTTGTCAGCACGCGGTGATACAGGTCGGGCCGATACCAGGCCATGATGAGCGCCGCCGAGCCGCCGGAGCTGCTGCCCATGGCGGCGCGTCCGTCGGGATCCTTGGTCAGCTTGACGTCGCAATTTTTCTCCACCAGCGGCAGCACTTCTGTCTCGATGTATTCGGCGAACAGGCCCGACATGGTGTCGTATTCGCGGCCCCGCTCATGTCCCTGGGCGTCGCCGCCGCCGTTGGCGATCATGATCACGACCATCGCCGGCGCGCGCTTCTGGGCGATCAGGTTATCCAGAATGTGCGGCACGGTCATGTCGGGTTTTCCTTTAGGTCCGTCATGGATGACCATAAAGGGCGCCTCGCTGCCGGGCTTGTACTGGGCCGGAACATAGACGGTGATCTGCCTCTGGTAGTCGATCTCGTGCGTGTCGACGATCAGCGTTTTGGGGTTCTTGGGATCGACCGTGCCGAACACGTCCCGGGCAATGCCTGGATTAAAGAGCTTCCCCTGGGTGGAGTCCATGGTGAACTGCGACACCTTCCCTTGGGGTACGCCTTCCATCACCTGGCGTTCCGGGGCGGGGGCGTATTCGGGGCCGATGACGAAATTGCCGTTCACATCGGCCGGAGGATTCACGCCCGGCTTTCCATCCAGTCGGGTAAAGGACGGCGAGCCCGGAGCATCGAACGGGCGGGTCGGCGGCGTCGCTCTTTTTTTGGGTTGGGCCTGGGCGGAATCCGCCAGCAGGCAGGCGCCCAGGAGAACCGCCGGGAGAAGTAGCATCCACGATTTCGACATCAGACCGCCTCAAAGTTAGTAAGGGTCAAAGCTGGGTTGCGAGAAAAAAGAAGTCAGGAACGAATCTCAAAGATCGCTTCGACTTCAACGGCCATGTTGCCCGGCAGGGAGCCGGCGCCGATCGCGCTGCGGGCCGCCTTGCCGTCGGCTTCGCCGAAGATTTCGATCATGAGTTCGCTAAAGCCATTGATCACCTGCGGCTGCTGCGTAAAGCTGCTGACGCAGTTGACGACGCCGAGAACCTTCACCAGCCGGGCGACCTTGTCCAGGCTGCCGAGCGCATGACGGACCGAACTGAGCACGTTGACGCCGACCAGCCGGGCCGCGTCGAAACCTTGCTCAAGTGTCAGGTCCTGCCCCACCTTGCCTACGATGGCCGAGCCGTCGGCGCGTTTTGGAATGTGGCCCGACGTATACAGCAGATTGCCGACGCGAACGGCCGGGATGTAAACGGCGACCGGCTGTGGAGGCGGCGGCAGCGTGATGCCCCGGTCCCGCAGTCGCTGCTCGGCCGACGGCGGGTCGCCGTGATCTTCCGCCAGGGCAGGGGACTGGAACATCATGCGCAAGGCGGACGGCGCGCAGGCTCCGGCCGTCAGTCCGACGCCCAGTAGCATTCCGTCGCGCAGTAGTTTCCGGCGGGTCGTGGCGGGCTGCATGGGGCTTCTCTCCCGGAGAAGGGGGACGTTCAGAAGGATGGGGTTTGCCTGGCATCGAGGGCCGTCCCCGCGGGCTTGCCGGGACGGCGACCTGAGAGCGCCATCATAAGTGGCGCAAAGTCTGCCGGCAACTTGCTCGCAGTTGAAGCGGCCGGGCGGCGAACCTAGAATCAAGCTTCTCCCTGGCGAGGTGCGGCCTGGGATTGCAACTTTTGGCAGTCGTCGGTCTGTCGTCTCTGGCTTGGGACGCGCAACCTTTGACGGATAGTCAGACGTCTTTTGCTCCGCGAAATAACGGGTCCTTTCACGGAGTGAAAGGCGACCGACCGGCGTCTGTCCTTCCTCTAAACGACGAATCAGAATCCGACAGGTTTTCTCAACGTGTTCTTTGCATCCCAGGGAGACAGAAATGTGCCGTTTATTGATTCTCTCGTCGCTCGGGCTGATGCTGGCTGTCAGCCCGTCGCTGGCTGCGGAAGTGGTGCTGGAACAGGTTCCTGCCGGGGAGGTCGGCCTTGCCAAGGCGATGGAGGCCTGGCAGCAAACGGAGCTGGCCCGACAGGACGGAAAGTTTCAAAGCCACGGCTGGTGGCCCTGGGGCCTGCGGGCGTTTGATCTGGATAACGACGGCGATCTCGATCTGATCGCCTCGCATCACGGCGTGCCGGGCTCGATGATTCTGCGGAATGAACTGAAGGAAACCGGCAAGCTCCATTTTGTGGATCACACCCGGAACCTGGGCGTTGATCCGCGTGAGCTGCCGGGCGCCGACGATCGTCCCTGGATCTGGGATTTCGACGGCGACGGTTTTCTCGATCTGGCGTCCCTGTCCGACGAATCGCGGAAGGGGTTCGTCTGGAACCGGCAAGGAAAGAAGCTGGAGCCGGACGCGGCGGGCTCCTTTCATCCGGTCAGTCATCCGATTGAAGTCGTCGATCTCAACGGCGACGGATATCCCGATCTCGACAGCGGCTCCCGCGGGACGCATGTTTACGCACCCGAAACCCGTTCGTTCACCTGGAGCAAAACGCCCCATCATGCCGAGCCGCAGAACCTGCCGGATGAACTGGTCGACTTCGAAAACAAGAGGAAACAGGCCGGCAAGAACAACCGTTTCTTCACCGCGAAGATCATGGAGAATTTCGTCAACGGCTATGACACGCAGGGTCACGATCCGCAGCCGATCGATCTGAACCACGACGGCGTTCCCGATCTGGTCCTGGCCGGCCAGGGCGGTTACGGAGGCGAGTACCTGGGACGCTATCTGCTGGGAACGAAAGACGGCGCCCTGGAAAACAGCGGCCAGGCGTTGGGACTGCCGGAGCAAGGCTGCCCCATTTACTACGGCGATCTGACCGGCGACGGTCGCCGGGATTTGTTGATCGCGGGGGAAGAGACGGGCGGCCTCTATGCCAGCACGGAGGCAGGAGCCTTCGTCCCACAGGAGACTGCGCTGACCGCGTTTCTGCGGAAGCGCGGCCCCTATATGCTGCGGGCATTCCCGGCTGACTTTGACCAGGACGGCCTGACCGATTTGCTGCTCTCCAATCCGCGACTGGGGCTGACCCGCGTCTTTCAGAACCTGGGCGATGGCGATTTTCGCGAGGTGATGCAAGTCAAAGGGTGGGATTCCAACCCCGCCGTGATCTGCGACATCAACCAGGACGGCTTGCTCGATGTGGTCGTGGGCGGCCCGACCAGGACCGATATCGCCGTCTTTCTGAACAAGACGGTCGACGCCGGTCACGCGGCCTGGATCACTCCCCGCATGAGCGGGCCCAATCCGTTTGCGGTCGATGCAATCCTTTCGGTTTATCCGGCCGGCGACCTGCAGCGTCCGCACGCCCAGGCGCTACATACGGCCAAGGCGCGCTGGGACGGCATGCCCGTGCATGTCGGACTGGGCGAGCTTAAAGCTTATGATCTGCGCATTGTTTTCCCCGATGGAACGCAGGTCGAGCGGACGAACGTGCCGGCCGATGAACGGGTCGTTGTCACCGCGGGGGAGTCGCCTGCGAAACAGAAGTGAGCGTTCGATTGAAACAGGCGATGCTGGATTCCGCAGGCAGGCGGCCGGTCCCGCATCGGCCGGAATCGCCAGAAAGGATCGAATGGAACCTGCACAGCTCAAGCAGAACGCGATGGCATTCTATGACATGATGTTTAACCAGCGACGGCCGCGGGAAGCGGTCGAGCGGTTCGTCGGCGACGACTATATCCAGCACAACCCGGGCGTCGGCGACGGCAAACAGGCGTTTATCGACTACTTCGAAAGAATGGCCGTAGAGTACCCTGGCAAACGAGTGGAGTTCAAGCGAGCCCTCGCCGAAGGGGACCTGGTGATGTTGCATTGTTACCAGCACTGGCCGGGCGACCATGACTACGCGGGGATCGACATCTTTCGGTTCGACGCCCAGGGAAAGATCGTCGAGCACTGGGACGTCCTGCAGGTCGTGCCCGACACGGCCCTCCATAACAACGGCATGTTCTGAACCGGAACGCCGGTGTTTACCCCGCGATGACTCACGACAATACCCAGTACACCCGAGAGCAACAGATGAAAGCGATCGCCTACCAGACAGCCGGTCCCATTGACCGCGAGGACGCCCTGCAGGACATCACCCTGGAGAAGCCGGAAGCCACAGGCCGCGACTTGCTGGTGAAAATCAATGCGGTCTCGGTCAACCCGGTGGACGCCAAGCTGCGCAATCATGCGGCGCCCGAGAACGGGGGCTGGCGGGTCCTGGGCTTCGACGCCGCGGGGGTGGTCGAGGACGTCGGGCCGGACGCGACCGACTTCCGACCGGGCGACGCCGTGTTCTATGCCGGTTCGATCGCCCGGCCCGGCACCAACAGCGAGTATCACCTGGTCGATGAACGCATCGTCGGCCGCAAGCCGTCGACCCTGACCGACGCCGAGGCGGCGGCCTTGCCGCTGACGGCGATCACGGCCTGGGAAATGCTGTTTGAGCGGCTGGAAGTTAAACGTCCGACCCGGCAGGGAGCAGGCGTGATTCTGGTCGTCGGCGGGGCAGGGGGCGTCGGTTCGATCACGATCCAGCTGTTGCGGGCGCTGACCGATCTGACGGTGATCGCCTCGGCGTCTCGCCAGGAAACGCAGGACTGGGTGCGGGAATGCGGGGCCCAGCATGTAGTCGACCATCGCCAGCCGATGGCTCCCCAGGTCGCAGCGCTGGGGATCGGCGCGCCGGGGTTTGTGTTCTCGACCACGCACAGCGACGCGCACCTGCAGGATCTTGTGGAGCTGATGGCGCCGCAGGGCCGGTTTGGCCTGATCGATGACCCCAAGGCCCTCAACCCGCTGCTGCTCAAGCGGAAAGCGATCTCAATGCACTGGGAGCTGATGTTCACCCGGTCGCTCTTTGATACGCCCGACATGGCGGAGCAAGGAAAGCTGCTGAACGAAGTGGCCGCCCTGGTTGACGTGGGACGCGTCCGCTCGACCCTGACCGAAGTGGCCGGCAAGATCGATGCGACCGCTTTGCGGAAAGCGCACGCCCGGATTGAAAGCACCACCTCCCGCGGCAAGATCGTGCTGGAAGGGTTCTGATCCGGCTGCCCAGCGGCAGGCCGGATTTTCTTCTGCCTGCTACGTGTGCGGCTGGGGCCGCACCGTTGGCATGACCGCGAACCGGCGGACGGCTCCTTAACCCTCCTGAGCGCCCGCTTCGATGACGTTCTCGGCGAAACTTTGATAGGCGCCGCCGATCTGCTGGGCGACTTTGTCGGGCCAGACGAGGAAACGATCAGCGGCGATCGCGTCGAAAATGCCCGCCGCGACCAGGTCGGGGGAGTCGGCGTCGTCGCCGAAGCCCGCTTCTACTCCCATGTCGGTCTGGATCGGTCCCGGGTGCACGCTGACGACCAGCGTGCCCTGTTCCCGCAGGGACTCCCGCAAGCCCTGCGTGATGGCGTAGCTGGCCGCCTTGGATGCGCAGTAGGTTGCAAAGGCAGCAAACGTCGTCACCGAAGCCACGCTGTTGAGCTGCGCCAGGGCGCCGCCGCCGTTGGCTTTGAGCACGGGGGCGAACGCCTGGGCGACCTGGATCAGGCCGTACACATTGGCGTTCATTTCAAACTGCAGCGCGGCGATGGCGTCGGGGTCCAGGGCGGAGGAGATTTTCAGCACGCCGGCGTTGTTGACGACCACGTCGACATCGGCAGCCGTTTTCGCCGCCGCGGTGATCGACGCCGGGTCGTCCAGGTCCAGGCGAACCGGGACAACGCGGTCTCCGTACTCTTCAACCAGCGGTTCGGCCGAATCGATCTTGCGCACGGCTGCATAGACTTTGGTCGCCCCGCGACGCAGGGCCTCTTCCAGGATCGATTTGCCAATGCCGCGGTTCGCTCCCGTTACCAGAACGGTTTTATCTTTCACATCGAATGCCATCTGTCGGTCCTTGAGAAAGGGCTGCGTGGATTGTCAAGTTAACGGGTTCAATATAACGAACAAGTCGGCTTCCCGGCGGCGAGCGGTTCTCTCCCGACCGTTACCGGGGGATCTGCGGATGCGGGAACAGCCGCCTGGCGATCTGTTGCCACAGCAGACCGGCCGCAATCAGGCCAAACCCGGTGAGCCAGATGCGCGTTTCCACCCAGCATGCCAGAAACAGGCAGGAGCACAGGCCGATCCATGGAATCCAGACCGGATAAAGACGCTCCTCCCGGGTCAGACGCAGGGCGGCCAGATTGGTCAGGGCGTAATAAACCAGCACCGTGAAGGCGCTAAACGACCAGGTGGTGCGGACATTGCCGATCAGCGTGAGGGCGGCAATCATCGCGCCCACCGCAATGACGGCCGCATAAGGCGTCGACTGGGACTGGTTGAGCCGGGCCAGAACGGGGGGCAGATCCCCGCGGCGTCCCATCGCGAGCGCCACGCGCGACAGGCCGAGAATCAGGTTCAGCAGCACGCCCAGCATGGCCGTCGCCGCGCCGACCGAAACGAGGATCGCCACGCCGGGAAAATCAAAACCGCGGGCGACCGTTTCCAGCGGAGCGTTCTGCTGCAGCGTTGCGGCGGCGAGCGCTCCGGCGCCGACGGCGGAGATCGCGGTCATGCTGACCGCCAGATAGAGCGTCATGGAGATCGCCAGCGTCAGGATGATGGCCCGGGGAATGTTCGTCCGCGGCTCTTGCATTTCCTCCCCCAGCGTCGCGATCCGGCCGTAGCCTGTGTAAGCGACAAACATCAGGGCGCACGCTTCCAGCAATCCGGAAAGCTTCGACGTCCCCGCCGTCGGCGCGAAGAACGGCTGCATGTGGTCGACGCCTGATCGCCAGGCGAGGGGCAGGCCGGCCGCGACAAACAGCAGCAGGGCGAACAGCGTGAGCGACACGATGACGATGTTCGCCAGGCTGCTGCGCTGGATGCCGGTCAGCGCCAGGATCGTCAGAACGACGACCGTTCCCGCCGCCAGCGGCACGATCCCCGCACTGGCGCCAAACGCATGCAGCAGATAGCCGGCAAGTCCCAGGGCGGCCGTGGCGGCCGAGGCGCTCTTGGCGCAGAGGAACATCCAGCCGGCCGTAAAGCCCAGCGACGGGTGCAGCCAGCGATAGCCGTACTCATAGGCGCCGCCGCTGACCGGGTGATTAGCGGCCAGCTGCGCGCTGCTGAGCCCGTTACAGGCCGCGACGCCTGCCGCCAGCAGGATCGCCAGCACCACGGCCGGCCCGGCGGCTCCGGCTCCGATCCCGATACTCACAAAGACGCCGGTCCCCAGGATCGATCCCAGACCCATCATCACGGCGCCATAGATGCCGACGGCGCGGCGGAGGCTGGCCGCCGGCGGTGCGGACGGCGGCTGTGTTTCCTGGGGGGCGGATGCGGGCAACGGGGATTGTCCTAGGGCAGGTCAGGGGCCGTGATGCGGGGAGCTTCGCCGGTCAAGCTTTCCAGAAAGGCGACAATCGCCGGAATCTCGGAGTAGCTTTGCCCCGTCAAAGGACGGATATCGAGTTCACGTCCCGGGCGAGAGGAGCTGGGGGCGTCGCGGTAATAGTACTCTACGACCCGGTAGAGCGTTTTCATGGAACCGTCATGCATATAGGGGGCGGTCTGCGCGATGTTCCGCAAACTGGGGGTGCGGAAGCGGGCTTTATCCGTCGCGGCGCCGGTGACGCCGCCGCGTCCCTCATCAATAAAGGAGACGCCCAGCCGGTAGTACTTGCCGTCGCTCAGCAGCGGACCCTGGTGGCAGCGGACGCAATCGGCAGCGCCTGTGAACAGCTCCAGGCCGCGCTTGGCTTCGTCGGAAAGCGCCTCTTCATCGCCAGCCAGGTAGCGGTCGAAGGGAGAGGGCTGGGTCACCAGGGTGCGCTGGAAAGCAGCCAGCGCCTGGGCGACTCCGCGGCGGGTAACGGGGGATTGAAAGACGTCCTGGAACTGCCGCCGATAGCCGGGGACGGCGTTCAGCTCTTTCTCGAGTTCGTCCAGATCCTGGTTCATCTCCGCCGGCGACTGCAGGGGGGCCAGCGCTTGTTCCTCCAGGCTTTTTGACCGACCGTCCCAGAACAGGCGCTCGAAGAACGCCACATTCAGCAGCGACGGCGTATTGCGGGTCAGCTCCTGCCCCGCGTTTCCTGCGGATCGCGGCAGTCCGTCGGCGAACGCCTTGTCCGGCAGATGGCACGAGGCGCAGCTCATCCGGTTGTCGCCCGAGAGCCGCGTGTCAAAGAACAGTTGCCGGCCCAGGGCGACCTTGGCGGGCGTGGTCGGGTTTTCTCTGGGGGAAGGAGCCGCAGCCGGCAGCGGAACCAGGGCTGGTTTGTCGCCTTCTTCCGCCTGTACTGGACTCGCGGCGAGGAAGAAGCAGAGAAGCAGAAGCCCGATGGCGGAAACAAGGGACGTGGAGTTTTCCGCAGGACTTTGCGAGGGCGTATTCGGAAGGGGATTCATGGTCACCTTTTCCCTGCGGCCAGTCGGCCTGGGGCAAAAATCGATGGCGTCATTTTTGTCTAGTTTCGAACAGAAACGGGACGGCGAAAAGGGCCCGTCCGGCTACCTCGTTCCCGGTGTGTCCGGTTTTTTACTGCGTCGGCGCAGGATGTATTCTCCGGCAAGACACAGCAGCCAGGGAGCAAACTCGATCCACGTCACGACGAAGTCGAAGAACTCGGCCCCGGGGTAAGGCGTGCCGAGCACCGGGGCGTCCGGCCAATGATAAAGAAGCCAGAACCGCAGGTAGTAGAGCAGCGCCAGACCGCTCATCGCCAGCCATGCCCGGCTGCGGGCGAAGGGGAGCAGCGGCAGCGTCCAGGTCCAGTACCAGGGGTTCTGCGTGGGGCAAAGCAGCCAGAACCAGGCCAGGGTGAGAAAGCCCGCGGTGAGGAACGCGTCGAGATCGGCCCGACGCGCGGCTCGCCAGGCAAGCAGGATCGCGATGGCGCAGAACAACGCTCCGGTGATCGCCCGCGTGAGCAGAAACGGCGCTTCGTAAGGTTCGATCTGCAGGACCCGGGCGAAACGGTCCACGATCGCTCGCCGCCAGGATTCCGGGAGAACGGAAAACCAGGGGGCAGGCTGCGGCGTCGGTTCGGCCGTCGACTTGAGGTTTTCGACAAGGATCAAAAACAGGAAGTCGTTCATCTCCCAGCGGCGCAGGAAGGTCGCCACGCCCAGGCTGGGATCGATCGCGGCGCCCGAAACAACGGCGGATGCCGGCAACGGCGCCAGTGCGGGAGCCACGGCGGGCGACTCCGCGGAGGCGGCCGTTTCACGCGGCAGCATCGGCCAGAGCAGCAGCAGCGTGGTCGCCGAAAAAATGGCCGCGGGAAGCAGGAGGCGGCGCCAACCCATCTGGCGGGCAAGAACCAGGCAGAGGAGCGGCGCGAGAACGACCGGATACAGCTTCGCGCCGACCGCCAGCGCCAGCACGAAACCAACCAGGGCGACCTGGCCCGTCGTGCTCCAGGCGTCCCTCGCGGCGATCGGTTTCACGACCAGGCGGGCCGCCAGATAAACGGCCAGCGTGGTGAGAAAAACGGCGGCCGCGTCCAGATGGCCGCTGTTGGCGACTTCTTTCAGCAGCAGCGGACACCAGGCGTAAATCAGGCAGCGACCAACCGGTTGGACCGTCAGTTTCAGCAAGGCAATCACCAGGCCAAGCGTGGCCAGGTCAAAACCGATCCACCATGCCTTCATGATAAAAATACGACTCAGCACGGACGAACGGGCGGGTGTGATCGCGGTCGCGGCGGCGAACACGGCCTGGCTGGTGGGCGGATAAATGGTCGGCAGTTCGCCAAAATGCACGCGACGCAGAATCTGTGCCAGCGCCGGCCGGTTGTCGCGCACAGCAACCAGCCTTACCAGGGCCGGGTCGTCTGGCGGGAGGGAGTCAGCCAGGCGGACCTGCTGGGGGCTGTAACGGAACGGATTCACGCCGGCGCAGGACGCCGCGCCGTCCCACAGGTAGCGGTAGATGTCGACCTCCTGGATCGGCGCGGAGAACAGCAGCACCACGCGAAAGAGCACGGCCGACCCCACAATCAGCCCCATCAGCCGACGACCAGGAGCCGCCCGGCTGGCCAGGCGAATCGCCATCAGGTACGCCAGAAAGGCGGCCGCAAACAGGACCAGCAAGGCGAGAATCGGCCGCTCCGTGGGAACGCGGCTGTCGTCGCACCGCCAACTCAGCCAGTTGATTATGCCGTACAGGCAAGTGGAAACTCCGGCCAGCAGAGCGAGCAGCCAGAAAGCTTGATCAGCAGACGGGCGTTCTCCCGGCGAATCGGCCGTCGACACGGACGAGGACGCGCCGTTCAAGCGGTTGCCTTTGCTTTCTGTGCGGCAGGATCGTTCGACTTTGCCGAGGGACGCTGCAGGCCGTAGCGGGCGATCGTGTACAGAATCTTTGTGCCGGCCTTGATCGTACCGCTGAGCGTGCCGCTGATTTTGCTGGTCCCGATCCGGTGGCGGTAAGGGACGGGGATTTCCGTATGCCGCAAGCCGGCGCGGGCCGCTTTGATCTGCATTTCGATTGTCCAGCCGAAGTTTTCGTCAGCCATTTCCAGGTCGCACAGTTTTCCGTAGTCAATCGCGCGGAACGGACCCAGGTCGGTATAGCGCACGCCGAACAGCAACCGTAGCAGAAAGCAGGCCAGCCTGTTTCCATAGACGCTTTGCGGCGGCATGGCGCCCGGTTCACGCTGGCCGAGCAAGCGCGAGCCGAGCACAAAGTCGGCTGCGTCCGCCCAGATCGGCTTGACCAGTTCCGGCAGCAGGTCGGGATGATCGCTGTAGTCGGCATCGAGAAAAACGACAATCCGCGGTGCGGGTTGGCCGCCTTGGATTGCTTCGCGAATCGTCGCTAGTCCGCGCAGGCAGGCGGAGCCGTAGCCGCGCTTCGGTTCGGCCACGACCAGGGCCCCGCTTTCCGCGGCGACGCGGGCCGTGTTATCGGTCGAGCCGTTGTCGACAACGATCACGCAGCCGACGGGCGGCAAATCGCCCAGCACCCGCGGCAAGGAACGTTCTTCGTTGAGCGCGGGAATGATGACCGTCACCTCGTCCAGCGCGACCGGGCCGGCGGGCCGCTCGTTCGCGTAAGGTTCCAGGGAGTCTGTCATCGGCTTTCCTCGAAGGGCAACGTACGGATAGGGGCCGTTCATTGTAGTCGGTTTGGCCGGGGCGCTTGGAGTCGGCAAACTGGCTGGCGTCAAACTGGCTCGTTCTGCGGCGGTCGCCTCGTTTGGCTTGGGTGGCGGCGACGACGGAGCATGCGAGGGAGACTGATCCGTTTCGGAGGACCGTTAGCTGCGGAAAGCGTCTGCCGCCCGAGGCGGGCAGGTGCGTGATTTTTGGGCAGACGGACACCGCTTGTGCGGGATGCGTCCGGAATTTTTTTCGGATTTTTGCCAGGCTGTTCGGGTGCTGCAGAATGCTGCAGTATGGTAGTGCAGAAAATTGCATTGTGGCCCTGCATCCTGTTGCACTCTCATGCTGCAGAAAATTGCAGGGTCGAAAAAGTTACGTTTTAATGTCAGGTATAACAGCACGGCCAGGCGGTCAACAATCCGCAGAATGCTCTTGACGTTACGGGGATATCGCAAATATCTTTCAAAGGTATGAGCACCCCAACTCACATTCGCGCGATTTCGGTCACCCTCTTGTTTGTGGGACTGTTGGCGTTTGCCGTTCAGACGAAAATCGGGGCGGACGTCTTACAACACGGTCCGGCTGTTTCGGTTAGCGAATCCGACGGCGAGGTCGACGGCAAAGAGCTGTTGGACACGGACCTGCTGGCCCCGTGCACGGTTGTCTTGGTTCATGCGTCGTCGTTCTTTTTAACAGATCGATGGGATTTGCCTCTTTCTGCAGAGCGCATCCATTCGCTGTTTTTGTCACGCGGGCCGCCGGCGCTGCTGGTCTAGCGTCGCATGGCGCAGGGAGGGGCGGCCGACACGGTCGTCTTTCCACGCGTTCCTTGCCTGGCGTTTTCATGCACATTGCTCCCCCCTGTGGATGCGACGTCAGGGAAAAACCGGTAGGGGATTGCACCTTGCGCGGAGGCAGGCGTAACGAGCCGGCCCTTTGATGGTTGGCTGTGGGGCCGCGGAACGCCATTCGAGCACTGCCAGACTGTGTCCGAATCAAGGAGGCGTCTACCGCAGAGGTCCTTGCCGAATTCGCCTGGCGCCCGTTTTGCTCTATTCGAACATCGCATCTGCACGGAAACCCACCTCCGGAAGCATGGCAGGTGCGGCGGTCGTGATTGAGACCAGGGCGACAACCAAACCCCTTTTGATCTACTGTCTGGCTCCCTACTCAAACGAAAGGTACGGACTATCAAGATGAAGTATTCAGCGATTGCAGCCATCCTTCTCGCGCTGGTTTCCTTGTCTCTGTCCGGCTGCGTTCCGCAAGCCGAATGGAGCGAAAAAGCCCACGCCGAATCGCAAGGCGAAGAAGGGCATGGCGCATCGGAAGGTCATGGGGAAGCGGATGGTCATGGACATCATCGGCACAAAATTCTGGTCACCAGCCCTCTCCGGAAAGACGTCATCAGCACCCAGCAATATGTCTGCCAGATCCACTCCTGCCAGCACATTGAAGTCCGCGCCCTGGAAGGCGGCTACCTGGATGAGATCCGCGTCAACGAGGGCCAGGCGGTCAAAAAAGGGGAGCTGATGTTCAAGATCAGGCCCATCCTTTACCAGGCCAAACTGGACACCGAAGTTGCCGAAGCGCAGCGCATCCAGATCGAACTCGACAACGCCGTTACGTTGAATAAAAAAGGGATTGTCTCTCCCCAGGAAATCGCCCTGAAAAAAGCCGAGCTGGCCAAAGCCCAGGCCAAGGTGGAACTCGCTCGGGCGGAACTGGCCTTTGCCAGCGTGACGGCCCCGTTCGACGGTATTGTTGACCGCCAGCGCAACCAGGTGGGCAGCCTCATCGAAGAAGGGGACGTCCTCACCACGTTCTCGGACAACAGCCTGATGTGGGTCTACTTCAATGTGCGTGAGGCTCGCTATCTCGAATACAAGGAAGAACTGGATAAGGGCGGCGACACCCACGATCAAATGCAGATCGAACTGAAGCTGGCGAACGGACAGATCTTTCCGCAGCCCGGAAAGATCGGGGCGATCGAGGCCGACTTCAACAACCTGACCGGAAATATCCCGTTCCGGGCCGACTTCCCCAATCCGAAAGGCCTGCTGCGCAATGGCCAGACCGGCACCATTTTGATCCATCGCCAGATGAAAAACGCCCTCGTGATTCCGCAGCGGGCGACCTATGAGATTCTTGCCAGGCGTTACGCCTTTGTGGTGGACGAGGAGAATGTGGTGCACCAGCGAGATATCACCATCCAGAGCGAACAGGACGACATTTTTGTGATTGAAGACGGTCTGAAAGAAGGAGAAAAGATCGTCCTGGAAGGGATTCGCCAGGTGCGTGACGGCGACAAAATTGAATACGAGTTTGTAGCTCCCGAAGAAGCTCTCAGCGACCTGAAATACCACGCAGAATAGGCAACCCCGATTCATGTTCTCAAAATTTCTGCATCGGCCGGCACTGGCCATTGTCATCTCTCTGCTCATCCTGTTGATGGGGGGGCTGGCGATTATCGCTTTGCCCATCTCCCAGTTTCCTTCCGTCGCGCCGCCGAGCGTGGTGGTCGCTGTTTCCTTTCCCGGATCCAGCGCCAAGATTCTGGTCGATTCCACGCTGGTGATCCTGGAACGCGCCATCAACGGCGTGCCCAACATGCGTTATATGAGCTCCGCCGCCACCAGCGCCGGCGAGGCCTCGATCATGATCGTCTTTGAGCCGGGCACCGACCCGAACGTGGCGGTTTTGAACGTGAACAACCGGATCCAGATGGTCAAGAACCAGTTGCCGCCCATTGTGGATCGCGAAGGCATTATCGTGATGCAGAACATGACGAGCATGCTCATGTATGTGAATGTGTTCAGCAAGGATCCCCACCACGACCAGAACTTTCTTTACAACTATGTCAGCTCTAAAATGCTGCCGGAAATCCAGCGCATCCGCGGCGTCGGCCGGGCCCAGATTCTGGGAAACCGGGCGTACGCCATGCGGGTGGAGTTGGATCTTGACCGGATGCGGGCCTACAAAATCTCCGCCGCCGATATTATGGAGGCGATCAAAGAACAGAGTATGATTGGTTCGCCCGGTCGACTGGGCCAGGCGACGGGGACGACCTCGCAATCGATCGAATACGTGCTGACCTGGGTGGGACGGTACGACAAGCCGGAGCAGTATGCAGAAATTATCCTGAGAGAGAATGAAGAAGGGGAAAAACTGCGGCTGGCTGATGTCGCGACCGTCAAGCTGGGATCCTCCTTTTATGATCTTTATTCCGACATCGACGGCCTGCCTTCTGCTTCGATCGTGCTCAAGCAGACTCCGGGTTCTAACGCCGCCGATGTGATTGAGAAGGTCAAAGAGAAACTTCAGGAGGTCAAAGACGAATCGTTCCCTCCCGGCATGGACTTCGCCGTCAGCTACGACGTTTCCAGCTTTCTGGACGCCTCGATCGAAAAGGTTTTGCACACGCTGCTGGAAGCGTTCATTCTGGTGTCGCTGGTGGTGTATCTGTTCCTGGGAGACTTCCGGAGTACGCTCATTCCCACCCTGGCGGTTCCGGTGTCGTTGATCGGCACCTTCTTTTTCATGAGTATTTTTGGGATGTCGATCAACCTGATCACGCTCTTCGCCCTGGTGCTGGCGATCGGCGTGGTGGTCGACGATGCGATCGTGGTGGTCGAGGCGGTGCATGCCAAAATGCACGAAAAACACCTGTCGCCATATCTCGCGACCAAAGAAGTGGTCAGCGAAATCAGCGGCGCCATCATCGCCATCACCCTGGTGATGACCTCGGTGTTTATCCCGGTGTGCTTCATGCCCGGAGCGGTCGGCGTGTTCTACCGCCAGTTCGCCCTGACCATGGCCATGTCGATCGTGCTCTCGGGCGTGGTCGCTTTGACCCTGACGCCTGTGCTGTGTGCGATCATTCTCAAACCGCATGCGGACTATGAAAAGCAGCGTGGTCTGGTCGGCTTTGCCAACTGGACGATGAAAAAAGTCTCGGGCCGGCACGCCTGGGTGTTACGGGGCTTGCTGGCGGTGCTTCTCGGCCTGGGACTGGGATACGGCGTTTATGAACTGCTGCACATTGAGATTGTCCATGAACTGGTGTCGGAACAGTTTCCGCTTACGGACATCAACATGATCGTGATCGGATGCGTCATCGCAGTGCTGGGTGTTTTTACCTTTCGGTCGATGTTATCAGGAAGCGAACCGGGCGAAAGAAAAGTGCGCGGTCCGCTGGGCATCTTTCTGCATGTGTTTGACCGGGGCGTAGAAGCGGTGACCCGCGGGTTCGTCGCCATTGTGAGTCTGATCGTGACCCGGCGGTTGCTGACGATGGGCGTCATCGGGCTCTTCGGCTATGGGATTCTTGTGGTGAACCAGGTGCTTCCCGCCGGCTTTATTCCGCTGGAAGACCAGGGCGTTATCTATGGGATCGTCCAGACGCCGCCTGGCTCCACGCTGGAGTACACCAACTCCAAGTCCCACGAGCTGCAGAAAATCTGTGAGGATATTGAAGAAGTGACCTCGGTCACTTCGCTGGCCGGTTACGAAATTCTGACCGAAGGCCGCGGCTCCAACGCGGGCACCTGTTTGATCAACCTGAAACCCTGGGCCGAACGAGAGAGAACCTCGAAGGAGATTATCGAGGAACTCGAAGAAAAAGGACTCGAGATTGCGAACGTCAAACTTGAGTTCTTCGAACCGCCCGCGGTTCCCGGGTTTGGCGCCGCCGGCGGTTTCTCGCTGTGTCTGCTCGATAAAACGAACTCAGACGATTATAAGCAGTTCGGCGAAGTCACTGACGAGTTCCTCGCCGCCCTGGGGAAACGGAAAGAACTCAAGGGGCTGTTTACCTTTTTCGCCAATGACTATCCGCAGTATGAAATCATCATTGATAATGATGTGGCCATGCAAAAGGGAGTGTCGATCGGCAATGCGATGGAAAATCTTTCCATTGTGGTGGGCAGCACCTGGGAGCAGGGCTTTGTGCGCTTTAACCAGTTTTATAAAGTGTATGTCCAGGCCAAGCCCGAGTTCCGGCGGTATCCTGCGGATCTGGAAAATATGTTCCTGAAGAACGACGACGGAGAGATGGTGCCCTATTCTTCGTTCATGACCATCAGGAAGACGCAGGGCATGAACGAGATCAACCGCTATAACCTGTACACGACCGCCATCATTCAAGGAGCTCCGGCCGCCGGCTTCAGTAGCGGCCAGGCGATCGACGCGATCAAGGAAGTCGCCAAAGAAACGTTGCCCCACGGGTTTGATATCGGCTGGCAAGGTTTGTCGTACGACGAAGCGAATAAAGGGAACACGGCGATCTATATCTTTTTGATCGTGGTGGTCTTTGTTTACCTGGTCCTGGTAGGCCAGTATGAGAGTTTCTTCCTGCCGCTGGCGGTGATCGCCTCCTTGCCGGTCGGGTTGTTCGGCTCGTTTTTGATGCTCAAGATGATGGGCCTGTCGAACGACGTGTACTGCCAGATCGGCCTGGTCATGCTGGTGGGTCTGCTGGGCAAGAATGCGATTCTGATCATCGAGTTCGCCGTCCAGCGACGCCATGAAGGCTTGAGTATCAGGGACGCCGCGATCGAAGGCGGCCAGCTGCGCTTCCGGCCGATTGTGATGACTTCGTTCGCCTTTATCGCCGGTCTGATCCCGCTCGTCCGTGCGACGGGTCCGGGCGCCATCGGTAACCGCACCATCGGCACCACCGCGGTCGGCGGCATGCTCATGGGCACGCTTGTCGGCGTGCTGGTGATTCCGGGGCTTTATTACCTGTTTGCGAAACTTTCCGACGGTCGCAAACTCATCAAGGTGGAGCATGATGATCCCCTGAGTGAGCTTTTCGAACGCAAAGGACCTGGACACGAAAGCCGCGACAGCGAGGAATCCGAAGAAGCCGACGCCAGCCACGAGAAAGCCGACGGCGACGAAGAGAAAGGAAGCCACTAACGGCGATCGCCTGCGGCTTCTGCGGGTGACGCCGGTCAGTCAGACCTTTCGTTATGTTCCGCCAGGAAGGGCTTGTTTGTAGCCTTTCCTGCACACTCGCTGCCTCCCGCGGGAGGCAGCGAAGTCAAAGAGTTTGCGACGGGGGAAGGGACGGGTCGCGGAGCGATCCGAACATCCGTCACAACCGTTTCCCGGACGCCAGGAGTTTAAGAAAACAGGAGGAGTCGTCCCGCGCGGATTTCGCTCCTTCCTCACCCGGACGTCGGCATGGACAGCCGCATTCTTTTCCGCGAGCAGGGATGGTCCCTTGGTCTCCGCTCCCCTCGCCGTAGCGGCGGGTCGTCTCCAGAATCGAAGGCCTAACTTCCTTGCTTTCAAGGACTTTCGAAACGGGCGGCCGAGGCCGACGGCGCGGCCCCTTTCCCCGGTGTCTCATCGCTGATGGATCAATTGCGAAGGAACGCGTTGGAATCAGTTCGACTGCGCAATGCACAGGATGCGTAATTCTGGCAAAACAGGAAAGGTAGCTTCGGCGGTCTGGCGAAGGTAGCGATTCTCTGGGCTGTGGTTAATTTTCTGCCGATAAGCCTTGTGCCCGTTCTTCCCAGGTTCACGCTCATGCGGTCTATGTCTTTTCGATCGCCTGGGCGCAAGCCTTGGATTTTGCCAGTACTTATGCCGGGTAAGGGGGGCGCTGGCTCGTTCCAGAATGAACCCTTCCAATGTTTCAGCGGTCGGCAAATTAGCGAGTCTCGTAGGATGCTAAATGATGACACAAAACCACCGACACTTTCGTTTCATTAAAACGCCATGCAGAACGGGGCCCATGGCGCAAGTCATGGCTTGCGCCCTGCTGCTGTTCGTCTCGGGCTGCGCGATTCCCCAGCTTTGCTGCCCGGACGCGGGACCCGTTTTGCCAGATCACTTCAATGGCGAGGTCAGTTCGGAAAGCTCTGCCCAGATCGGCATTGAAGAGTTCTTCAATGACCCGGTGCTGACGCAGTTGCTCACCGAGGGACTGGCCAGGAACCAGGAGCTGAAGATCCGGAACCAGGAAATCCGGATCGCCAACAATGAGATCATGGCGCGTCGCGGCGCCTACCTGCCGTTCGTCACCCTGGGAGCCACCGGCGGGTTCGATCGCACCAGCCGGTTCACTCCCCTGGGAGCTGCGGAGGATCAGCTGACCTATCCCGGCGGCGGACGCTTCCCCGATCCCTTGCCGAACGTAGGTCTCACGGCCAATCTGTTCTGGGAACTGGATATCTGGCATCGCCTGCGCAATGCCCGCGACGCGGCCATGCAGCGGTATGTCGAAGCGATCGAGGCCCGGAACTACCTGGTCACCAGACTCGTCGCCGAAACGGCCGAGAATTACTATGAACTGGCGTCCCTCGACAAGCGGATGGTGTTCCTCAATCAAACGATCGAGCTGCAGAAGAAAAGCCTGGAAGTCGCCAAGGCGCAAAAAGACGCCGCCCGCGGCACCGAACTGGGCGTCCAGCGTTTCCTGGCCGAGGTTCGCAAGAACGAAAGCCAGCGATTGATCGTCCAGCAGCGGATCATCGAAGTCGAGAACCGGATCAACTTCCTGGTGGGTCGCTATCCCCAGGCGGTGGATCGCCAGGGGTGGGATTTCATCAGTCTCGACTCGCGCATGCTGAGCGTCGGCGTGCCGGCCCAGTTGATGCTGAATCGTCGCGATATCCGCGCCGCGGAGCGTGAACTGGCGGCATCCGGACTGGATGTCCAGGTCGCCAGGGCCAACTTCTACCCGCGGGTGGCGATCTCCGCCGGCGTTGGATTTGAGGCCTTTAACCCCCGATATCTGTTTGATCCGGGCGCCTTTATTGCCCGGGCCGCAGGCGATCTGGTCGCGCCGCTGATCAACAAGGCGGCGATTCGGGCGGAGTACCTCAACGCCAACGCCCGGCAGCTGCAGGCCGTTTACCACTACCAGCGGACCGTGCTGAACGCGTTTACCGAAGTGGTCAACCGCATGGCCAAAGTGCAGAACTACGGCGACAGCGTGGCGATCAAGCAGCAGCAGGTCAAAGCGCTCGAAGAGTCGGTCAGCGTCGCCTCGGATCTGTTCCAGGGAGCGCGGGCCGAGTACGTCGACGTGCTGTTCTCCCAGCGCGACCTGCTGGAAGCGAGAACCGTCCTGATCGAAACCAAGCAGCAGCAGCTGGCGGCGATCGTCAATGCCTACCAGGCCCTGGGCGGCGGCTATCTGTTGTCGAGTTCCGGACGGGAATTCGCCGAGCTCTTCTGCCTGCCTCCTGTCTACAATGACGGCGAAGTGATCATACAGGGACGTCCTGTCGAGATGATCGAGGAGTTGCCCCCGGCGGACGCCGAGGAGTTACCGCCAGCGGATGCAAACGATCCGCCCGTTCCGCCCGTGGTGGACAGCTCGCGGCGAACCATCATCCAGGGCGGGATCAGGCAGAAATAGAAGGGAAAGCGTGATCTGGCTTGCGGCGCTACCCGATTTGTCGGGATCGGGACGCGACCGCAGCCAGCTGACGCTGGGAAGATAACATCGCATTCGAGCCTGCTGCTCGAACTTCTTTTCCAGGCGCCGCTTCGCCGGCATGGCCTGTCCCCGCCCGCCGGGGCTCTTCTGCTCGGGCTCTTCTCCTGGGCTTGTCTTTCCTTCTGCCTGCGGTAGCTCCTTTTGGTTCCCGTTGTCGCGGCAGGAAGATAAGATAGCAGGTATGACGCTGCACGAATCAGAGACCCTGGCCGAGTGGATCGAGACCGACGGACTTGGCGGTTTTGCGTCGGGAACCGTGCGCGGCCAGCGTACGCGACGATACCATGCCCTGTTGCTGGCGGCACGGAATCCGCCCGCTGATCGCCTGGTGCTGGTCAATGGAATGGACGTCTGGGCGCAGACTCCCGGCGGAACGTATCCGCTTTCGACGCAGGTTTACCAGGGCGAAGTCGAGTCTCCCCGCGGCCAGCGGTTCCTGTCGTCCTTCACCGCCGAGCCCTGGCCGGTCTGGCGGTACGCGCTGACCGAGGAAGTCACGGTCGTCCTGGAACTGCTCGTAGCGCCGGGCGTTCCGGGGACGGCGATGCGCTGGAGCGTGGAGGGGAAACGGGACGGCGTGTCGCTGCATGTGCGGCCCTTTCTGTCCGGCCGCGATTTCCACGGGACGCACCACGCCAACGACGTCTTCCAGCAAGCGACCCGGCGCCAGGATGTGTCGCTGGTCTGGCAGCCGTACGGCGACCTGCCCGAAATTCACGTCCAGACGAACGCGGCGTTTGAAGAATCTTTCCAGTGGTACTACGGGTTTCTCTATACGGCCGAACAGGAACGCGGACTCGACGCCCTGGAAGACCTGGCTTCGCCGGGCGAGTTCCACGCGGATCTATCGTCGCACGATGCCTGCCTGCTGCTCTCGGTCGACCGTCCGTTCTCGGAACTTTGCGGATCGGGAACGTCCAGCGCCCTGGAAACGTTTGCGTTGGTGGCGGCGAAAGAACGACTTCGTCGCGAGGCGACCGGGGCCGAGAGCTGCGTTGCTGGTTCGTATCTCGTGAATCGAGGCGAAGGGAAAACGGTGATCGCCGGCTATCCGTGGTTTGGCGACTGGGGCCGCGATACGTTCATCGCCATGCGGGGACTTTGCCTGACCGATCCGGCCGGGCTGCCCCACGCCCGAGCCATTCTGACCGGCTGGGCCGACGCGGTTTCGGAAGGGATGCTTCCCAACCGGTTTCCCGATCAGGGGACCACGCCGGAGTTCAACTCGGTCGATGCTTCACTCTGGTACGTCATTGCGGTGGGCGAGTATCTGGAAGCGTCCCGCCAGGCCCGGCAGACGCTTCCCGCGGCCGAGATCCAGCGGCTGCAGCAGGCGGTGGAGTCGATCCTGCAGGGCTACGCGGCCGGCACGCGGTATGGCATTCGCCTGGACGATGACGGCCTGGTGGCGGCCGGCGAGCCGGGCGTGCAATTGACCTGGATGGACGCCAAGGTCGGCGACTGGGTCGTGACGCCGCGGATCGGCAAGCCAGTGGAGATCCAGGCGCTGTGGCTCAGCGCGCTGCATATCGCCGGCCAGTTCTCGGATCGCTGGACGGATCGGTTCCAGCAGGGGAAGGCGTCGTTCGTCGACAAGTTCTGGAACGCGGACCGCGGCTGCCTGTTCGACGTGGTCGACGACCAGCACGAAGCGGGCAGGGTGGACGACGCGATGCGTCCCAACCAGATTTTCGCCGTCGGCGGATTGCCGCTGGTGCTGCTCGACGACGCGCAGGCGACGTCGCTCGTCGCTGCGGTCGAGGAGAAACTACTCACGCCGGTCGGCCTGCGCTCGCTTAGCCCCGATCATCCCGCCTACCAGCCGCATTACCAGGGCGACGTGCGGCAGCGCGACGGCGCTTATCACCAGGGAACGGTCTGGCCCTGGCTGATCGGCCCGTTCGTGGAAGCCTGGCTGCGCGTCAGGCGGAACTCGCCGGCGGCAAAAGCAGAGGCGGCCGTGAGATTTCTCGAACAACTGCAGCAGCATCTGGCGCAGGCGGGCCTCGGACACCTTTCCGAAATCTGCGACGGCGACGCGCCGCACACCCCGCGCGGCTGCCCGTTCCAGGCATGGTCATACGGGGAATACTTGCGCATCAAACGCCGACTGCTAACCCGCAGGTAGCCGAAGTCGCCAGACTTTGGAGCGATTCTGTGGGGCGATAGTAACCGCGACCAGACTCTGGCGAGTTCGGCTACAGGCGGCCAAAGGAGGCCATCTCATGATTGCCTGCCGACGCTGGGATTCGTGGACGGCGCCGGGCCGGGCGCTTATCATGCATGTCATGCAATGGCGGCTCCGGTCGGTTCGTCGTGCGATGCGGTAACCGGCTGCGTTTCCTGCCTGACTTTCTCTTCCCTGGGAATTGAACCCTTGATTGCTCACTACTCTTTGCGTTGGTTACTGGCGGCGTCGGTTGGTTTGCTGGCGGCGGTCGGCCTGTCGTCGTCTGCTTTGGCGGAGGGCAAACGCCCGAATATCCTGTTCCTGTTTGCCGATGACTGGGGACGCCAGGCGAGCGCTTACGCCGCGCTGGACGGTCCCGGCGGCATCAGCGACGCCGTGCAGACGCCTAACTTTGACCAGCTGGCGAAGCAGGGGGTGCTGTTCCGCAACGCGTTCGTCAATGCGCCGTCCTGCACGCCGTGCCGCAGTTCGCTGCTCTCGGGGCAGTACTTCTGGCGAACTGGACGCGGCGCCATTCTGCAGGGAGCCGTGTGGGATCCCGCGATTCCCAGCTGGCCGATGCTGGTGAAGGACCGCGGTTATCACCTGGGCAAAAGCTGGAAAGTCTGGAGTCCCGGCACGCCGTCCGATGCGCCGTATGGCCAGCAGCAGCACGCCTACCAGCGGGCCGGCGGCCGCATCAATCAGTTCTCCCAGCAGGCGACCCGACTGGTCGCCCAGGGCGAATCGCTGCCGGACGCGAAGGCCGAACTGCTGGGCGAAGTCCGAGAAAACTTCCAGGCCTTCCTGGCCGATCGTCCCGCCGACCAGCCGTTCTGTTACTTTTTTGGCCCGACCAACGTCCATCGCAAATGGGTCAGAGGCTCCGGGCTGGCGCTGTGGGGGATCGATCCGGATTCCCTTAAGGGCAAGCTGCCGCCGTTTTTGCCCGATGTGCCGGTGGTGCGGCAGGACCTGTCGGACTATCTGGGCGAAGCCCAGGCGTTTGACGCCGCGATCGGCGTGCTGGTGGAAGAGCTGCGCCGGTCGGGCGAGTACGAGAACACGCTGATAGCCGTCAGCGGCGATCATGGCCCGGCTGGCTTTCCGCATGGGAAGTGCAACCTGTACGACTTCGGTGTGCGCGTGGCGCTTGCGATCTCCGGGCCAGGGGTCCAAGGCGGGCGGGTGGTCGACGACTTCGTCAGTCTGCCCGATCTGGCGCCGACGTTCGTGGAAGCAGCCGGCGGCACGGCGCCTTCCGTGATGACGGCCCGGAACCTGTGGCCCGTGCTCAAATCAACGGAAGCCGGTCTGGTGGATCCGGAGCGAACCTGGGTGCTGACCGGTCGCGAACGTCATGTGGCGAAGGCCAGGGCGGGCCAGCTGCCCTATCCCCAGCGGGCCATCCGCACGGACGATTACCTGTTCATCATCAACTTCCGGCCGGACCGCTACCCGCTGGGCGATCCCTTCCTGCTGGACAGCGATCGTCCGCCCACTTCGCAGCAGGTGACGGAGAACACGTTCGTCACATTGCCCGACGAAGACGCCGGCCCGACCAAGGCCTGGCTGGTGGAGCATCGGAACGACTCGCAAGGAAAGACCTTCTTCGACCACGCCTATGGCCGCCGGCCGCGTGAGGAGCTGTTTGACCTGAAGAAAGATCCGCACCAGATGCACAACGTGGCCGAAGACGCCGCCTATCAGTCCGTCGCCGCCAAACTTCGCCAGCAGTTGCTGGACGAGCTGCAGCGATCGGGCGATCCGCGGCTGATGCAGGACGGCCAGTTCTTTGAAACGCCGCCCATGTCCGGGCCGGTTGGCGGCAAGTAGCACGTTTGCCGACACGCGCACCGCTTTCCGGTCGGCCGTGTTTACAGCCGAAAGTGAAAGGTGCGTGCAAGCGTTTCCCAGGCCCGGCTGCCGATCGTTCGCCAGCCGGTGCAGATCCGGGCCGAACCGCGCATACCGGGCAGCGGCAGGCCGGCCTGTTTTTCCATCTGCACCCGCACCATGTAACAGGCGCTGATCGGGCGTTCGATCCCCTGGTCGTCGACGCGGCTGGCGACGCCGCCGCCGGCCTGGATCGTGAGGCTTTGCGGCGTCGCGTCCAGTTTTTGCCGGGCGATTTCCACCACTTCGCCCCGCAGCCAGCAGGAGGGCTGGGCATCGAGCACGGCCCGCACGGGCTGGCCCAGTCGCAGTTGCTCGACGTCGACCTGGTCGACGATGAGGACGGCCTCCAGCTGGTGTGGATCGCCGATTTCGCAGAGCACGTCGCCCTGGGCGAGCACCATGTGACGATTCCGTGGGTCCAGCGGCGAGCCGCTCCAGGAGGCGAGCGTCGTCTGGTCTGCAGCCGTCTGGCGTCGTCCCGGAGCCAGCACCACGCCCGCGTGCGGAGCCGTCAACTGGAAGCGGTCCAGGTCGCGGCGTCGTTGTTCGTACTGGTTCTTCGTCGCGCGGAGCAGCTCTTCGGCCTGCGGCGCGGCGGCCGCCGCCTGGGGGTTCTCGTACCGTTCATAGTTCAGGCTGCGGAGCAGCAGTTCCTGCGAGCGGACGTCGGACTCCAGCCGTGCGACGGCCAGCTCCAGATCCACGCTTTGCAGCTTCGCCAGCAGCTCCCCTTTGGCGACCTGCTGGCCCGGCTGCACCCGCAGCTCCCGCAGTTGCGCCGAGTGCGGCGCATAGACGGCCGCCGCATCGGCCGCCCGCAGTTCCAAAGGGCTCTGCACATAGCAAGGCAGGGGCAGCAGCAGGATCAGCAGCGCTCCAAACGCCAGGACAGAAGCCGCCGTGATGACATTGCGTCGTTTCATTTGTTCCCTTTTTTCCTTGCCCAGCAGGGCTTTTGCCAGGCGCCAGGCCGGCTCCACCGCTGCGGCCGAAATCACCGTGAACGCCATATACTGCCACACCACCTGCAGGCCCTGGGCGGACAGGATCTGATAAAGAAACCACAAGATCGAGCAGAGCAGCACCCAGCGATAGAGCGTTACGCCAAAGTCAAAAGCAATCAGTTTCCACGACAGCCGCCGCGGGGCGCCCGGCAGCTGCACGCCGGCCAGGAACCGCCAGAGAAACGCCGTCCGCGCATTGCGTGCTTCCTCCCGCAGGTTGGGAATGTCGACGATGTCGGCCAGAATGTAGTAACCGTCGTAACGGGCCAGCGGGTTAATGTTGAACAGCAGCGTACTCACGCCGCTGATGAGCATCACCTGCAGCGCCAGAAAGTGCAGATTGCCAGGCTCCGTGTTCGCCCAGACCAGCACCGCGATCGAGGCCAGGGCGACCTCCACGTACATGCCGGCCGCGGCAATCGCGGCCCGATGCCAGCGGTTGGGCAGCAGCCAGGAATCGGAAACATCGCAGTACAGGCAAGGCGTCAGGACGAGCAGCATCACGCCAATTTCGTGACACTCGCCCCCGCATCGCCGGCAGGCCATCGCGTGTCCCAGTTCGTGCGTGATCTTGGTTCCTGCCAGCGTCAGCGCCAGCAGCAGCCAGTTGCCGGCTCCAAAATACTGATGCATGGCGACCAGATCCCCCGGCAGCCGCACAGCATTCGCGGCCAGCACGCACAGGGCAATCATCGCGAACACCGCCACGCCGGGAATCGTACGCCGCGAGAAAAACCAGCCGGTCCACGGATACAGGCAATTCAGCAAACGCGTCGGATCGAATCCCGGACAGCGGATCGCCAGCACGTTACGAAGCAGCGCTTTGAGGCTCTGACGCCGCAGCTGATCGCGTCGCTGTTTCAGCCGCAGCCCTTGCCCGGACTGGCCGCCAATGACGAGCGACTGGCGATAGAGCGAAGCGATAAACGCCCGCACGTCATCGTGGCTGATAAGGAACTGCGGGAAATCTTCCACCAGCCGGTCGACGATCCGGCTTACCGTGACGCGGCCGTCGAGCATCTGGAAAATGGCGTGCTCGTAGTCGCTGAACCAGTAATAGCGGAGCGACAGCGGGTCTTTCAACACATAGACCGTTTGCCCATGCTGCTGCTGGATACTGATGAGCAGATCGGCTCGGCGGCGGACGGCAATCCGGTCGGACGATAACCCACAGGAGGACATGGCGAAACTCGCAAAGGCGGTTCAGAACGGGAGAAACGGGCGACGCAGCACCAACCCCCTCAGCGCACGCTGAGGTCGACCGGCCTGGCGTCGTTCCGGGGACGGAACGTTTTTCCCTCGGCTTCGGCTCCGATCGTCATGTCGGTGAGCATGCCGGGACGCAGCAGCCAGTGGCCGTCCTGGGTGCGGTTGGCGACTTCGGCGCAGACCAGGAACTGCCCGCCGCCTTGTACGACCGGCCGGACAAAGACAATGCGTCCCGCAAACTGGGCCTGGCGACCGTGCGCTAGTTTCACGGTGGCGACGACGGGCTGGTTCACAATCTCGATCGGATCGTGGCTGGCGGCCGTTACAAAGCCTTCGACGCGCAGCGTGTCCAGCCGCACCACATGCGCGATGGGATCGCCCAGATTGACCCATTCGCCTTCCTGCTTTTTCAGGGCAATGACTTCGCCGCTGATCGAGCTGACGACCTGGCAGCGGGACACATTCTTCCGGGCCAGATTGACCGTGACGTTCTGTCCCCGCAGCGCCAGGCCGGCCAGGCGTTTCTCGCTCTCGGACCGTTCGACCAGCAGCTTCGCTTTGCGGGCCGCCAGTTCGAAGCGACGGACTTCCGACTGCGGCAGCGTGCCGCCGACCCGCTGGTTGACATCGAGGGCCGCCTGCAGCTCGGCCAGGGCGACTTCCTCGGCCGCCTTGGCGTAGCGGATGTCGATATCGCTGGCCGCTTTCTCGGCGTACTCGGACTGCTGGACCAGGGCCAGATCCTGCTCCAGCGTTTGTTCGGCGTCGTCGACCTGCGCGATGCTTTCGCCGGCCACCGTGCGGCTGCCTTCGCGCACGGTGAGTGAAGTCAGCACGCCTGCCTGGCGGGCGGGGACCAGCACCTGTTCCTTGAGCGAGACAATGCAGTCCGACAGTTGGATTTCCTCTCCCCAGACCGGCAGGGCGCCGGCGAGGAGCAGGCTGAGCGATCCGAAAAGACGAGGTGGATAAAGCTTCATGATTCTTCCTTAACCAAGACGAAAGAGTACGCGGGAATAAAGGAAACCGACCAGGCGATGCAGCCAGACATAGCCGATCGAACGCTCGCCGCACTGGATCCGGGCGCGGACCGTGGCGCCCGCCGGCGTGTCGGGGAGGTCGGTCCGATCGATCTTGACCAGCACGCGCACCGCGTGCCCGTGGTCGTCGTAAAGTTGCGCATGGGCGTCGACCTGCTGGAGCACGCCGCGGTGTTCCTTGGCCGGCTCCGTCACTGCCAGGAAGTCGACCGGCAGCGGCTGCACGCTGTCCGTTCTGGCGGTCTGCAGATGCCCGACATCCGCCTCCGGCAGATAGACTTCGAGCTGCCAGGGGCCTGCTTCGTCCGCAACGCTCAGCAGGATCTGTCCCGCCGCCACCGGCCGGAGCATCAGGCGACGATCCAGGTTCCAGGTGGCGACCTGCCCGGCGATCGGACTGCGAACGATCAGGCGGTTCTGTTTTTCCAGCAGCAGGGCGTGTTGCTGGTCGAGCCCGCGCAGCTGTTCCTGCAGCTGCAGCAGCTGGCCGGTGAGGCGGTCGGTCGTTTCCCGCTCCAGCTGTTCTTCGTGCCGTTGCCGGTGGATGGCGGCCAGATGCTCCTGGATCGCCCGGCGACGGCCCAGCACATCGGCCAGCTGCAGTTCCAGGTTGCTGTTATGGAGTTTGACCAGGGCGTCGCCGGGTTGCACCTGGTCGCCATGATTGACGTAGACCTCGGTCACCACGCCGTCGACATCGGCGAAAACATCGCGCTGCCGCGTCGGCTCCAATACGCCTCGCCCATGCACATGGAAAGCGATCGGAAACAGGCCGACGAACAGGGCGGCCAGCAGGATCGCCGCCAGCCATACCAGCAGGCGCTTCCCCCGGGTGGCGCATAACCGCTTCGTTCGCCCGATCGCCTGCCAGAGCTTTCGCAGGAAGATCTCGTCGTGGTCGCGGGCCCTGGCGATGGCCTGGGCCGCATGGGGCGCCGCCAGTTCGACCCGTCGCTGCAGGTCGGACAGCGAGACCTCCGTGCTGATCTGTTCCAGGATCGCCACGCCGATGGCCGGATCGTCAGGCGACTCCCGCAGCGGCAAGATGCCCAGGTGGGTCCAGGGCGAGTCGACGCCGGCCGGGTGCCGGGGCATGCCGAGCGCCGCGAGCTTCTTCGTCAGGTCGGCTGACTGGCGATCGCACCAGACGGCTTCCCGCGACTGCAGTCCCATGCGGGCCAGCGCTTCCAGCTGGCGCACGTTGTCGGCCCGGCGATCGATCGCGTCCTGCCCGCTGATCGCAACCAGACTGCACGCGTCCTGGTTGGCAATGGCGATGCTGACCCGGTCGCAACCCAGCATCGATCGCATTTCATTGGCGACCAGGAAGCCGGTCGTTTCCAGATCCAGCGACTGTCTTACGGCGCAGGCGAACGCGCTCAGCTGCTGCAGCGGCCGGGCAATACCTTGCGGCAGACTGGCGGGGCCGGGTTCGGCGCGCGGGACGGCTGCAGTGGTAACGCGAGGGACGGTCGCGGCGGCGACGCGCGGGACGTTCGGTTTGGCCGGGCCGCGGGCCGAAGCGAGACCGGCCATCATTTTCAAGAACGCGAGCGCCTGCTTGCGTCCTGCTTGAACCGCCGGGACGGGCAGCACGACCTCGACCACGGCGATCGGTTCCTGTTCGCGCCGCAGGGCGATGACAAACACGGCGTCGTCTTCCTTGGCTCCGGCCGGGTTCCGGTCGGTGAAGCTTAGCGCCTCCTCGCTTGCGGCCGCCTTCCGCGCACAGGGCAGATGCCGCTGCAGGCGATTCGCGTCTGCTTTGCGGCGGGCCGGATCTGTGTCCAGGCGCCAGCGGCATTGCCAGTCGCCGTTTCCATCGGGCAGCCAGACGGCGCCAGCGGCGGCGGTGAGCGCTTTCACCAGTCGCTGCAGATACTGCGGATAGAACTGCTCGTCGGGCAGCGGCTGTCGACAGAGCTGGCCGACTTCGCCGACAATCTTCCGCAGGCGACGATGCTCCGTGCTGACGGCCGCATCATGCTGGGGGGAATTGGCGATCATCCTGACCTCGAGATGGGAGTGGGAGAAAATCCAAGCAGCCATGGCGATTCTCACAATGCCATGACAGGTCTGCTGGAACCGCATGCAGACAGGCGCCTGCGTGCTATTGCTAATCAGCGATAAAGAAGAGACGAATCGGGCCGTTCGCGAATCGAGATTCCTTGCGCTGGGCCATGCGATGAGCTGTAAGAAGAGTGCGGGGAAGCCTGAGCAAACAGCGGACCAAACGCCAGGGCGGCAAACCCCAGGATGCGACCGCAGAAAGGACAACCTGCATACCAGGCATCCGGTTACGCCCTTCGAGAAAAGAGCCTTGATGCGACGGCGCGCCGGTCGCGGATGTAAACATTTCAGCGTTGACGATCTTCCCAGAGAAGGAGGACGCTGCCGGGCGTCCGTTGATTCCGCAGGGGAATTGCCCGTTTTCTCTTGCCTGACGAGCGTGCGTTGAAACTTTGCCTGCGATGGTTGTAGTTCTTACAGCGAAACGGCGGCCTGTTCTCGCAGTCTGCCGAGTCAGAGAAAATCTCCTGATCGTCAAACTCGAATCGTCCCAACGATTTGGCAAGCTGGCCGGCGCCGCGGCGGACCGCACGTCGGCGGCAAACGGCGCGGCAAGTGCGGAAGGAAACGTCCGTCTCCCAGGCATCGTCGCTTGCATCTCCTGGCGCCAGGCCAGGCAAGTCGCCGCCAACCTATCGGTCCTTCATCGCCGCGCACGATGAGGCCAGTAACAGAAGGCGACGCGCCCCCTGGGGCATGCAAGCGTCGAAGCCGGGAACATCAGTTGCAGGCTGCTCGTTGTCCGTTGACGAGCAGCTGCACAAGCGTCTCCCTGAATCTCTGAGAAGGAGAATCTAATGGAACGAAAAGACCAGGCAGAAGCACGGCGTCCTGGTGTTCGTCGACTGGAGCAACGAGCGTTGCTGGCGGCTGACATCGGCTTTCTGGATGGTTTTGTGACGATCGAAGGCACGGCCGAGGCCGATGCGGTGAACGTCTATGTCGATGGCGACCAGCTGGTGGTGGAAGCCGGTCAAATCGACGATGCGGGCTCAATGGTCGACATGCAGAGCGAATCGTTCGATCTGTCCGAAGTCGACGGCGTGTACTTTAATGGCGGCGCCGGCAACGATGTCTTCACCAATGACAGCGATGTCACGTCGATCGCCCTGGGCGGCGCCGGCGACGATACGCTGGTCGGCGGCACGGGCCGCGACATCCTGCTGGGAGGGCAGGGGGATGACACGCTTATCGGCGGTCCCCGCGACATCGCCTGGGGCGGCGCCGGCGACGATCATACCATGCAGCTGGGAGCAAGTCCGACCGACGTTCCGGCTGACGCCGATCTGACCGACGCCTGCGAAGTCGCCGAGGTGGATACGGCCCTGCCGGAAGAAATCGTGGCGACCGACGACGTTATCGCCGAGCCGGAAGCCGAATGTCTGCCGGTGAACGAGACGGTCGACGAGCTGCCGGAAACGGCCGACGACGCGATCGAACCGGCGCCGGTAGAGGATGCCCTCGAACCGGTGGAAGACGTAGCCCAGCCGGTGGAAGACGTAGCCCAGCCGGTGGAAGACGTAGCCCAGCCGGTGGAAGACAGCCTTGTGGCGGACGAGTCGAGTGAGACCGACCTGGTCGCCGACGCCGACGCCGACTGCAGCGAAACGGTCGAGCCGGTGGTCGAAGCCGTCGTGACCGAAGAGCCGGTGATCGAAGCGGTTGTCGAAGATGACTGCGAGCCCGAAGCTCCGGTCGCCGAAACGGTCGAACCGGCTGAAGTGGCCGTCGTGACCGAAGAGCCGGTGATCGAAGCGGTTGTCGAAGAACACTGCGAGCCCGAAGCTCCGGTCGCCGAAACGGTCGAACCGGCTGAAGTGGCCGTCGTGACCGAAGAGCCGGTGATCGAAGCGGTTGTCGAAGATGACTGCGAGCCCGAAGCTCCGGTCGCCGAAACGGTCGAACCGGCTGAAGTGGCCGTCGTGACCGAAGAGCCGGTGATCGAAGCGGTTGTCGAAGATGACTGCGAGCCCGAAGCTCCGGTCGCCGAAACGGTCGAGCCGGTTGACGTCGCGGTTGTGACCGAAGAGCCGGTGATCGAAGCGGTCGTCACAACGGACAGCGAGACCGAAGCGCCGGTCGCCGAAACGGTCGAGCCGGTCGAAGCGGCCGTCGTGACCGAAACGCCGGTGGCGGAAGCGCCGGTGGCTGAAGCGCCGGTTGCTGAAGCGGTGGTCTGTGCCCCGCCGACGCTGGAGGAAGCGCTGGCCGAAACACCGATCGAAGCGTCGAACCCCGACGTCGCCGAGGATCTGGCGCCGGTGGACGACATGCTGGCCTGTGACATTCCGGAAGAGCTGGAAGCCGTGGTGGACGATGCGGCGCCGGTGGCTGCCGTGGCCGATCCGATCGAAGCGACGGAGGAACTGGCGGCCGAAATGCCTGTCAGCGACGATGACGTGCTGATCGGCGGAGCCGGCAACGACCTGCTGTATGGCGGCGACGGCGACGACTGGCTGTTCGGCGGCGAAATCGACGAAACGCTGTTGAGCCTGGCGCTGCAACGCGTCGGCGCCACCGTGTAGCCAACCAAAGGGCGACGATTCCCAGCGGGGAATTGTCGGGGGATAACGTCCTCTACCGCGGCCCTGCTTCCAGGGCCGCTGGTAGAGGTTTTTTCGTTAACCGGCGCAGGTCGATCGGCACACCCCTCAGTCCGCCAGCCAGCGATCGATCCAGTCCTGGACTTCCTGGTACCAGCGCAGCGAGTTATGCGGTTTCAGGATCCAGTGGTTCTCATCCGGGAAATGCAGGAGCCGGCATGGAACGCCTTTGGCCTGGAGCACGCCGTAACATTCCAGTCCCTGCGTGACGGGGACGCGATAATCTTTGTCGCCGTGAATGACGAGCATGGGAGTGTTCATGTCGGCGGTGAAGCGGGCCGGGTTGTAACGGTCGATGCCTTCCAGCCCGCTCCAGGGCTCGCCGCCAATGGAACGACCGCGTCCCCAGGTGACGTCGCTGGCGAACATCGACAGCGTGTTATACACGCCGGCGTGGTTGACGATGCAACGGAAACGATCGGTGTGCCCGGCGATCCAGGAGACGAGATACCCGCCATAGGAACCGCCAATCGCCGCCATCCGTTGGCTGTCGACCAGGCCCCGTTCGATCAGGTGATCCGTGACAGCCATGACGTCTTCGAAGGGACGCTTTCCCCACTCGCCCTGGATCCGCTGGGCGAAATCATTTCCCCAGGAAGTGGATCCCTGGAAGTTGGGCAGCGCCACGACATACCCGGCCGCAGCGAACAGTTGCGCGCTCCAGCGAAAGTGGAACGCGTCCCCCCATACGCCGTGCGGTCCGCCATGGATAACGTTCACCAGTGGAGCCGGATGTCCGGCGTCATGGCCGGGGGGCAGTACGACAAACGACTGGATGCGCTCGCCCTCGGCGCCTTCGCATTCGATCTCTTGCACCACGCCAAAGCGGACGCCGGCGAGCGCCTCGTCGGTGAACCGGGTCAGGCGTTCTGTTTGCTGGCGGGACAGGTCGCAGCGATGCACCTCCGGCGGCTGCTGCAGGTTCTGCCAGGTGCAATACACGGTTCCGCCGGCGCCGATACAGGGGGAGCCGATCGAACCGCCCTGGGCGACCAGTCGGGGCGTGGCCTCGTCCGCCGCCAACTGGTAGAGATGCGTCCGCGCGGCGTGCTCGGCGACAAACAGCAGCGCGCCGTCGGGGGCGAACTCCCAGTCGCTGGGCGCCTGGTCCCAGTCGTCGCACCACGGCGCATGGGAGCCATTGCTGCGATCGATGCGATACAGTCGCGGCCGGTCGGCATAGAAGTAACGGTCTTCGGTGCGGCCATAGACGATCGTCTTTCCGTCGGGCGCATAACGCGGACGACTGCATCCGGCGGGAGCGTCGGGCGTGAGGCATTCGATTTCGCCGCCTGAGAGAGCGACGCGGAAGATGCGCGATTCCACTTCATTCTTCTCTTCGTCGGCGACCAGCCCGGCAAAGACGAACTCGCTGCCGTCGGGCGCCATGTCAAACTGCCCGGTCGGGTCCATAAAGCTAAGCCAGGCGTTCGCCTGGGGCGTCAGGTCACGCAGCACGCGCGACGCCAGATCCAGGTGGAAGAAGTGCGGCTGGGCGCCGTCGGTCAGCCATTGATCCCAGTAGCGGAAGAGACGCTCCTCGGTCGCATGCGCCTGGACCGGATCCTGTTCGCGACGGTCCGCTTCGGCCCGGGTCGCCTCTACGGTGGCGTGTCCGGCCAATAGCTTCGCTGCGATCACCAGGCCAGAACCGTCTGGCAGCCAGCGGGCGTCGAGCACGCCCAGCGGGAGATCGGTCAAGGCCTCGGACTCGCCGCCATCCAGCGGCAGCAACCGCAACTGGGGCCTGGCCTTTTCATCGGCGTTCGGTTTCCAGGTATACGCCAGCTGCTTGCCGTCAGGCGACCAGGCCGGGGCTCCGGCGGAGCCATGGTCGCCCGTCAGCGGCCGGCATGCGGTTCCCTCGGGCGAAACGAGCCACAAGCGAGTCAGCTTCGAACGCATGTCGCCCGGCCATGTCGTGACGGGAACCACCAGACGTTCCATCACAGGACAGGCGCACGGCGCTCCGACCCGGGGAATGCGCCACAGGTCGATCGCGGTCAGCAGCCGGTCGCCCGGGACCTCGGCATGGACAAGGCCTTCCCTGTGGCCGGTCCCAGGTTGTGGTTTGTCGCTCATTCTTGCTCCTGCGCCCGAAGGAATAGATCCGCCCGCCAGGCGGGAGACACGGGAGCCGAATTTTTCCTTGCGGCAAGCAGGTGTTTCTCTCTGGCGACGCGGCTATCGTACCATTGTCCCTCCGGCGCCAACAATCAGCAGCTGCGGGCTTTGACGGGGCAGGGGAACCAGGAGAAAGGAGAACTTGCCGCCCTGGAGCCGATACAGAATGAACTTCGCGCGGTCGATCCGCTGCTTGTTCCAGACCAGGTAGTTCTCCGCCCGGGCGATCTCTCTTTCGGCGGTCGGTTTGTCGAGCTGGCGTTCGCCGTTGTGCAGTTGCTCCAGGTAAGTTCGAAAGTCCGCGTCGGACTGTTCGGCCCTGACCAGATACGCCTGGGCTACAGGAATCGCCTGTTTGCCGCGCAGGAACAGGCGGTTCCTGGCTTCTTTGGCGGAGTGTTCGTCGCCAGTGCAAGCGGTTTCCATATCGGGATCGACGTTGCCATAACCACAGGCGTCGCCGCGCGCTGCCAGGACAGAAGTCAGAGCAATCGCGAGCAACAGGGCAGGGGTTCTCATCGGGACATCTCCTGAAAGGGGGTCGATTCGGTGCAGGCAGCAGCCAGGAGCAACGACGTTCTCCTGGCATCCGTTATCGACCGATCGTAGACGAATTCCGGCCCGCTTCGCGCAACAAGTTTGTATCAACTGCGGGATGCGGTCGCCTTTCACGTGGAGCAGGTGTTTCACCTGCTGATCAAACATTTAAGGTTTGGGAGCGATGGCAGGTTGCAAACCTGCCCTGCGTTCCGCCTGCCGATTAAATCGGTCAATGGTGGCATTCCGGTTGGCGCTCTGCCTAGAATAGAGCCCCCTCGTCACCCAGGCATTGATCTACAGGTGTGCTACCCATGTCGCTAATCGGAACTTCTTTCCCGAACCCCCGTCCTGTCCTGTTCGCCGCCTTGCTGGTCGCGTTCTGTTCTGCTTCGCCGGCCTTGGCGGAGCGTGATCCGATTCGCCTGACGCATGGTCCCATGCTGGGCAATCCGACCGCGCACTCCATGTCGGTCTGGGGCAGGACTTCCGACGCGGGCCAGTTCACCGTCCACTATGGAACCGACGAGGATCGCCTGGATCAGGTCAGCCAGCCGGCGACCACCCTGAGCGATCATGACAACACAGGCGTGGCGAAGCTCACGGACCTGAAGTCGGACACGCGGTACTACTACCAGGTCTGGGTCAATGAGCGGCCGCACGGCCTCCCCGGCTCTTTCCGCACGCTGCCTGCTGCGGACGATACGCGCAATGCGGAATACAACCCGAAAGGGCTGTTTAACTTCCGCTTTCAGATCGGATCGTGTGCGAATCAGAATCCGCTGCACGGCATTGGGCATCGCACGCCTACCTATGAAACCTTGAACCGCGACTGGGCGGAACGGGTTCACTTTCACATTATGAACGGGGACTGGAGCTACGAAGAATTGCGTGAGTACCCGCCGGAAGCATGGCGTCTGACGCAGGGCTTGAAAGACTTCCCGCTGACCGTGCAGGTGATGCCGACGATCGTCGGCTGCTGGGAAAACTACAAGCTGTATCTCAGCCGCGGCGTCGAACTGGCCCAGTGGCACCGGAACATGCCGAGCTATTTCACGTTTGACGATCATGAGCTGGTCAACGATATCTGGGGCTCTTCCGAGGCCGGCAAGCGGCATCGCCGCACCGTCTTCCGCGACATCGGCACGCAAGCCTGGTACGACTATCTGGGCTGGGCCAACCCGATGGAGCACAGCCACGCCATCCACTACGGCCGCGGCGGCATGAAGGCCGGGAGCGACCTGCTGACCGATCCCGATTCCGACTTTACGAAACTGCCCCTGGACGAAATGCTCAACCTGCATGTCCACTGGGGAACGCCGGAGGCCGGAGCGAACGATGTGCGCTACGATAACGACGAAGGGAACAAGAACTCCTATGTGTACGACATTGTCGAAGTCGTCGACGCCCATACGTTGCGGCTGCACATGCCGGCCAAGGTCGACGACGCCAGGCTGAGCTATTCGATCGGCCGTCGCAGTTACGGGAAGTTTCGCGTTTCCAACTGCGAGTTCTACATGCTCGACACCCGCGGCGATCGCGACATGCACGACGTTCGCAATCGCGACAAAATGGGCGTTTCTATGCTGGGGAAGAACCAGCGCGAGTGGCTGCTGAAGTCGATGCGCGAGAGCGACGCAGACTTTTTCTTTGTGGTGTCGACCGTGCCGTTCATGATTCCCCACACGGGCGCCGGCGGCTTTGAAGCGGATACGGAAAACAAGGAAGAATCCTGGACCGGCTTCTTTGACGAGCGGGAACAGCTGATTGACGCCTGGGAAAAGCTGGGCAAAAAGGTGTTCGTCATGACGGGCGACCTGCACAACAGCTTTGCCATCAAGGTGACCGACAACGTGTGGGAGTTCTGCTGCGGCCCGCACAACAGCGTGAATCATGTGCCGCAGCTGGACGAAAGCGATCGTCCCGCGACCGGGCTGTTCAAGTTTGGTCCGCGGGAATGCGACATCCGCTGGAGCAGCTATATTCTGCCCGACCTGCCGCGGCTGGAACGACTGTATCCGCATTTTTGCGTGGTGCAGGTCAACAACGTCTTTAACATGCCGCAGAAGCTGGGCGACAAACGCTGGGTCGCCTACCCGCATCCGCAGGTGGTCTTCCAGTACTACGACGGCCGCACGGGCGAACTGGATTACGCGGAATCCGTTTCTATCGACCGTTAGCCGATCGGTCCAGTCGCTCCGGGAAAGATCCATATGACGATGCTTCTGCGAATTCTGGCCGCCGGGACGTTTGTTCTGGCGATCACGTTGGCGATCACGGCGCCGGTCGTCGCCGACGAACGGGCCGCGGCGGACGCATTGCGGCAGCGGGGAGCGGTGGTCCAGCTCGACGACGAAGGCTTCGTCGTTTCCTTCCGCTGTCGCGAAGGCGGACGGCTGACGCTCGACGACTTCCGCACGGTCGGCGGCTTTCGCCGCGTGAAAACGCTCTCGCTTTCCGGTGGACGGACCCTGGGGGACGAGCATCTGGCATTGCTCGCCGGGCTGGAGAAGCTGGAGCGGGTCACGCTCGACGGGATGATGCTGACCGACGACGGACTGCGACACCTGGCCGGCTGGAAGAGCCTGCGGAAGTTGACGTTCTATAACGTGACCAACCGGGGCAAGTTCACCGGTTCCGGCATGGCGCACCTGGTCGAGCTGCCGCAGCTGGAGCAGTTTGCGTGCGGCGGTTCTTCGTTCGATGACGCCGGCCTGGAGGCCTGCAGTCGACTGACCCATTTGACCGACCTGCAGATCTGGCACACGCCCGTCACCGACGCCGGGGTGGTTCATCTGAAGCGGCTTGCCGGCTTGCGGAACCTGCGGCTGTTATCCCAGTGGCGGCCGCGGATCACGGACGCTTCGCTGTCGCACCTGGCCGCGATCAGGTCGCTGGAGACCTTGAGCATCGGCGAGACGCGGTTCTCGTGGAGCGGAGGCCTCAACCGGCTTGTCGAACTGCCGAACCTGAAGAGTCTGGAGCTCTATGAAGTCGACATGTCTGCGGAGGATCTGAATCGCGTGAAAGCGGCCCTGACGAATGTGCGTGTCGACTGGACGCCGATCCGCGAGAAGTACAGGGAGATGTTTGAACGGAACTTCAGGACGTCGCCGGGCGTCCCTGCCGGCGCCGGTGACTCGCGCTGACCGGCCGCCGTGCTTCTCCTGCAGCTGTGCCTGTCCCTCCGTTGTGCTGGCAGCTCAGTCCTCCAGCAGCTGCAGCACCAGACCGACGCCCGTTTCCGGGTTGTACGGGTCGAGCGCGGTCCGGGAAGCGATCCAGCCGTTGTCCTGGTCCGTTTGCTGTTCGCTTTCCGGGTCGTCAAAGAAGGCGGCCGCCTCCGGCAAGTGCAGGGCAATCTTCTCGGCTTTCGTCGTGGCGGCCACGCCTTCGGCCGGGTTGTCGGTGACCCAGACCGCTCCCTCCCGGTCGGTGACGTGGATGATGGACGTCGCCTGGTCGGTGCGCTTCAGGAAATCGACCAGCCGGGAAAGCAGATCCAGCTCGACCACCGCCAGACCGTAAAGTTCGCCGGTTGTGTCGTCGTACGCAGGCGTAACGGCAAACAGCCGGACTCCCTGTTCGACGCGATCATCTTCCCGTTCGTGGGCGCCGCGAATCACCAGGCGGATATCGCCGCGGTCAAGTTTCCGTAACCGCGCGATCATTTCGGGATCGCTGAACGAGTTCAAGCGGCTCACCGGGACGCGCCGCAGGTAGGCCCGGTCGCCAATCGCGCGCTCTACGCGGACGATATCGGTCAGGGCTTCGTCCGAGAGTTTCAGGTAGGCGATGGACAGATAGTCGGGATTGGCGCGGAGGAACTCTTCGTAAATTTGCTCCAGGCGGGTGCGCCAGACCTCTTCCGATTCTCCTTCGGCGTTGTCGTTCTGGGCATGAATGATGGCCTGGATCGGCGGCAGACTCGACATGAACCGGGCGTCTTTAGAGACCTGGCTGGTGGTCGAATGCAGCAGTCCCAGCAGTTCGCGTTCGTAGCCGCGCATCTGGTCGAAGCGGATCCGGCGGTTGGCGTGGCCCGCCTGGATCGAGGCGGCGATGAACACGGCCAGCGCGACGACCGCCGTGACCAGGGTGAGCGCGATGGCCTGCGAGGCGATGCGGTGGTGCTGGATCCAGCGGGACAGCCGCTGGGCGGGCCGCTCCTGGTAGGCGGCGATGCGCTCGCCCGCCATCCAGTGCTGCACTTCCTCGGCCAGTTCGGTTGCGGACTGGTAACGGGCGTACTGCCGCGGGGCCATCGCTTTTTCGCAGATTGCCGAGAGCGCCGGATCGACGTGCGAACAGGCATCGATCGCCCGGGGGGACGGCCGGCCGGCGATCGCCGACAACAACTCGCGGCCCGTGGTGGAGTTGGACGACTCCCGTGTTTGTTCGTGCGGGGCGCAGCCGGTCAAAATGGCGTACAGGATGGCGCCCAGGCCGTAGATGTCGGTCCGTTCATCGAGCTCGTCGATGCGGCCCGAGGCCTGCTCCGGCGCCATGTACAGCGGAGTGCCCAGCACCTGCCCTTGCATGGTGCTTTGCTCGCTGACCGCGGAGCTTTGCCTGGCGGTCAGGCTGTCGAGCGAATGGATTTCGTCGAGGACCTTGGCCAGTCCCCAGTCGATGACGATCACCTGGCCGAAACTGTCGATGGCGACGTTCTCTGGCTTCAGATCGCGGTGGATGACCTTCCGCGAGTGGGCGTGGCCGATCGCCTGGCAGACGCTGACAAAGTCCGTCAACAGACTTCGCAGCAGCATCGGGTTTTTGTCGCCGTCGCCCAGCCGCTCATGGTATTCCATCAACGAATCGTGCAGCGTCTGCTTGCCCAGAAATCGCATCACGTAGAACGCGCCCGTCGTGGCGTCATCGCCCAGCTGGTAGATCGGCACAATGCCGGGGTGTTCCAGCCGGCCGGTGATTTCTGCTTCCCGGCGGAAGCGTTCGAGCGCCGCGGCCTGGTTCCGGGCGGTCAGCTCTTTGACGGCGACGGGCCGTTTCAGTTGTTCATCAAAGGCCAGCCAGACCCGGCCGAGTCCGCCCTGGCCCAGCTTGCGGAGCAGTCGGTAGCGGGCGGTCGACTTGCGCTCTCCGGTGGCGTCGGTGACGCCGGCGCCGGCCACGGCGCGGATGCCCATCAGGCGGGCGACCGTGCCGGAAGGGTCAATCGCTTCGAGCGTCTGGGCGACCACGCTCGCCGACGGATCGACGGATTGCGAGGGGCAGACATCTTCCAGAAACTCGCGGCACTTTTCCATCAGACGGTTATTGGTGTCGACATCAATCAGGCCGCTCGCACACAGGTGCTCATTCAGCGGCAGGCTGCCGTGGATCGTCCATTGCGACATCGCCTGGGCCAGTTGCCGCTCGGTCAGGGCGGAGGTCCGCAGCGCCATCGCAGCGAACGCGATATCCTGCTGCTCGCTGGAGTAATCCCGACTCGCGCTCGCAATGGTCTGGGCAATCGGATAGTCGTTTGAGATTTCTTCAGTCGACATCAAAAAGGCCGCTTGAGGGGGGAATGAAGAATTGGGCGGAATGCAGAGGCACGCTTCGGGGGCTTTCAAGTGTACCTTCAAACCGGGAGGCTGGGGAAGCTTTTGCGAGGTCGTACAGGCAAAAACGAGCTCGCTCCCCCTGCCGCAGACGGAGCGAAGCTTGCCAGGGATATCCCCCCTGGGGAGCGGCTGGCTCACCGCAGATTACATCAGCGGGGAGAAACTGCAGATTTTTTTGTCCCCTGGGCGACCCTGGGCGACAATAACAGCTTCCGCCACGCACCCTGGAACGAGCACCCTGTGGACGCCAAAGCCCTGTTTGAGATTCTGGTTCGCGAGAACGCCGACATGCTAACGGCGTTTATCCGGTCCGCGGTGCGCGACGACGCCGGGGCCGACGACCTGTTCCAGGAAACCATGCTGACCGCCTGGCGGCGACTGGACGACTACGACCAGCAGCGGGCGTTCGGACCCTGGTTGCGGGGCATTGCGTCGAAGTTGATCCTGGCCCATTTCCGCAAGAAGTCGCGCGGAGCCGAACCGTGCGAAGCAGAGACGCTGGAGCATTTGAGCTTCCGGTTCCAGCAACTGCACACGCTCCGCGGCGACACGTTTGATGAAAAACTCGATGCGCTCCGTGACTGCGTGGGGCGGCTGTCTGCACCCAATCGCGAGTCGATCGAACTGCGCTACGGCCGCGATCTGGGACTGGCCAGCATCGCGGAAACGCTGGGTCTGGCCGTGGAGGCGGTCAAAAAACGACTGCTACGCGCCAGAACGCAGCTGTTGCAGTGTATCAGGCAGAAACTCAACATGGCGGAAACTCGATCATGAACGGCCCCACGGATCCCCCCGAAGACGCTCGCCGCGAGATCGAACTGGGCATGGTTGAGGCGCTGCTCCGTCAGACGCTCCATCCCGAACCGGCCGCCCGCGAAGCGCGGATCGTGCGCCTGCTGGACGCCCTGGAACAGGAGCCGTCGCAGCCTGACGTCGCCGCGGCGCCGGTCGCCGGCAAGCGTGCCGGTTCCCGCCGGTTACGTCGCTGGGCGACTTTTGCTGCGGCCGCCTGTCTGGTCCTGGCGGCGGCAATGTGGCTGCAGTCAACCAGCCCTGACCGTCAGGCGCATGCCACGGTCCAGCGCAGTCTGCAGGGGTCCGAGCAGGCCGTGCCGCGGCAGTATCGGTTCCTGTCGGTGGTGCGCCGTCCGTTGATTGGCCGGCGGGAAATCGAAGGGGATCTCTATGTCGACGGCGCCCGGCGGTTTGCCGTTCGTTACCCGTCTTTGCTGCCGGGGGGCGACATCTGGCTGGGCGGCAACGACCAGGAACGCTGGGTCGTCCCGGCGATCGGCCCGGTGCAGATCGGCGACGAGCGGATGCTGCAGCACTGGGCTGCGGAGCGCACCGATCTCACCACGCCGTACCTGCACATCACCACCCTGCTGCAGCGGATGACGCAGGACTTTGAGCTGGAACTCCTGCCGGACGAAGCGATTCCCGACTTGACCACTCCCGGCCGCACGATTGATTGCCGCCGCGTACGCGGGATCCTGCGCGATCCGGCCGGCGACCGTCGGCCGCGGCAGATCGATCTTTGGGCCGACCGCGCCAGCGGCGTCGCCTGCCGGCTGGTGCTGGACTGGCGACTTCCGCCTGGCCAGCTGGGGCGATCCCTGCTGACGCTGGAACTGGTCTCCCAGGAAGCCTTGCCGCCGGAGTGGTTCGAGCCTTCCGCGCACGAAGGCGGCCGTGCGAACATCTCGACCGAATTCTAAATTGTTTGTCCCTGTTCGCTCTCGTCGCGACAACCTTCAGACAGAAAGTGAATTGAACACCCAGAACCTCTGTCCCTCAAAGGCCCATCATGTCTCGACTCGCAATTCTGCTTGCAATCCTCTGCCTGCTTGGCGGTGATCCGCCGTCCGCCGCCGCCCGGGGAAAAGGCGGACGCAGCCGGAGCGGCCCCAGCCCACAGGCATCGCGGCCGACTCCTTCTTTCTCCGCCCCGGGCAGATCGACTCCTGCTCCACGGTCGCCACAGGTCGGAAGCGGCAATGCACCGCTCCGAAGCGGCAATGCACGAAGCGTCGGCAGCGCTTCTCGCGACCGGGCCGCGGCCGGCAGGGGTAGAGAGCAGCAGGGAGGGCAGCAGGCATCCGGCCGATCACGGGAAAGAGCGTCGGAACGCAATCCTCGCCGGAGCGCAGAGCAGCAACAGAATATCGAACAGCTGGTAAGCGACCTGGAGGGACTCCATTCCCAGTCGCAAGTGACGGGCGAACAGAAAGCCGATCTCCGCAACGACCTGATGACGCTGGCGGAAGGAGCGACACGGCCGTCCTCCGAGTCCGTGGCGACTCTGGCTGACGATCTCCAGTCCGCCTGGGCGGACCAGTCGTTGTCGAAGCCGGAAAAGGCGCAACTTGCCAGCGATATTCTTACGGTGATGAACAGCGCTAACATTTCGCCCGAGGAACTCCAGCAGGTGATTGCCGACGTCGAGAGCATTCTGGAAGCCAGCAATGTCACTCCGGAAGACGCGCAGAATATCGCCGCCGACCTTCAGGCGATTGCGAAAGAACTCCAGGCCAACGCGGCGGCGGTCGGGAGCCAGGATCGGCCCCGTCTGGGCGATCGACCCTTGAACCGGGCCGGCGCTGCGCCGAAGAGCGCTGTGCAAGAATCGCTTCGTCAGCGGCTTGACCGCTGAGTCAGGCCGGGCGCAGAGCGCTGCGCCGTGAGTCTTTTCCTTTGCTTCTCGGAACTTATCGAAACCGCTGCCGGGACCGGCGTCCCCTCATGAACTGGAGTTGATCGAATGCGACCTTCCTGCACCTTGTTAACGGCCGTCCTGCTGATTGTCCCTTGTGCGTTTTTTGTCCCTTCCGCCAGGGCGGACGAGGCCGGGCGAGTGGACCTGGCTGCCTTTCATCCCAGCGACATCGACGGCAAGTCGCAAACGTTATTCGTCCCCGGTTCGACCGCCGGGGTGGGCATCGTGTTTCTGTCGACCGAGTGCCCCGTCGCCCGCCGCTACCTGCCGGAGATAGGGCGCCTGGCGGAGCAGTTTGCCGGGCAGGGGATTACCGTTTATGGCGTGATCTCCGATCGCAGCGTGACCCGCGCCGCCGCGAAACGTTGGCAGTCCGAGTTTCAGATTGAGTTTCCGGTGCTGTTCGACGCCTCGGGCGAGCTGGCTGCGGGTGTGCAGCCGACGCACACGCCGGAAGCGTTTGTTTTTGACGCAGCGGGCGGGCTCGTCTATCGCGGACGGATCGACGACTTCTACGGCGGCGTGGGTCGCCCGCGGCTCAAGGCGTCGCGCTTTGAATTCCGCGATGCGCTCCAGGCGGCGGTGGACGGCCGGAAGCCGGCAGTCGCCTACGCCGAACCGGTCGGCTGTCCGGTGGAAGACGTCCGCACAGCGGCCGCCGAAGGGGATGTCACCTGGTGCCGGGATGTGGCTCCAATCCTGTTCCAGAACTGCGTCGCCTGCCATCGCGAAGGCGCTGTCGCTCCGTTCGCTTTGACCCGTTACGAAGACGCCGCCAGGCGGGCCGCATGGATCGCCGAAGTCACCAGGCAACGACGCATGCCGCCCTGGAAAGCCAGACCGGGTTTCGGTCACTTCCAGGGGGAGCGTTTTTTGAACCAGGATGAGATCGCCACGCTGGCCGCCTGGGCAAAGGCCGATGCTCCCCAGGGCGACGCGGCCGACCTGCCGCCGACGCCGTCGTTTCCCGACGGCTGGCTGCTGGGCAAGCCCGATATGGTGGTGCGCATGCCGCAGGCGATCGAGATTCCCGCGGACGGCGCTGATGTGTTTCGGTACATCGCCATTCCGCTGGATATCCCGGAAGACAAGTATCTGTCGGCGGTCGATTTCCACGCCGGCAATCCGCTGGTCGTGCATCACGCGATCATCGCTGCCGGCCCGGAAGGGTTCTTTGAGGAGATGACGGCCGGCGCCGAGATGCCTGGCTTTGACCCGCTGAAAGACGGCCTGCCTCGATGGCTGCGGTTGCAGCAACGCGGCGGCAAAGGCTTTCAACTGCTGGGCGCCTGGGCGCCTGGCTCGCGACCCTTTCGATTCCCCGACGGCGTCGGGGCGCCGCTGCGGAAAGGCTCCACGCTGTTGCTCCAGGTGCATTATGCTCCCAGCGGAAAACCGGAAACCGACCAGTCGGAGATTGCCTTCTATTTCTGTCGGACGCCCGTCACCCGAATGGCGGGCGGCGTGGGCCTGAACGTGATGAATCTCAAGATCCCGGCGGGGGAAGCGGAGCACCGGGTCAGCACGTCGATGACCTTGCCGGTCGACGCCACGCTGCTGGGACTGGGGCCGCACATGCATCTGCTGGGCCGCCAGATGAAGGTCACCGCCGTCAAACCGGACGGCACGGTGGAGCCGCTGATCTGGGTCGACGACTGGGACTGGAACTGGCAGGGCCAGTACCGTTTCGCCCGGCCGATCCGTCTGCCGCAGGGCACGCGGCTGGATCTGGAGGCGGTCTTCGACAACTCGGCGAACAACCCGGCCAACCCGCACACGCCGCCGCAGCTGGTTCGCTTCGGCCGGAAGACGACCGATGAGATGTGCCTCTGTTTCCTGCAGTTCGCCCTGGACGAACCCGAGGACCAGCAAGCCCTGAGGAAAGCCATGTTCCGCACGGTGATGGGCCAGTTCGGCAGTCGTTTTCGCTTGCTGTTCCGTCCCGCATCCCCGTAACTCGTCCACGGAACGGTCGAACGTTTCGCGCCTGTCCAGATTCCGGCAAATTACTTTGATATTACCGCCGGAAGGGGACGCACAACACCCTTCCGTATGGACCCGCGACTGCCAGGCGGGATGTCAGGGGACCGACGGACTGCGGACATCCTGCAAGAGCTGGCGGATGACGGCGAGCCAGCTGGGATATTCTGTTTGTCGATAGGAACTGTTGTCAGGCAGATTTTCCATCAGTCGCCGGTGCGCTTTGGGAAAGTTGTGATAAGGCAGGCGGGGAAACAGATGATGCAACGCATGATACTGCATGCCAAGGGGGCACAGGATCCAGGTCAACAGGGATCCGCCGGTGATATTCGTAGAATCGTAAAGCTGGTCTTCGTGCGTCAGTGCCTGGCCGTCGCTTAGATATCGGTGGGCGGCAAGCGTGCGAAGGTAATTGAGACTGAGAATAAAGACGGCCAGAAAGTAAAGCTGGGGAATTCGCATCCAGGTGGTTTCGCCCAGGAAGATCAGGACGAAGATCAACCAGGCCCGGGCCGAGCAGGCCAGATCCATTAGCGCCCAGGAGCGGCGCATCGCTCGTCGTGGGAGCCGTCGGCGATAGTGCAGATTGATCACAAACGACGAAGCATGCTCCAGCGTCCAGCGTCGCAAGGCCGGATGCAAAAAGGTAAGCGGAGCCAGCAAAAACCGCAGCGTTACGGCAATCGGCTGCAGCAGGGGCAGCAAGACAAAAACCGCTGCGTCCGTCCAGCGGCCCCGGCTCAACGGCAGGTATTCTCCGTCTTCCGCCGTCCCATAATGATGCGTATTGTGATGGTGCAGATGGCTTTCATAGAAGAATGTCGGCGTGAGCATGGGAACGCCGGCCAGCAGGTTCCAGGCATGGCGAAAGAGACGCATTTCATCACGACGAAAATGCACGATTTCGTGCGTGAAGGAACCAAGTCGGTAAAGCGCGACGCCAGCCATCGTAAAACATATTACTTGCCGCCAGGACCCCCAGGGAGCGGCCAGATACAAAGAAGCGGCGCTGTATCCCACGATCAGACTGAGAAGAAAGTCAGACCAGTAGATCAGCAAGTTATGAGGATACAGGTCCTCTACAAGTTGTCGCGCCTGGCGGAGCGTATTGGCAGGAGCGGGAGAGAGCATTGGGGAGTGCCTTCAGGGAGGGGGGCTTCACAGTCTGCGAGTCAATCCCGGCAGCGTGACGGGTTGTCGCATCCCTCAACACGACAGCGAAAACGTTAGTACAAATATTGTGCCAGATATCGCGGGTAGTAATGTCAGCAAGCCCCGATACGATTCGACATGCCTGTTTCGCCAGGACAAGACATTACTCGCAACGTCAATCGGAGAACGGGAGTGTGGTCGACGAACCGGCAGGTTTTCTCAGGGCGTCTGAGATTTCCGGCAATCCTTCTCTGGGGATGGCAAGGGGCCTTCAAGCGGGGGCAGACTGGGTGATCGGTCGTCTGTTTCGCTGGAGGCCCTGCAAGGGGGAAAGCGGTGCTGCGAACGTGTCGGGAAAACTCTCAGGGCGCTCACGTTTCCCGGGGCGAGCATGTCCCAGCCTTGCATGGTCCGTGTTGATCCTGAGGTATTGAATCGAGGGCGGCGCCAATTTTGACGTGGTAGTTTCCCTTAACGGGGGAATCGGGGAGCTGCCAGCGAGTCTGCCGATTGCAAGGCGACCGCCGATGGTGTCCATTGAAGCCTGCGCCGGATCGGCAATTGTCAGGCGTGCGTTGTTGCCTGCTGACAAACGTGTCGCAGGCGATCGCGGCAAGCGAGGATGAAACCTCGCAGGAAACCCTTGATCCGAAAGAGCGTCATGTCCGCACCCAGAACCCAACTCGCCGGGGAACTCGCCCGCATTATGATCGTCGATGATCATCCCACGGTGCGTGAAGGGCTGGCGGGAAGAGTGGTATCGCAGCCGGACATGGTGGTCTGCGGCGAAGCGATCGATGTCCGCGAGGCTTTGGAAAAAGTCTCGGAGTGTCGTCCGGATTTGATGATCGTCGACATTAGCCTGAAAAACAGCGACGGGCTGGAGCTGATCAAGGCGGTCAGAGCCAGACACAAAAAGGTGCGGCTGCTCGTCCATTCCATGTACGACGAATCGGTTTACGCCGAACGCAGCCTGAAGGCGGGGGCTTCCGGATACGTCAACAAGGAAGCGGATCCTGGCGTGGTGATCGAGGCGATGCACGAGGTGCTGGCCGGCGGAATTTATCTAAGCCCCGCCATGAAGAGCGAAATTCTGGGCCGCGCGGTCAGCCATATTCCCGCCAACGTGGACCCGGTGGCTTCCTTGACTGATCGCCAGCTGGAAATTTTCCGGCTGATTGCCGAGGGCAAAACAACCTCACAAATTGCCGCCCGGCTGCAGATCAGCGTGCATACCGTGGAAACGCACCGCGATAATATCAAGCGCCGTTTGAACGTGAGCAGCATGACGGAATTGACGCGCATGTCGGTGATGTGGGATTCCGAGAATCGCTAGCGAGCCGGACGCGGCGTGTTCCCGCGGCCTCGCTGGCTCCTCTCTCCGACCCTACGGCCGGTTCCGCGGCGCCAGGCAAACGACCACCGTTCCTCCCTGTTCGCCCGCTTCGACACGCAGGCTGGCCCCGATCAGATCAGCGCGGTACGACATGCTGCGCAGCCCAAAGCCGGCGCCAGCGCGGGCGGCCGGAGCGATCCCCTGGCCGTTGTCGACGATCTGGAGCCGAAGCACTTCCTGGTCTTCGTCAAGCCGCAGGATGATCTCGGTGGCCTGGGCGTGACTCACCGCGTTGGCGACCGCTTCCTGGACGATGCGGTACAGATGGCGGGCCATCAGGTTGTCCTCGACCACGATCCGGCGATCGCACTGGGAAATACAGGAAATGCTGTGCGTTTCCGAGGTCCGCTGTGCGAGCAGCTGAATGGCGGTGACCAGCCCTTTTTCGTCCAGATCCACCGGCACCAGGTCCCGGATCACCGCCCGCAGCTGCTTCTGGACTGTTTCCAGGCCGCGGGCGATGCGCCGCGCCATCGGTTCATCGGGCGACTGCTTTCCGGCCAGCGACTCCAGGTGGACTTGCGCCAGATGCCGCAGACCTGTCAGTTCCTGGCCGACGCCGTCGTGAATATCGACGCCGACGCGTCGTTGTTCCCGCTCGGCCACGTCAGCGATCTGTTTTTCCAGTCGCTTTCGTTCCAGCACATGGCCCAGCTGGATGCCGACGGCGGGAACGATCTCCATAAACCGGGCGTCGCGCGGGGCTGCATGAAGGCTATAAAACTCCAGCACAGCGACGACTTTTTTATGGACCGTGACAGGAAAAGCGATGGCTGCATGCAGTCCCATTTGCAGCGCGTCCCGGCAGTGCGGATCGTTCTGGTGATCGAGGTCTGCGGCCCATTGCGGTTCCGCCGCAGCCCAGGCGGCTCCCACCATTCCTTCGCCGCGAGAGATCCTCAGGGACCGGCGTTTTGCCTGGAATTGTTTCCAGGGTTCCTGCAGTTGCGGGTCGGCGGCGTGCCAGATGCCGGCGGAGATCATCTGTTCGGGGTTCTCCTCGGCCAGATACCAGACATGCCCGACTTTCCAGCCGTTGTGCTGGCAGATGCGTTCGAGAGCCGTTCGCATCGCCTGGTCGACGGTGTGCGCCTCATTGGCGGCGCGGGTCAGGTCCTGCAGGATATTCAGCATTTCTGTCCGTTGCTGCACCTGCTGCTCCAGCGACTCATTGAACGCCAGCAGTTCCACCTCGGCGCGTTTGACTTCGGTCACGTCGATGTTCATGCCGACCCAGCCGCGCACCTTGCCGTTGGCCGCGCGCAACGGCACGGCCCGGACCGTGGTCCAGCGGTAACTCAGGCTGGCAGCGTGAAACATGCGGAACTCATCGGACCACGCTTCGCCCTCCTGCAGGACTTGTCGCCAGCTATCGGCTACCTGCGGGCGATCCTCCGGGTGCACCGCCATTAGCCAGCCGTCGCCTTGCCGCTTTTCAAAGGTTTGCCCGGTAAAGCCCCGCCAGGACTCCGAGTCTTCCACGACCTGCCCTTCGGCGTCGGTGGTCCAGACCATCTGGGCCGAGGCGTCGATCAGCGCGCGGAATCGTTCTTCGCTCAGCCGCAGATCCCGCTCGGCCTGCGCCCTGCGGGTGATGTCGACCAGCGTGACGACGATTCCTTCGATACGATCTTCGGCGCTGCGGTAGGGCAGCACCCGCGTCAGGTAGGAGCGGCCCTGGTCGTCCCGCACTTCGCGTTCGATGGGCGCAAGCCGGTCGAGAACGCGCTGTGCGTCGCCATGCAGATCGGCGTAGTCCAGCCGATGGGTCAGGTCCGTAAGCGGCCGGCCGCGATCGGCCGCGCGCACATTAAACACGTTGGTTACAGCCGGGGTGAAGCGCAGAATGCGCAGCTGTCGATCGAGAAAGAGCGTGCCGATTTCCGTCGCCGCCATCAGGTTCTGCAGGTCGCTGGATAGCTGGGCCAGCTCGTCGACCTTGTGGCGGTTCTCCTGGTTGACGGTCTGCAGCTCCTCGTTCATGCTCTGGAGCTCTTCCTTGCTGGTCTCTAGTTCCTCCAGCGTGGAGCGGAGTTCTTCATTCGCCGATTGCTGTTCCTCATTGGAGGCCCGCAGCTCTTCCTGCGCGGTTTCATACTCCTCAATGATGCTCTGCAGCCTGTGATAGGCCGCGCTCAGTTCGGCTTCCAGTTCGGGGACATGCGAGTCGCGGGAGTCGGCGGCGCCAGGGTGCGACGGGTCGGCAAGGTTGGCTTCCCGTTCTTCAAAAATGACCAGCACAAAGCCTTCCTGCTGGGGTTCCAGTGCGGGCCGTACATGCAACAGTACGGAGCCTGTCTGGCCGTTAAACTTGACCTGCACCGGCTTGGTGCTGGTCGGGGTCCTGTCGTTCCGGGCCGTATGCAGGGCGGTCCGTAGTTCCATGCGGAGCTCTTCCCGCACCAGTTTATAAATGTTGGAGGTGAGTTCGCCGCCCGGATAAACCAGGTAGCGTCCCGCATGCTGGGACAGATGGACGACTTTGTCATCCGGACTGATCAACAGGCTGGGCGGTGCAAACTGTTCGACCATGCGCTGGTGCAGCGGTCCATATGCGATCGACTCGCTGGCCAGACCCGACGCGGGTTCGCTGGCCCACTGTATTTGCGACAGCGGAAAAACGGGCAGCCGCGGTTCCGGACCCGGGACGTTCCGCTTCTGGTAGATGCACTGCTTTTTTTCTTCCAGGCGGAACAGTTCCGGGGCGTCGACCGTTTCCGAGGCGCCCAGCACCAGGAAGCCGTTGGGACTCAGTGCGTAGTGAAACAGGTCGATCACATCGCGCTGCGCCTTGCGCTGCAAATAGATCAGGAGATTCCGGCAGGTGATCAGGTCCAGCCGGGAAAAGGGCGGATCGCCCAGCAGATTGTGCGGCGCAAACACGACCAGTTCACGGGCCTCTTTGCCAATGCGATAGCCGCCTTCCTCTGGATGAAAGAACCGGGTCAGTCGTTCCGCGCTGACATCGGCGGCAATGGCGCCCGGGTAGAATCCGTCGCGGGCGCGCTGGAGCGAATTTTCGTGCAGGTCGCTGGCGAAAATCTGGATCCGCGGCGGGTGCTCGACCAGCGCGGCCGCTTCCAGCAGCAGGATCGCCAGCGAGTAGGCTTCTTCGCCCGTGGCGCAGCCGACGCTCCAGACGCGCAAGCTCTCATCGGGACCTTTGGCGGCCAGCAGCCGGGAAAAGATCTCTTTTCCCACCGTTTCAAAGACTTCGGCGTCGCGGAAAAAGCTGGTGACGTTGATCAGGAGATCGTCGGCCAGGGTGCGCACTTCGTCGGCGTTGGTTCGCAGACAGTCCAGGTAGCCGGAGAACTCTTCGATCTGGCGCAGCTGCATCCGCCGCTGGATTCTGCGCAGAATGGTCGTCTGCTTGTAGCGGCTGAAATCGCGGCCGGTCGTGGCGCGAAGATGGGTGAAAATCTTCTGCAGGACTTGCCGCTGTTCCGCTTCGAGATCCTCTTCCCGATCGGTCGCCGGCAGGCGCGGCTTGACCCGGGCAAAGCGCAGGATGGCGTCAGCGATCCGGGCCAGCGGCAGAATCAGATCCACGATTCCAGTCGCGATCGCACTCCGCGGCATGCCGTCGTATTCTGCGTCGGACGGTTCCTGAACGATCGCCAGGCCGCCGCGTTCTTTGATCTCCCGCAGGCCGAGCGTGCCGTCCGAGCCGGTTCCCGACAGGATGACGCCGATCGACTGGCCGTCGTGGGTTTTGGCCATGGTGCGGAAAAAGTGATCAATGGGCGCCCTTTCGCGGCGATCTTCTTCCAGCTCGCTCAGCCGCAGGTGCGTGTCGATGCTGTTGAGGTTGGCGTTGGGGGGGATGACAAACACACGATTTGCTTCCAGCGCCGTCGTCTCGGTCACTTGCTGGACCGGCATCTGGACATGCGGCTGCAGGAGCTCGGCCAGGTGGCTTTCGTGTTCCGGCGACAGGTGGATCACCACCACAAAGGTCAGCCCGCAGTCAGGCGGCACGCCCTGGAAGAAGGTCCGCAACGCCGCCAGCCCGCCCGCCGATGCGCCGATTCCCACAAGGATCAAGGGTTCCGCATCGTCCGCCTGGGAGGAGACGGGAGTCGCTTTTTTTCGCGGCGGCTGCCTGGTTTTCCCCCGGCGCGCCGCTTTCTTCGCGGAAGATTTTTTGGGCATAGATCCGGTCAGGAAAGAGCAGGGCGGCGGCAAAACCGCATTTTATCCGCCCCGGCTTCTCCTCGATAGCCAAAGCAGACCGCCCGCCTGTCAGCCGGGCGATGCGCCGACTTTCTTGGACGAGGGACTATTGCCCTTGGTGAAAGATCCCGTCGATCCGCTGCCACAGGTCGTCGCAGAGCCCGTCGCGCCAGGCCGACTTTCGAAAAGCCTCCTGTTCCTGACGGTACATTTCGAGTTTATCGCAGGCGCCGCTGTGACACTCCAGCAGGTTGGCCAGGCGGTCCGCCGCCTTGACCGTTAGCGCCAGGGTATTGGAGGTAGCCGCCAGTTTTGCATTGGTCTTGGCTTTGCGGACTGACCGGGTTTCGCCCTGCTCGTCCGTCAGGATTGCCACACAATCCGCCATCGGGCGACCGAACCGGGCGGCGATCTCCTCCAGGGTGGTCGCCGTATCTTCCACCGTGTCATGCAGGTAAGCCGCCACTTGCGCCTGCTCGCCAAAAGGGGCGAGAAGTTCAGCCACCGCGTCCAGATGGTAAACATAAGGATGCTGACCATAAGGTTGACTGCCGTGCGCAGCGAGGGCGAATTCGCGGGCCGTTTGTACTGAAGATGGCATCGGATTTTTCTCGTAGATCGTGCGCAACGATTGGTGATCCCGCGCTGCCTGCCGCAGACGGATCCCAGCGACCTACTTTTTCAGCGGAATTGCCAGCATGTCTTCGTGCGGTTCGATGTCGGCTTCGTGATCCTGAATCATCGCCAGCAGCCGCTCGACGATCTCGGGGTGCAGACTGGCCACGTTGTAGGCTTCGGAGATATCGTGTTCCACGTTGTACAGCTCTGGTTTTTCCATCTTGGTCGCGCGTCCGTAGTTCACGGGCTCGCGCATTTTTACGTGCAGCTTCCACGGCCCGGACCGCACTGCGTGCAGGGAAGCGCGCGTCCAGTAGTACATCTCTTTACGGGGACTGGCTCCTTTTCCCAGCAGCACGGGCGACAGATCGTAGGTGTCCAGTTTGCGGTCCTGCGGCAAAGCGGCGCCGGTCAGGGCGGCGAAGGTCGCCATCATGTCCAGCGTGGAGCCCAGTTCGGAGACAACGCCCGGCTCGATCGTTTCGGGCCACCAGAAGATCGTCGGCACGCGCTGGCCGCCTTCGAAGGTGGTGCCTTTACCGGCCCGTAGCGGACCGGCCGATCCGCCGTGGGTTTCGAAGCTCAGCCAGGGGCCGTTGTCGGAGGTGAACACGACCAGCGTGTTCTTCTCCAGATCCAGCTCGCGGAGCGTGGCGAGCACCTGTCCGACGCTGCCGTCGATTTCTTCGATCACGTCGCCGTAGAGTCCGCGTTTCGATTTTCCGCGGGACTCCTCGGAAGCGAACAGCGGGATGTGGGGCATGGAGTGCGGCAGGTAGACGAAGAAGGGACGATCCTTGTTGGCCCGGATGAACTTCACCGCTTCCTCGGTGTATCGCCGGGTGATCGTGTTCTGGTCGGCCGGCCGCTCGATGACTTTCTCATCACGCAGCAGGGGGACATTATAGTCGGCGAAATTCGGATAGAAATCAGGATTCTTCCGCACTTCCCCCATGTAGTTCGGCCCGCCGATCCGGTCCATATCGTTGGAGTACGGAATGCCAAAGTACGTATCGAACCCTTGCGAGGTGGGAAGAAACTGCGGCAGATGGCCCAGGTGCCACTTGCCGAAAATCCCCGTGGCGTAATCTTTCTGCTTGAGCAGTTCGGCGAGCGTTACTTCCTCAGGCGGCAGTCCGCCGCCCGAGTTGGGGAACAGCACCACGCGTTTGTCGCTGGTCATGCCGTTACGGATCGGCAGGCGACCGGTCAGCAGGCCGGCGCGGCTGGGGGTGCAAACGGGAGCCGCCACATAGAACTGGGTCCACTTCTGGCCTTCGGCCGCCATGCGGTCCAGGTGGGGCGTGCGAATGGTGGGATTGCCAAAGCAGCCCAGATCGCCCCAGCCCAGGTCGTCGCAGAAAATAACGACGACGTTCGGCGTTTTCGGCGCGGCCGATCCGATCGTCGGCAGCGCCAGCAGCGCGAGCCCGCCCGCCAGCACGGCCAGGGCCTTCCAGGAAAGGTAATACATCGTTGCGGCTCCGTTGAATTTTCAGTGCGAATTTCAAGTGCAAGTATACGAGCGGTTACATCCCTCGGCCGATCGCAGGCAGACCGATCGCAGGCAGACCGATCGGGGGTGGAAAGCGGCCGCGGCATTTTCTGCGTGACGTATCCTGCCGGGGAAGCCAGGCGGCCAGCGATCCTTCCCAGATGCGTTTCCTTGAGAATCGTCTGCGATGTCCGCCCTGGAAATTCCTGCGTCGCGTATGGCCGGCCGGGTGGGGGCCCGTGGTCTGGATCCGTGGGTGCAGTTTAGTTCAGTCGGACTGGCATGTCACCAACTCCCCGCACGCCAGACTCTGGCTGGCGGCCGCCCCACACCGGTTGCCGTTCCTTGCCAGGTGTGCTAAAAGCGAGGATATGAGACCTTCCAGGCAATTTCCTTACCCGGCGCTGACTTCTCCACTTCCCAGTGGTTTCACGTGTTTTCCCTGCACGTTCCGGGATATTGCGCAGGCTGCTTCTCAGGGGTCGACTCCTCCCTGATGCGTCGACGGCGGCCGATCTGCTTGGGCCGCCCTGAGGCGTTTCTTCCTTGCCGATTGGCGCGCGGTTTGCGCCCGGCCCTTTCTGGCGATCGAACGGCAGAGAGCATCACTTTCCATCCCGGTGACAAATACCCGCCGACGCTCATCCTGGGGAGCCCCTTCCTGGTTCGTCGCAGCAGGCTGAGATTCAAGGTGCATTTCGATGACGGATATTGATCCCAGTGTTTACCGCGAAGTGCAGCGACGTCGCACGTTCGCCATCATCTCGCATCCCGACGCGGGCAAAACGACGCTGACTGAGAAGCTCCTGCTGTTCGGCGGATGCATCGAAGTGGCGGGAGCCGTCCGCGGACGCAAGTCGCAAAAGGCCGCGACGTCTGACTGGCTGGAACTGGAAAAGCAGCGCGGCATTTCGGTCAGCTCCACGGTGCTGACCTTTGAATACGACGACGTCTGCGTGAACTTGCTGGACACGCCCGGTCACCATGACTTCAGCGAAGACACGTACCGCACGCTCATGGCCGCGGACTGCGCCGTGATGGTGCTCGACCTGGCCAAAGGGATCGAGGCCCAGACGGAAAAGTTGTTCCGCGTGTGCGCCTTGCGGCAGATCCCCGTAATTACCTTCGTCAATAAAGTCGATCGTCCCGGCATCGAGCCGCTGGAATTGCTGGGAGAGATCGAATCAAAGCTGGGAATTGAGCCGATCCCGCAGAACTGGCCGATCGGCTTCGGACCCGATTTTCGCGGCCTGGTGGAGATCCGTTCCAGGCGGGCCTTTCTGTTTGACGATCGGGACGGAGACCGCCGTATCACGGGTCGTGAAACAAGCCTGGCGGGGCTGACCGGGGAGGGCGTGCCGCCGGAACTGGCGACGCAGGCGGCGGAAGAGGTGGAGCTGCTGGAATCGGTAAGCCAGCTGGACATGCAGGCGTTCGCCGCCGGCAAGGCGTCCCCTGTCTTCTTTGGAAGCGCCTTGACGAACTGGGGCGTGGAACACTTCCTGCGTGGATTCCTGGCCCTGTGCCCTCCGCCCGGCAACCGCAACAGCGATCTCGGGCCCATTCCGGCGGCCCGGTCGGCCTTTGCCGGGTTTGTCTTCAAGATCCAGGCGAATCTCGATCCGCGTCATCGCGACCGCGTGGCGTTCCTGCGCGTCTGCGCCGGGCGGTTCGAACGTGAGATGGAAGTCCTGCATCCACGCACCGGCAAACGCTTGCGCTTGCCCCGCGCCCATCGGGTGTTCGGTCAGGATCGGGAAACGATGGACGAAGCCTATCCGGGCGACATTATCGGCCTGGTAAACCCGGGCGAATTTCGCCTGGGAGATACACTGTGTGTGGGAGCGCCCTTCGAATACGAGCCGCTGCCGCAGTTTTCGCCGGAGATGTTCGCGGTCCTCCGCTGCCCCGACACGTCCCGCCGGAAGCAGTTTGAACGCGGCCTGACGCAGCTGTTGGAAGAAGGAGCGATCCAGGTGTTTGCGGATCCGCAGCGCGCCCGTCGCGAGCCGATCCTGGGAGCGGTTGGCGTCCTGCAGCTCGACGTCGTCAAGTTCCGTATGGAAAGTGAATACGGAGCACAAACGTCCGTCAACTGGTTGCCGTACAAGCTGGCTCGCTGGGTCGGCGACGTTCCCAATGGCGGCAAGGAACTGCGTCTGGCCTATGGCGCCCGACTGGTTCAGGACCAATGGGGCCAGCCCGTCGTGCTGTTCCAGTCGACCTGGGACGCCAATTATGCGGCAGGGGAAAATCCCACCGCCCGGTTCTCGGCGATTCGCATTCCGCCGGCGCCGGCGACCTCAACGGGGAAGAAGAATTGACCCAGCCGGCGGCCATGCCGCAGAGATCGGCGCCTTGACCGAACGGACGTCTTGCATGCCTGTTTCCCCTCCCGAACCAGGGCCCGCGCCGGCCGGCTCCCATCCGTGTCCGCTTTGCGGGTTTGCCTCCTCGCTGTTCTTTGCGGAGCCGGAACGCCGGTACCTGCGGTGCGAGCGCTGCCGGCTGGTGCATCTGGACCGCCTGCAGCTGCCGAGCCGGGCGGAGGAGCAGGAGCAGTACGACCTGCATGAGAACGATCCGGCCGACCTGCGCTATCGGAAATTTCTCAGTCGTCTGTTCAAGCCGCTGCAGGAACAACTGCAGCCCCATAGCCAGGGGCTCGACGTCGGTTGCGGACCCGGGCCGACGTTATCGGTCATGTTCGAAGAAGCGGGACACACAATGCAGGTGTATGACCCGATCTACGCGAACGACGCGTCCGTATTCCGGAAGTCTTACGATTTCATCACCGCCAGCGAAGTCCTGGAACACCTGCATCATCCGGCACGGGATCTGGCGCGGATCTGGTCGGCGCTGAACGACGGCGGCTGGCTGGGCGTGATGACCAAACGCGTGCGGAATGCGGAGGCGTTCGCCGACTGGCATTACCGGGCCGATCCGACCCACGTGAGCTTCTACTCCCGCGACACCTTCGCCTGGCTCGCCCGGCAATGGAACGCGCAGTGGCTGCTGGTCGGGGACGATGTCGCCCTGTTTCAAAAAGCAGGCCATCCCGGGTGATGCGGGCGGTTGCGTTGCGTTTTCTCAGGGACGCAAAAACCGAGTTTGTTTTTACGCGTTCCGCAGCGCGGGAATGCATTCCGGTTGCGGGTCAATGGATCTGCGTAAGAATCTCGCTCGCGATATGCTTCCATGCCGCCCACGCCTGGGCGTGCGATTCGCGAAACGAACGCGTTCTGAAGAGAAAGTAGCACAGGATGGGAAGGTAGAAAGCCGTCGCAATGACGGTAGAAATCACCACGGCGAGAAGGATCATACCGAGCGTCTGTTGGAATCGGGGGAAAATAACTTCGGCGATTTTTCCCGTTTGGCAGGAATCGGAAACGCGACATCCACAAGGGTCGTGGCGAATTCCTTCTCACACCTCTTCCTTCTTCTTTGCGCCTTCGCGCCTTTGCGTGAGTTCCCCTTTTCCGCGATGCCGATTTTTCAACCCGCTCATTTTATCTTCTTCCAGCCGTTGCAGGAGAGATTGGCGGTTTGATCACCAGGTGAAGCATACGTAAAAGTTGAACGTCATCGCTGTTATACAAAAACCGAAGAAGTTTTTTTCCCTCATTCCGAAGAACGGCCCGACGCTAGCGCGTTCGGCTCACAGGATCAGCCGGCTTGGGCTGCTCAGGTTTCGTGGTTCCTGTCGAGAAAAATACCGAAGTTATTTTTCCCGCGTTCCGTTGCCAATCGAGGATCATCAGAACAACGCCGACCAGAAGCAGGCCGGCGACAGCCCAGGAGGTCCATTTCCGAAAACGGGGTATTTGCATGGGCGATGTTTCGCTGCCGACTCCCAACGTTCAGGAACGCGAGGGTAATTCCTGTCGATTTTGGTTGGATCGAATTGTAAAAAAGCAGACGCAGAAAGTACGGAGCCGGGCTAAAATAACTTCGGCGATTTCCCCGGTCCGTTCGAAGTCGGAAACGCGAGATCTTCCAGACGTTCCAGGACGGATTGGCGGTTCTGGCATGAAGAGGATCTCACGCAAAGACGCGAAGGCGCAAAGGGCCGGTCGGCAGCGGATCGTTCTTGAGGACGTCGGCCAGGCTGGACTTCGGTATTCTGCTTAACAGGAACCACGAAACCTAATCCTGTAATCCGAACGCCTGGCGTCGGCCCGAGCCCGCTAATCCTGTGAGCCGAACGCGTTAGCGTCGGGCGGTTCTGACGTCCCCTCCTGCCGCATGTTTCTCCATTCCACCAGGCCGGCGGATCCGTTGCGGTTTACAGGACGATTCCTCGGTGCGACGAACCCATGAAAGGTTGTCGAAGAATGACCCAAACGCAATGAGTTTGTCATTCGGTGAAAGGCCGATAAAGCGTGCGGCGCCCGATTTTCTCAGACATAATTGCCGACTCGGCCCCGGCTAAGGAAACGGCGGGGCCGCTTGCCCCGCTTCGAAAGAATGCTTCAGGTTCCCCGGCAGGAGAAGGCTCGATGATACGTGCGATTCGACTAATGACATTTGCCTGTTCTTTGCTGGCAGTGTTCACGCTCCTGGGAGTTGCGATCGCCTGCGGGGCGGAAACGGAACGCGGCGATTCGCCGCTGGCGAAGCTGGCCGCCTCCATGCCGCCTGGCTCCTGGGCGGAGCTGCAGACGGAAATGCCGGAGGGGCTGTGGCGATCTCCGCTGGTCGACGGCGGACGCAACAACGGCGGTTCCGGCGGCCTGCATATCGCCGGCTGGACCGACGACGCACACTGGGACAGCAAGACGGGGCAGTTTCTCTATATGGGCCTGCGGCAGACCCGTCAGTTTATCGCCTACTCTGAAGAGAAAAACGCCTGGCGAGTGATCGAACTCGACCGCGACAGCGACAACCCGTGCTTTCTGTCCCGTTTCGGCCATATCTATAGTAGTAACGGTTTCGATCCCCAGCGCAGTCGTTTCTATCATCGTTACAACAGCTACAGCAACGAGAAGAAAGGTGTCGATCTAACCGGCGGCGTTTCTTACTTTGACACGACGACCGAGAAATGGACCAAACTGCCGCCGATCCCCGCCGACAGCACTTTCACCGGCATGGCGATCGAGTATTTCAGCGCTCTGGACGGCGTCCTGATCCTCGGACCGCAGGCCTGGTTCTTCAGCAACGCACGTCAAAAGTGGGAGCCTCTCGGGCCCTGTCCGGTCGACGGCTATCACAGCCTGGTTCGCCATAATCCGTTTCGCAACGAGGTGCTGATGGCGGGCGGCAATCATAACCGCCGCACTGTCGCTCGGCTGAAGGCGGATGGTACGATCGAACGATTGAAAGACTTCCCGACCGATCTCGGCGTGCAAAGCGACAAGATCACCATTGACCCCGCAACAGGCAGGTATCTGATCCAGGCAGGGAACAAGAACGAGCCCAAGCAGCTGTACGAATTCGACAGCGATCAGAACACGTATCGCATCGTCGACGCCTTCACTGCGGGCTGGCCGTTCACGCGTTACGACATGCCTGTGTGCGCTTTCATTCCGGAGTACAACGTCAGCATGTGGGCCGACTCCCGGGGAATGTTTCTCTACAGGCATGCCTCGCTCGAACAGAGCCCCTGAATGCGGCTCTTGTCGCCGCCGGGATTTCGCGGAGCACCCGCTTCAAGTTTTTTCGCCCTGATGAAGTCTTCCTTGTGCTGATCGAGATGAGAAATGATCAAGAGAAACCTGGTCGCTGTTCTCTTCGTGCTCTTGCTGGCTTCTGCAATGATCGCCGCGGAGCCGGTCCAATGGGTAAGCAAACCCGCGCTGACATGGAACGAACAGAACCAACAAGGGACGGTTACGTTTGAGCTTGCTTCCCTGACCGATGTCGAAGTGGCCATTATCCATCCCGCCACTGGAGAGATCGTCCGTCACCTGGCCGCCGGCGTGCTGGGTCCCCAGGCGCCGCCGCCGCTGGTCGCCAACTCCCGGGCGCAACGTATCGTCTGGGACGGCGCCGATGACTACGGCAATCCGGCGCCCCTTCCGTCGGACCTGGTCGTGCGCGTCCGCGCGGGGATGAGCGTCGCGCTGGAACAGATCGTGGGCGGCGACCCGTATCTGTACTATTCTGACGAAGTAGGCGACAACGACCACAGCCCCTGGGGGATCAACGGTCTGGAAGCGAAGTCCGACGGCAAGGTCTATGTGTGGGGGCATTCCAGCAACCTGGGCCCGCCGGCCCTGCGACAGTACGACGTCGACGGCAACTATCTGCAGACGCTCTTCCCCATGCCGGCCGGGAAAGATCCCAGCGCCATGCAAGGCTGGGGCATCAATCTCCGGCCCGACGGCGGTTACTCGCCCAAGTTCAACCTGTTGACTTCCCCCTCGTTGACGACGACCTTTCTCGACGCCCGACTGCACATGGCCCGCCTGTTGCCCACGGCGGAGAAGGATCGGCTGCAGTTCTGGCGAACCGGATTGACTGACGGCGCCTTTGATTTGATGACGATCAACACCGACGGGACGATTGCGGAAGATCCGGCCGAACAGCTGCTGGGGCCGCTGGTCAAGCATCCGCCGTTTGGTTACGGGCCTGTTGCGCCGAACAAGGTCGACATTCATTCCCTGATTGGGCCGGTGTTTGTCTGCTTTGCGCCCGATGGCGAATCGTTCTTTCTCAGTGGTCTTTACGCCGCCACCACCGTTTATGGCAACGAACGCGACGTGGAGATGGACAGCTTCTGGCGCGACGGGCAGGTCTGGAAGGTCGATGTCAAAACTCGCACGGCCAAGGTCTTCTTCGCACTCGACAAGCAGGAAATCCCCACCACCAAAAGAGACCGCGCCGTCGCCTACGGCGGGTCGAGAAGTTACGCGGCCCTGCATGGCGTCGCCGTGAACGCAGCCGGCAACGTGTTCGTTTGCGATCGACTGCACCAGCGCATCCTGGTGCTCGACCCGCAGGGCGCCATTGTCCGCGAGCTGCCGGTTGAACATCCCGACGCGATTGCCCTGAGCAAAAAGACCGGCGTTCTCTACGTCACCACGCGCTCAGGCGACACCCGTGGCAGCGGTGCGGTGCGCCTGCTGCGATTTCCTGACTGGCGAAAGGATAACGCGCCGTCCGAGGATATCGAGGTCTCTCCCCAAGGCTACAACCGGGAGCAGTCGCATTCTTACGTGGTGGTGTGCGACACGGACCAGGGGAGCAACGTCTGGGTCGCCCATTCGCAAATGCCCGTCCGAATCTACCGCGACCACGGAGCAGGGCTGCAGTTGCTGAAGGACTTTTACCGCGTCGAGGGCGCGCAGCGCTGTGTCGGTTTTGATCGGATGCAGGTCGATCCGAAAACCGAGGAAGTCTACCTGCTGGACGACCACGATACGGTGTGGAAGGTCTCCGACTGGAAGAATCCGCAGTTCGTCAAGGTACCGCTGGAGACGGCCTGCATTGCCATCGACGCCCGTCGGCGACACATTTTTGGCCGCACGCTCCGGGATGGCAGTTCTTCGAACTCGGTCGGCCGGATCGCGCGTTTTCATCTGGAGCAGGACTACGCCCCCGCCAATTATGGGAACACGGGGACCCACTGCGTCACCGAGCAGATGCACTACGAGTGGTGTTTCGACGGGAACAGCGACAAGGGCGTCGCCGTCGCGCCGAACGGCAATCTGGCCGTTGTCGGCAAAACGCAGGACGGCCTGCGCGTCTTCGCCGGCAACGACAACCAGCTACCCTGGGCGGGGCTGAAAATCGCCGACCTGCCGAATAACGCAGGCGGAGTGCGGTTCGATCTGGCGGGGAACTTGTATGTCGGCTACGTCGACAAACGGCCGACCATCGCACTGCCCGGTTTTGAAGAGGACAAGTACCTGCCGGCGATCGGCCGCATTCACAAGTACGCGCCGACCGGAACCCTGCAAAGCGGCAATCTGTTTCCCCAGGCGCCGGCTGGCCCGACCCACACCTATGATGTGCTGTATGGCGCTTTTGAGACCCAGTGCGTGACGCGCAGTCCGCGGTTCGGCCTGGATGGCTACGGACGGATCTATTACCCAACCAACATTGCGCAGCGCGTGTCGGTCATCGACAATGCAGGCAACGAGATTCTGCACTTCGGAACCTATGGCAATCGCGACGCCAAGGGCGGATTGCCAGGCGACCAGACGTCCTCCCGGGACATACCGCTGGCCTTTCCTAACTCCGTAGACGCGACCGACAATTACATCTACGTCGCCGACATGGTGAATCTTCGACTGCTCCGTCTGCAGAAGGATTTCCAACAGGAAGCAACTTCCGAGTAACTCGGAACGCTCGTTCCGAAGAAGTCGCGTGACTTTCCAAGACCTGGCCGCGTTGGCGTGCGGTTTTCGGATCGATAACGGAAGGCTCTTCTTCCTGCCGGCGGCGAGCGTGCGCACGTCTTGAGGGAAGTGTTCCCCCCGGACTCTGCAGCTTTCGCAGAGTCAGCAGGGGCGATATTGTATTTTCGCATCCTTGCACTTCTACACGTTTCCGTGCCCAGGATCGCCGCCAAGCTGGACAAGCGGCACGACTACATCGCCCGGCAAGGGGATTTGGGCGTGGATCTCCGCCTGCCTGATGCACATCGCTTCGATCGACACGCAGGGCGGCGATCATTCGGCGGTAATTTCTGCGGCGGGAAGGCCGGCGATGGCGTGAAAGCGGGGGCGAAGGCGGTTGTAACTGTGGCGAAATCACTCGCAGGGGTTACAATGGAACACTCAACCTTTAGGCCGCCATACTCCACCTGCCCGGCCTGGCTCACACAGAACTCACCAGGAATCCCCTCCGCCGCACCGTCGCCCCTGGCCCGGTAGTGGAGGAAATTCTCGCGTCATGATACGGACAACAACCATGCTTCCCAGTCGAGTTTTATTACATTCCAGTCTGGTCCTTGGGCTGGGCTTCCTGTTCGCCGGGGCCGCCTTTGGGGCGGAACCGTTTGAGGCCTTTCTGCAGCAGCACTGCGTCCGCTGCCATGGCCCCCAGAAGCAGGAAGGCGACGTGCGGATCGACCAGCTGTCGCGCGACTTCAAGGACGCCGCCGACTCGCACCACTGGGCGGAGATCATCGAACGCGTCAACGCTGGCGAGATGCCCCCGGAGAAAGAGCCCCAGCCGACCCAGGACGAGATTGCAGCGTTTGTGATGAGTCTCGACTCACGACTCAAGGAGGGCAGGGCAGGGCGGATGGCGGCCCGGCCAGCCGTCGCGCACTACCGACTGAGCCGCAAGGAATATCAGAACACGGTCTACGATCTGCTGGGCGTGCGTTACGATCCGGCCAAGCCGGGGGAGCTGAACGAGGACACGCTGTGGCACGGTTTTGAACGGATCGGGTCGGAACTTTCGCTCTCGCCGTCGCATGTAGACCGCTATTACCGCGCGGCGGATATCGTGCTGGACCGCGCTTTCCCGGCCACGTCCCCCGAAGCTCGCAAGGTCCGCAAGACGGCGGCCGAGTTGCGTTATGGCGGCGGGAAAATTCAGCAAGAGGCGCTGGACCGGTTCGGCATCAAACGGCCCCTGCGTTATCTCCTTTTTCCTGGTCGGGTCCAGAACGCCCTTTCGCCCAACTGGTTTGGGAGCACGGGGCCGGAGCACAGCGGGCTCTATCGAATGCGCCTGCAGGCCAGCGGAGTCCGCCCGCCCGGGGGCCAGCCGGCCCACCTGAGCATCGGCAAGGAGACCGGAGAGGAGACCGTGCAGGGCCTCATCGAATTTGACATCACGGCGCCGGAAGACAGTCCGCAGGTTTATGAGTTCGAGGTGTTTCTCGAGATGCCTGATTCGCTGCATTTCTGCGTGGTGGCTACCGATGTGGTGGACCGCCGGGGCGGCGCCGCTTTCCGCAATGCGCTGTCCAGCAGGTCGTATATTTTTACGCATAGCAGCGAGACCGCGCTCCTGAACCCGAACGCCCCGCAGATGTTCGACGGGGACGGGAACGGCATCTTCTCGACGGTGCTTCTCGATTGGATCGAATGGGAAGGGCCGCTGCTCACGGAGGAAGAAGAATCCTTGCGACATGGCGTGCTGCCGCCTGACGACGCGAGTCCCGAAGTGGTCGCAGAGCATTTGCAACGATTCGCCGAACGCGCCTGGCGCCGGCCGGTGAAGCCCGAGGAACTGGAGGGCTATCTGGACTCCTGCCGCGCCGAACGCGAGGCGGGCGAAAAGACGGCCGATGCCTTTCGGATCGCGATGCAGGGCGTGCTGACGTCCCGGAATTTCATTTACCTCGTGGAGGGCGCTCCGGAAGCTCGCGATCATTTGACGGATGTGGAGCTGGCCTCGCGGCTCTCGTATTTCCTGTGGAGTTCGATGCCCGATGACGGTCTCCTCAGTGCGGCCCAAGGCGGCGCCTTGAACGGCGAGGGCCTCGAGAAAGAAGTAGACCGGATGCTGACGGACAGCCGCATCAATCGCTTTATCGACGACTTCTCGCGGCAGTGGCTGCAGCTGCACCGCGTGGGGATGTTCCCGCCGGACGACAAGCTTTATCCCGGCTACGATGACTGGCTCGAAACGAGCATGCGGACCGAGCCGGTCGAGTATTTCCGCGAGATGTTCACGAAGAACCTGCCCGTTGACGGCTTCCTGGATTCCGACTGGACGATGGCCAACGCCCGGCTTTGCGATTTTTACGGACTGCCGGAGCCCCAGGCAAGCGGCTTCCAGCGCGTCGCCCTGGCGCCGGAGGACCATCGCGGCGGTTTGCTCACAATGGGCGCGGTGCTGGGTTTGACCTCGGACGGAACGCGCCATCGTCCGGTGCATCGCGGCGTCTGGGTCAGTGAAGCGATCTTCAACAAAACTCCGCCGCCGCCTCCGGCGAACGTCGATCCGATTGAGCCGAACCCGCCGCAGAGTCCCAAAGCGACCATTCGTCAGAAGCTGGCCTCGCATGCCCAGCACGCGAGTTGCGCTGCCTGTCATCGCGGGATTGATCCGCTGGGGTTCGCCTTCGATCAGTATGACGCCATCGGCCAGTGGAGAACACGCGAGCACGTTGCCGCCGGCACCGGGCAGGATCCGCTGGTGGACGCCTCGGGCGTCATGCCCGACGGTCGTCCGTTCACCGATTCCGTCGAGTTCAAACAGCTACTGCTCGAAGACCGCGACAAGGTCGCGCGGGCCTTCATCGAGCAACTCTGCACCTACGCTCTCCGCCGCGTACTCACGGTGGATGACCAGGACGACCTCAAGTTGATTGCAGAAGAAGCAAAGAAAAACAATTACCAGATCAATGATATTGTGCGAGCCGTGGCTTTGTCGGAGCTGATGCGGAAGCGATAGGTAATTGTTCTTGGTTCATGTGAGGCCGAGTAATCGAAACCAGGCACGATGAACTATGAACCTTTGATTTTGAACGATGGCGATTCGACGCTTTGAAGACATCGAAGGCTGGCAGTTGGCTCGGGGGCTGACGAAGCGGGCCTATGCAGTGGCCATGCGTGGAGCGTTTGCGAAAGATTTTGGACTTCGTGATCAGATTACCCGGGCGTCAGGCTCGGCCATGCACAACATCGCTGAGGGATTCGACGGAGGGAGCAATGCGGAGTTCGTCAAGTTTCTGCGTTACTCGCAGCGTTCATGCTCTGAGGCTCAAAGTCAACTCTACGTCGCATTCGACCAGGGCTACATTACGCAGGATGAGTTCGACTCCCTTTACGAACAAGCGGCCAAGACACATGCCAAAGTCGGCGGCTTTATTCGCTACCTTTTGAACACTCGCTAAACGCTCTACAAATAACAAAAATAACTAGGAACTAGGAACCCATAACTATGAACTACCTGTCACAATCCTGGTTAATCGACCGTCGGCATGCTTTGCGTGCGCTGGGGACTTGCGTCTCGCTGCCGATGCTGGAATGTATGATTCCGCTGGGGGCGGAGGAGCATACGGAAACGCCGCGGCGGAGTGCATTTATCTATCTGGCGAATGGCGTGCATTCGCTTAACTATCAGGTCACCACGCCGGGCCCGGATTATCAGTTTTCCCGGTCGCTCAAGCCTTTGGAGAAGCACCGCCAGGTGATTACTCCGATTAGCGGTTTGCATCATCCGGGAGGCCTTGGCAATCACCACAACTGCATCAAGATCTGGCTGACCGGCGGACGGCTTGGCCCGACGGATCGCAATACCATCTCTGTCGATCAGAAGATGGCCGAAGTCACCGCGCAGCACACCCGTTACCCGTCGATGGAGATCGCCATCACGCAGGATTCGCTTGCCTGGACCGCCGACGGCGTGCCGCTTCCCGCGATGCGTCGCTGCAGTGAGATCTTTTCGTCTCTCTTTGAAGAACCCAAAGGCGGAATTGCCGCTCAGCGAAGGGCCTTGCGCCGCAAAGCCAGCGTGCTTGATGACAACCTCGCGGAAGTCCGGCAACTGGAACAGAAGATGGGCGCCGCCGACAAGGGACGACTTGACCAGTACCTCACCTCGGTCCGCGAGGCGGAGATCCGCACCCGGCGGGCCGACGCCTGGCTCGACACGCCTTTGCCTGCCATCTCTGACGCCGATCGGAAACGCACCAACCGCGACATCGCCCAGACCATGGCGGGCGACTATTTCCGCACGGTCTACGATCTGATGGTGCTGGCGTTTCAAACCGATGTGACGCGCGTCGCCACGTTCAGCCTGGGCGGCGAAGGCCAGGCAATCGCCATTCCCGAAATCGGCATCACCGAATCACGCCATCAACTCAGCCACCACGGCGGCGATCCTGGCTACATCGAGAAGCTGACCAACTACGACACCTTCGCCATCGAGCAGTTTGGCTATTTCCTCTCGCGGCTTGAAGAGACAAAAGACTTCAACGGCAAGCCGCTGCTGGGCTCCACGATGGCGCTCTTTGGCAGCGGCATGACCTACGGCCACAGTCACGGCAACGCCAACCTGCCGCTGGTGCTCGCCGGCGGTTCGGACCTCGGCCTGAAGCACGGCAGCCATCTCGACTTCAATCAAAACCACTTCAAGGGATACCAGCTTGATAAGCCGGGCGAACATTACTCGCTCTGCAGCCGCCCCGCGAACCCGGACGCTCATATGAGCAACCTGCTGCTCCTGATGGCCCAGCGTATGGGGGTGGAGACCGACAAGTTTGGCGACAGCAACAAGGTAATCGAACTATGACACAGCTCCAACTGGCCCGCTGGGTCGCCCTGATGTACTGCGGCGTTTCCCTGCTTGCATCGGCCGCAACCGCCGCCGACGCGCCATTTCGGCCCGAAACGGGGAAGTTTCCCCCGCTTGAAAAGGCCTATTCCTATCGGGGCGAACTGGTGTTCGTGGATCATGCCAACCGCCGCGGCAGCCTGCGCGTGGCAGGGGAGGGCATGTATTTCCGAAACCCTCCGCACCCCTTTGCCATGCTCCCCTGCGGCATCGTTCGCTATCACGGCGCGCCGGCGGATCTGCGGGACATCCCGCTTGGCTCCGTCCTGCACGTCAGGGCGTTTCTCCCGCCGGATCCCAAAATCTCCGCCGTGCCGGTGTTGCCGGTCAACAACCGGGAGAAAACCTCGGGCTACAGCGGCCAGGGGATTGCACCCGCCGAGAACCACGTCCTTCTTTTGGAAGACGAACCCAGCTACTGCCTGCGCGAGGGGAAGGTCTGGAAGCTCAAAGAAATCAATATCAGTAATCGCCGGGGGATGATCGTCGCCAGCCGCGAACTCCGGTCAGGCGGAGACGGCAAAGCCACCGAAGAAACGATGACGTTCGACGCCGCCACCCGCATCTGGCGCGGCCGCGAACTGCTGGGGATCGAGGATCTCATCGCCGACGGCGTCTGGCCCGACGCGGGAAAGAAATCCCTGGATGGCCAGGAGGTACTGCTCGGGATCACCTGGAAGCCGACGACAGGCGACGTGTTCACCCGGTTCCACATCTCGGACATTTGGCTGGATGAAACCGCCCTGCAACGCGCGGCCCAGCAGCAGACCGAAACGCACAAGGCCTTCATCCGCAGCCGCTGGATGCCCGCCTGGATCGACGACGTTGAGTATGGCAAGTTCGGCCGCGCTACCGTGACCGCAACCTTGTTCGGCGGCATGGATCCGTCGCTTTACGCCGATTTCCAGAAAGGCGGCCCCGCGATGATGAATGCCGCCGAGAACACGCTCAAGCACCTGGGCGGCAATTACGGCCCCTCGCACATGGCTTCCCGAGGCTCCCTCCTTGAAGTCGCCAAGGCGACCGACGAAGTCCCCCTGGGCAGCAGCGGCGTTCAGATCCGTTTTGAGACCGACCTCATCATCGAGGGGCTCCGCCCCGGCAGGGTCGTTCGCGTTTGTCCCGGCAGTTGGCCCCAGGTGAACTTGCCTCGGGAAGAATTCCTGGGCGACGGCAATCCCGACGATCGTTTCCCGACGCCGGCTATCTTTCCAAAATACTAACGCTGATGAAACTATCTCGCGTGCCTCCCGTCCTGAAAGAAAAAATGCAGCTGATTCTTGGGAAACCCGCCACGACCGCCTTGCTCGCAGCGCTCTTGTTCGCCATCGCTCCCGTTCCGGCTTTCGCTCTCGACCCTGATGTCGAAGCCGTCACCCGCATCGTCGAGGCCGCGCACGGCAAAGTCGAAAAGACCGAGGATGGCCAGAGCCTGAGGCTCGTCGATCTAGCCGTGCCCGGCGCAGGGCCGCATGCCCATCGGAAGGACGATCCGTACGACGCGGCTTTCTTCGAGCAACTGGGACGCATCACCGCGCTGGAGTCTTTGAACGTCATCTCCACCAAAGCTAACGACGAATGGATTCAGCCGCTGGGCAAGCTCACGAACCTGAAAACGCTGCGTTTTACCAACAACGGCAAACTCACCGATGCGGGCATGGAAACGTTTGCCGGGCTCACCCAACTTGAAACCTTCTCCTTCGTCGGCACTCATATCACAGGCCGGGCCTATGCGAAGTGCGCCGACTGGAGCAAAGTGACCAGGGTCAGCCACCGTGGCAGTCGAATCGACGACGAAGGCCTGAAGGAACTCTGCGAGCATCTGCCGAACGTGGAAAGCATCAGCCTCGCCCATGCGCACTTCACCGACGCGGGCGCTCCTCATCTGGCGAAGCTCACGAAGCTCAAAGGACTGGAGATCGGCGCATCCGAGGCAACTTCCCAGTCGCTGGCTCACATCGCCAGGCTTCCGCTCGAATATCTCCAGCTCGGCGAGGGCTTCTATTCCCCAGAGAGCATTCCTTTCATAAAGGATCTCGGCTCCTTGCGACGTCTCACGATCACCAATGTCCAGAAGTTTACCGACAGCGATCTGCAGGCCATCGCGGATATGAAGCAGCTGGAACAGCTGGAACTCGGGCGGATTGAGCTTTCCGAAGCACGCCTCGCCATTTTCCAGAACTTCACGCACCTCAAGTCCCTGCGACTGATTCCGGTCAAGGTGCCTTTTACCGCCGAAACCCAGGCCCAGGTGAAAGCCCTGCTGCCTCAGGTTGAAATAACGTTCCAGTAAAAGGCCAAACCCCCTTGCGGATCTGCGTCCCAGGTCGAAGGATTCTTTGCGTTACTGGCGCGTGAAGTAATGATAGTCGACCGATGGTTCAAAAGTCTTGCCGGGTTCGATCGTGACTTTCCAGCGGACCGTGCTGCTGTTGTTCACGGCCGTGTCGCCGCGGTAACGCTGCCAGTCGTCGGCCTGGTAAGAGGAAACGGCGACGTCGCCGTCGTGCGACGCCTGGTCGACTTTGCCGCCGAAGCGGAAGGAGACCTCGGCGTCGATCGTTTCGGACTTGCTGTTCCGCAATCGCAGCAGGGCCTGCTGTTTGATCCGTGCGTAGCCGTGGTTATCCCAGGTGAGCGCTTTGAGTTCACGCCCTGTTTCTTTTTCCGTAAACACGCCGCGCAGGTCGACGGCGATGGTGACAGGAATGCGGCAGTAGTCCCTGGCGGAGGTGTACGTCAGAAGTTCCTGGGCAAGCGGTTGCTGTCCGTCCATGATTAACGCGGCTCCGGTCGTCCAGGGGACGTTCGTGTTATTGGTCAGTTCAATCTGCCGCCAGACGCGGTTCTCGGACAGCACCAAAGGCGACTGGACTCCCCCGCCGCCAGGAGCCGTGGCGATGTCGTCGCGCCGTACGTGCAGGTCCCAGGTGTAAACGTCGCGATAGGGAACTTCGGCTGTCAAAATCGGGACGGCGACCCGCTCGCCTTTTTTCAGTTTCAATTTCGGCAGGTTGTAGATAAACAGGTCTTGTGAACCCGTGGCCGTGAGTTCGCCCGGCAGGTCGATCGCCCCCGCTCCGGCAACGGGCGCTTCATTCCGGGGGATGATAGCGACTTGCTGCGACATCATCGCGTTGGAGAGTCGGTTGTTGTCGAAGTTGCCCAGCTGCGGCGCGGCCTGCTGCAAAGCATTGCGGAGATTGGCTTCCAGAATCAACGGGCTGACGCTCGAGCTGAAACGGAAATTCGGCACGCCGACGACAATGTCGATCGGCACGTCCAGGAAGTCCTCCGCTTCGTTGATGATCTCGGCCTGCATCGCGATCTGTGCGACCTTTTCTTCTTTTTTGTTCCTGGTCAGGTGGATGCGGTAGGTCGGAATCCAGCGGACGCCGGGGCGGAAGTACATGATCAACAGCTCGCGCTGCTTGCCGGCCTCATCGAATCGAAACGTCAGCCGCCTGGTGCGCTGGTGCGTGGTGAGCGTGTGCGCCAGCGTCGTCTTCATGTCGGCGACCGTCAGTCGTTGCACGTCGCCCGTTTTGACCAGGACATCGCCGTCGTCGGTGCGCAGCACAAACTTGTCGCCGCTGACGGCCGTGATCGTGCGGGTCGCGCCGTCCGGTTCGACGCGCACGGAACTTCGGAGCGAGGGCAACAGGGCGGGCGAGCGGAGTAGCGAGTCTGCCGGCGTTTCTTTGGTCTCTTCGGCCAGCACACGCAAGATTTCGCCAGACAGCGACGACTTGTCAGGCAGCTGCAGTGTGCATTTTTTGCCCAGATTGGCTTTCAGCACTTCAATGATCTCGGTGCAGGGAACCTGCTTCTCTTCGGACCGAGTGGTTTCCACCCAGCCGGCCGTAAAGCTGATCAGCCGGCCTTCCTTGGGGGTGGCCCAGAACGAACCCAGCACAGCAGCGTCGGGCACTTCGTTCGTGTAGATCTCGCCCTTCGCATCAGTCACGGCGACGCCGCGTTTGAGAATCAGGCTGTATCCGTCCTTGAATGTAACGACCTTCTCGGTCTGCAGTTCGAGCATGTGCTTGTCGCGCGTCGCTTGTTCGTCGGCCGCCTGGGTCGACGGCGTTCCGATGGCAAGAAGCATCACCAGCACCGCCGCGCGGCTGAACCGCGTGATAGTGCTTTGTCGCTGGAGATAATTCAATGGCATCATCGCTGGACTCCCTGGAAAACATGGATTCAGAAACGCCGCGAAGCGCGAGGACCGCCCGCAAATTCAATGTAGCATGAACGGCCCCCCCGCTTCGTAACGGGAACGTAAAGGCCGCGCGTCGAGGCGAAAGGCGCCGTCAGAATCCGCGCGACGCCACCCGATGGCGTTAGCGCAAGCAGAGCGAAAACTGCATTGGCCGGAAAAAGGCGATCAACGCGTTTGCAGCCAGCCCCGCGCGCTCCCCGAGTCTTTGCATCGGCCGACACTTTGCCACGGATAACCTGAGGGCGTCCACCTGAACTTTCCATCCGGACGTCGTCATTGAACCCGTCGCCAGCGTCTGTCATTTTTTGAAGGCGGCGTCTTCGCTTTTGATCGCTGTGCCTCCCTCGTTCCTTACGGGGCCGCCGGACTGCGCCCTGGGCCGGTCGACTCGCCGCTGAGGATTCGGGTGTACGATGGTAGATTGCGAAGAACGACTACGGGAAAAACACTGTTTTCAGGAAGCACTCCATGCCTCAAAAACCGCGACGCGTGGCTCTGATGCTGGATCTCGAATGGCCGTACAAGCGACATGCGAGTATCTTCGCCGGCACGCAGCGATACGCCGAAGAGCAAGGCTGGCATTCGATCATCGACGAGTTCGCCCATGATACGCTGCCTGCCGGGGGCGCCAAACGGGTTCCCTACGACGGGATCATTGCCCGAGCGAACGCACAGCTGGTCAAAAGGGCCGCCCGACTCGGCGTGCCGGTCGTCAATGTCTGGCTGAGTTCGCCCGCGTGGAGGGTTGTGCCGGGAGTCTTTGCAGATTTCGCCGTTTGCGGGCGTCTGCAGGCGGAGCATCTTTTGGCGCGAGGCTTGCGAAACTTCGCCGTCGTGGTGTCGTTCAAGAACCGCGGGCAGGAGCTGGAACTGCGCGAGTTTCGTGGCGTCATTGAACAAAAGGGCTACTCCTGTATTTCCACGAAAGTCCCGCAAAGCCTGACACGCAGCCTGGAGCACTGGCGAAAAACCAGGGATGTTATCTCCGCGTGGATGGACCAGTGGCAGTTGCCTATCGGCGTTATCGTGCGCGGCGAAGACCTGGGGCGCCTGATTGTACAAATGTGCCACGCGCGCGGCTGGCGCGTGCCGCAGGACGTGGCGATCATCGCCGGGCAGAACGAAGAAACCTTGTGTGAGTTCCCCAGGCCGTCGCTCACCAGCATGGAGCTTGGCTATGAACGGATCGGCTACGAAAGCGCAAAGCTGTTGCAAAGCCTGATGGACGGCCGCAAGCCGCCGCGCGAGCCGCTGTTATTGCCGCCGCAGGGGCTGGTGGTTCGCGAATCGACGGACTTTTTTGCCGTCAAGGATGAGCTCGTCGCGGCCGCGCTGGAGTTTATCTCCAAGAACAGTCACCGTCACATTGGACAGGACGATGTCTCCCGCGCCGTCAATGCTGAGACGCGAACGCTGCAGCTTCGTTTCCGAAAAGTGCTGGATCGCCCCATCGCCGCGGAAATTCGCCGTGTCCGCATCGAACGAGCAAAGCGCGAACTCGCGCAGAGCAAACGACGCTTGTCCGACATCGCCCGCGACGTTGGTTTTGGCGATGCGGTGCGCATGTACGAGGTGTTCCGTCGGGAACTGGGCGTCACGCCGAGCGAGTATCGCAAGCAGCGTCAATTGAAGGAAGAGTTGTAAGCGGATCCGTCCCGGTCGTCAAAAACGACCTCGGGACGCCTCCTTTTGGCAGAGACTCCCAGCATTCGGCTTCTCTCAAAAACGTTGTGGTTTTTCTCAAAACCGTTGATGCGTTTCACTATAATTATAAAGGTGTGAGTGCAAGGGGCGGCATGTCCAGGCCGCTTGACGCACTGCCCGCCCCAAAACCCGCCGGGAGAACCGTGATGAACCTTATTCGCCGATGCCAGATCACCTGTCTGCTGACCGTCCTGACGACGACGCTGCTGGTCGGCTCGTTGCTGGCCGCCGAGCTGCCCAGCCCTTTGCCCGATCCCAACGGCAAGTCGGCCGACATGAGCCAGCCGGTGCAGGTGTACATTTTGCTGGGCCAGTCCAACATGGTGGGCGCAGGCAAGATCGGGCCCGCGGACAAGGAGGGCTCCCTGGAGCACGCGGTGAAAAGCAAGGGGAAGTACCCGTACCTGGTTGATGACGCTGGCGACTGGACCGAGCGCCAGGACGTTCGCAACGTGCGCGTCATGGGAAGCGGGACCGGCGCCATGAAGCAGTTCAACAACGAATGGATGACCGTTAAAGGACGGTCGCTCGGCCCGGAGTTCGGCATCGGGCACGCCGTGGGGCATGCCGTCGACGCGCCGGTGCTGATCCTCAAAAGCTGCATCGGCAACCGCTCGCTGGGTTGGGACCTGTTGCCTCCGGGCAGCAAAGGTTACGAGTTCGAAGACCAGGGAAAGACCTGGGTCTACGCCGGCTACAAACAGTCGCCCATGCGCTGGGAGAAAGGGACTGAGCCGACCCCGATCGGCTGGTACGCCGGCATGCAGTACGACGGCGACATTGCCAACGCGAAGAAGGTGCTCTCCGAGCTCGACACGTATTACCCTGGCGCCAAGAGCTATGAGATCGCGGGCTTCTTCTTCTGGCAGGGCGACAAGGATCGCTACGACGCCGGTCTGGCCAGCCATTACGAAGAGAATCTCGTCCACTTTATCGAGCAGTTGCGCGAAGAGTTCGATGCGCCCCAAGCGAAGTTCGTTTGCGCCACGCTCGGCCAGACCGAAAAAGGCGCCACGGGCAACGAAGGATTAATCCTGCAGGCCCAGCTTGCCGTCGACGGCAAGAGCGACAAGTATCCGCAGTTCAAAGGAAACGTCGCCACTGTTTACAGCAAGCCCCTCTGCCAGGGCGGCGCTTCCAACAGCCACTATGGCGGCAACGCCGAAACTTACATGGACATCGGCGAGGCTATGGGACGGGCCATGGTGGAACTGCAGCAAAGCGACAGCAAGTAATCCGCAGCCTGCAGTGGCCTGCCGGTTTCTGAAATGCAAACTAAATCCCAAGTGATACCCCGTATGCTGCTTCGACTTCTCGTGTTCGTCATTGCAGTATCGCCGATCGCTGCCACGCGAGCCGACGATACTTTCACGGTGCCCAGCGATGTTGCCTCCATCCTTGTCCAGCGCTGCACCGATTGTCACGGCGCGGATCTGGTCGAGGGAGAGGTGCGGCTGGACGCGATCGACAAGCTGGGATTGGATGCCCGTCTCGATTTGCTTAACCGAGCCCACGAGCAACTCTTTCTGGGGCGGATGCCGCCCGAGGAGGAAACACAACCGACGGCCGTCGAGCGAGCGAGGCTGGCGGATTGGGTAGCGCAAGAGCTTCGCCGATATGGCGTATCAAATTTTGAGAAAAAGCTGCAGAAACCAGAGTTTGGCAACTACGTAGATCACGACAAACTCTTCTCTGGTGAATTCAAGCATTTACCCGGATTCACTTACGATCGCCGCTGGTTGATCAGCGAGTATATTTTCAATGCAAAATTCCAGCGGATGCTGCAGGGCAATGTCCGGGCGAGAAGGAAAGGGCAGAACGTCTCCGTGCTGGGCGGACACAAGATCACAAATCTCAGCCTGACCAATCCCTTCCTGTTGCCTGATCGTTCCGGGGTGAGATACTACGCCGAGACCGACCTCACTGGCGGTCATATGTCGAGCATGCTGACTAATGCCCAGAATGTATCGGAGTACATGACGGATTATCTCGTGAAGCGCAATTCGAAGTATCTTCCCGCCATCGCCCAAATTATGGCTTTGGAAGACCAGCATCAGTCGACGCTGGCGTCGCGTCGTCAGTTTCTCGAGAACTTTATCCCCCAACTCTGCGACGAGTATTACGGCAGCAACAATGCATCGCTCTTGCCGGAATTCACGCCGGTCAAGCTGAAGGAAGTCGAAGCGCTTCGAGAAGGAGAGACCTACAAAAAGGCGCCTCCTCAAGTCGCATTCAACCTGCTCAAAAGCCTGGAGGGCGAAGAGGCCGTCTATCAGGCGCTGTTAAATCCCGAGCACGAAAAGAAATCGGACGTGGAGTTTCGGGAACTGTGCGAGCGGATCTGGTTCTACTTTGGCGATCATGAACGCGAAATTCAGGGGCGGATGACGATCCTGCGGGACTACATGCCGGAAATTCGAGACAACCTGGAAAAGAATCGTCGCAAATTCAAACGGCTTGTTTACCAGGCGCTTGCTGACGAGGAGATGCAGGTCATCCAGGGGGCGATCAAAAAGCATCGCAAGCAGGGCGATCATTACGTCGAGATCATCGACAAGTGCATGGCGGAATGGGAGCACGATTTTGTGCAGCAGCGGCTAAAAGCGGGGCCGCCTTCCGATACGTTACTGCATGAACTGTTGGATCAGGTGAGTCAGGAGATCCTGGAGCGTTCTCCTGCTGCGAACGAAGCTGAAGAGTATGTCGCCCTCACCAAAATCTATATCCATAAATTGGGAAACCTCAAGGCCATTCAAAAGCTGATTCAAACGCTGATTCTTTCCAGTGAGTTTGTCTATCGCCAGGAATTCGGCGGCGGCGAACCGGACGAACAGGGCCGACGCATGCTGTCTCCCCGCGACGCCAGTTACGCCATCGCCTACGCGCTGACGGATCAAAGCCCCGACGAAGAACTGGTTCAGGCAGCCGCAAGCGGCAAGCTCAATACGCGCGACGATTACCGGCGAGAAGTGACTCGCATCCTGACACGGAGAGATCTGTACTACCTGATCGATCCGATCCTGGCGGACAATAATTATCAGGACAACACCACCGACGCGGCGATTCGGAAACTGCGGTTCTTTCGCGAGTTTTTCGGATACCCGAAGGCAATCACCATTTTCAAGGATGAGAAACGATTTGGCGGGGATCGGCTGGGGAACGCAACGTCGCGTCTGCTCAGTGAGACGGATCGCCTTGTCGAACACATTCTGGAAGAAGACCAGAACGTGTTTGAGGAATTGCTAACCACCGAAGAGTTTTTTGTCTACCACGATGGCGACAACGAGCGGATGCAGGCGGCCTCCGACAGGATTAAAAGCATTTACGCCCACTTCAAAGACCTGGACTGGCGGAGCTTCAAAAAGGAAGACCTGCTCGACCATGCCGACTTCCTGAGAGAAGTGAAAATGCGCAGTGTTGATCCTGACAACCTGGAGGCAAGAAATCGGCAAGGGACAACGATTCAGCTGTTCAAAAAGTCCATGGAGACCATTACGGCCCGTCTCGATAAAGGGCAACGCGAGGCGGCGCCCTTTGATCTCTATCGGGGCTACGGCAACGATTTCATGAGCGGATACAACGTCGCCAAATTCTTCAACATCCGGCTGGATAACTGGGACTATCAAACAATACAACCCGCCAAGGTGGCCCATCGCAAGGGATTGTTGACTCACCCCGCGTGGCTGATTGCTCATTCCCAGAATACGGAGACCGATCCGGTTGTCCGCGGAAAATGGGTGCGAGAGAAACTGCTGGCCGGGACCATTCCGGATGTGCCCATCACGGTCGACGCCGTCGTTCCCGAAGACCACCACCGAACGCTGCGTGATCGCCTGGCGAGTGTCACGGAAACCACTTATTGCTGGAAGTGCCACAAGCAGATGAATCCGCTAGGCTATGCGTTCGAAACGTACGATGACTTTGGTCGGTTCCGCCAGGAAGAAACCCTCGAGCATCCGGACAACCTCCTCCAGAAAGGTCCCGAGCAGAAGGGCGACCATCTCGTTGATACTCAAGATGTTTACAAGACACTGCCCGTGGAATCGACCGGATTTCTCGAAGGCACAGGCGAGGTTTCGCTCGATGGCGAAGTGCAGGACGCCATGGAACTGGCGGAACGTCTTGCCGGATCTCGGCGGGTGCGTCAGTCGATCATTCGCCATGCCTTTCGGTATTTTCTCGGCCGCAATGAGACCCTGTCTGATTCAAAAACGTTGATCGATGCCGAGACGGCATACGTTGGCAGCAATGGCAGTTTTGATGCGGTTGTCATTTCGCTTCTGACCTCCGATTCATTCATTTATCGCAAAGCGATCGAGGACTAAAACCGTGCTTAACCGAAAAGAGTTCTTGAAATCTTCGGCGTTTGGACTGGGAGCGATGGCTCTGGCTCCGTCCTTTCATCAGTTGTTCGCCGCTCCCCATGCGAGTGGCGTTCCCAAACGTTTTATTTTCATTCGGAAGTCAAGCGGCATCCGTCCGCTTGAAATTGCCCTGCGCGACTTTTCCGACAGCGATAAAGCGCTCGACGAGAACAAACAGCCGCTCGAGGTCGATCTCCATCAGCATGAACTTCCGAAATGGTTACGCGGTTTGGATGCCCATAAAGAGCATATGACCATTCTGCAGGGCCTCTCCGCGAAAATGAGCGAGAACGTCCACTGGTCGTTCTCGTCCGTGATGGGCTGCTTCAAGTCGAACCGCAATACGCTTAGCGCCATCAAGCGAGCCACGATTGATTTTGAACTGGCCCGACTGTTCCCGTCCCCCTTTGGCCACGTCGAGCTTTCCTTTGCGGGCGGCCGGACGGGCATCGTTGACGGCTTTTCCGCGCCTGCGCCGCAGACAAGAAATTACTGCTATGCCGACCCGGATACCGCGCGGAACGAGCTATTCAAATCCGTGCTCAACCCGGACGCCGTCAATTCCGACAATGACATGCTCTCTTTCCTGCAGAGCAAAGAGGGCCTCCAGTTAACGGGCGTCAAAGGTCACGAGAAGAAGCGTCAGGAGATGCAGATTCAATCGATTGAGTCGATCCGCCAGCGGAATGCGGAACTCATCAGGATTTCCGGAACGCTCGCCGAATTCCTGCCGGAAATTGCCCCCGTGCATGCAGGCGGCGGGCCCAATGCGAGCACGCCTGAGAAACAGGCGGCCATGACCGACGTCCTCATCGCGGCTCTCAAGGCCGGCCTGACGAACGTGGTGACCTACACGATTGATGACCTGGGTACGCCCATTACCGGTCTTCCCGGAAATGAAACGGACCGCGTGGGCATTCATCCTCTGGGCCACGACGAAGCCTTCGGAGGCGTGCCCGCCTGGAAGACGCGAGAGCAAATCCGGATCAGCCACGTGAACCAGATCAGGACGATCATCGAACAGCTAAAGCAGGTTCCCGAGGGGACAGGCACTATGTTTGATAACACGATGATCATGTACTTTCCCGAAAACGGCGAAACCCACCATGGCGTTGGGTCGGAATCGCCGTTTCTGATTATGGCGGGCAACAACTGCAGTCTGAATTGCTCGGGCCGCTATCTGCGCTTGCCTTACCTGGGCAACGAAGGCCACAAGACCCTGGGCAACTGGTACACCACGCTGCTTAACGCCCACGGCAATCCGATCGAACATTACGGGGATCTCGACGCGGAAATGTCACGCAAAAAGCTGCACCAGACCGGCCCGATCCAGCAGTTAATGGGATAACCCTTCACCTTTCGAACCACCCCCTTCCATCGCAGGGATCGAGGATGAACCAACTTCGCCGTGCCGGGTTGCTGGCAGCGCTTCTGCTGACCATCTGCTGTCATTTACTGCTTGCCGCCGAGTCGCTCGCGGGTGAATCTCTCAAGGTGCACGGGGTCTTCCGTAGCAACATGGTGCTGCAGCGGGACAAGCCGATCACCGTCTGGGGCTGGGCGCCGGTTGGCAGCGAGGTGCATGTGAAGCTCGGCGAGAAGTCCGCCGCCAGCAAAGCAGCCGGCGAGAACGGTCGCTGGGAAGTGGTTTTCGAACCTCAGCCGGCTAACGTCGAAGGGCAAACCCTGAGCGTGAAATCCGGCGAACAGGTCATCCAGATGGACAACATTCTCATCGGGGATGTCTGGGTAATGAACGGCCAGAGCAACATGGCCTTCGCCCTCAAGGCCGTCTATGAGGGGCCGTTCGAGGCCTCCATGGCCCACCTGCCGCTGCTGCGTCACCTGCGGATTAACGCGGGGGCGGAATCGGAACACCTTGAAGTCGATCTGGCCGATCCGTCTATCAATGGAACCGCCGAAGACAAGAATTGGCAGGTCGTCACTCCCGAAGTGGCGTTGGAGATGGGCGCGATCGGTTATTTCTTTGGGTCGCGTCTCCAGCGGAGCCTGCAGATCCCGATTGGCATTATTGATAACGCTCGCGGCGGAGCTTCACTGGAAAGCCTGGTTCCTCGCCATAAATTTGCTGATGACCCTGCGGCGGCTGAATACCTGAAATGGGTCGATCAGCGTCACGCGGAATTCAGCACCGAAAAGTTCCTGCAGGCAGAGATGCAGCGCTGGCAGCAGGCCCACAACAAATGGGAAGCCCAGATTGCCGCCGACAAGGCCAAGGGGATCAAGGTCAACCGTCGAAAGCCGCGAAAGCCTGACGGCAGCATTCGAACCTGGTCGGTCCCCGGTCGCAGTCCCAGCGACGCGGCCTCTTGCTACAACGGTATGTTCGGCGTTTTCCAGGGGCTGAACATCAAGGGGGTCGCTTTTCATCAGGGCTTTAACAACGCCATGATGAACACCAGCTGCAAGCCGAAATTCTATCGCACGCTCATGAAGCTGATGGTCGAAGGATGGCGCGAGGATTTTAACGATCCTCACCTGCCTGTCGCGGTCATCGGGTTTTGCGCCGGCGGCCAGGCGCAAACGCGCTTGAATTTTGAAGAAATGGGATTCTCAACCGCTGCCTACATTCGCGAGTCGCAGCGACTGGGCCTGGCCGATCTGAATGACCCGCAGCATACGGCCTTTATTCCTGCGTACGATCAGAAAATTCCGCAACTGCACACCAAAAAGAAAAAGGAACTGGGGCTCCGCACGGCGCGCTGGGCCTTGAATACGGTCTACGGCAAAGACGAGATCATCTGGGAGTCGGCCCAGCTGGTGTCGGCCGTCGTCGATGGCGACAAGATCGTTCTGACCTTTGACAAGGCCGTGCGTCCCGATGACTTCGGCTCCGAGATCGAGGGATTTTCCCTTGCCGACCAGTCCGGCGTTTTCTACCTGGCCGACGCCGTCGCCCCTCCGACCAAAGACAAGGCGATGCAGAACAAGCAGATTGTGGTTTCCAGCCCCCTGGTGAAACAGCCCCTGTCGGTGCGTTACGCCTGGGCGCGGTCGCCGATGGGGAACCTGAAAGTAAATGGCTTCCCGTGGCAACCGCTGCACAGCTTTCGCACTGATGACATCGACTTCGCCGCCGAAGTCACCCATAGCGATCCCGACGGCCCCGCCAAGAACTCCGAAGCCATCAAGGCCCTGAAAAGCCAGGCCAGCGCCGCGCTGCAAACGCGGGTGGATGCGCGAACGGATTAGACTCCTTCCCCCAGCGGCTCCTTCTCTGCCCGGCGAGATCCTTCCCATTTTTGGGGCGCCGATGTTTCGTCCATCGAGGGCGAACCTCCGGCAGCACTCTGCATGTCGGTCGCGGGGCGCAGGGAACCTCCCATTCCCTGCGGCCCCCAGGCCATGGAAGTCGCTAGCGAGCATCAGGTGCTGGCGGCGTTTCGGTCCGTTCCGGCTGGGAGTAATCCGCAAAACTGGCGGGCTGCATCCACACTTTCCAGGTCCGCCAGTCGTGGGCCATTGCATGGCGAAGCCCCCAGGTGAATCGGAGAAAATTCCAGGATTTACTATTGGATGTATCGTGACATTACGATATATTTGAGTAGGGAGATTATGAATGGCTAAAAAAGCAGACAAGACGGAAAAGCCGTACGGCGACCTGGCCGCCTTTGCCGAGGCGGCGGAGTGCCTGAAAACGCTGGCGCATCCGGTGCGTTTGCGATTCGTCCAGTTGTTGTTGCATGGCCGGTATACGGTTGGCGAACTGGCGGAGGATTGCGGCGTTCCCGATAACGTGGCTTCGGAACATCTGCGTCTGATGCAACGATGTGGTTTTTTCACGAGTGAACGGGAAGGGCGCCGGGTCTACTACCAGGTCGCCGAAGCGCATCTGGCCGATCTGATGAAGTGCGTGGAGAGTCGGTTCCTGACTACGTGAGCAGGGCAGGGGGCGTGTTTTTTTGGTGATAAGTATCGTCATTTTACGATATCACGAGATAGCAATGAGATTCCGGGAGAGAAGTCATGCAAGAAAATTCAACCATCAGCGTGCAGCGATTTAATGAACGTGACGGAAGCGCCAGCGTCGAGATTATCGACGTGCGCACCCCGTTGGAGTTTCAGGAGGTCCACGCGGCGAAGGCTAGAAATATTCCCCTCGACGCCCTGGATCCGGGGTCGGTGATGCAATCCCGCAACGGATCGGCGGACGAGCCTCTGTATCTCATCTGCCGAAGCGGATCGCGCGCCGCCAAAGCCCAGCAGAAGTTTATCGACGCGGGTTTCACCAACGTCGTGAATATCACCGGCGGAACCGAGGCCTGGGTCAAAGCGGGGCTGCGGGTCGTGCGCGGCAAGAAGGTGATGTCGCTGGAGCGGCAGGTGCGGATCGCCGCCGGTTCTCTCGTGCTGGCCGGCGCTTTGCTGGGGTACTTCGTGCATCCGTACTTCATCGGAATCCCTGCTTTTGTCGGCGCTGGCCTGATGTTTGCAGGCATTACCGATAGTTGTGCGATGGGCATGCTGATTGCCCGGATGCCGTGGAATCAATGCCAGGATGGATCATGTTCGGTCTAGCGGTGGTCGGCGGTTGCTTCGTCGGTTTTGCGATGGGATTGACGGGCGGAGGCGGCGGCGTCTTTGCGGTCCCGTTTCTGATTTACGGCCTGGCCGCGGCGCCGCGGGAGGCGGTGGGAATTTCCCTGGCGTCGGTGGGCGGCACGGCCCTGGCGGGCGTGTTGCCGCGGTTGTGGCGCGGCGAGGTTGAACTGCGGACGGGCTTGCTCTTTGCGGTCGCCGGGATGCTCGGGGCGCCGCTGGGTTCCTGGCTTTCCATGCTGCTTCCCGAAACAGTGTTGCTCATGATGTTCGGCTGTTTGATGCTGGTCGTGGCCTGGCGGATGTGGGCCAAGACGCGACGTCCGGAACTGGCGACCGGCGTTTGTGCGACCGAAGGCGAAGCCGCCGAAGATCGCTCGGCCTGCCAGCGGGACGAGGACGGAACGCTGCGACTAACGTCCCGCTGCGCCCGACTGCTGGTGCTGGTCGGTTTGTTGACGGGCCTTCTGTCCGGCATGTTCGGCGTGGGCGGCGGCTTCGTCATTGTTCCGGCCTTAGTGCTGTTCAGCGGCATGCAAATCCACAGGGCGGTGGGGACTTCGCTGCTGGTGATTTTTCTGGTCAGCATCAGCGGCGTCGCTTCGTATCTGGCGACCGGTCAAGCGTTGGCGGTGGAGACGACGCTGCAGTTTTTGGTCGGCGGTCTGTCCGGCGTCTGGCTGGGCGGCCTGGCGGCCAAAAGACTCAAGGGAGCGACGCTGCAGAAGATTTTCGCCACAGCGGTCATGCTCGTCGCCGTTTTTGTCATTTTCAAAACGATGGTTCTGTAAAACCAACGGAGATCGAACGATGTTGCTTAAATACTTTTACGACCAGGCTCTGGCTCACGCTTCTTACCTGGTCGGCTGCCAGCGGGCCAAGGTGGCGGTGGTGGTCGATCCCGGACGCGATATCGACCCGTACCTGGAAATGGCCCAGCGTGAAGGCCTCCAGTTGATCGCCGTCGCCGAGACGCACATTCATGCCGACTTTGTGTCGGGCGCCCGGGAGTTGGCCGATCGCGTCGGCGCCAAACTTTACGTTTCCGACGAAGGACCGCCGGAGTGGAAGTATCTGTTCGCCGACCAGTACGACCATCAACTGGTCAAGGATGGCGACACGTTCATGATCGGCAACATCAAATTCAACGTACTCCATACGCCCGGCCACACGCCGGAGAGTATTTCGTTTCTGCTGACGGATGAAGGCGGCGGCGCCGACCAGCCGATGGGGATCTTCACGGGCGACTTTGTCTTTGTCGGTTCGATCGGTCGTCCTGACCTGCTGGAAGAAGCGGCCGGCCTGGCCAACACCGCGGAGCCCGGCGCTCGCGACCTGTTCCAGTCGGCGGAGCGCTTCCGGCAGCTGCCCGACTACCTGCAGGTCTGGCCGGCCCATGGCGCGGGCAGTGCGTGCGGCAAGGGACTGGGAGCCGTTCCCTCGTCGACGGTCGGCTATGAGAAGCTGTTTAATCCGGCGTTGCAATTCACCGACGAAGAGAAGTTCGTCCGGTACATCCTGTCGGACCAGCCGGAAGCTCCCCGGTATTTCGCGGTGATGAAACGGGTCAACAAGGAAGGGCCGGAGATCCTCGGCGACCAGGGGTTGCCCGAGTCGCAGCCCGTTCACGAGCTGGCCGCCCGGCTGGAGTCGGCGACGGTGATTGATCTTTCGCCTTCCGATCAGTTCGCCAAAGGTCACGTACCGGGGGTGCTCAACATCCCCACCGGCATGCTCGCCGGCTGGGCGGGCTGGGTGGTGGATTATTCCCAGCCGGTCTACCTGATTGCCGATGCGGGCCAGCTACCCGAGGCGATCCGCGTGCTGCGCAGCATCGGCCTGGACGACGTGCGGGGCTACTTCGACGCCGCCAAAGTTCGGGAGGCGGGACTTGCCTCCGAGAGCTACCCCACCGCGAAGCCGGGCGAACTGGCGTCGCGCATCGAGTCCGGCGAGGTGAAGCTGTTGGATGTGCGTTCGGACGAGGAATGGAAGTCCAGCCGCATCGCGCAGGCCGAACACCACTTCCTGGGACGCTTGCCCGGCAATGTCGCAACGATCGAAAGCAGCCAGCCGGTCGTGACGCAGTGCCAGACGGGCGGCCGTTCGGCCATCGCGGCCAGCATCCTGCAGGCGGCCGGACTTTACGTCATCAACATGACCGGCGGCCTGGGCGCCTGGACCGCGGCTGGACTTTCGGTCGATTCGTCTCCCGCCTCGCCGACGTGCGACGCGGGTTCCCGACAATGCACTTGAGCAGGGAGAAATCATGAAAGAGCTACTTTGGCCATTGGGCGTGCTGGTGGTCTGGTTCGTGCTCAACGCCTGGGTGCTGCCGCGGTTCGGCGTCAAAACGTGACTGTCGGGAAGCTGTGCGGTGGATTCGCACTCCGACCAGAAATCGTCCGGCGCGGGTTCGCCCCCTGAGAGCGATCCCAGCGCGGACCCGATCAATCCTTCATCGCCGCGGAGCGGCCGCTGAGACTCCGCAGGCAATACGGACCTCTATCGGTCCGCGTTGCAGGAATCAACCGTAACCTCGCCATGGCGAACGTCTCCCGAATGCGGGCGATTCCCTGTCAGGCGGTGTCCCTGCCGAGATGAACTTTGCTTCTGGGACAGAGAAAAAAGCCTGCCAGGAAGTCGGTTGGCGGCGCTTGGATTTCGGGCTCCCTCAACTCCATCGAGTTTCTGTACGCGACGGGCGAAGCCAGTAGATCAGGCAGGTGCGACGCGAAACCTATCCGAGATTTCGATCGGTAAGAAATTTGCGAAGACGCCGGTTACTTTTTCTTCGAGTCGCGATAACGGGGCGCTTCAGTGAGGGTGAAAATTACGATCTCTTCCCCCGTCAAAGTACTGATGTCGTGATGCAAGCTGATCGGCTTGATCCCGGTGATTCCCTCGACCAGTGCGTCTAACTTTGGTCGGGCAACTTCGATGAGTTGTGATCGAACCTGCTTGAGCAGGTCCCGGCCTTTTTCCTCCGGCAAGGTTTTTACCAGGTGTTGCTCGGCGGCGGTCAGGACGCCTTGCATGCGGATCACAAGCAGATCGCCAATCAAATGGGCCCGGATGTCTTTGGGTCCCCGGCCCATGAATTCCTGTTCGAACTGGGAAACTCCCTGGCAAACGGCCGCTTCGATCTCACCCAAGGTCTTCATGACTGCTTTCTTTGCTTGTTGACTGGCGAGGGCGGACAACGACTGCGAGACTTCAACGCAACTTCAACCCAGATTTTGATTCTATAACGAACCGTCCTGGCAATCTTGACCGAGCTCGCCGATTCTTGGCAACCTCCCTGCAATTCCGTCGTCACTCGCCGGGTATTCCTTGCTGCGCCCTTGTATTCGAGGCCGGACCTCCTATGCTTAAGTACGGAGAGAATTTCTCCACCCACACCGGAAGACTAGATAAATAGCAACCTGGCGTCTGTCAGGGGGCTGGTTAATAAGTAAACCGACCTGGTGAAGCCTTTGGGGTTTCGTCATGTCGGTTTTTTTATGCGCATAGCGCCAAATTATTTTCATGGAGCCCTGGGTTTTCTGGTTCGATTGTCTGGCGAACGTCCTCCTGAAGGAGCGACATGAACAAATCCGATCCGCAAATCGCTCAGCAATTGGCCGAGGCGGCCAGATCCTTGCAGCAGAAAAACACGGGACATGCACCGACAGCGGTGACCGTCATGCTCAGCGAGGACACGCTTGTATTGACTTTCCACGACGCTTTGACGCCGGCGGAGAAGGCGCTCTCTCAAACGCCCGAGGGCGCGGCGAAGGTTCAGGAATTCCATCGTCAGTTGTTCGCCACCTCGTCCGCAGCGATGCGGCAAGAGATCAGGCGGATTGCCGGCCGCGAAGTCCGCGAAGCGATGGCCGAGATCGAAACGGCGACCGGCGCCGTGGCGTATGCCTTTCCGACCGGAGCCATGGTGCAGGTCTTCCTGCTTGCGCCCGAGTCGAGCGATCCCGTCAAAGACGCTGACAGCGACGCTCCTGACCTGCCGGCGACCGTCTGACGAGGTCATGCGGCAGGATGGGATTTGTGGCGGAAATCACTGCAGGGCTAACAACTCTTGATGGGGAAAAGTATCGAAAAGGCCAAGACTTTGAAAAGCACTCAACTTCAGGCTGAAGAAGGCGCTTTCGACGAGAACGATCGTCGCGAGGAATTCCTGGCGACGCTTGGTCACGAGATGCGAAATCCGCTGAGCGCTCTCAGCCACGCTCTGGAAGTGTGGCCGAACTGGGATCCTCAACAGATGGAGCAGCTACGCGCCATCATGCAACGCCAGGTGCGGCAACTTCTGCGTCTGAGCGACGATCTGGTGGACGCGGCCCGTATTTCCCAGGGAAAACTCCAGCTCCGGAACGAGCAGGTCGGGCTGCGTCAGCTGATAGAAGACGCCTGTGAAGAAGTGAAACCGCTGATCGAAAGACGCGGTCATACTTTGACGGTGCATATTCCTGACGAGCCGATTGTGGTCAGCGGCGACCAGTCACGCCTGCTGCAGGTGTTCGCCAACCTGATCCAGAACGCCGCCAAGTTCACCGAGCCGAAGGGAACCTTGAGCATTTCCGTGGGAACCCGGGCGGGAATGGCGTTCGTAAAGTTTCGCGACAACGGACGCGGAATCGAGGAACACCTGCTGCCGTTTATTTTTGAGCCCTACTCGCAAGTGAAGGACGCATTCTATCCGCTGAACGACGGGATCGGCATCGGCCTGCGGCTGGTCAAGTCGGTGGTGGAGCTTCATGGCGGCTCGGTTTCCGTCGACAGCGACGGGCAAGACTGCGGGTGCGAGTTCACGGTGCAACTGCCGCTTGCAACGTTGACTCCCGGAGAAGCGACGCCAGACGTACCGGCGGCCGGTGCTGGAACCACGGCGTCGCAGCGGATTCTCGTTGTCGACGACTGTGAATCGGCGGCCGAACTGCTCGCTCGGATGTTGCGCCATTGCGGCCATGAAGTCGTCGTCGCCGTCGACGGAGTCACGGCGATTCGCTGCGTGCTGGAAGAGCGTCCCCAGGTGGTCCTGCTCGACATCGTCCTGGACGGCATGAGCGGTTTAACGGTCGCCGAGCGACTGCGCGAACATAAAGAGTTGAAAGGGCTTGTGCTGATTGCCCTCTCAGGAAACAGCGATCCCGACAGCCGGCGACGCGCCCTGGAAGCGGGCTTTGACAAGTATCTTGTGAAACCGACCAGTATCGCCGAACTGGTCGAGACGCTTGCGGAGCTAACGACGGCGAAGTGAATTTGCGCTGTCCAGCATGGTCCGTGCTGTCGCGCAGAGCAAGTCAAGATCCTCAGGGAGGTGCAAAGATCATGACCGAAGTAGAAATGCGAAAGCTTTATTGCGAATTGCTGCCGGGCGACGCGGTGGAAGTTATTCACCACGTAAAGATCGGTTTCAAGGAGCACTCCACGCTAACCCGTGGCGTCGTCGTTCAACGGGATCGCCGACGTTCCGGGATGGAAGGCGGGTTCGCCCGCAACTGGGACGATAAATGCTGGTTCGATCACCTGACCCTGCAGAAAGCCAACGGCGAAGTCACCACGGTCACGATGGATGAGTACACCGAATTGCGGCGTATCTCTTCCGCCGCTTCCTGAGAACGGCGTCTCTTGCCGCGGGAACGGATATCTCTATTTGTCTTGTTTACAGGCCCGCGCGGTCATCGCCCGCGGCGCCTGGTGTCAGTCTCTCTTATGAATGTGGAAAGTGCAGCTATCGAAATGTCGCCCAACCCTGACGTCGCCGCCACGCCCCGTTACGTCCTGATCGATGGTGAGAACCGCCTGGGACCGATTGTCGCGAGCGACGAATCCGGCATGAGGTTTTCTCCCCTGTATGGATTCTCGGACAGGCAGTCTTTCGACACGTTTTGCAACGCCAGCGAACTGGCTTTGAAACCGTATCCGTTAGTGATGGGTTATTTGCGAGCCCAGCTGGAAACGGGAAACGGCCCGGGGCTGATCGTGGTCGATGCGGCGGGCCCCCGCCAGACGCATCTGCAGGCGGCGACGCTGGAGGCGGTGCTTGAGTCTCAAGAGAAAAAGCTGCCGCAGGTTCCCCTGTCGCATGGCCTGGCGTTCGACGAAGCGGCCCGCGCTTACCGGTCGATCAACCTTGGGCAGGAAGCGACGCCTTCGGCCGAATCCCGCCTTCCCTGAGAAATCTAGCACTGCCGCGTTATGCTCCTGGAACATGGTCACAGGTTTCTCGCCGATGATTTCTCGACTTTCTGAAACGATCCTGCTGCGTCCCGCCAACCTGCAGTCGCTGCGTGACGACTTTGAGATTGTGGGCGTTTTTAACCCGGGAGCGGTCAGGGTCAACGATAAGACGGTGCTGCTGGTGCGGGTGGCCGAGAAACCTCGGGAGCGACGGTCGGGATGGCTGGGATTGCCGCGCTGGGACGCCCATGGCGAACTGGCGACGGACTGGGTTCCCGAGCAGGATTGGACGGCGACCGACGCCCGCGTCGTCCGTCGTAACTGCGACGGGATGCTGCGTTTGACGTCGGTATCGAATCTGCGCGTGCTGCACGGTTCGGTGAACGACTGGAAGAACTGGACGCCGGGGGCCGTTTTTTTCCCGACTTTACCCATGGAGGAGTTTGGCGTCGAGGATCCGCGCATTGTCGAGATGGAGGGAAGGTTCTGGATCACCTTTGTCGGCGTGTCGCGGCACGGGGCGATGACTTCCCTGGCTTCCACCGATGACATGGAAACGTTTGACCGTCACGGTGTGATCTTTTGTCCCGAGAATAAAGACGTCGTGCTGTTCCCGCAGAAGATCGGCGGCGAGTACCTGGCGCTGCACCGCCCCAATCCGCACTCGCATTTTCGTCCTCCGGAAATCTGGTTCTCGCGTTCGCCCGACTTGCTGCACTGGGGACGACACGGCGTTCTGTTTTCGGGCGCCCTGGAGTCGGAAAGCGATCGCGTTGGCGCCGGTGCTCCGCCGTTGCTGCTCGACGAAGGCTGGCTGTTGATTTATCACGGCAGCAGGCGTTCGCGTCAGGCCGGCGAGGTCGGCGCGTATGTGGCGGGCGCTTTATTGCTGGATCGCGACGATCCCACGCGGATTCTGCGCCGTTCGCACTCTCCCATCATGGAGCCGACAGCCGACTTTGAACGGTTTGGCTTTGTCAACAATGTGGTCTTTCCCACCGCGGTGATCGCCCAGGACGACTCGCTTGTCGTTTATTACGGGGCCGCGGACACCTGTGTCGGAGTGGTGGAGTTCTCCCGCGGGGAACTGCTCTCGGCGCTTTCTTGAGCGGAGCATGAAGTCGCTGCTCATGGGCGCATGCCGCTCTTTTGGAATCGCACCCAACCTGCAACCAGCAAGGAAGAAGAGATATGGTTAATTCCGACTCAACAAGAATCGCCTTTGTGGGCGACTACTTGCCGCGAAAATGCGGCATCGCCACGTTCACCCACGACCTGAGCAAGGCGGTGGCGGCGGGGGCCGAATGCCTGGTGGTGGCGGTCGATGATACGGAGGCTGGCTACGACTATCCGCCGGAAGTCAGCTTCCAGATCGCCGAGCAGGATCTCAGTTCCTATCGCAGGGCGGCCGATTTTCTTAACTTCAGCAATGTCGACGCAGTCTCCCTGCAGCACGAGTTTGGCATCTATGGAGGCCAAAGCGGCAGCCATATCCTGGCGTTCCTGCGAGACCTGCGCATTCCCGTGGTCACCACGCTGCATACGGTGTTAAAAGATCCCGACGCCAGTCAAAGGCGCGTCTTCGACCAGCTTGCGGGACTGTCGGCGCGACTGGTGGTGATGACGGAACGCAGCCGAGAAATGTTGCGGACGATCTACCAGGTTCCCGACGAAAAAATCGACCTGATCGCCCACGGCATTCCTGATGTCCCGTTTCCCGATCCGGCGGTCTGCAAGGATCAGTTTGGCGTCGAGGGAAAAAGGGTCGGACTGACCTTCGGTCTCTTGTCGCCCAACAAGGGGGTCGAACATGTCCTCCAGGCGTTGCCTGCGGTAATCCGTGAAGCACCTGATTTTGTCTATCTTATCCTGGGCGCGACGCATCCCACGCTGACCCGTTCCGAAGGGGAAAAGTACCGCATCAGCCTGGAGCGGATGGCGAAAGAGCTGGGCGTGCAGAAGCACGTGATCTTTTACAATCGCTTCGTCGAACTAGAGGAACTGACGGAGTTCATCGGCGCCGCGGATCTCTACATCACGCCCTATTTGAATCCGGCCCAGGCGGTCTCCGGCACGCTGGCTTATGCGTTCGGCTGCGGCCAGGCCGTGATCTCCACCCCGTACTGGCACGCCGAAGAGCTGCTGGCCCAAGGCCGGGGGGTGCTGGTTCCTTTCGCGGATTCGGCGGCGCTGGGGCAAGAGATCATCGCGCTTCTCAAAGACGATCCTCGCAGAAACGCGATGCGCGAGCAGGCGTATCGACTTGGTCGTGGAATGACCTGGAACCATGCTGCTCAGGCCTATCTGGCCGCGTTCGCCCACGCCAAGGAGAACAGCGCCCAGGCGACGAAGCCTTTGGCGGTGCGGACTTTAGAAGAAACGCCGCTTGATCTGCCGCGCATTTCTTTGGAGCATATCTGGCGGATGAGCGATTCGACCGGCCTGCTGCAGCACGCGTGCTATTCGATTCCCAACAACCATGAGGGCTATTGCACCGATGACAACGCCAGAGCGCTGGTGCTGACGGTGCTGCTGGAAGACCTGGGAAAGGACTCGCCGCAGATGCACGCAGCGGCGTCGGCTTACGCGGCCTTTCTGAACTACGCTTTTGATCCGAAGATTCTCCGCTTTCGCAACTTCATGGGCTTTGATCGACGCTGGCTGGAGGACGATGGATCCGACGACTCGCAGGGCCGGGCCGCGTGGGCGCTGGGGACCTGCATCGGCCGCTCCCGTCGCCGTACCTTTCAAGCCTGGGCAATGCAATTGTTTCACCAGGCGCTGCCGGCCTGCGAGGCGACGACCTCGCCGCGCACCTGGGCGCTCGCACTGATTGGAATTCACGAATACCTCCGCCGGCTCAGCGGCGATCGCATGGTGAATCAGATCCGCCATTCGCTGACCGAAAAACTGATCGATGTCTATCAGCGCACGGCGACTGAGGACTGGCCCTGGTTCGAAGAATCGGCTTCTTATAACAACGCCAAACTCTCCCAGGCGCTCATTCTTAGCGGTCGCTGGAGCGGGAACAAAAAGGCGCTGGAAATTGGCCTGCACTCGCTGCAGTGGCTGGCCGATCTGCAACGCTCGCCCGAGGGGCGTTTCCGACCGATCGGATGCAACGGGTTTAGCCGCCGCGGCGCCCCCCCGGCGATCTACGATCAACAGCCGATCGAAGCCCATGCGATGGTTTCCGCCGCCATCGAAGCATTCAACGCCGTCGGCGACAAGGCCTGGTGGGAACTGGCCCACCTGGCTTTCGACTGGTTCCTGGGCCGCAACGATCTGGGGCAGCCGCTGTTTGACGCAAGCACCGGCGGATGTCACGACGGCCTGCAGGAGAATCGCGTCAATGAAAATCAGGGGGCCGAATCCACCCTGGCGTTTCTGCTGTCCCTGGCGGAAATGCAGCTGCTTGAGAATTCTATGGCGGCCTTTCAGTCGTCCCATCCTTCTTCTTTAAACGGTCGCCACGAAAGTGTGGAGACTCCGGGCGTAATCCATGCAACTTGAACGGACGGGTATTGTACTTTCTCCCAACAGCAAACGCGTTGTGTTGCGCCCCTTTGCACCGTCCAGCGATGAACGGAAACTGAAGATTGTCGCCCGTCTGGCGACGTTGTCCGACGCCGAAGTTGATGCGCAACTTCATGAGGTTCTGGAGTCTTTCCACGGGCGCCACATCAAACCGCAGGAATTCTTCTTGCGCCGCTTTGAGACCGCCAAACGATTCTTGTTAACGGACTTGCCGGTGAGCAGAAATCGGCAGTTGTTGATCGGATCGTACTTCACCCAGGAGTACGCGCTGGAGTCGGCAGCGCTCTTCAATCCTTCGATGGTCTGGCATCCTGATCAATCCCGGCTGGCGCCTGGCTCGCGTCGTTTTGCCTTGAGTCTGCGGGCCACAGGGGAAGGGCACATTTCCTCGATTGCTTTTCGCTCGGGGATCCTCGACGCCCACAACAAGATCACCATCGAAGAGCCGAGCCGGTTTGTCACCACTCCCGAATACGTTCCCGACGCGCAATACGAGAAGGCCCTTTTTCAAAGTAAGCTTGCCGAACTGGGCGTGGGCGGCGCCTTTGTCGAGAGTGTCCTGTCGCGGCTGGATTCCGAGTTCACGCTGGAACAACTCCAGGCCTCGCTGCGATTTTCCCTGAAGCAGGATCGCTCCCGACGGGAAGAGTTTGCGCTGATCGTCGAAGCCGTGACCACGCTGGCGAAATCGAACTATGAGATCACCTACTCGCCCGATCATAGCCTGTCGGAACGCCTGATTTTCCCCCTTAGCCCGACGGAGACCAACGGGATTGAAGACGCCCGATTTGTCGAATTCCACGATGAAGACGGAACCTCCTGTTACTACGCCACCTACAGCGCTTACGACGGCAAAATGGTATTGCCGCAATTACTGCAGACGAAAGACTTTCTGCACTTCAAAATGCACACGCTCAATGGGCCCGCGATCGCCGACAAGGGCTTCGCCCTGTTTCCTCGAAAAGTCCGCGGCCATTACGCTATGTTGTCGCGCCAGGACGGCGAAAATCTCTACCTGATGTATTCCGATATGTTGTACTTCTGGCACACCAAAGAGATCCTGCTGAGGCCGACCTGGCCGTGGGAGTTTGTGCAAGTCGGCAACTGCGGATCGCCCATCGAAACCGACGCCGGCTGGCTGGTCATCAGCCATGGAGTCGGGCCGATGCGAGCCTATTCCATGAGCGCCTTCCTGCTGGATCTGGACGATCCCTCGCGCGTAATCGGCCGCTTGAGCGAACCGCTGCTCACTCCCAACGAAGTGGAACGCGAAGGGTACGTTCCCAACGTTGTCTACAGCTGCGGCGCTCTGGTGCACAATGGGCAACTGATCATTCCCTACGCCATGTCCGACCATTCCACCACCTTCGGCACGATCCCCGTCGACGACCTGGTGTCGGCAATGAGGCCGGACTGAACGAAGCCGACGGAGGACCAATGACGGATTCAATCTGCATGACTACCTCAACTGCTCCGCGAGTCATCGTGATCAATGGAGGCTCGTCCAGCATCAAGTTTGCGTTGTTCGAGGCCCGCGCTTCACTGCCCCGGATTATGGCCGGGGGCATTGAACGGATTGGTTTGCCGGGCGCCACGTTCAAAGTGACAGGCGCAGCCCCAGCGGAAAGCCTCTTGCGGACCGTGAATGCCCCGGATCACGCGGCGGCCGTCGGTGTGCTGATGGACTGGATCGAGCAAAGCTGCGGACCTCATTCCTTGGCGGCGGCAGGTCATCGCATCGTCCATGGCGGACCAAAGTACAGCCAGCCGCAGCGAATCACCGACGACATGGTCCAGGATTTGCTGAGGTTTAGTCCGTTCGATCCTGAGCATCTGCCGGAGGAAGTCCTGTTGATCGAAGCATTACAGCGACGCTTTCCAGACCTGCCGCAAGTAGCATGCTTCGACACTGCCTTCCATCATGACCTGCCGCGCGTCGCCCTGTTACTGCCGATCCCGCGACATTACGAAGCCCAGGGCGTGCGACGTTATGGATTTCATGGACTGTCCTATGAGTACCTGATGCAGGAACTGGCTCGCCTGGCAGGAGCGGATGCGGCGCCAGGCCGCATGATCCTTGCGCATCTCGGGAACGGGGCCAGTCTGGCGGCGGTGCACGACGGCAAACCGGTCGATACGACCATGAGCTTCACGCCCACCTCGGGTGTGCCAATGAGCACACGTGCGGGCGATCTCGACCCCGCGTTGGTCTGGTATCTCGCGCGCACGGAGAACATGACCGCAAAGAAATTTCACGAGATGGTCAATTTCCGGTCCGGCCTGCTTGGCGTTTCGGAGACGAGTTCCGATCTGCGCGACTTGCTCGAACGAGAATCCGAGGATATCCGTGCGGCGGAAGCGGTCGCGTTGTTTTGCTACGAGATCAAAAAACGGATCGGAGCCTTCGCGGCCGCGCTGGGCGGACTTGACGCCCTGGTGTTTTCGGGCGGCATTGGTGAAAACTCGCCGCTTGTTCGGCGCCGGATATGCAGCGGTCTTGAATTCTTAGGCATCGAGCTGGAGGAGAAGCGTAACGCCGAGAACGCGACTTTGATCTCGCCCGCGGCAGGACAGGTCGCCGTACGTGTGATTCAAACGAACGAAGAACAAATAATCGGCCAGACGGTTTGCCAGGTGCTCGGAATCAACAGGTCCTAAGGAGGACGATGCAATGTCAGCGACCCTGGAATCAGACACGCTTTCCCCGGAAACACTCCACAAGATTGATGCCTACTGGCGGGCGGCCAACTACTTGTCGGTCGGGCAGATCTATCTGTACGACAATCCGCTGCTGAAGCGACCACTGCAGCTCGCAGACGTCAAGCACATGCTGCTGGGACACTGGGGAACAACGCCAGGCCAGAACTTCATCTATGCGCATCTGAACCGGGTCATCAAAGAATATGACCTCGATATGATCTACGTCTCCGGGCCAGGGCATGGCGGCCCGGCTGTCGTAGCGAACACGTATCTGGAGGGGACTTACAGCGAAATCTATCCCAACATCAGCCAGGATGAAGCGGGGCTGCGCAAGCTGTTCCTGCAGTTTTCGTTTCCTGGTGGAATTCCCAGCCACGCCTCGCCGGAGTGCCCGGGTTCAATTCACGAAGGGGGCGAACTGGGCTACTCGCTCAGCCATTCCTTCGGAGCCGTATTCGATAACCCCGAACTGATCGTCGCCTGTGTGGTGGGCGATGGCGAGGCGGAAACTGGACCACTGGCGACCGCATGGCATTCCAACAAGTTTCTCAATCCGGCGACCGACGGTGCGGTGCTGCCGATCCTGCATCTGAACGGTTACAAGATCGCCAACCCGACGATCCTCGCCCGTATCGAGCATGAAGAACTGGAGCAGTTGTTCCACGGCTACGGTTGGACGCCCTGTTTTGTCGAGGGGGACGATCCCGCTTTGATGCACGAGGCGATGGCGGCCGCGCTTGACCAGGCGATCGAGGACATTCGTGCTATCCAGCGCAACGCTCGAGACAACAACGACCTGACGCGACCGCGCTGGCCGATGATCGTCCTCAAGTCGCCCAAGGGCTGGACCGGACCGAAAATCGTCGACGGCGTGCAAGTCGAAGGGACGTTCCACGCGCACCAGGTGCCGCTTTCCGATCCCGCCACGCATCCCGAACATCTTCAGTTGCTGGAAGACTGGCTGCGCAGCTACCGGCCGGAAGAATTGTTCGACCCGCAGGGCCGGCTGAAACCGGAACTGGCCGAACTTGCTCCCGAGGGCGATCGGCGTATGGGCGCCAATCCGCACGCCAACGGCGGCAAGCTGCTGCGCGACCTGCAGATGCCCGATTTCCGCGACTATGCCGAGGAGGTGCCCACGCCAGGCTGCCGCGGCATCGGCGACACGCATGTGCTCGGGCCGTTCCTGCGCGATATCGCGAAGCGGAACAGCGAGCAGCGGAATTTTCGTGTCTTTGGCCCCGATGAAACGGTGTCCAACGGCCTGGAAGCCTTGTTCGAAGCGACCGAGCGGCAATGGGACGCCGCCACTGAACCGAACGATCAATGGCTCGCGCCCAGCGGTCGCGTCCTCGATTCGATGCTCAGCGAGCACCAGTGCGAGGGCTGGCTGGAAGGCTATTTGCTCACTGGGCGCCATGGACTATTCAACTGCTATGAAGCGTTTATTCATATCATCGATTCGATGTTTAACCAGCACGCCAAATGGCTGAAAGTCACGGCCGAATTGCCCTGGCGGCGGAAGATCGCTTCGCTCAATTATCTGCTCGCCTCGCATGTCTGGCGCCAGGATCATAACGGCTTTACGCACCAGGACCCGGGCTTCATTGATCATGTGGTGAACAAGAAGGCCGAGGTGGTGCGCGTCTATTTTCCGCCCGACGCCAACTGCCTGCTGTCGGTGATGGACCACTGCCTGCGCAGTCGCCATTACGTCAACGTCGTGGTCGCCGGTAAACATCCTTCGCCCCAATGGCTGACGATGGATGCCGCCGTCAAGCACTGCACCGAAGGGATCGGCATCTGGCAATGGGCCAGCAACGACCAGGACGCATCGCCCGACGTGGTCATGGCCTGCTGCGGCGACGTGCCCACACTTGAAACGCTGGCCGCCGTGTCGATCCTGCGCGAGCACTTGCCCGACTTGAAAATCCGGGTGGTCAACGTCGTCGATCTGATGCGGCTGCAGCCGCAAACCGAACACCCTCACGGCTTGAGTGATACCGATTTCGACGAACTATTCACCACCGACAAACCGGTCATCTTCGCTTTTCACGCCTACCCCTGGCTGATCCATCGGTTGACCTATCGCCGCACCAACCACGGCAACATCCACGTCCGCGGCTACAAGGAAGAGGGCACTATCACCACGCCGTTCGACATGACAGTGCTGAATGATTTGGACCGCTTTCACCTGGTGATGGACACGATCGACCGCCTGCCGCAGACCGGCGACCAGGGCGTTTACCTGAAGCAGCAACTCCAGGACAAACTGGTCGAGCACAGGCAGTACATCAACAAGAATGGCCAGGATCTGCCGGAAATCCGCAACTGGAAATGGAATGTCCCGAGCAAATAGTCAGACACGATTTGTGGGCCGTTCTTCGATCACAGGATAGGCCGTGATCGCAACAACGACCGATTCCAACCGATCCATCCATCTGTTTACCGGGAGAAAAATCCATGCTCAAGCACACCCTCATTTCCCCAGAAGGGATTCTCATTCTCGAGCCATCGGCTCCGCTGGAAGCAGCCGACTTTAAGGCAGTGGCCAAGGATATTGATCCTTATCTGGCAGATCACGACGCGCTGTCTGGCGTGCTGGTTTTGGCGCAGGCCTTCCCTGGCTGGTTGAATCTTGAAGCCGCGATTTCTCATCTGCAGCTGATAGAACGTTATCACCAGAAAATCAAAAAGCTGGCGGTGGTGAGCGACAACGGCTTGCTGGCGGAGTTGCCGACGTTTGCCGGTCATCTCTTGCACCCGGAAGTGAAGCACTTCTCGGAAGACGCCTATGAAGATGCGTTGTCCTGGCTTCGCGAAGCGGTGACCGCCGGCAGATAGCATTCAGAACAGACGATGGGAGATTTGTGCAATGGATACGCAGGTGCTAACCGAGACCGCCACAGCCCTGGTCGCCGACGACAAGGGTCTGCTGGCGATGGATGAAAGCAACCCGACCTGCAACCAACGCTTTGCAAAGCTGGGAATTCCCCAGACCGAGGAGGCGCGACGCAGCTATCGGGAGCTAATTGTCACCACGCCGAACCTGAGCAAGAGTATCAGCGGCGCCATCCTGTACGACGAGACGATCCGCCAGCGAACGACAGACCGCACCCCTTTTGTCGAAGTCCTCGTTACGGCGGGAATCATTCCCGGAATTAAAGTCGATGCCGGCGCCAAGAGCCTGGCGGGCCATCCCGGCGAGAGGATTACCGAAGGCCTCGATGGATTGCGAGCCCGCCTCGCCGAATACTCACAGATGGGGGCTCGGTTTGCCAAGTGGCGAGCCGTCATCAGCCTTGGCGACGGACTTCCCAGCCAGGGCTGCATCGAAGCGAACGCCCACGCCTTGGCGCGTTATGCCGCGCTGTGCCAGGAGAGCGGACTTGTGCCAATCGTCGAACCGGAAGTGCTCATGGACGGGCCGCACACGATCGCGCGGTGCGGGGAAGTCACCGAGGAAGTCCTGCACGCTGTTTTTCATCAGCTTTACGTCCAACGTGTGGTGCTGGAAGGCATGCTTTTGAAACCCAATATGGTGCTGCCTGGATTGGCCTGCCCCGAGCAAGAAACTGTCGAAGAAGCGGCCGACGCCACCGTGAATTGTCTGCTGCGATCCGTCCCCGCGGCCGTCGCGGGAATTGCGTTCCTGTCGGGCGGGCAGTCCTCTGAACTAGCCTCAGCCCGATTGAATGCCATGAATGTACGCTTCCAGACACGATTGCCCTGGCCGCTCGCGTTTTCCTTCGCTCGCGCCATCCAGCAACCCGCACTGGAAATCTGGTCAGGCCAGGAAGCCAACGTGAAAGCGGCTCAACAGGCTCTGGCGCATCGAGCCCATTGCAACCGCGCCGCGCGCTGCGGCGACTACTCGGCCACAATGGAATCAACGGCAGGTGAGCAATGACACTCCGACTGTTTTTCATGAGACATGGGGAAACCAGCTGGTCGCTCTCGGGGCAATACACCGGTCGCGCCGATATTCCATTGACCGCGCATGGTGAGGACGAAGCTCGCCAACTGGGCAAGCGTATTCGTTCGATCCCCTTTGATCATGTGTTGACCAGCCCCCTGCAGCGAGCGCGTCACACAGGCGAGTTGGCGGGTCTGCCGCAACACGCAGAAATCGATCCAGACCTGGCGGAATGGGACAATGGCGACTACGAGGGGCGAACGCCTGCCGAAGTCCTGGCATCGCGACCCGATTGGAATCTCTTTCGCGACGGCTGCCCTCACGGGGAATCGCCGCAGCAGATTTCTGCGCGGGCGGATCGACTTATCCATCGCCTGACCGATCTGGACGGAAATGTGGCCCTCTTCTCGCACAGCCATTTAGGCCGCGTCCTGGCTGTCCGTTGGATCGGACTCGCAGTGGAGCACGCACAACATCTCTTGCTCAACACCGCGTCGCTCAGCGTGCTTTGCTGCGAGCACGATCGGTCCGAGGAACGCGCCATCGCTTTGTGGAACTCTCCCCCGTTCGACACTTTCGGCGCCCTCTCCAACCAAGACGCTGGCGTCACCGCGTCGCTGAACGAGCGGTCGATTGAACGATGGGAAAACGAGGGGGGAGAAATTCTTCTGCCTTTACAAAAACCGCCGAAGTCCACGTCATGAAAAAGCTTGTCGTATTCGATTTAGATGGCACGCTTGCCCAAAGCAAGTCTCCGGTGGATGCCGAAATGGCGACACTGCTCAAGGCGCTTCTTCGTATCGTGAAAGTCGCCGTCATCTCCGGCGGCGGTTGGCCGCAGTTCAAGGAACAATTGCTGTCCAGCTTGCCGCATGACGAGAGTCTGACGCGCCTTTCACTCATGCCAACCTGCGGCACCAAACTCTATCAGTATGAAGCCGGCTGGAAGGAACGCTATTCCGAAGACTTTACCAGGGAACAGAAAACTAAAATCATATGTTCCTTGAAACAGGTGATAGAACGATCGAATTTTGATTCGCACAAGCATTGGGGCGAGGTCATTGAAGATCGGGGCAGCCAGATCACCTTCTCCGCGCTCGGTCAAAATGCCCCCCTGGGGAAGAAGACCCAGTGGGACCCCGACTTCGCGAAGCGAAAAAGCATGAAGACGCTCCTGGACGATCTCATTCCGGAGTTCTCTGTGCGTCTGGGCGGGACGACCTCGATCGATGTCACCAGGCCTGGCATCGACAAGGCCTACGGGATCCGCAAGCTGCGCGACACGCTGGGCGTCGCGATCGGCGACATGATCTTCATCGGCGACGCGATCTTTCCAGGCGGCAACGATTACCCAGCCCAGCAGGCCGGCGCGCAGTCGATCGGTGTGCGGGATCCGGACGAAACAAAGCGCGTAATCGAAGCGATTCTTGCTTGTTTGAGCGCCCCGCAAACGACCTCGACCGAAAGAACGTCATGAGCGACTTTCAAGTGAAGCGGCTCGGTCTCCTGATGGAGCCGGAGCCCGGCAATCCGCACGAAGCGGGAGGAGTTCTCAACCCGGCTGCGACGCGCGGACCGGGCGGAGATCTGTATCTGTTTCCGCGTCTGGTCGGGAAGAACAATTACTCACGCATTGGAATCGCCCGCGTGCAATTCAATGACGCCGGCGATCCCTGCGGCGTCGAGCGACTGGGGATTGCGCTGGAGCCCGAGGCGGACTACGAACTGCAAGGGAACGGATTCGGCGGGTGTGAGGATGCTCGCGTGACCTATATCGAACAATTCGACCGCTATGTGATGACTTACACCGCGCTCTCCCGGGTCGGCCCCCGGATCGCACTCGCCGTGTCCGCAGACCTGTTTCACTGGAGCCGGCTGGGGCTGGCGACGTTCGATCCGTATCGCGGGATCGACTTTGTCCATGTCGACAACAAAGATGCGAGTCTGTTTCCCGTCGCCATCCCGAACCACTGCGGAAAGATGCAACTCGCGATGATCCATCGCCCGCTCTTTGCAGGTTCGCGGCCTGAGGAAACGGATTGCGAGGATTGCTCACGGCGGGTTGATCTTGCTCACGAAAGCATCTGGATTTCCTATTGCCCGATGGCGCTGGAAGGACTGGAGCCGGATCGCCTTGGTCTGTTCAACTCCCACCATCGCCTGGCAACGCCTGTGGCTCCCTGGGAAGCGCTCAAGATCGGCGGGGGAACTCCGCCTGTGATGACGCGGCACGGTTGGATGATTCTGTATCACGGCGTACATGCGACCGACGATCCAGGCGGCGTGGGCAAACACTTGTGTTATTCGGCCGGAGTCATGATGCTTTCGACCGAACATCCGCGGACGATCCTCTATCGCTCGCCGGATCCTTTGCTGACTCCTCTTTTTCCGCACGAACGTAACGGCGTTGTCGAAAACGTGGTGTTTCCTACCGGCATCGACTGTCGCCACGACCTGGGCCAGCCGGATCGGTTCGACATCTATTACGGCATGGCCGATAGCCGCATCGGAGTGGCAAGCCTGACCGTTCCGCCGCGGCTTCCCACAACTTCGCCTCCGAGAGTCGATGCTCGCAACGCAAGGGTTCCCGTCACGCCTGTTCCCGCGGAGACAACCGCATGACCAGAACGAGTCCCGGGACAGTGAACAAGGGCGTCGTCGTGGCGGTGCGCGGCAGCGTTGTGGATATACGGTTTGACGATCACTTGCCGCCGATCTACTCCGTGCTGCACGCAGGCGAGGCGGATCGCATTGTCATCGAAGTGCTGGCCCAACGGGATGCGCAGCATGTGCGCGGCATCGCCTTGACGCCGACGCAGGGTCTCTCGCGAGGGGCGGCGGTAACGGACACGGGCGGCCCGCTGATGGCGCCGGTCGGCAATCACATCCTGTCGCGGATGTTCGATGTGTTCGGCAATACGATCGATCGCGAACCGCCGCTGACCGACATCGAGTGGCGGAGCGTGCATCGGGCTCCCCCGGCGCTGGCGCAGCGTTCCACCAGGTCCGAGATCTTCGAAACAGGGATCAAGGTCATCGATGTGCTGGCGCCGCTGGAACGCGGCGGCAAAGCAGGCCTGTTTGGCGGTGCAGGCGTAGGCAAAACGGTGCTGCTTACCGAAATGATCCACAACATGGTCGGTCACCAGGAGGGCGTCAGTATTTTCTGCGGCATCGGGGAACGGTGTCGCGAAGGGGAAGAACTCCACCGCGAAATGCAGGCGGCCGGCGTGCTGCAGAATATGGTGATGATCTTCGGCCAGATGAACGAGCCGCCAGGCAGCCGCTTCCGCGTGGGGCACGCGGCGCTGACGATGGCCGAGTACTTTCGCGACGACGAGCACCGCGACGTGCTGCTGCTCATTGACAACATTTTCCGCTTCCTCCAGGCCGGCATGGAGGTGTCCGGCCTGATGGGGCAGATGCCGTCCCGGCTGGGTTACCAGCCAACGATGGGGACCGAGTTGTCCCAGCTTGAGGAACGGATCGCAAACACCGACAACGGCTCTATTACGTCGATCCAGGCCGTGTATGTCCCGGCGGATGACTTCACCGACCCGGCGGCAGTGCATACGTTCTCGCATCTGTCGTCCTCGATTGTGCTTTCGCGCAAGCGGGCCAGCGAAGGCCTGTTCCCGGCCATTGATCCGCTGCAGTCCGGTTCCAAAATGGCGACGCCGGGCATCGTCGGCCAGCGGCATTATGACATCGCGCAGGAGATCCGCCGGACATTAGCCCAGTACGCGGACCTTAAAGACATCATCGCCATGCTCGGTCTGGAGCAGCTTTCGCCTGAGGACCGCAACGTGGTCGCCCGCGCCCGCCGGCTGGAGCGATTTCTCACGCAGCCCTTTTTTACGACGGAGCAATTCACGGGCCGCGCCGGCAAGCTCGTTAGTCTTCAGGATGCGCTGGATGGCTGCGAGCGAATCCTGCGCGATGAATTTAAAGACCTTTCAGAGACCGCGTTCTACATGATCGGAGCGATTCACGAGGCGGAAGAGAAGGCCCGATCCGCCGGCAAAGAGCCGTCCGAACCGCCGTCCTCCGTCACTGCCGGGAGTGGTCATGAATCTTAAAGTCCTGTTGCCGTTCCAGGTGTTCGCCGAGAAGACGGATGTGCTCCGCCTGGCGGCGGATACGCGCCAGGGATCGTTCGGCCTTCTGCCGCATCGGCTTGACTGTGTGGCGTCGCTCACGCCGGGAATTCTGATTTATGAGACGGTCGCGGAAGGCGAGGCTTACATGGCAATCGATGAGGGAGTGCTGGTGAAGACCGGCCTGGATGTATTTGTCTCCGTGCGCAACGCGATTTACGGAACCGACCTTGGCCAGCTGCACGCGGTTGTGGAGCGGGAGTTTCTCCGTTTGAACGAGCACGAACGCAACGTTCGCTCGGTGATGGCGAAAATGGAGAGCGGTTTCATCCGCCAGTTCGTCGAGTTCCAGCATGAGTGACAAGCCGGATTTTGAACACGAGGAAAAACCCACGGCCTTTCGCCGCGCCGTCCGGGAGAAAGCAGCACGCAAGCTCAAAGCCCGTCGCAACCCGACGCCAGGCGTCTGGTCCGGATTCGGCATGATGGGGCTGATTGGCTGGTCGGTCGTGATTCCGACGCTGCTGGGCGCGGCGCTGGGCGTCTGGCTGGACAAGCAGTATCCGGGCCAGCATTCCTGGACCTTGACGCTGCTGGTGGCCGGCCTGGCGGTCGGTTGTTTTAACGCATGGCAGTGGGTCGCCAAAGAAGAGAAAGCAATCCGCGAGGAACAGGAACATGACGATGAATGAACCCGTGAGTTGGATCCTGCCGCTGGCAGCCGGCGTGTTACTTGGCGCCATGTTCTTCGGCGGGCTGTGGTGGACCATTCGCAAGGGACTGACTTCCCGCCATCCGGCAGCGTGGTTCCTCGGCAGCCAATTACTGCGCATGAGCGTCGCCTTGACCGGGTTCTACCTGGTCGCCGGCGGTCACTGGGAGCGGCTGCTGGTTTGCCTTGTTGGATTCCTGATCGCCCGTTTTGCTGTCGCGCGGCTGACACGGTCGTCGGGCGACACGCAATCGCAACTGGCCAAGGAGGCGAGTGATGCTTCTTAGTCCCGATGAAACCATCTTCTGGCAGTACGGATTTATCAAACTCAACGCGACCCTCGTTTTTACGTGGGGAGTGATGCTGGTGATGGTCGTCGGCTCCCTGCTGATCACGCGCAGGCTGTCCACTGGACTGCGAAGATCCCGCTGGCAGAATCTCCTGGAAATCGTCGTCACAGGAATCGTGAAACAGATCGAAGAAGTCGGCCTGAGCCAGCCGCAACAGTATCTGGGCTTTCTTGGTACGCTGTTCCTGTTTATCGCGGTCGCCAGCCTCGGCACGATCCTGCCCGGTTACCAGCCGCCGACCGGCTCGCTTTCGACCACCACGGCGCTCGCGCTGTGCGTGTTTGCGGCCGTACCTTTGTTCGGCATTGAGAAGCAGGGATTGGGCGAGTACCTGCTGTCTTACCTCAAGCCGACGTTCATCATGCTGCCGTTTAACATCATCAGCGAAATCTCCCGCACGCTTGCCTTGGCGATTCGCTTGTTCGGCAACATGATGAGCGGGGCGATGATTATTGGAATTCTGCTGACCATCACCCCCTTTTTCTTCCCGATCGTTATGACGGTGCTGGGCCTGCTTACCGGCATGGTGCAGGCCTACATTTTCAGCATCCTGGCTGCCGTTTACATCGCAGCCGCCACGCGCGTCCGCAAGCCCAGGTCGCAATCCGACCCCCGTCTTGAATCATGAACCACAACACAAAAAGGAGAGTATATGGATAGCATGACCACCATCGCGTTGGCGTCGATCATTACAGCGGGCGTCACCACCAGTTTCGGCTGCCTGGGGCCGGCTTTCGCCGAGGGGAAAGCAGTCGCCACCGCTTTGACTTCGCTGGCCCAGCAACCCGACGCCTCGGCCACCATCACGCGCACCCTGTTCGTCGGCCTGGCGATGATCGAATCCACGGCGATCTACTGCTTTGTTGTATCGATGATCCTGATCTTCGCCAATCCGTTCTGGAACCACGTCATCGACAAAGCGGCGGGAAACTGACCCATGCTTATCGATTGGTTCACGGTCGGCGCGCAGTTGGTTAACTTCCTGGTTCTCGTCTGGTTGATGAAGCGTTTCCTTTACAAGCCCATTCTCAACGCCATTGATGCCCGGGAGAAACGGATCGCCGCCGAGCTCCGCGACGCCGCCGCCCAGCAGTCCGAAGCCCAGAAGGAACGGGACGAATTCCAGAGCAGGAACGACGATTTTGAACGCCAGCGAGCTTCGCTGTTGAGCCAGGCGACCGAGGAAGTCAAAGCCCACCGCCAGAAACTGCTGGAGGAAGCGCGAGACGACGCCGACGCCTGGCTCGCCAAACGACAGGAAGGTCTAGCGCGAGAGCAGCAAAGCCTGCACGACGAAATCACCCGCCGCACCCAGCAGGAAGTGTTCGCCATTGCCCGGAAGACGCTCGCCGACCTGGCCGACGCCGGCCTGGAAGAACGGATGAGCGAAGTGTGCATTTGCCGTTTGCGAGAACTGCAGGGCGAGGAGAAAGAGGGTTTCGCCACCGCCTTGAAAGCGTCGTCCCAGCCGGCGTTTGTGCGCAGCGCTTTCGACCTGCCGGAGAAGCAGCAAGCCGCCATCCAACGGGCTCTCAACGAAACCTTCGCGGCGGACATTCGACTCCGTTTCGAGACCGACCCGACGGTGATCAGCGGCATCGAACTCACGGCCAACGGGCACAAGGTTGGCTGGAGCATCGCCGATTACCTCCGGTCCCTGGAACAGAGCGTCGACGAGTTGCTGGAAGAACGCGCGGTGCTGCATGTCAATTCAGCCGAACAACACGAAACCCAAAACAAATGAACGACACGCCGGATAAACTCGAGGAAATGTTCGACGGCGCGCTGGCTGCAATCGGCCAGGCGCGCGCAGCATTCACGCCGCAGCTGACGCTTCGCGAAGTGGGCGCGATTACCAGCGTCGCGACGGGGATTGCAAAGGTGTCGGGGCTGCCGGGCGTAGGGTTTGAGGAACTGGTCGAGTTTCCCGGCGGCGTGTTCGGCATCGCCTTTAATGTCGACGAAGAAGAAATCGGCGTTGTGCTGCTGGGCGACTACTGGGACCTGCAGGCGGGAGATGAAGTCCAGCGCACCGGCCGCGTCATGGATGTGGGCGTCGGCGACGGCCTGCTTGGACGCGTCATCGATCCGCTTGGTCGGCCGCTCGATGGGGCCGGAACGGTTCCCACCCACAAGCGTTTGCCGATCGAACGCCCTGCGGCGCCCATCATGGATCGCTCGCAAGTCAGCGTTCCGCTGCAGACCGGTATCAAAGTGATCGATGCGCTCATTCCCATCGGACGCGGCCAGCGCGAGTTGATTCTGGGCGATCGGCAGACAGGTAAAACGACCATCGCCATCGACACCATCCTCAACCAGCGAGACCAGAACGTGGTCTGCGTGTATTGTGCAATCGGCCAGCGTGCGGCGGCCGTCGCCAAGGTGGTGGCGAAACTGCAGGAGCAGAACGCAATGGAATACACCGTCGTGGTCGTGACGGAAGGGAGCGACCCGCCGGGACTTGCCTATATTGCGCCATACGCTGCGACCAGCATCGCGGAGTCGTTCATGGAAGCCGGCCGCGACGTACTGATCGTGTACGACGACCTCACCCATCACGCCCGGGCGTACCGCGAACTGTCGCTACTGCTTCGCCGTCCGCCCGGCCGCGAAGCTTTTCCCGGCGATATCTTTTATATCCACTCGCGGTTGCTGGAACGGTCGACGCACTTGTGCGATGGACTCGGCGGCGGTTCACTGACGGCGCTGCCGATCATCGAAACCGAAGCCCAGGATATCTCGGCGTACATCCCGACCAACCTGATTTCCATCACCGATGGCCAGATCTATCTTTCGCCATCGCTGTTTGAACTCGGCGTGCTGCCCGCGGTCGATGTCGGGAAATCTGTTTCACGCGTTGGCGGGAAAGCGCAGCGGGCAGCCTACCGGGCAGTGGCGGGCGATCTGAAGCTTTCCTACGCACAATTTGAGGAACTCGAGACCTTTTCCCGTTTTGGCGCACGCCTGGATGACAGCACCCGCAAGATTATCGAACATGGACGACGGATACGCGCTTGCCTCAAGCAGCCGGAGTTCTCGCCCATGCCGGCGCCATCGCAAATCGCCGTGCTGCTCGCGCTGATCGCCGGTCTGTTTGACTCTATCCCACTGAAACAAATGACGGACGCCGAGCACGCGCTGCGCGAAGCGGCGAAGGCAATTCCGGTTAGCGTACGCCAGCGACTAGATACGGCCGACCAATTGAGCGACGAAGATCGGGAAACCATTGTCCAGCTCGCCCGCCAGTCGCTTGCTCTTTTCCAGCCCCGGATAGCCGCAAAGGAGACGACATGAGCGAGTCGACAGCAAGTCTGCGCCGCAAGATTTCCGGCGCCGGGGATCTCCAGTCCGTCGTCCGCACCATGAAAGCGATGGCGGCCTCCAGCATCGGACAGTACGAAAACGCCGTTCACGCCCTGGCCGACTATTATCGCACCGTCGAGCTGGGGCTGGTCGCCTGTTTGCGGGAAGTCGGACCGACAGCATCGCTTCCCGCAAGTAAAGGACCAGCGGCGGCAAGGCCGATTGGCGCTGTCGTGTTCGGTTCCGATCAGGGACTCGTCGGCCAGTTCAACGATGTGATCGCCGACAATGCGATCCAGGTGCTGGCCGCTTTACCGGGCCAGCCCCAGGTCTGGGCGGTCGGCGAGCGCGTGCATGCGCGTTTGACCGACGCTGGTCTGCCGCCAGCCGGACTTTACGGCGTGCCGAGTTCCGTCCAGGCGATCACGCCGCTGGTCGGACAGATTCTGATCGATTGCGAATCGCACCTCGGCCAGAGTGCAATCGCGGAGTTTTACCTCTTCCACAATCATCCGAAGTCTGGCGCAGTCTATGCGCCCGTCAGCCAGCGACTCTTGCCGCTGGACGAAGATTGGCGTCGCGGTTTGGCCGAACGTCACTGGCCGACCAGAAACTTGCCCGAGGTCCTGGGCGGTGGAACGGAGACCTTGGCGGCGCTGATCCGCGAGTATCTCTTTGTCTCGCTCTTTCGCGCCGGGGCCGAATCATTAGCCAGCGAGAACGCCAGTCGTCTCGCGGCCATGCAGCGCGCCGATAAAAATATCGATGAACTGCTGGAAGAATTGAACGTGACCTTCCATCGTCTGCGGCAAAGCAGCATCGATGAAGAATTGTTCGACGTCATCTCCGGCTTTGAAACGCTGTCGAGCGCGTCGCCCAAAACAGCTTCCTGACAATACGGCAGCCATCCGCCTTCAAACGCCTTGCCAGTACCGGTAAGCGCACGGAACGCGTTCCGGTAGTTCCCGCGAACAGAAACAGGTCAAACAGGTGTGCGAAGGTCAACAACAGGCTCAATGGTGGGAGCGGGGGGTGATCTATCAGATCTACCCCCGATCGTTCCAGGATAGCAACGACGACGGCGTGGGCGACCTGGCCGGAGTGGAGTCGCGGCTGGACTATCTCGTGGAACTGGGGATCGATGCGATCTGGCTATCTCCGATGTATCCTTCCCCCATGGCCGATTTCGGTTACGACGTGGCCGACTACTGCGACGTCGATCCCCTCTTCGGTGATCTCGCCGGTTTTGACCGTCTGCTGACGGCGGTCCACGCGCGGGGGCTGAGGCTGCTGCTCGATTTCGTTCCCAATCATTCGTCCGACCAGCATCCCTGGTTTGTCGAAAGTCGGGCGTCGCGCGAGAATCCGAAGCGAGACTGGTATCTCTGGCGCGATCCGTCGCCGGAGGGCGGGCCGCCGAACAACTGGATCAGCGACTTCGGCGGCTCGTCCTGGGAATGGGACGAGACCACCGGCCAGTACTACCTGCACGCGTTCCTGGCGTCGCAACCCGACCTCAACTGGCGCAATCCCCAGGTCAAGGAAGCGATGATGCAGGTGCTGCGATTCTGGCTTGACCGGGGCGTCGACGGATTCCGGATCGACGTGCTCTGGCACATCATCAAGGCCAAAGGGCTGCCCGACAATCCGATCAATGCGGACTGGACGCCCGACGTCACCCAGCGCGACCGGTTGATTCAGCTCCATTCGACCGACCAGCCGGAATCCCATGGCATCGCTGCTGAGTTCCGCGCGCTGGCTGATTGCTATGGCGACCGCGTTCTGATCGGCGAGATCTGTTTGCCGAACGATCGCCTGTCCCGCTGGTACGGCACGCCGGCACGTCCGCAGGTGCATTTGCCGTTCAATTTCCAGCTCATGGAAATCGCCTGGGACGCCGCCGTGCTCCGGCGAACGATTGCCGCTTATGAAGCGTCTTTGCCTTCGTTTGGCTGGCCCAACTGGGTCATGGGCAGCCATGACGCCCCGCGCCTCGCCGCGCGGATCGGCGAGGCGCAGGCACGCGTTGCCGCGATGCTGCTCTTGACGCTGCGCGGCACGCCCACGCTTTACCAGGGCGACGAAGTTGGTATTGGCGAGGTGCGGATTCCGCCCGATCGAGTTCGCGATCCCCAGGACCTGCGTCAGCCCGACCTGGGGATCGGTCGCGATCGTTCACGCACGCCGATGCCGTGGGATGCTTCGGCCCATGCGGGGTTCAGCACAGCCGACCCGTGGCTTCCTCTGCATGAAGACTGGCGCGTGCGGAACATGGCGGCGCAGGATCGCGACGCCAGCTCTCTGCTGTCGCTTTACCGATCTCTGCTCGCGCTGCGGCGGTCCCACGAGACGCTCGCCGTCGGGGATCTTACCCTTGTCGACGCCGCGGAGGACGTGCTCGCTTATCAGCGGCGCCAAACCGACGAGCACCTGCTGATTGCGCTGAACCTCAGCAGCCAGATACGGCCCCTGACGCTGCCGCCGGATGCCAGGGTCGCCGAAGTGCTGGCGTCGACCCGGCCGTATCGCCCCCTGGACGGAACGCTCGCCCCCGACGAAGGTCTGGTGCTACGACTGAAAGAGAGCTCTTGAGATGCGCGTTGCAATGCTAGCCCCGATCGCCTGGCGGACGCCGCCGCGAACCTACGGACCCTGGGAGCTCGTCACCAGCATGCTGACCGAGGCGCTGCTCGAGCGCGGGGTCGACGTGACGCTCTTCGCTACGCGCGACAGCATCACGGCCGGAAAGCTTGACGGCGTCGTGCCGGCTCCGTACGCGGAGGATGACTCGATCGATGCGAAGGTCTGGGAATTCCGCCATCTGGCCCATCTGTTTGAACAGGCCGGCCGGTTCGATCTGATTCACAACCAGGCGGACTTTCCCGCCCACGCCTTCGCCCGATTGACCAGCACGCCGATCGTGACGACGATCCACGGCTTCTCGTCCGAACGGATCCTGCCGATGTATGCGGAATACCAGAAGGTGGTGCACTTCGTCGCCATCAGCGAGGCCGATCGTCATCCCGACCTGCGCTACGCGGCAACCATTCATCATGGCATTCCGATCGGCGATTTCCCCTTCGATCCCAAGGGTAGCGACGACCTGCTCTTCTTCGGTCGCATCCATCCCGACAAGGGCGCCGCGGAGGCCATCGCCGCCGCCCGCGCAAGCCGCCGACATCTGCACCTGTACGGCATTGTGCAGGACAGAGACTATTACGAACGGGAAGTTCTGCCCGCCGCAGACGGCGTGTCGGTTACGTATCACGGCGCCGTCGGGGGAACGCAGCGGCAACGCGCCCTGGGGGAAGCTCATGCGCTGTTGCACCTTATTAATTTTGACGAGCCCTTTGGTCTGTCGGTGATCGAGGCGATGGCTTGCGGCACGCCCGTCATCGCCAGTCGGCGCGGATCGATGCCGGAACTGATTGACCATGGCGTCACCGGTTTTCTGGTCGACAGCCTGGAGGAAGCGAGGCAGGCGATCGAACGGATCCATGAGATCGATCGCTCTGCCGTCCGCCGGGCCGTAATCGAGCGATTCACCATCGACCGCATGGCCGACGCATATCTGTCCCTGTACGGCCGCATTCCAGGCAGGTAATGCGCAGGTCGATCGCCGCGAAGCGCAGGGGCAGGCGAGAGGAAGCCCCCGTTCTTCACCTTGAGCCGAGTCGCGCCGCAAGCACCGACGTTCAGCCCGGCGGCCGGATTCTGCCCTCGCCGAAGCGGTTGGCGAGCGAAATCCTGCGGCGTCGACGAACCGTGTCAGGCCGCGCCAGCATTTCCAGCCGCTGAAGAACGTCATGCGGCGAGGTTGTAAAGAAGCAGATCGAAGTGCAGGAACAAGTGCAAAATTTGGTGACGTCGTTTGTGCATCGGGTGGTGTAAGATGGGCCTCTTTGAGACCGCAGTTGGGATTCGTTCACGTGCTCCCGGAATCCGTGGCTAGCCTTTTCATTTGATGATTTGACCGCACTCAATTTAATTAGCGACACAGGGAACCAACGATGATGATTCGCAGTAGCCTCGCCGTGGTGTTCGCATTGGTATGCTTTGGGAGAAACGCACCGGCGGAAACCCTCCGCGTCCCTCAGGACCACAAGACGATTCAGGCGGCTATCAACGCCGCAACGACAGGCGACACCGTCCTGGTCGAGGCGGGAACCTTCCACGAAAAAATTCAGCTGAAGCCCGGCGTTGCAGTGCGCAGCGCGGGCGATGACTTGAAAGGCAAACTCGGTTTGCAGCGAGCCGAGGCGACCATCATCGACGGCGAGGGAGTGAAAGCCGAAGGCCCGGGAGTCGCGATGGCCGAAGGCTCGACGCTCGATGGGTTCACCGTGACCAACGTCGGAGTCTACGACGAAGCCGAATGGACCAGGCATCATGCGACGCAGGGTAACGAACAGGCGCATGAACCCATCGGCCAACCCGGGACGGCGGGAATCAGCGCGATCGGCGTCACCTGCACCATCCAGCACAACCTTGTGCATCACATCGGCTATTCCGGCATCGCAATCCAGGGCGCTGAAGGCAAACGCTGCTCGCCGCATGTGGTTCGCAATGTCTGTTACCGGAACATGGGAGGCGGCATCGGCTCGATGCAAGGTTCCACAGCAATCATCGAAGCGAACGTCTGCTTCCAGAACTTTTATGCCGGCATTGGTCACGAAGGATCCAGTCCGCTGGTCATCAACAACGTTTGCTATGAGAACATTCGAGCAGGTATCGGCATTAGCGAAGGGGCCAGTCCGGCCGTGCGCGGCAACAAATGCTATCGCAATCGCCGAGCCGGGATTGGTATCCGCACCGGAGCCGACACACGACCCCTCGTCGAAGACAACGACTGCTTCGAGAACGACATGGCCGGCATTGGTTGCGAGGAAGATTGCCAGCCGATGTTGCGCAAGAATCGGTGCCGCGAGAACGCCCTGGCAGGCATCGGCTGCCAACACAATGCACGACCGACGATTGTCGGCAACGAGTGTTCGCGGAACAAAGCCGTAGGAATCGGCTTCGATGCAACGGAGTCGGGAAGCGCCGAGGTGCTCGATAATCGCGTGTTCGACAACGAGAAAGTGGCCATTGGTATTCAAAGCGGCTGGAAGGTTCGACTTGCCGGAAATGAACTTTCACGGCCAGCAGGCCTGCCGCCGTTGGTGATGGTCTTCCAGGGGGCCGAGGCGGACTTCTCGGACAACACGTTCCGCGGAAGCGGCGTCGCAGGTATTCGCGCCGAGGGAATCATTCGCGTGACAAACAACACCTTCGATTGCCCCACACTTCGCGCCGTCGGGCCGCCGCAGTTTGCCGTGTGGGGTTTGCCCGGTTCCGACATCGTTTTCGCCGGCAACAAGGTGTCCGGCTGGCGGCACGCGCTGCTTGCGGATAAATCAAGCGTCACCGCGAGCGACAACCGCATCACGAACTATGGCAGTGTGGGGATCAGGATCGACCAACCCATCGGTACAGCGGTGGTCGTTGGGAATACGTTCGAGAGCGAACGCGACCGAATCGGAGTCGCCCTCACCGGCGGTGAAGGGATTTTAGACAACAATCGGGTCGAGAAGGCGTCAATAACGCTACCAGCAGAAGAGTCGCAGACGGAAAAGTGAACCCCGACACGGACAGAAAGAGACGATCAGGCGAGAGCGTTTGAACAAGCTCATCGTGTCTGGAACGCAACCCTTTACTTCCGGCCCGCGACGAACCGGGAGAGGGCGACACGGTGACGATGGACCAGATCGAAAGGAAGTCGTGCGTCGGTGGGTTGGTAAAGAGCTTTGAGCGGAAAGCGGCGTAACTCGCCAGGGAAGCAGCAGTCGGAGTTTCGTGTCCCCCTTCGTCGTCGGCAGGAAAGTTTTCATGTTTGTACCACACCGCGAGCGACATCGAACGGACCGGATCGGCTGGTTACGCGCCGCCGTCCTGGGCGCCAATGATGGTATCGTGTCCACGGCAAGCCTTGTCGTCGGGGTGGCAGCGGCACACTCGCCAGCCAGCGACATCCTGATTGCGGGAGTGGCGGGCCTGGTCGCCGGCGCGATGTCGATGGCGGCGGGGGAGTACGTCTCCGTCAGTTCTCAGTCCGATACGGAAAGTGCTGACCTGGATCGAGAACGGAAGGAGTTGGCGACGGATGGAGAGGCTGAACATCACGAGCTGGCCGCGATCTACGCCAGTCGCGGAGTCGAGCCGTCCCTGGCCCGGCAGGTTGCAGAGCAACTGATGGCCCACGATGCGCTGGCTGCGCACGCCCGCGATGAACTTGGCGTCTCGGACATGACGACCGCCCGTCCCGTGCAGGCGGCGATGGCCTCCGCAGCCACGTTTGCCATTGGTGCTGCGCTGCCGTTGGTGACCGTCGTCGCCACTCCCCCATCCGCCTTGATTCCGGCTGTGATCGCGACGTCGATCCTGTTCCTTGCACTCCTGGGCGGATTCGGCGCGCACGCGGGCGGCGCGCCCGTAATCAAAGCGGCTCTACGCGTCACCTTCTGGGGCGCACTTGCGATGGGATTGACCGCAGGGGTTGGCGCCTTGTTTGGGGCAGCCATCTGATGGATTAGTAGCGCGGGAGTGTAATGCTTCTGCCCCCGATATCAACACCTCGCGCTTGGTTGCTTCGCCGTCTCCTTCACTCAGGACTTCTGCCCGGAAACGGCGAGAACGGGTGCTCGGCGCCTGACTGGCCGGCCGCGACCATAGCGAGGTCGCTATTGCTTCGCCTGGTTGAGTTGCACCTGGGACTGACGCACGATCTCGGCGGCCAGGGTCTCAAGTTCGTTGCGCGTTCCTTTGACGGAGAACTGGGCGACCCGCTCCTTGTCTTGAAACAGGTGCACGCGAACCTCAACGTTGTCTCCGTCGACATCGTACCGGCCGAAGATGCGAAAGGCGCTCGGCAGTTGGGCCGCGTCGATAAACACCAACGGCTTGCTGTCGCGGGTGGAAACGGCCCGTAGCTGATTGTTGAGCAATGGGGAAAGCGACAACGTGTCCGCAAATTCGACCTCGTCCTGGAAGTTAGCTCGCAACACCAGCGGCAGCGGGCTTTGCAGCGGGATTTGCGCACGATCCTCCGGGGTGATGCGGCCGATGTCGAAACTGCCGCCGCCTTTGGGACTGGCGATTGCCGGACGCTGGATGCCGCCGATGTCGCGCGCCATCTCCGGCACGCGATCGGCGGCGAAGTTGAACAGGCTGGAGACATCGACAAACTCTTCTTCCCGCAACGCGGCTCCCCGCATGCCGAGCAGCAGGGAATGCGTCAACAATCCTTGCCCGAAGCGGCTCGCCTCGTAGCTCACTGCGTCGGCCGCACAGCCGGCCAGCACGTACATGCCGGTCCGTTCCTTCACCCGTTCTAACGCGCGCAGCTGGCTGGAGGGGACGCTACGGTTCTCCGTCAATTTTTCGACCAGGCGCCCCGAAGCACAGGTATCCAGCACCATCACTTGTTTTAGCGCAGGGATTTGACGGAGCAACTCGGAGAGTTCCGTGCTCGATACGGCGGTGGTCGAACGCAGGGCGGGATCCGCCAGCTCGGCATCTTCCGCATCGGAGGTCAGATAGTAGAAATCGCCATCCTGTGAGCCCAGGTTCACGCCATGCCCTGCCAGATAAAGGACAAGCATGTCGCCGGGCCGGGATGCCTTGGCGGATTCGAGAGCCGCCAGCAGATTCGTGCGCGTCGGCTGATGTTCCGGGGTCGATTGTGCGGTGGAAAGCAGTGTGAGATGAACCTGCCCGGCGCCAAACAAACGTTCGGCGCCCAAGCGTAGCGCGGCGGCGAAATCTTCGGCGTCTTTGGCCGCGTACCGCAAGTCGATCGCCTCGCCCCGGTAATTCGACGCGCCCGCCACAATCGCCCATAGTGCGGGTTCCGGAGCTTCGCTTCGCCCCGGCGCACGAAATATCACGCGTCGATCGCGACTGGCCAGATAGCCTTCCTGGTTGCAGGTCATTACTTCCACGACGTTCACCTCGCCAGGAATCAGGCGTGGATCATGAGTCAGATCGACGCTGATGTCGGCGGCGGCGGCGTCCGGGCGAATGTTCTCGCCCCGCGCATCCGCGGTGATTTCTTTGCCGTTGATCCTGATCACAACACGGCCGATACCGCCGCCGCGGTTTTCCAGTTTGATCTTGAGCGCAGCTTGTTCCGCGGTGGGGGGCTGAACCTCGAAGCGAGGGAAGAGTTTCGGCGTGCTAAAGGCGGCCACTTCTCGTCGCGGCTCCCGGTTATAACCCAGCGTTTTGGCGAGCAATTGCGGCTCGTAATATCGCTGTTTCAATTGCGGCAGCGAAATCGTCTCGTCCCCGACCACCCAGTGAATGCCCTCGACATTCCCGTTGTCGGAGCCGTCGTATCGCCCGACGTCGTCGATGATCACCCAGCCGCCGGTGCGCAAGCTCGCCAGGGAGGCAATCCGCTCCCCTGTCGCCGTGTTCCAGATGCGACAGGTCTGGTCGGCGCTGGTAGTCACCAGACGCTCTCCGTCCTGGGTGAAGGTGATGGAAAGGACCGGTTCGCTATGTCCGGTAATCGTTCGCAAAAGTTTCCCGGTGGCGACGTCGATCAGTCGGACATCCTCCGCGTCCCCGATTGCCAGCAAGAGGTGGTCCGGCGAAAACATGACTGGCGAATCGTGGCTGGCAAACAGCAAGGCCGAATCCGCGGGGGCGAAGTTTGCCGGAAATCGCAAACGTTCGAGCAGTGTCGTCCCGTCCCACACAACGTAGTGACGGTGATCGCGGGTCACGAGCAGACTTGTGTCCGCCGTGGCCGCAAGGTAATCCACCGTGTGTTTTTCTGCGGCAAGCTCTCCCAGTTTTTTGCCGTCCGCCAGGCTGAAGATCTGTCCACCCTGATATCCCAGGGACACCAGTTGCTGACCGGAAGGCAGGACCTGCGCGCGAAAATCTCTTGCCTGGAACTCGTCGCGCTGCCAGTGATGCAGGAGTTGGAGGGAGTCGCAATTCCAGACACGTACGGAGCCATCCCGCGCAAACACAATCACCTGGCGGTCCTCGTCGGCAAACTGCACGGAGGCAACCTCGCCGGCCGGGTTGGGCAAGGTTCGCGGCGGGTCGTTAGACAGAACGGAATGCAACTGGAGCTTGGACGTGTCGTCCATCGTCACGGCAAAGCGTCCGCCGGGGGCCATGAACAACCGTTGTCCAGAGAGAGCGCGACGGTGCGACTGCCGTCCAGCGCGAAGATCCCAGACACAGTACTCGCTGGGCGTGGCGGCGACCAGCATGGGCGGATCGGCGACGATGATGGCCGAGGTCAGCTCGGTTGTTTTGCCGCGGATGCGGCCCGCCGGGGGATCGCCTTCGAGCGTAAAGCGATGCAGTTCCAGGTCGTCGCCGCCGGCGATCAGCTGGTTTCCATCGGCGGACATCGCCACGGCCAGGAGTTTCGGACCGGCGGCGGAAAACTTATGCAGCATGCGGCCGCTTGCTGGATCCCACAGACGGGCGGTCGAGTCGGCGCTGCTGGTCGCCACGCGGCTTCCGTCGGCCGAATAGGCGACATCGGTGACACGCTCGAAATGCCCTGGCAGCAAGTGCGACTCCTTGGCGGAATCGACCTCCCAAAGGCGACCGGTGCGATCATCGCTCGCGCTGGCCAGTTGCTGATGGTCAGGCGAGAACGCGAGCGCGTTGATCGGCATCGAGTGCCCTCTCAGTACGCCTGACGACTGACCGTTGGCGGCGTTCCAGATTTCGATCTCATGTCGCTCGTTCGCAAAGGCGACGCGTTTGCCGTCCGCTGACATCGCCGCTGCGGTGATCGCCCTGGCATTCCCAAACCGGCGCAGCTCCTGGCTGGTTTTCGCATTCCAAAGCACGATCGTCGCGCGGTTAGCTTCGGTCAGATCGGTTGTCATCACGATCTGCCCGTCCCCGGTCATGGCGATGTGCTGCACGCCCGGCGAAGTGGAGTCCCCTTCGACTCGCAGGTGCGGGCCGAACGATTGCGCCAGCGTTCCTTCTCTCCAGTCCCAAAGCCGTACAAAGCTATCGTATCCGCCGGTCAGCACGTATTTCCCATCGGGCGAAAATGCGGCCACCGTGGCCGGCAAGCGATGGCCTGTCAGCTCTCGGACCACTTCGCCCGACTCAAGCTTCCATACCCGCGGCGTTGCATCGCCGGCGTTGACAAGAAACTGGCCGTCAGGCGAGAAGGCGACATCGGTGATCGGGAGCGCCGGTCCCGTTTGCACAACCAGCCAGAGTTGCTGCGAGACGCTTTGCCCGTCGGGGCGAGGTTCATTGACCGTCGGCACCTGTACCATCTGTTGCGGCCATGCGGTCGCCGGGCAAGAGAGCAGGCAGCAGGTCAATAAGAGGGAACAAATGCGGAACACGTACGGGTATCCAAATTCAAGAATACGGTTTCAATGCCTTGCGGTGCTACTGGCAGCCTACCATGCGGAGATCTCCGTGCCGGCATTCAGGAGTTTCCATTTCTCCTGAAGAGGAAGTTGTTTGTCTTCGGGCGCCTGTTCTTTGGCGAGGTTCAACCAGGTCATTGCCGCCTCGAAGTCGCCTGCCGCCGCGTTCGCGGCAGCCAGCGTCACGATGTGCTCCCAGTTCCTCCATTGTCCATTGGCACAGGCGCGGGTGGCTATCAATAGGAGCGACGGGTCCTCCTCAGCGGTTTCGTCACGGGACGCCAGCAGGATGCGGGCCTTCAGGTCAAGCGCGGCAGGATCGGCCAGGCCCGCTTGGGGCGCCTTCTGCAGCAGTTGTTCGCATGCCGCGAGCGCCGCCTGATGCTTGCCCCCTCGCGCCAGGCAGGCGGCTCGTTTCAGCGGATGCGTGGTGCTGGCGGGCTCCAGCCTGATGAGAGCGTCATAGATCTCGACGAGCTCGGACCACTTCTCACGCGATTCCCACAATCCGATCAGCGCGTGATGGGAACGGGTGTCCTGTGGATTCAACTTCCTGGCCTGCTCGTAATCGGCGATCGCTTTATCGCCCTGCTTCAGGTGGGTATGAACGCGCCCGCGATTGATGTAAAGCAGCATATAGCCTGGGGCAAGCTCGATCCCTTTTGAATAATCGGCCGCGGCGGCCAGGTAATCGGCCTGGTTTTCGTGACAGATTCCGCGGTTGTTATAGGCAAGATGGTTTTGCGGGCTGAGTCGGATAACCTCGGTGTAATCTTCAGCGGCGCCAGCGTGGTCGCGCTGGAGCGCTCGTGTATAAGCGCGGTCAAAGCGAATCGCAGTGTCGCTCGGGGCCAGAGAGATCGCCAGGGAGAAGTCCGCGTTAGCCTGCTCGTATTGCTGTTGGTCACGGTGCGATAATCCGCGGAAGCGGTATGATACGGCCGACTTGGCGTCGAGTTCAATTGCCCGATCGAGATCGACAGTCGCCTCGCGATAGTTGCGAACGATCCGTTGAAGATTCCCGCGATTGCGATACCCGGCAGGCTCTTGCGGCAGCAGACGAATATAGTCGCTCCAGTCCTTGATCGCGTTGGCCCAGTTTTGCGCAGCTTCCCAGGCCAGGGCCCGCTGCTGGTAAGCGGCGGAATTGTCAGCATTCAGTTCGATCGCATGGTTCAGACGCTCTACAGCCTGGGCTGCCTGGCCCTGAAGTCGAAGCATCATGCCGAGACCGATCAACGCTTTGAAGTCCTGAGGATCGAGTTCCACGGCCAGCTCAAAATCCCGCTGCGCCGCGGCCTGTTGTCCGCCAGCGTTTTTAGCCAGCGCTCGTCGCCGCAGGTATTTTCCCTGCCGAGGCTGATCCGCGACCAGTTTGTCAAACAGAGGAACCGCTTCGGCCAGCGGCGTCACCTGATCGGCAGGGATTCTTCCCCGCGCCGGCCGATCCGCCGCCACGATATCGAACCAGTCTTCCCCTTTGGCCGTGACGGTAAGCAGATCGCCCGTCTCTACGGACGGTGCATCTCCCTCGTCGACCAGCAACTTGCCATCGCGGATCGCCACGACGGTCGACCCAATCGCCTGGGCCTGTACCGATCGAGGAGCGGCGAGGCAGAGTCCCAGCACTACCAGTACTGTTGCGACACCTCCGCAGGCGTGCCTGAGAATATTGCAGGCGATCGAAAGGAAGCGTGGATCTGGCATGTGCGATCTCAATTCAGTACATGACCGGTTCTCAGCGATGGCAACCACCTCGTTGGCGCAGGGGAGGCAGGATGCAAGCGACGTCATTCTGCCACAATCAATCGGCGCCGAGAGGTATGACGTTGACCTCCGGCGAATGGGACACAAGCTCAACCAGCTTTCCACCAGCGTCTCGCTTCCGCGACAAAATCGCCCTCCACCGGGATTTCCCCTTGGTGTTGGGCCTGAAAATTTGGCAGGCTTGTAACCTCATTAGTCTAACATTGCGCCCAGGCAGGGCGAAGAGCCAGCCCTCAGGATTGAATAGTCGACTTGGCTTTGAGATCAACCGCATCAGAGCAGATTTGAACGAGCTTCCGTTCAAGGACGGAAGACGCGCGGTCTTTGTCGGCAGAATATCCGAGAGGTTGGAGGAGGAAAGCGGGCGGCAGCTGACCAGCTTCGTCATTTTGAGCAAGAGTTACCGCCGCAAACGCTCAACCCGTCCCGCCACATAGACGATCCGGACGTTCTGTTTGTCGTCTAGCGGTTACGGAGATTGGCCTTTGGACTTGTCTTGGGGAAAGTCCTTCGATGCGATCCAGCCGGGAAGAGGCTTGTTCCGTCCTGAAAAAACAGACGGTTATCCGAGTTCGTGGATCGGATCGCCGTGGGGGATGAGCGGCACGGGACGACCAGACAGATCGGTCAGGGTCGACTTGTAGTCAATGCCCAGATGCTGATACACGGTCGCCAGCAGGTCGTTCGGATCGAGCGGACGGTCAAGCGGACGTTCCCCTTTCGCGGTCGTGGAACCAATGACCTGGCCCATGGGCATGCCTCCGCCAGAGACCAATACCGACATGGCTGCCGGATAGTGGTCGCGGCCTGGTTGCATGGTTCCGGATTTGGCGCCGTTGCGCGGATTGATGCGAGGGGTTCGACCAAATTCGCCCGTAACAACCAGCATCACTTTCTTGTCCAGACCGCGGTCGTAAAGGTCTTCGATCAGCGCCGCAATCGCGTTGTCGAAGACCGGCAAACGCGCCCTGGCGTCGTCGAACAGGTGGCCGTTGACCGCATGGATGTCCCAGTTGCCAATTGCACCGGGAATTTTTGGGCTGTTCATTTGCATCGTGACAAAGCTGCAGCCGGCTTCGACCAGTCGTCGAGCCAGCAAGGCGCGCTGGCCCCACTTGTGTCGCCCATACTTATCGCGAGTCTGGGAATCCTCCTGGGAAATATCAAACGCGTCGCGCGCCTTTTGGCTGGTCAACAGACTGACGGCTTCCTGGTTGAACTTGTCCATCGAGTCGGTTGCTTTGGTGCGGTCGAGGTTTTTCCGCAAGTTATCAAACGACGACAGCAGCGCACGGCGGTCGGCAATTCGGTCCTTTAAATGGGGAGCGAGCGATAGATTGTTCACCGCAAAATTGGCGTCATTCGGATCAGCGGCCACTACGAAAGGCAGGTAAGCCGCGCCCAGATCGGCGCTGCCGCCGCCGTACACGTTGGGCGCGCTGGCGACATAGCGCGGAACCGACGGGTCACGGCGTCCCTCGAGCATCTTGGATACGACCGGGCCGAGGCACGGATACTGAGCGAGCTTATCCAGCGGCCTGAGCGGTTTGTAGCCCGACAGAAACCGCCCGGCTCCGCCCGCGTGATTCGCAAACCCGTGAGAGATCGATCGAATGAGGGTAAATCGATCAGCGACCTTTGCGTGCATTGGGAGCAGTTCGCAGATGTCCATGCCTGGGACCACCGTGGAAATCGGCCGCAGTTCGCCTCGATACTCGACAGGAGCGTCGGGTTTCAGGTCGTAGGTTTCCATGTGGCTGGGTCCGCCTTGGAGCCAGATCAGGATCACCGACGTGTCAGCGGCGGAGCGACCTGACTCGGTCGCCCTCGCGCGTAACCGCAGCAGATCGCTTAGCGCCAGGCCGCCCAGGGCGAGCGAGCCGGCTTCGAGAAAGCTACGACGATGGAGGGTAGCAGAGCGATTCGTTGTTGGAGTCATGATTCAGCTTGTGGGGCGGGAGCTCAGGATCAGAAGCCGGCGAGCGCCAGGCATGCCTTGGTGGGAGTCACTGTTGACGACAGGAGGTCGTACCGATTTCGGGGAGGCAGATGTTGGGGGGGAATTCAAGACCCGATTGTAGCAGGAATGACCACCGGCATCCCGATCAATCGTGTTGACCCAAAGCCTCCCGTTTTTGTCCCGGGATCGCGGAGTTCGGGCGTAAAAGCAATTACGACAGGATTTCGTTGACGATCCGCGGTTTGAAGGTGTCGGTCAGTTTTTCGTGCAGGCCGTTCCGATCGAAGAATAGCTTTTCGTGGTGCAGCCCCAGCAGGTGCAGCACGGTGGCGTGCCAGTCGGCGATGCTGACCGGGTTTTCCTCGGCGGCGTAGCCGATCTCGTCTGTGCCGCCGTAAGTTGTTCCGCCGCGTACTCCGCCGCCGGCCATCCACAGACTGAATCCGCGCGGACCGTGATCCCGGCCGGCCGTCTCGTCATTGGAGCCGTTGCGCATCTGGGCGATCGGCAGCCGTCCAAACTCGCCGCCCCAGATCACCAGCGTGTCGTCGAGCAGCCCCCGCTGTTTCAAATCCGCAAGCAAGGCGGCGACCGGCTGATCGGTCCGCCGGCAGGCAGCCGGCAATGTTTTCCTGATGTTGCTGTGGTTGTCCCAGATCTGGCCGTTGATGTAGATCTGAATGTAACGCACGCCGCGCTCGACTAGCCGGCGAGCCATCAGGCAACGTCGGGCGTACGAGTCGGTCGGCTCGACGTTAACGCCATAGGCCTCTAGTGTCGCCGAAGTTTCCTGGCTCAGGTCCAGGGCGTCGGTCGCTTCCAGCTGCATCCGCGCGGCCAACTCGTAACTCGCGATCCGCGCATCAAGCTGCAGCATGCCAGGGCGCTCCTGCTTGTGAATCGCGTCAAGGCGGCTGAGCAGGTCACGCTGCAGACGCTTGACCGGATCCGGATACTCCTGCTCCGGCTTGAGGTTAAGTATCGGGGAGCCGAAGGTTCGCAAACGGGTCCCCTGATAGACAGGCGGCAAGAAGCCGGACTGCCAATTCTGCACCGTATTGACCGGCAGCCCCAGCGGATCGTCCATCACGACATAAGCGGGGAGGCTTTGATTCTCGCTCCCCAAACCATAGGCGACCCAGGCGCCGATGGAGGGCCGACCAGGGAGCAAGCGGCCGGTGTGAATCTTGAACAGCGCTGGCTCATGGTTCGGATGGGAATTGAACATGGAACGGATGACGGCGATATCGTCAACCTGCTTCGCCAGATGCGGCATGACTTCCGACAGCCAGATACCGCTTTCTCCATGCTGCTTGAATTGGAAGGGGCTGCCCATCAGGCCGCCGGCCGACTGCGGCGAAGAGACATCTTTGGCGATCTTCGCAAAATACGGTTGGCCGTGGCGTTCCTTGAGCAGCGGCTTGGGGTCGAACGTGTCAACCTGGCTCGGCCCGCCGTTCATGAAGAGTTGAATTACCGATTTGGCGCGGGGCGCCTGGTGCGGCGGCCGGGGCCGCAAGTCATAGGTCCGCCGATCCGCGGCGGTTTCGTGCGCGGTTTCGCCCGCGGATAGCTTCGCATCGCCAAACAGATCCGCGGTCAGCAGCGAAGCCAGCGCCGCGCCGTGGACGCCGTCGGAAATGCGATGGAAAAAGCTGCGTCGGGTCAGTGAATGCATCGACATGGCAACCTGCGCGATCAATCGATATAGAGGAACTCGGCGGAATTCATCAGGGTATGGCAAAATACGGCGAGCGCCAGTTGCTCGACCGTGAGCGACGCCTCGCCGGTGGTTGGTGGAGATTTACGCCATTGCTCGGTCAGCGCCAGGAGGGTTTCCGTTCCCAGGGACAGTTCGTCGGCGGTTGGCGGACGACTCAGGGCTGTTAAATAGGCCAGGGCGACTTGCCCGGACGGATCGGCCGTATGCTGGGCGACCCGCTCGGCGAAGTGCTGGCTCAGTCCGCGGATCGCTCCGTTATTCATCAAATAGAGCGATTGCTGGGCGACGGTCGAAGTCGGCCGCTCCTGGCAGGCCGGGTTCATCTGCGGCATGTCGAAGGTTTCCAGCAGCGACGGCATCTCTCGGCGTCGCTGTCGTAGATAGATGCTGCGTCGCCAGCTGCCTTTGTCCCCGATTGAGGTCACCAGGCCGTCGCCGCGGACATCGACTGCGTCGGGCCTGCCGAAGGGGCGTTCCTCGAGTTTGCCGGCGACCTCCAGCAGCGAGTCGCGGACTTCTTCGGCGTCGAGTCGGCGCAGCGGCATGCGCGACAGCCAGGCGTTCTCCGGGTCGCGTTCCGCGCGATCACTGGTCAACAGCGACGATTGCCGATAGACGGCCGAACACATGATCAGCCGATGCATTGCTTTCACGCTCCAGCCTTGGCGAACAAACTCGCAAGCCAGCCAGTCGAGCAACTCGGGGTGGGTCGGCCGGTCCCCCAACGCGCCGAAGTTGTCCACCGATTTGACAATCCCGCGGCCGAAATGATGACGCCAGATGCGGTTCACCATCACCCGGGCGGTCAGCGGATGGTCGGGCTGCACCAGCCATTTGGCGAGAGCTAATCGGCGGCCCGACTTCAGGGCGCCGGGCCACGGCGGCTGCACGGCAAGCGGCGTTTTCCCGTCGGTCAGCACCGAGGGGACGCCAGGGCCGACCAGGCGGCCCTGCTGGCGAAAGTCGCCGCGAACATAAATATAGGTCGGCGAAGGCTCGCCCCGATCCCACAGCGCGCGAATTTTAGGTTGCGATTGTTTCTCGCCTTCAAGCTGTTTGATGGTGCGTGTAATAGCGAGGGCCGGCCGCTGGTAGCCTTCGGCTGCCTTGACCTGTTTGTCGTCCAGGGCGAGCGTTTGTTCAAACTTTTTGGCCAGATACTGTTGCACCGCGGTCCTTTCCGCGGCCGGCGTTGTCAGCATTTTCTTCAGGTCTTCGTGCAGCACGGCGGGCAGTTTGGCAAGCTCCTCGTCGCGATGCTGCTGGCGGATCCTTGCCGCCAGTTCCGCCAGCTTGCCGTTCTGCTCGGCGATGTCGGCTTCAATCGCCGCTGTCCGCTCTTCCTGCTGGGATTTCTCGGCCGGGGTCATTACCTCGAGATAACGTCCGCCCATGTTCGATTTGGTCTGACCGGGAACCGAGCTGGGTTTGAGCCAGTCATGTTCATCAAACGCCCCTTTGAAGACGGCCGCCAGGCGATAGTAATCACGTTGCGGCAGCGGGTCGTACTTGTGGCTATGGCAGCGTGCGCATTTCATCGACAGGCCGAGCACCGTCGAACCAAAAATGTCAATCTCATCGGCGACGACTTCGAGCCGTTCGGCGACCGTGTTGACCACGTCGGAGCCGGTGCCGTCGGGCGCCATTCGCAGAAAGCCCGTCGCCACCAGGTTATCGACGATCTGCGGCGTGATCGGATCGGCGTTTTCGTAATCTTCCAGTTCGTCGCCGGCCAGCTGCTCCAGCAGAAACCGATCGTACGGCTTGTCGGAATTGAAAGCGCGGATCACATAGTCGCGATACTTGTAGGCGTAAGGGCGAATTGGATCGGCGCTCCGCTTCCCTTCGGAATCGGCGTAGCCCGCGGCGTCGAGCCAATAGCGGCCCCAGCGTTCGCCGTAACGCGGCGACTCAAGTAAACGATCGATCAGCTTTTCGTAAGCAAGCGGATCGCTGTCGGCCAGGTACGCTTGCACCTCGTCGGGGTCCGGCGGCAGTCCGGTCAGATCGAAGTACGCCCTGCGCATCAGCGCGCGTTTGTCGGCGGCGGGGGACAGCTCAAGATTCTGTTCCTGCAGTTTTCGGAGGACAAAGGCATCGATCGGCGTTCGCTGGACCGCGGCCGCGGACTCTTTTAGAACGGGCGGCGCAGCGGGCCGGGGCGGTTGAAACGACCAGAATTGACGGTCCTGATCGCTGACCAGCGGGTCGGGCTGGCTTGAGGCGATATCGGGTTCGACCTCGACTTCCGGCGCCGAGAGCTCGATCCAGCGCGACAGCTGGGCCACCTCGTCGCTGGCCATCGGCCGCACCCCGGCGCGGATCAGCAAAGCGTTGGGCGGCATTTCTCCGGCGTGGATCCGCTTGAGCAGGAGGCTGTCTTGCGGCTTGCCCAGCACGATCGCCGGCCCCGATTTGCCTCCCTGGAGCAGCGACGCTTTGGTCCGTACGTCGAGTCCTCCTTCCTGTTGCCGCAAGCCGTGACACGTCGCGCAGCGGAGCAAGAGCAGCGGTTCGATGTCCTGGTTGTTGACTTCCGACGCCGCCATCAGCTCGCGAGGATCGATCTTCCCGGAGAACGGCGCGCCGGCGGCGATCCAGCTTCGAATGGTCTCGATCTCCTGCCTGGCGAGCGGCCGCTCGCGATCGTCCTCGGGCGGCATCAGATCGTCATGCAACACTTCAAAGAGCAGGCTCTTGTCGGGGTCGCCCAATTCGATGATCGGCCCCGATTCACTTCCGGCAAAGATGCCTCGCGGCCCGCTCAGATCGAGTTCCGCCTTCATCTCCTGGGCATTGTGGCAGCGCACGCAATTCTCGCGGAGGATCGAAGCGATATGCGTTTCATAACGCGGAGGCTCTTCACTTCGGGCGGGGACCACACAAGCTGTTGAAAGAACCACCGCACTCAGGAACATTCGGCAGGAAATTGTCGTCACGGAATCCATCCTAAGGCGGGAGGAGGGCAGGGCGTCAAAATAGTGTAGTAGGAAGAGTAGCGGGGAGGCAAGCGAATCCGAGCCGGGCAGTCGGCCTTCTTCAAAGCCCAGGCCCAGAACATCGGCGACCTGTGGACCAGCGATCAGCACGGTTTGAAGTACCAAACGATTCAATACGCCGACCTGTTCGACCGTCTGGCCAGCGGAGACCGACTCTCCCAGGCGATGCTCCAGACACTGCTGGCGGAACATCGCCGCGAGACGGCCGCCCGAGTTCCGGCCGGCACGGCGCCTGCGACCACTCCCGCCGGAAGCACTCCCCCGGCAACTCAGGAGTAAGCCGGTTCAGTTTCTCCGCCCGCAACGCATTGTCATTGCCGGGAGTTGTGGTTGCGAGGCAAGGAAGCATCGTAGCTCCAGGAGACAGCCGAACTCCGGCTCTGGCGCAAGCACGCCAGGCCAGCCCGCGGAGAAAGTGTCCTGGCTCGACCTTTGCCGCTCAGCGGGTTCGCTGCTACATGAAATCCTTGAGGTGATGTTTCGCCGCGCCTTGGATTAGACCCGATGATTAGACCCGATCCAGCGCCCCGGCGTACCCGGCGAAGGAGTCGGCCTGGACGCCGAGCCTCTGCAGGATCGCGACAAAAAGGCGGGCCAACGGCAGCTCTTCGATTTGTACTTTGCCGCGCCACCCGGCATCACTGACAATTCCAGCACCGGCCTGGTTGTCTTCGTTCCCGACGCCGAACTTGAGATATCGGCCATTCCTGAAGCCGAAGTTCTTGCCGCCGGCGGAAATAATCGGATAGTTCCGCGAGAGGTGAAAGCTGCTGGAAGCGGACCCATGCATGGCGAACGTGTTGTCCAGCATGTTGCCATTGCCGTTCGGCTCGGGAGTCTCTTTCAGTCTCTGGGCAAAACGGCCGAATTCCTCGGCCTGATAGCGGTTGTATGTGCCCAGGTTCTTCCAGCCATTGGGGTTTTTCACGGCGTGTGTCAGACCATGGGCGCCGCCCAGGCCGACGGCTTTTGAGAGCAGGTCGTGGGGACCTTCGCCGTTTTCTCTTCCCAACTGAAATGTCGCCACACGCGTCGAATCACTCAGGAAGGCGAGATAGATCAGCTCGTACATGGTCTGGAAATAGAGCCGGGCTTCTTTGGGATCGCAATCTAGATGAAGGTTGGTCGTATCCACGCTGGGCACGGGCGTATCAAGCCACTTTTGGGCCTTGGCCAGTTTTATTTCGGTATCGCGCACTGCGTCAAGATACTGCTTGAGCGTCGCCTGGTCGTGCTTCGAGAGTTGTCGCTCCAGAGATCGCGTATTGGCAATCAACAGGTCCAGCGCGCTTTTGCTTCTCGCCAGTTTGGCGGCGGCGTCTTTGCTGCTGGTCATGAACAGGGTGTCAAAGATCTGCTTTGGCCTGTTCATCGCGGGAATCGGGCGTCCTTCACGATTAAAGGACTGGGTCTGCGCGCCGCGGGGGCCGCCGACGCCGCCATTGGTCGACATGACCAGCGAGGAATGGCGAGTGAATTCTCCAGCGAATTCCGCGTACGCCTGATCGAGTGAGATGGAGTTCTTGTACGGACCATGACCTCCGGTCGCCGCTCCCGTGAGGTACTGATCGGCGTTCGAGTGGCCATGGACTTGACGAGCTTCCGGATGGGACAGCCCGGAATAGATCGTGATGTCGCTGCGCAGCGGTTCCAGCACATCAAGCACTTTGGTCAATTCGAAATCTTTCTCGCCGCCCCGTGGAAACCAGCTCCAGTCTTTCCAGGCGGGATCGGATTTGAGCGGCAGGCCAACGCCGTCGGGGTGGTAGATACTGACAAAGCGTTTCGGCGTTTCCTCTGCAACGGAACTGCCTGCGGCAAACGTTTCAAACCAGGGCAATGCCAGAGCGACGCCGACGCCGCGAAGAACTGCTCGACGACTCAGCAGGACGGATTTGTTATTCATGATCTGTTCCCGACTGCTACTTGGAGTTAAAGATATTGCTGTTGACGATCAGGTGAATCAAATCGCCCAGGCGATCGTCCTGTTTCCGGAATTGTACGGTCAAGCGGTCGATGTCAGCATGGTCGCCAAAGGTCAGTGGTCGGCCCAGAGCATAGGCGACCATTTTATGCACCACTGCCTGGCTGAATTGATCCTGTCGGTCCGTGAGTAAATAACGCTTCAAGCCATCCACTCCCGCCAGCGTCTGCTTGTTGAATAGCTCTGAATTTGCATCCACAGGCTTGCCCATGATTTGCGTTCGGTAGGATCCCAGGGCGTCGTAGTGTTCGAACGCGATGCCCCACGGATCGATTCTGGAGTGACACGAAATGCAGGCCGCTTTATTTCGGTGATCCGCAATCCGTTCTTTCAGTGTCATTTTCAGAATCTCCGGGTTGGTCAGGTCGACTTCCGGGACATTCGGCGGCGGGGGCGGCGGTGGATCATGAAGGAAACGTTCCAGCATCCAGACCCCGCGTTTCAGAGGATGAGAATCTTTGCCGTCGGAGTTCATCGCCAGGACCGCGGCGCCGGTCAAGAGGCCGCCGCGATGAGCCTGGAGGTCGACCGGAACTCGGCGGAAATGGGGGCCGTAAACTCGCGGAATTTGATAGTGCGCCGCCAGTCGTTCATTGACAACCGCGTAGTCGGAATGAATGAAGTCCAGGATGCTTCGATTGTTCTTCAGGACTTCTTCAAAAAATGCGATCGGCTCTTCCTGCATCGCCTGTTTCAAGGAGCTGTCGGTCACATGAGCCGCGCTGTCCAGGCCCTCAAGGCCAAGCCATTGCGCAACGAATTCTTTCGAGAATCGCTGCGAACGCGGGTCCGCCAGCATGCGATTGACTTGAGCCGTCAAGATCTCTGGTTGTCTTAACTTTCCGTCCTCGGCGAGCTGCAGCAATTCCTCATCGGGAATACTCGACCACAGAAATATCGCCAGACGGCTGGCTAATTCCAGGTCACTGATCGCCCCTGACGCTGCTTCGGGGTCGGTTGCAGTTCCCGGGGCCAGGTAGAGAAACTCCGGGGTGGCCAGCGCCGTTGCCAGGACTTCCACCATGGCCTCCTCGAAAGTAGCGAATCCCGGTCGATATTCTGCCAACAGGGTCATGAACGGATCGACCTCCTCCGAGGCGACGGGGCGACGCCAGACGCGTCTCAGGAAGCGCGTCAGCACTTCGCGGCCGTAGAGTTCTTCGTTGTTCTTGTGGTCGCTCTCGAAGAAAATATCGGTATGCGTTTTCGGCGGCCATTGCTCGTAGAACGGAGCGCTGATTTCTATGTAGTCGATAAGAACGTGCAGGGGTTCTTCTCGATTACTCGCATTCGATACATTCTGAATGTGCAGGAACTCATCGCGTCTGGGAAAGGTCGTGGTGAGTTTACGAAACGGGTTGCGCTGGATGTCAGCTAACGGAATATCAAAGTGAATAAACTGAGGGTCGCGATCCGATGCCGTGACCGGAATCGCATGATCGCTGATGACCTGTGAGAAATTTGCGTTGTTACTGGTGTGGGCGCTGAACACCAACTGCAGGCTGGCGTATTCGTCAGGGTTCATCGTTGTACGTCCGGCTCGTATGCGGACGCGCATGACGCCTTCGTCGGGAAGAAAGCGATCGAGATTCATTTTCAATTCATTGCCGCGAGGGAGAACCAGCACAACGGGAGAAATGGGCGGCGTTTGCCCGGCGACCGCCTTTGGCTGGGGCGTCGACTTTCCGCCGGAGAATTGTACGCCTTGGCCGGTGTCGCGATTCAACAGATGTTGCTGGTTCCTGCTGTTGCGATAGCCCGGGTCATTCCGATCGAGGGTCTTTGCATTCTTTGCGGACGCCGCCGCATCCAGTTGTTCTTGCATGGAAATGACATAGGTCACGGCTTGCGGGCGTTCGCCGCTGACGGTGGCGCGTTGGAGAGCCTTGAGCCCAATCTCCCGATAGGTCTCAAACTGCATAGCGGACATCTGCAGTAAATCCGAGCTGTTCTTGAAGCCGTCTTCGGATGCGGTTTCTGGCGGAAGCTCATTCGCGAGGTCGTAGGGCAGCCCGAGCAGGTCCTGGAGCGCGTAGTTGTATTCGTATCTTGTCAGCCGACGAAATGACGAGTGTTCCTTGTTATTGCGTTGCAGAACCGATGCCTTGTTCAGTTGGTCGCTGAGCCAGTCAACAAGTTTTCCGCGGTCTGCATCCGCCAGCGCGTAGTCGGATTCATCCTCTGGCGGCATCTCGGAATTACTCAGAGCGTTGTAAATCTCGCGCCATCGCTCGACGTCGGAACCGCTCAGCAGGTCAGGGTCCAGTTTGTCGACACGAAGTCTTCCCTCCGACCGGTCAGGGCCATGACAGTCCAGGCAGTTCTTTTTCAAAAGGGGCCACACCGACTCTTGGAAGTGCGCGAGGTTCGCCCTGGGCGTCTCCAGGGTCGATGGGGAGTCGATGTCCGTCGCCTTCAGGAGTCTGGATTTCGTACGCCCCTGTTCTTTGGCCTGTTCCAAAGTGACAGGAATCGTCGGATCGTCGGCTGCCAGCAGCGTGCTGGCGCAGCCGAGCAACAGCAGGACGGTGATCTTGAAAGGTTTCATAGGCTTATCGTCGTTCTTCGCAAGCGCTAACATGCGGATCGAAGGCTGTTCCACAGATTGATATCACGTGCAGGCGTGCGTCTCCACGCGTTAGCCCGCTGCTCTCCTTTTGGCGGAATTCCGGTCTGACCAGGGCCAGCCTTGCCGTCGGGTTGTCGGCTGGGTGATGATCGCTTAGACCGCCAGGAGTTCGTGCAATGGTCCGGTGAGATCGAGATCTTTGAGATTGGCGTCCAGTTGTCCGAAAGTTTCCGGAGTTGGCATCCCGGCGGCTTGCATCAGGGTCAGGTAGAGATTGGCGATCGTGCGGTGTCCTTTCTCGCGGTACTTGGGGTACTCGAGGTAACGGCCCATTCGCAGCTTGTTGGCCATGCCTCCGACCAGAACGAACGGCCATTCGGTTAAACTGGCATGATGATCGCCGCCATAGCACGACATATAGACAATCGTCGTATTATCGAGCATCGTACCGTTTCCTTCCGGAATGCGTTCGAGTTTTTTCGCCATCTCTGCAATGCAGCTCAGGTGCAGTTTTTCCACTTCCGCTCGCGCCTGGTGGCCGGTCCAGCCATTGGATGCGGTCGCCTCCTGCAGATGCCCCAGGTTATGCACCGACTCGGTGAGCCCCAGTTCCGAATAGTTCACTCCCAAAGTATCGGGACGCAGGGTGATCACGTTCGTCAGCCCGGCGATCAGAGCCGCCGTCGCCACCTCAAAATGCGATTCAATGCGAGCCGAAGGAGACAGCGAATCGTAGCGATCGGTTAAGCCGGGAGCGTGCTGTTTGATCCTGTCGGCTAACCGGGATTTTTTTTCTTCCATGAGCCGCAGCGATTCAAAAGAATCGGTGTAAAGGGAGAACCTTTCCTTGTCTTCTGCCGACAGCCGTTTTTCGATGCGCCGGGCGTCATCTCTCAGAAAGTCCATCAGGTTGCCGTTCAGGGCGAGCTTCCGCTCCCGTTGTTCCGGCGTGGCCACCGCCGAGCCAAACAGCTCCAGGAAGGCCTTCCGGGGCGACGCCTGAAACGCGACAGGCATGCCCTTCCTGGCCGCCGAGATATTGGGATAGCAGTAGGTGTCCTCCGGCTTCCAGCCGGGCTCCAGCAAACTCCCATTCATGGCCATCCCATACATCGCGTAGGGACCCGTCGAAAGATGTTGCCCCAATAGACAATCAACCGTGGGCGCGATGGCCACCCGTTCCGAGTTGTGGCACGATAACGCACCATAGCCGGCCGTGTGGTTACCGCTGAAGGTCTTTCCAGACAGGCTTTGAATGATGGTCGTTTTCGCCTTGAACGGTTCCAGAATCGCCAGCTTGTCGGGAAGCTTGCGGCCGGCCAGGGAAACGTCGACTAACTCGCCCAGTCGGCGGTCCTGGTTGCCGAGTTTCTTTCCCGTCGTGGCGTGCACGAAGTGGTTTTCAATCCCTTCCGGGACGAGGTTGTATTTGTCGACGCCGGACGACTTCACCACAAAGACGAACCGCTTCGGCAGCGTCTCTTCGTTGCCAGCGGCGTGTGCCTGAATCGACCTCAAGCATGAAGCCATGAAGAGAGAGATTCCGCCAAGCGACAGATCCTGAATCATGCGTCGTCGCGTAAGGGGCATAAGTAAGGTCCCGGAATAGGGCTAGGAGGAAATCCAAGCGGGGCGTGCGTGGGCGTCTTAGCGTCGGTAGAGAAACGAATCGGAACTTAGCAACGAAACGACAAGGGCTCGGAAGCTGCCGCCATTCTTCAGGTACGCCTGTTCGGCTTCGATCAACGTTACGGAATCGCTGAGCATCTCGTTTCGGCCCATCAGGTAACGGAATAAATGGCGGATAAATGACTGTCTGGCGCGGTCAGACCGCCCCAGCCGGTGCATCATCTCGATCGCATTTTTTACCTCGCCATCGACTTCGGGATCGCCGGAGCCGGAAATGGCGCCGGAAGCGTCGATCTCGCGAGCCTTCAGATCGCCGTTCTTGAGCATTTGTTCAAAGGCCGCATCGCGGCGCGTGACCATCTCTTGGTTCTCGTCGAAATACACGTGGGTCCGATATCGCCCCCAGTCATCGAATATTTCAAACGTTTCGCCCAGGGGATTCATCTTCCGATGGCAGACCCAGCAACGCTCGGCCCGTAGCGGTTCCAGCCGTTCCCGCAATGTCAGGTGAGGATCGCCCGGCACCTTGGCGTCGACGTCAGGCGGAACGTCCTGGATGACGCCGGCAAGCAATCGCTCGCGAATCCAAATGCCGCGACGGATCGGATCGTTCCCGTCGTTCAAGGAATGGGCCGCCAGCCAGGCAGGGTGCGTCAACAATCCGGCGCGCTGCTCCTGGGGAAGCGCGAACGGTTGCTCGACTTTCCAGTCCCAGTTTTGCGGCGCACTGCCTCGGCTGCTGGGCAGATTGTAAGGCTCGATGTAAATCAGGTCTGCAATGCCGCGGGAGCGACTTGAGAAGGGAAAACTCGGAAGCGGAGTCAGGCCGGCTTCCAGGGTGAGTTGGAATCGCCGGGCGGTCTGCTCTGCATTCGCACGCGTGCGCTGCAGCTGATTTTCCCGCTCCTCTGGCTTGAGGTTGGGATTCCGGTCCAGCGACTTTTGCCGCTCCGCCGCTTGCGACTCCACGTAGTCGGGGCGAGTCACTTCTGCGAGCGTCGTCTCGTAGTGCTCCCGCGCGAATTCATTGTCGCCTGGGTGCGCCACGAAGTACTCGTTGGTGGTCAACAGTTCGGCGATAACGTCCTGGTCTCGCTGGAGGTGGTGCTCAATTAACGTCAACGCATCGTGAACCAGCATGCTGGTGTTCCATTGCGGGATTCCTTCCCGGTTTCGCCGGTCGTTATCCTTGAAGACGGCGCCGGCCCGGTTGTATCCAAAGAACTCCTCAAAGAAACGCCGGATTCGCGGCAGGCGGGGGCGATCCCAGCTTTCGTTGGCGAGTCCTTCGTCAAGCACCTGCCGCACAACAGCGGCCACCTCCTGCTGGCTGGACAGTTTGCCCTGCCGTAGCGCGTTCCTGATGGGTGCCGAGTGTTCGGGGCTGCGATCGGTCAAGGCGTACGCAATCGCGTAAGCCGTTTCTTCAGGCGATAATCGGCGACGACCGTGTTCGTCGGTCTCTCCCAGACCAAACTCCATGCGGTAGATCGCTTCTGGGCTTAGAAACATCGCTTTGATCGTGATCTTGAGACCGTCAAGGCTCCCGCCGTCTTGGATGTTCTGCTTGAGGAAACCGAGGTACCGGGCCAGTTCTTCTTCGCTGACGTCTCGCCCGATCACGGTGCGAAACTCCTTGCGTACGGTCTCGCCGAGCATCTGGTCCGGGACGGGTCGACGCTCATCCTCGAAGTCTTTGAAATCTCCTCTTTGTTGCCGAAATTCAAGCAGTTGATCGGCGTTGATCAGAATCATCTGAACCGTGCTTTGATCGACCGCCGACATGGCGGAGAAGTCTCGCACCCCATTCTCTCGCGTGACGTACGCAAAGGGGCTTCGAGCGCGAGGAAAGCCTTTTCCCTCGAAGATCTCGGGACTGAATCGCCATAGTCGCGACGGCGAAAAAGGACGCGTTTTGATTTCCCCCGAAAACAGCTTTTCATGACTGACCCAGTTTCCGTACTCGGGCGCCAGCAGTTTCTTCTGGTAGGCTTCGTAGCGGTTTGTCTTGGCCATCTGTTGGAGGATCCAACTGATCACATTCGCTTTCGCGATCGGGTCCGGTTGGGCTTCCTCCGGCGGCGGCATCTCGCCGAACTGTAAGCGGTGCATCACCTCGATCCAGCGATTCGCTGTTTCGTCTTGCGAGAAATCCGGGGTCAATTTCCCCGGATCGAACCTCGCCTTGGGTTCGTCACCCGAATGGCAATCGGCGCAGTGCTGCATCAGGAACGGTTTGACGACTGTTTCAAAAGAACGCTGCTCCTGCTGCCCAAAGCAGTTCATGGCCGTGCCAAACACGACAAGCCACAGCGCCGCTGCGAAAGAGCGACCGTTCAAGAGAAAGCGAAGCATGGGGAGGGTCCTGGTAAATGCTGACGCATTTTCCAGCGGATAAGAGGGCAGGGCACAACTGCTGGTGAGGGAAAGAGTTTGGTTGCGTCAGACCAAACGCTTTTTCAACCATAGCCGGTTGTGGCTACCGCGGCAATTACGTTTTTGCGCAATGTATGCAACAATTTGCGTCACGCGGGATCACGCGACCGCTTCTGAATTGGCCTCGTTTCGCGGGCGATCGGGCGTTGCTCATCAGGCTGCCAGGCCTCAATTCCGGGCGCAAGTGTCTTGGATTCGACCATTCCCTGAGACGCCGCCAACCCGTCCCGATCGCTGGCGGCGAGAAACCGCACAACGCGAGCGCTAAGCAAACTCGACCATGACGACCATCAGCCTTCCCTCAACATCCTTTGCAGCGGCCACGCCGAACGACGCCATGCCGTGATCGAGAGGGCCAGCGAGCTGATGGACGTACGATTGACACACGCTTGTGTCAATGCAATCGGCCGTTCGCAAACCGTTGCACCGCAACAACTTGGGAAGGGCCGATTAACTCCAGTGGAGACGGCAGGAGTCTCTGAAAGCCTGCTTGCGGCTCATTTTCAATCGCAGCAACGGTAATGATGTCAACGACTTGCGACGTATTTATCTGTTTTCGATCGCAAGGCCTCCATAAACGAGTGACGGAGGTCTTGCCTCGCCAGAAGACCAACAGTCGTTCGCGTTCTGACGACGGAAAAGACGCGTATGGGGAAACGCCCTTGCTATCTGCTCCACCAAAGATATCCGACACGGATTGCCCGCCTGGTCCAAATGTAATCGTCAAGATGAGCCAGGGACATGCTTGTTCAGACGGATGATACCCAGCGACTTGATCCGTGATGCCCTTGGGTCCTGAGATAATGTCGCGTTTGAAATACTTAAGGAAGCCGGACATGTCGCGTCGCAGAGCTTTCTGGAAATTTTCTCTGTCGGTTATGGTTTATTTTGATTCTTGTCTGTTGCGGCAGGTTCAGTCCTGTCGAGCGTCGTCGCATTATCGTCGTAGATGTCTTTTGCATGTTCGTCGCCAAGGTCGCCGCGTTGTTCCAGCAGGGCGAGGGACGCGTGGTACCGTGATTCGACACCAGGCTGAGGAACGAGTCCTCCGCCGATGATCAGGACGACCTCAACGAGAATCGTGATACGTTCTGCAGGACGGCATCGCATGGAGACGGTCGCAATGTGTCGCGTACCCGTGAAGATGTGGAAATAGGCTTTCACAACAGCCACGCCGTTCATGGCGGCCGCAACGACGACGGCGAGACCAACCAGCGGGTACACCGCGACAGCTCCTTCTACGAGCAGTTCCGTTCCGATGAATCCCACAGTTCCGGGGAATCCGATTGACGCCAGCCCGGTCAGCAAGAACATTGCAGCCAGGAACGGGGTGTGTTCGTAAAGGCCATGGAAGCTATCAAGCGACAAGCGGCCTGTTCTGGCTTCGACGCTTCGTAACGCCAGTCCAAAACCGAGCAAGGAGATTCCTACCGAAAGCCAGACGCAGAGCGCTCCCGTTAGTCCGATAGGCGTCGCCATCTCCAGTCCAACCAGCACGAGCGACGAATGACTGAGAAACAGGTAACAGAAGAAGCGACGCGAGTCTCTCTGTACCAGAGCCATCCCGGCTGCATAGATCGCGGTCGCCAGCGACAGGATGGCAATGCTCTGCAAGGCCCACGAGGGAGCAACGGGAAGCACAAGTCGCATCACGGCGTAGGCTCCCGCCATGGGGGTGACAAATAACAACGCCGTGCCTAGTGTGGCCTTCTCAAACAGATCCGTCATCCAGCAATGTAGCGGAAAGATTCCGCTGCGGATCAAGGCGCCCGCCGTTAGCAGACAACCCGCCAGTATCGGTGGATTCGCGGGACTGGCGTCGACGCCCACCAGCAACTGCCCCGCCACCAGCAACGCAATAAACAGTCCCATATGAGACACGTAGACTCGCGTGGACTGTTTTCGCTGTCGCAATTCAAGCAACGGAGGAATCGTTGCTGCGGCAAGCAGGGCGATAATCAGCCACGGATTTCGGCAGGATAGCGTTGCCAGCAGAAGGGACTCGGAAACCAGAGTCCAGCCGAACGCAAAGCGGCTGCTCTTCGTTCGCAAGGTCGTCATTACCGTCGCAAGATACGCCAATGCCCCCAGCGGGAGCAACGGAGCGCTCAGTTCGTCAACCACATACACGTCGACGTGAAAGAGCAGCTGAAACAGGTCCCAGCGATCGTGAGCGGCAAACGATCCGAGCGTGGCGAAGTCGAGCCATTCGCCAATTGCACAGACGAGCGTCGCACCACAAACAATCGTGCTCATCGTTCTCGCACGGTCGCGGTCTTTGAGCCACCAGACTCCAACCGCTCCGACGAGTGGAAGCAGTACCGACAACTGTAGCCACGGCAGATGGAGTTCCGACATCAGGCCACATCCTCCAGTGTATCATCGTAAGGCTTGAGCCGATCGGACGGAAGCGATTCGCCGCCGGAAAGGAAATTCGTCCATCGTCGCTCCATCGCCTCGCACCACTGAAAGAAGCCGATAAACGGGCGAACAATCCAGCGATCCAGTGTCGCGTCGAGATAGCCGCGATGCAGGGCGAATCGATACAGCCATAATTGAAACGCCGTGGCTGGCCGCGAAGGGTTCACTGCATCGCCGGTCAGGTGGGCGCCAACGGCGTCTTCCAGCATCTGATGATCTCGCAGTACCGAAGGCGCCCGCAGCAGTTGCAGAGTTCGCAGACAGGCGTGGCCGATCATGTGAATCAGGGCGATGTATCGGAGGCCGAGTCCAATCTCGATGGTGATGATGCCGACTTGCGTGAGCGACGCGAACGCCAGGGCGTTTTTCACGTCGCTTTGCACGCGCGAAGCCAGTGTGCCGAAGACCGCCGAGACCAGTCCCAGAGTGATCACAGCGATTCGTAGCGGCAAGGAGACATCCAGCAATGGACTAACCCGCAGCAGCAAAAACGTTCCGAGATGCACGGATAGCGCTCCGTAGAACACAGCGCTCGAAGGAGTCGGTCCTTCCATCGCTCGCGGCAGCCAACCAGAGAACGGAATCATTCCCGACTTGCCCGCCGCCGCCAGCAATAACAGTAACCCCACTGCCAGCGCCGACCAGGAATCAATCGCCGCGACGCCTTCTGGCCACGGACCCGATCCCATCAGTCCGGCGAAGTCGCCAGCCCCGGTCAAGTGGTGCATCGTCAGCGCGGCCACGAGAAACGCCGCGTCGGCAAGTCGATAGGTGGTCCATACGCGAAGGCCATTGCGAACCGGTCCCGGTCGTTCGTGGAAATACGCAACCAGCAACGTCGATGACAAACCGACAAGCTCCCAGCCAAAGAACAAGGTCTCAATAGTTCCGGCAAGTGAACTGACCACCATCCCGAGCAGAAACAGTGCATACAGCAGGAAGAATCTCGCGTAGCCTTGTTCGCGATGCAGATAGACGGTCGCGAACGCGCCCACCGTTCCGCACAGCACGAATGAGAGAATGGCAAACGGTACGGACAGCCGATCGAAGACGAATTTCAAATGGAAATGAAAGTGTTCCTGTTCGATCGAAACCCAGTGGCCAAGCTCAATCGGCACGTGGCGGGAGCCCGTTACGAGCATCAATCCGAGAATCAATATTGCCGCCACCAGGCCAACCACGACTCCGGCCTTCGTCAACCTCGCCTGAGCGTCTTCACTGAGTGCGATTCCGGTCAACAGCGGCAGTCCAAGCGCCGCCAGCAGTACGGCGGGACTTGCAACAACGATCAGACCCAGGAATTGCAAAACGGTTTCAAGCGTCATTGCGACACCGTCGTTTCGGCAATCGAAAAGAACGGCAGGTGGCCCCGTTCTCCCTGATAACATTCCAGCGAAGAATCAACTTGCGGAAGATCGCTCTTTGGGGAATCGACTGTTTGAAAGCCGCCGTCGCGAAATACTTGAATCTGCGACGTCTCCGGATCGATAACGGCAAGGTGCGACCAGCAACCGCGACACAAGCGGGCGATGGCGGGATTGCGTTCCATAATCGACAGCATGGCTTCGGGCGTGGTTTCGATGACGAAGGTAATCCGCAGCGGTTCGTGAATCTCGACCATTTGCTGATACAGGCCCGTTCGCAGATCGCTCGATGTGCCTTCCATCACGCCCAGCAGCGACACAATGTTGTGAGGCAGCTTCGACCCCGATCCGTAAGTCGAATAATCGACGCAGGAGAAGTAATATTCGAGGTTGATGCCCGCACAGACCGGAATGGCGGCTGACAAAATGCGAAGCAGGATCGAATGCTCGTCGTCGTCCTGTCTTGAATCGTACGACGTCAAGAACGCTCGACGATCGAGAAACAAACCCCGCGTCCAATCGCGACGCCCGACGATGCACAATGCGTTGGTGGCGTGATTGTATTCAGGGCGAGCTTGTGAAATATCCTGGGCTCGTGCTTCGACGTGGCGCAGTGCATCTTTATTCGAGATGTTCAGTGGCGCCGACACGAATCGACGGCAGCGTTCATGAGCATTGCGACAGCGTGACTCTTCGATCGCGGCGCGCGCCGCTTCAAATTCTTCTCGATGCGAGGACGGAAGCTGGTCGAGATCGTAGAACACGACCGAGTCATCGCAGGTATTGTGGTAAGCCCCCACAAAAGTCGTGTCGTCGGGGATGGCGATTCCCAGCTTTGCGACCTTTGCTCGCACGCGCCAGTCGTTCGCCATCATGGCAAACGCACGAGCGTTCGGTCCGCCGCGTTTTCCCGCACAGGCGCCGCAGCAATAGGCGGATTCATGCGGGTTGTTGAGGCTTGATGAGCCATGGCCGCATACGACGAACAGACGCGAGAAGTCTTCGGTTTTCGTCAGCCCGATATCCTGCAGCAGTCGAACCACGACGCCTGCCATTTCATCGGTCGTATAACCGATGTGAATGTTCGCTGGTCCCGGGTCGACGGCATAGCGTTCAAGCTGCAGCTTGGTTACCGGCGGCGGCTGCAGCAACGAACCAAAACGTCGCCGTATCCGAGACGTGAGATGAGGAAACAGCACGCGAGCCACTAACGGCGCCGTTGCCAGCGAACCAAAGAGGCCTGCAAACATGCCGCCAATAAAGGTGCGGCTGCGAGTATGAAACGCTCGCCCGGCCAGTCCGAGTCGGCGACGCAATTCGGCTCGTCCCTGATGTACGCCTTCAAACGTGTAGCCCACATCCTCCTGCACGTAGTGGTCGGGCGTGATGACTCCCGGACACAGCGGCTTGTAGAAACCGTCGGCAGCCCCTCGATAGTACATCGCTACGGCAAAGAATCCCGCCGCTCCAAATGTCTGGCACTTCGGATGCACTTCTTCCAGGTGACGACGAAACGATTCTTCGCGATCGTCGATGCACGTGACGATTTGAAAATTCGGGCGTTCGCCCCAGGGAGATGCGATCTCTTTGCGTCGTGCCGCATGCGTCGCGAAGGCGCCGAGTGCTGCGTGCCGATACTTGCGTTCGTACGCCTCGTGAAAGATACGACGCCGCTCGATTCCTGAAAAGAGTTCGACCTCGTCCGAGAGCAATTTCCACTGCGAATCGCTGAGTTGCTGCAGCTCGAGCGGAGTCCATCCCAGCATCTGGGCGACTTGAAAGAGCAAAAACGCTTGTCGTTCCAGTTTGAGCGGAGCCGAATCGGCTAATCGCTTTCGGGCGGACTCGGCAATCGCCGCGAGGGAATCGGATTCGCTAAAGGCGTTGCCGCCGAGATTACGAATGGCGTGTTTTTCAAGAATCAACGTTACGGCCAGCATGCCGATCAGCGAACCCTTCGGGATGGTATGCACCACCCAGTCGATTCCAGATTCAATTTGCCAGATCATTCCCGCCCATCCGCCAAGTGCGAGTAATGTTTGGGTGATGAATTCTTCTCGATCCGAGTCAGCGACGCCCAGTTCTTTCAGCGACGCCTCGATGGAGCATTCTGGAGTCACCTCGTTGTCGCGGAGCAGGGCCAGTTCCGCCGGCAGTCGCCTCAGCCAGCGGTCAAGCCCGTAAGAATTTTCGGAATACAGTGCGACAAACGACTCAAAGAAACCTCGATCTCGATTTGGCAGAAGCCAGTCAGAATATCCCTGGTCCAGGTACGCCGCACTGAACATTATCAGCACTTCGTGGACGTTGCGGTCGATATCTTCGCCGGTGGCATGCAGCAGCAAGTCCCGCGGACGCACGAACGGCCTGGAGCGAGTCTTCGCTGGAAACGAACGAACCCCCTTCAGACACGTACGCCAGAGAAGATGCAGCGAGAATGATTCCCATGCCGCATCGGACCAAAGCGTCGAGTTCGACCCAAATTTCTCCAGCAGACCATTCAACGCGTCGATCGAATTCGACTTATTGCTGGACTCCAGCAGCCACTTCTTCGCGGCCGACACAATGCGTGAACGATTGATATTTGTCGCTTCTTCTCGAAACCGATGCAACGCATCCGTTTCTGCGACAACCCATCGGAGTTCCGCATCTGGACCGATTTGCAACGCATGTCGCAGCATCCCGTAGCGAATCTCGCAGCGCGTGCCTAACCCGTTGATCTGCTCGTTGGATCGTTCACCCAGATCGTCGTGAATCGCTGCTTCGAGATCGTGGTCGGTGATACGTCCGGCGGTGTAAAGCTGACGAAATTTCAGCTCGGAGAGGTAGGGTTCCGCGTGGTAGCGAGCCATCCCCAATTTCACAGCCTCGTCAAACGATTGTTCTTCAAAGGCATGCAGCGTATTGTGATGAACAAAGGCTTCAATCGGCCCTTGAGCAGGGAGAAGGTGGGCCGCGTGCTCGACCATGTGCCGCAATGAGTCGGCGCCATGATTGGATTGGTGGGGGTCTTCGAGTTCCAGGGCGGGCACGTCGTACGGCCTCTATTTGATAATGGACATATTGACACCCATTTTTTACGAGCGCCAAAGGCCATGATCGTAGGGGATGCAACACGGAGAGACAAGTGGAAGCAGGCCCTGTGTCGCGTAATGCAGCGACGGTCGCCTGCGTACAGTCGGGAGCAGGGAACACGCGCAGGTTTACACGATCTACTGCGGATTCTGCCGGCATTGCGGAGGTGCAGGCCAATTATCTCAAGCGACAGGCGGGTTAGTCCCTCCGTTTCCGGTTTCGGCGGGAGAATCGCCGGCGTCAACAACCGCACGCAGCGGAATTTCTCGGCCGACCCCTTCGGGCCTGCTTTCCGATTGCGACCGCAGCCACCGTTTTAGATCTGCTGCTCGCCGCCTGCCGCCAACTTGTGAAGGAGCGAGGCAAGCCTCGTTTCGAGCGCGTCGCGATTACCTGGCATCGCCGATATCTCCCATCGAACACCCTCCAAAGCTACCCCCCTATATTAGCGTGCTTCGCCATTCGCGTACTTGGGTTGCGAAACGCCATTTGAATAGATACGATTTCACTTAAGGAAAGTTGCCTGAAAGTTGGGATACACGCCATACTTGTGCGGCAGGTTGCCGGATAGCTAGAGGAAAACCGATGCAGAAACTTGTTGACGGAATCCACCGGTTTCAACGCGAAGCGTTCAGTCAAGATCAAAAGCTGTTCGAGACGCTCGCCGAAGGCCAAAATCCGCTGGCTCTGTTCATCACCTGTTCGGACTCACGCATCGATCCAAACCGCCTGACGCAAACCAGGCCGGGTGAACTGTTCATTCAACGCACCGCTGGAAACATCGTTCCGCCTTACGGGAGCGTGTTCGGCGGTGAGGCGTGCACGATCGAATACGCCGTAATGGCACTGAAGATTCGCGACATTATTATCTGCGGTCATTCGCATTGCGGGGCGATGGGCGGCCTGCTGAATCCAGAAGCGATAAAAGAGATGCCAGCGGTGCAAGCGTATCTCCAGCACGCCGAAGCAACGCGGCGGATCGTTAACGAAAACTACAAACACCTGACCGACCCTGACAAACGATTGACGCTGACGGTCGAAGAAAACGTCCTCGTCCAACTTGAAAACCTGAGAACCCACCCTTCAGTCGCGGCTGCCGTTGGTCGCGGGGACCTGAAACTGCACGGCTGGGTCTACAAGTTCGAGACCGGCGACGTCTTTGGTTTCGATCCGGAAGAGAACGCCTTCCTGCCCGTCAAAGACGTTTCTAGCCCGCTTACCGAACGGGTCCGCGAGATGCCGCCGATTTAGTTGACGAATCGGCAATGTTTACGACCCTTGGTGAGAAGCCAAGAGTACGCTGTGGCCCGCGCTCCCCAGCCGAACATCCGTTGCTTGACAAGCCAGGTAACTCCTTGTACCCGAAGATGGCCTCATAAATCGTCGGATCCGAACCAGGCAACCAATCTGCTTGCACCCCAAATTTCGCGGCGAGCCATTGGATTTTGTCGCGATTCAGGTTGTTCGCTGCGTCTCCGACCGTTTTCGTCTTCTTTACGGTCCACTTCCAATCCGCAAGAACGTATGCAAACAGCTCGTCGCAAGTCAGTCGATGTTCCTGGAGAAGGTTGGAAAATCGCGACTGCAGAGTGTTCGCGGAAGCAGTGTGTTTTGCCGTCGCGAATCCCATGTCGGCGCATCCATCTAAAACACGCTTCCATACGCTGCTCACGACCGTTGCCAAGAATCCATCCATGACGGTTCTCCGAGAGAATTACCTTCCCTCGCTATTGCCCGGCCACGATTGTGGTTCCGAACCCGATTCTGGTAAATACCAATCAGGGTGGAAGAATGTCCACCGATATTGACTGCAAAATGAAAGGCGCCGGACCCACCTCCGACGCCTCCAGCGCCATGCCGCGATCCCACATCTTACGGCCTGTCGAGCGGGTGGTCACATGGTCCGCAGACAGCCCGGCCTGTGGTTATCCCCGCTGTTCAATGGGGTGTTTGGGCGGAGTTCAAAATGCCTTTGAAGGGCCGCCTCCTTCCAGGAAGCCTACCCGCACGAACCGAGACCGAACGCTCCGGCACAATAGAGCGGCCAGGTTCGCAGGGCGGATTCCATGGGAAGCATTCGCGGCGAGGCAAGCGATCTTGGAATTCACTAAGGTAAATTGAATTCGCAAATCAAGCGATTCTTGCAAAACGCCCTGTCGGCCGAGTGTGGCGACGTCGGCGCCGACGCGATCCAAACGCCAACCCCAAGGCGACTTCCCGGCCGATCTGGATCACCGCGTGCTGTTCGAGCGATCCTTCCCGCTTGAGCCGCGTCTGCAGCGACTCGCCGCACAGATACTGCATGGCGATGAACGGAATCTCCCGGTCTTCGTCGACCTGATAGATGGAAACGATATGATCGTGATCGAGGGCCGCGGCCGCCCTGGCTTCGCGAAAGAAACGGTCGCGCGACGAACGACTGGCCGCCACCGCCGGCTTCATCGCTTTGAGCGCCACTAGCCGCTGGAGATGAGGATCTTCCGCCCGAAAGACGACGCCCATGCCGCCCACGCCCATTACTTCGAGCACGCGATAGTCGCCCAGGCGGCCAATTTCGTCCGGTTGCTGCGGAGGAGCGAGGAAGCGGATTTGCTTGCGCAGATTCTGATCGAGCGAATCGCTCGCCAGTTGCGCCCGCGTAAACGACGATGTCTCCTGCGCTGAGCCGGCCAGAGCAATCGTCTGATCGGCGGCAAATGCTTCGTGCACGACAGCCGTTTGTTCGGGAAAGGCAGCGCAGTATTCTTCCAAGCGGGGCGTTTCGCCCGCCGCTTGTCGCATGTCCATTTCGACCAGTAGCAGTTCGTAGAGCAATCGCGCGGGATCGATCGACAGATGCTCGGCGAGATTGTCGGAGAGTTGCGGGCGCGGACCCGTCCGCCAAGCCGCCTCGAACTCGTCGGTGATCAGATCCAGTTGTTCGCGCAGGTTGGTGGAATGATGCATGATGCGACCCTTGCCTCGAAACTCGTCGCGACTCGGATATTGAGTCTACCACCTTCGTAAGGGGGGGAGTTGCTGCTCCGTCTTGGAGCAAAGTGCTACACCTCGCGATAGCGTTCCTGTAAAGGCCATGCCAATACTCCGTCGCCTCGCTTGGCGTTGACAAGAAGTACACAGCCCGTCCTGGCATGCCCGAATACGGTGTGTACTTGCCGTCACTCGCCGATTCCGAGGAGGGTTGGTTACGGGGTGCCGGCCGGACGATCCTGGTAACCAAAACGGCTACTCACCCCCCGAGAGGTCGAGAGTCTGGCGTGTGGGTCTCTGAGAGGGCCGGAATCGGGCCGTTGGGCTGCGCTCAAGCGGCGGTAGAGAGATCGCCATTGCCCGTCGTGGTGTCGACGTAAACCCTTGTCAGGTCATGTTATATACGCAAAAACGCCGAGAGGGTTGGCTCTCGACGTTGAGCGTGAAATTGGGGGTCGGCTGGGACTGGAGTCGGTGTGGAAGATCCCTCGGTAGGACTTTCTTCGAACTCGCTCTCTGTTTTCTCAATCATCAGGGCAAGTCTTTCCTGAGGTCGCTTACGAGTTTGCATCCTGGAACTTCTCCACGATTAAGCTGGGGTTTCGGCCTTGCTCCTCTCAAGCTGTGGAATCGTGATTCAAAGTCGTTTAGACGCAGGACTTTGAAACGCGTTCGAATCATTTCAGGGCAAAGTCCTAAAGCTTTTTGCACGACGAGCAGACCGTGTATCGTAGCCGTGGTGCAGCGCCGCTCTCGAAAGACGCAATCTCACGATGGCTTCCCAGAATTCGAGTCGACCGCGAGGCTCCACCGTCCAACATCGCATCCGCGTCCTGCCGCTTTCGAGGCTTCGTGGTTATAAAGCATCTCCTTGCCAAAAGGGCCTGAGAACTTCATAACGGATGGAACAGGGCTTCCCCAGCAGGGCCAACGGTCGCGCACTGACCCTTTCGACGAGACTTTGTTAGGAAGAAACCCATGCCATCTGGTCTAGCCGCATTATTGGACGATATCACCGCGATCACCAGGCTGGCTGCCGCGTCCGTCGATGATATTAGCGCCGCTGCCGCAAAAGCGAGTACGAAAGCCGCCGGCGTTGTCATCGACGACGCAGCCGTCACGCCGCAATACATCATTGGCTTCACCCCTAACCGTGAACTGCCAATCATTTGGCGGATTGCCAAGGGATCGCTAATAAACAAGCTGGTCTTTATACTTCCGACAGCGCTATTGCTCAGCGCGTTTCTGCCCTGGCTCATCACGCCGATCTTGATGCTTGGCGGCTTATACCTCTGTTTCGAAGGGGCGGAAAAGGTAATCCACAAACTCCTGCCGCACAAAAAAAAGCCGCTGAAGGAGAAAGTCGCCGAAGTTTGCAGTGAAACGCATGAAGAGAATACCGTGAACAGCGCAGTGCGTACGGATTTCATTCTTTCGGCTGAAATCATGGCCATTTCGCTCCAGGAAGTTGCCGGAGACTATCCATCGATCTGGATGCAGGGGGGGGCGCTGTTTCTGGTGGCTATCGGAATTACGCTGGCGGTTTACGGCGTTGTGGGCCTGATTGTAAAAATGGACGATGTCGGCTTGCACATGGCGCAGCGCGACAACGGGCTTGTCTCAAGATTTGGACGCGGATTGGTGAAAGCGATGCCGAAGCTATTAATGGCCCTTACCTTCGTGGGAACGGCGGCAATGCTTTGGGTTGGAGGTCAGATTATCGTTCATGGGTTCGGCCAGCACCCCGAAGCATGGTTTGGCCTGCATGGCGGGCTATCCGGTTGGCTGGTCGACGCGGCAATTTGCGGCGTTATCGGTCTAGCGATCGGAGCGGCGATTGTAGGCGCACATCATCTATGGGCGCATCGCAGCGGCAATGGAAGCGCCGATACGATGTCGTAAATGGGCCGCGCATCGTTGCCGGGAGCGCCGTCAATCTTGGTCGAAGAGCGTGTCCTTGCCTGCTTCGAAAAATGCGACGATTGCGGGGTGGAAACGCCAGCCCAATAGTCCAGCGCTGGGTGGGTGAAAAGTGTATCGCTCGGGATGGAAGCAATCGGGGTTCAGCGCGCCCGTGGCGAACCGGGGCGACTTGGCGGCATTTGTAAAAAACGCCGGTTCTTGTGCACGTCATGCACTTTGGTGAATTCCTTCCGGCAGATTCAAAAACCTGCCAAACTTCTGACCACCTCGCTAACATCCCGCTTGATGTTCCTTCCGATTGCTGGCTTGTGTGTGTCTGTCGCGGAAAACGCCCGCGACCTGACGATGGCGGAACCATCGAATTTACACAGGAGCCGAATCATGGCGAAGAAGACCACCACCAAAGCAGCGACCACGTCCACGAAGAAAGACCCTGCCGCGGCCAGGCAGACCGCGACCAAACATGCGAAGGCGACGAGTAGCCGAACGAAAGCGAAGCCGGCGGTTGTCGAAGCGGACGCCGAGCTGGAAACGCCCGCATCGCCGCCGGTCACGAAGGCGAAGGCCAATCGATCCACACGGAAGCAGGCGGCCCAGGATATCTGTGTTACCACGAGCAAGGCCGACGTCGCCCGCCGCGCGCTGGACCGGATCGCGACGAAGCTAAACAATTGGCCGCCGAGATTAACGCCCAGCTACAAGTCGGCGCGCCGTCGGCCCTTGGCTTTGAGCCGATTTCCTTTGTCGATCTGCGGCAGCGGTGGCTCGATAACCATGAGCACGTGCGCCGTTCCTCCCTGCAGACGATTCGCCGTTATCGGGCGGCGCGTACGGTAAAGGTATTCGAACGACGTTCAAAGTCCATGTTTTGAGGGCTTTGAATGACGGTCTTTTATCAAATGTCGGCCGACCGCCGCGCTCAATCGTTGAATATTTCATCTGTTCGCCCACGAATTTGGCATCCGCGCAGACGGGGATCGCAGAAGATCGACCGCGGAACAGGACGAATTTCACGCGGCTTTACGAAGGTGGTACTTCAGCAGTCCGCCCATGCGATCGGGCAGATCTCGGAACGCGGGAAAAATAACTTCGGTATTTTTCTCGACAGGAACCACGAAACCTGAGCAGCCCAAGCCGGCTGATCCTGTGAGCCGAACGCGCTAGCGTCGGGCCGTTCTTCGGAATGAGGGAAAAAAACTTCTTCGGTTTTTGTATAACAGCGATGACGTTCAACTTTTACGTATGCTTCACCTGGTGATCAAACCGCCAATCTCTCCTGCAACGGCTGGAAGATAAAAGGAGCGGGTTGAAAAATCGGCATCGCGGAAAAGGGGAACTCACGCAAAGGCGCAAAGAAGGAGGAAGAGGTGTGAGAAGGAATTCGCCACGACCCTTGTGGATGTCGCGTTTCCGATTCCGGCCAAACGGGAAAAATCGCCGAAGTTATTTTCCCCCGATTCCCTCCCATCATGAAACTCCTTGGCAAGGAAAGAAACAGCCAAAGAGTTCAGACTAAATGGAAGATTCGCGAGAACAAGACTCGCCGCCGTTCACGCGACGAACGGACGATAGATGTTCAACTCCGAAACTGCCGCTCCGCGTCGTTGTTCAACAACAAGGTGCGGTCTGGTGAGCGGTCTGGACGTTGTTCGAACGGACGGCGCCTCGTACGAAACCCACGCAATGCTCTACCAACGAGGAGGAAATCACCGTCGCCGAGGTCCTGCAGCAGGCGGGCAACGCCACCGGCTACAAGCTCGACCGCAGTTCGCAAGGGAACTTTCAAGAGGTCAAACGGCTCCAATCGCTCGTCGAAAACTGTCGGAACGCTGCTGAGGTCAGCGGCTGTTGACATCCTCGCCATCAGCGATGGTCGCCAAGGCGCGGTAGACGGATAAGTTGATGCTGTCGCTGAGAAAATGAACTGAGCCGTCGGCGAAGCCGAACTGCACGCCGCCCGGGTGCTGGCTGCGGAATCCGTTTTGCCCCTCAAAATCGGCCTTTGCGAATTCGGTCCCGTCCGGCCGTTTTGCGTTGGGCGGCAACGCCGCATTGGCGCTCGCTTCAATCGAATGGGCGTAGGCGAATCCAAGCCCGTAGCAGGTACTGCACCCAAAGACCTGATTGTTCCAGGTCTGCTCGCCGACCATCAATGTGTTGCTATGACCGTCCTCAACATCGCCCTGGGTTATGGGGCGGCGCCAGGCCATCGGAACCAGCAGCCCATTGCCAGACAGCCACGGTTCGCACTCGCCGCTCGCGCCGGTATTGGCGTAAGGCCCCCAGCAGAAATTCGACCCCAGGACGCCTTTGTAGTTGGTCAGCCCTGCCGGCGTGTCTTTCATGTAGTGGGAGTGCTCGACCATGGGACTGTGGCCTTGCATCTGGTCGCTCGGACAGAAGAACACGGAAACCGTCTGTGCGGTCGCCGAACTCTCACCAAAAGTGCTGTTGGGAATACTTCCCTGATCGTAAACATTGCCCTGTTCCAGATACGGAAGCAGCGCAGCAAGCCAACTCCAGGCTTTGGAATCGGCGCCGCCATACGAACCCCAAGCGTCCCAGTCGGAGAAGCCGCCATACCCCGGATCGCTATAGCGGTTGAAGACGATCGTCTTGTGTGCTGACTCAAAGAAATGCGCCGCAAGGACGATCTGCTTCTGTTTGTTGCCACACCGGCTGCGTCGTGAGGCCTCGCGCGCCATCTGGACCGCAGGCAGCAATAGTGCGAGAAGGATTGCGACAATCGCAATCACAGCCAGTAGTTCCACCAGCGTAAAGGCGTGCCGCGTCCCGCGTTGACTCGCCCGAAGTAAGGTCGATGTCATAAGGCTCCCACAGCTCCGTAATCGGCAATTACTCAATCAGCAAGTCGTACTGTCCTTCGGCCGCTTCACGGGTGACTTCAAGCGTCAGGGGCGTTTTCATTTTCTGGTTGTACCTGGTTTCAACCAGGCTTCGCGGCAGCGAACCATGCCCCGCGCCGGCCTGGGGCGCCTCTTGAACAAACACGGTGACGCGATACTTGCCAGGCGGTGCTCCCGGTTTGCCATTGACGTAAACAGCATAAGCTCCGTCGGCGATCGATCCAATCGGCGTATAGGAGGCATCCGCATCCTCGGCATACAGGGTCACGCTTCCCCGTGGGGCCGGCTTTCCGCCTACTATCACCCGACCGGCGACCGGGACCAACTCCGGACCACTGTCCAAACCCAGGCAGCCGCCGAGCATCAAAGCCACCCCGACGCCAATCCATTTCCGCTCCATCATCCCTCGAAAGGTTGCCTCAACAACTCACCGCCTGATTGTCGTTCGCATTGGACTTTCCCACCACTGTTTGGTAGTCCTTTTTCCAATAGAGGTCAAGCCTTTTGAAAAACATCGGTCCGACCCCCACTCTCTCGGGGGAATGGTTTCGAAATGGTTTAACAACACAAAGGTCTGGTCTGGTGAGCGGGTCGGACGTTGTTCGGAATCGGGGGAAAAGAGAAGCGGTTTACCAGCGTCGAACGGGCCGAGCATGCCGGTAGCTGCATGTTGATTGAATGCCGCGGAGCAGGTGCGGCGTCGCCTCTGGAGTTTCGATGGCGCAGCGCAGGTTGCGCGAGCTCTGGAGCCTTGGATGGCGGAAGGCTCGGGAAGGGCTGGAATCGTTTTCGGCGCCAGCAGTTCCCCGCAGCGAGCCAGTCTCTCGACGACATGGCGGGTGGCGATCAGGCCATCGTATCGAATACGGACAAACCGCTTTGGGAGAACGTGGAGCAGGAACCGGCGGATTAACTCCAACGCCGTAAGCCTACCCATTTTTCCATCAACCTGCGTGCTCCTTTCACAACCGACAGCAAATTCCTTCGCCCCGTCGTCGTACAACCCGAGGCCGCACCAGCGCGGGAGAGAGCCGAATGGTTAGGCCATCCACGACCAACAGGGCTCCAGCGTCGGTGTACGTCCTTCGAGATGGGGCTTGATCCCGCTAAACTTCTGTTGAGTGGCAAATGGGGCCACCCAAACTTTAGCAAAACTGAGGCGAGCAGGCAAAATAAACCTTTCCCAGGCGCGGCGATTCTCGGGATCGAGGGACGCGATCGGCAGGCAAGCTGGCATCGGCAGGCAAGCCGACAGAAAATCGCAGCGATGGCCCGATAGCTGGAGGACATCGCGCGGAAGGCAGCGTCTCGCTGCAAAGGGCTGGCAATTACGGCGAAAGCGAGAGCAGGCTTGACCTAGACGCCAAAGCACTCGCGACTGCTCTGCATCCCCGCCAGCCAGCGTTTCCCCTGGCGGGCGGCTTCGGCCGCGAGAGTGGCGGGGGAGCCGGCCGCTCGGTGGAACAGCTTGCGGAAGTTCTGGACGGTGTCCACCCAGAGGTCGGACGAGATCTGCAGCCGCTCCATGATCGGCGCCAGATCGGAAGGGATGTTGCCGCGCTTGCCACGCCGGATCTGCCGACCGGTCCAGTCGAGTAGTTTCAAGTACGCCATGAGATCCAGCGAGAGATAGCCGCGGTGCGATGCCCGGCGGGCGGGAGGGGCGGTTGAGCGTTCGCTTTGCTCGTCCAGTTCGATCGGGCTGAGCCAGTCGTCTTGCCGCGGTGATTGCTCTTCATTGGACGTAGCCGGGTGTCGAGTTGTGTCACTCTCGGCCTTGCTGGCTTCGATCCGCTCGTAGCCGGAGGTGTGACGACTCGTTTCCGGCGTGGCGGCGATGCCGGCTCGCACGGGGTTGAGATCGACGTAGACGCTGCACGCCAGCAAGGCCGCTTCATCAAGAAGCGGCTGACATTTATAGCGACCTTCCCAGAAACGGCCGGTGCATTCGTCCTCTTTATTGGCCCGGCGGGCGATGGGCTCTGCGAGGCAGCGCATGAACCAGGAAAGGCTCGACAACCGCTGCCGCCGTTCGGCCAGCACCTTGGAGTCGCACAGCAGCATGCCGAGTTCCGCTTCGGTCGGTTCGGCTGGCGAGCCGTCTTGTTCGCGCCGCAGCGGAAACAGGTTCCACCATCGCAGGGCGATGTCGTCGTTGGACCACTCCGCCACCACATCGGGCCGGGTTCGCAGAATGACGTGCAAATGGTTGCTCATCACGGCAAAGCCGAGCACCTCGACGCCGAACTCGCCGGCCAGGAACTCCATCCGCCGCTGAATCCACGCCCGCCGATGGTCAAAATCCTGGCCCGACACCGGATCCTGCCCACACAAATAAGCCCGTCGCACACAGCGATTGACGCAATGGAACACGCCAACCGTAGACTCATCAATCACTTCACGACGCGGAGTACGGGCCATGACGGGACGCCTCAGAACTAATGGGAAAGGGCGATGGAAAGATTGGAATTTAACGAAATCGCGGGTGGCTGTCAACAATTAATGGATGGCCCTATTTACTCGCGCAAAGAATCTTCGTCGATGTGGGCCTCCACGACTTTTCCGGCGATCAGGCTATTCGCACCGAAGCCGTCGACGATGCGATCGAGCTCACATTCCAGGAACAGGTACCCGTCGGCGAGAAATCGCCCTGCCACCCGTTTCGCGGGAAACGTGGGGAGTGCGGCCAAAGCGGGCTTCTGTCCCTGCTGCTCGCGACCGGAGGCCGCCAGGCTGGCGAGCAAAACCTGTGTCGGACGTACATACGTGACGGTGAACTCCCCGTTTCGCCGGATATTCGCATACGTGCCATGCTCCGGGGTGCAGGCAAAGCCAAAATAGTTCTCCCATCCTAATGGAGTCGCCATATGTTTCGGCGCAAAATTCCATTCGCTGTTTTCCTCGAGCGAACCCACCACGATCAAGGGAGACACCGCAAAGAACCGCCCCCAGATGGGCAGCAAAACATCCAGCGAGACGAGCCCGGCAGGAAAATCAGCCTTCATCGTTTACCCCTTCTTCGGGAAGATTGAGTGTCCATCGCTTCTTCGCGATGTCAGCGCCGCAAGACAAGCACCGGACAATGGGCGAGCCGCACGACGCGCTCGGCTACGGAACCGATGAGCAGTCGTTTCAGTCCCGTGCGGCCATGCGATGGAATCACAATCAGGTCGGCCTCGTGTTCCTGTGCGTAGTCTGCGATCATATGCCCCGGATCGCCACAGGCGACTTTGATGATGGCGCCGTCGTATCGTGGATCGGCGAATTGTTCGGAAAGGTGCTGCGTGACTTTCTCCACCCGGTTGGACCAATCGACCGCTCCCCAGATAACGCCCGGGTCGTTCACGGGCATCTCGACCAGCACATGGAGCAGGTGGATTTGCGAAGGGTGGTCGACCATTTCCAGCGACTTCTCCACCGCCTGAAAAGATGCGTCGGAGAAGTCGACGGGGACTACGACCTTGTTGACGGAAAATCGGTTCATTGTTTCCCCCCCTGGACGGAAAAGTTCGCGCTGGCTCGGCGTTCGACAGGCTGTTGAACGCGCCCACAACTTGGGTTACCTGAACTCCATGCAATTTCCGCGCCCGCTCCTCCAAGCGGACAGGGCAAGCGTGGAAATGTCGTTTCTGAGCTCGCCCCGCGCGTGGTTCGCGGGCCGTTTCTTCCCGTAAAGGAAATCGTGGTGAGCGAACCTGCACACTGTGTCTTGCGGTGTTAGCGCGGCGCGTTTCTCGATCCACCGAGCGTTCGGGGGGAGCAGTCCGCCAAAGATGAATTGGAGGAAAGGTTAAGAATAACTGATTGACACCTCGTGACATTACGATATATTTGAGTAGGGAGATTATGAATGGCTAAAAAAGCAGACAAGACGGAAAAGCCGTACGGCGACCTGGCCGCCTTTGCCGAGGCGGCGGAGTGCCTGAAAACGCTGGCGCATCCGGTGCGTTTGCGATTCGTCCAGTTGTTGTTGCATGGCCGGTATACGGTTGGCGAACTGGCGGAGGATTGCGGCGTTCCCGATAACGTGGCTTCGGAACATCTGCGTCTGATGCAACGATGTGGTTTTTTCACGAGTGAACGGGAAGGGCGCCGGGTCTACTACCAGGTCGCCGAAGCGCATCTGGCCGATCTGATGAAGTGCGTGGAGAGTCGGTTCCTGACTACGTGAGCAGGGCAGGGGGCGTGTTTTTTTGGTGATAAGTATCGTCATTTTACGATATCACGAGATAGCAATGAGATTCCGGGAGAGAAGTCATGCAAGAAAATTCAACCATCAGCGTGCAGCGATTTAATGAACGTGACGGAAGCGCCAGCGTCGAGATTATCGACGTGCGCACCCCGTTGGAGTTTCAGGAGGTCCACGCGGCGAAGGCTAGAAATATTCCCCTCGACGCCCTGGATCCGGGGTCGGTGATGCAATCCCGCAACGGATCGGCGGACGAGCCTCTGTATCTCATCTGCCGAAGCGGATCGCGCGCCGCCAAAGCCCAGCAGAAGTTTATCGACGCGGGTTTCACCAACGTCGTGAATATCACCGGCGGAACCGAGGCCTGGGTCAAAGCGGGGCTGCGGGTCGTGCGCGGCAAGAAGGTGATGTCGCTGGAGCGGCAGGTGCGGATCGCCGCCGGTTCTCTCGTGCTGGCCGGCGCTTTGCTGGGGTACTTCGTGCATCCGTACTTCATCGGAATCCCTGCTTTTGTCGGCGCTGGCCTGATGTTTGCAGGCATTACCGATAGTTGTGCGATGGGCATGCTGATTGCCCGGATGCCGTGGAATCAATGCCAGGATGGATCATGTTCGGTCTAGCGGTGGTCGGCGGTTGCTTCGTCGGTTTTGCGATGGGATTGACGGGCGGAGGCGGCGGCGTCTTTGCGGTCCCGTTTCTGATTTACGGCCTGGCCGCGGCGCCGCGGGAGGCGGTGGGAATTTCCCTGGCGTCGGTGGGCGGCACGGCCCTGGCGGGCGTGTTGCCGCGGTTGTGGCGCGGCGAGGTTGAACTGCGGACGGGCTTGCTCTTTGCGGTCGCCGGGATGCTCGGGGCGCCGCTGGGTTCCTGGCTTTCCATGCTGCTTCCCGAAACAGTGTTGCTCATGATGTTCGGCTGTTTGATGCTGGTCGTGGCCTGGCGGATGTGGGCCAAGACGCGACGTCCGGAACTGGCGACCGGCGTTTGTGCGACCGAAGGCGAAGCCGCCGAAGATCGCTCGGCCTGCCAGCGGGACGAGGACGGAACGCTGCGACTAACGTCCCGCTGCGCCCGACTGCTGGTGCTGGTCGGTTTGTTGACGGGCCTTCTGTCCGGCATGTTCGGCGTGGGCGGCGGCTTCGTCATTGTTCCGGCCTTAGTGCTGTTCAGCGGCATGCAAATCCACAGGGCGGTGGGGACTTCGCTGCTGGTGATTTTTCTGGTCAGCATCAGCGGCGTCGCTTCGTATCTGGCGACCGGTCAAGCGTTGGCGGTGGAGACGACGCTGCAGTTTTTGGTCGGCGGTCTGTCCGGCGTCTGGCTGGGCGGCCTGGCGGCCAAAAGACTCAAGGGAGCGACGCTGCAGAAGATTTTCGCCACAGCGGTCATGCTCGTCGCCGTTTTTGTCATTTTCAAAACGATGGTTCTGTAAAACCAACGGAGATCGAACGATGTTGCTTAAATACTTTTACGACCAGGCTCTGGCTCACGCTTCTTACCTGGTCGGCTGCCAGCGGGCCAAGGTGGCGGTGGTGGTCGATCCCGGACGCGATATCGACCCGTACCTGGAAATGGCCCAGCGTGAAGGCCTCCAGTTGATCGCCGTCGCCGAGACGCACATTCATGCCGACTTTGTGTCGGGCGCCCGGGAGTTGGCCGATCGCGTCGGCGCCAAACTTTACGTTTCCGACGAAGGACCGCCGGAGTGGAAGTATCTGTTCGCCGACCAGTACGACCATCAACTGGTCAAGGATGGCGACACGTTCATGATCGGCAACATCAAATTCAACGTACTCCATACGCCCGGCCACACGCCGGAGAGTATTTCGTTTCTGCTGACGGATGAAGGCGGCGGCGCCGACCAGCCGATGGGGATCTTCACGGGCGACTTTGTCTTTGTCGGTTCGATCGGTCGTCCTGACCTGCTGGAAGAAGCGGCCGGCCTGGCCAACACCGCGGAGCCCGGCGCTCGCGACCTGTTCCAGTCGGCGGAGCGCTTCCGGCAGCTGCCCGACTACCTGCAGGTCTGGCCGGCCCATGGCGCGGGCAGTGCGTGCGGCAAGGGACTGGGAGCCGTTCCCTCGTCGACGGTCGGCTATGAGAAGCTGTTTAATCCGGCGTTGCAATTCACCGACGAAGAGAAGTTCGTCCGGTACATCCTGTCGGACCAGCCGGAAGCTCCCCGGTATTTCGCGGTGATGAAACGGGTCAACAAGGAAGGGCCGGAGATCCTCGGCGACCAGGGGTTGCCCGAGTCGCAGCCCGTTCACGAGCTGGCCGCCCGGCTGGAGTCGGCGACGGTGATTGATCTTTCGCCTTCCGATCAGTTCGCCAAAGGTCACGTACCGGGGGTGCTCAACATCCCCACCGGCATGCTCGCCGGCTGGGCGGGCTGGGTGGTGGATTATTCCCAGCCGGTCTACCTGATTGCCGATGCGGGCCAGCTACCCGAGGCGATCCGCGTGCTGCGCAGCATCGGCCTGGACGACGTGCGGGGCTACTTCGACGCCGCCAAAGTTCGGGAGGCGGGACTTGCCTCCGAGAGCTACCCCACCGCGAAGCCGGGCGAACTGGCGTCGCGCATCGAGTCCGGCGAGGTGAAGCTGTTGGATGTGCGTTCGGACGAGGAATGGAAGTCCAGCCGCATCGCGCAGGCCGAACACCACTTCCTGGGACGCTTGCCCGGCAATGTCGCAACGATCGAAAGCAGCCAGCCGGTCGTGACGCAGTGCCAGACGGGCGGCCGTTCGGCCATCGCGGCCAGCATCCTGCAGGCGGCCGGACTTTACGTCATCAACATGACCGGCGGCCTGGGCGCCTGGACCGCGGCTGGACTTTCGGTCGATTCGTCTCCCGCCTCGCCGACGTGCGACGCGGGTTCCCGACAATGCACTTGAGCAGGGAGAAATCATGAAAGAGCTACTTTGGCCATTGGGCGTGCTGGTGGTCTGGTTCGTGCTCAACGCCTGGGTGCTGCCGCGGTTCGGCGTCAAAACGTGACTGTCGGGAAGCTGTGCGGTGGATTCGCACTCCGGCCAGAAATCGTCCGAAGCGGGTTCGCCCCCTGAGAGCGATCCCAGCGCGGACCCGATCAACCCTTCATCGCCGCGGAGCGGCCGCTGAGACTCCGCTGAGATTCCACAGGCAATACGGACCTTTATCGGTCCGCGTTGCAGGAATCAAGCGTAACCTCGCCATGGCGAACGTCTCCCGGAAGCGGGCGATGCTCGCCGGCCGCGCCGTGGAGCAGGTCGCTGCGGCAATTCGATCTTGTTTCCTTTCCTCAACGAGGCATCCATGGCCCCCCTGACTGAGAGACCGTCCCTCGTGGATCGTTTGCAGGATCCACAGACTTCTGCAGTTTTACATCGTTTGCTCGACCATGCGGAGTCGCTGGATCAGGTGCTGCAGGTTGCCGGCGACTTGCCCAACCTGGTTGCCATGGCGACCGACTTTTTTGACGCCATTAGCCGCAAGGCTGCGCAAGACGGAATTGACCTGGAACAGCGGGCGACCGATCTCTTGAAGCTGCTGGTGCGCGTGACCGAACCCTCCAGCCTGCGGGCCATCGAGGGCCTGGTTGCTCGACTGCCCAAGCTGGAAGAAGGCAGTGCTTTGCTTGATGAACTGCCGGGCCTGGTCGCGACCGCCGTGGATGTTCTTGACGAATGGGCGACACAGCTCAAGGCGGACGGCATCAACCTGGAACAGAGTGTTCGCCAGGGACTACATGCGGCCTTGTATCTGGGCGGCCAGATTCGACGGGAAGAACTGGATAGGATTGGATTCCTGGTCAAGTCCGACGTCTTGAACAAGCATTCTGTGGAAGCCGTGAGCATGGCCGGCTCTGCACTGGCGGGTTGTCGTCGCGGCACGTGCGAGCATCCGGTTCCCCAGCGCGTGGGCGTGTTTGGCTTGCTGGGAGCGCTCCGTGATCCCAGCACGCAGCGAGCCTTGTCGTTTGGACTGCAGTTCGCGAAGTGTTTTGGCGGCGTGCTCGAAGAGAAGCATAACGGGGCGAATTCCGCGCCCTGACAGGAAGCGTCTGGCGGCATGCACTCATGCTGGAAACATCGAAGACTGCTGGCATCGGCTACCCGATAACTCAACCGCAACCTTTACAGGACCATCCCAGTGAACCATCATCAAATCGTTATTGTTGGCGGCGGCACAGCCGGAATCACGGTTGCAGCTCGATTGAAAAACGCCGATCCGTCGCTCGACATTGCGATCATCGAGCCGTCAGAAAAACATTACTACCAGCCGCTATGGACCCTGGTGGGCGGCGGCATGTTCAAGCCCGAAGAATCGGGCCGAAACGAAGCGGATTTGATTCCCTATGGCGTGCATTGGATCAGGAAGCGTGTTGCAGTGTTCGCACCATCCGCCAACACCGTCACGACCGACGACGGCGAAGCGATCGGCTACGATTATCTCGTGGTGGCGCCGGGGATTCAAGTCAACTGGGACCAGGTCAAGGGGCTCAAGGAAGCGGTCGGCAAGGAGGGAGTATGCAGCAACTACTCTATCAATACCGTCGCCAGCACGTGGAAGTTCATTCGTGAGTTGAGGCAGGGCGTGGCGTTGTTCACGCAGCCCGCGGGAGCGGTCAAGTGCGGCGGCGCTCCCCAGAAAATCTGTTACCTGGCCGAAGACCATTTTCGTCGCACGGGCGTTCGCGACAACATCGAAGTCATCTTTACACTGGCGGGGCCGCGATTGTTTGCCGTGGATCGATACCGCGAGGTGCTTGAACGGGTGTGCCAGCGCAAGGGCGTCGAACCGCGTTATCGACACAATCTGGTCGAGGTGCGCTCCGCGTCCAAAGAAGCGATCTATCGACACATGGACACCGACGAAGAGCTGATCATTCCCTACGACATGATCCATGTGACGCCGCCTATGAGCGCCCCGGACTTTGTCTCGCAGAGCGAGCTGGCTGGCGAAGCCGGATGGGTCGAAGTGGACAAGCATACGCTGCAGCACACGCGATTTGCGAATGTATACGCTCTTGGCGACGCTTCCAGCTTGCCCACATCCAAGACCGGAGCGGCGATTCGGAAGCAGGCCCCGGTGCTGGCGGCCAATTTACTGGGGGCGATGAAGCAGCAACCCGCACTGGCGAGCTACGATGGCTACACGTCCTGCCCCGTGGTGACTGGCTACGATTCCCTGGTCCTGGCGGAATTTGACTACAGCGGACAACCCGCCGAAACATTTCCATTCGACCAGGCCCAGGAACGATTCAGCATGTTCCTGCTCAAAAAGTTTGGTCTGCCGGCAATGTACTGGCACGGAATGTTGAAAGGACGTGTGTAAGCGGGATGAAAGTACTGACACCAGCAAGGCTGGCCTAATCGCAGGAGAAATGCGAATGAAGATTGTCATTATCGGCGCCGTGGCGGGGGGAGCTTCCACGGCGGCCCGTGCACGGCGGTCGGATGAGGATGCGGAGATCATCCTCATTGAGCGTGGGACCGAACCGTCGTTCGCCAATTGCGGGCTGCCGTACTATGTGGGCGGCGAAATCGCGTCGCGAGACAGGCTGCTGGTGGCGCCGGCCGCACAACTGCGGCAGCGGCATCGACTGGATGTGCGGACGCGGCAGGAAGTCACCGCGATCGATCGCGCGGGGCAGTCGGTCACGGTCAAGAATCTGGAAACGGGCGAAACCTATACGGAGACCTACGACAGGCTGGTGATTGCGACGGGCGCCTCGCCGTTTCGTCCGCCCATCCCGGGCATCGACGGCCCGCATGTTCTGGAGCTGCGCGATCTGGCCGATGCGGATCGGATGCACGCTCTCGTCACGACCGGCGCCAGCCGCCGCGCGGTCATTGTGGGAGCCGGATTCATCGGCATCGAAGTCGCCGAAAACCTGATTCGCCGCGGGCTGGAAGTGACCGTGGTCGAATTGGCCGATCAAATCCTGCCGCCGTGGGATGCGGAAATGGTGCATCCGCTGGAAGAGCATCTGCGCCAGCAGGGCGTCAACCTGAGATTGAAGGATTCGGCGGAAGCGTTTGCCGCCTGTCCCGCCGATGACGGCAATTTGCTGGTGAAGCTCAAGTCGGGCGAGGAAGTCCCTGCCAGTTTCGCGGTTGTCTGTATCGGCGTCCGTCCGGAAAGCCGACTCGCGGCCGCTGCGGGCATTGAATGCGGGCCGCGCGGCGGCATCGTCACCAACGGCCACATGCAGACCAGCGATCCCCATATCTACGCCGTGGGCGATGTGGCGGAAGTGACAGACTTCCTCACCGGCGAACCAACGCAGATCCCGCTGGCCGGTCCGGCCAATCGGCAGGGACGCATCGCCGCCGATCATATCTTTGGTCGAGATTCAACGTATCGAGGCACGCAAGGCACGGCCATCGTGGGCGTCTTCGGCAAGACGGCCGCCATGACGGGCCACAGTGAGAAGCAGCTGCGGCGAGCCAATTGCGCGTACAAGAAAATCTACATCCATCCCAAGGATCACGCCGGGTACTACCCAGGCGCCACTCCGATGACGCTCAAGCTGTTGTTCGATCCGGCCGATGGCCGCATCTGGGGCGCTCAGGCGGTGGGGACGCACGGCGTTGATAAGCGGATCGACGTGATCGCCATGGCCATTCAAGGAGGGATGACCGTTTACGATCTGGAGGAAGTCGAGCTCTGCTATGCGCCCCAGTACGGATCGGCCAAAGACGCGGTCAACATGGCGGGATTCGTCGCGGCAGGCGTGCTGCGAGGGGATCAGACGCCCGTCCATCTGGGCGATGAATTGACAATCCCGGCGCCCGGAAACATGGTGTTGCTGGACGTTCGCACGGAGCGCGAGTTTGCCCAGGGACATCTGGCCCAGGCACGGAACATTCCGCTGGAGACGCTGCGCGAGCGACTCGCAGAATTGCCCCGCGACCGCACGATTGTCGCGTACTGCTATGTCGGCCAGCGCGGGTACATGGCCACGCGACTGCTGCGACAGAAAGGTTTTGACGCGGTCAACCTGGGCGGCGGCTACCGGCTCGCCCAGAACTCAGGCCTGCTTGAGGACGCCCCCTGACAGCTCGAAACGTGTCCGCGGGTATTGGTCCCGCTCGTCCAGCGATCAATCTCCCCGGGAATGAAATGACAACAAAGAACAAGATCGGCATCTTCCGTTTATTAAGAAAGTAGTTTGAAATGCAATTGTCTCCCACTTCACGAATCGCATCCAGTGTGTTGCTGTCGTCGGCCGTGTTGTCGTCGGCCGTGCTGGCGACGATCCTGCTGGCGACGACGCCCCGGGCGAACTCCCAGACGCCAAATCAGGCAGGCGGCAAAGTGAACGGCATCTGGCAAAAGCTTCCTCGCCAGGCCGAATCCCCGGCAGGCAACCCGAGCACTGCTGCAAAGATCGAGCTGGGAAAGCAGTTGTTCTTTGATCCCAGGTTGTCTCTGACCGGAACGGTTTCCTGCAACACCTGTCACAACCTGATGGAAGGCGGCGACGACGGGCGGCCTTCTTCCATGGGTATCCACGGTCGCATCGGTCCTCGCAATGCTCCGACGGTCTGGAACTCCGTCTTCCAGACCTCGCAGTTCTGGGATGGACGCGCGCCCGACCTGGAAGAGCAGGCCAAAGGCCCTGTGATTGCTGCTCCCGAAATGGGCATGCCGAACCACGACAAGGCGATTGATCGGATCGCGGCCATTCCCGGCTACCAGTCCGCCTTCGCCCAGGTGTTTGGCGACGACGCTCCGGTGACGATCGACAATGCGGTCAAGGCGATTGCCGCCTTTGAACGAACGCTCATCACGCCGAACAGCGCCTACGATCGTTATGTCGAAGGCGACCGGACCGCGCTCTCGGCGTCGCAAGTTCGCGGCATGCGTCTCTTCGATTCGGTCGGTTGCACCGAGTGCCATTCCGGGCCGGCCTTCAATGGCTGGGAACCGGGCGCCGCCGCCAGCTTCGAAGAGTTTCCGCGGTATCCCGGCAGTCGCCTGATCGACAGGTATGGACTCGCCCAGGACCTGGGTCGGTACGGAGTTACGCAGCGCGAGGAGGACAAACATCACTTCAAAACGCCCGTGCTGCGGAACATTGCCCTCACCGCTCCCTACTTTCACAACGGGGCGGTTGAGTCGCTGCCGGAAGCGGTGCGCGTGATGGCGGAAGTGCAGCTGGATACGGAACTGACCGATCGGGAAGTCGCCGACATCGTCGACTTTCTGGAATCGCTGGACGGCCAATTCCCGAGCATCACTCTGCCGCGAATCCCCTCGCGTTCTGGCCGGTCGATTCTGGAAGACCAGGAGCCGGCCGCCATCTCAGAATGACAGAACCAAAGGATGCGCCACGCAGGGCGAAGAATGCAACGCCGTTCAAAACTCTTCCTGGCGTTTGTACTGACAGCAACATCGGTCGGAATTGCGGAAGAACGGCAATTCGATCGACTCCCGGGCATGGGCGAGTCCGCACCGATCTCCCGGCAGACGCCGTCGACGTTCCGGTCCGCCCGGCAATGAAAACAATGAGGCGCTTTCATGACCGCCAGCGACGCCAGTTCCTGCGCCATTGAAGCGAAGTGCCTGACGAAAATCTATGGCAGCGGCAACACCGAAGTCATCGCAATGCGCGACGCTACCATGCAGGTCAAGCAGGGGGAAGTCGTGGCGTTGCTGGGGCCAGGCGGTTCCGGCAAGTCCACGTTCCTCCCCGCCGTGGGCCTCATTAACCCGCCCACGTCCGGCCGCATTGCCATTCGCGGTCGACTGGTCCTCGATGGCGAAACGGCACACGCCAGGCTGCGTTCTTTCCGTCGCCGGCACATTAGGTTCATCTTTCAGAAATCCAATCTCATTCCATTCTTGACTGCCGTCGAGAATATACGGATCGCCATAGAGCTCTTCGCCAAAGTCGCCCACGAACAGGGAGCCGGCGTGATCGTCGTTACCCACGACCACCGCGCGCTCGACGTGTTCGACACGATCTACGAAATGGGAAGACGTACTCATGCACAAGCAGCCGAGCGACCAGCAACTGGCGGCTCACGAACAACGCGATGCTGAAGGCCCCAGGTAATCAGGGAGAGACGGACTATTTCAATTCCTTGGCGACGAATACTGAGTCGGCGCAGCTTGACGCATCGATTTTGAAATCGCGGTGACGGAAGATGTCGAGCATGCGCCGGTTGTCCGGAGCGGTTTCCGCGATCACGCGGCGCACGCCCCAGCGATGGCAGATCTCAAGACAGTAGTCGGTGAGCATAGAGCCGAGACCGAGTCCATGCCACGGATCACCGACGAGAACGGCGTATTCCGCGTTGGAGTGATCGGCATCCGCGACAAGCCGGCCGACGCCAATGAGTGTGCGCCGGTCGTCTTCTTCCGTCTCGGCGACGATGGCAAGCTCGCGGTCGTAGTCGATGAAGCAGAACCGCGCGGCCATCTCGTGTGTTGTCGCTTTAAACGTGTAGCGAAAGCGAAAGTGGATCGTTTCCGGTGAACAACTGCCTAAGAGATTGTGCCACATCGGTTCGTCTTCGGGCTTGATCGGTCGTAACAAGACTGGTGTGCCATCTTTGAGTTTTGCTCTCTTGGTGAATTCTGCGGGATACGGCCGGATTGCGAGGTGCGAGTAGGGACGCTCCGGGCGGAGAACCGCGTTGTGATCCAGTATGATTCGGGCATCGAGGGCAATCACGTCGTCGGGAGTTACGAGTAGCGGGTTTACGTCAAGCTCTACGATTTCCGGGTAGTCTGCGACGAGATACGATAGCCGAATCAGGACTTCGATCAGCCGGTCTACATTCACGCCTGCGCGGCCGCGGTATCCGCTCAGCAATGGCCACGACCGAAGTGATTCCAGCGCTCGCCTTGCCAGCCGTTCGTTGAGGGGCGGCAGCTCCAGCGCGCGGTCCCGATACAGTTCGGCCGTGACGCCTCCGGCTCCCACGAGCAGCACGGCCCCAAAAACGGGGTCGCGTTTTGCTCCAACAATCAACTCGCGACCGTTTGGTGCAGACACCATGCGCTGAACCGTAACTCCTTCTACGTTCGCGTCAGGACGCTGCTGCTTCGCACGGGATATGATGCGCTCGTACGCGGCGCAGACCTCTTCCTTGTTCGCGAGGTTCAGTTCGACTCCGCCGACATCTGTTTTGTGCGTAATCTGGTGCGAGAAGACCTTGAGCGCCACCGGGAAGCCAGTACGATGAGACAGCTCTACAGCATCGCTGGCCGTGCGAGCCACATACGTCTTGACCACCGGGATCTCATAGGCTTCAAGCAGTGCTTTCGATGTACTTTCGGTCAGCACGTCGTTACCTTCGCTAATTATCGTGTCGAAGACGGCCCGCAACTTTCCTCGGTCAAGTGGGAATTCGACGGGCAACTCGCGCGGTGTTTCGTACAGCAGTTGCCGATTCTGAGCGTAGGACACCAGGTACATGAAGGCTCGCACGGCTTTCTCTGGCGATGAATACGTCGGAATTCCGGCCACGTTCAGCAACTCAATTCCTTCTCGTACCTTTCCGCCGCCCATCCACGCTGTCAGAACCGGTTTCTGCGAACGACCGATAGCTTTGATGACAGCGCTGGCAGCCCCTGTCGGGTCCGTCATGGCTTGTGGCGAAAGAATAGCAAGCACGCCATCGACATCCTCATCCGCGAGTACAAGCTCGACTGCTTTACCGATTCGTTTCGGCGGCGCATCGCCCAGAACATCCACGGGGTTCCCGTGCGACCACGCAGCGGGTAGCTCCTGATCGAGCTTGCGAACTGTTTCCTCCGACAACGACGCCAGCACGCCGTGCCGTTCCAGCAGCGCGTCCGTTGCCATGACTCCTGGGCCGCCGGCGTTGGTTACGATCGCCAGCCGAGCTCCCTTGGGCGTTTTCTGACGGGCGAGCAATTCGGCGCAGTCGAACAAGTCGTCGACTTCAAACACGCGAACAATGCCCGCTCGTGCGAAGGCAGCCTCGTACACTGCGTCCACACCGGCCATGGCGCCCGTGTGTGACGCGGCGGCTTTCGCCGATTCCGCAAATCTTCCCGCTTTGTATGCGATGATCGGTTTGTTCCTTGTGAACGCACGGGCGGCCGACATGAATTGCCGTGCATCTGTGATCGACTCAACGTACAGGATGATCGATTCCGTCCACTCGTCCAGGGCGAAATAGTCGATAAGGTCAGCAACGCCGACGTCGAGCATATTCCCGATAGAGACGAAATGCGAAAAGCCAAGATGCTCTTGCAGCGACCAATCAAGCACGGAAGTACAAAGCGCACCGGACTGGGAGATGAACGCGAGGTTTCCCTTGGGCGGCATGTCCGTGGCAAAACTTGCGTTTAGCCCGACGTGCGGAGCCATCACTCCCAGGCAATTCGGCCCAACGATTCGCATGCCGGAGAATTTTCCTGCTTCTTGCTGAACCGCCCTTTCCAATTGCATGCCCTCTCCGCCCGTCTCTCGAAAGCCGGCCGAGAGAATAACAATCCCCAGAATGCCTGCATCTCCGCATTGACGCACAATGTCCGGCACACTTTACGCGGGCGTGCAGACGACGGCGAGATCCGCCGTTGTCGGTAACTCGCTTACCTTGGAAAAGCAGGGCATGCCTCCGATGGCTTTGTACTTGGGATTCACGGGATAGATGTCTCCCTGCAACCCGCCGCCGATCAAGTTCTGCAACACCGTGTGGCCAACACGGTTTTCGCGGCGGCTTGCACCAATGACCGCCACGCTCTGCGGATGGAATATCTTCTTCAGGTTTTGAATCGGCATGTCTGCTTGCCCTTGTTTTGTATGCACGACGCGATGAGGTCGTTTTCAGATCGAAAGTATTTCGTGCAAATGATGTTCCACACTTTCCCTCAAGGCTGCCGGGTTGTACCCTCCTTCCAGGACGCTGACCACTCGACCGTTAGCGTATGTACCGGCGACTTCCAGAACGATGCGAGTGAGCACCCCAAAGTCCTCGCTTTCTAACCCCAGCGACCCAAAAGGATCTTCGCGGTGAGCGTCGAATCCGGCGCTGATCAGGATCAACTGCGGCCTGATGGACTCGGCAAATCGTTCGACGGAGGCAGCGAACATCGCAAGATACTCGAGCCGCGGCGTGCCGTACTTGACGGGCAGATTGAGTGTTGTTCCGATTCCCGGACCAGATCCGATTTCGTCGGCCGCTCCCGTTCCGGGATAGAACGGTGAACGGTGAATCGACAGAAACCCGACTTGCTCATCCTCCCAGAACGCGGCCTGCGTGCCGTTTCCGTGGTGGACATCCCAATCCACAATCAGAACGCGATCGAGGCCTAATTCGTCAATCGCCAGCCTCGCCCCGATGGCTACGTTGTTGAACAAGCAGAATCCCATGGCTGCGTTGGTTAACGCATGATGCCCAGGCGGACGAACCAGACAGAACGCTTGTGTGTCATTTCCGCTTACTACCTTTTCAACGGCGTCGCATACAGCACTGGCCGCCATTCGGGCAACACGATTCGACTGCGAGCAGATCGCAGTATCTTCTTCAATGTACCCGCCGCCTTGTTCGGCGAACTCCTTGACGGACTGGATATACCTGGCCGAGTGAACTCGCTCAAGTCGATCGTTGGAAACTTCGCTCCATGACGGGCGAAGGCAGGTTGAATGCATCGCAACCTGGTTCAGATGCCGAATTGTGGGAAGAATTCGCGCTGCACTTTCAGGATGGTTTCCCGTGTCATGTTCAAGGAAGACAGGGGCATAGTACAGCAAAGTCATTTTGGCACACTCTTCCTGCGTTCGTGGCTGCTTGTTTTAGCGTCTATCGTTGTTTGAGAAGTCGCTGCCGCGCCATCGTGTTTTGCTCCGTTTTCAAAGCAGCGTCGATCGCTTCGATCTTCACAGTCATTCTCTCTCCCGATCCGTCCCGATGACCACGGCCGGCTCTTGATCTGCAAGAATCCTTTCACCCGACCGAGAGGGAATGCGCGGCAGAGTGGTTTCGGGGAACTTGCTTTCAAGGGCGTTCAGGAAGGGGACGATGTCCTCGATTTCGTCGCTTGACAATATTCGGCATTAAGCCTGGGGCGGTGTCAGCCGGTGTACGTTGTAGCGGCTCGTCGAACGATACGACATGGAAGCCGATAGTCGCAACCCTGTCGTCTGAGGACGAGCATCCCGATGCCGTGATCAGGATCGGCGCCAGCAAGGACGCCGCCTTGAAGCCGGTTGCGCGATTTGTCGCCAGTTCCGTAGCCGATCGCATTTGGCGACGTAGAGATCGTTTCCTTTGTGCGCATTCTCCAAACAGGCAATCCATTCAACGGAACCACTATTTGGCCAGGATTTGCGCCAGGGCGTACAGCCGCGGATCAATGCTTTTTTCGTTCGCGACGACGTCCGGCAGCGGAGTGATTGTGATCTGGTTTTCAATCAATCCCACAAGCAGTCCGTGATTGCCGGACGCGATCTCCTCCGTGGCGGCGGCGCCCAGTCGCGAGGCGAGGATCCGATCGAAGGCGCCTGGATTTCCGCCCCGTTGGACGTGGCCCAGAATGGTCGCTCGCACATCAAAACCAAGCCGTTCGCGATGTTCCTGAAAGTGCTGCATCAGGCCCGTCGCGTTCAGACTCGCTCCTTCGGCGACGACCACGATCGCGTGCGACTTGCCGCGGTCGTAAGCGTCCGCTAACTCGGCCGCCAGTTGTTCGGGATCGATTTCATATTCCGGCAGGCAGACCGCTTCTGCGCCGCCAGCGATCGCCGACATTAACGCCAGGTAGCCGCAATTTCGCCCCATGACCTCCACCAGAAACGCCCTGTGATGGGCGGTCGCCGTACTTCGCAGGCGGTCGATCGACTCGAGTGCGATGTTGAGCGCCGTGTCGACGCCGATCGTAATGTCGGAGCCATACAGATCGTTGTCGATCGTGGAAGCAACCCCGACGACGGGAAACCCCAGCTGCGATAACGCAAAGGCGCCTGTCTGCGAACCATTTCCGCCAATCACGAGCAGCCCGTCAATTTTCGCCTGTTCCAGCTGGGCGATGGCCGCGCGGGGGCCTTGTTCTGTCGTGAACTCCAAACACCGCGAGCTTCCCAGCATGGTGCCGCCGACAGGCAGAATTCCGCCGACATCGCGCGCAGAAAGCGGACGCCAGTTTCCCGCGATGAGGCCCGCATAACCGCATTGGACGCCCATGACCTCCAGCCCCAGGTGAATCCCGGTGCGAACGACGGCGCGGATCGCGGCGTTCATGCCTGCCGCGTCGCCTCCGCTGGTGAGTACGGCGATACGTTTCATAGCGAGGCGAACTCCATAGCAGGCGGCGAAAGTGAGCGGGTTGTCGGTTCAACCTGCGGATTGTAACGCCGAGGCGACAAATAAAACGTTCCGGCCAGGAACGCACATCGCAAGTTGAGCGAGGAGATGCGTCCCACGGTGGGAACAATCTCGAACGCAATCGAAATCTTTTTTCAACCCGAGAAGCCGCAATTGTTGTGCCTTTGGAAGAGCAATCACCAGGTCGTTTTGAACTTGCCAGCCGCGGTTAATGCGTCAGGGAAAGAAACCAGACGGGCCCTGTTTGTCCTGCTTGCTGAAAGGGTTCGCAGCCCGCTTTTTCTGAACCATTTCGCCCATGCGTGTGCTGGTTCGCACAGTTTTTGGACGCCTTGAGTTCCGCGCGGACGGGACGCAAGGCATTCGGCGAGATCTTTTTTCGGAGCGACTTCCGCTTCCACCGGGAAGGATCCGCGAAGCATGACGGCAAATTCGCGCATCACTGGGACCAGGTCTCCTGATCGTCGTCCGGGAGCCAGGCCGCCCACCCGTTTGACGATCGCGCACGATTCGCAATTTGGAAATCTGCAGCAGGCGGTTCTTGCGCGACAAGCATTCCTTTAAGGTCGTTTTTAGAGGAAGGAGGGGACGTGCGCGATGGCTTGTGGCATCGCGCTGGGAGAACCGGCTGGGGCCGCTTCTGCCTGGTCCTGGAGCAAACGTCACCGCAATGAGGTGGTTCCTTTGAAACTTGCTGATCTGATCGACGCACTCACAGACTCTGCCGCCTACCCTTTTGCTGTCGAAAACGTAGAAGTCCGCCAGACCCACATCTCCGCCGTTTTTCTGGCGGGTTCGCTGGTTTACAAGATCAAGAAGCCGGTCGACTTTGGCTTCCTCGACTTTCGTACGCTGGCTCAGCGTCGCCATTTCTGCGAGGAAGAAGTGCGGCTTAATCGCCGCCTGGCCCCGCATGTTTACCTGGGCGTGGTTCCTGTCACACGCGACGCAGACGGCGCCTGCCTGGAGGGAGACGGCGAGGTGGTCGAATGGGCCGTGAAGATGCAACGCTTGCCGGAGGGGGCCACGCTGTGGAACCGCCTGCAGGCAGGCCGCGTGCAGATGAAAGAGGTGCGGACTCTCGCACAAAAGATCGCAGCTTTTCACGACCATGCCGCGTCGGGTCCGCACATCAGCGCTGGCGGTCGTTTTGAGGTCGTGGCGGGAAACGCGAGGGATAACTTCACCCAGTCGGCGGCGAGCGTCGGCGTGACGGTCAGCCACGCCGTGTTCTCGCGGGCGGAAGTTCTGGTCGAGGAGTCCTTGGCCCGGTTGCAGCCGTTGATCGAATCGCGGGCGGACCGCGACATGCCTCGCGACACACACGGCGATCTTCGACTCGACCATATTTATCGTTTCCCCGACCGGGAACCGCCGGGCGACCTGGTGATTATCGACTGCATCGAATTCAACGAGCGGTTTCGGTTTGCCGACCCCGTATCGGATATGGCGTTCCTGCTAATGGAGCTCCGTTTGCAAGGCCATCGAGATTTAGCCAGCGCCTTTGGTGAAGCCTATTTTCACGCTTCCTGCGATGACGAAGGACGGTCGCTGCTCTGCTTTTACACGGCGTACCGCGCCATGGTGCGGGCGAAAGTGGAAGGCTTGCGGATTGGCCGTGCGGAAATCAACGACGCCGATCAGCAAGTCGCTCTGGCAAAGTCGCGAGCCTTGTGGCTGCTCGCCCTGGGAGAGCTGGAGCCTCCGCGCCGGAAGCCCTGTCTGGTGCTCGTCGCGGGGTTGCCTGGCAGCGGCAAGTCGACGTTAGCTCGAGAGCTGGGGGATCGCGAAAACTTCGAAGTGATCCGAACCGACGTGGTGCGCAAAGAACTGGCCGGGGCGGCAGGGCTGACGACTTCGTCGGAGTTCGGCGACGGGATCTACAGCCCCGAATGGACGGAACAGACCTATGCGGAGTGTCTGCGCCGTGCCAAGGAGTTCCTGTTTCAGGGGAAACGGGTGCTGGTGGACGGCAACTTCCGGGAGGAGCGCTGGCGCGGCGTCTTTCTCGATACGGCGGGCGACTGGGGAGTCCCGGGGCGCCTGCTGGTTTGCCAGGCCTCGCCCGGCATCGTACGAGCCCGATTGCAGCACCGTCGCAAGGACGCCTCCGATGCAGACTGGTCGGTCTACTTGAAAGCGCAGGAAAGCTGGGAAGAGCCTGGCCCGCGAACGCACGCACTTCTGCAGGTGCTCGACGCTGACGGGCCGAGGGAGCAACTGGCGTCCCAGGCGACGGCCGCCCTCAGGCGTCGCGAACTCTCTGATTAAGCCGGTCGGCACGACGGTTCTGCAGCAGCCCAAGGAGCGAACGCCGGCGTGTCCCTCCTCGCCTGCTACGAATGCAAGGCGAAACAAGTACGAACGGTCTGGAAATTGCACCTCGTCTTCCTGGTGTCCTGAGTTCACTCGAAAGAAGGATCGCACAATGACCAATCATCGCCAGCAATCGTCTGACGCCTGCGCCGTTCAACCGATCGATCGGCTGGTGCATGCTGCTTTTGCCAGACTCGAAGCCAGCCCCTATTTCCGTGGACGTTGCGGCAGCCTTGAAATCGCTCACCGCGATGGCGTACTCCTGGTCGAAGGCAAACTCCCGACGTTCTATCTCAAGCAGATTCTCAACTCTTACCTGCTGGAACTGGAAGGCCTGGAGCGTCTGGAAAACCGGGTCGAAGTGATAAACCCACACGGGGCCAATTAAACCAGTCTGGTGAATCACCGTTTCAGCGGCTCTGGATAAGAATTGAACAAACTCCCAGGTCGTGGTGGGCGGCTGGGCGGAGCCGCACACGCCGCCCATGCTATTCCGGATATCTGGCGCCGCCAACCGGAGCCGATGCCCTCGCAAAGCCCCAGGGTCCGCTGTTCTTGGCGTTTCGACCGTGGCACTTGCGCGACAATCGCTCTAGAAGGATTACGCCGGATTCCGATGCCGCATGTTCCAGCTCCACTTGTGAAGTTCCATCACCGGAAAGATCGTAAACGCCAGGAGGAAGAGGACGCCCCAGTTCCTTAACGGGATGGGCTCCGCCCCCAGTAGCATCTGGCCCAGCGGCGTGTGCATGGCTGCCAGGTGAATCAGGAAGGCCGTGATGGTGCCTGCCAGCAAGATCGGGCTGCGTAGCGGCGACAACAACAGCGCGGACTTTGTTTCCGAGCGACAATTACCAATGTGGATGTTCTCAAACAGGACCATCAGCAACAGCAGTGCGTTTCGAGCCGAGGCGACTTCCGCGTCGCTGGCCCCGTCGGGCAGAAACCATCGGAACGTCAGAAAACCGATCCCCCCGATCACTATCGCCGCGACGAGGGTGCGTTCGATCATCAGTTGATCAAAGATCCGTTCGCCTGGAGAACGCGGTTTGCGTTTGAGAACGCCGCCTTCGTTAGGCTCGAATGCAAGTGCGACGTCCTGGATGCCGTTTGTCACCAGATTCAGCCACAAGATCTGAACCGGCAGTAGCGGCAGATAGGGCATCCCAGTGGTGATCGCCAGCGCCATCAGCACAAGCTCCGCGGCGCCTGTCGAAATCAGGAGGTAGATGACCTTTCGGATATTGTCGTAAGCGACGCGTCCTTCTTCGATGCCGGCGACAATCGTGGCAAAATTGTCGTCGCTGATAACAAGCTCGGCAGCTTCACGGGCGACATCGGTGCCGCTCTTTCCCATGGCGACGCCGATGTTCGCCACGCGCAGAGCCGGCGCATCGTTTACCCCGTCGCCAGTGACCGCAACAAACTGGCCTGCCCGACGAGCCGCTTCGACGATCTGCAGCTTTTGCCGCGGCGCAACACGCGCAAATACGCGAATGCGGCCGACGATTTCGCCCAGCTCTTCCGGCGATTTTCCCTGCAACTCGGCGCCCGTCATGACCTGGCTCTCGTCGGACGCCAGCCCCAGATTGCGAGCGATCGCCAGGGCCGTGACCTGATGATCGCCTGTGATCATCGACACCGCAACGCCGGCGGCGTTGCAATCCCGGACGGCGTCTTTTACACCGGTGCGCAGGGGGTCGATCATTCCCACAAACCCCAGAAACCGCAGGTTGGCGGGAGCCGGAGGCAGGCCCTCCGGAGTCATCGGTTCGTTGAGATCGCCGTCTGCCAAAGCCAGAACACGATAACCTCGCGCCGCCATTCGCGTCGCACATTCTTCCAGTTCGACCCGGTCAAAATCCGTCGAACTGGATTCCGTACACATGCCCAGCACACGCTCGGGGCCTCCCTTGACGAAGACCGATACCCCGCCTTCGCTGGTGTGGTACGAGGCAGCGAACTGATGTTCGGGCTCGAACGGGATCTGGTTGACCTGCGGGTGAAGGTCGAGCGCGAGTTCCTGTGTCCAGCCCGACTTGTGGGCAAACGACAAGAAGGCGACATCCACGGCGTCGCCGCGCCATACCCATTCCTCATGGCGGTGGTGCAGGTCAGCTTCGTTGCAAAGGATGCCCGCCCGCGTCAACCACTGCAGCGGAGCGTGTTTGCCCGGCTCGATCGGCTTTTCCTGGAAGAGCACTTCGCCGAGGGGAGCGAAGCCCTCGCCCGTCACCTGGAACACGCCGCCGTCGGGTAATTGCACTTCGCGTACGGTGAGTTCATTACACGTCAGGGTGCCGGTCTTGTCCGTGGCGATCAACGTGCAGCTGCCGAGACCTTCGACCGCCGTTAGTCGCCTGACAATCAGTCCCCGTCGAGCCATCCGACTCGTGGCGATCGCCAGCGCCACGGTCATTGCCACGGGCAATCCTTCGGGGATCGCCGAGACCGCCATGGCGATCGTGAACATGAACATCTCGGAGATTGAATAGCCGCCGAGGGTCACGCCGAGAACGCCAATGGTCACCGCCGCCGCCAGCACGGCGATGGCGATGACACGCGTAAACCGCTCCATACGGACCAGCAGCGGCGGCTTGCCGCCGCCTTCGCCCATCACGTCGAGAGCTAACTGCCCGACGCTGGTCGCGGCGCCAGTGGCGATGACGAGCCCCTTCGCGCGACCGCGGGTAACGATGGACCCGGCGTAAGCCATATTTTGCCTGTCGGCGACGGGCGTCGTTTCTGTCGCCGGCCAGGTCGGGTCTTTGGGGACAGGCATCGATTCCCCGGTCAACAGGGACTCATCCGCTTCGAACCCGTGGGCCGACAGCAGACGTAAATCGGCGGGCGCCCGGTTTCCTGATTCCAGCCAGATAACATCGCCCGGCACAACGTCCTCCGCACAGATCTCGCGTACTTCCTCGTCTCGATGCACCGAGGCGCGGATCTGAAGTAGCTTCCGCAGCGCGTGGCTGCTTTTTTCCGCTTTCCATTCCTGCCAGGCGCCGATCACGGCGTTCAACACCAGTACGCCGGCGATAAAAGCGGCGTCCTTTACATCGCCAATCGCGACGGAAACAATCGCCGCCAGCGCCAGAATATAGATCAGCGGGCTGGCGAACTGCCGCAGCACAATCTGCCACAGGGCCGTCGGCGGCTTCTGCGGCAGCCGGTTCGGCCCGTACTTGCTCAGCCGCAACCTGGCCTCGTCCTCACTGAGGCCGCGTTCGCTGGCGTTGAGCCGAGAGAGAACATCGGCCAGGCCCATCGCGTGCCAGGCCGCAAGCGGTTGTTTTTGTTGGCTCATAGCTTAGGTGCATTCACGGGAGTTGTTGACGCCCCTGCGATTGGCGGCGATAGCTTTTCGAGAAAGCGGTTGGCTGTAAGTTGGCTCTGGCTGCGGGAATGGTCCGTGAACCGTGCCAGGGCGTTAGCATTTCCTGACGCATGGGTTGCTGCGAACGCCCCCGTTCAATCTTCCAGGCGGATAGAGGAAACGAAGTTCGAGGGTTTTAATGCGAGCACCGAACATTCAAGGCTGTCCAGTATTTGCTCAGCCGTGTTGCCCATGATCATCCCCGACACGCCGGAGCGAGCCACGGTGCCCATGACGACCAGGTCGACGTTGTGGTCGCGGACGAACTGGGGAATCGCGGTCGGCGGCTCGCCTTTGACCAGCTTGATATTCTCCGCCCTGATACTGGTCCCGTGTTTTTCCAGGAACTTGTCCAGCAGGGCGGCGATTTGACCGTGGTTTGTTTTCTCCAGAAATTCAAACTCCGCTGGTTTCATCCGGGTTTTGATCATCTGTTCGTTCCAGATCGACCAGGCATGCAGCAGGGAGCACCGGGCGCCATGATACTCGCCGATCGACGAGGCCAGCTCGTAGACCTGGTCGTTCAGTTCCGCGTCGAGATCGTCGCCTGACGAAGTGTCGACGCAGCCCAGCACGTGCTGGAACTTCAGCGGCGCGTCGGCGGCGACCAGCCATACGGCGCAGGGACACTTCCGCAACAGGCTCTTGCCGGTGTTGCCGAAGAACCCGCGGTGCGAGCTCTCTCGCCCCTTGGCCACGCGCAGCACCAGATCGTAACCGCCGCGCATCACTTCGCGAATGATTTCGATCGACGTTTTGCCGAGCAACGCCTGGGTTTCTACCTCGACGCCCGTCTGACGGATCGGTTCCGCGAGTGCTTCGAGCGCCGCCTTTTTCTCCTGGGCGACGAGTTCCCGCATGTGCTCATGATCCGCCAGCGTCAGTCGGACCGTCCAGGGGAATTCCGGCACCACATCGACAATCTTCAGCGAAGCGTTATTGCGCAGGGCGATTTCCGCTGCTTCCTGGACGATCGGGTGATCCGAAAACCGCGTATCCGTGGCGACAAGAATTTTTTTGAAGCGTTTCATCTTTCCTTAAACTCCCTGGCGAAGAGGTTCGCACGATGCTGCAGTTTCTATGAACTAGCATGATTTGGTTTTGGTTGGTGGGAAGTTGCCTGTTAATGACGCCCGCCATGCCTGGCATGAACAACACCCTTTCCCTGGAACGAAGGTCTTCTGCCTTGTCTGATGAAATTCTCCTGCAGGCGAAAGCGCCTGCGTTGAGGTTGTTGGTTGATTCATGTCGCAGCCTCGTTGTCATTGTCAGCGTCTGTCTGCGGGTGTTATGGGCGTTTAGCCATTTCCGATGGCGTCCAGGCTGCCTTGGCGTCGCGAAGTGCGTCTCGCACTTCCTCAACTGCGGGAGTCGCTTCGGGCAGGAATCGCATTCCTTCGAGGAGCCATTCCGCCAGGTCCAACGAACACAACCGGTAGAACACATGCCGGCCGTCGCGGCGCTCGCTGACAACACGATGTCCGCGCAGCACCGCCAAATGCTGGGAAACATTTGACTGCGAAATTTTCAGCGCCTTCTTCAAGGATCCCACGTCCGTTTCTCCCCCACGCAACTCTTCGATGATCTGAATGCGTCGCGGGTGTGCGATCGCGCTCAGATACTCGCCGAGTTTGTTTGCTGCGAGAAGTCGACGCGGCACTGTACAGCTCCTGGAGAATGAAGGACTCTCAAATCAGCAAGATCGAACACCTATGCGGATATTCTCACATGCAAATATCAGCAATCATTGCGCCAAACGATGTCTCCCCGTGTGGGAATCACAAAACAACGCCGGGAGCCAGTTTTTTCAGGGTTTTTGGCTATCCCGAGCGCTGTCGAAAGTCAGCGGCCGGCCATCGCCGCGCACGCAGTCGCACATCCGCTACCGGATTCGCACACCTGCCAGGGAGGATGCACATTGCGCGATGCCTCGTGCGATGCAACCGTTTTGACTTCCCAGCAGGCCACCACTGGGGGAGCTATTTATTGGAGAAGTTGATCAGGGCCTTCATATAGTTGGCTCGCTCCAGGGCTCCGGGGTCGGCGCAGTTGGATCGGCTCATGCTGCCTTGTAGTTGTCGTACGGACTGGTACTCGTTCTCCTGGAGCCAGTTCGTCAGTTCCTGCAGAACCTGGGTTGCGTATTGCGGACCGTGCTGGAGCAGGGCGGCGGTCATCATCGCCACATCCGCTCCGGCCAGGAGAGTTTTGATGACTTCGGCGGCGGTATGAATGCCGGAACTGGCAGCCAACGAAACCGCCAGCTGATCGCGCAAGATGGCGATCCAGCGGATCGGCAGCGAGCTGAACTGGGAGCCAATCTTTACCGAAAGCGGAATCCTGATCTGGTGCTTCACCGCGGCGACCAGTTCACAGTAGCGATCTTCAACTTCCGCGGCGGTCATGGCGGTCGAAACCGGGACCCAATAAACGTTCAATTCCAGCGCGTCGACGCCGGCCGCTTCCATCCTTTGGGCGTATCTGATCCAGCCGCGTAGCGTCGCGCCGTTCAGACTGCAGATTATCGGCATCGAGCAGGCTTTCTTCGCTTGTTCAATGCGTCGCAAGTAGTCCTCTGGCCCGGTGTTGTAACCTTCGATCTCGGGGAAATAGTTCATCGACTCCGCCGATGCGTCGGCATAGTGGGTGTAGATGTTGTTCAGTTCTTGTTCGTCGTGTGTGATCTGTTCTTCAAAAAGAGAGGGAAGCACCGCCGCCCCGACTCCGCAATCGTCGAGTCGTCGTAGATGATCGAGGTTTCCCGTGAGGGGCGAAGCCGAAGCCACCAGCGGACTGCGTAACGGGATGCCGAGATAACTGGTGGTCAGGTCGATGCTCATGTGGTCACTCCCGTGGCGATTTCGGGTTGTTGGATTTCACGTTCCACGCCCGCCATCTGTTCGTAGTATCGCCATTGATCGTCGATGTCCGCCTGGGCGGCGGCGAACAGACGTTGGGCGCGATCCGGATGCGACCGAGCCAGCATTGCAAAACGCCCTTCTTGCATGGCGAACTGCGCGAAGGGAATCTTCGGTTTGCGGCTGTCAAGATGAAAGGGATGCTCGCCGCCTTGGGCATGGCGGGGGTCATAGCGAAACAAGGGCCAGAATCCCGAAGCGACGACGTCTTTTTGATGCGTCATCGCTGTGCCCATGTTGATTCCATGGGCGATGCAATGACTGTAGGCCAGAATCAGCGAGGGACCAGGATACGATTCGGCCTCCGTGAACGCGCGGATCGTTTGGGCCGGATTAGCGCCGAGTGCTACCTGCGCGACGTACACGTTGCCATAGGCGACGGCCATCATGGCCAGGTCTTTTTTGCGGCCGGGCTTGCCGGCGGCTGCAAACTTGGCGATGGCTCCGCGCGGAGTGGCCTTGGAGGCTTGTCCGCCAGTGTTGGAGTAAACGCCCGTATCCAACACGAGGATGTTGACGTTTCTGCCTGTCGTCAGGACGTGATCGAGTCCGCCAAAGCCGATGTCGTACGCCCAGCCGTCGCCGCCTACGATCCACAGGCTGCGTTTTGCGAGCACCTCGACAACGACGCTTAATCTTCGAGCGTCGTCCAGATCGATTGCGGGCAGTTTGTTCGCCAGGACGCTGAGGAGTCGGCGTTGCTCGCTCCGTTGTCGTTCGTCGGCCTGAAGATTGTTCAGGACTGCCTCGACGAGGTCTTCTCCCAATGGGGAAGCTAACCTTCGCAACAGCGTTTCCGCATAGTCCCGCTTGTAATCGATCCCGATGCGCAGACCGAGACCGAACTCGCCATTGTCCTCAAACAGGGAATTGGACCAGGCGACGCCGCAGCCCTCGGCGTTCTTTGTCCATGGCGTTGTCGGCAAGTTGCCGCCATAGATCGAGGAGCAACCTGTGGCGTTCGCCACCACCGCTCGATCACCGAACAGTTGACTCATCAGCTTCAAGTAGGGAGTTTCGCCGCAACCCGCACAGGCGCCGGAGAACTCGAACAACGGCAGCAACGTTTGTGAGCCTTTCACACTGTCGACTTTCACAACAGTCCGATCGACTTCGGGAATGCGGAGAAAGAAGTCCCAATTCGCCCGTTCGGCTGCCAGGTGCTCTGGCTTGGGCTCCATGTTGATCGCTTTATGCTTGACCACTTCTTTACTCTTGGCAGGGCAAACGTCGACGCACATGCCGCAACCGGTGCAATCGTCGGGGGCGACTTGAATGGCCATCTGCTGTCCTTCGTACTCCTTCCCCTTCCAGGCGTGCGAAACGAAGGCGGCGGGAGCGCCCGTCAGAGCCGCCGCGGCGAACGGCTTCATCCGAATCGCGGCATGCGGACAAACCAGCGCGCACAAGCCGCACTGAATGCAAATCGCGGGGTCCCAGATCGGAATCTCGAGGGCGATACTACGTCGTTCCAACTTCGCCGTGCCCGTCGGAAACGTGCCGTCGACGGGCAAAGCGCTGACCGGCAATCTTTCGCCATGCCCGGCCAGCAGCAGTGAGGTGACTCGTTCGAGGAAGCCGTCTTTATCCGTATGCGTGAGGCCGTGATCGATAGCGTGGGTCGCAGAAGGCTCTGACGGAACATGCACTTCGTGCAGAGCGTCGAGCGCGGCGTCGACCGCGGCGTTGTTCTGCCGCAACACCGATTCGCCGCGTTTGCCGTACGTTTTGCGAATCGCTTCTTTAATCTTGGCGATCGCTTCGTTGCGCGGCAGCACCTGGGCCAGGGCGAAGAAGCAAGTTTGCATGACGGTGTTAATGCGGGCGCCCATACCCGCTTCGAGAGCCACACGATACGCATCGACGACGTAGAACCGCAGTCTTTTCTCGATGATGGTCGTTTGGCCCTCGCGCGGCAGTCGATCCCAGACCTCCTCGGCGGAGTAGGGACTGTTCAAGAGAAACGTCGCCCCCGGCTCGGCGACCTGCAGCATGTCGATTTTTTCCAGGAAGGGGAATTGATGACACGCCACGAAATTCGCACGCGAGATGAGATAGGTCGATCGGATCGGGCGAGGACTGAAGCGAACATGCGACACGGTGACCGAACCGGCCTTCTTGGAGTCATAGACAAAGTAACCTTGTGCGAACAACGGCGTGTTCTCGCCGATAATCTTCACCGAGTTCTTGCTCGCCCCCACCGTGCCGTCGCTGCCCAGGCCGTAGAAGACGGCGCGGGTGACGTCTGCTTCTTCGGGCGCTGCGTCGGCGTCCCAAGGCAGGCTGAGATGGGTCACATCGTCGTTAATTCCGATGGTGAAGTGTTGCCTGGGGTGATCCGCCGCCAGCTCGTGGAAGATCGCTTCGACCATTGCCGGCGTGAACTCTTTGGACGATAGCCCATAGCGCCCGCCGACGACGCGCGGCAAAGAACGAGGTTCCGCACTCGCCTGGAAGTAGGCCTCGTAAAGGGCGGTCGTCACGTCTTGATAGAGCGGCTCGCCGAGGGCGCCCGGCTCCTTGGTGCGATCCAGCACCGCCAGGGTTCGCACGGACGACGGCAAAGCAGACAGCAGTTGGTCGGCGGCAAAGGGGCGAAATAGCCGCACCTTTAGCAGGCCGACTTTCTGTCCTTGGTCGCATAGCGACTGCACTGCTTCTTCCGCCGCGCCGACGCCTGATCCCATCAGCACGATCACTCGCTCGGCGTCGGGGGCGCCGACGTATTCAAAAAGATGGTAGGCCCGTCCGGTTCGCGCGGCAAAGCGATCCATCGTCTGTTGGACGATCGCTGGCGCGGCGTCATAGAAGCGGTTGCAGGCTTCACGCGCCTGAAAGAACACATCCGGATTCTGAGCCGTGCCGCGAAGCACGGGACGATCCGGGTCCAGCGATCGCCGCCGATGGTCCGCAATGGCCTGTTCGTCGAGCAGCGCTCGAATGTCGTCGTCGGACAAAATGGCGATCTTATTTACCTCATGCGAGGTGCGAAAGCCGTCAAAAAAGTGCACGAAGGGGACACGGGATTGCAAGGTCGCCGCTTGAGCGATCAGCGCAAAGTCGTGCGCCTCCTGGACCGACGCAGAACAGAGCATGGCCCAACCGCAAGGGCGAACCGCCATCACATCGCTATGGTCGCCAAAGATCGACAGGGCGTGTGTCGCCACCGTACGAGCGGCCACATGAAACACGGTCGGCGTCAGCTCCCCAGCGATCTTGTACATATTAGGGATCATCAACAGCAGGCCTTGCGACGCAGTGAATGTGGTGGTCAGCGTGCCGGCTTGGAGTGCGCCATGCACGGCCCCGGCCGCACCGGCTTCGCTTTGCATTTCAATCACGTCGGGAACCGCCCCCAGAACATTCGTTCTCCCCGCCGCTGACCAGGCGTCGCACGCTTCGCCCATGGGCGAAGCCGGCGTAATGGGATAGACGGCGATTACCTCATTCGTCCGATGCGCCACCGAGGCTGCCGCCTCATTGCCGTCCAGCGTTACAAATTGGGGGGTGTTCATGCGGTTTTCCTCACGATTCGACCAACGGCGACCGAACGATGTCGCCAGGGCAGGTAACCTTGCAATTGCGGCGCCAACGGATTGGTCTTCGTAAAACCGGGAAGGGCGTCGCTTATTCAAGGAGAATCGTCGGCGCGCGGGAGGACTTGCCCCTGCCGCCTTCCGCTCAGAGTGCGGAATCGCACAGGGGTTCGTTCTCCAACTCTTGACGGAGCGCGGCCGAGCTACGTCCGCTCCCAGGTCACGCGGATAAAGTGCGTGGAGCAACTGATGCACGGATCGTAGTTGCGAATAAGGTGCTCGCAGCGGCGAGTCGCCTCGGCGTCGTCGAGCGACGCGACCTGGGGAACGTAGTGTCGCAGATCGTCTTCGATCTGCCCCTGGTTCTGCGAGGTGGGCGGCACGATCTTCGCGTCGGCGATGAGCCCGTCGTCGCCGATCCGGTAGCGATGCCAAATCAAGCCTCGCGGCGCCTCGGTGGCGTGACTGCCTTCGCCGGGCTTCAGCTCGAAGGGGATGCGGCTGACGGCGAGTTCGGCCTGGTAGTCTTTGACGATCTCGATTGCTTCCTCATAAGCATGAATCATCTCCAGCCCGCGGGCGACGATGCTATGAAAGTTGTTCCGCGAAGGCCAGGCGATTCCGTAAGCGTCCGCTTCGCGACGAGCCAAAGGCGACAACTGCGCCAGACACAAATTCACGCGGGCGAGCGGTCCCACCAGGTAACTGGTTTCTTGCGGCAACAACACGCTATGCAATGCGGTGCTGTGGGGAACCTGCCGCTCTTGAAAATGTTCCTCGTATTCGGCCGCATCGATGTCGAGTCCGCTGGTTGATACAATTCGACCCTCATTGAGCGGATACTCGTCGGGATGCCGCAAGGCGACGCACTCGTACGGCATGGTGAAATCGGGAAAGTCGAAGGCGGCCGCCATCCGCGTTGCTTCGATCGAGGCCGCCAGCCCCCATTCCAGATCTGGCAGCAAGTCTTTTAGTTTTTTCCGGCCTGGCGCCTTATAGAAACCGCCCACCGTTACGTTAATCGGATGAATGGCGCGACCGCCCAGAATCTCCAGCAGATCGTTGCCGATCTTTTTCAGACGCAGGCCCCGCACTACCACCTCGCGGTGATCGGCCGCCATGCTGACGCCGCTTTCGTAGCCGAGAAAATCCGGCGCATGCAGCAGATGCATGTGCAAAGCGTGGCTCTCGATCCACTCGCCGCAGTAGAGCAGGCGTCGCAGCCGACGAATCTCCGGCGTAATCTGGTCGTTGATCCCGAGCGCCTTTTCCAAAGCGTGGCACGAACTCATCTGGTAGGCGACGGGACAGATGCCGCAGATGCGGGCTGTAATGTCGGGAACCTCGCGCACCTCGCGGCCGCGAAGAAAACTCTCAAAGAATCGGGGCGGCTCAAAAATGTTCAGTTCAATATGCTCAACCTGCTCGCCGTTTAACTTCACGTACAAGGCGCCTTCGCCTTCCACGCGCGAGAGATTTGTCACGATGAATGTTCGATTGGCGGGCATGGGGCCGCTCCTGGTTGCGAGTGGTCGTCCGAGGCGGCTGCCAAAGCGTCGCTCGCTTCGCGAAAGTCGGGGGCGTTGCTATTGAAGCTCCGCGTCAATCGCACCAGGCTTTCCGGGGTGCTGCCCTGGGTGATGTAATGAGTGGTGATACTGACGAGATTCGGTTGCTCCTTCGGGCCATAACAACCAAAGCAATCGCGATGGAACGCAGGGCAGATGGCGCCGCAACCGGCTTGCGTGACGGGGCCCAGGCAGGCGATACCCTGCGCCACCGCCACGCAGACCGTCAGGTTCCGTTTGCACTCGACGCATACCGCATACGAGGGCGTGCGCGGCCTGGCCCCGCGGAGAAAGGCGGCTATCAGTTCCAGCAACTGCTGCTTGTTGATTGGGCAACCGCGCAGTTCGAAGTCGACCGCGACATGATCGGAGATCGGCGTGCTGGTCGCCAGAGTCGAGATATATTCCGGCCGAGCGTATACCTGCGCGATGAAGTCGTCGACGTTCGCCCAGTTCTTCAACGCCTGGATTCCGCCTGCCGTGGCGCAGGCCCCGATCGTGACCAGGAACTTGCACTGCCGGCGAATCTCGTGTATGCGCTCTGCGTCCTCTGCCGTCGTGATGGAACCCTCCACCAACCCGATGTCGTAGGGTCCCTCCAACTGCTGGGTGCGCGCCTCCAGAAAGTAAGCGATCTCGACGGCGCCGGCGATCGTCAGCAACTCGTCTTCGCAGGACAGCAGCGAGAGCTGGCAGCCGTCGCACGAGGCGAACTTGAACACGGCGAGTTTTGGTTTGGCGGTCATCAGCAGTTTCCTCCTTCGTCTCGATCCTTCTCAATTTCTTAACGTCCGTGAGGTTCGTCTCTGCGGTCGAAGATGCTCGATTAGAACTCTTCCAGGTGCAGGTAAGGTTGCATTTGTTCGCAGGTGAAAACGGGGCCGTCCTTACAAACAAACGCGGGCCCCAGTTGACAGCGACCGCAAAACCCCATGGCGCAGTTCATATTTCTTTCCATCGAAAGATAAATGCGCCGGGCGGAGATGTTCCGCAACAAGGCCTCGGAAATGACGAAGCGCATCATGATTTCCGGTCCACACGTGAGGACGGTCGTGCGCTCCGGCGCCAGGTCCAAACGGGAGAACAAGGCGGGCAGAACGCCGATTTGGCCTTTCCAGTCGGCGTCGCCCCGGTCGACGGTGACTTCCATCTCCAAGCCTTCGCTTCGCCAGTGATTCCACTCGTCGGCGAACAGCAAATCCTGCGGCGAGCGGGCGCCGTAAAGCAGAGTCATCCGGCCATATTCATGGCGGCGACGCAGGAGGTGGTAGATCACGGGCCGCAGCGGCGCCAGCCCAATGCCTCCGCAGGCGATCACCACATCGCTATTGCGGATCTCGGCCACCGGCCAGGCCGAGCCGAAGGGACCGCGAACGCCGATGGTCTCCCCGGGATGGGTGCGAGCTAAAGCGCCCGTTACATTGCCGGCCACGCGGACGGTGTGCAGCAGGCGCGACGGTTCCTCGGGATCGGAACTGATCGAGATGGCCGATTCGCCGAACCCCGGCAGGTAGAGCATATTGAACTGCCCCGGCAGGAAGCGATATCGCGACTGCCGGTCGGGGTCGTTGAAGGCGAGTTCATAGGTCGCCACGCCGGGAGTTTCGGGCCGGATGGAACAGATCGTGGCGGGGTGTGCAATCCACGGGTTGTCGGTTGCGCTGGAGGCTGCGTGCTGTGTCATAGCTGGCCTGGACTCGGGTTCGTGCTGTCCGCTCGGATGGCCGCGGTTTCCTCCGTCAAATCGATGCCGACCGGACACCACGTGATACAGCGTCCGCAACCGACGCAGCCCGACATCTCAAACTGGTCATGCCAGGTCGCCAGCTTATGGGTCAACCATTGGCGGTAACGCGATTTGGTTGACTTGTGCACGGCGCCGCCGCTCATCGTGGAGTGCTCCGCCGTAAAACAGGAATCCCATGACCGCTCCCGGGCGACATGGTCGCCGGACAAGTCGGCCACTTCCTCCACGCTGCTGCAGAAGCAGGTGGGGCAAACCATCGTGCAGTTGGCGCAGGCCAGGCAGCGTTCGGCGACCTCGTTCCAGCGGGCGTGTTCGAGGTTATGCATTAACAGATCGCGTATTCCCGAGGTGTCGAGCCAGCGGCCGCGAGGCTCGCCCGTCGCCGCTTCAGGCGGATGCTGCGAACGGTCGTGCATCGACTGTTCGAGCTGTTCCGAAACCGAGCGCGCTGCTTGCACGTTTTGCGGCGGAGAAGTCGAGCAGTCGGTTCCACCCATCACTTCGGCCCCGCGCTGGGAGCCGATCTCAATGACGAAGCGATCGTCCAATTCTGTCAGCGCCAAGTCAAAACCGCTGGAAACAGCAGGGCCGGTCTGCATGGAGTGACAGAAGCATGTCGCTGCGGCACGGCGGCAATTGACGGCGGCGATGAAGAGCTTCTCCCGTCGGGCTTGATACGAAGGATCTACGTACGCGCCTTCGAGAAACACGCGGTCCTGTACGCGCAAGGCGTGCAGGTCGCAGGACCGCGGTCCGATGACGGCGAGGGGAGGAGCGTCCTCGACGTCGGGCGCTTTCATTTCCCAGACGCCGTCCTGGCGAGTGCTTTCGAGCACGGTCTGCCGCGGCGGGAAGAGAAAGTTCTTCAGTGAGTGCGGACCGCACACGTAATCGAACCAGGCGTCCTGGTCCGTTTGCTGCAGGCGATACTTGCCGCCGTCCTGATGGTCCAGAACGCCGACCGGAATTTGTTGCACCGATTCCAGGTCGTCGTAGATCACGGCCTCGCTTTCAACGCGCGGACCAATCACTCGATAGCCGAGGTCCTGCAGGATTTGCACGACCTGCTGGAGCGAGCTTTTGGGGATTTCGACCAGCGAACCGACTGTGAGATCTGTCATCATAAGGGCTTACTGTGTGTTTAACCCGGGTTCTCTCCCGATCCTGCTCAACCAGGTCGGTTAGTCGGAATTCTCGGGGATGTGCGTGACGGGGCCATAGATATCAAGCATCTGCATTCGCGTGGCCCGAAGCCGCTTCGCTAACGCCATTGCCGCTCGCCGCATGAACTCGTAGCCGAAGTGCGGATGTTCGGCGCAAATGGCCAGCAAGGCCTTGCCGTCAAGCGCAATGGCCGACGTCGGCTCGACCGCGCGGGCGGTCGCCGTCATCTGGCCTCCTTCCAGGACCGGCGACCAGCCCAACAATTCGCCGGGCGCCAGACTCAGGATGCGGCGGCAGCCCACACCGGCCGAGCAGATTTCGAGCGAAACTAAACCGTGCGTCAAGAGATAAAGATCTTGCGCAGGGTCGCCTTCGCGAAAAATCACATCCCCTTGGGCGAACGACACTTCCCTGGCGATGCCGGCCAGTTGTTGTAAATGTTCTTCGCCCAGCTGGTCGAGAAACCTCAGTTTTCGCAAGACAGTTAAGAGATCTGTCGCGCTCATCGGCTTTCCTGTTCCCTCTAACGTAGCCATGACAAATTGTGAATCAAAATACGGTCGGGCGTCGCCGCGACATCACCTGGCGATCCCCGCCGCTGCCATCCGTTCTGCTTCGGCCCGTACGTTATTACACAAGGTCGGAAGTCGCTGCATCAGAGCAGCGCTCACTTCGGCCAGGGGATCCGCCTGCAGGATTTCCATACCGAACAGCACCAGTTCTCCCTGCAAGTCGCCCAGTTGCTGCGCAAGCAGGATCGCCTCCCAGACGCCAAGACCATGACTCGAAGCCGAATGTCTCGCTGCGATCCTCGTATCTGGCCAGCAAAGTCGGGTGATGGAGCCGGGGCGAGCCCCACTGCGGCAAGCATCGATCAGAATCATACGCGCTGGCGACGGCCGGTGCTCAAAGATCTGCATCGGGTTGGAGACGATCGCTAAGTCGCAAGCGGATGGGGGATTCGCCTGCAGTTGGTTGACAACGATCCAGCCAATGCGGTCGTCTCCGTGCGGGCTGCCGACGCCAACAATCCTGACAGCAGCCGCGCCGGGATCCGTTGGGTGCATGGGTCGGCTTCCTCTCGTGACCTTGAGACTAATCGTTCAGCTAAGGAATATCCGCATGCGTTCCGAACGCTTGGACCAGGATCCGGTTTTCGGCCGCCTCGTGATTGCGGATACGCTGCGCCAGGTTCTCGAATGCTTTCGCAATGCGTGAGGCTTCGACGCCATTCCAAGGGTTCTGGGTCGACTCTATCAATTGATCCAGATCATGGAGCAAGCGCGGGTGTTCCGCTTCGATCTCTCGTACTTCTTCGCCCAGACTGGGGCAACGACACAGCGCCTTCTCCAGGCAGCCGCCTTCTTCCTCCTGTTGGAAATGCCGCATCAACTCGGTTCGCAGGTCCTCAAGGACGCAGGGCGGCGGTTGTTCTCCCATGGATTCTAACGCAGGAAGCAACGCGGTTTCCATATGGAACAAGCGATCGTTTATGCTGCGATGTTGCGTCTGCAGATGCCGCAGCCATGTATGGGATTCGTCTGATTCAAACATGTCTAATCCGTGGCGAGCTTAGTCGCCGGCTGTTTGTAGGTTAAAACGGGGCAGGGTGCTCGGCGTACGACTTGCTCGGCGATGCTGCCCATCAGCAGTCGCGTGAGGCCGGTTCGTCCGTGCGTGCCCATCACAATCAGGTCGGCGTTCTCCTCTTCGACCAGACGAGCCAACGCCTCGGGCGGATGACCCGTGATCAAATGATGCTGATAGGGCACGTCGGGGTCGTCCGGCGTCACCTTGACCAGCATCGCTTGCAACTCTTCCGTGTCAGGGCTGGGCGGGCCGTAGTACATGTCGCCGGTTCCATACGCCAGCGGCGGCTCTTCGACATGCACGATCAGCAGGACGGCGCCCGAATCCCGGGCCAAAGAGGTCGCGAGCGAGAGCGCCGCGTCGCCGGTGTGGGAAAAATCGGTGGGAAATACAATCTTGCTCAATTTCATTTCGATCTCCTTTCGTCGTGCGAAACACACTTGCGACGGTCGCCTTCCTTGTTGTCGCGATTCTACTGAAGGAACGCGAGCCGTCGTAATCCAGTGCAGACGGCGCGCCAAACAAAACCTTTCTCCATCCCGCTTCTTTAAATGACCTTTACCGCAGAACGGATCGCAGTCCAGGCGTGCTGGATCGCACGCTGCAGGGAGTTATCGCACGCTTTCTGGGCGTTTGGTCTAAACTCGCTGCCCGGCGACGACATCGCAGAGGTCGCCTGCCGCCTCTGCGGACATGGTGTTGCGGCGTGCATTGAGAAACTCTTCACCTGTTGGCGTGGAATGTGCATCCTTGCGCGGGGCAATCTTCCCAAACGCCTGCGCAACAAGTGAGGGACTGTCATGTACCTGGTTCAAGATGCTTCCTTTCTGGCGCCGGAAATCAAAATGATTCGCCTTGAGGCTCCGCGGATTGCAAAGCATCAACAGGCGGGACAGTTTGTGATCGTCCGTGTCCATGAACAGGGAGAACGCATTCCGTTGACGATCGCCGATTCGGATGCCTCCACGATTACCCTCATTGTGCAGGGCGTCGGCAAGACGACCCGTTTGCTCAATCAGCTTCAGGCAGGCGACGCGATACTCGACGTGGTGGGACCGCTCGGGCGGCCGTCCGAAATCCAACTCTACGGCCGCACCCTGGTCATCGGCGGCGGCGTGGGCTCCGCGATTGCCTGGCCGCTCGCCGTAGCACTAAAGGCGGCCGGCAATGAAGTCGTCGTCGTCATCGGAGCGAAGACCCAGCGGTTTGTCATCCTGGAAAAAGAGCTAACCCAGGCTTGCGACCAGCTCTTCGTCATGACCGACGACGGCAGTTACGGCGAGCAAGGCCTGGTGACCGACAAACTCCGAGAACTGATCCACAGCCAGTCGCCCTGGAACTATGTCATGGCGATTGGCCCCATCCCGATGATGAAGGCGGTCGCGGAGACCACGCGACCGGCAGGGATTCCCACAACGGCCAGTCTCAATCCGATCATGATCGATGGCACTGGCATGTGCGGCGGTTGTCGCGTCCTCGTCGGCGGCGAGACCCGTTTTGCCTGTGTCGACGGACCGGAGTTTGACGCTCACCTGGTCGATTTCGACGTGCTGGCCCAGCGGAACAAACTGTATCGCCAACAAGAGCAAGCGGCCCTGCAGGAGCCGCCGGAACGGACCGCGGCTGCTCTCTCCCAGACGCATCCCTGTCGATTGTCGGAGTTGACCTCCAATCTCCCCTCGTCGTCGAAAGGCGAGTAAGCATGGCCGACCGACTGCCTCCTAAAGAACGTACGAAGATTCCTCGCCAGGAAATGCCCGAACAGGACCCCCTGCAGCGGGCGAATAACTTTTTAGAAGTCAACACGGGCTTCGACGCGGCGCTGGCCCAGAAGGAAGCGCAGCGCTGTCTGCAATGCGTCAATCCCCATTGCGTCCACGGTTGTCCGGTGGGGGTTAAAGTGCGCGAAGTGATCGACCTGGTGCTCGACGGCAAGTACCTTGAAGCGGCCGCCAAAATTCGCGAAGACAACGTGCTGCCCGCAGTGACAGGTCGGGTGTGCCCTCAAGAACATCAATGCGAAGGATCCTGCATCCTGGCAAAGCGATTCGCCCCGCTGGCGATCGGCCATATTGAACGTTTTGTCGCCGATTACGAACAGCGAACCGGTCAGGTCGGCTTGCCGCCGTGCGCCCCGCCGACCGGCAAACGGGTTGCCATTATCGGCAGCGGTCCCGCCGGATTGAGCTGCGCTGGCGATCTGGTTCTCCAGGGCCATCAGGCAGTTGTACTGGAAGCTTTGCACGAACTCGGCGGTGTGCTGGCCTATGGCATTCCCGAGTTCCGCCTCCCCAAGGCGATCGTCCAGCAAGAGATCGATAACCTGCGTAAACTGGGCGTCGAATTCCAGACCAACGTCGTGGTCGGCAAAACGGTGACGGTCGACGAACTGCTGGGAGAAGAAGGTTACGACGCCGTCTTTATCGCCACCGGGGCCGGGCTGCCGCGCTTCATGAATCTGCCGGGCGAGCATCTGGGCGGCGTCTACTCGGCCAACGAGTTTCTGACCCGCGTAAATCTGATGAAGGCCTACGACCCCCAGCATTCGGACTCGCCCGTATTTGATTGCCGCGGCCGTAGCGTCGCCGTAATCGGCGGCGGAAACACAGCGATCGACGCGGTCCGCACGGCGCTGCGCCTGGGCGCCGCCCACGCCTGGCTGATCTATCGCCGCAGCGAAACCGAAATGCCGGCCCGAGCCGAGGAACGTCGTCATGCGATTGCCGAAGGAGTGCAGTTCCTTACGCTACACAATCCGATCGAGTTTGTTGGAAACGAGCAAGGCCTTCTGACCGGCGTAAAACTCGTCAAAATGGAACCAGGCGAACCGGACGAATCCGGACGACGGCGCCCCCGGCCGTTGCCTGACACAGAACGCACGCTGCCGGTGGAGATGGTCGTCGTCGCGATTGGAGCGGGAGCCAATCCGCTAGTGCAAACGAGCCTGCCCGATCTTCAGACCAATCGCTGGGGTTACATCACCGTGGACCCTGCGAGTATGGCGACGAGCAAGAGGGGCGTCTTCGCGGGTGGAGATATCGTCAGCGGGTCAGCGACCGTCATCCTCGCCATGGCCGCCGGACGCCAGGCCGCCCAAGCGATCAGCGATTTTCTGAAAGACGGAGAGTGGCCTAACGTTGTCGCAAGGGGGGGAGAATGCGAGAGTAATTATCCGTAACGCGGATTCTTTCTGCAGCCGCCAGGGGAAAAATCGACCACCTCCAAGGAAGGGGGCCGAACCTGTGGCCAGGGGTTGCAACGCCCAAACGCCGTTCACAATGAGTTTCGCATTTCAGGATGTACACGACCATGTACAAACGAAACGCGAAAGTCATTTCTAATTTAGTTATTGTTCTGTAAGTCGTTGCAATAAAGGGCTAACTGAAGCAGGGCGGTAAGCATTCGCCAACGGCCTGCTGGTGATGACGCAGCGTGGAGAGTCGGTGCTGCCTGGTTTGTTGGCTGACCGGGGAAGCGGCGTGGAGGAGTGAGGATGTTGGCGGGGTCGGCTAGGAGCTATCGACCGCGGAAGATTGCGGGAGTTGACCACGATCGTAACGCCCGACGCGTTTCTCCGCTGGCATCGCGAACTGGTGGCGCAAAAGTGGGACCAAAACGAGAATCGCAAATCCGTCGGCAGACCGCGCTCCAATTTGAACGCTTTCATCGAGCCGTTCATGAGAAGCCTCAAATCCGAACCGCTGTCGCGCATGATTTTCTTCGGTGAGAACCTGCTGCGCCGCGCTGTTTCTTCTTTCCTTGAGCACTACCACGGCGAGCGAAACCGCCAGGGACTGGAAAATAAACGGATCCAGCCCGCTGATGAAGTTGGTCAGCTTGCCGGGAAAATCGAATGCCAAGAGCGATTGGGCGGACTGCTGCAGTAATACCAGCGAAAAGCAGCGTGAAGGTCTTCCGGTTCCGCGGTCGTTCTTGTGCGTTCGCCGTCTGTGCAGCTGGCAAATTTGTGGGCGAATGCCTGAGATATTCGCGGGTCGAACGTGGCAGTCGGCAGAGATTCGCCAGGCAATCCACAATCGAAGACCTGAAACCCGGCCTTTGAACGTCGTTCGCATATTTTTCCTTAGGCAGTTCTGGGACCTTGCCTGTTCATCAGGTCAATCTTTCGAAGGGATTGCTTGCGACCCACTGTAACGGCCACTGCTTGACGTCCATAATGTTTCTCGTAAGCCCGTCTCATCGACTTTCCTGGAGTCAATCGAATGCCTCGACTTGTCCAGCTTATTGCCTGCCTGCTCTTGTTTGCTGCTGTGGAGGCGGCATCCACCGCCGCGCGGGAGCCTGCGGCGAAAAAACTGCAAATATTCATTCTGGCTGGTCAGTCGAATATGGTGGGGCATTCGAATTACATCACCATTCCACGATTGTTCGCGGATGAACGGCCTGAAGTGCAAGCGCTCGCTGGGCTGGTTTTCAAAGAAGGTCAGACAGTAACCCGAGCTGCAGTCGATGAGCAGATCGCTACCCGGATTGCACGCGACAAAATCAGCAACGATTTGCGTCAGAAAAAGATCGAAGGCGAAGAAGCGATCGCAGCGGCACAAGCTGAAATAGAAAAACTAAACGATTTGTACGAAACGCAAACAGCCAAAATAAAGGATACGTTCGCCGTTTCTGACCGGGTTTTCATCAGTTCCATTGCCGACGGCAATCGCCGGTCGGGTCCCCTCACAATTGGGTTTGGCGGCAGCGCGGATAAGATCGGGCCGGAGCTAGGATTTGGAATGTCGCTGGCCCGCCAGATTGATGCGCCGATCCTGATTATTAAAACCGCGTGGGGCGGCAAGTCGCTGCACTACAACTTCCGACCTCCCTCCGCCGGTCCTTACCAACTAAACGAGAAGGAACAGGCCTCCGAAAACGCAGCCAATATTCAAGCAGACGCAGGGCTGAACTACCGCCTGATGTTGGAACAGATCAATGCCGTTCTCGGTGATCTGAAGCAGCATCATCCCGATTTTGACCCCCAGGTGGGATACGACCTGGCTGGCTTTGTCTGGTTTCAGGGCTTCAACGATCAGTTCTCCGATGCGTTTCGCGACAACTACAAAGACAACCTGATCGCTTTTGTGCAAGACATTCGCAAAGACACCAAAACGCCCAACATGCCGTTCGTCATCGGCGTCTTAGGAACCGGGATCACCGAAGAGGCGGTTGGCGCCAACGCCGTGTCACTCGGCCAACGCGCCGCCGCGGCAACTCCAGAATTTGCCGGCAACGTCGCGGCGGTCGAAAGCTACAAGGTTTACGACCTGAGCGCCTTGGAGGTGTTTAATAAAGGCTGGCAGAATCACTTTGCCGAGTGGTGCGCCGTGGGGAGCGATCGCCCTTACCACTACCTGGGAAGCGGCAAATTCTTTGTTCGCTTCGGCGATGCGCTGGCGACCGCTATGGCCGAGTTGATTGCCAGGCAATGAGCCCGGCTGGACGACGAACCGGGAGTAAACCTGCAACAGCCTTACTCTGAGATGGCGTTCCTGCCGCCACGGCCGCATCGCTGGGACTGCGGCCGGGCGCCGACCAGGTTCGAATGAAGGCCGTCAAGGCTTTCGTGGCGCTCGACGGCTGACGTTGCCACCTTGGCCTTGTCCGCGGCAATCTGGGCTTTCAAGCTCCAATCAAAGTCTTAAGAACACGGACATTGAACGTTGTTTGAATACGTTTTCCGTAGGAGATTTTTGTCTATTGCCTGAATCGTGCGTTTGCCCTAATCTTGCGCGAACGAATTGAACGATTTTTTCGTTTGCGAGCCGCTCGTAAGCGATTTTGCGTGAGGACAAATGCCGTATGGAATCGCATCGGCTTGGGCAAGTCGCTCTGAAGATGGCGTGCGCGTGGCTCTGCGCCGTAATGCCGCTGTCTTGGAACGCTGCGCGCGTCGCCGCGCAAACGCGACTGCCGCCGGTTGCAGAAGAACGGTCTCCGGCGACTTTGTGGCTAGAGGAATCGATCGAATCTCAACGGCAACAGTCGCCCACCGACTTCCAGGAAGAATCCGAGGCAATGACTCCTTCTTCGCGTGGCGGAATGGGGGGCATCGGGACGGGCGGACCAATGGGTGGTTCCGGCGACGGCGCTCCCTTCTCCGCGTACGCCTTCTTTCAACCCGAAAGCAATCTGCAAAATCAGTCGGGCTCCCTTCAGGTTCGTGGCGAAGGATTTTCACTTGGACTGCCTGTCAGCAAGGGGCCCAACGGCATCTGGATCTTGAATACCCGTCTCGAGCATAACACCTTCGATACGTCGGTCGCTTTGCCCGGCGGCACACAACCCTTCCCCGACGAATTATGGAACATCAACTTTGGGCTGATGCACATTCATCCGCTCGAAAACGGATGGAGCGCGGGCGGTATGGTCGGCATCGGCTCGGCGAGCGATCAACCGTTTGCGTCCATCCGCGAAATGAACGCCAACGTGCTGGCCTTCCTCAACATCCCGACTGGCGAGCGCGATGCCTGGAACTTCAGCTTGTTCTATTCGCCGCTGGGACAACTCGCGTTCCCCATCCCCGGCATTGCCTACGCCTGGCGACCGAGCGAGCGATTCCAAATGAACATCGGGTTGCCGTTCTCTCTCAACTATCGGCCGACCGACGCTCTTACGCTCAATTTGAGCTATCTTCCGCTGACGAACGGCAACGCAAGTTTACGCTGGGCGCCGAGCGAATTCTGGACAATCTACGGCGGCTACCAAACGAAGAGCCAAGGCTATGAATTAGCTGAGCGGGTCCAAACGCAAGATCGGTTCTTCACCTTCGACCAACGGCTGATCGTCGGGGTGCGGCGCACTCTCGTAGCGGGCTTTGTGCTCGATGGTTCCGCCTCGTATCTTTTCGACCGCTCGTATTTCGTCAGCGATTCGTTCTTCGGCAGTGAAGCAGAACGGCTGCGCGTCGATCCGGGGGCGCAGTTGATGTTAAGGCTGGAATGGCAGCGGTGACGCCAAGATTAGTCGGATCCTTCCCAAATTTTGTGACGTAGAGCATCGCAACCACACAAAATACCGCGACAGTGACGAGCCGTGAAATCCGACCTTAATGACCTGTCCAGTTTGTGGGGACCCTTTCAGTGTCCGCCGCGGAACCTGGTCAATTATGGTCGTCGGCCCGGTCTTGGGTGATCCCGTTCGTTTCCAACGCCCAAAGGTGTATGCGTCCGTCGTAAGACCCTGCCGCCAGGTATTTGCCGTTGGGCGAAAAGTCGACCGACAGGAGTGTCTCTTGCGAACCTCGAAGTTCAGAAGCAGGAGTTAGATCGGCGGCCTTCCAAAGACGAGCCGATCGCCCGCGACCACCGCTCGCCAGCAGCTTGCCGCTGGGTGAAAACGCAATGGCGAACAGCGCGCTCTTGTCGGCTTTGACCATTCGGACGGGTTCTCCCACTGCATCTTCCCAAAGAATCACCATGCCTTGGCCGCTGGCGGACGCCAGCAGTTTCCCGTCGGGAGAGAAAGCCAGTTGGTAGTTGACCCCCTCATGGGTTTTCAACGTACGAATTGCTTTCGTGAGGTTGGCGCTCCAAACGCAGATCTCTCCATTGGCTCCGGTGACGCAACTTTCCCCATCCGGTGAGAAGGCCACGGAGTAAACGGGGCGTGAAGGAGCTGTCCTGCGCACTTCACGCCCCTGCTGCAGATCCCAAAGCACAACCGTCCCGTCGAAACCCGTCGTCGCCAGAAACTTTCCATCGACGGAGAATGCGACGGCAAGCACGGGGCCTTGCCGACCTCTCAGAACATGCTGGACCTTGCCTGACGAAATCTCCCAGATGCGTGTAGAGCCGTCGGCGCTGCACGACGCCAGACTTTCCCCGCTGGGAGAAAAGCTTACCCGAAACACCTGGTCCTCGTGTCCCGTCAGCGTCCACCGCACTCGTCCGCTGGGAAGCTCCCAAACCTTTACCGTTTGGTCATAACTCCCCGAAGCCAGTAAACGGCCATCCGGAGAAAACTCGACCGAGTAAACCGCATCCTGATGACCAGGCAGCTCTTGTAATTCGGCCGCGGAGGTTAAAGGAGCAAGCAGGGCGACGAGCAGTGACACGCGCATCACATGGAGTAACATTCGGCATAAGATCACGAGCGTTTTCCTTCCCCTTTTGGCGAAGCTAGTCGCGAAGAAGACTCCATCGAGGGTTTTCTTCGTCGCGTCTCTTGAAACAGCGTTGCTGGTCTTTCACCTGGAACTGCTTGCACCTTCCGCGCCGGCGTCAAGCAGAGTACCGATGTCGACAACGCCGATGTATCAATAGGGACCCAAGGAACTTGCCGATTCTTGATTTCGCTCCATCTTTTTTCAGAAGGATCGATGGGAGGGATGAGGGCGAGGACTGTGCGAAATCGCACGCATTTGTCCCGAATTGACCGCCAAATCAACACGATCGTTTCCAGGCGTGAAACCAGGACATGAAGGCGCCAAGGCCTCCTGGCTGCGTTCGATTGGCTGGCGGTGCGTCGACTTGGTATGGTGACGTTTCTGAATCAACAACTCCGCGCCTCGACGACTTCACGGAGATTGATCGTGAAAAGTGTTCGAATTTTTCTGGCTGTGTTGTTCGCAGCCTCCAGCGCGTCAAGCGTCGCCGCCGCGCCGCCCGCTCCCGAGCGATACGAGCGGCAGGTGCTGCCGCTATTGACCCGCTATTGCGGCGACTGCCATCAACGGGAGACCTCGGACGGAAAACGCTGGTCCTTTGACGGCTACGAAGGCTACGCAGAGGTCGTTGCCGATCAGGTGATGTGGAGCAAGGTGGATCAATTCGTCCGCCATCATTTGATGCCGCCGCCCAACGCTTCAGCGCCGACCGACCAGGAGCGAAAAACGCTGCTCGCCTGGATTGACGAGGCCGTGTTCTACGTTGATCCAGCACGGCCCGATCCGGGCCGGACTACACTCCGCCGACTGAATCGGGCCGAGTACGACAATAGCGTACGCGACGTCTTTTCCATCGACATTCATCCGGCCGAGCAGTTTCCGTCCGACGACGCTGGTTACGGCTTTGATAATATCGGCGACGTACTGTCGCTCTCGCCGCTGCTGTTGGAGAAGTACCAGGCGGCCGCCCGTGAAGTCGCAGCGGAAGCGACCCGCTTATCTCCGCCGTTCCGGCTAGGAGTTGATCTCTCGGCTGAGCGCCTAACCGTTTTCGCCGGGACGCCGCAATTGGTTGAAGAAAACAAAGTGATGCTACTGTCTCGTCCGGAAGATGAAGTAGGCGCCGTCATTGAGGTGGAGTTTCCCAGTGTCTACCGCATTCTTGTACGAATGGCGGTCGCCCGAGGAAGTGACCAGGTCGAGCCGCCGCACGTCGACATCTTGCTTGACCATAAGAAGCTCGCAAAGTTGGCGCCCACGGCGGCCTGGACCGGGCGGGCCGGATTCTTTCCGGGAACCTCGGCCTATGTTGAACTACCGCAGGGAAAACATCGACTTTCACTACGTGTTTCGAAGCCCACCGAGTTGATTACAACACCGGCGGAGAAGCCTTCGGTAGTCGCCATCGGCTTCTACGAACTAAGCGGACCTTTTACGCCGTTGCCGCCGCGACCGTCGGCTTACCTCCGCCGGGAGTTTGGAGCGCAGCCGCTAGCGCCGCCCATTCTGTACCTTAGCGGCGAAGACCTGAACCTCGGTGAGGGCCGCAGCGGTTCCGACACTGGGCGACTCTGGTTTGCTTCAAACGGTTACCGACACAGTCCGGTCATCTTGCTGAAAGGCGGCAAGTTTCGCGTTCGTATGAAAGTGGGCGCCCAGCAAGCCGGTCCTGACCCCACACAGTTCGAAATCCGTATCGCCGGCCGTACGCTCGGACCGTTCCAAGTTACGACCGATTCGCAGGTTGAACAGTGGATCGAAACGGAATGCGAATTACCGGCAGGCGAACATGATTGGCAAGTGTGGTTCCTGAACGAGTTCAAAGATCCCCATACGGGCGCCGAAAGGAAGTTCTGGTTTCATGAGTTTTCCGTCGAGGGCCCGCTGAGGGACGACGTTGGACCAACGCAACAGCAAACGGTCGAAGCGCTCGTTCGGACCGGCCGATTGCTCTTTCGTCGCCAACTAACCGACGACAAACGGCGCAAGCTCACACAGTTGGTCGACGCCGCGGCGGCGGCCGGATTGAATCCCCTTCAATCTCTACACGTGGCGATCGAAGCGATGCTCATCTCGCCCAACTTTCTCTATCACCCGCAGCCCGAACCCGGCGGCCCCATGACCGACGGCGCCTCGCCGATCGACGAAGCGACCTTAGCCTCACGGTTAGCCTTTTTCCTGTGGTCGAGCGGCCCCGATGAGCAACTTTTATCGCTCGCCGAACGGGGCGAATTACGCAGGCGCTTGCCCGAGCAAATTACGCGGATGCTCCGCGATTCCAAAAGTTCGGCGTTGACGACAAACTTTGCCGGACAATGGCTTCAGCTCCGCAATCTGGAGCATGTTGCGCCCGATGCTGAGAAATTTCCCGAGTTCGACTCTGCGCTGGCGGCTTCCTGCCGCCGCGAGAGCGAGTTACTGTTCGAGCACATCTTGCGCGAGAACCGCCCGCCGATCGAGTTCCTTGATGCGGACTATACGTTCGTTGATGCTCGCCTTGCCGCGCACTACGGATTGCCGTCGCCCGACGGGACAGGGTTTCAACGCGTCGACCTGCACGATACGCCCCGGCGCGGCGTCGTAACGCACGGCAGCGTGCTCACGATCACCTCCCACCCGACGCGAACTTCGCCCGTCAAACGGGGTAAATGGTTGTTGGAGCAGCTTTTGGGGACTGCGGCCCCACCGGCCCCGCGCGACGTGCCGCCTTTGCCCGAGCGAGCCGAGGACGAACGTCTGCCGCTCCGCACGCGCTTAGAGCGCCACCAGGCCGACGCCGCCTGTGCCTCCTGTCACGCCTTGCTAGATCCCCCAGGCTTCGCTTTGGAGAATTTCGACCCGATCGGCCGTTGGCGAACGCACGACGGCGAACACGCCATCGATGCGGGCGGACGACTCCTCTCCGGTGAACGTTTTGCAGACTGGAGCGAGTTACAGCCAATGCTTGTTCGGCGACATCACGACGATTTCGTTCGCTGTTTGACCGAAAGCTTGATGACCTACGCCTTGGGGCGCGGTGTGACGTACCACGACAAGCTTACGATTCGCGAGATCGTCGATCATGCGGAAGCAGCCGATTTCGGCTTCCAAGACCTGATTCGGGCCGTTTGCGCGAGTGTTGCTTTTCAGCGGATGAAAGTGGATACCGAATAGAAACTCCGACTTGTCAAACAGAGCCGAGGAGAAATCAACCATGAGCCGATTCGTTTCCCAACTGAGCCGACGTTGCTTCCTCCGTGCAACCGGCGTCTGTCTGGGCTTGCCATGGCTGGAATCGTTCGCGGCTCGCGGCGCCGAGCAGCCCGTCGATGCCCCACGACGCCTGGCTTTCCTCTACGTTCCCAATGGCGTAAATGTCGCCGCCTGGCAATGTTCGGGAGCCGGGGTCGACTATCAACTTTCACCGACCTTGGCCCCGCTGTCAGCGCTAAAACGCGACATCACCGTCATCACGGGTTTGAATCACGAGAACGCCACGCCGGGAACGGACGGCGGCGGCGATCATGCCCGTTCCACGGCGGTCTACTTGACCGGCGTCCGACCGAAAAAAACTGGCGGCTCCGACATTCTCAACGGGCCGTCCATCGATCAGGTGATCGCTCGACAGACCGGCCGTCACACGCGACTTCCTTCGCTTGAGTTGAGTACCGACGGTGCGCGAACAACCGGCCGTTGCGATTCGGGCTATAGTTGCGCCTATCAGTTCAATCTCTCATGGGCTTCACCGACCAGACCGGTTCCCGCCGAGCAAAATCCCCGCGCGGTGTTCGAACGACTGTTCGGTACGGCCGATGCTGACGATGCTCTTGCCGCCGGTCGAAAACAGCTGCGACGTAGTGTGCTTGATTTCGTCCTGGACGATGCGAAGTCGCTGCAACGCAACCTGCCGCAAGTCGATCGACGCAAGCTCGACCAGTACTTCACAGCGCTACGTGAAACGGAACGTCGCATCGAACGGGCCGAGCAAGCACTCGAAGCACCGCCGACGGCCCTTTCACCCGCCGGGATTCCCGAGTCCTATCAAGAACACATTCGCCTGATGCTCGATCTGAGTACCTTGGCGTTTCAGACCGACGCCGTGCGGGTCGCGACATTTACGCTGGCCAACGACGGCAGCAATCGGGCCTTTTCCGAGATCGGCGTTCGCGAGGCGCATCATCAACTCTCCCATCATCGCAACAACCCAGCGACGCTTGAGAAGATTGCCCAGATCGATCGCTTCTACGTTGAGCAGTTTGCGTGGTTTCTGGAGCATCTACGGAACATTACCGAAGGGGAGGGGACCTTGCTTGACAACTCGATGGTGCTGTACGGCAGTTGCCTCAGCGAAGGCAACAAGCACTTGCACAGCAATTTACCCATTCTCCTTGCAGGCAGGGGCGGAGGGACCTTGTCCCCGAACAAGCTTCTGGCCGCACCGGATCCGACGCCGATGTGCAACCTCCATCTCGCGTTGGCACAACGAATGGGTCTGAACCTCGACCGCTTTGGCGATAGCGAAGGTGCATTGGCGGGTATCTGAAGTCTCGGCGCGCCCGCATTTATCGTTCGGCCGAGTGTTTTCACCGTAGGCGGTCGGCCGCACCTCCGTGCGTTACCGTCGCACCCGCCACGAGGCGTTTCCGATCCTCTGTCGCATTCAGAACATCGGCTGCGCGAGATGCGAGAATATCCGGACGGCACGACAAAAGTAGCGCGTCGCAACGGTTAGGTTTCGGCTGGAGCGGCTGCGATTGGTAATGCGACTCAAGCAATTCCACGTTTTGCGACCGAACCTGTCCGCGGTGGCGAATCAAGTTGCCAGGAATGGTTCCGCCAGGACATTGCGAGCGGTGGACGATCGCGGGCGGGTCAAACTGGATCGACGCCGCTTCGCTCCGCCATTCAACGGCAAGTAGTAGTGCCCCTCGCCGAAATAGCCTCGTTCGCTCGGCAAGCTGTCCACGGGCAACTTAAGCGGCCAGCCGGCGGCGACTTTCCCCATCGTCAGTTCGATTGCCGTCAACTGCCGGCTGCCAACAGCGATCGCCAGGCCGCAATCCACGCAGGCGAGAAATGCCAGATTGCCGCGGTCGAGCGAGCACTGGCAGCTTCCATTCGCCAGGTCCAGGCAGTGCATTTGCCAAGGCTCGGCCGGGCTGATGACCACGCGTCAACTGGAGATCACAGCACACGAATCCGCCCAACTGGCGCCCGCAACGAGCGTCGGTCGAGCGAACTGAGTGACCTGTGTCGCGGGGTATTCGAAGGCCCACAGCAGGCTGCGAGTAGACAGGTCGATGGCGACCAAGGCGCCCGCGCCCGTCGGGCATATCAAGATCCCATCTGTAAACGAAGGCTGATCCTGCCGGTGTGACGCAATAGGAGACAGACTCACTTTGGATCAGCCAACACGAGCTGCTGGGACCAGAGCAGTTTGCTATCGTCAGGATTGAAGACAAAAACAGCCGGATTTCGTCGCGAACTTCTACAAGACAGTACAACTCGCCATCCGGCGGTAGGAGAGATCCCCGAAATAAGAAAGGCCTTTCGAAACGAGCCGGATCATCGCCCAGCACGTTTGATTGAACAGATCCGGTTTCCCGAGGTGCGTTGCAGATTATAGGCCGACGGTGCGTTGTCGGCACGCCGGGCCAAGCCATTGCGGTCGCCATTTGGCCCCGAAAGCACTAGCGGGTATTATGCATGTGGCGGTGGGTGATGAGGAGCTGGTGGGGACGTTGTTTGGGCTTGGACGTTGTGTGTGGCGTTGGGAACACTCCGACGGAATTCCCGCCTGTTCGAGTCGATAATCATCACAGTTCATAATTAGCCTTGCGAACATGCTTGTGGCAGTCGATGCAACGCAACGACATTTCGTGAAATCGTAAAGCCGCGGCGTCGATGCTCTTGGTTGCGGCCGCTTCCTGAAGTCGCTGCAGCGACCTCTCAAAGTCTGCTGTATGTTGGCGGTACTCTTTGGCGTCCACGATGAGCCACTTCTCGCCGGAAGTCACACGCTGCAACTCGCGAACAGCGGCTTGAATCTCGTCAAAATCGTTTGTCGTGAGGCCTTCTAGAATGTTCTGCGAATACATTAATTTGCTCCGCATGAAGTCGCGACGCGCAGCGTCGTCGTTTTGATCAGGCTTCTTTGTACTCTGTACTGTTAGTTGCGAAGGCGCAGGTAGTTGCGAAGGCGCAGGTTTGGATTGGTTCGGTAACGTTTCATAGGACCGATGAGGCGCAAAGAACACGCTTGCCAAACTCAACAGGACGACGGAAATAATCGGTTTCATATGATCAGCCAGTTTTTGAGAAACGTGCAGAATACGACACCTGTGCGATTACGCACAATGTGGCCAGCGAAATATGAGCAAACCGTTAGTTTATGTCATCCGCGCTGGCGGGTAGATAACCCTGCAAACCATGTGCCGATGGATATGCGAGACGCCGTGAGGTGGTGACCAAATTTGGTCCATCCGGGATTATCGTGGGTTTGGTAAGATTGTCGGCGGAGGAGACTACCCATGCAAGACAAAGAACTTTACCAGCACATCCTGGGACTGAAGATCTATAACACCGGCAAGCGCACCGGCAGTCGCCAAGGCTACAACGTCGGCCGCTCCCGCGGCAGACGCTGTCGCCACGAATCGCCGCTCCTGAAATTCAATCCCAGCCGGGCCGCCTGAAAGCCGGGCCGCCTGGGTGTTTTTCTTTATCCATCAGGCGCGATCTTGTCGGGCTCAAAAGTCTTTGCTGTCGGATATTCAGGCAGCGATTAACGATTGGCGAACAGCTTTCCTGCGGCTGCGATCTTTCGGTCGCAACAACGAGTGACTGAATCCATTGAAGGACTAACGTCCTGTTGCGCGTTGGTAGGCAACTGGCTGGACGCTGGTTTCCAGCGGCGCGGGGGAGGCTGGCGTGGCGGGGCGATCCAGGAGACTGAGGAACTCGTTCGCAGGGTGCAGGGTGTTTTCTAGCGCCAGGGCGCGCTGGAAATGGTCGCGAGCTTCTGCGGTTCGTCCCTGGCGAGTAAGGAGAACGCCGAGATTGGAATAGGCTGCGGCAGGGCCGACAACCTTGGAGAAGGCGTCGTAGCTTTCCTGCAGACGTCCTTGCATCGCCAGCGACATGGCCAGGTTGTTGGTCGCCCTTTGATGATCGGGCTGGGCTGCGAGCGCGCGCCGGAGCCAGGCTTCGGCTTCCGACCAGCGCTCTCGATGCAGATAGTAAACGCCCAGGTCATTCAGCAGTTCCGGGTCGCGGGGCTGAAGTTCGAGCGCCTGGTGGTAGGCGGCTCGTGCCTTCTCACTGTCGCCGCGCTGGTCGTACAGCACCGCCAATCGGCGACTGAGGTGATTCCACTGGGGGTCGAGTGATCGGGCCTGCTCGAAATAGCGTATCGCTTCGTCCGTATTGCCGAGCTGCTCGGCTGACTCCCCCTTGGTCACGGCAATTGCGGCCTGATCCCGGGTGAAGGTTTCCGCGTCGGCAGCAGGCGGGGCGGGCTTCCAGCTCCACTTGCTCATGTCCTGGAAGGTGGTGCAGCCGCCGCACGTTATGGCGAGCAGGCAGATTCCGCAGTTGGCCAGAACCGTCCGTCTGGGCAGTTTCCTGGGCCGATCCGCAAGCGGGGGAAAGGTTCGCACTAGTAGGTTCCTCCTCTCTGGGAGCCACGGCCGCCGCCGCCGAAACTCCCGCCGCCAAGACCGTTGCCTGTTCGCGATCCGGAACGCAGATAGCCGGCGCTCAAGGGGAGCGCTTCCTGCCCGTAGAGTCCTTCGGCCTTGCTGTAGCCGAGCAGAACTCGCGACTCGGCATCGGGAACGCCGTGCGATGCGAGTCGGGCGATCAGGGTGCTTTGTCGTGCGACATCGATCGAGACAACGCCGGACGGCTCAAGAATGATCGCACCAGGCTCCACGTTCAGACAGCGGTGCATCAGTTCGTCAACGTGCCGGCTTCCGAACGGCCCGAGCTCGGCGGTTTCGCCGATCCATTCATACTGGTAGACGACCAAGTCGTCGCGTTCGGCCAAGGCCGCTTGCGCGGATTGCCAGCCGGCCACATGCGCGCCGGTTTGTGGAATGGCGCCGGGAGGAATGTCAGCGCACTTATCCTGGAACGGCCAGCCGCTGCAGGAGCTGCATCCCGGCGAAGCCAGGAAGACGGCGCACACCAGGATCACAGGGAAGGGCAGGAATGATTTCATGGAGATTTAACCAACCAAAAGCGACTAGTGGGCGGGGCGGGGCGTGGGCAATTCTTCCGGGGACGCTGGTCTCTCGTTCTCGAGCATGGCGGGAGCCAGCCCTTCTCCGTGGGAGAAGCCGCCAAATATCGCCTGCTCTCGAGCCCCATAGCTGTGGCCGCTGGGCCCCAGGATGTACAGATCCTCGCAATGCCGGTAACGCTGTAAACGGGCCCAGTCGGTGCGGACGGGGCTTTGGAAGTCCTGCGTTCTGCGGCTTTCCATATAGCCTTTGATGTAGAACTCAATATCGCCAGGTTCAAACACATCGGAGCCCGGGAGCGAAAGGCAAACCTCTGGATCGACCGGATGCACTAATTCCGGCGTAATCAGAATCACCAGTTCCTGTTCGTCGGCGCTGGTGGAGTCGCTCTTGAACAAGCGACCGATATAAGGCAAATCGCCAAGTCCGGGTACGCGGGAACTGTTCGCTCCAAAGTTGGTTTGAATCAGGCCGGCGACAGCCAGCGTTTGTCCTTCGCGCAGTTCCACGGTGTTCTGGAAGTTTCGCGTCGTCAGGCCGGGCACCTGGGTTCCCCCAACATTGGCTCCCGTTGCTTCATCGGTCGTGCTGATGTCGGCTGCGATATTCAAGCGGATCTTATCCCGATCCACGATGAATGGCACAAACTGAAGTTGCACTCCAAAGGGGACGAACTCGACTCCCTGGGCTGCGGAGCCGAATCCGACAGCAGCGGACGGGACCGGGAACTGTCCGCCGGCCTGAAAGCTGGCCGGCCGACCATGCAAAGTGACAAGGTTCGGCTCCGCCAGCGTACGCGCCAAATTTTGCCGTTTGAGCGCGTCGATCGTCAAGCGAAAGTCTCCCCGAGCGACGGCCAGCGTGCCGCCTTCGAGCACCATCAGCGAGGTGTCGACCAGATCGCCCACGCGTGGCGGGAAGGTCGAGTCAAAGCCGACTCCGCCGCTGCCGCCGATTCGCATATTCGCGCCGATGGACCGCAGTGCGCTGCGATTCACCTCGGCGACCGTTACGCGCAGCATGACCTGTTGTTCGCCGGGAATGGTCAGCAGATTCACAATGTTGGCGTCGCCTTCCAGACCCGCCACGGCGGCCAGTCGATCGAGGGTAAGGCCCAGTTCTTCGTTCGTCTGCAGTACGCCCTGGGGCGAGTAGGCTGTCTGGCTGATCGACAGATTGGTGGGTTGCTCGCGGGTTTGGCGGCGGCTGGGCGGCGCGTGTTCGGCCACGATTTTCAAAATGTGAGCCGCCTCGATAACATCCTTGGCCTGGCCGCGGACTACGACCTGGTCGCCGATCAATGATAGTTTCACCACGCTGTCAGGAAAGTCACGGTTGATTTCCTTTTCTAACGCCTGGAACGCGGCTTCCAGTCGCACTTTATAGCCCGCGTCCTGGGAGACGCGCAGAAGGTAGCTCAGGATGCGCTGCTGGCCTGGCCGGTCGGGGTCGTTGACCCAGAGAGTCAGAACGGTGCGGCCCGGTGCAACGCCAATGATGGAAATCTCGTTTCCCGAGATAATATCGTACGAGGCAATCGAATCCTGAGCCAGATAGATCCGTGTGGGTGTTTCTTTGAACGCCAGAATGCGAGGCCGTCCTACGATCAGGTCGAGCGTCACTTCGGGATCAATCGTGCGCTCGACGAAGCGGCCGTACTCGCGTTGCAGTTCGGGACGCTGCGGCGGATCCGCGAAGCCTGCGGGAAGACCTGGCAGCTGGGACAAGCGACTGGGATCCTGCGCGGCGCCTGCCGCAGGGAGCTGGGTGCGGGGCGCAATTTCAGCGGGACCGTCCTGGGGAGGAAATGGCTGGGCAGGTCGCTGCTCGATCGGGCCTTGAGCGACGCGCATCGGAAAGTGCGCCGTGGAAGGGAGGCTGCGAACACGCGGATTTCCGCCTGGGAATGCGCCCGGAGAAAAGGCGGGTGTGAGCGTCGATTGGGGAGCGTTCCACGGCGACGATCCGGCGTTTTGCCCTTGCGCCGGCCGTACAACTGCCCAGAAGGCGGCGGTACAGACCACGAGACAGATGTACTGTTCTCGCAGTCGAAAATGGAACCTGATGCCAGATTCATCCATCGAATTCCCTCACACGAAAATTGCGGCAAAGGCGACGCATCCTGCGACCACCCACGTGCGAGGCCCAACCAGTAACAGTTGCATCGGTTATTCCAAAGAGTTCGATCAGGAAAGTTTGCCCGATTCGTCCAGGATGTCCAAAAAAGGACCTCCTGCCCCCGACGACGATTCAAAAATGGAGCCTTACTGGCGGCGGCTCCATGAATCTAAATTCATAATCACATCATTTGCAATTAACTTGCAAATGCAGTCTGCGCCTATTGACCGTTTCCTTGGTAACAATCATATTGTCTGCTTCGGGACTGGTCGGGCCCCTGAAAAATTCAATTCCATCTCTTCAAAAGCGTGCGCTATGCGCTTTCCCCGACAATTGGCTGCAGCCGCCGTGTTGGCGTTTTATGTCGCCCAGACGGTGGGCGGGCAGGCAGTCCATTTGCGACTGTGCACGGCAGGCTCCTGCTGCAGTAGCAGCCATAGCCATACGCATAACGCTTGTGGTCACTGCCATACGCATGGTGCTTGTGGTCGCCGTCACGGGATGATCGCGGATGATCGTCAGACGGCTGGCAAGTCGAACCAGGAATCGCCGCGAGAAGGTCGTCGGCACGATTCCTCAAACTGCCGGGTCTGCCAGGTCCTTGGTCAGGCGCACGAATCGCCCCCGACTTTCACGATCGAAGCTTCGGTTGCGCTATGCCCGTCGGTGGAGATCGTCGTACGTCAGGCCTGGCTTGCTCCGGGCGTTACGGGATTCCGGCCGCGCGCTCCGCCTGAGGTTTAACCAGGCAAAGCTTCCCTCTCTTCTCAAGGCGTTCACGGCGTCTGCGCCCTGCGCAGAAGGTGCGTGCGTTTGACTCCAGGCGGCCGGCGTGATGGCTGCCGCCTGTCCGAGAGCTGTCAACGATTCTCGTCGTCGTCGCGTGTTGCGGCGGCAGATGCAGGCGCCCCTGCGCGGTGTCCTGGAGCTGGCAAGGTCTGACCCGTTCGGCGGGTTCCCCTCGGTTCCCAGGCTCGCCAGCGGCTGTTTCCAAAACAAGGTGTTTTGTTTCTTCGCGACCGAGGCGGCCAGCTGCGAAACCGCGGTTCTGGCGGCTGGCGTCTTTTTGAATACTTAGGAGTTTACCGTCATGACAGGATTCAACGGGAGACGGTCTGCGCCCTTGTGCGCGGCCATCGTTATGGGCGTTCTGCTTTTCTCCATCGCCGGCGCCCCGGGACTTTCGGCCCAGACTTTTGAGGCAGGTTCACGCGCCCTGGTTGTGGTTGTCAGCGCACAGGACGCGGATCTGGTCAGGCAGATTGGGGGGACGCAGGTTGACGTTCGCCAGCTATGCGTTACCGAGTCGGATCGGAAAGCAGGCGGGTATGCGGCGTGTAACGCGTGCGCGCTCCAGGTGCGCCATTTCACGCTTTATCTGGCTCGTGCAGAAGCATATTCGCCCACCGAGGGCTTCTGGCGTGAGCGGCTGACACAAACGAATCCGCACGGTCACGTGCATTGGATCGCCCAGGATCGCAACGCGGCGGAGCAAGACCGGCTGCACCCGGGCCGGCAGGCAACGGCCGTTCATCAGGCGCTGGTTTCGGTGCTGCCGCAGCATCGCGCGTACCTCGACGGGAACCTGCAGTCGGCGTTAATCCGACTGCGGCGACTGCGTCCGAACGCGGCCCAGTTTGCCTCGGGCATGTAAGCGTTTTCCCACGAATTCATCCCTCTTTTTGCCAAAGGAACACCGATGAGAGACGCCCATTCCCCGATTCCCGTGACTGTGCTGTCCGGGTTTCTTGGCGCAGGAAAGACGACCCTGCTCAACCATGTGCTGGCGAATCGCCAGGGCTTGCGTGTGGCGGTGATCGTTAATGATATGAGCGAAGTGAACATCGATGCGGCGCTCGTCCGCGGCGGCGAGGCTGCGTTGTTGCGAGCCGAAGAGCAGCTGGTCGAAATGACCAACGGATGCATCTGCTGCACCCTGCGCGAAGACTTGCTGATTGAAGTTGCCCGGCTCGCCAGGGAAGGGCGGTACGACTACCTGTTGATTGAATCGACGGGCATCAGCGAACCGATGCCCGTGGCTGAGACGTTCTCCTTTGAAGACGAGGACGGCCGCAGTCTAAGCGAGGTGGCGCGTCTGGACACGATGGTCACGGTCGTTGACGCGGCGAACTTCCTGAATGAGTACGGCACGGCCGACGAACTGCGGGATCGCGGCCTGGAACTGAACGAAACCGACGGGCGAACGATCGTCGACCTGCTGACCGACCAGGTCGAATTCGCCGATGTGCTGGTGCTCAACAAGGTCGATCGGATCTCCCCCGAGCAGTCCGAGGCGATTCAGCGACTGCTGCGCCTGATCAACCCCCAGGCGATGATTGTGCAGGCCCGATTCGGCTCGGTTCCGCTGGACGAGATTCTGAATACGGGCCGCTTTGATATCGATCGGGCCTCGGCGATGGTCGGCTGGAGGGAGCAGCCGCGCGGCCAGGAAACGTCCGAGATCGACGAGTACGGCATCGGCAGCTTTGTGTTCCGCGCGCGGCGTCCGTTTCATCCCGAACGGCTCTGGGAGTTGTTGTCTGGGGAACTGCTGGAAGGCGTCTTGCGCAGCAAAGGGTTTTGCTGGTTCGCCAGCCGCCATGATGAAGCCGTTTTCTGGTCGCAAGCCGGCTGTTCCGTCCATTTGTCGCCAGCAGGATTCTGGTGGGCGGCGACGCCGCTGGACGACTGGCCCGCTGACGAAGCAGAACGCGAGGAAGTGCAGCGAGACTTCCAGCAACCTTTCGGCGATCGACGACAAGAACTGGTCTTCATCGGCATCGACATGCACCAGTCGCGAATCGAATCCGCGCTGGCCAGCTGTCTGCTGACGAACGAGGAACTGTCGCTCGGCCAGGAAACCTGGTCGCTGCTGGAAGATCCGTTTCCCGAACCGGTGTAGATCGCTCGAGGGTGCGGCGTGCGCCCGTTTGATGCAGAAGTGTAGGAACCGGCGTCCCGTTCCGGGCCGCTGCTTCCGCCATTTTGAAGTGTGAAGGGAGTAGCCATGATGCAGCGATTTCGAACAGGCCGGCAGGCGGCGTTGGCGCGACTGGCGGTGATCGCCCAGTATGATTTTTGCCCCTGGTCCCATCGTTATGTGGCCTGGCTGAAGCAGCCGATCGGCTGGATAGTGGCGGGGGCCGGGGCGTCGTTGCTGATTGCGGTGTGCCTGGAGCCGCAGGCCTGGATCATCTTTGGATCGTTGATCGCCGTAATGGGGATGGGCGTCGTTTGGCCCTGGCTGGCGATCTATGGGACCCGTGCGGAAATGGCGTTCGACTGTCGGCGGAGTCGTGAAGGAGAATCGGTCCAGGTTCGCCTTCGCATTGAGAACCGCTGGCCCTGGCCGCTGTGGGGGATGGCGGTCGAGAAGGGATTTTCCCGCGGGGCGGACGCACCCCCGGGGGAAGATTCCTCCGCCGCCGATCCGGCGCAGTGGGTGAGCGCTCCCACCGCAGCCCTGGCGCGCGTGGCGGGATGGTCGTGTTCGGAATTCGTGTTTGAGTTTCGTCCCTCGCAACGGGGCGTCTATCCGCATCGCGTTCCAGAACTTGCGACCGGATTCCCATTTGGCCTCTGGAGGGCCAGTCGCCAGATCGCCGTCGAACGCGAATTGCTGGTGTGGCCGCACATCACGCCGCTGCATGCGATGCCTGCGCTGGGCGGAGACGTCGCCGACGTTGTCGGGATGTTGTTCGATCGGCCAGGGGAGGAAGGGGACATGATCGGGGTTCGTCCCTTTCGGCAGGGTGATCGCTTGCGAAGCATTCATTGGGGGCAAACGGCGCGGCGCGATGCGCTCATGGTGACCGAACGGCAAGCCGCGGCGCGGCGTTTGATCGTCATCCTGGTCGATACGGCGGCGTTCGCAGCGCAATCTTCCGCGCTCGAGACGGCGATCCGGGCCGCCGCCAGCGTGGCGCAAGCGTTTCATGCACATCACGCGCAGGTTCGCTTCCTGATTGGCGACGTCGATCTGCTGCTGGAGCCGAGGACGGCCGGTTGGCATCGCCTGCTGGATGCGTTGGCCTGCTTTCCTACGGATGGCGCCGTCGACAAGCTGACCGGATCCGACGCCGCGCGGCGCATGACCGAGGTTCTGTGTCGCGACGCATTCACTCTGCTGGCGACCTCGACGGAACGAGCAGCCGACTGGGACCGCGGGGCCGGTAGCTGCGGCCGACTCCGTTTCCTGCTGGTCGGTTCGCGTGCTGCCGCGGAGTGCGACGAGCGAACGCAAAGCGTTGCGACCGCCAGGCGGCGCGAGTGGATCGTACTCGATAGCAACGCCGAATGTTCGGCGCCCCTTCGCCGCCAATGGGAGCGAGTCTGCCATGACAGCATCACCAACTGATCGTTTGCCACATTCCGAAACGCTCCTCCTGACGTTCCTGGCGGCCAGTATTCTGGCGGTCGTGCGGATCGATGCGGCCTGGGACGCGACGCCCATACTGATTCGGATCGCTTGCGAGTGGGTCGCCATACTAGGGCTGAGGATTCTGGTGCGACGCAGTGCGGAAGTGCGACAACATGGGGCGGGCCTGGCGACGCTGGCCGTCGGCATGGCGGTGGTTCTGACATTCCTGGCCGAGGCAGGGCAGCGACTGCTCCTCGGCGGCGGCGAGCCTGTTGAGATTCTCCTTCTGACCAGCCTGCAGTTGACGTCGATGGTGTTGGCCGCATTTTCTTTCTTGCCGCGACTCGCGGGCTGTTCGGTATTGCTGGCCAGTTTCCTTGTCCTCTTCACCGCGAGCATGAGCACTCCGCGTGCGGCCCAGGTGCTCGTTTGCGTCTACGGCATGCTGGGGCTGTGGTGGTTGATGGGAGCCTACTGGAGTCGGCTTGAGGGCTCGTTTCTGTCTTCCACCGTCGAATCGCGGATTCCCCTTCGTGTTTCAGTGCTGGGAGCGACGGGGGCGCTGCTGGCGGTGTTGGCGACGGTTGTCGGCGCGACAGGTTCGTCGACGAGGGTTCTGTCGGGCTTCATGCCGACTTCGGGAGGGAATCAGCGGCACGATCCCTGCGCCCGATCTGGCGTGGGCGATGGCGATGCGCTGGTGGCGGCCAGGGAGGAAGCGTTTAGCTTTGGCCCTGTCGAGAGTGAACTGTTTCTCGAATCCGAAATGCCTTCGTTGTACGACCTGTTCGACGACACCTACGGCGAGCCGCCAAACCGCAAGCGAGAGCAGGAAAGATCGATCGCGCTCGCTCCGCAGAAACGGAACGCGTCCGAACAACGTACCGCCACGACGCAGCGCGGCGGCCGTGAATTTTCGGCGGTGCGCCGTCGTGTCGAGCGTCCACGCCAGGAAATGGCGGATCGCGATGCTCCGGCAATACTCTACGTCGTCGGACAAACGCCCCTGCATCTTGCACTGGCGACTTACGACCATTTTGATGGTCGGCAATGGGAGCCTCGCGTCGACTGGCAGGAAGGAACCGAGCCGTGGCTGGAAGAACTTGCGGGCAAGCCTTGGATTGCGTTTCGGCGAAGCCATGCCGCCGCGATTCCTGGCAAAGAGCAGACCCATGCGATCAAGGTGATCAATCTGAAAGCCAATCGCATCCCTGCGCCGCCGCAGCTGACTGCCTTGCATATCGACAAGGTGGATCGTGTAGACTTCTTCGGATGGACTGCGGACGGCATGATCGAGATGAGCGATCGTGAGCGGATTCCGCAGCTTACCGTCGTACGGGTTCGTTCCCGCGGCTTCCCGCTGGCTCTGATGCGCCGCCCCGATCGCGACTTCTCTGCCGAACTCCCTGCCGATCAAAAGGCGCGACTCGCGCCTTACCTTCATCCTGGCCCCTCGGAAGCCCATGGCAGGCTGGAGCCGTTGGCGGCCGCATGGGTGAAGGGCGTCCCACGCGGCTGGCTGCAGGTGGAAGCGATCGTCCGCACGCTGCGCAGCGAGTTCGTCCTCGCCCCCGACGCCATGCCTCCTGCAGATTGCGAGGATGTCGTCGAACACTTCCTGCAGGCCGGCAAGGGGCCCGACTACCTGTTCGCAACCACCGCCGCCATGCTATTGCGGTCGCTGGGCTATCCCACCCGATTGACGACAGGCTTCTATGCGAAACCGGAAAGTTACGATCGGCAAGCCGGACAAACGGTCGTGCTGGCGGAAGACGTTCACGTGTGGCCCGAAGTTTGTATCGACGGCATCCACTGGGTTGTCATTGAACCGACGCCCGGTTACCAGCCGCCTCGCGAATCCTTGAACGGGTATCAACGGTTGGTCCTGGCCTGGCAGACCTCGCAGCGTCTGCTGCGGGAGCATGCGGGGCTGCTCGGCGTGATCGCTTGTTGTTCCGCCATTGGCTGGTGGAAACGCGTGGCAATCGCGGACTGCTTGCTCACGTTGTTGTGCTGGCTGGCTGGCCGAGGGAGTCCTCGTCGGCGGGCGTTGTCGACGTTGCGTCTGCTGGAATGGCGGTCGTGGCTGGCCGGCCGCGCTCGCCCTCGCGAGGCGACGATTGCGCGTTGGCACGGAGCGCTCGTCCCTGCGCTGCCGCCGACCGCCGCCGCCTGTCTGCACTTCACTCTGTGCTCCGCCGAGAGGCTGTTGTATGCATCCGCCGAGTCGTCCTCTCCTGGGGATCTTGATGGCCTGCAGCAGGCGTGCGCCGTTGTCGAGAGACAGGTCGGCGTTCGCTACTTTCAAAACCTGTCTGGCGGAGAAAGCCAGGGTTTGCTTCCTGGCGCCTTTGCTTTGCGCCGTCCCCCGGTGAGTTCGCTCACACCTTCCTTCGCCGAGAACCGCTCCCATGCATCGCACTGAATCGACCCTGGCTTCCGACTCAAGCGCATGCCCGCATCAGCCAGCGATTGACGGCTTGCGCAAGGCGCTCAATCAGGCGCTGATTGGCAAGTCGGATGTGGTGGAGCTGGTCCTGGCGTGTTTGTTGGCGCGTGGTCATTTGCTGTTTGACGACTTGCCTGGACTGGGAAAAACGACGCTGGCGAAAGCGATCGCGCAGGCGGTTGGCGGCCACTTCGCCCGCGTGCAATGTACGCCCGACCTGCTGCCGACCGATGTTACCGGTTTCAACATGTTTGATCAGAAGACACGCGAGTTTGAGTTCCGCCGCGGCCCTGTTTTTTCGGATGTGCTGCTGGCCGACGAGATCAATCGGGCTACTCCGCGTACGCAAAGTGCGCTCTTCGAAGCGATGGCTGAACGGCAAGTCACCATCGACGGGGAAACGTATCCGCTCAGCAATTCGTTCTTTGTGATTGCCACGCAGAACCCCGTTGAGAGCCACGGCGCCTATCCGCTGCCGGAAGCGCAGCTCGACCGCTTTGCGATGAAGTTACGGATCGGCTACCCCGATCGCCGCAGTGAATTGCAAATGCTGGCGGCGAATGTCGGAAACTCGGAACGTGTGCAGCCCGCCTGCGAGGCGGTGCTCTGTCCCCGGCAGCTTTGCCGGCTGCAGGAGCATGTGGCCAAGGTTTCGTTAAGCGAGCCGGTTCAGGAATACCTGGTGGATCTGGGACGGGTGACGCGTGAGCACAAGGAAATCAAGCTTGGCCTCAGCCCGCGGGGGTTGATCCTTTGGCAGCGCGTGGCCCAGGCGCAGGCGCATCTTCGCGGCCGTGATTTTGTCACGCCCGACGATATTCAGGATGTCGCTCGTCCTGTGCTGGAAGTGCGTTTGACGGGCGATTTCGACGCCGCGCCGCGCATTGTCGAGGAGATTCTGGGAGCGGTAAGCGTCCCCGTATTTCGGTAACCCCGCCCCATCGCGCGCCGAGGCGATCGGGCTCGGTTGTGAAAATCGGAACGAGAAAGAAGATTGCCAGATGAAAACCTATCCCCCCTCGCGAATCCATTGCCTGGCTGCTGTTGCAGCGTTGCTGGCCGCCATCAGCGGTTGCCATCACGTCGAAACGGAAGAGCCGGAGCACCACACGCCCGCGCACATGCCGGCCAATTATCCGGCGGCCGTTGAGCGGTTGCTGGCGTTGCACGCCGAGATCAACAACGGGACGCAGCGCCCGCCCCAGCATCTTGACGTTTTTGTGGAAGCGTCCGATGTGGCGCGATGGTTGCCGGGTCTGGCCGCCGACAGTGACCTGGAAGAGCAGCCCTGGATCCGCGTGGAGCGGGCGTCGCGCCATTATGAAACGCTGCTTGCCGACGTGATGCGTCGCTCGGGTGATGAACGCCGCGCCGCATACGTCGCCCAGGAAACCGAACTTGCCAGGCTGCAACGCGAGCTGCTTGACATTCAGCAAATCTTTTCGAAGGCGACCGAAGCCCCGCCTGACACCGACTAAAGACGAGGAATCGAATCATGGAAAGCTTACTTTGGGGTGCGGCACTGCGCTTTTTCCAGGCGCTTGTGCAAGCGACGCCGACGATTCTCGTCGGACTGGTGGTGGCGGGAGTGTTTCGCCGCTTGCTGGGCCACGCGGGAACGCGAAGATTTTTTGGCGATAACACCTGGCGATCGCTGCCGCAGGCCTGGCTGGTCGGAATGTTGTTGCCCGTTTGCTCGCTGGGGGTGATTCCCGTGGTGCGCGAGATGCGGCGCGCCGGCGTGTCGGGCGGCGCGATTCTGGCGTTTGGTCTGACGGCGCCGTTGTTCAATCCGATCTCGGTGCTGTACGGACTCACGCTGGCGGATCCTCTTGTTATTCTGACCTTCTCATTCTGTTCGTTAGTCATCGTGACGGTGGTCGGCATTGCCTGGGACAGGCTGTTTCCCCATACGGCGCAACCCGAACCGGAACCGCCGCGGGTTGCGTATGGCGTGCGGCGGATGCTATCGATCGCCGTGTTTGGAGCGCGAGAACTTGCGGGCCCGACCAGCGGCTACATCGGGGCGGGTCTCCTGGGCGTGGCGCTGCTCAGCTTGCTGTTGCCGGCCGGCTATCTGCAAACGGCGGCGGAGCACGACGACCCGTGGGCTCCGCTGTTTATGACGGCGGTGGCGATTCCCGCTTACGCCGCACCGATGACGGCGATGGTCCAGCTGGCTTCCATGTTCCAGCACGGCAATTCGGTGGGGGCCGCGTTTACGCTGCTGGTCCTGGGAGCGGGGGCCAATCTGGGGCTGGTCGCCTGGATGGTGGGCGCCTATGGAGTACGTCGCACGGGGATCTGGTTCGCACTGCTGACGGGCATTGTCGTGGGACTGGCCTATGGGGTGGATGGTCCGCTTTATCCTCACGGCGTCGAGCCCGCCGGGCATACGCACGCCTTTGACATTTACTGCGCGCCGTTTGCCCCCTCTACTCCCCAGGTGATGCAGAAGACGTTCCGCATCCTGCAGGAAAAAATCGCGCCGCATGAAACGGTCGCGATGATCGTTCTAACGGCCTTAATCCTGGCTGGTATCGGACTCGCTCGCTGCGATCGCCAGCATCGGGTCGAAGCCTGGCTTGAACAGCGGCCGGCCGACAGTCCGCGGCTGGATGTCGTGCTGCCGGGACCCGTGCTGGGCGGGGTCGCCTTGCTCAGTCTGATCGCGTTCAGTGTGCTGGGGTGTTACATCTATTACCCGTCGCCTGCCGAGGTCTTTGAGGAGATGCAGATTGTTAACGCTGAAGTCGTTTCGTCGGCGTCGTCGAAAGATTGGGATACGGCCTTGTACTGGATCCCGATCTACGACGATTGGACTCGCAAGCTGCAGGTCAGTATGTTTCTCCGCGGCGAATCGTTGACGCCTTATCGCCGCGCCAAAGCCTTGGTGCTGCGCGAGAAGCTCGAACTCCTTGAGCACGCCGTTGAAGATCAGGAGATCGAACCCGCCCGGCGCCTCGGCCTGGCGGTAAACCGCGCCTACCGACGGATGCGCGACGCCTGCGCCCCGTGATCGCTCTCCCGTCGGCGCCGGCGTTCTACTCCGGTTCACGGTTTAGCTGGGAAGTGCGGTCCGGGTTGTTTCGTCTCCTTGTCGACGACGGAGACTCTCTGCCCGGGGTGGAAGTTTCGCAAACAGCCGGTCGTAACTTCCAGAACGGAATGCGTGCCAGGTGCGGCCGTCAGGATGCGCCAAGGGCGAAGGTTCTCATGCAGTTTCAGGACGTTGTCGCCTTGATCCAGCATGACGACGTCGATCGCGAACCGCATCCAGTGCGTATGGAGCGAGCTGCAGGGAATGATCAGGAGACCTTCGTCCGCGGCTAACGCCTGACGGAACTGCAGACCGCGGAAGCGCTGCCAGAAGGTCGTGGCCAGCTGCAGTCGGGGAACGAGCACGGCGCCGGTGTCGGCGTCAATCATCTGGTGCGGACCGGTCATCTTAGAAACTCCGCACCTGAACGAACGTGTCCGCAATCTTGAAGAGCTGTACGAAAAACGGGCCCAGCGTCCAGACAAACAGACCAGGCAGAAAACAGACCACCAAAGGCAGCATCCGTTTCACGGGCAAGGCCGCCGCGAAGCCGTTGGCTCGTTCACGGCGGCGGCTCCGCATGTCGTCCGCCTGGCGACGCAGGACGCCGGAGACGCCCATGCCGATCTGCTCGGCCTGGGCCAAGGCCGAAACAAAAATGCTCACGGTCGAAATATTCAGTCGCTGGGAAAACCTTCTTAAAGCTTCCACGCGAGGGCGGCCGGCGAGCAGGTCGGCTTGAAAGGATTGAAGCTCATCGGCCAAAGGCCGGTCGGAAAGTCGGGTGCCCATGATGCGAGACAGGGCGGCGTCAAATCCAAGCCCAGCTTCACTCAGCGTGGCCAGCAGTTCTAGCGCCAACGGCAAGTCCTGTTCCACCCTTTGCACCCGGTTGCGGCGGGCGGATCGGACATAAAGCCAGGGAGCCAGCCCCAGCATGATCGCGACCAGCCAAGGCATGAGCATCGTCACGGGCAGGAAGATTTGTCCCACGCCGCCCGGGATCGCTTCCACGCCCTGGGCGATGGTCGTTTGCAATCCCGACAGGAAGAGGAACAAAGCCGCCCCCGCGCCGCAGCCCGCGGCCGACAGCGTGATCGCCACGAACACGGCCGAAGCGCTGGGGGAGCGAAAACCCGCCAGATAGAGCCACCGGCCCAAGGGGCTCAGATCCTGCACGCCGCCTGTTCCGCGGACCCGGGCCGGGGAAGTCTCCGTCTCAAACAGGCGCTGCCGACTGGCCTCTGCGGTGCGCATCCGTTTCCACAGCAACGCCAGGCCGGCCGCCCCCAACAGCCAAAATATCACCATGCCCATCAATTTGAGCAACATGAATTGCGCCTTTTAGAATTTCATACGACTGATATACGACATCCACACGATGCCGACGGCCTGCAGCAACATGGATCCCGCGGCGAAGAAACTGCCGATCGACGTTCCGAGAAACGCCTTCATTTGTTCCGGGCCGTTGTTGTAAACCACGAGGGCGATAAAGTAGGTCAGTCCCACCATCATCATCGTCGAAATCGTCGATTGCGCCGTGTTGCTGCGGATCCGTCGCGAGATATCGATGCGATCACGAATCGTCCGGCCCACGGTCGCCAGTGTCGGGGCCAGACTGCCGCCCACTTCCCAATGGACCGCCAAAGTCGAGGCAAACAGGAGGAACGTTTCCAGCGGTATCCGTTCGGACAGATTCTGGAACACGCTCTGGGGCTGATCGCCCAGGCGAATCCTGCCCAGGATCTCTTCCAGCTGACCGCGCAGCGGAGCATGGGTTTCCTGCAGGGCCGCTTCGAGCGCTCCGGCCACGCCGGCCCCTGCGCCCAGCGCTCCGACCATAATGTCGACCGCGTCGGCCAACTGGGCTTCAAGCTTCGCCTCTTTCCTGGTCGCCAGGAACGACTCGAATTGCGAACCCAGCAAACTGGCGATGACCGCCAGGGAAACGCAGTAGGGCCACGGCATGCCGACCAGAAAGTACAGACCCATTCCGGCCGGCGGGCCAAGCGCCCAGGGAAGCCACCACCACCGGCGGGATAATGGCGATCTGCCGACCGCCGCAGCGCCTGGACGCACCTTCGTAGTGCGCGGGACGGTCGCCCCTGGCGACGGACCCAGACGATCCCGCACGACGCCGCGCAGGTGGAGAATCCGCCAGCTGCAGGCAGCACCCGCAGCGAAGAGCAAGAAAACAGCGATGACGGCGAACTCAAGCATGATCGGTCGTTTGCGAACGCTGGAAGATTTCCAAGGGCACATGGATGTCGCGGTTGCGTAGTTCTTCGACAGCCCGCGGCACGATTCCTGTCGCCACAAATTCCCCGATCAGGCGCCGACCTTTGCGGCCGCGCGTCTCGAACCGGAAGATCTCCTGCAGTTGCGGCGTTGTGCCTTCCAGGCCGCGGACTTCGGCGATGCTTTCGACCCGCCGCACTCCGTCTTCAAAGCGGCGAACGTGGACGATCAGCTCAAGCGCCGAAACAATCTGTTCGCGGATCGCCCGCGAAGGCAACTCCAGCCCCGACATCAGCACCATGGTCTCCAATCGGGCCAGGGCGTCGCGGGGACTGTTGGCGTGAACCGTCGTCATGCCGCCATCGTGGCCGGTGTTCATCGCTTGCATCATGTCGAGGGCCTCGCCGGAGCGAACTTCGCCGACGATAATTCGATCAGGCCGCATGCGCAGGGCGTTAATGACCAGATCGCGGGCCGTAATCAGGCCGCGGCCTTCGATATTCGGCGGTCGCGTTTCCATGCGCACGACATGGACCTGATCCAGGATCAATTCGGCCGCATCTTCGATCGTGACGATCCGTTCCGTACTCGGAATCGCTTCGGCCACGGCGCCCAGGAAGGTCGACTTGCCGGAGCCGGTGCCGCCGGAGATCAGCAGATTTCGGCGGCCGCGGACCATCTGTTCCAGGAAGGTATGAATCGCTGGCGAAAACATTTCCAGCTGCAGCAGTTCCTCGCGGCGCAATCGTCGGCGGCCAAACCGGCGCACGGAAAGCGTCGGGCCATCAATGGTCACAGGCGGCAGCGTGGCGTTCACGCGACTGCCGTCGGGCAGACGCGCATCGACCATCGGCGAGCTTTCGTCGATGCGACGCCCCACCCGTGCGGCGATACGCTGAATGATGCGCACGAGATGCTCGGCGTCCCGGAAGCGAACCTCGGTCGCCTCCAGCCGGCCGAAGCGTTCAATAAAGACCTGATGCGGCCCATTGACCAGGATGTCCGTCACGGCGGGGTCCGCCATTAAACTGGCCAGCGGTCCTACTCCCAGCGTTTCCTCCAGCAAGTCGTCGACCAGCCGTCGACGTTCACTATCGTTGAGCGGCAGTTCCTGTAATGTGAGCGCCTGATCGACAAACTCGCGAACCACTTCGGCAAGTTGTTCCTCATCGGCGCCGAGCAGTCCGCGTCGATCCAAGTCGTCTAATAGCCGTTGATGCAAGTCGCCCTTCACGGCCAGATAAGCGACCGGTCCGGATCCCTGCGGCAAGGCCGGAGAACTCGGCGTGCTGCGCGTCGCGTCCTGGGACGTCGCACGTTTCGTCCGCAGTCGCTCCAGCGGCAGATTCAGGTTGGCGTCTGACAGAATTTCGCGAGACGATCTGCCTGGTGCGTCAGGGTTCATTGGCGGCCTCCACAGGATAAGAAGGATCCCTGTCCCCCCGGCGTTCTCCTGGTGAATCGACTTCCGATTCAAACGGTCTGCCGTGGATTGCTGGTTGTCTGTTTTTATCGGGGTGCAAGGAATCGAGCTCGCGGACCATGGCGTGGAATTCTCTCGCAAAGCGATGGAAATAGCCAAAGACGCCGCCAGGCTGCATGGCGTACGGTTGGCCCATGTTGGCCGCCATGATGATGCCTTTGTCATAGGGCAGCACGGCATGAATCTCGCTGTCGAGTCGCGCCGCCACGTCGCCCGCTGACAGGCCGCCAGTGATTGACGTCATGCGATTCAGGACAACGCGGCGCTTCGCTTTGGGATAACCGATACTATCGAGCACCTGCAGCATCTTCGCCGCGCCGACGACGGTCGGCACCACGTTTTCGACGACCACATAGGCCCTGTCGCTCACGTCGAGAACAGCCACCACCACACGGTCAAACAGCGGAAACGTATCGACCACGACAAAGTCGTACGTTCGCCGGGCGAGCGTGATGACGCGGGCGATGACTTCGTCGTTCACCGCTGCGGCTTCCACGGCGTCGGCGGGAGCCGCCAGCAGATGCAGGCCGCTGGCATGCGGCGTAACCATTTGCCGCAGCATCGTTTCATCCATGCGGCTCTGTTCGCTGGCGGCGTCGGTCAGCGTCACCCGCGGATTCAGATCGAGCATCGAGGCCGCCACCCCCATCTGCAGGGAAGCGTCGATCAGCAGCACGCGGTCAGGGCGTTTCATCGCCAAAGCGACGGCCGAGTTGACCGCCAGCGTCGACTTTCCCACGCCGCCTTTATTGCTGATAAAGGAAATCACGCGGCCCGCTGCGGCCGAAGCCGGCGTCGCCTGTCCGCGGCTGCGAGTCAGCAGTTCGCCGAGTTCCGCGGAGGAAACAGGCCGGCGTAAAAAGTCCTTCACGCCGGCGCGGATCGCCCCGATGATGATCGTACTTTCGCTGACGTCGGCGTCGAACGTTTCCGGGCGAAAGACGGCGGCGACCGGCGCGTCGTCAGCGACTTCCCTGGCAAAGTTTCGCAGCCCTTCCAGGTCGGCCGTCATCTCGACGAGGATCAGATCCGGCGCCCGGTTGCGGGCGGCGTCGATCCCTTTCCGCAGCGAGTCGACAACCACCGGCAGCACAGCCCGGTCGCCCAGCGAAGCAATCGCCGCCAGCAGCTCCTCGCGCAACTTGGGGTCGCCGGTGACGATCAGGATTTGAGCGGTATCGGACATGGAATTAGTCCTCGCTCCGCACAAGCACGGGGGCGGAAACAACAGAATCCGACGAGGAAAACAGTTGTGCATTCGCGGCGAGCAGATCTTCCCACTGTTCTCCGCTCAAGTTGCGTAGGGGCCGAGGAGTCGCGGACGTATTGCGATACCCTCGCCGACTTTGCCTGGTCAGAACTTGCTCGTCCTGATCCACCACGACGTACCCAAAGCCGATGACAACCTTATCGTCAAACGTGGTTAGATCGTCGGCGATGATCGTCACATACCCGCTGTTGTCAGGGTAATCCTCTGGCTGCGTTGAAATTATCTCGGTTTCGCTGGACTCTTTTGCCGGATCGCCGATGGAAGTGAAGGAGAGTTCGCCAGGATCATAGATCTCAAATTGCGTTGCATCGAGTTGATCGCCGGGGGATTGCCAGTCGGCGAGCGAAACCTGCACGTTTATCAAGCCCACGATGCCAGGACCAGGGCCGTCGCCCTCCGTGGGGGCTATGTATGGACCGACGCTCATCGCCGGCGTTCGCTGGGCGATCGAAGTTTGCCGGACGAACGTACCGCGTTCGATTCGCTGCCACACGTCAGGGCTGCCGCCGATGACCAGGCCGCGACCAAAGAAGAAAGGGGTGGGCGGGCCGGAAGAACCGCCTGGCGCCAGTTGCTCTCCCGTTCTTCGCAGTCGCACCAGGACGTCGCTGTTGCTCTCAGTCGCGTCCATGTCGAAGTCTTCGCGTCTGTAGTAATCGGGGCTTGTCGGGTCAACGCTCACTTCGCCGTGCTGCTTTTTCTCGCTCTGGTAGGCGCCAATAAGAATGTCATCCGCCGGATTTCCCTGGGGGGCCTGAAGGGTCGGAATCCACCTGCCGGTGCTATTGCTGCCAAGCTTGGGATGCGCGCGGAACTCGCCCGAAAGCAGCATGCCGTCGTCCTCAAAGTCCAGCGTCGGTCCGGCCTCCGACATGACATCCGACATGACAAAGGGTTGCAACTGAGGGTCATCAAGCTCTCGCTGAATTCCCAGCGCCGCGGCGTCGGTCAGGGACTGCATTTGTCGTTTGGAAAGACGGACAAAGCCGATGTCGATGACGACCGCGGCCATCGCCATGCAGCACATCAGAAACAGCACAAACAGCACCAGCGTGAAGCCGCGGCGACGTCTTTTTTTAAGTCGATTGCTGGAGAACATGGCTAGGGTCTTCCCGTCGAAAAGGGATCGGAGCGGTTTGCGGCCGATCGGCTATCGCCGGCGAAGACGTGCGTTTTACGCCGGTCGCCGACGATCGCTTCCAGAACGCGCACATTCGACAGGGGATCAAAACCGGGGATGTCCTCAGGCGACTTCGCGGGCGTGCTCGTCGGGGTCGCTTGTCGAACTTCGCTCGCGATTCTGGTTTCCCCCGCAGGGGAGGGCAGCGATACGGCGACCAGGTTCAATCGGCGTTCTGCGGCCTGATCGCCGTTGCCGGGAGAGAACGAGGCGGCCCAGGCGGCCTGCAGGCGGGCCAGATCTTTTGTGCTGATCTCGAGAACGGTCGTTCCCTCCTGCGAGGCGCGGAGGATGCGGGCGGCCGGCACAATCACCGACGCGACCGGACGCTCCAGGTCCAGTCCATGCGTGATCACGCCAGCGGGCGGTTTGATCAGGCCGCGATAAAGAATGGCGATCCGGTCGTTATCGCGGAAGTGCTCCAGTCCTTCAATGTCGTGATCCGCCGCCACATAGACCGTGCTTCCGCTGCCAATATCGGCCGACAATCCCGGCTCAATGCCGGACGGGAAGAAGTCCTCTTCCGTGAAAAAGGCGTGCCGCACCTTGTACCGCCGCAGCACACGACCCAGGAACGGCCGCAGTTCCGCTTCTGTCAGGGCGTTGTCGAACTCGGCGTCATCGACGCGAACAAGCCGCGTCATCAGCCGCCGCGTGTGACGCTGTTCCAGTTGGGTGCTGGTCAGCCGTTCAAACGCCGCGATCCCTTCCGTCGCCAGCACGATGCGTTTCCAGCCCGCCGGCGCACTTGCCTCGCCGCCGGGCGGATGAATGACGATCGAAAAGGTTGCGTCATTGGTCGCCAGCGCCGCGCTCACGGCCTCCTGGTCGCGCTCCGCAATAGCGAACATGATCGGCGGTCCGGAGCGCGTGTCCGCTCCGCTGGCAGAGGGCTGGAAGAGCGACTCGCCCAGGAATCGCGTCGCGGGCGCCGGCGGCGGATAGCCGACCGGTCCGATCACTTTTGCATCTATTGCCGCGAACCAGGGTTCGCCGCGAAATCCAAGCGTTTCGTCGTAAGTGCGCTCGGTCGGTTCGCTCATGCGACGTTTGATGGTCCGGTCGATAACGGTGCCGTCCGGCTGGCGCTCCTGCTCTTTGGATTCGGCCTCGTACTGCAAAGAATAGGAAACCGTCAGGTCGACAACATCGCCGATCTGCAGATGCTCGGCCCCGTACAGGCGATTCCAGGGAATGGCCGCCGCCTTGTAGCCGGGCGGGATGAACTTGCTGATGGTGGGTACTTCGCCCACGATGTTGGGGCGAGGGTTGCGGCGGTCATCGCCCGCCGCTTCGCCCAGATTGGCCTCCTCTGCCTCGGACGCCGGCTGGCGCTGCGTGATAAAGTGGAATCCGTCATGGGCGATGGCCGCCTCCTGCAGTCCTTCATCCTTGTTCTCGACGTGCCGTTCTGGTGCGATCGGCAGGGGAGGAGCGACGGACCGCGGTGTTGGGGTCGGCAGGGCGGGAGAAACCTGCAGCAGGTCGGCGTGCGTGATGAAACTTCCTTTGGGAATGTCGTGCTTGACCACGACGCCCACCAGTTGATCCAGCGAGGTAATGATGCCCGACCGCTCGATTTCCTCCGCCGTCACCGGTTCATGGCGAATCCGCCGGGTGGCGGCGTCTTCAAAATAGTCGTAGGTCAAAACCTCATACGCCAGGATCGAACGGGAGATCACCGGAGCGACGGGACCGTCGACGGGTCGGGGAGTCGGCGAGTCGGCCGTGCCGGAGGCCTGCATCGAATGCGCAACGCAGATCACTTCCAGTCCTTTGTTCAACGCCGTCTGCAGGGGGATCACGTCGCCCGGATGCATGGCCAGCGCGACTTCATAGACGGGGACCGCCTGGACGCGTTTGCCCTGGGTCAGCGAGGAGCTTGTCTCGGCTTCCACCCGCTGATAGACGGGCCTTAGCACGAGCGCCTCCTGGGCCAGCAGGATCGGTTCGGAAGCGCCGCCCTGGGTCTTCCGTTTGCTGCTGGAAGACTGGAGCAATGCGGCGCCCGGCAAGCGGCTGCTCTGTCCTCGATCAAACGAAGTCAATTCGTCCAGCGGCACATTGGCGATCAGGTCGATGCGGGCGCCGGCCGGCAAAGTATGCACGCCCTGGAGTTTGCCGGCTTCCAGGACGAGAGATCGCATCCCCGGCGGCGTGGCTCCGGCGATGCCTGCGGGCGTTCCACGGGGGAAGAAGTTGTCCTCGCGAAAGCCCAGGCCGGCCTTCTTGTCTTGCTTTACAACACGGCCGATGATGGCGCCGACGTTCATCAGGGCGCCGCCCAGTTCGTTCGTCTGGCTTTGCGGAACTTCCTCGCCGGAACTGAGAACGAAAATGAGTTGCCCTTCCAGTTGCCGGACTGCGGTGATTTTCCCTTCCGCCAGTTCGCCTCGCGAGCCAATGCCGGAAACGGCCATGCCAATCACCGACCGCGGCGGCAACTCCTGGAACTTGAGCCAGCCGGTCTGGGAGTCCAGTAAGTCGTTGCGATCCACGCTGGTATGGGCCGGGATGGGCCGCACGTTAATCGGAATCCGCACCAGGTACGGATTGGCCTGCGGTTTCTCCTGTTGCCAGAAATTCAGCGGAACCCCCAGGACCCACAGGGAAAGGACCACGCCCGCTCCCAGCATGGCGAGAGCGACCGGAATCAGGGCAAGCAGGCCAAGACGCGAACGGCGGCGGTGATGGGCAGTAACAGACATATTGAGGTTCTCGACAAATGCGGGCCTCCCTGCCCGGGTCGCAGGGGATTAAGGCGTAAACAGTTCGCGGCGATAAATGGCCTGGGCGGAAATCACCCGGCGGAAGGGACGGACCGGCAACCCGCCTGTCAGTTGCTGGCTGCCCAGCGCAGCCTGGGCTCCCAGTCCGTAGGTTCCTGTGTAGGGGCCGTAATCTCGATCCGAGGCGATGGCTGTTCCCGATGGCTGATACCCGCCAGGTGCGACCTTCACGCCCGCGTCGTTGGCCACGTTGGGGTTGGCCAGGTTCGGTTCAAAGGGGCCGTCCGGATTGGGGCGGAAGCTGCTCATCGAAGCGGACTGAAACGGATAGTTGATCCGCAAGGCGACCACGCCCCGCTGATCGGAGGACAACCGGGACGCCTCGGAGTCGATTGCTTCCACCACAGGGACCCACGCAATCGTTTCGACGCCCGTCCCATCGCGCGAGTTGACCAGCGGGATCGCGACCAGAAACCCGCTCGGCGGCGGATCGCTCGGATCATTGCCCGTGTGGCCGTCGGTAAAAATGGCGCCCGGGTAACGCAGTACGTTGACCCCGTTAATCTGATCAGAGATCATCAACGGCACGAGCTGCTGATTGACCAGCGGCAAGTCGGCGACCAGTTCGGCCAGGCTGCCGCGTCCGTGGAACGTGTCGAGGTTGAGCACCAGGTAGTGCTCGTCATAAATTTGGCTGCGAACATTCGCCAGCGACGAATCGGCGCTGGCGTCGCCGTGTAGAACATCGTCCAGTAGGATCTCGGCCGGCAAGGGCGTGCGGGAGATTTCCCGCGCCGCCAGGTCCGCTGCCTGCTGCACGCCTTGTGCGACGTATAGCATGTGGCCGAACGTGAGAATGGCTGCCAGTAACATATAGACCACTAGCGACACCAGGGCGAACTCCACCAGCGACTGCCCCCGGCGCATTTGCGAACGGCGCCGACGAGACGACGGCGTCGCGCAAGGACGCACTGCAGGCCGTTGATGCTGGTGAGATTCTTTCATTATTCTTCCGACTTCTCGTGCGAATGATTGTCGTGCGCATGTTTGTCAGCCGCGAACAACTGCTTGAGCTGCTTCATGAATGCATCATGGTTGCCGTGCAGCTGATGGTGGATTGCCGCCAGCCGCTGGTGTTCCGCCAGGAACTTTTTATGCGCCGCCGTCAACTGGTCGTGATTTTCGGCGTCTCCTGACTTCTCATGGGCGGAGATTTCTTCGTCGTGATGCACCATGTGATCTTCGTGCGCGCGGATGTGATACGCGTGCTGCTCCAGCACCGCCTCATGTTCCAGGATGCGGGCCTGCAGTTTGGCCAGCATCGCCAGCGCCCGCAGATGCTCCACGCGCCAGCGGCTGTGATCGGCGGCCCAGGCGTCGTGTTCCTTGTGCGCGGCGGCGTGTTCTTTCTCCATCTCTGCATGGCCATGATCCTCGGCCTGGGAAGCACGCAAGCCAACAAACAGGCTGGCGCAGACGGCCAGGGCAAAAGTCCATCGGAACATTTGGAAAACTCCTTGGTGAGAGTACTCGTCAGGGAAACAGGTGACGCCAGACCTCGCCCGGATAAACCATGTAGGCGACGAAGCCGGCGGTAATCGCAGGCACATAGGCAAAGTCCCGCTGGCCCTGGGCGGCGGCGACCAGGGCCAGAACGCCGCCGGCCAGAGCCATCCAGAACAGAACAAACAGCAAGGCGACGGGACCGAGAACCGCCCCCATCGCTGCAATCAATTTCACATCGGCCCCGCCCAGCCCGCCGAGGTAAAACACCGTTGCGCTTAGCACGAAACCGACTAACACACCCCATAACAAACCGAGCCAGCCGACAGAATGCAGGCCCAAACCCGTCAGTACGATTCCCCACAGCAGGACCCCCGCGGAGATCCAGTCCGGAACCTCGCGATGGCGAAGATCGCAAACGGTGGCGATCACCAGCAGAAGCAGCAGCGGCAGGATGACAACAAGCATGTTCATGGGGGCAGGCTCACAGGACTACGGCATCACCGACAAAACCCTCTGCGCCCCCGAAGGAGCGCAGAGGGAAGAATACGGCCGCCATGCCAATCGTCTTTCCCGCCCGGCTTAAGGAGCCGATTCCAGGATCAGGCCGCCGAAACCGTCGGTCGATCCATCCGATCCAAGGACGTTCGAGTCCAGCCGGCCCGTGTCGGTGTTGCCCGCGATGGTGGCCGCATCCAGTTGAATGGAACCGCTGCCGGCGCCGGTGGTTTCGATCAGCTTGCCGCTAACCATCGGTCCGTTGTCATCGGCATGGGCGCCGGGCAGAACGGTTGCGGTGGCCGCGATCATGTCGGTTACCTTGTGCCCGAACACCGAGATGCCGGCGGCGCTAATGAGCGCCACGCCCGCGATGATCAGTGCGTATTCAACAAGGCCCTGGCCTTTTTTGCTGCGGAACAATTTGCGAAGCATGTTACTTTTCCTGATACGAAAGAAAAACTTGTCAAACAGATAAACACAGAGGGGTTGCGCTTGCTCCGGAGGCTGGCGGCAACCGTTGCCAGCCATCTATTGCGATTGCAATCGGAACTTATGGGAAGCAGGCGTCTTGCCATCTCCCTGACCAGTTTTCAAAGGCCGCTGCGCGAGCGCTGAAACAACAGGACTGGTCGGACCTCGTTAGCTTCATACGCCGCGCGCAGCGGTGGCCGGTGACGTCGCCCTCAAAGCTGGGCGACGACAAATATTGACGATCACTTGTTCGCTAAATAAGTCCACGCTGGGGGAGCGCGTTGCTTCCTTCGTAGCCCAGCCGTTACAGGCTGAAATACGACGATTCCCGTACAGGAATCCCAAGAGCTACGCGCAGACGCGACTCTTCTCAACAAGAGTTGAATTTGCCTGGTTAGATCACAGGCGGAGCGCGAGATCGGCAGCCAGAACGGCTGGGAGAAAGATAGATTTCAAAGGCTGCAGGCGGCGTCGCGGGCCATACGGCGGCGACGGACTCAACCGTGAAAGCGACTGGCTGTGCTTGCGCCAGGCTGAACACCTGGCAGACCCAGCAACGGGAGGAATCATGCGGGTGATGCTCACCCGACGGACGATCCTCTGGCTGCGACTCTTCTGCAACCGAGTGATGACACTGGCAGTGCGAATGCCTGGCGGCGGTTGAGCAATCGGGAACGACTGACCGTTCGCTCGTATGGCAGTGGCGATCACTACAGCAAGAATCAACGCCGGCCGCACACAGCCCCAGATGCAATGCCTGTCCGCCCGCCACATGGGCGACATAAAACGCCAGAAGGGCAACGGAAATGATTTGTCGGGCCAAGCGCATAGCGCACGCTACTGCTGAGAGAAAGTGAGATGTTCAGGGGCCGACCAGTCCTGAGTTGATGATTATGATTATTACGACAGGCAGAGTCAATAGGTTCGACTCGCATTTGCAAGTTAATTGCAAATGAAGTTCCTCGGAACATCAGTTCGTGGATTCGCTATCGCCGTCGCAGGCCAGGTTTCAGGCGTATCAGAAAGCGGGAGGCGGCTCGCTGGCGACGACAGATCGCAAACGCGACAAAAGACCGCAGCGACGGAACGGCGCACCGCATTGTCAAGGCGAGGGCGGCTAAGTAGACTCGTACGTGTGAGGAGTGAGCTGAACAATCAGGTTTTCGGCATATTGAAAAGTGCCGAGGTTTTGGATGATTGGACAGCCGCCAAAATACGGGGACGCGCTCCAGCGAAGGCTGACCTGCCTTTTGTTGATTCTTTCGATATGCGCTTCGTTTATTCCTCTGCCTGCCGGTTACCCGGCCATCGAAGGCAAGGATCGCTCCGCTCCCTTTCCATGCCAGGATCGGCCTTGTGGTTGTGGCTCGGCCGAACAGTGCTGGAGAAAGTGCTGCTGCTTCTCCCACGCCCAGAAGCTTGCCTGGGCGAAGAGTCACGGCGTTACGCCCCCTGACTTTGTGGTTCAAGCGGCGGCAGCCGAAAGCAGAACCCGGGACGACGCAGCCATGTTGTGTGGCGTGAAAACGACCGCAAAAGAGGGCTGTAGCTGCTGTTCGCCCGTCAAGCGAGAGAATCCGTCGCCGTCGACGCAGCCGGTCGCCAGCGACTCCCCCCAGGGGCGAAGGACGCTGAAGCTGGTGATCGGCGCCTGGATGCAGCAGTGCCACGGTCATTCGAGTCTGTGGAATTCTTTGGACTGGGCGATTGCCTGGGAGGGTGATGCCTGGCCGCCGGCTCTGAGCGTCGGATCTTGGCCGCGCGTCCGCTCTATAGCTTTGCGATGTCGTTTGCCTGACTCGCCTCTTTTGCCGCCCAAGTTGTCGGGACGAGCGCTTTCTTTCTGCTTGATCTAGATGCCTTGAACGGCGGGTCTTCGCTCTGGCGAGGGACTCGCTCTGTCTGCGCGGCTTGTGTTTGCACGCTCACGCGGAGATCGGCTCGCTCCTCACAAAGCTGCTGAATTAGCTCTGTTGTGAGCGTGCTATCACCGGCTGCGCGGAATAAGGCCTGATCGGGTTTCGCTGTTATTCCTCCTGTTTTTGCGAACTGTCGTGCGCAACTGTCTCGCGGTGCGCGCGCTCCGTGCCAATCTCTGACTCTTATTCCGGCCAACTATGAATACTTCTTTACTCTTCGATTCTTCTGTAAGAAAGCCCGGCCGCCCCCGCGGCTTCACGCTGGTGGAACTGCTGGTGGTGATCGCCATTATTGGCGTGCTTACGGCCCTGCTGCTGCCCGCAGTGCAAATGGCGCGCGAGGCCGCACGGCGTGCGCAGTGCAGTAACCACCTGCGGCAACTTGGTCTGGCGCTCCACAATTACCAGTCCGCGCAATCGGTGTTTCCCGGCCTGGGAACCTCCAGCCAGGACTCCTACTCCGTGCAGGCAAAACTGCTCCCCTTTCTGGAGCAGAAAGGCCTGCAGGATCTGATCGATTTCTCTCAGCCCGTGATGCTGGGAAGCGGCGGATCCCAGTACCTTAACCCCAGCCTGGCTGCGGTGGCGGGAAAGGTCGTATCGATCCTGATTTGTCCTTCCGACACGGGCACGCTTGTCAGTCAACGGTATCCGTCGGGCCAGCCGGCCGAAGAATGGGCTGGTCACAACTACATGATGAGCCTGGGCAGCGGCGCCGGCCTGAGTTACGACGCCGAGTATCAGAACGCGGACGGATTGTTTTACTACGGGTCGGCCGTCACCTTTGCCGATGTGACCGACGGTACGTCGCATACGATCGCCATCGCCGAAGCTTGCCGCGGAGTTGACGGCTATCTGCCCAATAGTCCCAGCGAGGTGGACCCGCGCAAGGCGTACGCCTCTGTTTCCAGTTGCTATTACCCGCTCAGCGCCGATGCCGGTATCGGCTCCAGCCGATCCGCGACGACGGCCTTCACCAATCCGATTCTGGCCGACCTGATCAGCGGTTGCAGCAGCATGCAATGGGGCACCGACCGCGGCTATTCCTGGATGTGGGGACGCGAGCACCGCACGCTGGTGACGGGCTACATGAATCCCAACTCTCCCACCCCCGACGTGATCGCCCACGGTCGCGGCTGGATGACGGCCCGAAGCCAGCACAGCGGCGGCGTCAATGTCTGCTATGTCGACGGCGGCGTGCATTTCATCAGCGACAGCGTCGACAACGCGGCCTGGCGAGCCCACTTCACGAAAGACGGCGAAGAGAACGTTTCAAACTGGTAACGACGCTTCACCCGACCCTGGTCACGACCGACATTTTCTTGCCCTTTACCTTTTCGGTGTTTCGATGATGAACCTGTTTCACTCCAAGTTTTTGTTCCCGGCGCGGTGCTGCGTCATCGCCGTCGCCCTCCTGGGCGCGGCGACGGCCTGTTGCGAAGCCGAAGAACCGCCCGCTTTGTCGCCGCCTCGGTGGCCTGGTTTTCTGGGAGCGGGGGCGACGCCGTTGCATGCGAAGTCGCTGCCTTTGCACTGGTCGGCCGAACAGCATGTCGCCTGGAAAACGCCGCTGTCGGGTCAGGGCCAGTCCAGCCCCGTGATCTGGGACGACCGCATCTTCGTTACTTCGATTTCGGGAGCGCTCAAGAATGATTGCCACGTGGCGGCCGTCCGTCTGACCAGCGGCGAGCTCTTGTGGGACTATCAGACGCCTTCAGCGCAGCCTGTTCGGGCGAACTATTTCCAGAGCCGGTCGGCTCCCACCCCGGTGGTCGACGGGGAGCGTGTGTACGCCTTTTTTGAAACCGGCAAGCTGATCGCCTTGACCCATGAAGGCAAGGAAGTCTGGACCCGCGATCTGCCCGCCGAGTACGGCGAGTTTGAAGTCCGCATCGGCCTGGCAGCCTCGCTTCTGCAGACGGCCCATGCAGTCGTGGCGGTCGTCGACCACGAAGGCCCCTCCTATATTCTGGCCGTCGACAAAACCAGCGGCGAAACGCTGTGGAAGACCGAGCGTTTTAGTCGACAGAGCTATGCCTCGCCGAGTCTGATCAAAATCGGCGGCCAGGAGCAAATCGTCTGCAGCTCCAGCGGAAGCGTCGACGGTTACGACGCCCATACGGGCAAGCTACTCTGGACGTTCGAAGACATTGGAGCCAACAACTCCTCCACGCCGCTCGATTTTGGCGAGGGTCGCTTCCTGGTGGGGGCTTCGCCCGGCATGAACGACGAAAGGTTAAGCGACGCCAAGCGATCGAATCTGGCGATGCAGGTGACAGCAGGCAGCGGCGACTTCCAGCCGAGCGTGCTCTGGAGAACCGAGAAAGCGATGCCCAGCTTTGGATCGCCCATGGTCCATCAGGGCTACGCCTACTGGGTCACCAAGGCGGGCGTGCTCTTCTGCTTCAACGCGGAAACAGGGGAGCAAGCCTATATTGAGCGGATTGGGCTAACCTGCTGGGCCACCCCTTTGGGCGTCGACAACCGCATTTATCTTTTCGGCAAAGACGGCGTCACCAAGGTCATCGCCGCCGGGCCCGAGTTCCAGCTTCTGGCAGAGAACATCCTGTTCGACGCGGCGGATCCCCTGTCCGAAATGCGATCCCATCGTACAGAGAAGCCGCTCACCGAAGAGGAGCGAGCCAGCAACCGCGAACGGATGGCGGAGCGCGGACTGACCTTCGCCGATCCTGTGCAGTACGGCTACGCCGCGGTGGACGGCCGGTTTGTGATCCGCACCGGCGCGATGTTGTACTGCATTACGGAAAACGAATCGGAATTTACCCGCCTGCAGGAGGAACGTTAAATGAGAACCGCGATCTTGCTCCTGCTTCTGCTCCTCGGCGCACTGGTCCAGCCGCTGCCCGGTCAGGAACTTTTGGATTTTGAAGTCGCGCCCATCTTCTACAGCCGCACGCCGCCGGAGAACGAGATTTCGCGACTGCAGGATAAAATCGACTCGGGCAGTTTTGAGTTGGACAATGGCTCAGAGCGATTGCCCGCTCTCCTGCGCCAGCTGGGAGTCTCGCCAGGCTCGCAGTTGCTGGTGTTCTCCAAGACCAGCGCGCAACGCAGTCTGATCGGCCCCCAGAACCCCCGGGCGATCTACTTCAGCGACGACGCCTATGTGTCGGCGACGCATGGCGGCTACCTGGAGTTGATCGTACCGGATGAGAAGCTAGGGCTGGCGTTCTACCGCCTGGATCAGGAAGACAGCGGCCGGCCCGAATTCTCGCATCAGGTCAGCCGCTGCATGACCTGTCATGCCTCGACTCGCACCAGGAACATCCCTGGCCTCCAGGCGCGATCCCTGTTCGTCGATCCCACGGGGCAGCCTGTCTTTTCCGCGGGCAGCTTCCGCACCTCGCAAGCGAGTCCGCTGCCCGAGCGTTGGGGCGGCTGGTATGTGACCGGCCGACATGGGGAAACGCCGCACCTGGGCAACTTTCAGCTGCCGTCTTCAGCGCGACCGACGCAACCCGTCGAGAACAAGCACGGCGTCAACCTGACCGATCTCTCCAGCCGCATCGACACCTCGCGTTACCTCACGCCTCACAGCGACATCGTCGCGCTCTTGGTTTTCGAGCATCAAATCGACGTTCACAACCAACTGAGTCGGGTGCAGTACGCCTGGAGAATTGCGCAAGACCAAGGCAAACCGGACGTGTTCTGGCAGGACGAGTGCGAAGCGTTATTGCATCAAATGCTGTTTCTCGACGAAGCAGAGCTGCCGCACGCGATCGAGGGAACCTCTAACTTCGCCCAGGATTTCGCGGCTCTTGGGCCGTTCGATTCCCAGCAACGTTCGCTGCGCGACTTCAACCTGAAAACGCGACTGTTTGAGTTTCCCTGCAGCTACATGATCTATTCCCAATCCTTTCAGATGCTGCCGCAGCCCGTCAAGCAGCATCTCTACCTGCGTCTGGCGGAGGTCTTGCTCTCTCCCGACCCCAAGGAGCCCTTCGATCGCCTGACAAAAGAGGATCGTTGCGAGGTGGGAGAGATCTTGCGCGCCACCAGGCCCGAGCTGGCCAAAGTGTGGGAGCAAGCGGAAAAGCTCCCGTCGAACAAGTCGAAGACTGCCTTTTAACCCGCGGCCTGGCTTGCTCACGATCCAATCCCAAGAGGCATCGGATCGTGACTTTCCGGGCGTTGTTCACCAGTCCGGCGTAGCTCCGACTTATCGATACTGCCGACTCCTCGATAATACAGGGAGACTACGAACGGGGCAATCTCGTCGCGTTGAGGCGCAACGGCGACCTTTGTGGGCAACGCGTTACGGGCAGGTTCGTATCTCCTGTCAGATGAACCCTTCGAAGGAAGATTCAAAAGAAACCATGCGGTGTCCGTTGTCTCGAAGTAATCGGAACACCTGGTTGTCATGAAGGTCTGCACAACGAACCCCTTGGAGTAAAACGACTTCCAGCGTTGTCCCGTGATCCAGGTTTTGTCCACGTCCTCATCAGCAAGCGCGCAGTAAACCTTGATGGCGTGGTCGAAGGTGTCGCCGGGTTCGTTGGATTGCGTTTTGGACTGGGGGATCAGGAGAAGATTCTTGGGAAGAAATCGTGGGAGCCATTGGTCCGGGGTAGCGGGCTATTTGCTGAATGATGGCATGTGGGCTGATTGTGTTGGAATCTGAGTGCAAACTCCGCTACAAATGCTCGTTCGGGCAGGTGCAATCTGGAATACCAGGGGTTGGGTTTATTTTCTAGAGAATCTGTCGCCGTGACCTGACGTGTCCCTTGGCGTTTCTTTAATCAGAAAAACTCTTTCCTCCAATGATGGAATTTCCGGGTGTCGCACTACGCGCATAGTTTGCCGGAGGATTCTGACAAGTCGAACTGGGAGACGCTTCCCCAGCATGAGATACGTGTCGCTGCACGTTGTCGAGAGTTTCTGGGGCGGATCGATGCCGCGCTGGAAGCCTGGGGCGAACCGCTGGGAAAGTGGCATGATCTTGGCAAGTACCAGCCAGATTTTCAAGCGAAGCTCACAGGCGAAGCGATTCAAATCGAACACGCTGGCGTGGGCGCCCAATGGGCCAGTCGTGGAGCGTGGAGAAGAACTGGAATACCGGTTCAATTCGCAATCGCCGGGCATCATACGGGATTGGCGAACGCCCAGGCCAATCCGTTACCGAATGATCGCGACTACGGCACGATCTCCCGCCTGACGTTGCTGGAGCGACTGCAGAACAATACCGCGGCAGCCGATCTTGTCAGTCGTATCGCCAGCCCTGAGACCCTGCAGGTAACGGAGCCGGAATTGCCCGGCTGGTGAACAGGTGCCGAAGGTCGTGGACCCGCGTAAACTCCGGGCAGCCGATCGCCTTCGTCAAATCACAGAATTCCAAACGCAGCCGCGCGATGGGGACCTGGCCGATGGTTCGGCAGTACTTCATCGCGGCCTTCCTCAGGTCGCGTTCCTGAGCAAGAGGATTCGATTCGTGTTGAGCATCGAGCAGTCTGGCCAGGTGCTGCCGGAATTCCCGGTCGGACTTGAACTGACGCGCCGGCTGCTGCGTTCCCGCGGCGAAGGCTCGGTTCTGGATCACAAAACCAACTTTGCGGCCGGCAATCAGCTTCTCGAACAGGACTCGCAACGTGTCGACCAGCGGAAGAACACGCCGGCGGCGCGTCTTTACACGCCACAGCATCTCGGGCTTGCTGCGAATGTGGATGACGCGAGAATCCAGGTCGACATCGCTGATCAGCAGATGCGTGAGTTCACCGGCCCGCACGCCGAGCTGCGCCAACGGAAGAAAGAGACCGCGCTGCCATTCCGAGCAGGCCGCGAAGAAATCCTGCTCTTGCTGCGCGGTGAAAATGCGCACCTCTTTGTCGACGGTTTCGCTGTCCCTGAGGGCGCTGCACTTGAAGTCGCTGAACGGGTTGCTCGCGTAAGGGGGCAGCATGCGTCGCTGGTAAGCCCAGTTAAACGCCGTCTTGCAGGCGCCGAGAATGAATTTGATTCCCGTGAGCTTGTATTGCCGCCGCTTTCCGTTCTGGTGGCCGTTCCGGGTGCGAGTTTGCCCTCGCAGGAAGCGGACAAAATCTTCCACCGTGGCGACCGTGACGGCATCGATCTTCGGTACCTTTGCCTCTTCACAGAACTCGCAAAAGTGCGACAAGGCGGCGCGGTAGCGATCCAGCGTGCGCCAGGCCAGGCATTGCACGGTCGCGGCATAGTCCAGGTACTGGGCGACGAGTTCCGCCGGCGTGGTGCGATGGAAGGTAAGAGGCGAGGGCCGTTCTTCCTCTAAGGCGGCCAGGACTTTGGCGGCAGTCTCACGCGCAACGGCGAGGTTGCCGTCGACTTTGGGCCGCTGCGTTTGTCCGTTCTCACGATAGCAGAGGTAGTACGCTGTCCCTCGCTTGTAGATCGTGACGCGGCCGACTCGTTCGACCTTCACATCGCGGGTGCTGCCTTTACGGGTTCTGCTGGGATGTGCAGAACCTTTGGGCTTTTTCGCCATAGATGACTCCGAGCTGATAGACCGACAGCGCGAAAACTTTCACAAAAGTTTTCACAAACGCCGTCGAGCAAGAGTATTCAGCTCGGCAAGTCGTTAGTAGTGTTGCCTTTACGGCAACGCGAAAATCAAGAGCGGAGAGGACAGGAAACGAAACCCGTGTTTTTTCAAACCGTTTCTGTTCCACGACTTACGTCGCAAGCCGTTGACGTAACTTGATTTAAGGTTTCATTCATTTTCACGGGATTTCACGTAACATCCTGCTGGAAAACTGATTTTGAGGATCTTTTTCCACACACTTTCCACAACATTTTCCTCGAACCCGCCTTTCCAGTGGCGACTTTGTGGAAGATTTTTCACAAAGGAAGGGAGCCCTATGGCCGTTGACAGGATGACCTAAGCGAAGTTCCGCCAGCCCCGGTCGATCGCCAAAATGACGGGCTTCGGCAACACCTGCATCATCGGCGAACTCCTCAACCTGGGCATCAAGAGCACTTGGACTACCTGACGGCCGAGTTTACCGAGTATTACAATACTCGCCGTGCCCACATGGAACGGGAGCACTTGCCGCCAGTGCGCGAAGAACCGGACGAGGTCGAGACGCTGACGATGGACCAGATCGAAGTGAAGTCGTACGTCGGCGGGTTGGTGAAGAGCTTTGAGCGCAAGGCGGCGTAACGAGCAAAGGAGTTCCTGATCGGAAAGTTTTCATGTTTGTACAACACCGCGAGCGACATCGAACGGACCGAATCGGCTGGTTACGCGCCGCCGTCTTGGGAGCCAATGACGGAATCGTGTCCACTGCAAGCCTTGTCGTCGGGGTGGCCGCAGCACACTCGCCAGCCAGCGACATTTTGATCGCGGGTGTGGCGGGCCTTGTCGCCGGCGCGATGTCGATGGCGGCGGGGGAGTACGTCTCCGTCAGTTCCCAAGCCGATACGGAAAGTGCTGACTTGGATCGAGAGCGAAAGGAGTTGGCGACGGATGGTGAGGCTGAACATTACGAGCTGGCGGCGATCTACGCCAGTCGCGGGGTTGAGCCGTCTCTGGCTCGGCAAGTTGCCGAACAACTGATGGCCCACGATGCGTTGGCTACCCACGCTCGCGATGAACTTGGCATCTCGGACATGACGACCGCCCGCCCCGTGCAAGCGGCGATGGCCTCAGCAGCAACTTTTGCCATTGGTGCCGCACTGCCCCTGGTGACGGTCCTCGCCACTCCACCGACAGCCTTGATCCCGGCTGTGATTGCGACGTCGATTCTGTTCCTTGCGCTCCTGGGCGGATTCGGCGCACATGCGGGTGGCGCTCCCGTGATCAAAGCTGCTCTACGAGTCACGTTCTGGGGTGCACTTGCGATGGGATTGACCGCAGGAGTTGGCGCATTGTTTGGGGCAGCCATCTGATTTGTCGGGTGAAGTCCGGGAGGCAAAACACAAATGTCCGATCCGTTGCTGACCATTCGCAATCACCATAGCGCTGCGTGTGGCGATCCACCGATCGTCACCAAAGATGCCAGCAGCACGTATATCGGCTACTTCGAGAACCAGCATGGCGAGCAGTGGATCTTAACGTGCAATCGGGCAACCGGCGAAGCCAAACTGCGGGGCGGCGACACGGGCTGGAACAAGCCGTGGCCAGTCGCCGATGGAAAGGTCGACGGGCTAAATCTCAATCGCGAGGAACAGCTCTGGTTGGAGGCTTGTCTCGCCGCCGTGAGGTTCAAGTGACTTCTTGTTTCCACAATGAAAACCAAAATGACTCGGAAACTGCTTTTTGAATCGGAGTAGACGACGCCCCGGTTGGCCCAGTGCTGATCGGGGCGTCATTTCTCCCACGACATTCTCGCTACATGGCGTGTCTCGCTTTAGCTATCGCTCGACATTTTTTCGTCTGCCGTTTCGATCGGGTCGCCTGCTGGAATGGCGAACTTGCGTACTGGCTGCCACGACCCCGGCTGCCAGAAACCGTTGGGTAGCCAGTCCGTTTCAAAGGCCACACCGCTGACGAGGACTTCTGTCGCCGGCATCAGAAACACGCATAGCTTCCCGCGAACTCGACGAGTTCCGTTCCCTCTCCTTCGAGCTTGCTCTTACGAATAAACGCCCGGCGAACTCCGAAGGGAAGGCCAGCGGCAGTGGACCGGGCAGCATCGACTTTCGCCACACGAAAGTCGCTCAGATTGCCGATCATTTTCCCAGTCCGCGAAGAACCGGGCGCAGACAATGGACCAGATCGAAGTGAAGTCGTACGTCGGCGGTTTGGTGAGGCCTTGAATGAAAGGCGGCGTAGCTGCCCTGATTGCTATTGAATCTTGCAAGACGATCGTGGGTGTGATTGAATGAACGCATCAGCATTGGCTTGTTCTTTCATGGCTCCTGTCTCGCGTACCGCTAAATGACTGCCTGTAAAATCGTACTTCTGGCAATCGCCCTCCTTGTGGCCGTGGAGGGAAACGGAAAATCCGAGGAGACCGCTCCTGTCGAATCCACTCCTCCGCCGTTTGTCGCGAGTTTTGTACGGTCGCATTGCCTAAGCTGCCATGGTTCCGATGCGCAGGAAGGTGACTTCGACGCTCGTCCCCTCCTTCGGGATGTGATCCGTTCCGAAGAGACTGCGTCCAGTTGGAGGCGCGTTCTGGAGCAGGTCGCGACTGGCAACATGCCGCCTGCGGAAGCACCGCGCCCCGATCTCGCAGATGTTGGGCGAATCGTGCAAGTTGTTCGCGGAGAGCTGCGTGCGTCCAGAAATGGACGTGAACTCGGGTTTCCCGACAAGGGCAACCTGCTGCCCCACGGGGTTCTCTTCGGGAAAGAACCGACAAATCTAGCCGCCGCCACCCAGGCTCGGGTCTGGCGCATCTCCCCGCACCAGTACGCCGCGCTGCTCTCGACCCTCAATGGCATCCGTTACAAGCCAGTGGAAGCCGGCACCGGCACGAGCCTATCCAAAATCCGTTCACTCGTGGCCCCTTTGCCGCTCCGTGGCGGCGAGGGCTTGCAAGACTATTCGGATCTGTACCAGGTGGATGCCGCACATACGGATCAACTGCTGCTCAACGCCAGCGTCGTCGCCAGACACATTCTTTCGGGCGAGGGAGACAAACGCCTTGCGCAAACGCTCGTTCCCCTATCGGAATCGAAAGAGAAACTCAGCGACAAGCAGATCGTTCTTGCGGTGGATGCCGTCTCTCTGACGATTCTCGATCGCGAGCCGACCGACGTCGAGCGGACCCGTTACAGTGGCTTCTTTCGCCAGAGCATGAATCGCTTCGGCAACCGCGCAGGTCTGGAGGATCTTCTTGCCGCCGTATTGATGAGCCCGCAGGCGGTCTTCCGAGTTGAACTGGGTGAAGGCTCACCAGACGAGCAGGGGCGCGTGCGACTCACACAGCACGAGGAAGCCAACGCGATCGCTTTCGCTTTGACCGACAGACCGCCTGGGGCGCAGGTGCGAAAACTTTTGCAGCGGGGCCGGTTCAACTCGCGGGAATACCTGGAGCAACTGCTTACCGAGAACACCGAAGAGAATGATCGCGTGTTGCGGTTCTTCCGCGAGTTTTTCGGCTACGGCGGCGCACCGGAAGTGTTCAAAGATGAGGAACTGCTGCCGCCCACGATGCGCAACTACCTCGTCTCGGATACCGATCATCTGGTCTTGCGGATTCTTGAACGTGACCAGGACGTTCTGAAAGAGTTGCTGACCACCAACGAGAGCTTTGTCTTTGTGTCGTCGCTGCGATCGAATCGCTTTCGCGAGCTTCAAACGAAAGGTGTTTCGCACCCTTTCGACGACAAGTACCGGGTGAACGAGGCGTACAATCTTGCCGCCGAGGACTGGACGGTCGAGCAACCCCTGACGCTGCCCAAGGAGCATCGCGCGGGAATCCTGACGCAGCCGAGTTGGCTCATCGCCCACTCCACCAATGACGGTAATCACGCCATCCATCGAGGAAAGTGGATTCGCGAACGATTGCTTGGCGGTGCGATTCCCGACACGCCGATCACCGTCGATGCGCAGCTCCCCAACGAACCGCACAGCACGCTCCGCGAAAAAATGCGAGTGACCCGCGAGTCGTATTGCTGGCAATGTCATCAGCGGATGGACCCGCTGGGACTGCCGTTCGAGATGTTCGATCATTGGGGTCGGCAACGCACCGAGGAACTCGGTCGGCCGGTGGATTCGGCAGGTGCGATTCTCGTGGCGCCCGAGACGGGGCTCGAAGGACCCGTCGACAATGCGATCGAACTCGTACACCGCTTGGGAAGGTCCGAGCACGTTGAACAAGTTTTTGTTCGCCATGCATTCCGTTACTGGATGGGGCGCAATGAAGAACCGCACGACGCGCCGACGCTGCAAGCTGCCTGGAAAGCGTATCGAGAGCACGGCGGCAGCATGCGAGCACTTCTGCGATCCCTGCTGACCAGCGACTCGTTCGTGTACCGAACGCCCCAGAAATCCACGCCGTCACACCCCGACAAGGATTAGCCGATGTCGCTTCACCGCCGCGATGCTCTCAAGGGCCTGACGTTGGGGGCAGGTTCGCTAGTGCTGTCTCCCCTGCTTCAGAAGTTGCAGGCGGAAGCCGCGGGCACAGAAGAGATGCCCCGGCGTTTCGTGTTCATGCTGCAACCCCAAGGGTTGCAGAGTTGGGCGGTGCTGCCGCAAGAGATCGACCGCCCTTCATCGGGTGTCGAAAGAAAAGTCGTCCGCTCGTTGAATGAGTTGACGCTGGCGGACGACGTTCAGCCTCTAAAGAGATACAAGGATCGGGTTTCGATCTTGCAGGGGCTCAACGGAAAGCACGTGTATCCGTACCACGGCGGGCAGTTCGGAGCGCTCGGCGGGTTTCTCAAGGGACGAACGCCCGCAGGCGAAACGATCGATGCGGCGCTCGCCAAAGCATACCCCGCGACGTTCCCGCTGGTGGGATTGGGAATCGGCAGCGATCTCAATGCGATCTACTGCTCCAGCGCCTGGGGGGAGAATCAGGCGATTCCGACGATGTGCAATCAAAGCTACGCCTACGATGTCCTGTTCGGCAGCGTCCTGGAAGGCGAAGATTACGTCCGGTTTGACAGACGCAGCAACCTGCTGGATTTTCTCAAGGAGGACGTCAAGCGAGTCCAGCAGAAACTGGCAGGCGAGGAGCGGCGGAAGTTCGACGTCTACGTCGGAGCGTTCGAGACGTTGGACAAGCGGCAACATGAACTCCGCGAGATGGCGGCGACCTTGAAGCAGATCGCCCCTGAGAAGGACCGCAAGTACTTGCAAACGCTAGAGTCCATGCAGGTCGAAGCGCACGCGGAGTTGGGGGTCGCCGCCCTGATCGCCGGGCTGACCAACGTCGTGACAATCTGCTCGGGCTTATGCAGGAACTCGGGGCTGTATCGCGGCTACACGGACGAACCCTTCGATATGCACGGCGACGTTGGCCACAACCATGGCGGTCGAGGGAAAGAGTTGCTCTCGATGTTGCGGCGACATCAGCTTGAGCAACTCGCAGTGATGGCCGACCGGCTTGATACAGTGCCCGAAGGGGACGGCACGATGCTGGACAACACCCTGTTCATCTATACCAGCGACTTCGGCGAGACCCATCATTCAACAGGGTACGACTGGGCCTTCGTGTTGCTGGGCGACCTGGGCCGTCGACTGAAGACGGGTCAGTATGTCGACTATCCGCTCGCCGGCAACAGCGGCAATCGCAGCATCAACGCCCTCTATTGCACCCTGCTGCATGCTGCCGGAATCCCAAGAGATCACTTCAATCTCGACGGTGCTCGCGCAGCAATCGACGCGCCGGGTCCGCTTGACGAGTTGCTCGGTTGAAGCCGTCCAAGTGACGCAGTTTGAGCGGAAAGCCGCGTGAGGTCGCCCGGAAAGATCAAAGATGTCCGACCCGCTGTTGGCCATTCGCAAGCAGCACGTTCCACCCTGCCCGAGCCGATCAAAACCGGATATGATTCAGAAACTACTTTTTGAATCAATGCGACGATTCCCGGTCGGCCAAATGCTGATCGGGAAGTCGTCGTAGGGACAGTCGGAATCAACGGACAGCAGGACCTTCGCTTCCGGCAACATACTGGAAGCGTGTCACGCTGCCGGCGATCAGTGGCGAGTCAATCGTAGCCGCAGCCCGTGGCGTGGATGCAAGGAGAGTTGGGTTTCGAGTTCTGGCGTCTGGTCAGGCTCGATCAACTGGACGTCGAACTGGCGGACCAACTCTGCCAGCACAAGCGGGCCTTCCATCATCGCGAAGCGGCGACCGATGCAGGCGCGGGGACCGATCCCAAACGGTAGGAAAGCGTTCTCTGGCATTGCTTCCGCGTGCTCGGGCGCAAATCGTTGCGGTTGAAACTCCTCGGGTTGCTCTGCACCGATGGCTACCCCCAGACCCGCGACGATTACTGCGAGAAGATGTTCAACGCTGGCATTGAGATCCGCGCCGCGCAGTACCGGACCTTCCTCGATTTCTATAACGCGGGCGACAAGAACATCGGCTTCGTGAGCACCTACGACCTGCGCCGACGCTGGTATCACCCGCAGCTCAAGATTCCAGCAGGCGAGCGGATCGCCCGGTGGGCGCTCGCGACCCAGTACGGATTCGACAAACAAGTTGAGTGGAAACCGCCGATGCTCCTTGACATGGAGCCGCGCGAAGGGGCGTTGCTGCTCAAGCTGGATACGGATGCCTCATCCGCTTCGTTAGATAGGTTGAGAGTACCTGTCGCATCGCGGAGGAACTCGACCGTCAATCCCCGGTGGACCGCTTGCCGTGCGGTTCTGTGGCGAGAAACTCCCGGGCAGATTGTGTCACGATGCGCTCCGGATCAGCCGAACGATCTCATCGTAGTCTTCTGCTGGGGCCAGCCCGTCCGCGCTACCGAGAGCAACCAAATCAATGGCATCATGCCCTTCATCCTCTCGGACCCGGACATCCGCTCCAGCGGCAACCAGAAGTCGTACCACCTCGGCATGTCCTCGGTACGCAGCCCGCAACAGTGGATTCCAACCACCTGCATGCTCGGGGAGGTTCACATCCGCACCCGCGTCAATGAGTAACTGCACGACCGCAGTCTGACCGCTGGTCGCCGCGACTGTGATCGGCGTAGCATAACGAATGACATTGACATCGACGCCAGCCGCCAACGCCTCACGCATGGCGTCAACATCTCCCATCTCAGCGCATCGCATCAAGGTCGCAACTGCCAGCGCGGAGTCGTCGGCTCCGGCGCTTTTCAAAAGTTGCACAATCTCATCCCTCTCAGCTTCTGTTGCCAGGACCAGAGCGGTATCGCCCGTGCTGTCGCAGCGTTCCAAATCCACACCAAGTCGCAGCAGAGTGTGAATGACATCGAGCCGATCAGTGCCCCAAGAAACCGCTTGAATCAGAGCGGTACGACCAGCACGGTTTTGCAGATTCAAATCGGCCCCGGCCTTATGAAGGTGTCGCAGAATATCGCAACGACTGCCAGCGTGACTATCAACAGCGTACATCGCTGCCGTCCAATCCTCGAAGCCTTGTTCCATACTGAGCACATTGGGGTCCGCTCCCGCTGCCACCAACGCGGTGAGCACTTCGACGTATCCGTAGGCTGCGGCATACATCAATGCCGATTGCCCATCGGTTGGATGTAGGCCATCTACCGGAGCTCCCGCGGCCAGCAATCGCTGTACATCTTCGAGACTACCTAGCATGGCAGCTTCAACCAATGCAGTGGCGAGTTTGTCTGCTTGTGACGATTGGGCAATGCTTTCGTCTTTCGGACGTCTTTTTGACATTGTGAATGGCGTCCCACATTTGGAGTAGTTATGTTCTGCAACTCGTAACGACCGCCCGCAAGCGATTCGCATTGGCCGATTTCAGTAGACTTTCGTTACTTGTGAATCAGGAAGAGGCCCGACACAAGGGATTCGGATCCTTGTTCGATTTAGAGTACAACATGTCACGCTCAATCTCAATCGAGAGGAGAAGCTCTGGCTGGAAGCATGTCTCGCCGCGGTGAAGTCCCCGTGAGTTGACGACAGCAGATCGGCGATTTCTTGCCCCACCCCGGCAAAACCGGAAATGATTCAGAAACTACTTTTTGAATCGAAGCAAAAACGTCCCGGCCGGTCAAATGCTGGAGTACGACAGGATCGGGAGTCACGCTTCTCGCCCGAAGCGTGCATCGCGTACCAGTCTCGCTAGAATGGTGCCTGTTGCAAGTTTGGATCGAGGTTTCAGACTCGACATTTTTGGAGCAATCTTTTGCTAGGTATCTGTCGCATGAATCTCATTCGCTGCTCGGCAGTTTCGTTACTCTGGGCGGCGATCGCCGCCGCATCGCTTCCAGCCGCTGAGCCTTCACGTCTCGCCGACAAGACGACGGCCACGAAAACAGTCCGCGTGCTGGCCATAGGTAATAGCTTTTCGCACGATGCCACCACTTATCTCGGCAAACTGGCGGCTGCGGACGGCAATCGACTGATCTTGAAAACCGCGACGATTGGCGGCAGCCCGTTGCAACTGCACTGGGACAAAGCCCAGTTGCACGAGCAAGACCCCGGCGACCGTGAGGGCCTCTACGGCAATGGCCAGGGCCTGAAAGAGATTCTGCGTGACGGTCCCCACGACTTCGTAACGATTCAGCAGCGGAGTTCCCTCAGCCATGACGCTGCCACTTATCGTCCCTATGCGGCAAAGATGCAGGCCTACGTGAAGCAGCACGCACCTGAGGCGGAACTGCTGCTGCACGAGACGTGGGCCTATCGTGTGGACGACCGACGCTTCACATCACCCGTGCGTGACTCTGACGAGCCCCGCACACAACGCGAAATGTACGAGCAACTGGCGAAAGCCTACCGCACGATTGCTGCCGAGCTGGGAGTGCGGCTGATTCCCGTGGGCGACGCCTTCTACGCAGCCGACACGGACGTGAAATGGGGTTACAAGCCGGATGCGACCTTCAAGCCCAAGCAGGCCAGCGCACCAGGGTTGCCAGATCAGACGCGTTCCTTGCACGTCGGCTATAAGTGGCAAATGAATGGCCAAGCCGCACCGACGCTCAGCATGGACGGCCACCACTCCAGTCCGGCAGGGAGGTATCTCGGCGCGTGCATGTGGTACGAGGTGCTGTTTGGGACGAGCTGCGTCGGCAATACGTTCACAGCCGGGCTCGATGCCGACTATGCCCGCTTCCTCCAAGAAACCGCCCACCGGGCTGTGGCGGCTGCGAACTAACTTCCTCATTCGCGATGTATAAAAAGTGAGCTGTTGTGAAATCAGTGGCGAGTCAATCGCAGCCGCAGCCCGTGGCGTGGATGCAAGGAGAGTTGGGTTTCGAGTTCTGGCGTCTGGTCTGGCTTGGTCAACTGGACGTCGAACTGGCGGACCAGTTCTGCCAGCACAAGCGGGCCTTCCATCATCGCGAAGCGGCGACCGATGCAGGCGCGGGGACCGATCCCAAACGGTAGGAAAGCGTTCTCTGGCATTGCTTCCGCGTGCTCGGGCGCAAATCGTTGCGGTTGAAACTCCTCGGGTTGCGGGAACCACCGAGAATCATGGTGGATTGAGTAAACGCTGACGAAGACGAGCGCGCCCCGAGGGATTGGGATGCCGCCGATTTCGACGGGCTGAGCCGCTTGCCGGGCAATCGCAATGGCAGGCGGATACAGTCGCATCGCTTCCAGGAAGACTTGTTCCGCCAACCTGGGAATGGATTCGTCGCCCGCAGCGACGACTTCCTCTCGTAGTCGGTGCTGAGTCTCTGGATGCCTGGCCAGGAGGAACGCCGACCAGCTGAGTGCGGCAGCCGTCGTGTCACTGCCGGCAAGCAGCATGGTCAAGGCTTCATCACGCGCCTCACGGTCGTTGAGATGCGCCTTGCCTTCCTGGTCGGTCGCAGTGAGCAACGCGGCGAGCAGATCCAAATGCTGGCCGGGCGATTTCCGCCGCTGGTCGATCAGCGGCGAAATCAGGGAATGGAAGAAGCGGAGCGACGAGCGCACGGTGCGGTTGTCAGCAGTCGGTATCCAGAGCGGCAACAGAAACGGGCTGAGGATCTGCCGCGTTACCGCTCCTTGCAGGCGCGCCGCCACATCAAGAAACTCGTCGGCGACGTCATTCACGGCTGTGCCGAACAGCGATTCCGCCACAGAGAGCAGCGCGATGGTATTTGCGATGCGCGAGACGTTCGCCTCGCCGTTGCTCAGCCGATCCAACTCAGAACGTGCCTGTCTTACGACAATCGAGCGATACCGTTCGATGACCTGTGGCAGGAATACCGGGGCGAGCAAGCGTCGACGAGTGACCCAGGCTGGGCCATCGCTCGTGAACAGGTTGCGGCCAATAATCGGGCCCAACGCACGTTTCTGATTGTCGGGTTTGCAGAGCGACTTCGCCTTCTCGACTAATACCTCGTGCGCCAAGTCGGGGCTCGCGAACTGAAACACCGATTGTCCCAGCACGCGATACGAGACAACGTCGCCGTGCTCCTGGTGCAAGGCGTGGGAAAACTCCCGAAAGTCGGCTCGTATCGCGCGAAGATGATTGTTCCCACCCCAGCGTCCCATCGGACCGGGCGGTGCGGCTTGATTCATGTGTGTTCTTTCGCCGGGAGGCAGTTCTCGTCGGTAGGTGCGATCGGGCGATGTCATTCGGCCCTAGAGGGAGGTTACATCGTTCGAGCGGAGGAGAGCTTGACCTTTGACCCGTTTCGAGAGTCTGACTTCGAGAACGGCACTTCACTCGATGTTCCCTCTCCAAATCGTGAAGTTGAGTACGCCGGCCAAATAAAGACACTTCGCGAACAGTCCGAATGCGATCGACTGGTTTTTTACTTCAATGCCACTCGCACCTTCTGAATCTTCCCGTTGAATCGAAAGGGTCGCCGCTTATAGTATTCCCGGGAAACAGTGGACCCCAAATCGACGCCAACGTCAAAGCTCTCGCTAGCCGTGAAAGCGGCTGGTACGGTCATTTTTGCCGTAGTCCGCGCCACTTCCTTCCCATCGACGGTGAGCACGATATCGGCGGGAGAGCCCGGTCTAGGGGACTTCAACGAGGTGTCGACGACGATCGTGTGCTTTCCAGCAGTGAGCTTCTCCTTCGATTTGGCGATGAACCTCTGGACGATCATCAGGTTGTATTCAAACACCAGGTAGCCGTCATCCATGTAGCACGTCAGTCCGCCGCCCGCACCGCCCAGGGCGTACAACACCCCACTGGCATCCTTTCCACATTCAAGTTCGATCGTGACAGTGTTGCTTTTCTTTCCGAGGCCGGGTGCCGTGAACTCCGGCATGCGTGTCGTGGTTTCGTCAAACACCCAGCTTCGGTACGGCGAGGTGATCACATCTTCGGGATGCAGCCGGAGCCAAATCCCGGCTCCAATCGGGAACACTTTGTTTTCCCTAGCCTGTTCCAAGAACAGTTTCTTCAACTCCGCGAGTTTTTCTGGGTGCTTCGTAGCCAAATCGTTGGCTTGGGAGAAATCTTCTCTCAGGTTGTAGAGTTCCCACACATCCTTGGCGGAATCCCATTCGGCCAAACCAGGTTGCGCATTGACCCACGGAATCAACGGCCCGAACGTGCAGGCGTACCAGCCATCCTTGTAGATTCCTCGGCTGCCGTTGTTGTCGAAATACTGCACCGGCTTGTTTTCCGGCGCGTCAGTATCAGCGAACGAAGCGGTCATGCTCACACCGTCGATGGGATCTTGAGCGAACCCGTTGACTACCTTGGGCGGCGTAATGTCGAGCAGATCATAGATGGTCGGAGCGATGTCGTTGACGTGGTAGAACTGGGATCGTGGTCGCTTGTCGGGCTTGATCCCCTTGGGCCACGAAATCACGAGCGGGTTGCGAGTTCCCCCGAAATGCGAGGCGACAAGTTTTGTGTAGCGAAAAGGCGTCGAACCGGCCCAGGCCCAGGAAGCATGGTACATGTTGTCGGTCAGAGGGCCGCCCAGCGCATCAAGTCCGCCGAGCCCCTTCAAGGCTTCGAGCTGCTGCTCGATCGTGTTTGGGATTTGATTCTGCGCCAGCAACTCGCTGATCGAGCCTTTCTGCCCTTCGGCTGACGAACCGTTATCGCCCCAGATATAGATAATCATCGTGTTCTCGCGCTGGCCCGTTTGCTCCAGATAATCGACCAGTTTGCCGACTTGGGCGTCGGTATGTTCGACAAACCCTGCGAACAGTTCCATCAGCCGCAGTTGAAACTCGCGCTGGGAATCTGGAATGTCATCCCAGGCCTCCATCGTCTCGGCACGCTCAGTGAGTTTCGCGTCTGCGGGAATCCAACCGAGTTGTTTTTGACGAGCGAAGACTTCCTTACGGAGCTTATCCCATCCCTGGTCGAACTTGCCCTGGTACTTCTTCGCCCATTCCGGGAACACATGATGCGGACCATGAGCCGCGCCGGGTGCCCAGTACATTAGAAACGGCTGATCCGGTGAGAACGAACGGTGCAGTTTGAGCCATGTAATGGCCTTCTCCGCCATGTCCTCGGTAAGGTGGTACTTCTCGTCATGGGGTGCAGTCGGCCTGGTAGCCGCTGATGTTAGTTTATTTCGGGGTCGCGGTTTGTGTTGGCTTGAGTTATCGGCGGGAGCGGGCGGGCGGCGGTGATCAGGCGGTTCCAGATTCTTGGCCAGAGGCGGCTGCGGTTGGCCGTTCTGAGGTCAACGATGTATTGCCCCGTCGCGCGACGCCAACGCATGCCGGATTGCTTGAGCCGTTGGTTGAAGATCACTTTACAGCCCGCTTCGGTGATCCCGCTGCCGATCGGCTCGCCTCGCTCTCGTCGCGCTGCGTAGTCCATGTAGTCGCGATACCTCTTGAAGTAGTTCAAAGCCAAGGCGTAATCCTTCTTCGTTCCTCGTAGACCATGGCGGCGTTTCTGCTGGGCCGCGCGAGCAATCACTTTGGAGACGCCGTTCGGATCGTCCCGCAACGTCTTTCGTTGTTGCTCGGCCCAGTGGTTCGCGCTCTCTTTCCCGGTCCCGTAAATGGCCGCGGCCAGCTTCGCGACGTACTCGCAAGCGTGGAAGAAATCGACGCCCCAACTCCACGACAAGGGTTGCTGCGTGAGCGGATGCTTCATCTTCGCCAGCAAGTCATGATAATAGGCTTGCGGATGACAGCCGGCGTCCGTCACATAACGCAAGGCGGGCAGGTCGTCGCCAAGACCGCGGAGCACGCCTTCGATGACGTTCGTCAGTCGCCGCGTCATGGTCGGCTGTTCGCTCTCGGGCATCTGGCCCAGGTAGATCGTGCCCAGCCGTTTTCGATTTCGATCATAAACGGCGAGCGTCGCGCAGGCCGCTTCCTCCCAGCAGGGACACGTTTGAACGTAGACGCCGTCGCGTCCCACTTGCAATAAAACGCTATGTTTTCCTGCGCTTTGGCGAGCCTGCCGGAGCCAGTCGAGCAGCTGTTCGATCGCCTCTTCGTCATGCACGCCGCGAACCTCCGTGGCCAGTTCGGCGACGACCCGGCGATAGGAATCGACCGACATCTTCACGGCGAAGCGTTCGCGCAGCATCTGCAAAGCGGCCTGCTGCGGCATGTCGGCGGCGAGTCGGCCGGTCGCCTCCGCCAAGGCCGGCGTCATGCGGCCCGCGACGATCCCCAGCCGCACATCCAGCGGCGCGACGCCGGGCGATCCGGGCTGGCCGTTCTGGAAAAACCATCGCTCATAATTGACCCGGCCAAACCGGGTGTCGATCGAGCTGACCGTCTGCCGATTGCGTCGATAGGTTTCGCCATTCCAGGTGAAAGAAGCGGCCGTTTGCTCACGCCGCTGCGACTCCAGCCGCCGGAGCGTTCGCTCGAAAATCAAGCGGCCAAGCTCTCGCAGCAGTCGCTCCAAACGCCTCTCGAACTGGAAACAACCGGCCGGCCTGATCTCCCGGCGAGAAAAAACATTGTACCGCGGCCACGACTTTCCGAACGACGCTGAGCAAGTCGGCGGCGAACTCAGGGTCCAAAACATTGAACAGGCAATTGAGCCAAACGATGAATGTGATAGTCTGCTGCATGGCGTCCGTTCCGCATGAGATGTTTGGCGGCTAACCAAAATGACTCATTGGGGCACGGACGCCGTTTTTTTCCAATACCAATCCAGCCACGCCGGGCCTGCTACCAGGGCGACTGCACCCTCGTCATGGGGAGGTTCGATTGCCGTGGTGTTCTGGACGAGGCGCGGCTCCCATTGGGACGTTTCACCGGCCAGGAAGCCGTAGAAGTGTTCAAAGCCGTAACCCGTCGGCCAATAGTCGAACGGTCCCATGGCTGTCGTTTGATTCGCTGGGGTGTTGTGCCATTTTCCAAACGCAGACGTCTTGTAACCGTAGTGCCGCAGCACTTCCGCAACGGTGGCCGATGTTTTGGGCATCACCCCCGTGTAACCGTCCCAGTCCACGGCCCGCTCGGCGATCGTGCCGCTGCCGACACGCTGATGGTTACGACCGGTCAACAACGCCGCACGAGTTGGCGAACAGATCGCCGTGGTGTGAAAGCGGTTGTAACTGATGCCTTCCTTCGCTAACCGGCTGAGTGTTGGCGTGTGTGCGAAGCCGCCAAATGTGTCGGGAACCCCGAATCCAACATCGTCGATCAGCACGATCAGGATGTTTGGTGCATCGGCTGGCAATCGGCTCGGCTCAACCCGTCGCTTGTGAGTCGAGTCCTGCAATCGCGGTTTGGCAACGCTTGCCGAAGGCGTCGACGGGAAAGGCAGAACCGAGCCATCATCAGGCGGCGCGGCATGGGCTAAGCTGGAGAGACAACAACCAACCAAAGCAAGGAGTACGTGAAGCAGTTTCATGGAGAAGACTTTCCCTGGGAGTCTCGGCGATGAGTGAAGGGCATTGGGCCGGAAATGTGTCATTTCTTCGTGTATTTGATCGTGGTTTTCCCGATCGTTCCATTGAACGTGAAAGGGGCTTCCTCAAAGTAGTCCAGCGAAACGGGCGAATCACGATCCGTTCCAATGTCGAATGTCGCATTACTTGTAAAATGCAGCGACATCCCGTTGGGAACCCGTTCATTGGCGACCTGTTTCCCGTTGACTCGAAGTGTCACGTCGATGGGGCCGCCGATTTTGTCGACCAACTTGGACTCCACTTCGATCTTTGCTTTTCCCGGCGGCAATGGTTCTTTCGACTGGATCTTGGTGCGGCGGATCTGGAACAGGTTGAACTCGTAACAGAGGACATTGTCTTTGATATAGCAGGTCAATCCGCCAGAGAAGCCGGCGAGCGCGTAGAGCACGCCGTTGGCCTTCTCGGGAACATCGACCTCCATCGTGACGAGACTGCTGACCTTGCCAAGTTTGGGCGCAGCCGATTCCGGCATGCCCGTGATCGGATGCGCGAAAGTCCATTCGGTCAGCGTCGATGCGGGGGCATCCTCGGGATGGAAGAGAGCCGTTGACCAGAGACCACCACCGATGGGCAGGTTTTTGTTCTTCGCAGACTCCGTAAGGAACAGGGCCTTCATTTCTTCAAGTTTCCCGGGTATCTCGTCCGCGAGATCTTTGGCTTGGCTCCAATCCTCGTCAAGATTGTAAAGCTCCCATCTGTCGGTGAGAGGCGACCATTCGCGGATGCCCTTTGGGATGCCGGCCACCCAGGGTTCACGCGGACCGCGAGCGCAGGCGAACCAGCCGTCCTGGTAAATGCTGCGGCTGGCCATGATGTCGAAGAACTGTGTCGTTTTGCGCCCCTTTGCCATCGTATCACCAAAGGTATAAGTCATGCTGACACCATCGAAGGGATCTTGAGTGAAACCGTTGACGACCTGCGGTGGGGTAATGTCAAGAATGTCGTAGACAGTGGGGACGATGTCGTTCACATGATGGAACTGGGGGCGAGGAGTGGCATCGGCCTTGATCGACCTGGGCCAGGAAACGGCCATCGGCTGGCGAATCCCGCCGAAGTAGGCGCCTTGAAGTTTGGTGCCCTTGTAAGGCGTGCTTCCAGCCCAGGCCCAACCGGCGTGGTACATGTTATCCGTCTTGTCGCTGCCCAGGGCATCAAGCCCGCCAAGCTCTTCGAGGGCGGTCAGGTGTTCGGAAATCTTCGTGGGGATGCCGTTTTGGGCGAGTTGTTCGCTGATCGTGCCATAAAGCCCTTCGGCAGAAGACCCATTGTCGCCCCAGATGTAAAGAATCAGCGTATTGTCGAAATCTCCCTGGGCGGCAATCTCGTCGATGAGTCGTCCTGCCTGCGCATCAGCGTGCTCCGTGAAACCGGCAAAGACTTCCATGAGTCGCCGTTGGAAAGGCTTCTCGTCCGCGGGAGTGGAGTCCCAAGATGCCATGCTGTCGGCGCGCGGAGTAAGTTGCGCGGTGTCTGGAATCCAGCCGAGCTTCTTCTGGTTGTCGAAGACACGCTTGCGATAAGCGTCCCAGCCATCGTCGAACTTGCCTTTGTATTTGTCGGCCCATTCCTTCATCACCTGGTGAGGGCCGTGCGATGCACCTGGAGCCCAATACACAAACCACGGTTTGTCAGGCGCGTAAGCCTTCTGTTCCCGTAGCCAGTGGATCGCATCGTCGGCAATGCCCTCAGAGAGATGGTAATGATTGTTGCCACCGGACGTTTTGGGACGTTCCACATAGGTCGTGTTGCGCACCATCGTGGGTTCATACTGAGATGCCTCGCCGGCAAGGAAGCCATAGAAATACTCGAACCCGTACCCAGTAGGCCAGTAATCGAACGGCCCCTTTGAGGTAATCTGCTCTTCGGGAGTATTGTGCCATTTGCCGAACGCGGCCGTATTGTAACCGTACGCTTTCAGCACCTCGGCCATGGTTGCTGAGGTTTTGGGAATGACTCCACTGAATCCATCGAAGTCGTTAGCGATCGCTGCGATCTGCCCATTCCCTACGCGGGTGTGGTTGCGACCCGTGAGCAGTGCGGCTCGCGTGGGCGAACACATGGCCGTCGAGTGGAAGCGATTGTAGGAGATGCCCGCTTTCGCGATTCGGCTGAGCGTGGGCGTGTTGATTTCGCCTCCATACGTTGACGCCGTGCCTGGTCCAACGTCGTCGATCAAGATAATCAAGATGTTTGGGGCATCGTCGGGGAGACGTTTCGGCTCCACCCGCTTCTTATACGTGGAACTTTCAATGGTCACTCCCGCCTGAGAACCAGACGGAGCCGGTGGAAATGGAAGAATCTGCTGCGCGACCGCCGAACCGGCGAATAGAGTTGCCACCAAAGCAATGATCGCTTTGGCCATCATGATTATCCTACGCTGAACGGGCATATTCTTCTCCGATTGCTTAGACCGAAGGCGTCGATTTCAACGACAGAGTCACTGCACAGGTCGATCGACGCCAACTCGAACACTCTGACTGAAACTCCATGATGAAACCTAGTTAGCCATCCCGTAGATTCACTGGTTACGCCGGAAGGCAGGATGCGGTTACTCATTCGATTTGAGAAGTTCGATCATGCCCTTGCCCATCCCCGCGCCGATCTCGTAGTGCGTGATTCCGTTGTGGTTCCAGTGGTAGCCGAAGCCAGACGGCGACTCGGTCTTGTCGCGGTACATCGGTCTCGTATCGACCACCGCGACATTGCCCTTGTGGCCGGGGTACTTCTCGTAGTCGGCGACCGCGCCCTGGGCGTTGATCAGGTCCAGCCCGACGCCAGCCACCTCGGTACCGCCGATCCCGGTATTCGCGACGACAAAGGCTAGGTCATTGCCGAACTCGCCCCGCACGTCCTTGATCAGGTCGGCCAGGTTGGCCTCGTACTCGGCGACACCCTTCTCCGTGCGGTCGTTCCAGCCCTGATGCCAGCCGAAGCCCGCGATCTCGTAGTCCTGCCCCGCGTATTCGGGGAACTCGGCGCCGAGGTTGTCCAGCACGTGCTTCACCGTGCGGAGCATGTGGGGCCACATGTAGCCGACCTCGCCGCCCCGCTTGGCCACGGCGGTCGGCGAGCGCCAGTCCGTTTGCAGGCTGGTCCCGCCGGTCGCGACCTTGATGATCAGCACGTCCTGCTCCAGCGCGTTGCCGACGACATGGCCGAAGCCGTACTCCGGTCCGTTCCAACTTCCCTTGCCGAAGCCGACCGTGTGCCGACCCTTCTGGGTGTGACCCTCCGTCAGCTGTCCGGGGTTCTTCTTGTCCTTGAAGACCTCGATGCAGGAGTAGACACTCACGTCGTCGCGGACGAGCCACTCGCCGTCGCCGTCGACCAGCGGATCAGTCCCGTTCTGGCCGAAGGTCTCGGGCATGGTGTTGACCGCCCAGGCCAAGCCGCCGATCCCGCCTGGGATCTCGCGGCGGTTCGTGGCGGACTGCGGCTGACTCGGGTCGTACTCGGGGTTGAGCCCGTCCTGAGTCTTGCCGTGGCCGACCATGTTGGACTGCCCGGCGAGGATAAAGACCTTCACGGGCTCTTTGACGTCGGCGACTGCGGACGACACTAGCGATGCAAGCAGAAGCAGAAAGACGGCGGGGATTCTCACGAGGCGGACTCCTTCGATGTGTGTTTGGATGGGAAAGTTGAAGCGGCGGATTCACGAGGAAGACTACTTTTTGGCTTCCAGCAGTTTGAGCATCCCCTTGCCCAAGGCCTCGCCAACAAGCATGTAGGTCTCGGCATTCTGGTTGTAGTGAAAGCCCTGATTCCTGGGCGACACTTCCGGATCGCGCCAGAAGCCGCGTGTCTCGACGGTCAACACGTTTCCCTTGAACTCAGGATACTTGCCTTTGTCGCCGCTGACGGCGAGTTGGGCCTCGGCGACCGTCTTGTGCGGTCCCGCCATGTTCCATCCGTCGAAGCCGATCGTGGCGATGGCGAACGGGGCCTGCGGCGCGTCGAACTCCTTCCGCAGTGTCTTGATGAAGTGCACGAGGTTTTGCTCGTACCGACTCGCATATGGCTCGCCGCCATCCTTATGCCCCTGCCACCAGACGAATCCAGCGATCTCGTAGCCGCGGCCCTTCCACTGCGGAAACTCCGTGTCAAAGTTCTCAAGTACTTCGTGCGCCGCGCTGAAGCAGTCGTCGTACTGTTTGCCTGCGTACCAGTTGATCGGCTTGGGGTTTGTGCCTTTCTCCCATCGCGCCGGCGAGTCTTTGTAACCGGCGTAGACAAAGCCGTCGTACTCGAACTGCTCGCTCCCTGGCGGGAGAAAATCCCAGCCCAGCGAGCGGTTGCCCTGCGAGGCCTTGAGAATCAGCACCGGCTCCTCGTGGTAGTCACCAACGATGTGCCCAAATCCGAGTTCTGGCCCGATGTTATTGTCGCCGGCCCCGCAACCAACGCTGAGCCACTTGTCCGCCGTGGCGGTCACCACGCCCTTGTACCAGACGTCTTTCCGTTCGACCCAGTTGTCTTGTTCGTCAACGAGGTAAGGAAACTTACCGTCTTGCTTCACCACGGTCGCCAGCGTGCCGGGGATGTCGGTGCGTGCGATCCAGCCGAGTCCGTTGGCCTGATCCGTCAGGTAAGTAATCTTGAACGGGACCTTCTTACCGGAGTTCAGTTTGATTGACGTGTGAACCGCAGTCTTCCCAGGCTCTCCGCGATAGACTTCCTTGCCATCGACTTCCATGATGTTCTGGGTCGAACCACCATAGCCGGGGCGAAACTCGTAAACGCCCGTTGTCTTGATCGCGATGAACCCGCGTACGATCTGCGTGCCGCCGCCGGGGTAAGGCGTGGGTTGGACGCCGCCGAAGCTGTCCAGTTTCAGCGTCTTTGTCGGCGCCATTTCTTCGTAATCGGCATCCGCTTGGTACTTGCCGGGATAAACGGAGAGAACCGGATCAATGAACTCAGAGCCCCAGCGGCTGCCGCCGCCCGTCACCTGGCCGATCCCGACCATATTGGATTGGCCGGAGAGGATGTAGACCTTGACGGGTTGTTCCTCGCCCAACGCGGGCAAGGCAGCCAGTACCGACGCGAGAACAAGTAGGAACGAAAGAAGTGGAACCGCGCGCATTGTGCTCATGGCGATGGCTTTCGGAAGATCCCGATTTGGAGGAAGTCGTCCCAGGCGATAGATTAGCCCATACTACCACGAACGCCGCCACAACTCTGCGTTGTCCGAGCAATCGAGCCATCGGAGCTTCAACCGACTCTCAGTCGCCACATCATGAAGTTTAGAGCCCGCGGCGGTTGTCGTGCAGCATCACCCAAAACTCGTCACTTATCGCTCCGTGCCCTCCGCTTCCGCCACCAGACGCGCGCCGCCACGAACGCGCCTCCGAAAACGGGCAGCAGCATCATAATGGTCAGCAGGTGTTCAATCGGCTTGAAGCTCAGATTCAGTCGCTCAAAAACCACAACGAGCAGGACGGTCGCTATGACCGTCAAAGCGATTGACAGCGGCACGCCAAATAGCCGAAACATCCGCAGCTTCACGCCCGGCATTTCATGCCAAGCCAAACGAACCTCGCGAGGCATTCCTTCCCGCAATGCCTGGTAGACGCCGTCGAAACCGGCCACGCTCGCGGGGAAGTACGCCCAACCAACCGGCGTTTTCACGACAACCCGATCTTGTTTGGTGCAAATCGCCATGCCCCCTCCAGTCTACTATTTCCCGCCCCAGGACGTCCGCATGGATTTCTTGGAGCCGACGCAGAGACAGACTTGGTGCGAATGGAAGGGGAACGCCCGCTACTTTGATGTAGTCGTGGGAGACCGCAGGATTGAAAACGCGGCCTGGGCGTATCCATCACCGACGCCGTCGTTTGAGGTCATACGGGATCACTTGGCCTTCTATCCTCACCTGATGGATGCCTGCTTCGTTGGCGACGAACAGGTGCAAGCGCAGGCAGGCGGATTCTACGGCGGTTGGGTCACCAGCAACATCGTCGGTCCGTTCAAGGGCGAGCCCGGAACACAAGGATGGTAGAAGTCACAATAGCAACCGCTGAACATATCCAGGGAGCTTAGCGACGGCGATGTCAACTCGTAATCAAACCGTTGCAGTTATTGGCGCTGGGATCGGCGGCTTGAGCTGCGCTCGCCAGCTTTGTGCTGCGGGCTTCGGCGTCCGAATCTTCGATAAGAGTCGCGGAGTTGGTGGTCGGGTATCCGTTCGACGCGCGGAGACCGACGCTGTATTCGATCATGGAGCGCAATACTTCACCGTCAAGGATGCGGCGATGGCTCAGGAGGTCGAACGCTGGACGGCGGCTGGAGTTGTCGCTCCCTGGCAGTGTCGCATCGGGTCGCTCAACTCGGGGCAATGGAAGCCAACGAAATCAGAGACCACACGGTACGTCGGCGTACCCGGCATGACGGCGATTGCGAAGCATCTCGCCGTGGATGCGGACCTTGTCTTGCAAACGCAAGTGACAACAATCGCCCGACATGACCGTGGCTGGCGACTCTTCGCCAAGGACGGGCAAGACCTTGGCATCTTTGACATCTTGATTCTCAACGCTCCGGCTCCCCAGTCGGCCAGCCTGCTAAACGACTTTCCGAGTTTCGCACAGAGGATTCGGGACGCGAAGTTCGCACCCTGCTGGGCGGTCATGTTGGCTTTCGATCAGCGACTGGATGTGCCTTGGGATGCCGCGTTTATTGACGATTCGTCGCTTTCCTGGATCGCTCGCAACAGCAGCAAGCCAGGGCGTCCGGCGAAGCCAGATTGCTGGGTGCTGCATGCGAATCCTGATTGGTCGACAACACACTTGGAAGATTCACAAGAGGAGGTGACGGCTCGCCTACTCACCACCTTCTGGCAAGTCCTCGGCGAGCCGCCTCAGCAGCCTATGTTTGCCGCCGCTCATCGCTGGCGTTTTGCGTTGCCCAGCGAACCGCTGGAACAGCAGTGCCTGTTCGATGAGGATTTGCGGTTGGGAGCATGCGGAGACTGGTGCGGTGGTCCACGCATCGAGGGTGCGTATCTCAGCGGGCTCGCGCTGGCCGAAGCAGCTAGCAAGGTCCGCTGACTGAACTCAGACAAGCGTCAGGCAGCGCTGGATGAACAAACTTCAGTTCGACCACCAGGTTGTCCATGCCATCAGCAACACTGCTACTCCTCGCAGACTCCAGGCAACGGTCCGAATCCAGTTGGTCGATACGAGACGACGATGGACGGTAGCATCAAATCCATTGGAAAGCGCTTGGTGGCACGGGACCTGAAGGGCTACCGTCGATGCCCAAATCACCAGTAAGAGAGAAACTCCCATCCAAAGTTGCCAGCTCGGCAAACCTATTGGGCGTAGCCAGAAGAGGAGTACCGCTGTCGCCGCCTCGACGAGCATCGGTGGACCCACGACCCAAGTCGTCTTCGATGTATGACTCCGCTCGTAGCTTGAGAACTCATCAGCTCCGACGTTGGCCAAGAGCGGGTAGTGAACGATCTGCACGAACCAGATGAGTCCCACCATATAAAGTGTTGCGGCCAGGTGCAGCAACAGCATCGAAGTTGGCAATCCTTCGTTCATTCCTTGATCGACTTTCTCACCAACGCCATCGTTTCATCACGGTATTTCTTGTAGTCTTTTCCCTGTCCATTCCTGACCATCGCGACGACTAGATGCTGCTCCGGATTGATGGCCAGCAATGTGCCGCAGCCACCGCCATGGCCGTAGCTGCCAGGTCCCAAGTGCTGGCTCGCGTCTTTCAATCCGATGCCGTACTCCATGTCCAGGTCGGGAAAGTAGGGCTTGAGCGACGTCGGCAGAATCGCAGCATGCGTTTTCTCAGAAAACACTTCCCACGCGCCGTACTTGCCGCCGTTGTCCAGCAATACCCCGATCCGGGCCATGCTTTCTGCGGAGAAGCCTCTTCCGCCAGGCAACACGTTGTGGATGCCGAGCGGCGCAAATAGATCCCGCTCCATCGCGTCCCAGTAGTTTCTTCCTCGCAACAGTTCCAGAGCCCGGACCGATAGGATGACGCCAACGACACCATACCGATGTTTGGCCCCTGGCTCCCACTCTCGCTTACAGTGGGCAATCAGACTCTCGTGCCAGGTGTGGAAGTAGAACAATCGCCGGAAAGCCAGCTCCCAAGGGAAGTGGATGCCAGTGGCGTGAACGTGACCTGACCGAAACGTCAGATTGCGGTCCCGCGGAGTGTCAAAGTCGGGGAGATAGTTGCCGATCGGTTCGTCGAGTTGCAAGTACCCGCGATCGATGTAAGTGGCCAGCTGAAGGCCAATCAGGGGTTTCATGGCCGAGTCCAGCGACATCGGCGTATCGACCGTGACCTGCTCGCCATCGAGCGTTCCGAATCCCTTGGCCAGAACGATGACGCCATTCTGGGCGATGACAATAGCCATCGGTTCCTTGGAAGCCGCATACCAATCATCGAGCTTGCTTTCGATCGCACGGACGTGCGCCTCGGAGATGCCTGTCTCCGTCAGCGGCGCTTCCCGTAATGTGGGGGCGGCTTCACCCGGCAGTTGCTTGGGAGTTGCCTTCACCAGCGGCTGGCGGTCGAGGCCCATCAGCTTGCGTTTGAGGAGAACGTGCTGGGTGGCGTTTTCCATCTGCCACTGGCCTCGTCGTACCGGGCCTGCCGGTCGGTCCGCGTCGAGCAACGCGGCCAGTTCGACGGCGCCTTCTTCCGTGGATTGCCATTGCCGCACCAGGTCGTCGACTTCTTCCCGCCGCCCATCAGGGTATTGGGCCTCGGGTGTACCTGCGATCGACTTCTCGGCAACAGCTTTCAGGTTCACATCTTTCCCAACACAGCAACAAGTCATTGCCCGTCGAAGGGCTGGGCCGTTCGGGACTGGCGCTTCGCCGTAGGCATAGTACCGCCCGGTTTCTGCTGCTTTCGCGACTTCCTCGAACTGCTCGTTGAACCACCTGGTCGGGATGGCGGGGTTACCAACGAGCGTCGCCACCAGTTCAGGATTGTTCCAAACTAGATCCGGGAGCTTCTGGCCCTGTCGAAGAACGAATCCACCTGTCGGCGCGAACTGTTGTTCACCAAAGCGTTCCCTAAGCTCCGCTTCGTCAGCGATCGCGAGGGCGGGCGTCGCGGTAACGAAGGCCATGGCAGCGATCATCAACCAACGCAACCGATTGGATTGTCCCATGAATGGCTCCATTGCGTGCTGCCGCCGCGGACAAAACAGACTGCGCCGGCGAAAGAATGACGGTCAGAGACAGCAAGGCGGGAATCATGGCGGAGTCCAAAACCGTGGTGCTTATCGGATGGTTTTGATTCTAGCTGCGAACGGACGCCGTCGCGACGCGCGAGGGATTTTTTGCCCGGTCGTAGCAGTTTCAGAAGGTCCAACGGAAATCGCCGCAAATCAGAGTCGCCTCAACAGGTTCCGAACGTGGCACAGTGGAACCTGGGAGAGTAGACTCTCAGTCTGGTTGGAAACCTATTGCGATTCAACTTGAACACTCTGACCGAGCATCGTTATGAAATCTAATGTCTGGCTCCGCCTCCTGCTTGCGACTGTCACTCTTGCCGGTGTTGACACACTGGCCACGCATGCCCAGCAAATGCCACGGACGGACGTTGTCGAAGTGCCGGCGATCGGCGAAGGGCTGTGCGTCAGCAACGTCTTCCAGAGCAACATGGTGCTCCAGCGTGACAAGCCGATTCACGTCTGGGGTTGGGCCGAACCGGGCGAGCAGGTCACGGTCACGTTCGCCGGCGAACAGGCGACAGCGATGGCTGGCAAAGACCGTGCATGGAAAGTCACGCTGCCAGCGGTCTCCGCCAACAGCAAGCCACAACCGATGACGGTCAAAGGCAACAACACCAGCATCGCCCTGGACAACATCCTCATCGGCGACGTCTGGGTGCTTGGCGGGCAGAGCAACATGGAGTTCCCGCTCGCAAACGTCGAGAATGGTTCACTCGAAATCATCTCCGCGAACTTCCCCGAGATCCGCATCCTGTCTGTGCCCCACGACAAAGGGCCGGAACTCAAGCCGGGCTTTGCCCGACTGCACCAGTGGAGCGACTGGTCCGGGCGGCACTACCGTAAGGGTGACTGGGATGTGTGCACGCCGGGGACGGTCCGCGAGCTCTCGGCGATCGGCTACGTCTTCGCACGCCGGGTCCATAAAGCCGCCAACGTGCCGATCGGCGTCATCGACGCCTCGCGCGGTGGGTCCACCGTCGAGACCTGGACGCCGCTCCCTGTGCTCCGCGCGATGGACAGCGAACCGACCAGAGCCAAGCTCGCCAAGTGGGACGCCGACATCGCGTCGTGGGACCCGCAGCAAGACCTCGAAAATCGTATCGCGAGCCATCTCGCCTACGTCGAGCGGATGAGCAAGGAAGGCAAGCCCATTCCGAACAACCGCAAGGAGAAGCCGAGCGACCTGCGCCCCGGACCGATCGGTAACCACAACCACCCCGGCCACTGCTACGCGGGCATGATCGCTCCCATCGCCGGGCTGTCGGTGAAGGGCGCGATCTTCCACCAGGGCTACAACAATGCGTTCGACGGCTCTGCCGGTGCGGACCTGTACGGCGACATCTTCCCCGAGATGATCAAAGCCTGGCGCACGGCGTTTGGCGACCCGGAGATGCCGTTTGGCATCCTCTCGCTCTGCACCGATGGGAACCCGCAAACACGCGACGACTACTGCGAGAAGATGTTCAACGCTGGCATCGAGATCCGCGCCGCACAGTACCAGACCTTTCTCGATTTCTACAACGCGGGCGACAAGAACATCGGCTTCGTGAGCACCTACGACCTGCGCCGACGCTGGTATCACCCCCAGCTCAAGATTCCCGCAGGCGAGCGGATCGCCCGGTGGGCGCTCGCGACCCAGTACGGATTCGACAAACAAGTCGAGTGGAAACCGCCGATGCTCCTTGGCATGGAGTCGCGCAACGGGGCGTTGCTGCTCAAGCTGGATACGGATGTCAGCGACCCGGAGGACGGAGCGATCGAAGGGTTCGCCATCGCCGGCAAGGACCGCAGGTTCCACCCCGCCGACGTCGCCTATGCCGAGAAAGGCAAGAACGACCGCGGACAAGTGCAGTACGACCGCAAGCAACTCGTCCTGACCAGTCCGATGGTGACTGAGCCCATTCACTTCCGCTACGCCTGGGGCAGAAATCCCTTGGCCAACCTCCAGGCGACCGGAAACAAGGATCTGCCGTTCGCCACCCAGCGCAGCGACAACTGGAGGATGGAAGAAGTCCCGCTGGGCGTGCTAGGCGATGAGGTGACTCTGCCGCTCTCGCGCGGCGACCAGAACAAGATCATCCAGGCTCTGCGCGAGCAAGACAAAGAGCGTCGCCTGAAAGAAGCAGAGCAGGTCATCGAGGCGAATGGCGGGACCTAGCGTTCCGTCCACGACTACTTTCCCGTAAGCCGCTCTGCCAGAGACAACAAAGGTCAGTGAACGCTACCGTTCGACTGCCGCAGAAAAAGAAGAAGTTCACAATGCGATTCGTCCATTTTTCGGTCCTGGTGTGTGTAGCTCTCGGCTCCGTTCCTGCCACGGCGACGGAGCCGGACGCTCAAACGCTCGTTGATCAAGTCGTTCGAGCTGCCGGCGGCGAAGACAAGCTGCTGAAGCTGTTCCGCATCAAGGAGCAACTCAGTGTTGGTTCCGACCCGGACAAAAAGGGCAAACCTCGCGTTTCTGTCATCGAACCGCCGGCCTATTGGTGGATCGGAAAGAAGCAACGCGACGAAGACGAGCCGGCAAGGTATTTGGCTTGGGCGTGGACTCTCGGAGCGGTCACCGACCCGAAGTCCAAACTGGAGGTGCTCCCGGAGATCACGGAGGCCGACAAGCCGGCGTTCGGACTTCGCGTTAGCGGATCCATCACACCGCCGATGGATCTCTACTTTGACAAGAGCGACGGGCGACTGCTCAGCATCGACTGGAAGTCGAGCGTTCACCGGCTAAGCGATTGGAAGGAGCATGACGGGGTGAAGTACCCCGCAAAGTGCATCGGCTACAAAAAGAAAAGCAACAAGCCCTGGTACTTCAGTGAGATCCTGGAACTGGAACGACTTGAGGAGTTGCCAGAGGGGCTGGCGCGGTAACAACGAGAACACGCCTCCCGGCACGCACACAATGGTTGCACCTGCCGATCAACGATCAACGATCTACGGCAGCGGTGGCCTAGCGGTATCAACTCAGCGGAGCATCGACATGCTTAGAAGCACATCCTATTTCATCTCGGTCGCGATCATCTTTGCTGGTCTATCTCCATGCGCTGCACAGCCGGCGACGCCGCCCAATGCCCAGGACGCCGCCGCGAAGACTCTGCCGAAGGTCCTACTCATCGGCGACTCGATCAGCGGCGGATACACCAAAGCGGTGATCCAACGCATGGAGGGCACGGCGAATGTCTCTCGGATTCCGGGAAACGGAGAATACACCGGCACCGGGTTGAAAAAGATTGATGAGTGGCTTGGGGATCAGAGATGGGATGTGATCCATTTCAACTGGGGTCTCTGGGACATGTACGGGTGGCAGTACGCCAAGGAGGACCGTTCGCCCAAGGCGTACGAAGAGCGATTAGAGAAGCTGGTTTTGCGTCTGGAAATGACTGGGGCCAAGCTCATCTGGGCGACCACGACGCCCGTTTGTCCCGAGGCCGAGGCGACGATGCTCAATCGATTCAAGACCGAGCTAAAGATCACGCCCGAGGTCGAGAGGGAGTATCTCGACGCGGCCCAACGCGTGATGAAGAAGCATCAGATTCAAATCAATGACCTCCATGCGCTGGTTCTGCCCGAGTTAGAAACGCTCTCGCCCGCCCCGGACAACGTACACTTTACCGGCTCGGGGTACGGCAGAATGGCCAAACAGGTCGCCGAAGTCATCACAAGCGCGATTCAGTCCGAGGCGTCCGACGACAATGAGGCCCAGGAACCGGCAAACGCCCCATCCGTTCGTGAACAGTGACCGTGTCGAAATCGACACCGCGAGGGAAAATGTGGCGCGACGGCAACTGAGGACTTGAGATCCTCTCGGAACTGGGGGTGAAAGATGAAAAATACTTTCGATGCGATCGTTATCGGCGCCGGCCACAATGGTTTAACGTGCGCATGTTTTCTGGCCAGAGCCGGTCTAAAGGTGCTGACGCTTGATCAGTATCACACCGTGGGCGGCATGGCGACCACCGAGGAAATCACCCTCCCGGGCTTCAAGTCGGACTTGCACGCCTTCGGGTATCAGTTCGCCAACCTCTCCCCGGTGCCGCAGGAGTTGAACCTTTCAGCCTATGGTTTTGACCTGATTTGGCCGGACATCAACTACTCTCACGTGTTCCCGGACGGGGGCATCATCTCCATGCACCGGTCGCTGGAAGATACCGTTCAGAGCATCGGGCACTACTCGAAGAGAGATGGGGAGACGTGGCGACGATTGGCAGAGCAGTTCGTCCAGCAGAAGGATCAGATCGCGGCCTGGATGAACTCACCGCCCGCCACGCTGGCCGCCGCAAACGTTCAACGGTCTCAAATGCCGCACGGCATGGACGAATATCGGTTTGAACTACAAAGCTTGCGTTCGTGGACGAATGAGGTATTCGAGGCGGAGGAGACACGGTTGTTCATTGGCGCCCTCGCTTGCCACGCGAGTATCGGGCCCGATGATGCCGGCGGCGCGCATTTAGCTTGGCTCTTCGCCAGCCTCGTCCAGATTTTGGGCAACCGAGTCGTCAGGGGCGGCATGCACAATCTGCCGCTCGCCCTAGCCGAGTACCTCCGCTCCAAGGGCGGACAGATTCGCACTGGCGCTCGCGTCAACAAGATAGTGCTGAAGGACGATCATGCCGTGGCGGTTCGGCTGTCGGATGGAGAGGAAATCGCCGTTAGCCAACTCGTGGTCTCGAATACCGATCCGCGCCAAGTGGTCGTCGATTTTCTCGGTGAAGAACAGCTTGGCTCAGATTTGATCCAGAGGATGCAACGATACGAGTGGGGTGACGCGTATTTCGTCATTTATCTTGCCTTGGATGGCCCGCTCACTTACCGGGCAGGCAACGACGCGGCCCGGTCGGCCTATGTTCATCCGACGCCGCCGACCCTGGGCTATCTATCACGCATCTACACGGAATGTCGAGCCGGAATGTTGCCCGCTGCCCCCATGATACTGATGTGCAATGATTCCGCCATCGATCCCGATCGAGCCCCCGCCAACAAGGCGGTGATGAAGTTAATCGCACTCAACGTACCCTATGAGATTCGGGGCGACGCGACCGGAAAAATCCCGGGCGTTACCTGGGATGCGGTGAAAGAGGCGTACGCAGACCACCTCATCGAACTGATCACCAATACTTACGTCCCGAATCTACGGGATCGGATTTTGAAGCGTGTCGTCCATTCACCGGTGGACATGGAGCGTGTATTTCCCAGTGCAGTTCGCGGCACTATCACCCACGGCGCATTCCTACCCTACCAGTCCGGTTCACTGCGGCCGCTGCCGGAACTGGGACAGTATCGCACACCTGTGCCGAACGTCTACCTGTGCGGGTCCGGGAGTCACCCTGGAGGCGGTATTTCAATGGCTCCCGGTCGTAACGCAGCCCAAGTCATCCTGGGCGATCTGAAAGGAGCCTAGCCAAGCTATCGAGATAAACCTGGCTCCCCTGGTACAGCATCTGGTGGTTGTTGCGACAATAGCTTTTGGCGTGACGAATCAGTCCATGAAGTCCAGTCCGCCAACTCCGAGCGAAGCGATCCGACTTCGGACGCCGAGTCGCGGCATCCCTCCTTCTAAAAAGGATCCGACGAAGTCTTGAGTGCAGAGTCGCGGTTGGTGGATGTACTCCGCACCGGCAGTCAGAACGTGGTTTGGCACTCGACGAAGTTTTGGGCAGAGCGAACCCCTGTGAACGGCGCACACGTGCGCGTCACAAGGTCCGGCCCCATAGAGGTGTTTCTCCTGAGGGGGCCGGGCGGGAATCGAACCTGCAAAGCCATGTACTCCACACCGGCAATCGAGTGTGTTTTGTTCCCGATACGGTGAATCGGGATATGCGTGTTGTTGTAAACGTGACCGACGAAGTTGTGACCAGAGATGTACGCTGCTCTCCCACTTGAGCTACACCTCCGACATTTGAAAGCGGAGGCGGCAGGACTCGAACCTGCAACCCGCGGGTAATGAACCATGTACTCCAATCGGCAGTCGGTCATGTATTTGGTGGCGACGAAGTTGTGGTCAGAGGCATTTCCGTACGGGAATCGAACCCGCCAACCGCTCGCGGTCGCCAGACGCACTCGACGGAGCCGATGTACTCCAAACCGGCAGTCGCCGTGTGCTTTCAAAAAGCTCAACGAAGGGTAGCCAAGAGGTTGTGTTGGTTACGGCCGTCCGTGCCAGCAATCGGAACCGCTGACCGTTGACTGGCCCCTTCGTCTGCGAGAGACTCCAGCGCCATTCACTAGCCGGTCGCCCGGCATCGCTACCTTAGGACCGTCATGTACTCCCAGCAGGCAGTTGAGCTTATTTTGAGACCTTCCAACGAAGGAATGATTCAGACGTTTTACATTTGACAGATGTAGTCCGAACTGGCAGTTGGTCGGTCAGAGACGCCGGTGGGAATCGAACCCACTTCAAGCTGCTTTGCAGGCAGCCGCCGTGCCGTCTGGCTCCAGCGTCAATCAGTGTCCCAGCCAGGAATCGAACCTGGTCTACGAGCTTCGCGGGCTCGCGTGCGTTTCCAGCACACTCCAAGGACATGTTCTTTCTCAGCACCCCGCCAGGGAGTCGAACCCCGTCTTGTGGTTCCGAAGACCACCGTGCGTCCAGCACACTCGCAAGGCATAAACCGGGGAGCCGACGATGCAAACTTCGCCGGTTCCCGATCATTGACAATCACTTGTTGCAGTTTGTTCGGGCATTTCTCAAATCGTTTTCATGTCAGCCGAGCACCCCGACCTGGAATCGAACCAGGACCAAGACTTTAGGAAAGTCTTGTGCGTTCCGTTACACCATCGGGATGTATGAGAGCCGACGACTGGATTCGCACCAGCATGATTCCGCTTACAAGGCGGACGCCTTTCTGTGTCGAGCCACGTCGGCATCAAGGGGTGACCGATGGGAGTTGAACCCATACCTTCTGCTTCACAGGCAGATGTGACTACCGCGTACACCACGGACACCATAAAGTTTTCAGCGGAAGGAGAGGGAATCGAACCCTCAAGGCCAAACAGCTCAGCCGGCTTCCAACCGGGTCCCGTCGCCAATCGGGTTGCCCTTCCGTTTTTTTACCTGTCAGCAGCCCGACCAGGATTTGAACCTGGAGCATCTCGTTAGAAGCGAGACATGATGTCCGTTTCACCATCGAGCCATCAGCGGAAGGCATGGGATTTGAACCCATATCCCCTTTGAGGAGGCACGCATTAGCAGTGCGGCCCGGCAAACCGTATCCGGCTACCTTCCGTATGTCAGTGGACCGACCGGGAATCGAACCCGGATTCCCGCCACGCCAGGGCGGTGTCTTCCCATTGGACGATCAGCCCTTCTTCAGTGGAGCGCCGGGGAGTCGAACCCCGATTACCTGGGTGCAAGCCAAGCGTCTTCCCGTTAGACCAGCGTCCCATCTTTTCAAGAGGTCCGTCCGGGAATCGAACCCGGTCTCCGTCCTTACCACAGACGTGTGCCGCCACAACACTTACAGACCGTTTGTCCCAAGTGATCCCGGCTGGAATCGAACCAGCACTTTCCTGGATGTCGGCCAGGCGTCTTCGCCGTTGGACCACGGGATCGTTTGAGTGACCGAAACAGGGATCGAACCTGCAAAATCGCCACGCTCTCAACGTGACCGCTTTACCTGTTTGCGTACTCGGTCATTGTTCAAGTAGCGGGTCCGGGGGTCGCACCCGGCAATCCTGGCTTATGAGGCCTGGATGAGCACTCGCCCACCCGCGTCAAGCTGCTCGTGACCCATTCGGGGAACGGGCCATGTTGTCAGTGCGCCGGGACGGAGTTGAACCGCCAAAGCTCGGAAGCGGGTGGGCTACAACCACTTGGGCTCGCCAATGCCCAGCCGACGCATGTTGTTCTTCAAGTAGCACGAGAGGGAATCGAACCCACACCCACCAGGTTTTGAAGCTGGTCGCTCTGCCGGATTGGCGCACCGTGCCATGTCAGCACCCCCGATCGGATTTGAACCGACGATCTCCTGCGTGACAGGCAGGCGAGCACTCCGCTGCTCCACGAGGGCGTGTTGTTCTCAAGTAGCTCGGGTGGGATTTGAACCCACAGCATCCCTGATTCTGAACCAAGGTGGTCTGCCAGTTGCCTACCGAGCCGTATTGATTTGCGTTAGTACCCAGAGCAGGAATCGAACCTGCAAACACTCGGGTTTAGGCCGAGTCGCTCAACCGATGGCGCACCTGGGCGTCGTCAGTAGTCCCGGATGGAGTTGAACCATCGTTTCCTGGATGTGAACCAAGCGTCGTTGCCGTTGGACCACGGGACTGTATTTAGTTTTCTTTCAGTGGACCCACCCGGAGTCGCACCGGGATCTCCGGCTTGCGACACCGGCATCTTCCTGTTGGACGATGAGCCCCTGTTGCGAGCGAAGATTCGCTCGCAAGCACGCCCCCAAGGATTTGAACCCTGACCAACTGGTTTGGAATCAGTCATGCTGCCATTACACCAGAGGCGTGTGTTGTTTCAGCGGAAGCCGTGAGGCTCGAACTCACCAGTCGCGATCGCGACCACCTGTTTTCAATACAGGCTCCTTATCTGGCCGGATGACTTCCGTTCTTCAAGCTGCGCGAGTTGGAATCGAACCAACGGCCTCCTGGTTCAGAGCCAGGCATCACTACCAACAGCGACGACCCCGCATCTGTGAGAGTGCCCTGCGGGAGTCGAACCCGCCTCGCCGGTTTGGAAGACCGGAACCTTTGCCGCTCGGCCAAGGACACATGCTATTTTCAGCGGAAGGAGAGGGAGTCGAACCCGTCAAGGTGTTTGTCACGCTCGACCGCTTTCGAGGCGGCTGCCATCGCCAGTTGGCTTGCCCTTCCGTAAAGCTGCGGAGGCAGGAATCGAACCTGCGTCGGGGCGGGTAACAACCGCCTGCCCGTACCACCACGAGCTCCACCGCATCAATCAATCACTCAGTCAGGATGGCTGGATTTGAACCAGCGATCTCGTGTTTCCGGAACACGCGGAATACCAGGCTTTCCCACACCCTGAAGATCAAGAGCGCCCAGTGGGAGTCGAACCCACACATCCGCCATGGCAAGGCAGTAGGCTGCCGCTACATCATGGGCGCTTGATTGCTCACCGAGTTGTCAAAGATCAAAGGGCACCGGGAGGGAATCGAACCTTCGTTGCCGCATTACGAGTGCGGTGTCTTGCCGCTGGACCACCAGTGCTTATCCGTTGCGGACACCCGATCGCCAGCCGCAGTTTGAACGGCAGTCCAAACCGAAACTCAACGTCGGACAATCCGCGAAAGTGGGACCGGAGGGACTTGAACCCTCACCCGCCTGGGTAAGAACCAGGGATGCTGCCGCTAACACCTCAATCCCATTCGTTTGTCTTCAGTCGGCGCGGCGGGAGTCGAACCCACGGCTCACGTCTTATAAGGACACCGCTCTTACCGCTGAGCTACGCGCCAGTGAGCATTGAGGCCGGGGAGTTGAACCCACCACCTGGGTAAAAGCCAAGGATGCCGCGTCACACCACGACCGCAATGTTTGTCGGGCGTATCTGTTTGCATCGGCGAGCGAGCGCCATATCGTTCTCCTTTTTGATTTTTTGCTTGTTTTCCAGTGGTAGTCCTGGGAATCGAACTCAGCGCGACCCGGTTATCAGCCGAGCATGGGCAACCAGCCCTCGACTACCGTTTTCAAGTCGGGCGCCTCGGAGTCGAACCGAGACCCTCCTGCTCCCAAAGCAGGCGTGCTTCCATCTGCACCTCCGCCCGATTGTCAGCAGCCCGTGTGGGAGTCGAACCCAACCTGCTCGGCTTGAAAAACCGATGACCTCACCCGAAGTCGAACGGGCCGTGTTGTATAGAGCGCGTACGCTGAGCGCAAAGTGGGCCGGGAGGCGCTCGAATCCTCGTCTGCGGTGCTTCAAACCGCCGCCAGACCGTCTCAGCTACCAGCCCAAGTTGTTGCGGTGCGGGTACGAAAAAAGGCCCGATGTCGCTCGTGACACCGGGCCTTGTTGAAAGGCTTCAGGCAATAGCCTGGGTCACAAGCGCAGAGGCGTCGGGAACGTATTCGCCGATTGTTCGGCAAATCGCCCGTCACTTTTCGTACCGCCGAGATAACTGCGTAGGATCGTCAACATGGGAAAACTCTGCTTTGTCCTTTTCAGGCGCCGTTGATTGTCTGAGTGGTTAGACGCGAAACTCGCAAGTTGGTTCGCGAGTTTTCTCGTCAACGAAAGTTAAGATGCGTTTCCCTTGGTCTTTATTCCGCGGTGACGCAAGTTTTCTTGGAAGTTTTCGAGAGGAGCCACTGCCGCAAAACGTCCTCGACCTCTTTGCCCTTCGGCCACGATCATAGTTGAACTTGGTTCGCCAGCGCGCCGACGGCGAGCCGGCCCTCATCGTCTTCCTTCAGTACCGAGAGGTCGGTCAGAAGCCCAGTAAATGAGTGGAGGCGGTCGGCCGTCCAGCCGGGGAGAGACTCGCCGAGCTTCTGGGCGGCTGAACGGGTGGGGATGATCCCGTCGTCGCCGAGCACGAAACGCAGTCGCTGTCGTTGGCCGTCGAATCGTGAGAGCGCGATGCGAATGTGTTGTCCAAATACCAGTTGCTCGAATACTTCTTTCACGAAAACTTGCAGTGGCTGATCGAGCCGCTGCTGGACCCACTCGAAAAACCATTTAATGGAAACGCGTCCCTCGCCGCCCAGGCTGAACAGATCGCGGTGACGCTCCATATCGAGCCACCCGACGGTCCTCAGCCACCAGCGGGCCAGCATCTTCACTGCACGGGTGCAGTCGTCCTCGACCGACTCCGAGTCGATCCAGACGTACGCCTGGTGGTCGCCGGTCACTTTCTTTTGCCAGGCCGCGGAGACTCTGGTCAGGTCCTGTGCCGAAGACACCAACTTCGACTCCTGCATTACGTATTCCCGCAGGGATTGCGAAGCAGGGTCGCCTGGCAGCGACTCGGTAACGTGGGCCGTGATGTCGTCGATCGAGCTCAACTGCTGCTGCAGCGCCAACTCGAAGCATTTCATAAACAGCTCGATGATGTACCGCTGGTACTGCCGCGATTGGAAAATCGCCCATAGCTCTCGATGCAGTACCAGGCGTGCATCTTGAAGTTGAAGTTCCTCGCCACCGGGAAGAAGGCCAGTGTGCCACACCGCGCGCAGGTCTTCCAGGCCGAGACCGCTTTGCTGCTTGAGCGTCTCAATCATCAGCCGGGCTGTCAGCGTGCGTCCGTTGCCCGCCTCTTTTGGCGTCAGCTTTTTCAGAAACGCCCGTTTCACCGCGGCGGGCGCCGTTCGGTAAAAGGCCGGATTGAGACCGTTTAATCCCAGGGGACTTGTGAAATCGTTCGAGCGGAAAGCGGCGTGACTATGGATTTGCCGCCTGGTTAAGTGCGGGTCAAAGCCACCAACATGGCTCTGATGCGAAGATCTCCTCAATCCTGACCATTTGACGATGACTCACGCGTGAACTTTCGTATGCATTGTAGTTTACACGGGAACCGGAAAGCCTTGTTCCATCAAAAAGTAGGATGCCACCCAACTTTCGGGGCGCCGCCATCATCTCTGAGAAGTTGTCGTAGAAGAAATCGATCGTCATTTTGGCTTTGCTGATCAGGTCCTTTGCAGTGAAGTCAATCCATGCGTCCAACGAGATGTCCGTGATCCCATCAGACGCGAGAGCGTGAACCATCTTCGGCTGATCAGCGAAAAGCTCGTCGAGAACCCACCCCACGCTGGGACAGTCAGACCGAACACCTAGACCGGAGAACGAAACAAGCAGGATGTTCGGTTCATCATCAACGCACTGCGACTTCGCCGGATTTAGATTCTTAGCGAGTTTATCATAGACCTTGGCGTACACTCGGAGGGCATCGTAGTAGGGGCTAGGCCCTTTTGCGTTAGGAGGGCAATATGCGCCAGGCCTCACCAACACCTTCCGAGGGTCCTTACGCTTATCTTGAAGGAAGCGGTCCCAGACTGCGCGAGACTCGTCATCCTGCGTGATCACGGTGTTCTCCAGATGGTACCGCCGACTATCTACCTCAATCGTGATGTCGTGATCTCGTCTATTCGGCAAGAGGTGATCCAGTTTTATTGGAAGGCCCGTCTTAATGGCCGTCGACTTTGCCCAGATGTCAAAAAGCCCGCCGTACCACGGGCCGGTCTTATCGTGTTCCCTTGGCGGCAGAAAGCTGACGAGTTCTTTCCGCTTAATGGGCTCACTGTTGTTGAGTACCAGACTTAAATCTGCATCAAGGGCTTGCAGTTGCGTAATCGACAGTGTGTCGACGAGGCCGAGAATGGGCGGCCAGTATCCGTAGGTCAAGTGTTCCACTGGCGTCTGCTCAATGCGGTTATCTAATCGTTGGAGAACTTCGCTCGTGAGCGACTCAACCAGCGGACTATGTTGGTCAAGTCCGGCAAGTTTTGCTCGCACGGACGCAACCATTTGTCGGTAAAAGTCTTTGCCGTCGGTTTGGGTCATTTGAAAGGCTTTGAGATTTCGAGGTGAAACTGGCTTGGAGATTTCGGCTCGTCGACCGCATTGGTCTGTACTGGTTCTCCGGTGCTATTGGTTAGGAGCCAAAATCGGCCGTCAGTGTTCGCTCGTTCGACAAAGTCTTATACAATCTCACGTGTTCATCCGCCAGATCGTGAAGTTCAGTACGCTGGCGAAGCTGCCCCATGCCAGGTACGGCGCCATCAGCCAGCCGGCGATCTTGGAGCACCGAAAGAACGCCGCCATCGTCGCTACGATCGCCGACCACAGGATCACGATCTCCACGAAGGCCCAACCGGGCTGGTGCATGCCGAAGAAGATCCAAGACCAGGCGACGTTCAAGAGGAGCTGAACGGCAAAAAGTGTCAGCGGCGTTGTAGCCGCCTTGAATCCCTCGGGCTTCCACACCAGCCAGGCCGCAACCGCCATCATGAGGTACAGTGTGGTCCAAATGGGGCCGAAGATCCAGCCGGGTGGGTTCCATGACGGCTTCTCGATCGTCTTGTACCATCCTTCGATTTCGGGCGTGGTCGCGATCGCTCCAAGACCGCCTGCTCCGAGACAGACAATGATGAAAATGGCGAGGCCGAGCCAGCGGCTGTCGATTCCATTTGGCGTCATTCCTGCTTACAGAAGTCGATGTACGACCGCAAAGGTTCCTTGATCTTGAATGTCAGGACCTCGCCACCGTCCTGCCAGTCATCTAAGTACGCTTGAGCCAGTTCGAGTATCTCGCCGATCCCGGTCAGGCTGCGGATCATTCCTGCACAGTCCTGCCCAGCTTCAGATGAGACCAACAACAAAATGCCGTCTTTCTGCATTAGCCGCACACCTTCTGCTCCATCGGACGGGCTCATGCCCTCTGCGAACAATATCTGATCTGCGTCAATGAAGTCCGACAGTTGCGATTCAAGTTCTTCCTGACTCAAGGTTTCCGGTTCACCTCTAAATATCAGAGGGCATACATACCCCTGTGCATCTTCGTAGCTGTCTTTACCAAGGTGGGGTATGCCGCGTCGAACCACGATCAGTCCATCGCCTGGAACGAGTTTTCCGTCTCTTTCTTCAGTGCTGAAATAGCTCTGCTGCCAATCCACTCCCAGACCCGCATGCCGACATGCCTCGAAAAGATTGACCAATCCCCATGCCGACCAAGTGGCTGCAACGATGCCGATGCCTTGTGGACTCAAAAGGCGAGACATAGCCCCAAGGGCATTTTCGAGTTCTTGCGAAAGTTGTGGGCGGCTGTGAGGACATTGTTTGATGTCCAATGAAGTGTCGCGAGTTCCAGGAGCAGGCATCCGCAAATCCAGCCCTCGCAAAAACAGAACGACATTGTTATCCAGACGCTCACGTCCTTCTGCGACTTCCTTGTAGGATGCTTCAGCGAACTCGATGTTCTGCGTTCCGCTCCTTCTGGCCCACTTACTCCCGATCTCAAGCTGCCCTGGCGAGTGATCGTACACCGTGACGTGGCAGTCAGGGTAAACCCGGGCGAGGTATAGGGATGCAATGCCGACTCCACCGCCCATATCTGCGATGCGGCTCGGCGTCGGCAGGTCCCCGATCGCATTTTCAAGGGAACCGAGACTAGAGAGAAACCATTCGTACTCAGCCGACAGAGAACGCTTCGCGACTTCTTCCGTGATGAAAAAGACATTTCCGGCTTGAGGACTGAACGGACCATATTTGTCAAGATCGCCGCGGTTGCCACCCGCGTCCCGAATCAACTTCCAATATTTGGGCATGAAGGTATCCTCGAACCCAACATTCTGGATTCCAAGCTCTGCGAGAAAATCTGCTGGGCTGAGTTGTCTTCCGGCTTCCATGTTTTCTTTCATTTGAGGCTACCGGGTGTTCAAGGCTGATGTGGAATGAAATATCCCTATCGTTTGGCATTCGCGACGGAAAGAGTAACTTCGGCAGCCGCCCCCAAATGGTGAAAGAGAAAGTTGCTACTTCGTTTCTTCCTTCGTTGCGGTCTCTGCATTGCTTCGCATAGACATTTCCCATAGGTCGAAGCCATACTTCTCTCGAACTACCGTCATCCGCATGACATCTGTTGTGCCGTCCGCAATACGGAGCCCCATGAGATCACGCACACGGTCTCCCAGATCGACCTCGCGGCTGTATCCCAACGCACCATGCGCACGCATCGCCTCGTCACAGGCCACCAAGGCGGTCTCAACACCTTCGGCCTTGATCCCGTTTACGAGTGGTTCAGCGGCATCATAGTCACCACGATCGTACAATCGAGCGGCCTCGCGAGCCAACGCCATGGCCATCCGTAGTTTCGTGAGATTCTCGCCGATTGGTTGCTGGAGGTGAGTGAAGCGACCAATCGGCCCGCCCAAAACGTGACGCTGCCGGATTCGCCCGGCCATGATCTCCAGTGCCCGCTCGCCGCAACCGATTGCCGCAGCAGCCTGCATCAACCGCCAGTAGAGGAAATGCTCCTCGAATATTTTACCTCCGCCCCCATCCTTACCGATGAGGTGTTCCGGCCCGACATACATTTTGTCAAACTTCAGTCCGCCGAAAGAGTTTCCCGTCAATCCGTGCGCGTAACGATCGACGATAACCAATCCTGGATGGTCAATCGGAAGCAAAAACGCCGATCTGGCTCCGGGAGAACCTTCCGCAGACGCTGTATAAAGAACGACGTGTGTTGCCTGCCGTAGTCGCGCGTTCCACATTTTCGAGCCGGTCAAGCGGAACCCATCGCCGTCTCTGACTGCCATGCTTTGCATGCTTTTTGTATCCGTTCCCGCGTTTTCCTCCGTGATTGCCACCGCGAAATAGGCTTCTCCTTCAACGAGTTTCTTGACCGCGTCCTTTGCCACTTTAGATTCCATCGCTACCGCTGGTCGACCGTGGGCTCCCCCGACCACATCTCTCAGATTGAGGTTGTACCGTCCTGCATGCCTAAACACTTCCAGCATTTGCAGGGCATCCCAGTCACTTCCGCCCACCGATTTCGGCAAGTCGAGGCCGGGCAGTCCAATGGTGGCACCGCGTCGCCGCCACTCGCGCGGTGAAGTGAGCTTTCCTTCCTTTGTCAGCTGCTCAGCAAGCTCGTCGATTGCCGTTTTCATCTGATCAACGGTCATCGGAGCAGCTGAGTTGGGCTTCGAGTGAGACGGTACGAGCCGAACTTTGAAGACCGTGTTTAGCTCATGAATCGGCTGATTCTTTGAGAGTCCACCGGGACTTTCTAGGTACATCCGTTTGTAACGCGTGGAAGGTGAATCGCGTTTTTCGACATTGAACTGGTAATCCTTCATCGGGTCCTTCGGGTTCAATACCCGAATCTGTGTTTCGCCTCGGTCCTTCAACAGCACAAAATGCCGACCCTGCACATTTCCGCCTGGCTGGGTTACGGTGTAAGCCAGAACGCACAGTTCACCCGCTCTCGGGCTAAGATCAGGGCCATTTTCATCTGACCAGAACGGCCCAGATTCGGTGTAAGCGCTGTTCTTAGCGGATACCACGTCGACTTGGAGGTCATACCCTTCGATGTTTTCGGACACCCAGCGAAACAGGCTTACAAACCTGTCATTGCTGATTCGCCCTTCCTTGAGTTCGGGGTGATCTTGGAACAGTCGCAAAGCGTAGCGATGGGGCTGAGGATGCGGCGATTGTCCCGCCATCGACCGAAGCGTCTGCATCGCGATCAGAGCCGCTGAGATTGGACACGCCCCTCCGCCATCCGTGTCGACTAGAGCCTTGAGCTCGCTTTGCCTTACGATCAGCGGCGTTTCACTTGAGTGGGAATCCTGAATGGTTCTTATTGCATAAGTCGTTGATGACAACACGCGATTCAGAGCTGGCTTTTCCGCGAGTTCTTCAGCTTGTGCGGCAGATGCCCAAAAAGGACAGGATGATGCGAGCAAAAGCGCTACCAATGCAACTTGATGCATCTTGGTTTTGGAAATAACCTTCATTTTGTGGTTCCAATAGCTAGTTGCATGTAAGTCAGTCGCCCTGGCTCTAACACCAAACGACCTGGCACAGGAGAAAGTAAAAGTGACTTCGACAGCCAACCTCCCGCCAAACTGAAGGCGAAAGTGAAACAGCACCATCGGAGTGGTGTATCAGGGACCATTGTGGGCGAGTGTCCGCAGATTCATGTGCAATGCCTCACCGCATCCACACGGGCAGATCATTGCAACGAACCAAAGGTGCGCGCCCTCGCCTGCAATGTAGATCGCTGCCGGTTCGAGTTGATCGGGCAACTCTTCGATATGCTCTGTCTTGAAGCATGGCGGCGAGCTTTGGGCGGTTTGTGCCCCGCTTTGCCGCATTCCTCAATGTCTGCAAGGTCGACGACATCGCCGTCGCCAGGTTCGGAAGTTTGGTGTTCAGTCATAGCTCAAATCTCCACGCGTAAAAACGGTCCGCGGAACCGCCGCCAGCCTTGTCGATTGAAATGGACCGCGAGAAGAGCTACGCTATGGGCGCAGCGGCTGGCGGTTCTTCTCGCCGGTCACTCACCGGGCCGTCTCGCAGCTTGTTGCTAAATCTGCCTGCGACGCGGCCTTTTGTATTATTTACCCCTGGGGTCAATAAAGTCAACGTGCTATTTACCTTTTGGGTAAATGTTTTAGATCGCGATTGGACGGCTCAACTTGGCGGTGGTATCCTTGGAAACGAAAGGAACCATTGATTTACCCTTAGGGTCAAGATAGGATTGCAACGGACCGATGTTAATAGGGTACGAGACCACCAAGTGGCAAAAGATTGCCGAGAAGGAGAAAGAAGCGAAAAAGTCGCTATCGTCGCAGTCGGCGGCTCTCGTTCCACGTCGCCTCGCGCAGTTGGCGGCGTTCGAGGACCTCGGGCAAATCTCTCCACGTTCCGCTCCGCTTCACCTTCATCTCCTTACAAAAGAGCGAAAGGGGAAGTCGGATCGGCAGGGCGAGTTTGTGATTAAGTTGCATGACGGAGACGGGATCGTGTTCCGCCCAACGGGCGAATACAAGAAACTAGCGGACGGTACCCCCAACATGGACACGGTAACCCAAGTGGAAATCGTGTTCATTGGAAACTATCACAGCAAAAAATGACAAGAATCGCACCACAACCGTATTCACCAGACGTAGCGGTCTCGCCGGGAGAGACTATTCGGGAAGTGCTGGAGCATGAAGGCATGACTCAGGCGGAGTTGGCCAACCGAATGGGCCGGCCTATCAACAAAATCAACGAAGTTATTCAGGGGAAACGCCAAATAACTGCCGATACCGCCCTAGAACTTGAGCTCGCTCTTGGCTTGCCGGCCAGTTTTTGGATTAATCTGGAGAAGAACCATCAGCTCACCCTAGCTCGTCTCACCCAGAAGAAACGACTCGATCGCGAATCCGCGCATTTGGCAAGTTTTCCGGTCAAAGAGATGTGTCGGCTTGGTTGGTTGAATAAGATAAATGACAACGCGGAACAAGCTCACGAACTCTTGTCGTTCTTTGGAGTTACTTCCTTCTCGATGATCAAGAATGTCAAGAGCCTTGCTCCGGCATGGAGAAAGTCGAGAACAAAAAGGGCATGCGAATACGCGCTAGCATCGTGGCTTCAAAGAGGCATTAGAGAATCGCACGAAATCGAAACCAAAGATTTTGATCCCACAGGTCTCAAGTCTCGAATCCACGAACTTAGAGCGTTGACCGTGCAAGACCCCGATATTTTTGAGCAAACGATCAAGACGACTTGCGCCCAATACGGTGTCGCGGTCGTTTTCGTGCCGCATCTTCCCAAAAGCTATGTCAGCGGCGCAGCCTATCGCCTTTACGACAAAGTCGTGATTCAGTTGAGCTTGCGGTATCGGTGGGCGGACATTTTTTGGTTTAACTTCTTCCACGAACTCGGGCATGTTTTGCTGCACTTAACCAAACGCAAGAGCGTTTTCGTGGATGATAAGGATTTTACCGTGGAGTCAGAAGGCCTTGAAGTCGAGGCAAACGATTTTGCAGCTGGGACTCTAATCCCGTCTGACGACTTTGAGTCACTAGTGACTCGCGCATATTCTAGGGCCGACGTTGTGAAGTCTTTCGCTGACGAAATCGGGATTGCATCGGGAATCGTCGTCGGGAGACTTCACCACGAAGGACTTCTGCCACGCAATCGGCTAGTAAACCTTCGATGTCAGTACACATGGCGCAGCGACGAGTGACGATACCCGTTCACGCCAACGTTGAGCTGTTATCGGTGAACCACAGTTGAGGCAACGGGTATACGCTTGCCACTTGGAGTCCGATGTGTTCAGCAACACACCTCTTCAGGGCGACTGCTGGTTCTGCTCCTTCCCGTTTCCATCGCGGAAAGGTTGCTGCGACGCCGTGCTTCGGTTTCTGAGGCTGCCGGATAGCGACGTTCCCGCGCATATCGTTCAAAACCAATCCAATGTTAGTGACACTCTGTGGAACCACAGCGTTAATAGCTTTGCAAAGTTCCCCATCGTCGATTCCCGGCATTTCATCCTCGTTCTGACAGCAATATCGTTCGCGCCATGGCCCCTTGCGCGTAATCTTTCATTCTCACTGAACAACAAACCTTGTATTTTCCTCCAGCACTCTCCGTGTCGTTTCTGATTCCTGAAGTCGGCGTTCCAACATCTCCTTAGCCAAATCGACTGGCAGGCACTCGGAAAACTTTAGACCTTCGATTGCCGCTTCATCCACTGCGGGTCGCATTTCGGCGACGTCGCATTGACGAATCGCCTCGATGGCACTTTCAACATCCTGTAACTTCACAGCGGATTCAAAGGTCAACGTGAAACTGTCGTGGCCGACCTTAGAACTGGTCTCAATGGCTAGCACCTGAGCCAAGGTGGCGTTTGCTCGGATTCCGCCAAACGTCCACCACTCCACCTGCCCGCCTCCTGCCAACACAGCGACCATTGAATCGGCTCGCAGCCAGGAAAACTCATGCCGGATCTCAGAGAGTCGCTCGATCGCTCGCCGCGACCAACGCTCACTGTTCTCATCCAGGGCCAAGATCCGTTTGATCGCCTGCGAAAGTCTGTAACCCAGCCCTTGCCCCTCGCCCTTCCAACGCGTCCGCCCTGTGGCATCTGTCGCCTCGACGTAGGCGATGCGTCGTTGCCAATCAATGTGGTTGACCTGCCAAGCACGCCCGCCGAGCAGCAAAACACGCGGTCCCTCGTGCTTCCCGAGAAACGTCATCTCGTCGACGTACCCAAGTTCCTGGCGACCGTGCAGAATGGAGAACAAGGGTGGCGACATGAAGACCGAGAACAACTCCAGGAAGTTCTTGCGACCGTAAGTGCTCTCTCCCTCTCGCCCCATCGCCAGAATCCCGGCTTCTTCCCAGAGAATGTCCCGCTGAAGCATCGAGCTGACGAGTTGTTCGATCTGTTCGGGAGGGATTGCCGCGAAACCCGGCACGCCTTCAACCCACTTCAACCACTCTCCACGACCGATGCCGCTTTCTTGCAAAGTCAGCGCCATCAACTGCTGGGCGAGCACGTGTAAAGGAAGCGGCGGCGGCTCGATCGGTTCGACATATCCCTCGGCCCAGAGGTCGATCAACCCCGCGGCTTGCACCAGCGTCTCGTCCTTGGTCGCAAGCAATAGGCAGTTCCGCAGCGTTCCCGACCGACGCCCGGTCCGCCCCATCCTCTGGAGAAAACTTGAAACCGTAGGTGGCGAGTCGATTTGGATGACGCGATCGAGATTGCCCACGTCGATACCTAACTCCAGCACGCTGGTCGCGACAATCACACAGTCCTCTCGCGAGGCGAACGCTTCTTCCGCCTGGTGCCGTTGTTCCTGGCTCAGTGAACTGTGAGTCACGAACGTCGTTACTTGGAGCTGGCGCAGCTCGGAGGCGAGTTGTTCAGCGCGAGAGCGGCTGTCGACAAACACCAACCGCTTCTCACCTCGATGCAATCGGGAGATGACGACGGCGGCGTTTTGAAGTGAACCGACAAAGTCAAGCTGAACATCGGCTTCTCCGCCGCCAGACTCTTGCGGGAAGAAAACATCTCGCGGTCCCTTGCATGACCCGGCCAGCCAACCAGACAAAGTTTCTGGGTTGCCCACCGTGGCAGAGAGCCCAAGTCGTTGCAGTTCCCTACCGGCCAGCTTTGAAATACGTTCGAGGACGGACAGAAGATGCCAGCCTCGATCGTCACCAGCGAAGGCGTGGATTTCGTCGACGATCACTACGCGCAAGTTGCTAAACAGAACGCGCGAATCAACATTGGGTGAGACAAGCATGACCTCCAGCGACTCGGGCGTCGTCAGGAGGCAGTCGGGCGGTTCGCGCAGGATCGTCTTCCGAGCTGAAGACTTGACGTCGCCGTGCCACAACGCGGATCGCCGTCCCAAGAGCGTGCTGTATCGTTGCAACCGGAGGTCAAGATTATTGAGCAGCGCTTTGATCGGACAGAGGTAGAGAACGCTGAGTCCCGTCCATCCTTCGGACAGCATGCGAGAGACGACCGGGAAGAACGCGGCCTCGGTCTTGCCGCCCGCTGTTGGGGCAAGGACGATGAGATGCTGGCCATCGAGGATGAGTGGAATGACCGACTCCTGGAACGGACGCAGCTCGCGCCAGCCAAGGCTGTTCACGATGTGGTGCTGCAACGCAGGATGGAGGCGGTCAAAGTTGCTCACAGGTCTAGCTCGATCTCATCAACGTCCGTTGCACCCATGGCTTGGCGTTCGACGGCAGTCATCTCGGTGTCGTTCATCGTAAGAGTGTAATGCTCACGCGGAACGAAATCCGTAAACTGATCCACGCGATCCAGAATGTCTGAGACCAGTTTCTTGAGGAAGATTCTAGGAGCCACGCCTACCTTGCCGCCGAGTTTCCCCGCAACTGCCTGCGCCAGTTCCTGCACGTAGGCGTCGTTGCACATCGTGGCAATACGATCGGGCGCCTGGGCATGTTGCTGGTAGATGTCACGAACTTTGCAGCCGACCAGACACAATCGCTCCAAGCTGAACGCCGGCAGACGAATCTGCGGCGCCCGAGGATTGTCGAAACGAGCATCCGTCTGGAAATCGACATGCAGCCGTTGGGCCAGTGGTTCCAAACGCTGGATGCCTTGTGGTCCCTCGTAGAAGGCCGGCGTTCCGGTGATGACCAGGTAAAGACCAGGGAAACGCCCTGAGTCCGTTTCGTCGATCAGTTGACGCAGGGCATTTAGGCTCTTGTCGCGAACGTCACTACGAACGCGTTGGATGGTCTCTACCTCGTCCAGCACCAGCAGCAGGCCCGGATGTCCCGAGTCACGCAAGACGATGAGCACACCCTGGAGAAAACTCAATGCACCAAAGTGGTCGATGTCTCCCTTCACTCCGCAGAACCGTTTAGCAGCGGCAGCCACATTCGGTTGCCCGGCCAGCCAAGCCAAGATTCCATCGGCGATCGCCCGATCACCCGCGGCTTGTGCTTGCCGATACCCGCGCAATGCCGCGCTAAAAGTCGGGGCTGTATTGGTGACCTTTGCCAGCCGTTGTTCGAGCAACTCGTTGGTACGCTCGATAAGTGCCTTCTGGTCATTGGCGTCAATGGCGCCCTCAGCCAGAACGTCCTCCTCCAACGCGTAAAACCAGCCGTCCACGATATTACGCCAGGCGCCTTGGGGAGTATCGGCGGTTGATAACCGCTCCATCAGACGCCGGTAGACCGTTTCGAGGCGATGCAGGGGTGTTTCTGTTTCCGAAACCTGTACTTCGGCTGACGCGAAGCCAAGTTTGCGGGCACGATCCGCCAGCCAGCGAGCGAAGAACGTCTTCCCGCAGCCATACTCACCTCGCACCGCCTTAAACACGCTACCGACCGAGGACACCTTTTGAAGTTCCTCGTCCAAGGCGGTCTCAAATCCCCCTAAGCCGACTGCAAACGCATCGAGGCTGTTGCGCGGCACCGTCCCCCGACGCAAGGCGTCGATGATTTCCTGTCGGCGTTGAGGGCTAACACTCATAGGTCACTCCACCAGGTCGAACTGCTTGAGTAGCAGGTCGCGATTCAGTTCGATCGTGTCCGAAGCATCGTCGCGCCGCAGGACGTCGTATCCATCCACGTTGAGGATGCGTTCGGCCTTCGCCAACAGCCCAGGCAAACGAACAGCCGGGAACTCCAAAGTCCTTGCCAAGGCTACGCTCGTCAGCTTGCCTCCACGCCCGTCCAACGCAACAAGCAGTTTTGTAAACACTTCATCAGCCGGAACTCCTCGCCCTCCGAGCCGCTTCTGGTCCTCGAATATCGGACTTGCCAGTAAACTCGACACCCATTTTGGCAGTTTGACGCCTTCAACGACCGGCGTTGGGGCTTTTTCTTCCAAGTCGAATAGCGTGCCTGACGTCTGTGGCTTCGACGACTTCAACTTCGGCACAGGTTTTACTGCTTCAACCGAAATCGGTGACGGTTCATCCCACCAAGCCGGTGTGTCGATCGGTTGCTCGCTCCAGCCTTTGGGAAAATCATCGGTGCTGGAGAGCACGGCGATCGGCACGATCATTTCCTGAGGAGTCAATCCGCCGTGATAGCCGTTCTTCTTGATGCCGTAACGGACTCGCTCGCTCCAGGGTGCAATCAACTGGCGCCCCGCGACCATCACACGGGAACCTTCGACCTGCAACTCGTCTTCGCCTGCCGCGCCCTCGGAACTGCGCCATCGTTCGCCGCCAGCGAGTTCATCTTTGAAGGACCGGCCTACTGCCTGGCAATCGAGCACATGACCATGGTCGCTCAACAAGACTACGAGCCTGCGTGCGATTCGGGCTTCGTGTAGTAATGCAGGAAGCACCTTGATCTCATCCCGCGACCAGCGGGTGTCAATCTGCTCGCCCTTGAGTAGGTGATCGTCCACAGCGTTGACGACTACGCCTACAACGCGCCGATGGGTCGAGGCAATCTCTTTACGGACTTCCGCGGCCAAAACGGAATCATCTTGTTCTTGCAGACCCGCCTTATGGAATAACACCGGCGGCGAACCACTCCGGGATCGCTCAACCAAGGTCGGGTGTTCCGCAAAACCAGCTTTCTCATCGGCCTGATGTCCTTGACGAAGTTTTCCACAGAGCAGGCTCGTTCGGGAAAACTCAGTTACCGATGGAATCGCTGCCACTCCTGGACGATTGAATGTTCTGCCCGGCTCGGAGATTGCAATCCATTCGTGTCGCGTTACGTCGGTCAAGAGTTCGCGACAGACTGCGACGCTCATTCCATCGACGACAATGACCAGGACAAGTCCTTCAGCGGCCAGAGGCGCAACAATCTGTTCTAGCGCTCGTTCAACCGGGATGACGTCATTGCCCTGGGAGCCGGCGGCTGTCCAATCCGTGAGCAGCTTTGCAAAACCTTGGCTCTGCTGCTCTCGAATCTGTCTCACCAGCTCGAATAAACGCGAGTAGGCTTCGGAGAGGTGTCTGACGGGATCACCGCTGCGGAGGCTTAGTCGCGCCCAATCCAGGAATCCACCTTCTTGCAGTTGCCGGCTGGCGGCATCGGCGAAAGATTCTGGTTCCCCGGCGTGACCTGGCTGACTCTCCAGCCAACGCACCAACCGTAACGCCATGTCGACGCGTTCCAAACGCCGCTTCTCCTGATTGGATTGATCGTGACGGCCGAGTTGATCTCGGGCCTCGAACAGACCGCCCAACGAATCCCACGTGCCGCGTTCCAGGACATCGGATAGTTGTTTGCCGACGCGTTCCAGACGTTGGTCGAACCCTAGCTGTGAAGTATCACTGAGGTAAGCCATGGGATCGGCTTGAACTTCGCGGAGTATCTCATCGGCTCGCTGGACTGTTTTGCGATAGTTTTTTGACTCCGTGTGCCGCAGGGCCCGCAATACGTCGGTCGCCGCCGCGCTCCAACGCTGCATGTGATCGGCTTCCGGTGACTTGCCTCCCAGGAAGCGTTCTTCGAGTTTCCCTGTGGCCTTCTCCAGCTTGCCAATCGCAGCCGAGTGATATACCACGCCCGCAGCCAATCCAATCGGTACTGCGTCTGGCCGATCTAATCGTTCAACGCATTGCAACAGAATCCCAGCAACAGGACCGGCTTTCTCCATGAGCCACTCACCGGCTCCATGCCGAAAGGCGTCCGGGCAATGACGAAACTGTTTCGTGGCGTCGGCATCCAACGACCACTTCAACAGAGAAGTCAGGTCTGGGGATTCCGCCTGCAATCCGATCGACTGTTCCAGCAGCAATGGCCAAACGGTCTCGGCATCCAGAAAGCCGCCTCTGGCAGCTGGGTAGCCGTTACCGGGAATCAGTTCGAGCAAGGACTCGGCGATCCAGGCGTGCTTGGTCAATCGCGGATCAACCGCATGTGCGTCAAAGAGAGCTCGCACGATCTGCCAGGGGTCGATCTGGAAAAGCCGCCGTTTCGCGAGTCGCAGCAAAATGTCATCGCCCAAATCATGCTCATCCAGATTGGTGATCAGCACCTTCGTCATCTGGCCCTCAGCCGGTTGACGCAGTGCGATCCGAAACGACAACGGCGAATCGCATTGGTGGATCGCATAATCCTGATCACCGTCGCGGGCAATCGACTCGCCGGTCCAGCGGCCAGAAGAATGGATGCCGATCACTTTCGCTTGCGGCGCCTTTTGGCGAATCGCCGCAACTTGGGCCTTGATCTGGCTAAATGAGGGTGCGGTCATGGTCATCACTCACCGTCTCCTTCCTCGATCACCCAACTCACATTCACTCGGACGGACTGACCCGATTTGAGTTTGCCGTCCAGCTCCGAAAGCACATTTTTGGCATCCGACAACGTAATATCCTGCTTGGAATCCTGGCCTACGATCCGCTTTTTATTTTTACCTGGCGGTTCGATGGGGGGTGGCGAGACGGGCGGTGGGGTAGTCGGTGGCTTCACCTCGACCAGCTTCTCCAGCAATCGCATGGCCTGCGCTTGGGCAGATTTGAGAGCAGGGGCGAGTTCCAGCACATGCTCATCGCTTGCGAGTGCGTTTTGCAGTTCCGCAATAATCGCCTGAGCCGTCGTCTGATGCTCCGCGGGCAGTTTGCGAATCAGTTCAAACGTCTGCCAGCCAGCCGTATCGAGATTGCCTTCCAACTCGGCAGCCTTACTGACACATTCGCCCATCGCCGTCTCGCTGGTCTCCACGTTTGCGGATGCTAGTGTCTTAACAATCTCGCCTGATTCCGCCCCGCTAAGTTTGTCGACTAGAAGTTGGGTCGCCGCGGCGGTCTTCATGCGATCGGTTGTATCCGGCGTCATGCCCAGTTCGGTCATTCGTTGCTTGAGCCGTTGGCAATATGCCTGGCAAGCGCGCCGGGTGTCGCTTGCTTTCTTCTTGCACTCGCCGGAGAGCGTGTTGACATTGCCTGCGCTCAGCAGTTTCAAGCCCGTCTGACCGAAGATGCTGCCGGCCCGTTGGAGGGCGAGTTCCCAGTCGGCTGCTTCAGGCAGCTTATCCTTACGCAGTTCGCACTTATCCGGGACATTGGATAACGTCGCCTCGTAGGGCGCTCCGTGCAGATAGAGCGTTTGGCTCGTTTGGGCTGCATACACCAGAATCACCAGGTTCTGAGCATCTTTAGGCAAACCCATCGGCTTGGGATCATCCATCCACTTGCGCAGTTGCTCGATCGACATGCCGCTTCCGGTTTCTGCGGCCTTTCTGCCAAAGTGCGTTTTCCAGTGCTGTCCCAGCACAAAGTGCGTGGCGTCAACGCCCATCTCACCCAGCTGGAGTGGAGCGGCGATCTGTCGCACGATCGGCCGCATCGTTTTGTCGATAGCCAGGCGACCGTCCGCCACCTGAGTCGCTGGGAAGACTTGCTCGAAGACCTTCTTCAATGCGTTGGATTTGATCTCCGCCTCGAAACGCGGAGCCGCCGGAAACTGGTGCTCCAAAGCCTGACTGAGCAGATGCTGCATTGCCCCGGCCAGGTTCGCGGCGACCGGCGGTTGCGGCACGAAGCCCGGACAAAGCGAGATGTAATGCTCGTTTAGGTCCAGATCATGTGTGGTATCGAGTGAACCCGGCGTCAACGCATCCAGGCCGTAAGCAGCATCCAGATGATTCTGCACGCGCTGTCGCAGTTGATTGCGTTGACTCTCCAGCACCGACTTGGCAGACTGCCGGTCTTGTGGCGACAGATGATTGGAAAACTGCCCGAACCGTTCGCCGGTCAGAATGTGCTCCAGAATGACGAGCATCCCCAGGTCTTTCTGGGCGTCAGTGCTGAAGAACGACGGCACCCAGCACAGGGTCTTTCCGCCTTCCTGCTGAGCCTGCATGAATCGCTGAATCGTGCTCAGATCGTCCCGTGGGCCGTGGCCAGCTTCGTCAAAAGGGAAGTCGATGATCAGCTTCCAGTCGTCCTCGTCGTTCTCCAGCGACGAGTTGGGCAACTCGCGGATGTTCTTGAACAACACCTTGCAGTTGCGTCGGGTATTGCGCCACCAGAACTCATGAAACTGCTCAAACTCGCCTTCGCCCTGGATGCCAATCTGCTCGAACAACATCTGGCGGAGGCGGCGGATACGATTTCCCTGGTTATCTTCCCGGCGGGCTTGTTCGATGATGCTCTCGGTGTCGACGCCCGAAAGCTGTACGGTAATCGTGGGGTTACTTTCTTCGCCGATACGAATCTCGCCGACGTTCGATGCCCATTTTCGGCAGCGGCGCAACACCTCGGCCGCTTCCTTGCCGGGAATCGGCGACTTGATCGTGCCGTGGTTGAGCGCTGCAAGTTTTTCGGCGTTCAGACCGCGCAGCGACTCCACCTCTGGCACCAGCGCCGACAATAGCAGCGTCTTGACCAAACGGTCATCGTTGCGGAAGGCTGCACGCTTGGGATCGGTGTAATCAAGAGCGTCCACATCCTCGCGACGAACACCGTGTTCTCCCTCTAAAACGGGTAACAGCTTCTGGTGATACAGTCGCTTGGCGTTATCGAAGTGGATCGCCATCTCCGGACTGAACGCCTCGTCGCCGTGCGCCACCACGTCGAACAAGTCGCCCACGGGGATGATCTCACCGAGTTGGAGCGTATCGCGATGATCGACCAGCAGTTGCATCATCACTTTCAAAGCTGTCCGCTCGCGTTGCAGCACGCTGGAGACGGCGATCAACGTCTGCACCAGGGCCGGGCTGAACGGATAAACCTTGCGAAACATCTTGCGATCCCCTTCCTGGGTCAGCAAGATGCTCATCACGTTGTCTTTCATGCGAGCCGTCTGCTCAAACGCCGCATCCAACTCGGCGCGAGCAGCATTACTGCGGCACTTCAAGACTCGTTTTTCGGCAATCGCAGGCAGGTTGCGGTCTTCCAGAGTGATCGTGTCGAAACGACCCTGTTGCCAATCCAGTGAATCGCTAAAGCTACCCTTGTCAGCTCCCGGAACATGATCTCCGATAAGTTCTCGTAAATCTCGTTGGCGTGCAACGAAACTAACGATCGGAATCGGGCGTTCGGCCGATTGAGCCTCCTTGAGGTTAGTGAGCTTTGCCGACTCATTCTTGATAAAACCGAGATCAGCCGACTTCGTGGCCAGCCACAGGATCAACTCGTCCAGAAACAGAATCAACGCGTCGTATCCCAGGCTCTTCGCGTGCTGGCTGATCAGGGAAAGCCCCTGGTCAAATCGCACGAAGTTGCCGCCGCGATGGCTGATTACTTCCGCATGCGATGACGCGACCGATTTGAGAAGCGTACTGACCAAACGCAAATGCTCTTCGGAATCGGGAGCGGCGCTAGCGGCTGACTCAAAGGTGGCTGCATCCCAGGCCGCATCCAGCTCGCCCCAGTCGCCGCGGCTTCCTTGTCCTTCATTGAGCCGCTTGAAGAACAGTTCATCTCCGTAGTTGGAACGCTCGGCCTGGACTTGATTGATGATTGCGGCGGAAACATAGACCGGCGGGATTGGAGCATCCGAATGGGTTCGTCGCATGAACTCGACATAGTTCCCCAGAACGCCCGACTCCATATCGTGCGCACCGATCATATGGTAGGGAACCAACAGGAACTTCTTTCCCTCCAACCAGTCATTGTGCTTCTGAATGACCCAGGCCAGTTCCGGGATACCGCGCGCTGTGAGATTGCCCTGAAGAATCAGATGCAGCATCGCCATGAAATGGCTCTTACCGCTTCCGAAACTGCCGTGCAGATACGTCGCCTGACTGCTACGATTCTGTACGGCGGAACGGAGTAGCGTCAGTGCTTCATCGAAGTGCTTTGCCAAATCTTCCGTGACGACGTAGGTGTCGAGGACAACGTCGGGCCGCTTGATGTCCTCGGCCAGCCGGAGAACAAAATCCCCCTTCTGGACGCGGTCCGGGATAACGATAAGTTCTTTGATGAGTGTCATTTCAATGAACTCTTTATGCCAACTAAGGTGACGTCGTGCGTAGGAAACTCGCGATGTTTTTGTAGATTGCTCGGGCTTCTGCTCGGTTAGTTGCCCACAATCGCTCGTAGCAACGAAGACAGTTGGTGTAACGTGACCGCGTGGATGTAAGCCGTGCGACCGCTGAAGTTGCATTCCCCTTGTCGATCGCATCGCTTGTAGCGTCGTCACGGATCTTTAGAGCGAAGTAAAGTTTCTCGATGAACTCGGCGCGATCCTTCAACAGTTCCTTCCGTGTCCTCGGGTCATCAAGTTTAAAAATCTCGATCGTCACCAACGCTCGTTTTCGATCGAATCCTGGCCGCCGTGGTTGCGGAGATAGTCCGTGAAACTCGATAAGCTGTTCCGGATCATCATCCAAATCCCCTAGTGGATAAATCAAAAATGCTCGCTCGCCACCTAAAGCCCGAGGGTTATCGTTTCCAGAATCTCTCGTACCTTCGATAGGAAAATAATCTCGCTTGAGGATCGAGTTGCAAGACTTGCATGCAGTTACATAGTTGAATGGATGATACGCTAGCAGTCGGTAGCCGTCCTCGGTGCCTATCGCTGGCTGGGAAACTGTAATCCCTTCTCCACGAAGTTTGCGTGGCACGCGCCAACGACTTATACGATTCTTGGGACGAAAATGCTCTACGTCCTGTTCGATAGCCTGGTCTTCGATCCATTTCTCGCAAAATGCGCATTTCGGCCCTTGCAAGTCCATGTAGACCTTTTTAATCTCGCTCCACATTTTCGTAATGTTTGTGCGTGTGCCGTTGGCGAGTGCGGCAGTTCGATTCTGAGCGCGCGTTCTCCAGGTGGGCGCAATGGCATCGATGCTCGCATGCAGGGCGGTGTCTGTCGTGGAAAAGCGAATCACAGCTCGCCCTCCGTACCGCGCGCTAACTCTGCGATCAACTGTTTAGCCGCTTCATCATCACCAGCTCGCGCCCGACGCGTGAGTTCATCAAGTTGTCGATTTTTTGCCGCAGCGCGTGTTGTCTTCAATCCAAACAGATCAGATACGAGAATCTGATCCGCATCGAGTCCGTGAATCGGTTGTTCAAATGGGTCAATCCCGGTTCGATGCTGTCGGTCAAGTCGCAATCGCGTAATGTTCATCCATTCAACAGACCCTGCGATCAGAGGGCTGTGGGAAGTAAAGATAAACTGAAGACGAGGAAACGTTTTTGATAAATGTCCGATAACCTCCATCTGCCAGGTCGGGTGCAGGTGAAGATCAATCTCATCAACCATCACAATGCCCGAAACTTCATCAAGGCGGAGTTCCGACCTCTCACACGCAAGATCTAAGTGGAACAGAAGGTCAGTGACCCACCCAAGAAATGCTTTGTATCCGTCGGACAAACTGCGAAACGGAATCTCCATTCCTCCCTGAGAAAACACAAAGTCATCATTACTGCGGTTTCCTTCAAAGACGAAATGTCCTCGACCCAGGGCGCCATTGATCAAGTCAACGACCTGCTTCCAGCGGCTGCTGTTCTTCTTGTGAGATGAAAACCATGCTGGCAGAGAGACGACAGGGTACCCTTCCTCCACAATACTCTCAACTCTCTCAACACGCGCGAATCCAGAGCGACGACTTTTCGAGTGCATGCGTTCCGCTGTTGAATCAACTCTTCTAGTTGCGCCGTATGCCACAACGAAAAACGAATCGTTGCGAGAGCGGTAGACCTCGTCCCAGTTGATGTGCGCGCTTCCCATGAAGTGAAAACTCTCCAGTTCTCCCTTTTGAGAAACGCTAATCTCGCTAAAGCCATTTGTTGGGGACGATTCGCCTTGCTGATGCTTGACTTCAGCATCATGTAGTGCAAACGTCGCTCGCATTCGTCCCACCTTTTTCTTTTCTAGCGACGACGGTTTTCGAGTTGCTGGGGAAAATCGGATTAGTGGTCGCGGTGCGATTCGAGACTCAATGACGGACGGACCAAGGGCGGCAAGCGCAACCGCCTCCAAGAGCGTGGTCTTCCCGCATGCGTTCTCACCAAACAGTAGGTTGATGTTCTTCAGACTCGGGGTGACTTCACATTCGTGGCCCTGACCATACTGCCTGTCTGGATGATTGAACTTAAGAGTCTTCTCTGCCGCAAATGTGCGGATGTTTTCAAGAGATATGCTCTCTACGAACATGACGGCTCCTTATGCTTTCTTTGCCCGAGATGTGCGTTTCGGCGGTTGCCAGGCTTTGATTTCGTCGATGGTCAGGCCGAGGTTTTTGGCTTCTTCGGTGATGAAGCCTTCAAAGACTTCGTCCATGCGCTGGTTGTAGTCGGGGTCGAGGTCGTGGTGCCATTGCTTGAGCCACGGTAGTAGTTCGATGATGCAGGCCAGTAGGGGGACGAGGCGGGGATCGTCGCGGCCGCCGAGGCGTTCCTGGATGTCGACGAAATAGGCGCTGATCGCTCGGGCCAGTTGCAGGTGGTCGTAGCCGGCCCAGGCGATGACCAGTGTACCGTCCGGGCCTTCGCAGTGCGGGAAACTGACCCATCGTTCCTTGGGAACATCGAGTTTGCCGCGGAGAGCCCAATAGCGAGCGCCGCCGGTCGAGATGAAGTCGCTGCTCTTATACTTGGGCGGGACGGGAATGTCGCCAATCTCACGCTGCTTGAGATCGCGAGCCTGATCCTCGGTCAGGTACTGCGGTTCATCCTTCAGGAGCTGTGTGCGGGTGTCGATCGCATCTTCCTGGCGTTGGAGTTCCCAAGTCTTCTCCCACTCCTTGCGTTTGCGCACTCCGGGTGCTTTATAACGCAGGATCGGAAGGACGGGAACGTGTTCTGCGGCCACAAGTTCTTCAACCAGTCGCTGCACGTCGAAGGCCGCGTCGTCTCGATAAAGCTGTCCGACTTCAAGAAACGTCTCATCCCGCCCAGCAATGTCGGCTATTTTGGCAATGGACGACATTGCGAAATCGAGTTGCGCGGTTGATTTACCCGTTTCGTTCATGCGGCCATCAGAATCGAAATACGATTCGAGTCGACCTAGCAGCCATTGCCGACAGGCACGCTCTAGTTGCGAATCCCAGGGCTCAGTGTTCCAGCGGCGTTTGTACTCGGGTTGCTCAATCAGGCCGATGTTCCTATCGATCTCAATCAGTTCGATGCGGCGTTCGACTAACCGCTTGTAATCTTCAGGCCAATCCGATGGCAGTTCGGTAATCGGCGTACTGCCATGCCGCTCAAACCACGTCGTTTGTGCTTCCCCCTCGGCCATCTTGCGTGCTAGCACAATCTCAAAAGCACGCTCGCCGAGTGTGATCGGAGGCGCATTTTCAGAAGGGCGAAGATCGGACTCGACAAGGTCGTAGAGGTTGTAGCACTCCCAATCAAGTTCCTCTTGATCGCTGATCATCTGCTGAAGCATTTCGAAATACATTTTTCGATAGCCGTCCAGTGAGGCTTTGTCGGCGAAGCCCTTGGCCAGCAACACACCAGGCAAGAGGTTATCGGCGATCTTGCGAGAACGCGCGTCGAGATAGAAAGCTCGCGATTCGGGTCGGCCTGACGGAAGTGGAAACTTCTTGAGGCCAGTTCCCGTGAACTCGCGAAAGTTTTCAAACGCGACAGTGGTCTGCCGAGCGCCTGTGCTGTCAACGGTGCTGCCTTTGTCGTGAAAGATTTGCTTCATCCAAAAGCAGGCAGTAGAGCTATTGAGGATTCCAAGTAGTCCAAGGTGGTCCTCTTCGGTGGCATCTTCCGGCAACTTGATTACTGGAGCCGAACGATTGAAGACCTTCCCCCCACGATCCAGCACGAAATGATTGTGCGTAGCAACGAAAGCAAACACGATTGACAGTGGCGTGCGGAGTTTGTCGGAATAAAGCTCCTGCCATTCGTACCATTTGAGACCACGTTCGACGAGCGGTGTTCCGAACCGCTTTCTCCAGTAGATTGCAGCACGATACTTCCAAAACAGCCTCGCCGTTGCCGCAAGAGACTCCAAGGGATGAAGTTGAAAGTCATCGCCATACATCCAGATAGATGACACCGGATCGGTAAAGGTCCAATCGCGGACAACGTCGCCTTCAATGAGAGGGCGTCTCATTTCTATTTGCATGCGCCGAAGGACCGACGTGGGTTGCATGAATAGCTCATCTTCTCCTGTGACTGCGGAGATTCCGATCGCAATCGCAAGTTTCCCCAACCGTTCAGATTGAACCTCGTCCAACCCTTCCTTCAACTCGGCAGCTCCCCCGCCGCCGATCGACCACGGATGACAATGAAATAGTTCACGCAACGAATCGCCGACACTAACAAACTCGCTCTGCGAGCCTGGCTGGTCTATCTGATTTACGATCGCGTTCCAGACTTCCCCCTGCGATGGATCATCCGGTGTTCTTGGCTCACCTCGAATCCCCATCACAGTGCGAACCGAGTCGCGAGAGGGCGAGCGATGTTGCCCAAACAGAATCACGGTCGGAGTGCCGTGACCAGGAATGTAGGCTCCGCTAGTATCGATCACGTGCGTCAGGTCGAGTTGAGGCAGCAACTGCTCGATCAGCTTTTTGCCAAACTCGCGTTTCATAAAACTATTGGAAGTAATCTGTCCCGTGAACCCACTAGCAACTGCCATGCGAAAGATGCGTTCCAAGAAAGGCACGGCCAGTGAATACTTCATGTGGCACGCTTCGAATCGCTTGCGATACCGCTGGTTGAGCTGCCGATCCTTGGGCGTGATGTAAGGCGGGTTGGCAACCACGGCGTGATACAAGCCGGATCGAAGCATCCTTTTCAAATCGGCCAAGTCTTCGCTTTGGTAGGCATGTTCACATTCGGCATCGTCGCTGGTGAGTTCCCAGTCGAAAACTTGCTGACCGCCACGTAGCGGCGCATGCAAAAGCGAGTCGCCACAGGCAAGGTTGAACCGAAATCCCGGTGCGTCGGAAAGGCGATTGATGCCACTGGCCTTCATCGCCTTTAGCAGCAAACGGAAACGTGCGATTGCAATGGCATAGGGGTTCACGTCAACGCCGTGGATGCAGTCGAGCGTCCTTTGCACGTGGTCCCGAATCTTGCCCCCCGGCTCCTGCTTCTGCCAGCGGTTTAGGATGCGAGGAAAGGCCCCAAGCAGAAAGTGCCCACTACCACAGGCGGGGTCGATCATGCGGAAGCCGGGATCGGTGAACGGAATGTTTTGTCGGTCGGTCACAGGCGGAGCATCGAGTCCAAACTCATCTAGAGCCGGATCGAGCGTACGGTCGAGAATGAACTCTTCCACGAACTCCGGCGTTTGCAGTAGGGCGTATTTCTTCCGAGCGGATTCCGACAGGTCCTGATACAGATCGCCCAGGAAGCGGGTGTCCCACTCCGGATCGGTGAAGTCGTGGATCAAATCGCCCGAGTTGGCTTCGATCTTCTGGAAGAATCGCAGCAACTCCCCCGCCGCATCACCGGAGAGCCAGTTCGGCAACTCCCGGATCGGGTTATGCTCGCCGAACACGTCCTTCGTGCCCGGCAGCTTGGCCAACTCATCAAACACCGACAACAGATACTCGCGGTCGGTGAGCTTTGCCCGTTCGGAATCCTGAAAATACAGCGTGTGCTCATCGCGAGCCTGCTGAAGCCGCTCCTTCGGGCCAGCGATCTTCGGCGGGTCGATTAGCTTGTTGTCTTCCAGGAACCGCACGAACACGCACGACAGCACCCACGCCGCAGCGGCCTGTGTGATCGCATCGCTACGCCAGTCCTCATAGTTCTGGGCCGTCCGCTCCGCCTGCTTCGCGCGGTCATACTCAGTGCGCAGCGCCTGCCCCACATCAGGAACATCGGCTGATTCGCTCCGTTCGAGCAGGTCGGCTTCCAATCGCTTGAGCAGCGATTGTAAATCGGAAAGAAGGGCTTTGCGGTCAATCATGGATGCGACTCTCCGTTACCGCTTGCGCGGTGCAGATTCTGAAGCCAGCTCTCTGGGATGCGTGTGCGTTGGCCGGGTCCGATCAGCGGAACGGGCTTGCCGTCGATCATCGCCTGGTTGTCGCCCGGCAACAGCAGCCACAGGCCCGGGATGCCGTCTGATCGCCCGACCTTTTGCGAAAGGCGGCTGAGCAGGTCCATCTGGTCGTATCGAGCCATTAGGCCCGGATAGATGACCAGCATGGTTTTGTCGGCGGCGAGCAACTGAGTCTCGACCCCAGGCATGGTGCGGCCGACCAGCATCATCAACTTGTCCCAATCGCCATTGTTCGGCCTGGTGTCAGTTTGCAGCACCAGATCCCATTTGACCTTCGCCTTGTCGGCCGTCGCGTGAAGCGCATCGAGGAACACGCCCTCAAAGTCGACAAGCTCTAACGGAAACCGGCGGCAGAGTTCGCTGCGAGCACGGTCGTAGTGCTTGGGGTGTACCAGGAGCGTCAGGAACGCGCCTTCCTTGAGCGAGCGCTGCAACCGTTCTTCAAACTGCCGGGCATCGGCTTCTTCGGGAGTCACCTCGCCAGCCTTGCCCTGTCCCGGTTTGGTCGGCAGCCGCGGTATCGGCTCGCTGCCGCTGGTGACGGAAATCAAATCGCGGAGCGGGCTGACATAGCAACCCACCCCGTTCTTGCCGCTGGCGTCCCAGTGAAAGTCGAAGCCGGCCTGCCGGAGCAGGTCATCAAGCTCGGGCCGATCGGGCAAAGGAGCCGCTTCGGGATAACGGCCGCTGACGCGGTCGCGGATTTGTTCGACCGTGAGCATACGCTGACCGAGCAGCGCTCCTTGTGACAGCTTGAGGGCTCGGTCCGCAACCATTCCGCACGGATAGAGTTCCTGGCGGCTGGAAACAGCGGCGTGCTCTGAAACTTCGGCAGCCAAACGGACCAGGCGAGCATCGGGGACGGAAACGCTGGCCGGAGCAGCGACTTCACGTAACCGCTCGATGACCCGCGACGATGCGAGCAGTGGATCTTCGTCGGCGATGCGGTCTGCCTCATCACCCAGGCGACGCGCGTAGCTGGCCAGATCGGCGTTGTTTGCGATCAGCACGCTGTCCTTGTCGCGGCGTACAAGGAACCGAGGCTCGGACATCGTCCGTTCGACTTCGGTCGCTGCACGCACCACGGCCTGAGCGAGCTGTGTTCGCAGCGGATCATCCTGCGAGGAACCACGGGCCACCAACAGAGCGTCGCTCAGTTCGCGTGCCGACATGACGCCCCCCTGGCCGCTGAGCATTTCCGCCAGATTGGACCGCAACCGGGTGATGGCGGCATCCTTGGACCAGCGTTCGTGGAGTTTGCCCACGATCTGCCCGATCCGCCCGCGAGTCACCTCCGCCTTCTCGGCGATAGTTGCCTGACTGGGCCAGCAATCAGCCAGTTTAGGATCGAGTCCCAGCAGGAGTTGCACCGTTCGCTGGAATGTTTCGCCGTCACGTGAGCCAGTTTTCAACAGCCGATCGGCCAACAGATCGACGCTTAAACTGGTTACGTCGACGACTTCGGGTTCCTTGTCGCCAGTGTCGAGCACCAGCGGTTGTTCCCCCTCGGGCTTACCCAGGCGTTCGCGAAGAATCTTGACCGCGGCGGTGATCTCACGACGGGTCTTGTTGCCCACGCCACGCAGTCGCAGCAACACGCGCATGGGAACGGTGAGCAAATCTTCGACCGTCAGAATGTTGGCGCGATCCAGTGCGTTGGTTGCCCGAGTTCCCAGGCCCAGTTCCGGGATGTGGGTATCAAAGGTTGCTTCGGCCAAGAGTTCGCGGAGTTGGGATTCGTCGACGTGATCGGACAGTAGCCCGGTTTCATCCAATCCTGCGAAACATTCTCGCCAGGCTCGCAGCATTTCCTCGGCGTTATCGAATCGCTCGGTGATCTTACGGCGGAAGGCCTGTGTGAAGAACTCGGTGAACGGTTCGCGGAGGGCGGCGTCAAACAACTCCGCATCAATCGTGATTTCGGTGTTTGGCGCCAGGTGAGACGGATCGGTCGAGCCGTCGCCCCATTTGGGCATCGTACCCGTGGTCAGTTCGTACAACGTCACAGCTGCGGAATAGCGTTCGGCGTGCAAGTCCCAACGCGGCGGCTTGCGGAGCGGCAACAGCGGATCGAGATAACCGGTCGTGCCCGCCCGGATGTTGTCGGCCGGCGTGCGGGAGAGCGAAAAGTCAAACAGCACCAGATGCAACTTGTCGCCTCGGCCCACCATGCCCACGGCGATGTTGTCAGGCTTGATGTCGCGATGCGGAATGCCTTGTTCTTCCAGGTGATTGACCACGCCTAGCAAGTCCTCGCCAAAACGTTGCAGCAGGTCGATGTGCAGCCGGCCGTCTTTGCGGAGCCGCTGACCCAGCGTCTCGATCAGTCGTTTGCCCTTCTCGGCATAGACCGGCCGCATGAGGAAGCCCTGGTATTGGCCCACCTCCAGCGAGTCGACCAAATCGACGATGCACGCATGCCGCATTTCCTGCTTGCTCAGCAGATCGGCTTCGTCCTTCACGCGATCATTGTTCTCAGGATCGTTGGCGACCTTAAGCACGAAGTCTTGCCCGTCCCGTTCCACAAGCAGGGCAACCGAGGTGGACCCCTGGCCGAGCCGGCGAACGACGGAATAGCCGCCCGGCAGCAGATCGCCCTGCTGGGCGCGTGCCGGGTCGTCGATGTAATCGTGTTCGGGCGTGGTCAGCTCGTTTTCGACTTCGTCGAGGATGCCCAGGAACTCGCCGACCGAACCTGCACGATCAGGCACGATCGGATTGGTCGCGTACCGGATCAACTCTTGCAGCCACTCGCTAGCTCCGTTGAGCACCGAGCTGATTTGTAGCCCCTTGGTTTCGCGCAACTTTTCGCTCAACTCGACCGCATTGGCGGCAGGGCTGAGGCCCGAGAAGATGTGATAAGCGATGGCCCCCAGCGAGAACACGTCGAGGTGCTCTCCGGTGTTCGCCTCGGTAAGCGCTTCAGGCGCCATGTAAGCGGTCGCCGCGTCTTCGACGAGCCGGTCCACATGGGAAGTTGCTGAGACAGCGCGCGAAACGCCCGTTGAAGACGTGCCTTGCCGATAACCAATCTGCCAGTTGAACACCTTGATGCGTGGTTGGGCGCTGCCCGGGTTCGTGACGAGGATGCTTTGCGGACAGAGGCCGCGATGGATGACTTTTTTGTCGTGGGCATAGCGAACGACTTCGGCGATCTGACGAATCAGATCGAGTTGAGACTCTACGCTGAGCTTGCCTTGTTGTTGCGCCAGGTAGTGGTCGAGACGCAAGCTCAAAGGATCATGCTCGAACAGCAGAGCCGGTCCCAGTTCGTGCTCGGTGAAGTTGAACGTCCGCAGGATGCCGGGATGTTCCAGCGTCTCCAGAATCTGAAACTCGCGCAAGCCGGCCCGCTGAATAGTCTCGCGATCTTCTTTCGTCGCTTCGGTTCTCACCAGGTACAACCGCACGCGACGTTTCGATTCGGTAACTTGGCTGTGCGTGGCCAGCCAGTCTTGATAGCCTGGCCCTTCGCCGATCAGCTGCTCCAGAACATAGTCGCTGACTTTGCGCATGCGTTGGGAAGGACGGATACCGGCTTGGTCCATCGCTTGGCTGACCACCTTGGCCATCGGCCGATCGTGCGTACCCTTGGCATAGGAATCCAGTCCAGGGCATTCTCGACGCATGATTGCCGCCATGATGCCGGAGCGCGCCGGTTTTTCACCGGCCGCGTCACGGTCTCGCAGGCAAACTCGGAAGCGGGCGTTACCCTCCAAGTCATTTTTCAGCTCAGGCGCTGAGCAGAAGACGAGTGCTTCAATGAACGGCGGCTGGCCGCTCTTTTTGAACGCCTTTTGCCGTTGCAGCAGTGAACGTAGTTTCTTCGCTTTGAGGTTGGTGGCGATGAGGGGGTTATCGACCGTTGAGAGCTTGCCGTCCGTTTCCCAAGTCCAGGTACCGGCATCGCCAAGCAAGCGTCCAGGTTTGCTCTTGATCTCAATCAGAAAGAAGCCTTGTGGCGTGAATACCAGCAAGTCGACTTCGTTGATACTGCCATCATCGGCAATAAACTCGAAGTTAGCCCAGGCTCGGTAGGGGTCGTGCGACGGAAACTTCGCGCGCAAGAAGTCTAACGCTTCCCTTTCCCAGGGAAACTTTGATTCTGCGGCTGTTGTCCAGTTATTGGCTTTGGCCATTGCTGCTTGCGCACCCCATACAAGTCGGCGGATCACCGATCCGAACATTCACTTCAAGGCTCGCCTTATTTTGCACGCTTTTTGCGTGCCCCTGGAGTTTCAGGGGAGCGTGATTGCTCCAACTTTTTCAGAATCCGCTCCAACTCCGCTCGCTTGTAAAGCCGGTAGTTGTTGACCGGATGCCGGTACTCAGGAATCTTGCCCTCTGCCCCCCATGCTCGGACCGTATTCGGCGAGACGCCGAGCACTATTGCCGCGTCCTTGACGCGGAGGAATCCTTCGCTTTGCAACATGCGTCCTTCCCTCCGAAAGGGGAGTAGCTAACGAGATTTGGAACCTTACCAATAGTTATAGCGCGAAGCAACGCCCCGGACCAGATTGGGCTCGACGGAGCGTCGCCTTTGCGGGTTGGGCAACTTGGTCGCGGCGAGGCAGCGATCGGTGACGTCGTTTTCGTCATTCAGCACTCATGATTTTATAAGCACACGCGGAGCGGGGTGCTTTGAAATCGCTATGAACGCAGTGGAGATGATACTTTGAATCCACGTGCCACATTACCCGCTCTCAGCTAAAACCGGGGTCTTTATGCGCCAAGTAAGTTGGGCCATTGGCTTAGCTCCCGTAAGCCGCCTTTTGGCCCCTGTTGCCCCGTGATTGCCGATTTTGGTCGGTGATCGCGAGGCTTTTTTCGTTTCTTGGCGGGTCGATGGTCGGCTCGCAGCAGTTTGACTTGTGGAGGCGCGTATGTCGCACATTGTTCAGATTCAGACTGAGGTTCGTGACCTGGTCGCCGTGCGCGCGGCGTGCGAGCGGTTGAAGTTGCCGTCGCCGGTTATCGGTAGCCATCGCCTGTACCAGGGCACGGTGATTGGCCTGGGCGTGGAGTTGCCCGGCTGGCGGTATCGGGTCGTTTGCGACCTCGTCAACGGCCAGCTCCGCTACGACAACTTCGGAGGCAGGTGGGGCGAGCAGGTTCACCTTGATCGGTTCCTTCAGGGATACGCCGTGGAACGGACGAAGATCGAGGCCCGGAAGAAAGGCCACACCGTGACCGAGCAGTCGCTGGAAGACGGCTCGGTGAAGTTGACCGTCAACGTCGGAGGTGGCGTATGAGCAGCAAGACGATCGAAATCATCGTGACGCCCAACGGCCAGACGCGGGTCGAGACCAAGGGCTTCGCTGGCTCGGAATGTCGGGACGCGAGTCGCTTCATCGAATCGGCCCTTGGCCAGCAGACCGACGAGGTACTCAAGGCCGAGTTCCATCAAACGACCTCGCAGCAGCAACAGGTTCGCCAGGGCGAGTAACGGCTTGCAGTGTGACGGGCGTTTGTTATCCGCTTTCAACGTGTCCAACGAAGGAGTTTTCAATGACGTTTACTAACCGGCTGGCGGAGTACGTTCGCGCGTGCTTCACCGGCCTGTGGATTGAATCGCATGAGCACCAGGATGCCCTGGTCGCCATGGCCCAACGGCAGCGGCGACTCGGGCGTATCGTCGCGCATGTTCGGGACGTTCCTCAGCTGGCTCAGCGATCACGAAAGCGATGTGTTCGTCGTCTGCACGGCCAACGACGTCAGCAAGCTGCCGCCGGAGTTCGGTCGATCCGAACGCTTTGACGGCGTGTTCTTCGTCGACCTGCCGAGCCGCGAGGAGAAGGACGCGATCTGGCATATCTATCTCCAGCTGTTCGAGATCGACCCGGATCAGCGCCGGCCGCAAGACGACAACTTCACCGGTGCGGAAATCCGGGCCTGCTGCCGTCTGGCGGCATTGCTTGATGTGCCGCTGCTGCAAGCTGCGCAAAACGTGGTGCCCGTCGCGGTGACGGCCGCCGAATCCGTCGAACGGCTGCGGACCTGGGCGAGCGGTCGGTGCCTCGACGCCAGTCATCCTGGCATCTACCGGCACCGCGACGGAAGCGGCAAGGCTCGGCGGCGCGTGAGTCGCCATTCGTCGAACAACTGACAACGCTTGCCTGTTGTTTTCGCGCGAGTAGCCTCGACACGGACGTCGGGGCAGTCAGCGATTGCCATGAAACATTGACCGGCGTCAATAATGTCGGCGTCCTGCCAGATGTATTTGACGGCCCCTCAGCTGGCGGCGATGTTCGATGTCGTCGCGGAGAGTCGCCCCATGATCGGCGGTTCTAGCAGGCAGTTCAGGACGCATTTGTATACTTGCCGCTCCGCCTCTCGCTCAGCTCGGAGTCCGGGGGCTCCGCCCATGCCCGGCCTACCGGCTTTCGCTCTCGGCTCCGCTCACCGGTTCTTGCTCGGCTCCGCCGACTGGAACTGCGGCCAGGCGGAAGCCCAGGTAGCTGTCCCGGAACGACGGGTCGAGCCAGCTACGGAACGCCGACCGGCAGTACCTGGCGGTGCAGTTCCAGCTCCCGCCCCGGCCCACCCGGAGCGAGCCCGTGACGGAAGCGGGGTCGATCCCGCCAGGAAGTTCGCTATACGCGTCCCGGCACCATTCCCAGACGTTTCCGTGCATGTCGTACAAGCTCCAGGCGTTCGGCTTCTTCGATCCCACTTCGTGCGCATACTTTTCTCCTGCGTCGGAGGCGTTTTCTTCAAACCAGGCATAGTCGCCCAGTTGCGCCGAGTCATCGCCGCAATAGTGAGCCGTGGTCGTGCCGGCGCGGCAGGCAAACTCCCACTGGGCTTCCGTGGGCAAGGCGTAACGCCAATCTTTGGTCAAGCGCCCTGCCGCCTGCTCTTGCTCTGTGAGCTTCGTGCAATACTCGACGGCGTCATCCCAACTGATGTAGGACGCGGGATAGGCTGGGCCTTCCTTGGAGAATGTTTTTTCGCTCCACGGTTTGGTTCCCATCACCGCGCTCCATTGAGCTTGGGTGACTTCGGTTTCCCCCAGGTAAAATCCCTGAGTCAGAGTGACGGCAACTTGATCTTCATCGTTTTCGCCGTCTTCCTCGGTCGCCGGGCTCCCCATCTGAAACTGGCCGGGCGGAATGAACACTAGCTTTAGTTTAACATCGTTGGCCAGTTCAAGCTCGCGTTCGACGGGTACACAGGTCGTACACGTCCCAAGAAGCGAACGGGATCAACTTCGTGACCCAATAGCCCCAGTCGTCGGTCTTGGGCGGAAATACTGGCGGCGGGTCTAACAGGCAGTTCTCGTCTCCGGAGTTTCGGACTCCGGTCGCCGCGGGCCGAGCAACATCGCAAGAAAAAGCTCCCGCCCGGCCATTGGTGCATCTGGAATGATCGGGTGCATGAGAAGGAACCAGGAGTTGTAGAAGAGTCAAAAGCTACCCTGCCGCCCTGTCGCCAAGGCGTTGCCTCACCTCGGAGGCCCATATTTCGCACACCCAGAGCAAGTCCTCGTAAGGCGAGACGTAGGCCACTTGCCAGCCGGCCTCTTCTAGTACGGCGATCATTCCCGGCCTCGCCTCGGTATTCGTCGTGTGGATGACGATCGGACAGACGGGTTTGCATTTGGCTAGGAAGTCGGCAACATCTCGACCGATGCCCGGGTCGAAATCGGTTCCGTCGCGAGTTCGATTCGGCCCCAGGTCGTGATCCAAACAAATCAGATCGCAGGATGCTGAGTGATCCTTGAGCCATTCGATCATGTCAGGAGCATTATCGAATGTAAACACATTCGGCGGGTCTTCAAGTCTATCCAGAACCGCCTGCATGGCTTCAAGGCGACATGGCTCGTCATCCAAAATGGTGATTCTCATCGTTATTTATTCTCACCTTGCTCGACCATTTCATTGCTAATGCGAAATGCCGCCGTTTGTGTTCTCCGGGAGAACAATGCCGACTCCAGCTAGAAGCTCGCGAGCGGCAGCGATTTTACGAGGATCGGGGGTGCTTTCAATGACTTCGAGGTATCGCTGCCATTCCCGTGGCTCGACGAAGATTTCGGGGTCCATAGATGCAAGTCGACGTTCATAGAGTGATCGCGCAGCACCGATGCCGGACTCGGGCAACTCCATGCCTTCCCACCACTCCGCGAGAGCGACCTCGGGAGGTAAGAGCTGCTGGTGGCAAGCCCAACAACTGTGGTAGAAGACTTCCGGCCAAGATTCCACCGCCGTGAAAGCCTCTGTGTCCGCCCACATCGCCGAAGTTACAACCGCGTTCGAGCCGCCAAGCCGAAACTCCAAATCCAGCATGTACGAGAGGGCCCTTCTCTTGGCTGGCTCCAAGCGATTGGGCATTCCCTCAAAGTACCAGGACTGGTCGTATGGCGGCCTTCCTTCTGGGTAGGGATTACGAGAGGACTCACTGGAATAGAACACAGCCACCGCTCCCGCTTCGGAAAACGCGACCGCCCAGCGTTCGCCTCCCATTTGATCGTCCAGATAGATATCGTCCGCCCAGAACAGCTCAAAAACCGGCTCCTCTTTGACCAGCCAGAAAGACTGAGCAATGCAACCGAGGAGAATACCGCGCCGCAGTTGCTGAACTGTCGGAAAGCCATTGCGGGCGACATCCTCACACCAATCGGGAAACCATAACGGTTGCATCGCTGACCCGTCTGTCATTTCATGTCTCGCTCGCCAAGTGATTTGGGGCGACTCTTGCGCATTCATTCTACGCCACCATCGTTTCATTTCCGAGAACCAGGAGAAAGTTCTATGACCGCAACGCTTGAAGAACCCGCTAACCAAACTCGTTCCCCTGCCGCCAATCGCCTACGAACGACCATGGCCGCCGCGCGCCTGAGCTTCAACTGGCTCGGCGTGCGGAAGTCGCTCAACGCGCACCAGAAGAACCAGGCGGCCGACTCGTTCGGGGCCGAAGGCAAGTTTCTGTCCGCCGGCAAAAAGCTGTTGGATACGTCGCATCCGGTGTACAGGAACGTGACGGCGATTCGGGGCCGGGCCGTCAGCTATTGGAAGGGCGTGTCGCTGCCGTACCCGGAGCCCGGCATGCGTCTCATTCGGCAGGATTCGATCACCGCCTTCGACCACCAGATCGCCGTGTTCCGCGATGAACTCGACGACGCCGTGGTCGAACTCGATCGCCACTATGACGAGTTGCGTACCGCCGCTCGCCGTCGCCTGGGTGACCTGTTCGATGCGTCCGATTATCCGGCATCGTTAATCGGCCTATTCGGCATCGAACATGACTTTCCGTCCGTAGAGCCGCCCAGCTACTTGCAGCAACTCAACCCGGCTGTCTACGAGCAAGAGTGCCAGCGGGTGCAAGCTAGGTTCGACGAAGCGGTGCGTTTGGCGGAAGCGGCGTTCACGGAGGAACTCGCCAAACTGGTTGAGCATTTGAGCGATCGGCTGTCAGGGGAAGCGGATGGCAAGCCGAAGGTGTTCCGCGATTCGGCGATTGAAAACCTGACCGAGTTCTTTCAGCGGTTCCGACAGTTGAATGTCGGCTCCAGCGAGCAGCTCGATGAACTCGTCTCCAGGGCGCAGCAGGTGGTGCGCGGCGTCGAGCCGCAGCAACTTCGCGACAGTCAGACGCTACGTCAGCAGGTAAGCACGCAGCTCGCCGGCGTGCAGTCCACCCTGGATGGTTTGCTGGTTGATCGCCCCCGACGCAACATTCAGCGGCGTCCTCGTTAAAGGAGGTTTGCGTGGAACTGCTAATCGAAACAACGGGCAATGTCCGCTGCATCTACGCCGAGGCGGTCGAACTCCATGCGATGGGCCGTGTGACAATCTCGCGCGGCTCCCATGTGGAGCCGACAACCAATGGCTGCTGGACCGCAGACTTGTCTCCCGTAAATGGCCCTGTGCTGGGACCATTCCCGGCGCGAACTCAAGCGTTAAAAGCTGAACATGCTTGGCTGCTCAGACACTGGCTGACACCGAGCAAATAACAACAACCAGATGCTCTGCCTCGGATGTAACGGGGCGGCTGTTTTTATACGGCCGCCCTGCGTGGGGCGGTCGTTTCTCTATCTCTTGGAGCAAGCGATGACCCAACAAGACCTTGATGATGCCGTCTGCGCCGTCACCGGTGAAGACCTGCGCGAAATCCGCCGCCGCGGTTTTTCGATCGCCGACCCGACGGAAGTGAACTTCGACCCCGAGCCCGACGACCAGCCGGGTCAGGTGCTCTGCTGGGACGATCACCATTGCGGCCAGCCGATGCCGGTGGTGGTTGGCGTCGACTCGTTCCTGCCGCGACGATCTGCCTGATGGTGCAGCACCGTCACCACAACAACGACCAGCCGGGATACCATTCGGACCCGGCTTTTCGGCATGCCATCCACCGCTATTTGTGTTGGTTTGCCTTGGCCTGCTTGATCGCGTCGATTCACGCCGGGCCAGTCACGGTCCTGGTCTGGATCGCCGTGGCCTACGTGCTGACGCGAGAGGGCGGGTCGCAGGGCCGCAAGCCACCGCAGGGCAAATGCAACCAACCAAAAAGGAGAGGATGTTGATATCGCTAACTCGCAAACGGATACGGTCGATCCGCACGACCATCAGCCAAGCCTTTGACATCAAATCTCGCAGCAGCCGCACGGCGATCGGATTTCAGGCCAGTCGCGAAGGGGCCAAGATCATCGCCTGCCATGGCGATGTCGCCGTTGAGCATGCGGTGTCCGGCGACTCGCCGTTCGAGCCGTTTGCGGTTCCGCTGGCAGCGCTGGCCGAGTGCGAAGGCGGCCGCGACGACTCCGTCACGATTCGCCGGGATGGCGATAACGTAGTGCTGGAATGGCGCGACGCCGGCATCCCCCAGGTCATTCGGCACGACCTGATGGAGTTACCCGTCATGCCGGCGGCGGTTGCAACCACAACCGCTAACGATCCGTCGCTGTTGGCGGCTTTGAGCAATGCTGTGTACACTGCCGATCACGAACCGACCCGGTACGCCCTCAACTGCATCCGGCTAAGTGGCGATGGGCAGGTCGTCGCCACGGATGGAAGACAGGCCTACATTCATTCTGGCTTCGCCTTCCCATGGGAAGGCGAAGTCCTGGTTCCTGCTTCGCGGGTGATTACTCGCACTGAACTGTCGAAAGCGGCCTTCGTTAATGTCGGAAAATCCGACGACTGGTTTATCCTGCACGCGGGGGCCTGGCGCGTCTGGCTGAAGATCAATAAGGACGCCCGCTTTCCGAAGGTCGATCAGAATGTTCCGTCTGCAAACGCCGCGTGTTCGACCATGCACCTGTCCGATGCGGACGCAGTATTTCTAGCCAAAGCGATCCAGCGTTTGCCGTCGAACGGTGAGTTCAACAAACCGGTCACGGTCGATTTGAACGGCGCGGTGTCGGTGCGAGCTGTCGAAGCCAGCGAATCCAAGCCGACCGAAATCGTGCTGACCAGTTCAAGCCGCGAGGGCGATGCGATTCGCTTTTCGACTAACCGGGAATACTTGGCTCGGGCAACGCGACTTGGTTTTCGCAGTGTCCACATTACCGGCCAAGAGTCGCCCGCCTGTTGTCGCGACCAGCAGCGAACCTACCTCTGGGCGCTCCTCGGAAAAGCCGGTGTCGTCCCATCCGATCCCGAGGCAACACGCATCGAGTCGCCGACCTCCCATCACACCATTGCAATATCGCAGGAAAGGAACAAACCCATGATCACTGGCAAACCCGAGCACCCGCCAAAACAGGCCGAGTCCAGTCAGGCCGAAACGGTCAGCGTCGATTCGCTCATCGAGTCGGCGGAGTCGGTGAAGGCTTCGCTGCGAGAGTCGACGTCGCAGGTTACGGAGCTGATCGCCGCCCTGAAACGCCATCGCCGCCAATCGAAGACGCTGCAATCCGCGTTGTCGTCGATCCGGGCGTTGCAGGCGATCGACGCCTGACCTCACCGCCGCGCGGCGTCAAGCAACCCATACGCACATACAGGAGGATGATTCTATGCTCAAACTCAACGTAGGCCTCAGCCGCAAAGTGGGCGAGGCGAACTACGGCTCGCGAGGAGCCAGTGTCAACCTGGAACTCGAAGTCGAAGCCGGCCTGGCCAATGAACCCGACGCCTTGCGGGAACGGGTGCGGCAGCTGTTCCGCATGGCTAGGTCGTCGGTCGACGAGGAGTTGGAAGGCAGCGGCCACGTTGCCAATGGTCAAAACAACGGCCACACCAACGGCCAGTATCCGCCCGCAAACGGTCGCCTGGACCATGCCAACGGCAACGGCTACCGCCACGAGAACGGATACGGTTCCCAGCAGCGTCCCAGCAGTCGCATGGCGACCGCGTCCCAGGTGAAAGCCCTCCACGCCATCTCTCGGAAGTTTCACGTCGACCTGGCCGGCGAGTTGCGGGACCGTTTCGGTGTTGCTCGGCCCGACGACCTGTCGATCGGCCAGGCCAGCCAGCTGATCGACGTCATCAAGCCGCAGGAGAGCGACAGCAGCGGCCGGCGATGATGGCGTACGCCGCCCCACTAAAGTCGCTCTGATCCTCACTGGCGACGACTACATTTCGTTTCGCGCGAACAGTCAGTATCAGCGGTGCGATCTGCCCTACTCGGCAGCGAATCCCGTCGCCTGCGGGGATGCCCGTACCGCAAGCCATGCCGGGCCTGGAAAGGCCTGAGAACAATACCAACTTTAACCGAAAAGGAGACCGTATGGAGTTAATATTTGGCCTCGGCCTGCTCGCAACTGCCGGATACCTGGGCTACCAAATGGGTGTTCAGCAGTAGCTGTCCAAAGTGTGCGCATGGATGAACGACCGGCGCGGCTGATTGCGGGACGGGTTGGGAGCTTGGTTAGGCGTCCGCGGCTAAGATGACTTGGTCGAGCAGGCTCGTTTCGTCGCCGTAGGAGAGAGTTCCTGGCGGTCCAAGGCCGCGGGATTCGACTTGTCGGGCGAAGCAGCTTTCCCCCTCCTCCAGCCACCTCGCCGCTTCGGCGATGACCGCTTCAAGCGTGAAGCGATCAAGCTGCTTGCCGATGCTCTGCAGCACGCTGGAGATCACACTGCGACGCTTCGCGCCACGGGGCGTCTTGCTCGTGCGACACGTTTTGCGGGCCGTCGCGTCGTCGCGTAGCTGACGTTCGGCCGCGTTGTTGTTGCCGTCGGCAGCCGGTTCGGTCACAAACAAGAAGAGTTCTTGGTTCAGCATCAATCGCATAATTTCATCGCACAGACGCCGGTAGTCGTTTTCGATCTCGCCGCCGCTGACGTCGTCATCAATCCATCGCGCGCAGCACAAGTGCAGCAGTTCGTCGTCCAACTCGGCGACACGAGCCAAACGGGTCGAATCGCTCAGACGCCGATCCGCTTTGATCCGCTTGGCCGTGCGATAGATCTCCAGCACACGGTCGGCAAAGTTGCGATAAACGGCGCTCTCGGGATCTTGAAGCGTCAGCTTGATCGCCTTGCGAATCAGGTGCGCCCAGCATTTCTGCGACTTGCTGAAGTCCCGGTAGACGGCCGCGTCATCGCTGATCAGAACGCCGGCAAACGTCTGCTTGTCGAGAATCCGGGCCAACGTATCGCCGTCTTTGTGAACGCCGTAAAACAACACGGTGAGCTTGTCAGTCAAGAAAGCCCACACGCTGTTGATGCTCCAGGACGTTTCATCGGTGTGGACCACCGCACTGTGGGCCAGCAGCGTGCAGAGCGAATCGAATTCACTTTCCCAGGCTCGGGCAAGTTGGTTGAGCAAGGCGTCTGCCTGGCTCTTTTTCAGATTCAACTGCTGAAAGAAGGAGAGCAATTTACAGGCTTTGTCGATCGACAGCCCGACACAGTAGACCTGGTAGGCGATGGCGACGAAGATTTCGATGCCGAACTCGCTGCGGCCGAGCAGTCCGGCGGGCTTTCCGAAGCGATTGCCGCACCGATAAATCTCATAGGCGACCAGCACCGCCCGGCCATTCTCCACCCGCCACGCGACGCGGGTGTGCGAAAACGAGCAGTCGTCCAGGCGAGTCTGGGCCGGCAAGACTCTTTCGGTTCGCTTGGCCTGTTTGATTTTGTCAGCCGTCTTGTTTCGCCCGGCTTGCTTGCGTTTTCGTTTCCGTCTGCCGGTCTTGGCTTGGCGTTGTTGCTCCGCCTTTTCGCTATAAGCTTGATCGAGACGTTCAGTCGGACTCTTCCCCTTGAGTTCTTTGAGTTGTTTCTCAAGCTCATCAATCCGTCGTTGCTGCGAGGCGATGACATCGATCAACCTGTCGATCGACAATCTCCCCCCCGCCGCGTCATCCTTGAGTTGCTCAACGTCCATGCCCAAATATGGTCGAAAACCGGCGAATCAGCCAACACCGATTTCACGGATTGGACAGCTACGTTCAGCAGGCGAGCCATCAAGGAAACCAACACCGTCGAAATCATCGACGGCACTAACCCACCGCAATCAAGTCTCGTCCGCCCGGCCCATCGCGGCCGGGCGGGTGAGGCTTTTTCTTAGCATTTGGCGAGCAAGCGCGATCAGGGTTGAGAAAAAAGGCTGCGGAAGACGCCAACAAAAACAAATCTCGGTATGCCTGGCGGCGGGTGCCGTCAGGTCGAACCTGCTAGAGGTGGCCATGACCTTCTTCAAGGATGGCTATGAAGCGACTTGAATCATTTCGTTGTGTTCGGGCAATCGTACTTCTTCACGGCAACTTGCCGCATTGAATAACTCTTGGAGCAGCCGACTGATCTCCTCGGCCTTCGACGAATCGAAAGGCTCCGGGGACTTGAACGAGGCGACCGCTGATTGCAACGATCGAACTAACGCAAAATCTCGTCGGCCACCGCTTACGGGCTTGCGAGACTCGGTAATCAAGTCGCGCACTCCCGTCCAGGAGGTGACAGTGGGATGCTGGTCACAAAACGCTTCGTAGGTCGCGAACTTCTCAGCAAATCGTTGAAACCGACACACGTTGGTTGCATTGATGCCGAGCTCAATCGCCACGCGCTTGACCACCGACTTCGCGTACTTTTGACGCTCGGAGCCAAGTTTTTTGTTTAACAACTCCCCAATCCGATACCGGACTTCGATTCCTTTTTTCTGATGATTCCGCCAGATCAAGCTGAGTCGCTTGATCAAAGCGGTAACGCCAGGGGTTTTCTTGGATTCATCGACCGGTGTGGTACCTGAAGACATGGTTGGGTCCGACATAATCGTCATTCCTTCCAGCGCCTTCCGCAGCGTTTTCGATTATCGCTCCCCGATTCGTGCCCGTCAAATCCATTTAGGGGACTGCTTGAATCGTTGACGGCGGTCAATGATTGACGACGCGCACAGTAGTTGGTTTCTAAGTACCGCGCGATGTTGAACGAACGTAAGCAGCGGTGGAAAACGCCCCTCGAAACGCAGGCTTGAGTCACAGAAAGACGTCTCGCAACGGCGGGCCTCGCCCCAGGGTCATTAGTCTGGAAAACCAGTCGTTTGAGCGATGGGCCTGGCGTTGCTTTTCAACCACCCCCGCCGCTGCCCGAGCACCCTCCACACACCTGGCGACATTCCGCGATGACGGCGATGGGCCAATGCAGGGTCCTGCACCGCGGAGGGAGCGGCTACCCGCCCCTGCGTTGATCGCAGCGTTGCCAGTCGCGCGAAAGCGGGCAAATGCGCTGCAAGCAGGTGGCGCGCCCAGGTTGGGAGCGCCAGGGAGGAGAGCGAGCGCAACCACCAAGGACACCGCCAGTCGCAACAGTTCGTCGTAAACCATTTGCAAGGCCAGGCATACGGCGATTTCGTCTCGGGCGGCACCTCGGCGTGGAGAGCCACTGGAGGGGACTCGCCGACGATGCCATTGACCGTATATCCCGTGTCCGCGGCCAGAAATCGGCATTTTGGGGCGCTCTGCTCGCCTAAAACGTCATTTTCCGACTCGCGGACCATGGTTGCCCCGGCCTGACGACGCGCCCGCGTTAAAGGGGAAAGGGGGCCTGATGCCTACTTCTATTTTCCTGGCAAGGCGGCCCAGACCGCCGCCCACGCTTCGTCGGGCATACATGCTCCTACGTCGTCGCGACCAGCTGGAGGCGTTGCCACGACCACAGGGGCGCGGTCACCATATTCTTGACGAATGGCACGGATGGCAGCGGCGGCAAGATTACCCTCTGCCTTGGCACCGTCGTCGAAAAACACCACAATGGGTCGGCCCGGGAAGTGCCGAACGAGGAGCTGCTGTTGCGTACGCGAGACGGCCTTGCCAAGTACCGCAACGGCGCGGCTACCCAGTCGCCACACGTCGGTGACGCCCTCTACGATCACCACGGGGCCCGTGGTGTCCACGGCCTGGGGCAGACCGTAGAGCAGCTGGGATTTCTTGAGTCCCTGCATGCACATATATTTGGGAGTCCCTGACGGATCGTCACCAATACAGCGAGACTGCCACCCAGCGAGCACGACTTCGGTTGTCTGGCTGAACTGGAGTGTGCGTCGCAGAGTATAGATCGGAATCACGATCCGATCAAGAATCCGAGGTTTTACGTTATTCGCGTAAGGGCAGTATCGCACGCCCCATTTCTCATCCAGCTCAAAAGGATCGAAGCCACGCTCGCGAAGGTAATCTGCCGCGCTCGCAGCAACATCGTCCTGAAAACGAAGCAGGCCAACGGGGATCGCAACCGGTGTTGGGGCACTGATAGTTTCGCCCTCTGAGGGTGACGTCGCAGTCGGCAGATCTGAACGCTTCTGACGAAGGCCATAGCTGAAAGGAAAGACCTGTTCACGAAGCTCCTTCTGGGTTTCGCGAATGGAGGGCTGCTCGCAGCGATAACACCATGCCAAATACAGGTGATCCTCTCCCTGGTCGTTCACTCCCCACATGTGATTTATCCAGAGCTTTTTCCGTCCATGACAGAATGGACAATCCACGCTGTAATACTCTCCTGAATGTGCAGCCTCCGAACTCTGGCGACCGCGATAGATGACTTTCGAGGGAATGAAGGTTTCACCCTCATTGGCGATGTGTACGTCGCCGAAGGCTTTTAGCAGGGCATTGTGAAGTTGCGGATTGAGAGGGGATGGCATGGATTGAATCCTTTGTTGTCGAGTGTTCTTCAATGTGGTTCGGTTCGGCTTTTTGCCCGCTGTGCGTGACCACGCCCCGTCGAAGACGAGCTTGCTGACATCCTCGGCGAACGTGGTTTTTAGGAATCAGTCCAACCGGTCCAACTGACTTCCGGCAAGGAAACGTGTGTGAACGAATAGAAACTGTCTTCTTCTTTTCCTTACCCAAAACAAGAAATCAAGTTGGACTGGTTGGACCGAAACACATAAACAATGATCTCAATACAGGTTACGAAGATTCGCTCCCTGGACCGATCTTGGACGGTCGTTGGACTGAATGGACTGATCATCCTTGTGACAGCTCTCACAGCCCGATGAGAACTTTCGGTTTGGCGGCAGCACCTGCCGAAGATCGCTGTCAGAACTCTCACAGCCGGATGCTTCTTGCCTTTCCAGGGTCGTCCAACATCCGGTCCAACCAGGATGAATCATCCTGGACAGATCCTTCACCCCGATGCGACCTCCTCGCGACTACGCCTCCGGGCATTTTGGGCGGCAACGCCGCGTGCAAGCCCGATTCCTTCGTAGACCCATGTCCGGCTACCCTGCCTACTGGGTCGAGTCTTGCGAACACCATCCAAAGCCTTGGCCTGTTTGCCGAACTCCGAACTACATTTCGCTTTGCGGCCGGCTTCCTCACAAAACTGTCGATATGCCGAGTAAAGGTCTCCGCACGCGGCACTCGCTTCCGGGCCGGTCATGCAGCACTCGTCGACGAACTGAAGAAACGGGTCAGATTCGAGCCGGTATGTCGCCTGCTGTTGATCGCAAACAGTACAATCGGTGAAGTGGCCCTGGTCTCGAAGTCGAAGCGCAGGCCATGGTGTGAGCCACCTGAGTGAGGTTTCGCCGATCGAGCGGAATGGACAGCGTGGCCTGAAAAGGATTGTGCAGCACTTGCCCGTTGCAATGGATCTCGACAACGTGCCCGCTAATCGCTGCCAGCGCAATCATTTCCTGGGCCACATTCTCCGGCAGCGTCTGCACGACTTCCCAGTCGTGGAAGACGACTGTGTGGGCGGTCTCGATTCGATCGCGCACCTGTCGGTTCATGTCGGGGGCGGTCAAATCTGCGGGGTGCAGACTGATCGTTTCCCCATTGACCTGAATGACAATCTCGGACGGACGATGAGCTGGGTTGATCTCATCGTTCGGTAGCGTACCATTAGACATGAGAGTGTATTCCTCTTAGTTTTCAGAACGCCCGCCGGCTGATTCCCGGCGGGCGTTCCTCGTTGTTGTTTAGCTGTTTTCGAGGAAGCACCGCAGCAGCATGCCGAACGGTCCTCGCACGACGAGTACTCGCGTGCCGGGCGGGCACCCCGTGGCTTGCACTTCCGACGCAGTTGCCGCCCGCTCTCGTTTGTCACGATGAGGATTCTGCTGGAACCATTCGCGATCCTCGGCTGCTTCGTCGCGGCACGTTTGTTCCGCCGCAGTCACATCGGCAAGTGGAGGCCCAAGATGCAGGTGGTTGTGGCGGGCAGGTTGGTGTCGTTGGTCAGGGCTTTAAAGCTAGCACTTCTTGCGTTTAGCAAGAATTTTGGCGGTGGAAACGTGGGGTTGGTCGTTCCGTTTGGTTCGCTTCGGCGGCGGGCGTTTTGGGCCGCGTTTGTGTTTCTGAAAGGCGGATAGACGCACGTTCCCCGCCAACTCCACTAACATTTTTGATAACTGTTTCAGCGTCAAAGGCGACAGCGCTTCGCGCCATTCATCTTCCGGGATGGCGATCATCATGCCGCGCCACACCATGCTCATTTCATCCGCCATGTAGTAGAAGGAAAAATTCTTCTCAATCTTTTCCACGCCGTGCGCCGCCCGCAGCGCGGCTTTCACTACAGCCAACGCATTGAAAATCACCAGTCCCAGGCTAAAACCGAATAACGCCGCCGGCGGATAGCCCAGCGTGTTGATCTCGTTGTTGAGCGACAGTCGCAGTTCGTTGAAGGCGGCTTCAATGCTCCAGCGCGTGCGGTATGTGTCAGAGATTGTCACTGCGTCGACGTCCGCCGGCAGATTGGAAAGGATGTGAATCTCCTGTTCTCCGCCACGGCCCGATTGGAACAATTCGACGCTGATGCGGCGAGCCGGCAGCTTGGCGCCAAAGTCGTCGGTGATCAGAATGGACTGCTCGAAGACTTGGCCCGTTTCGCTTTCGCCCCGTAAAACACGGTCTCCCGTGGGCTTCCAGCGGACATTCGCGGCGTGTTGCCGAATGACGAAAAACGCTTCATTCAAGGCGATCTCTTGGAGGAACACCGACGTGCAGAAATTGCGATCGGCGACCCACACCTCGCCTGGCACCAAGCGATTGATCAACTCGATCAGCAGCGAACGCTCTTGCGCATGGCCGTCTTCCGCCAGTTCCACATCGTCGATGAGACCGAGTTGGGGGTCGAGCACCGCCAGCACCACGCCTGGCAAAGGACCGGCGGCGATGGTCCGTAACTCCTGGATGCGATGCTGCGTGGCGCCGGGATGATTGCCGTCCAGGATGCGCACGCGATAACCGGGCAACAGGCTGGGACGGGCGCTGTTCATCGGCTCGATCAGTTCCCGAAACAGCGTCGCCGTCTCGCGCACCAACGCGGCGGACACCAGCGGCTCAACGCCGTTGAGTTTGTCATAGACGCTGTTCACGGAGACGGAGATATCTTGCTTGCAAGCTTGATAAGCGGCGTTGGTGCTTTTGCGAGTTTTGGCGACCACCATGCCCATCAAATTGACCAACACCGAAAACGACAATTCCGACACCCGTTGCGACACAGCATGGTCGGCGAAGATCTGATCCAACCGATCCGGCGTCAAGGCCGCACCGAGCGCCGCTTTGGTCATGACGGGGATGGGACCCTCCTTTTCAAACCGCGCAAACACCTCGCCGAGAATCATGATACGCCTCCGAATTGCCGTAAATGGTTAGTTCTACTGCAATTATTGCAATCCGAGCCAACGCGTCACCCCACACCGCCGGGGAGGTGGTGCTAGCTTTAAAGCCCTGGTGTCGTTGGTTGCTCATGGAACTGTTTTCCGATCCATACGTGGGAGTCGACGGTGTCGCATACTGACAAATCCGCTGGTCCCGGAAGTGATAGATGCGAGACCTAATCAGTGGTGGTCGCATTCGCGAACGTCGATCGTCCCTTGCAGGACTTTGACAGGAGCCACTGATCCAGCTGGTTGCGATGGTAGCGGACGATACCGCCGCGCTTAGAGAACGGGACAAACTTGGCGCTTGTCCAGTTGCGAAGTGTGCCGAGAGCAATACCAAGATACTCAGCGGCTTCGTCAGGCTTGAGCCAGGGCGAAGCCGGATCGTGTTGCGATGAGTTCGACATCGTGATTCTCCGTGACCGCAGGAGAGCGATCAGTACTGCGTGATATGGGACATGTATCCCCATGATTGCAGGTGAAGTTCACGTAGATAGTGACGACGTTTGCGCTCTGTCGTGTCACCTTTTATTCTTATGACTGATAATGGCTGCGCAGCCGTTTAATGCTGCGGTCACTCAGCATGAAGTGCGTCGCGAAGGCCGCTTGGATGCGAGTCATGACGCCTCGCTGAACGCGGTCGACCCGTTGACTCCCGGCGCATTCAAGGAAGTGTAGTCGAAAGATTGTTTCATCTTTCGTGATGATTTCTCCAGCAGGTCGGACTTCTTCGTACTCGAAACCATCAACAGCTCGGGCTCGTTTTGCGCTCTTAGTGGATTCTGCAAGATTTAGCGGGTCATGTGTAACGTCGGCAAAAGGGCCCCGTAGTCCCGCGACAACATCGGCTGAGAATCCTCTCAAAGGTCTATGAGGCAGTGGGAGCTCCCAGGAGACGAATCCTGAAAGACTCCACTTTGTCGTAAACACGCAGAGATCCCGAAGATAGTTCTTCAGAAGCAGGTCCGTTCCGGCAATGTCATCGAGATGGTCTATCGCGCCTGGAACTGAGAAAAGTCTTCCGTTGATCAAGTCGAACGAGACGCGGTCCTTAAACTTTTCCCAGCGATTGGCAAGTGCTTCTAGCTCACCATGGTATATTGGGTCTTGGATCAGCCGGCCAGCATATCGCAACTGATTTCGCCTGACTCTCAACTCATGATTCTGAAAGGTACGTTCGGCGCTCGCCATGAAGTTGAGAGCATTTTGCTCAGCGGCTGCGGACAATCCCGTGGAAGGGGATTGTGTAAACGAAGGGGCTGCAATCGCGAGCGGACGCTCCCTGCAATGCTCGCAACCAGTTTCTGCTCCCGCCCAGAGATCGTAGCGCACGGGTTCACCCCACCGATTTACGCCCACCGTCTCAGGCAGGCTTCTGCAAAGCTCCTGGAACGCGAACTCTGAAAGCGTCTCCTCAGCGGTTAGGAAAGGCCCGCATTGTCGTTTGCTTTGAGGCTGGCCTGATAGCGAATCAATAAGACACGGTGTCAGAGAAGAATGGCATTCAATCCGCGTAACTCTTTATTCTTTGCCGGGTTGGTGGCTGTGACGGGGCTTGGTCATGAGCTTGTACGGATTGGGCCGGCGTTTGCGGACTCGCGGTTCGTAGCGGTCCGGGCGATTGCCAACGACATGCTGCAAGCAGCAATCATAAAACACGTCGCAGAGCGGATCGGCGTCCCCTGTCATGCACAACACCGGCAGCAACTCGTTAAGCGTTTGCATCGTCCCCTTAAAGCTGATTTGCCAGGGTTGCACGTCGCCGCGGATCGCTGCCTCGCACATCATCTGACGGACCAAGTTATAGGCCGTGAAGTGAGCTCGGATTTCGTTCCGCACACGATGGGGTTGCTTGCAGCGCAAGTGGTCCATTTGCATCACCGTTTTCAACGATCTTAGATTTAATTCTGCTTGCCACCGCCGACGATAAAGAGCCGCCAGATCCTCCTTGTTGTACTCGATGTCGTCGAGCAAGTTGGTCACAATGATGACCTCACGCGTGCGAAAGCCGGGCGTGGCGATCCGCACCCGGATCTCACGCAGTGTCAGGAATACGTCATAGCCGGCGTACTCTTCTGCGGTCATCCAGGCAGGCCGTGGCGGCTTGTCCCAGAACACCGCGTGTTCGTCTTTGCTGTAGCGCACGCCGGTGCGGAAATCGGTCCTTCGCGATTGATGTTTTCGCAGCACCACATGCACCCCTCGGGCCAGCTGCCGGGCGATGTCGAACCAGCCAGAATAGGCTCGATCTGCGAGATAAACGTCGTCTTCTTCGAGGATTTTGTCGATCTCACGGAACAGGCTGACCTCGGCCGTCAGCTTGCCTTTATAGCGACCCATGGCGGCTTCCAGCACGACGCCGGTGGCCAGGCCGAAGAAGACCACCATCCGCATGATGGGAAATCCACAGCCGGGTTTTTGCCCCGCCATTTGCGGATAGGCTTCTTGGTTTTCAGGAGTGTCAGCCATTGTCAGCGTGCAACCGTCGCCGACGATAACGCGATGTCCTCGCCAGAGCCATTGATCGGGGACGGAATCTTCGATCGCGGCGCCAGAATCTGTCACCAGGCGGTGCATGCCGGCTTCGTTAAGTTTGTCTCGCGCCATGCAGTAGGCGCCGCTTAGAGCGGCAGGAATCGGCAGGCCTTTAGCGGCGCGAAAGGCGATCAATTTGGCAACCGCCTGGACGCAGTTGTGGCCGGAAGTGAGGGTTTGCGAGAGGAACACCCAAACGGTGACGGCGGTGTCGTAAATTCGCGCGGAATCGAGGATTGTACTTGCGTCGCCAAAGCTGGATCGGATAGTCTGTTGATCGATCAGCGCAGCGAAGAACAGTTGATCATCACGTCGGGCCGCAGCCAACCGCGAGCGAAAAGAATCGAACATCGAAGGGGCCTCCTTGCCTTTGAGAATTTGAGCGTTCCCAAAGAATATGCCCGCGAGGCCCCTTCCTTGTCGATATCAACTTATCCGCTAGCCCGAGAAGGACTTAGGCGGATTGAGTGCCATTCGTGTCAGAGAATACACAACTTGATGCGGACTGGAGATGCGCTCCCACCAATCGCGATGCGTGTCGAGAAAACTCTCCCAGCGATTCGCCCAACCGAAAGTCTGGCACGATTGCGGTGCGTTATTCATCGGTTTCCTCCGGTTCCGTAAACCTCGCGTGGAAGGTTTCCAGGGCCGCCCGCTTGGCGTCGATGTCGAAGTGCGTGTAGTGCGCGAGCATCGCAGCAGAACGATGGCCGGTGATCTGCTGGATGAGCAGCGGGTTGCCGCCCGCGTCCTGGCTGCGGGTGCTGAACAGGTGCCGCAGGTCATGGGCGCGAGTGAACTCGGGGCAGCCGATTTTCTCGGTGAGCTTCATTACCTCCATCCGCGGGCGCTTGAGCGGGATCTGGCCCATAGACCGGCAAAAAGCGGTGACCGCTCGCCGCCGCTCAGCCTCCGTCGCGTCCGGCATGTCTGCGGCCAACCGCAGCAAACGCTGGCGAAACTTGGAGTCGTTGGCAAAGGCCTGGGCAGGCTGTTTTCGCATTGCGAAGAAAGGCTCATGCAGAAACACGAACCCGGCAGGGCGCTGGTCGATTAGATCCCGTAACAGGTCGGCCAAGAGTCCGGTCAGAGGCAGATCGCGACGATCGCGAGTCTTGATTTGCCAGAGCAGTTCGGGTTTGGACCGGATGCGAAGGACGCCTTGGTCGAAGTCCACGTTCTCGATCAGCAGATGAGTCAGTTCGCCGACCCGCATACCGTAGGCCGCGAGCGTCACGAAGAGGCTCCGCTGCCACTCGTTGCATGCGCCGAAGAACGCCTTCTCTTGCAAGGGAGTGAACACCTCGCGTTCCGATGCTTCGCCGTCGCCTTCACTCAGGACATCTGCGGGAAACTGCGAGAACGGGTTCTCCGCGTAGGGAGGCAGTCGGCGGTTCCTTCCCGCCCAGTTGAAGGCGGTTCTGCATGTCGACAGCACAAACTTGATGCCGCCCACCTTGTAACCTTCCTTCTTCCCGTTCTTCGCCCCATTTCGGCAACGAGACTTTCCTCGCAGCCAGCGGACGAAGTCCTCGACATCGGAAACGGTGATGCGGTCAATCGCCTCGATCGAGCGATCACGGGCATAGTCGAGAAACCGTTCTAGACCTGCGCGGTACCGCTGCCGGGTACGCCAAGCGCGTCGCTGAACTTCTTCGACGTAGGTCAGGTACGAAGCGACCAGATCATCGGGGCTTGTCCGCTGGAATGTCAGCGGCGAGGCGCGTTCCTCGGCCAAGGCCTTGGCAACGTCAGCGGCAGTCGCTTTGGCGACCGCCAGGTTACCGTCGATGCGAGGCCGCTTGCGCTGGCCGTCTTCCATGTAATAAAGATAATACGCGTCACCACGAAGATAGATGGTGACGGGGCCGACCCGGTCGATCTTGACGTCGCGAACGTGACCGGCGGCCGTGCGACCGGTTTTACCGGCTGCGCGAGAACTACGCTTACCCATGGCATTGCACTCCCAGCTGCCGTCAGCCCCTACATGGGCTTCGCGGCAGTTTTCCACAAAGGCTTCCACAATCCCTGTGAAGGAATGGTAGCCCTGAGCGTAAGTGCTTCAAGGTAAGCGACTTAAGAAGTCGCGATTTTGTACAGCGGAGAGGACAGGATTCGAACCTGCGGAGGGAGTAAACCCTCACCGATTTAGCAAACCGGCGCTTTCGACCACTCAGCCACCTCTCCAGGTGTTGTATTTGTCGTCTGTTTGGGAGACGGAACTAGCGTAAATTTTGCAGATTGTACAAGCAGTTTCAAGACGGCATCTAAAATTGTTTTCTGCTCGCCATGCTTTGCCTTGCGAGAGGGGGGCTTTTGTCCGTGGATTGCTCCAGTCCGTTCCTCCGGGCGACGGTTATTACGATTGTTGCGAACGTTCGGGGTGGACTGCTGCGTAATGCTGCATAACGGCGGGTCGTTGTGGAGCGGTTGTCCGGCCAAAGCCGAGAAAACCCGTTGTTACGACCCTTCTCCAGCGTGGAAGGTTCGCCTGTCGGAACGGCGTGGGCCGTTTTATTTCCGGATCGCATTCATTTCGAGGGCGGCGATGAAGCTGTTTCGCACAATCTGTCTGTCTGCCTGTCTGCTTTCCTGGGCGACGATCGCCTGTGCCGAAAATCTGTCGCTGCCGGAAGCCACCCGGACCATTACTGAGAAAGAACTGAAAACGTATGTCGAAATGCTGGCGGACGATACGTTTGAAGGACGCGGAGCCGGCAGTCGGGGCGGCAGGGCGGCAGGGAACTTTCTCATCCAGGCGATGGGGAAACATGGCCTCAAGCCAGCGGGCGAGTCGGGCTTTGTGCAGCCTTTCGACGGCCAGCTGCGGAATATTCTGGGGCTGATGGAAGGGTCCGACCCGGCGCTCAAGCACGAGGTGATCGTGATCGGGGCCCACTACGATCATGTCGGTTACGGCACGTCCAAAAACAGTCGCGGTCCGCTAGGCTATGTGCACAACGGCGCTGATGATAACGCCAGCGGCGTGTCGGCGTTGCTGGAGCTGATGCAGGCATTTGCTGCGGGAGAAAAGCCCAAACGCTCGGTCCTGTTCGCCTTCTGGGACGGAGAAGAAGCCGGCCTGCTGGGCTCCAAGCACTGGACGGCCCATCCGACGATTGCGCTGAAACGCATTGGGCTGATGATCAACGTTGATATGATCGGCCGGCTGCGGGATCGCACGCTGATTGTGTATGGCTGGCGCAGCGGAGCCGGCTTGCGGCGCCTGGTGTCGGAAGCCAATGCGGAAACGGATCTGCTCGTCGATTTTGACTGGGAGATGAAAGATAACAGCGATCATCATTCGTTCTATCTCAAAAAGATTCCCGTCGTGATGCTGCACACGGGCTTGCACGACGATTACCACACGCCGCACGACGACGTCCATCTGATTAATACGGCCGGCATGGAGGAAGTCACCCGGCTGATGTTCCAGTTGACGTTTGCCGCGGCCAACCAGCCCGAGCGGATCGTGTATCGCGAAGCGTCGGAAAAAGAAGGGAAGACGACGCAGAAGCTGGCCGAAGCTCCGCTCACGCCGCCCCAGCCGCGACTGGGCGTGAACTGGAAGAATGCCGAGAACGGCGTAGAGATCACGGCGGTAAGCCCGCGCCAGGCGGCCGACCGCGCCGGGCTGCTGGCCGGTGATCGGGTGCAGGAAATCGACGGCCGACCGGTGAGCGATACGCGGCAACTGCTGGCGGCGATCCTGACGGCGCGAAGCACGGCCGAACTGGTCATTGCCCGGCAGGGGGTGGCGGAGCCGTTGCGGCAGCGCGTGGAGTTGGAGGGCTCGCCGGTGCGGGTCGGATTGTCCTGGCGATCCGACGACGCCGATCCCCGCGGGATGATGGTCACGCAGGTGATCTCGGGTTCGCCGGCCTACTGGTCGGGACTGAAGCTGCTGGACCGCATTCGGGCGGTCAACGGGACGCCAATTGAAAGCAGCGATCTGCTGCTGGAGCAGCTTTCCACCCTGCCGAGTCCGATCGAACTGGTGGTGGAAAGAAAGGGCCGCACCCGGCGGATTCGCATCGATCTGGACGAAGTCCCGCTACGGCAGGCCGCGCTCAAGCCCGGCCGATAAGTTGCTGGCGACACCTGTTCGGAGTCGCGATGGCGCCACGGTGGCAGTCGCAGTGAGGCGGCTCGCAGAAAATGTGAAAAAATATTGTCCGATAACGGGGGATTTGAGGATATCCCTGGCAAGTTCAAGCCATGGCGGCTTGATGAGCCAGTTGACCTCATGAGAAATGAGCAGAATCCCATGAAGTTTGCATCCAAAATGATCGCTGTCGCTGTGGTTGCCGGAACGTTCGCCTGCTGTGTGAGCCATTGCCAGGCCGGGGGCCTGTTTGGCGGCGGAGGTGATCCCTTCAATCGCAACAACTTTATCGGCCGTAGCATCCAAACGGGGATCAAGCCGCCGAACCATCCCAGTATCCGCAACAGCGATGACTCGGCCCACACCTGGCAGAGTGAAACGGCCAGCATGCGGAATCAGCGCCAAGTGCAGAACTCTGGGAATCGACGCGGGCAGCAAGGCGGCGGACTGCAGGTGGATTCGGAGCGACGCGCTCCCAACCGGTTGAATTTCGGCGGGTTCCAGAACTTGAATCGGAACCAGTACAACGCCCTGCAGGGAGCTCGCAACTGGGCCCAGCAAGGTCGCCGCTAGTAGCGACAGCCAAAAGCTCCCGGGGCCAGGGTCTCGTGCGAATCGAGGCCCTGGGCGGAGCCATTCGTCCTTTGAGTGGGGGTGGAGCGAAGCTTGAGCCCTGCGGCGGCCGTTCCCCGCAGCATGGTCGCGCCGGGAGCCGCCTGATTTTTCACGGATTTTTAACCCGTTCCTGGCCAGGGCGCCCCTCGCGGAAAAATAAATCTTCGAGTAAGTTGGATCGTATTGATTGGATTAGATTCAGCCAGATTCAGATTCTTACCTCGCTGGGCTGCTAGACTTTCCCACCGATAAGTCTTTCCCACCGATTCCTGAACAGTACCTGATGCGTTCGATCATTCCTGCAAGCGGTTATGGCGACGAGGTGTCGCCCGGTTAGCGCCGGTCGTTTCGACAGTAACCAGGGCTTGCGCTATGTTCGCCCGCAATTCCCCTACAGGTATCCCCGTGATTGAACGATGAGAAGCGAAGGCGTTTGCCTTTGCCTCTCGCGGTGTTTGTATTCCGCGCGACGACTTTCTGCGGCAGTCGTCTGTTCCCACGGTATTCCCCCATTCAGGTTGCTACATGATTTCGTCCAATCGGGAAGACGCGTCGAGTGATTTTGACGCGGAAGTTCAGTCGTCCACCCAGGAACAAGCCTGCACCAGCGAACAATCGCCGGTCAACGAAGAAACGCCAGTAGCCGAGCAATCGCCGGTTAGCGAAGAAGCTCCGGTTGCTGAAGAAGCTCCAGTTGCTGAAGAAGCTCCGGTTGCCGAGCAGTCGCCGGTTGCCGAAGATGCGGTCGCCGGCGAAGAACCGGTCGTCAGCAAGAAATCCAAAAAGAAGAAGAAGGCGGCTGCCGAAAAGTTGGCGTCTGCTGAGCAAATGGCGTCTGCCGACAAGAGCGAGGACGCCGAGGAAGAGAACGGCTTTCGCACGCTCGGCCTGAGCGCTCCGTTAATGGCCGCTTTGGATAGTGCGGGCTACACCACGCCGACGCCGATCCAGGCGCAGACGATTCCTTTGCTGTTAGAAGGTCGCGACGTCCTGGGCCAGGCGCAAACGGGCACCGGAAAAACGGCCGCGTTTGCGTTGCCGTTGCTGGATCGGCTGGATCTGTCGAAGCGAAATCCGCAGGTGCTGGTCCTGGCGCCGACGCGGGAGCTGGCGATCCAGGTGGCCGAAGCGTTTGAAAAGTACGCCCGCAGCATGCGGGAATTGAACGTGGTCGCCATTTACGGCGGCCAGGATTACCAGGTGCAGTTCCGCCAGTTGAACCGTGGCGTGCACGTGGTGGTCGGCACGCCGGGTCGCGTGATGGATCATATGCGGCGCGGTTCGCTGAACCTTGATGATCTGCAGTGCCTGGTGCTGGACGAAGCGGATGAAATGCTTCGCATGGGCTTTGCCGACGACGTGGACTGGGTGTTGACCCAAGCTCCCGCGGACCGGCAAATGGCGTTGTTCTCGGCGACCATGTCCCCGCCGATCCGCAAGATTGCCCAGCAGCACCTGAAGAATCCGGCCGAGATCACGATCGCCCAGCGCACGGCGACGGCTGATACGATCAACCAGCGATATATCATCGCGGCCCCGCATCAGAAGCAGGCGGCCTTGTCCCGCATTCTGGAAGCGGAGCCGATCGATGGCGTACTGGTGTTTGTCAAAACGCGCAGCACGACGGAACCGCTGGCCGAATACCTGGCCGAGTCCGGTCTGAAAACGGCCGCCCTTAACGGCGATGTCCCGCAGAAGCAGCGGGAGCGGATCGTCGAGAGCCTGCGCTCCGGCAAGATCGACGTGCTGGTGGCGACCGACGTGGCGGCCCGCGGCCTCGATGTGCAGCGGATCAGCCATGTGATCAACTACGACCTGCCGTACGACAGCGAAGCGTATGTGCATCGGATTGGCCGCACCGGCCGCGCCGGACGCAGCGGCGAAGCGATTCTGTTCGTGCATCCCCGCGAAGCACGCACGCTGAAACGTCTGGAACAGGCCACCCGGCAAACGATTGAGCCGATGAGCCTGCCTTCCAACCGCGATATCAACAAGCAGCGGGTGGCCCGTTTTCACGAGCGGATCACGCAAGGACTGGCCCATGGCGAACTGGAAAAATTCCAGGCGATCGTGGAGCATTACCAGCGAGAGAATGAGATCCCGCTGGAAATGATCGCCGCGTCGCTGGCTATCCTGGCCAACGGCGAAACCCCTTTGCTGGTCAAAGAAGAAATCAAACAGGCAAGCTTTGCGCACGATTCGCGGCCGGGCTTCAAGAACGACCGTGAGCGACCGGGCAAGCGTGATTTCCAGGCCGAACGTCCGTCCCGCGGGCAGCGCAGCATGGGCAACATGGACACGTATCGGATTGAAGTCGGCCGGTTTCACCAGGTCCAGCCCGGCAACATTGTCGGCGCGATCGCCAATGAAACGGGGCTGGGCAGCGAGTCGATCGGCAAGATCAAAATCTTCGATCGGCACAGCACGGTTGATCTGCCGCAGGGCCTGCCTGCCGCGCTGTTTGAGATTCTGACGAACGTCGCGGTCGGCGGCCGCAAGCTGCGGATCTCCCGCGTTGACGGCGGCGGCGGACGTCCGGCCCGTTACCAGGAAGGCGACCAGTCGTTCAACAAGTCCAAGTCCAAATACCGCAAGAAGCTCCCGGCCAAATAGGCCAAAGGCGGCGGTCCCGCGCCTGGCAAGCCGTCGCACCGACGGCCTGCTTCTGGAATGATTTTGCTGCGGGAAGCGATCACAAGGAGCCGGGGCGATCACTTCGTCCCGGGCCTGTTACAACGCGAAAGCTACTGAACGTCCTTGTTCTGCAGGGACGTTTTTTCGTGTTCCAGGACACCGGTGACCAGGGTGGTCAGCTTCGGTTCTGTTTCGTTGGCGATGGCGATAATCTTCGCCACGTTGGCGGCTTCCAGGGCGTCGGGCAGGCACATATCGGTCACGATCGAAAAGCCGATCACGCGCAGGCCGCAATGCACAGCGACGATGACTTCGGGCACGGTCGACATGCCAACCACGTCGGCGCCGGCCAGCCGCAAAAAGCGGTACTCGGCCCGTGTTTCCAGGTTGGGGCCGGCAATGGCGACGAACACGCCTTTATGGGCGACGATATTATTCTTCCGGGCGATCTCCAGCGCGGTATCCACCAGGGCGCGATCGTACGGTTCCGACATATCGGGGAAGCGCGGGCCCAGGCGATCGTCGTTCACGCCGATCAGCGGGTTGTCGCCCATCAGGTTGATGTGGTCGTCGATCAGCATGATATCGCCGCACGCATAGTACGGGTTCATGCCGCCGCAAGCGTTGGAAACGACCAGCAGCTGGGCTCCCATGGCTTTCATGACGCGGACGGGCAGGGTGATGTCCTTGAGCGAGTAGCCTTCGTACATGTGCAGCCGGCCCTGCATCACCATCACCGGCAGGCCGTTGAGCAGGCCGCAGACCAGCTTTCCCTGATGGCTGATGACGGTCGATTGCGGGAAGTGCGGGATGTCGTCGTAATTGATCGAGCATTCGACTTCGATTTTTTCGACCAGGCTGCCGAGGCCTGTGCCCAGGATCACGCCGGCGTGGGGCTGGCTCGACCACTGGGATTTAATGAAGGCGACCGCTTCTTCGATCTTGGCAAACAGTTCGAGCATGATGGATTCCCAGGGAGTCGGCGATGCTGCACGCCACCGGGCGGCCTGCCGCGAAAGCACAGCGGGTCGCCCGGTGGCGGCAAGTCGCCAATAAACGGCCTGTCGAGCAGGTCGCCCGGCAAGATTGGATTGTATCAGGAGCCGGCCCGCCGTACGAAGGGCGAGCGCCTGGCATAGGCCGAAAAGCAGCGCCAGAAGGCTGCCGAATTCCGGCGTTTGTTCGGTAGCTTAACGGCAAAGGAAATCGACGACAACGGCCGGACCCGCAAAGCGAAGTGCGGGCGGGAATGTCTCCGGCGGGCGGACCGGTTTCTCGGATCGCGTAAATATCTTATGGTGGACAGCCGACAGGCCGCTGGCGGCGATTGTTCCCTTTTCTACGGACCCAAGGCATGTCTTCTCCGGAATCGCAAGCACCGCTGCCGGGCTGGAAATACCAGGAAGGCAACTACTGGCAGGAGTCCAAAGGGCCGCTGATCAGTCTGGCGTTTGTGGCGCCGATGCTGCTGATCTATGAACTGGGGGCCTATGTCGCCGGGCCGCAGGCGCTACGCAACGGGGCCGATGTGTGGCTGCGCGAGCTGCTGCAGTTTGTCGGCTTTGGGCATTACCTGTTGCTGCCGGTGCTGACGGCCGGGATTCTGCTGGCCTGGCACCATACCACGCGCGAGCCGTGGAAGATTCGGGAAGAGCTGCTGGGGATCATGTTCCTGGAAGCCAGCGGCTGGGCGCTATTGCTGCTGGGCGTGGCGCGGATGCTGGGGATGCTGTTCGCCATGGCGCCCGGACTGGAGATCGCTCCGCCGGCGGCGATGGGTTCTTTGCGACATCTGGCCGGGGAGCTGGTCGGGCCGTTTGGCGCCGGGATCTATGAAGAGTTGCTGTTCCGGCTGATGCTGTTCCCCTTGCTGCTGGTTTGCCTGCAGCGGGGGCTGCCGTTGTTCTGGCAGACCGACGACAAACAGCCGGGCCGGCAGAACCAGCTGGACCTGATCAGTTATGGGGGAGCCATCCTGCTCACCAGCTTGCTGTTCTCGGCGGCCCATTACCAGGTGTTTACTTCGCACGGCGATGCGTTTGAGTTGTACAGCTTTACTTTCCGTACGCTGGCCGGCGTGTTCTTCTGCCTGTTGTTTGTGTCTCGCGGCTTTGGAATCGCGGTCGGAGCCCATGCCATGTACGACGTTTTCGTCAGCGTGCTGCGACTGGTGGGTTAGCGGTCGTGGACCCGGCCGCAAGTTCCGGTCCCCTGATGACGTGCTACCGAGGTGACGTTGGAAAGAGTCGCGGCCGACGCGACTTTCCCGTAAACACGCGATCCGGTCCTGCAACAGGCGATTTTGTCAACCCCATTTGAGGCGGCTGCAGATTGCCGATCAAATCCGTCTTTGTTGGCTTGGCCCTCACGCTTATAATACAGGCTACCCCAAACCAAGGCGGACTTGCCGCCGACCGACAATCGTTCTTTCTACAAGCAAACCAGCGAGGTGCCACGGCCGTGTTGTCCGTTCGACCAAAGATTGCCGAACTCGCCTTTCAAGTTTATGGCCGCTCTTTACACCCGGAGCTTTTTGTAACCCTGCAGTCCAGGACATTTACCCGCGGCGATTATTCCGCCAAGGTCAACATTACCACCGCCGGCCATGTGGTTACCTGGTGCTACCGGGGGATGACGCTGACCGAAGTGGCGGCGTCGGCCCAGCATCCGTTGCCCAAGAAAAGGCGCCTGCTCTCCTGCCGACTGGCGGGCGAACGGCAGGACCGGATCAAATGCACCGGCGGCGTGACTTACAAAATGAACTTTCATTCCGAGACCGTGGATCCCCAGTTCTTCTGGAATTTCCAGCAAGAGGTGCTGCAGGATTACTCCGAGCACACCATGTTCCAGGCGTTCGACGCCAGTGGACGCATCGCCCTGGGCGCCCTGAGTTATGTGAATGTCGAACTGCGGAACCGCAGCCTTTCCGTGCAGGCGTTCCATACCTTTCCCGACGACTGCGCGGTGGTGCGGACCGAATCGCGGTTTGCCTTGCCTTGACGCGACGCGTCGAATCCATGACCTGCGGCAAGCGCAGGTCATTCGTCGTTTGCTCGGAACGAGAAACTTTTAACTGACGGAAGTCGAAAGGCGACTGTCCGGCGTCTGTCCTTGCTTGAAACGACGAATCAAGATCTGGCAGTCATTTATTTCGCGGTCCGAGTGAAAGTTGACTTTCGAACGTCCGCTCTTCCTCAAAATGACGATGCCTGAACCTCGAAGTCATTCTCTCCGCGTTACCTGACTGGAATGGTTATGCGACAAACGACCGGCGTGCCGGGACTGGATCAGCACCTGGGCGGCGGCTTGCTGCCGGGCGCATTAACCGTAGTGGTCGGCGCCACGGGCATCGGCAAAACCCAGCTGGGCGTGCAGTACGCCCAGGCGGGACTGGCGGCCGAGCAGCACCGCGGCGTGGTGTTCGACATGGCGGCCCGGGGCGATTCCCAGAGCCATGCTCCCTACGCGGAAAGAATCTGCGACTGGAAGATGCGCCCCGCCGAGTCCAGCCAGCAGCCCAACCTGGAAACCTTTTTTGAGAACCCCCGGGCCGGCGATTATTTCCACGTGTTCGATTACCGCGGCCAGCGCGTGACACGCCGGGACCTGGAACACGAAGAATGGCGGGCCTGGCAGGCGGAGCTGAATTACAAGCTCAAGGCCTCGATCGGGTTTCTCTACGGCGCCTTTGTGTCGGGCTGTCGCCGGGTCGTGATCGATGGCGTCGAGCCGACCGATCGACCGGGAGAGAGCATCCAGTTCCAGCTGATCGAATACATCTATCACCAGGTGCTGCGGAAAGATCCGGAATGGGTCGCCCGCGATCTGTTCCGCGAAAAGTACCGCGCCAACGCCGAGAAGATCGCCCAGCAGTTGTACGATCCAAAGCAGGTCGGCTGCCTGCTGATGGCGACGGCGCATGAAACACTGCTCGACGATCTGATTGCCCGCGGTCTTTCCGAAGGCGACGCATTGTCGAACGCCAACACGCTGATCTACATGGGGAAAATTCGCCGCGGCGATCGCTTTGTCCGTGGGCTGTATATCGCCAAGCATCGCGGCAGCGCCTGCACCGACGCCGTGCTGGAGTACACGATCAACGACCAGGGTCTGGTGATGAACTCTTGAAAACGGGCCGGGGCGAACGGCTCGTTTCCCGGCGATCGACGGTTCCGTTCCCACCTGCCAGGAGACGCCGATGAATGTCAACCAGCAGATCGAAGCCTTCCTGGCCGGCGAACCGCATGCCGTGGTCGGCGCTTCCCGCGACCGTTCCAAGTACGGCAACAAAGTGTTCCGGGCGTACCAGCAGCATCAGCGTCCGGTGTATCCCGTAAACCCGCACGCCGATTCGGTCGAAGGGGAAACGGCCTATGCCGATCTGGCTTCGCTGCCGGAAACAGTGCACGGAGTGTCGGTGATTACGCCGCCGGCCGTCACCTGGAAGATCCTGGAACAGGCGGCCGCCCTGGGGGTGAAGCACGTCTGGCTGCAGCCAGGCGCCGAAGCCGCCGGCATGACACAGCGCGCGGAAGAGCTGGGTCTCAACCTCATCTCCGGCGGCCCCTGCCTGCTGGTCGTGATTGGGTATCACGAGTAACGGATCAGTAAATAGCCAAAGTCGCCAGGCTTTGGACGGCGCGTTCTGGGAAGTGCGGCCAAACTCTGGCGACTCGGCTACGGCTAAACCCGACTCCTGAACGACGGGCGGCCAGGAAGAATTTGCTTGATTTGATCTGGCCCGACTCGTACGTTTCTTTACCGCAGTGCGTCTGTTCGAATCGCGGAACCCAGAAGGCCAGGCAAAGCGAAGAAATCGCGAATTGATACCACACTTTTATCCCCTCACCAGGCTGGGCCTGTGTTCGCAGCCTGTTGGCGAAAACAACTTCACGAAATCGCCGTAACAGCTGTTATTCAAGCAGGATGCGTCAGGGACAGGCGACGAAGCAGACGCCGGCGCCGCCTGACGTCGGAGCGAGGAACGCCTGGCAAAGCGAAGAAATCGCGATTTGATACCACGTTCTTCCTGTCTTCTTTTTTGCCCGCTATTTATCCTGAAAGCTTTTGTAGTACTGTTCGATCAGCTTCTCGTAGCGCGGCGGGAAGCGGGTTTTGATGGCGTTGTAGGCCGGGTCCCGTTCTTTGTCGCGGAGGTGGCCCCAGGGGCTGGTCGGGCCGCGGCGATAGATGCGTTTGACTTCGGCTTCGGGCGACTGGTCGTTTTCCCCTTCGCCCGTTCCTTCGCCTGGGTTCTGCTGGTTGCCGTCTTTGCTGCCTTCGCCCTGGCCTTGTCCTGAGGATTGTCCCTGTCCCTGGCCGGAGCCGCTGGCTTCGTTCTCTTCGGCTTCTTCGATCAGTTTGGCGAGGATGTCGATGATCTTTTCCTGTTGCGATTGGGTCTCTTTGCCCGCTTCCCCCTGGGCCAGGCGTCGGCGGGCGAAGTCCATCCGCTCGAAGGCGTCGGCGATGCTTTCTTCTTCGATCGCCTGGAGCTGCTCCAGTTGGCGCTGGGCTCCCACCCGCATCCGTTCCGAGGCGGCGGGGTATTTTTCGAGGAACGTTTCGAGTGATTCAATCGCCGCCGGTCGCCGGAGCAGCCGCGCCTCGGCGACGCCGCGGAGGAACCAGGCGTCGCCCAGCATGCCGGTGCGGGTCGCTCTTTTTTCGGTAATGTCGACCAGCAGCGGCAGTGCTTTGTCAAAGCGTTCCTGCAGCGTGCCGGCCCGGGCGCGATAGAACCGGGCCTCGGTCGCCAGGTACGGATCGTCGGAGGCGGAGAGCGCTTCCAGCAGGAGATCGGCCGTGGCGAAGTCTTCTTCGCTGAGGGCGTTGAGGGCTGTTTGGAATTCCGGGTAGAGCAGACGCAGGCCGGCGGTCACGGCGCCGGGGGCCGCCAGCGGATCTTCCCGCAGGGCGGAGACGGCCTGGATCGCCTGGTCGGCATTGGCGAAATCTCCGTCGCGACAATGCTGGACGAACGCCTCGACCACTTTCTCCGGCGCCGACATTTCCTGGGCGCGGGACGACGTCGCCAGACAGATCACAGCGCCGGCCAGGCAACCAGTCAGGCAGGGAGGGAAAGCACGCATCGGACAGGTTCCTTGCAGGGCAGGGCGGGGCGGCCGGGGTTACGGGGTCGGCGGCTGGATCCGCTGCAGAATGCGTTCGGTCAGGTTGGCCACTTCTTCCTGGCGGGCGGCGATGCTTTCGGCCGTCAGACGGCTGGCTTCGTCGAGCGGGGCGTCGCCGCGGACTTTCTCCAGGGCGCGGGTCAAACGGTTGATGCGCATCTGGGCCGACATCAGCAGTTTCAGTTCGGCCGAGTTTGGCAGGAGCGGCGGTTGCTGCTGTTCGCCGCCGCCCGAGCTGCTTTCCTGGTCGGATTTTTTCTGCCGCTGGGCTTTTTCCAGGGCGGAGATCAACTCGGCAAGGGTCGTTTCAATCTCTTCCTGGACGGCCTGGGTATAGTCGTCGGTTTTCAAGCCATCGAGCAAGGCGGCCGTTTGTTCCAGGTCCACCCGGAGGGCGTTGACGATACTGGGGAAGACGACGCTGGCGCCGTCTTCGATGAGAATGTCGTACGCCTGGAATGCCGACTCGGCCAGGGCCCGTTCCTCTTTAGCGAGACCAACGATCAGCAGGCGATCGGAACGTTTGAGGCTGCCGGCTTCGAGCAGCAGTTTCTCCATTTCGGCCGTTTTGGCGGTCGCGGCCTGCTGCCGGGCGAGCATCTCGCGGAACCGCTGTTCCAGCCGGGCCAGCCGTTCGACCTGCGTTTCTTCGCGCAGCTGGGCGAGTCGTTTTTCAATCTCGGCGATCGCCTTTTCCAGCTCGCGGAGGGCCTGTTCCTGTTCGTCGGCGGCCTGTTCGCCCTGGTCGCTGCGCAGGTCGCTGGCGGCTTTTTCCATCGCCTGCTGGGCCTGCTCGACATGCTTCTGGCCGGGCGGTTTCTTGCCGCCGGGAGGCATGGAGCCGCCGCCGGGGGACGATCCGCCGGCGCCCCGCTGTTGCATTTCGTCTTTCAGGCGGGCCGTTTTGTCGGCCGTTTCCGCCTGCTGTTCAGCCAGTTCCGGCAGGCTCTGGGGCGGCAGCATGGCGATGCGGCCACGTTCGCCGCGAAGTTCGGCCAAAGCCCGTTCCAGTTCTTCGGTCGCCTTTTTCTGGCCGTCGCCGGCGATGGCGCCTTGTCCCTGCTGCAGGCCGGCGGCGGCGCTTTGTTGATGCTGCGAAGCGTTCTGCAAAGCCTGCTGCCCCGACTCGGACGGTCCCGTCGCGGGCTGGCCGGGCTCTGGCTGGGGTGGCTCTGTTTGGCCCGGTTCAGGCGGATCGGACGCGGCGGGCGGGTCGGTGGAAGGTGCGGGCATGACGACGGGCGGAGCGCCTTCGCGGTTGGCTCCGGCGGCTGCGATCTGGGCGGCGACGTCGTCGGTCTGCTGGCGGAGGGCGTCCTGCTGGGGCGTGAGCGGGGTCAACTGTTGCGGTCCGGCCTGGCGGGCCGTTTCGGTCAGGGTGTTCAGCTTCTGCTGCTTCTCCAGGAGCGCCTCGACCGCGGCAATCTGGGCGTCGAGATCGCGCAGGGCCGAGTCGGGGTGGAGCCGCTTGTCGCTTTCCCGGCGGGTCGCTTTCTGTTCGTTCTGGATGTCTTCGAGCTGGCCCCGCCAAACCTGCAGCTGCTCCCATTCCTGCAGTGGGTTTTTCTGATCGTCTTCCAGGAGCAGGCGAATCAGGCTGCGCAGGTCGCTGAGGATCTTTTTCTGTTCGGTCGTCGCGCTATCCAGCCGAGCCTCGTTCAGCATGGCGGTGATGTTCGCCATACGATCGGCCAGCAGCAGCTTCTTCGATTCCTGCAGGGCTCCGACCAGCTTGTCGGCCCGTTCCGGTTCGCTTTCCTGCAGGGTTTGCGCCAGGCTTTTGAACTTGAGCTCCATCTCCAGCAGCATGTGCTCCACCCGTTGCTGACGCACGCCGAGCGAAGTCCGCGGCGACCCCGATTCCGCCGGCTGGCCGAACGCCGGGGAGGCAAGCAGGCAGACGCTGACAGCCAGCAGCCAGGGATTGGCGAGAAAACGAGGCATCGCGTGGGGCATTTGGAAATCCTTGCCAGTGCAACCTTCGAAACGGCTTCTCTTTCATGCTACCAGACCGGGGGCCCGCGGGCCGCGCTGATTTATTCGTCGCTGGCCGGCGGCGGGGAGTTCCCGGGTTTCTCGGGAGTTTTGTTCTCCTCCGGTTCGCCTTCCAGCAGGCGTTTGATCCGGGCTTCCCGTTCCTCGACGGTCAGGTCGAACACCCCTTGCTGCGATTTTTCCAGTTCGTAGAGCAGGTTGACCGCTTCCTGGTAGCCTTCGACGCGGGCCATGTACGACAGGATCTCGGCCATGGCGGCGGCCGTCTGGTCCTGGCCGGCGATTGCCTGGTCCAGGCTTTCGCGGCGCGGCTCCGCCGCGGCGGCATGGCGGCGGGCCTGATCAAAGCGGCCCACGGTGCGGGGGATCTGTTCGGTGGCGAGCCGGGCCATCGGCTTGATGATGTTCTCCAGCAGCCGCCTTTGCAGCGGGCCGTCGGGTTCTTCGAGCCGGTTATTGGCGATCTCCAGCAGATGCCCAGCCAGGCGGGTGCTGATCAGTTCCGTGTTGGTCGCCGTGAGTTTCTGCTTCTTCTGCAGGGTCATCAGCGTTTCGATCTGGATGTTACTGAGCGCGGCCGCGTCGCGAGTGTCGGCGGCCAGGGCGCGGGCTTCGACGCTCAGTTCCAGCTGCTCTTCGTACAGACGTTTGAACTCCTGTCGCTGCTCCTTCTCTCGGCGGAGCAGATCGGCCCGCAGCTCTTCTTCGGTCACCACCCGGACTAACCGTTCGTTGGACAACCCGACATGCGGACCGGAAACATCGTCGTTATCCTGGGCCGCCAGCTGCAGGGTCAGGCTGGCCGGCGGCGTGATGGCCAGTTCTTCCAGTTCCAGGGCGTCCTGCATGCTGGCCTGGGCGGCCGGCAGTTGCTGGTCGAGCTGCTCAAAGCCGACTTCGGCCTTGCCGTTGTTTTGCGGATCGTCGCCGCGCCAAGCCAGGTTCAGCATGGCGGAGGTAATGAGGAAGTCGTCCTCAATCTCCGCCGCCAGCGGCAGCCGGGCGTTGGGTGTGACCATGCCGCCGACGCCGGACAGATCCAGCCGCACCCGCGGCTCGCGATCGAGCAGCACCCGCAGGCCAAAGGTGGTGGGACGCCGGGACTTCAGCCCCACGGTGTCTTCCAGTTCGATCCGCACCCGCACGCTCTGGGCCGCCTGGTACGCGGCCGTCGATGGGGCCGTGTCGGCCGTTTCCGGCCGCTGGCCGGGCCACTGGTCGGGCGACAGCACCACGGAGAAGCCCAGGCGATCGTCGTCCAGCTGCAGCGGGACTTCGCCCCAGGTTTCGGCCCGCCGGGGATGCAGCAGGAGCAGTCGGCCGCTAGCTAATGGTTTGTTGGCTCGTCCCTTGAGGGACACGGTCGAGCCGAGCAGTACGGCGTGCGGCCCGGCGTCGCGGGGCAGGGTGATTCGTTCGCCGCCGGTGTAGGCCGGCGGATCGACGGTCAGGTCCAGCTCGCGGACGGCCGGTTGTTCGACCAGGACGACTTCGACCCAGGGGGAGATCGAGCGGCCGGACCGGGCGCGGAAGCGAAAGGCCTCGTGCACGCTGGGGAACTCGGTGGAGAACAGGCGTTCGTCCCGCTCCAAGCGGTTTAGTTTCACGGCTGGACGACCGGCCACGGGACGAAAGTCGAGATACACTTCGTCGGGCGTTTCGGGGCTGTCTTCGGCGATCTCCACGACTTGCCGCCAGGCGTCGCCCCGGGGGACGGCGACGCGTCCGTCCGGCTGCAATCCATGAATCAGGAACCGCGTTGACTGGGGCCACATCTGATCGGAAAGCAGCAGGTTCCGGTCCGCCCAGACGCGCGTTCTTTCCGCTCCCAGCAAGGCGGCCCCGCCCAGTCCTGCTACCAGGCAGCCGGCGATCAGGGCCAGGTTCAGGGTCTGCTTTTGCTGACGCAGGGCCGCGGGGAAGCGGGTTTCCTGGGCGGCGGCGGCGCCTTGCGCCACGGCGGCTTGCATCAGCTGGGGCGACATGCGGCTTTGCTCGGCGGCGGAGAGCCGGGAGAACTGCAACGCGCTGATCAGGCGGTCGGCCAGGTGGGGATAACGACGCTCCACCTGCAGGCACAATGCGTCGTCGGTCGGCATTTTTAGAAGCGGCCGCACCCAGCGGCGCCAGGCCCGCCAGGCGATGGCGACGCCCCCAAGGGCCAGCATGATGGCTCGCTGGGAGACGTCGAGATAAAAGTAGTAGTCCAGCAGGAAGTCGACCGTCGCCCAGATGAGGGCCGTCAGCCCGACTTGCGCCAGCCCATCGAGCAACACCCAGAGCACCATCCGGCGACGCAGGGCGAGCAGCCCCTGGGCGACGGTCTGGGAAAGTGCGGGTAGTTCAGCGGAGGCGTTGGACATGATCGACGGCGTCGCCTGGGGAAAGGGCCGCCCCCTGCGGATCCTGGCGGGGGCGGACGGCCGTTGCATTTTCAGCGACAGGGCGGCTGCAGGCAATCGCCGTCAGGCCGTAGCGGCGGCGTTATTTTTTGGGATCTTCCAGCAGCACCCGACCGCCCAGTTTGCGGATCGCTTCGGCCTGTTTCTGCTGGGCCTCGTCGGAAAGCGGATTGCCGGCGAGGTAGATTCGCCAGAAGGGAGCAAATCGCTGCGGGCCGGCAGCGTCGGCTTCGGCCATCTTCAGCAGCTCGCCCAGGTTGGCGATTTTGTTCTCCTGCAGGAACAGGTACTTCCATTCGCTGGACCCCTGGAGGGGCGCCAGATCCTTCACCTGGTTTCGCGACAGGCCGAGCGTCGACAGCCAGGTCAGGCTCGACAGGGGCGTCAGATCGCTGACCTGGTTCCCGTCGAGATACAGCGACCAGACTTTGGTCGCTTTGGCCAGCGGTTTGAGATCCTTGACGCGGTTGTCGGTCAGATCGAGCGTGCGCAAGTTCTCAAAGCCGGCGACCACGCTGATATCTTCGACCTGGTTCCCGGCCAGCTGCAGGTACTGCAGGCTGGTCAGTTTGGCGAGGGGATTGATGTCGCTGATCTTGTTGTTCGCAAGTGTGAGCGACTGCAGGTCGGTCAGTTCGGCCAGCGGCTGGAGGTCGCTGATCTGGCCGCCGTGCAGGTCCAGCAGCAGCAGCGCGTGGCAGTGTTCCAGACCGTCGAGGCTTTTGACGCCGGTCGCGTCCCCCTGGATGGTGGAGAGGGTTTTCAGGTCGTCGGCGGTGAGCGGTTCTTCGTTGTTCCGCTTCTCAAACACATACTTCCGCACGATCGCATCGAGTCGGGCGTCGGGGATGACGCTCTGGCCAGCAGCCGGCGCCGTGAGCGCAGCAAGGCATCCCCAAACCGCGAGTAAACCGCAAAACAGGCGTGTCATCGAATTCTCCTCCGAAGGCGATCAGGCCGGGGGTTGTGGGTGGGTGGTCAGGCAGGGTGTCGATCGGGGCGGGCGCCTGGTGCGGCGAGGGCCGCATGGGGTCCAGGACCGGGCGCCGCGACCCGCATCCCAACGCATAGATTACTCAGCCGGCAGGCTCTTCGCAAATCATCGCCGCCGAACTGTTTTCGGGTTACAATCACCGGCGCCGTCTGATCTGCTGACCCCGCCCGATAGGCGGGAAACCCCCTGTTGAGGAGACACCTATGAAAATCGCTCGTTATTTGATCGTAATCCCCATGCTGGTCGCCGTTTCCGGAGTGGCGTCGGCGGAAGAGAAAAAGCCGGCGGAAGAGAAAGCATTCGCCACCGGCGTGATCGACCTGGGCGTGGTGGTCAGCGATATCGAAGCGTCGGTCAAGTTTTACACCGAGGGGATCGGCTTCACGGAGCAGACGGGCTTCTCGGTTGGCGGCGATTTCGGCCGCGACGCGGGGCTGGCCGATAATGTGCCTCTCGATATCCGCGTGCTGACCCTGGGCGACGAAGCCGGCGGGACGAAACTGAAACTGATGCAAACCCCTGGCGTCAAAAACAAAAAGAGCGACAACACGTTCATCCACAGCCAGCTCGGTTACAGCTATATCACCATCATGGTGACGGACACCACCCAGGCCGTGAAGCGTCTGGCGGCAATTGGCGTCAAACCGCTGGCCAAAGGCCCGGTCGCCCTGCCGAAGGGCTTTCCCGAAGGCATTTATCTGACCGTGGTGCGCGATCCCGATGGGAACGTGGTCGAGCTGGTCGGTCCGAAAAAATAGTGCGGCTGCGACCGACGTTTGTCTGGCGTGAGGCCGGCAGCCGCCTTCCCGGCAGGGCGGCGCCGGCGAACCGTTCTTGATTTATTAACATTTACTAGAGGCACGGATGGAAACGCGAACATTGGGGAAAACCGGGCTGGAGCTGTCGATCATCGGCTTTGGAGCGTCGTCGCTTGGCGCCGAGTTTGGCAACGTCGACCTGGGCGAGGCGCTGCGGAGCGTGCATGTGGCGCTCGACGGCGGCATGAACTTTATCGATACGTCCCCCTACTATGGCCGCGGCATGAGCGAAGTGCTGCTGGGCCAGGTGTTGCCGAACATCCCCCGGGACCGCTTCCTGTTAAGCACCAAGCTGGGACGTTACGCGCCGCAGCATTTTGACTTCAGCGCCCGGCGGGTGGCGGAAAGCATCGACATTTCGCTGGAGCGGATGAAAGTCGATCATCTGGATATTGTGCTCTGCCACGATATTGAGTTTGTCGACATGACCCAGGTGTTTGAGGAGACGCTGCCGGCCCTGCGGGAACAGGTGCAAAAAGGGAAGGTGCGGTTCGTCGGCGTGAGCGGTTACCCGATGCAAATGTTCAAACAGGCGCTGGCCCAGGCCGAACTCGATGTGGTGCTGAGCTACAACCATTACACCCTGCAGAACGACATGGCCCTGGAACTGATTCCGCTGTGTGCGGAGAAGCAGGTGGGGCTGATGAACGCGGCCCCTTTCTCGGCCCGTTTGCTGACGAATGCGGCGCTTCCGCCGTGGCACAAGGCGACGCCCCAGGTGCGGGCGATCGCGGCCGAAGCGGCCCGGCATTGCCACAGCCGTGGTGTCGACATTGCCCAGTTAGCGTTACAGTTCTCTATAGCGAATCCGTCGTTTTCGACCTGTATCACGGGAACCGCCGACCCGCGGCAGGTGACCGCATGGCTGGAATGGGCGCAGCAGCCGCTGGATGAACAGCTGCTGGCCGAGGTGCAGGCCATTCTGCAGCCGATCCATAACTGGTTTTATGTCGAAGGCCGACCCGAAAATAACGACCCGCCGCGCACGGTTGTCGAATAACCCCCCATTCAGGAAACAGGACCGATGAAAGCCATTCGACTCGAAGAGCCGAAAAATTTTGCCCAGGTCGAAGTCGCCGATCCCGGCTCGCCCGGCCCCGGCCAGGCGCTGGTGCGGACCCATCGCATGGGCATTTGCGGCACCGACTACAGCGGCTATCTGGGGAAATTTCCCTTCTTCAAATACCCGCGCATCCCGGGCCACGAGCTGGGAGTCGAAGTGCTGGAAGTCGGCGAAGGAGTCACCCAGGTCAAGCCGGGCGATCGCTGCAGCGTGGAGCCGTATATGAACTGCGGGACCTGTTTCCCCTGTCGCAAGGGGAGCACCAACTGCTGTGAATCGCTGAACGTGATCGGCGTGATGGTCGACGGCGGCCTGTGTGAGCGGTTCCTGGTCCGGGCCGACAAGCTGCATCCTTCGTCGAAGCTTTCGTACGAACAGCTGGCCCTGGTCGAAACACTGGCGATCGGCTGCCACGCCACCGACCGCGGCGCTCCCAAAGAGGGCGACCATGTGCTGATCATCGGCGCCGGACCGATCGGCCTGGCCACGCTGGAGTTCACCCGGCTGACAGGAGCCACCATCACGGTGATGGATATGGTCGAATCGCGGCTGGACTTCTGCCGCGAGAAATACGGCGTGCCGCATACGATTCTCTTCCAGGGGGACGGCAGCGAGGTCGAGCAGATCCGCGAGATCACCGGCGGCGACAAGTACTTCGTCGTGACCGACGCCACCGGCAACAACCGCTCCATGGCAAACGCCATGGCGTACGTCGCTCCGACCGGCACGCTGGTCTATGTCGGCATTACCACGTCGGAAATTACCTTCCTGCATACGGCCTTGCATCGTCCGGAAATGACCATCAAAGGCTCCCGCAACGCCTTGCCGGCCGACTTTGCCCGGATCATTGGCCTGATTGAAGACGGCACCATCGACACACAGCCCTGGATCACGCACCGCGTCGCGTTCGACGACGTGATCGCCCAGTTTGAATCGTTTACCCATCCCGAATCGGGCGTGATCAAAGCGGTCATTGAAGTTGCCTGAAGCGGCCCCCGCCGCCTGCAAGGAGATTACCCCCATGATGAAATCTGCAGTGACCGTGAGCCTGGTCGAGGAAGCTCGCGGCGGCCCCTTTGTATTCTGGGATGGACTGCCGGCCGCTTGCGCCCGGGCGGCCGAACTGGGCTACGACGCCATCGAGATTTTCGCCCCCGGTCCCGATACGGTCGACGCGGGCGAACTGAACGGCCTGTTGAACCAGCACAATTTAAAGGTAGCCGCGGTCGGCACCGGAGCCGGCATGGTGAAGCACGGCCTGAAACTGACCGATCCGGATCCGGCCCAGCGGACGGCCGCCCGCGAGTTCATCCGGTCGATGATCGACTTTGGCGCTCCTTACGAGGCCCCGGCCATCATTGGTTCCATGCAAGGCCGCTGGGGCGGAGAGCTGGATCTGGCCGCCGCCCTCGCGCTACTGGCGGAAGCGCTGGAGGACCTGGGGCCTTACGCCGAGAAGGCGGGCGCGCCGCTGATTTATGAGCCGCTGAACCGTTACGAAACCAACCTGATCAAAACGGTCGCCGACGGCGTCGCGTTTTTGAAAACGCTGACCACCCGCAACGTGTTGCTGCTGGCCGATCTGTTCCACATGAACATCGAAGAGGCCGACCTGGCCGCGGCGGTCAGGGCAGGGCAGGGGTACATTGGCCACGTCCACTTCGTCGATTCCAATCGCCAGGCGATGGGGCTCGGCCACATGGACTTTGCGCCGATCGCCGCTGCGTTGAAAGAAACCGGCTACGACGGCTACCTTTCGGCCGAGGCCTTTCCCTTGCCCGACGCCGACACGGCCGCGGTCAAAACGATTGAAGCATTCCAACGTTACTTCCGGGACTGAAAGGCGGCGCCTCTGATGAATTCACCCACTTCCAATCGTTGCGAAACTTTAGGTCTGGCGCCCAGTTTTGGCTTTGGCGATCGCATCGGCCTGGCGACTCCGGGACACGTGGCGGCCATGCAACGCGCCGGGGCCGGCATTGAGCCGATCTTCCCGCAGCAGTCGATCCGCGAGATGACCCGCACCCAGCGGACCGCCCAGCAGGTGATGGACGACGCCCTGACCGGGGCCGCCTCTGCGGGCTGGACCGGCCGTATTGGCGCCGACGCCGATCACCTGAAAACGCCGGCGGACGTCGATCTGACGGCCGCCGTAGGCTTTACCTTTTTCACCATCGATCCGTCCGACGCGGTCGACCAGCAGGCCGACGATTATTCCGAGGCGACGCTCCGCGACAAGTTCGCCGCGGCCCGGGATGCGGCGCCCTGGTACGACCAGTACCGCGGCAAATCGATTCCCTTGCCGACTGGCCAGACGATCGAACTCGACGAGCAGGCCTGCATGCGGGCGGCCGTCAAATACGGTCCCGCGATTGCCCAGGCATTGGCGCTGGGCGACCATATTCGTAGCGTCCATGAGCAGCTGGGACGCGATTATGAGATCGAGCTGTCGGTCGACGAAACCGACCAGCCGACCACGCTGGCCGAGCATTACATCATCGCCGATCAGTGCCTCCGCGGCGGCATGAAACTGGTCAGCCTGGCCCCGCGGTTCATTGGAGAACTGGAAAAAGGGGTCGACTACAAAGGCGACGTCGGCGCGCTGGAAGCCTCCCTCAATCAGCATGCGGCGATCGCCGAGCTGCTGGGGCCGTACAAACTGAGCCTGCATTCCGGATCCGATAAACTGTCCATGTATCCGGCTTTGGCCCGGGCGACAAAGGGCCGGTTCCATGTGAAAACGGCCGGCACCAGTTATCTGGAAGCGCTGCGGGTCGTGGCCCGGCACGAGGAATCGCTGTTTCGCCGGATCGTACAGTTCGCCCGGCAACGGTACGATGTGGACAAAGCGACTTACCATGTTTCGGCCACCAATGCGGCCGTTCCGACGGACGACGGCCTGGAGGCGACGCGGCTGGAACAGCTGTACCTGGAACGCTGGGCCGATACGCCCCAGGGCGCCGGCTTCACGGAGCCGGGCCGGCAGATTTTGCACTGCACGTTCGGCTCCACGCTGACCGATCCCGAACTGGGCCCGGCCGTCCGCTCCGTCCTGGAGTCAAACCCTGACACCTACACCGAGGTGCTGGCCGACCACTTCAGCCGGCACCTGGCCGCCCTGGCCGAAGGCATGTAAGGGCGTCGAGAGAAAAGCGACGTCTCTTGGCGGGGGACGTCGCTTGAAACAGCTGCCCGGCTCTGTTTGACGCTCGCCCCATTCCTGTTCAACCTTGTCCAGCTCGCAACGCCCGAAGGAACGACCCATGCTGAAAATGCAACTGATTCACCCCACGATTCTTGGCGTGCTGGGCGGGGCCGGCCACCATTCCAAAGTGCTGATCGCCGACGGCAACTACCCGGCTTCTTCCAAGATTGGCCCCCAGGCGGAGCTGTTGCATTTGAACCTGATGCCCGGCCTGGTAACGTGCAACCAGGTGCTGCAGGCGCTGATCTCGGCCGTGCCGCTGGAGGCCGTGAATACGATGATGTACGAAACAACCGGGCCATACGCCCTGACCGAAGATCCGCCAGTGTGGGACGAGTATCGCCAGTCGATGCAGGACGGCGGCCTGGAGATTGGCCTGGAGCCGATTGAAAAATGGGCCTTCTACGAGGCGGTCGCCACTCCCGATCATGTGCTGACAATTCAAACGGCCGATCAGCAACGCTTTGCGAATATCTTGCTGACCATCGGCGTTCGCATGGACTAACCTGAGAAATCCACCATGAAATCTGATCTGTTTAATCTGGAAAATGAAACGGCCGTTGTGGTCGGCGGCACCGGCGTGCTGGGCGGCGGTATGGCCGAAGCCCTGGCTGCGCAAGGGGCCCGCGTCGCCATTATTGGCCGGAACGAAGAACGCGGACAGCAGCGGGTCGCCACGATCGAAGCCGCCGGCGGGACGGCTTTTTTCCAGGCGGCCGACGCCATGGACCGGGACTCGCTCTGCCGGGCCCGCGACCAGATTGTGTCCCGGTTTGATACGGTAAGCGTGCTGGTCAACGCGACCGGCGGCAACCGGCCCGATGCGACGCTGCCGCCTGGCAGCGATTTTTGCCAGTTGCCGCTGGAAGCCTGGCGGGCCGTGTTCGATTTGAACCTGGTCGGCGGCGCGCTGTCGCCCAGCCAGGTCTTTGGCGAAGGGATGGTCGGCGCCGGGCGGGGCAGCATTATCAATATCGCTTCCATGGCCGGCATGATCCCGCTGTCGCGCGTGGTGGCCTATTCGGCCGCTAAAGCGGCCGTGATCAACCTCACCAAATTCCTGGCCCGGGAATGGGCCGAAAAAGGGGTGCGGGTCAACGCCATCAGCCCCGGCTTTTTCCCGGCCGAACAGAACCGGGCGCTGCTGTTCACCGAGGACGGCGGCTACACCGAACGCGGCGGGCAGATCGTCGGCCACACGCCCATGGCGCGGTTCGGCAAACCGGAAGAGCTTGACGGCGCCGTCGTCTGGCTGGCTTCGTCCCGTGCTTCCTCGTTTGTGACGGGCCAGAACATTGTGGTCGACGGCGGTTTCTCCTCGGTCACCATTTAGTCGCCGTTGCATTGCCTTTCGCCCCGCGAAAGGACTGCTTCTTTTTCGTTTCCCTGCCAGTTGCGGGGAGCGTGAGAACCGAAATGCCGCAGGGATGCGTTCGCGTCCCTGGCGGTCGTCTGGAGAGGCGTTATGAAGATTGATTCGCACCAGCACTTCTGGCAGCTTAGCCAGCCGTTTGATTACTCCTGGCTGGAGGCGCCGGAGCTGGAGCCGATCCGGCGGGACTTTCTGCCGGTCGAACTGCTGCCGCAACTGGCGAAGAAAGGGATCGAGCGTTCGATCTTTGTGCAGACGCAGCACAACACGGCCGAGAATCGCTGGGCGCTGGGGCTGGCGGAGCAGTTCAACTACATCGCCGGCGTGGTGGGCTGGGTCGATCTGGCCAGCGAGCAATGCGAAGAGCAGTTGCTGGAGTTCAAGGATCATCCCAAATTTGTCGGCGTCCGGCATGTCGTGCAGGACGAGCCGGACGATGACTTTATCGTGCGGCCCGAGGTGATCCGCGGCCTGAAGGTGCTGGAAAAGCATGGCGTGCCGTTTGACATGCTGTTCTATGTCAAACACCTGAAGCATGCGACGACGCTGGCCCGCGAATTGCCTGGGCTGCCGCTGGTGATCGACCATCTGGCGAAGCCGCGGATCAAGGACGGCGCCATGGACGACTGGCTGGAACCGTTCCAGGCCGCCGCCCGCTTTCCCAACGTGTACTGCAAGCTGTCGGGCATGGTGACCGAAGCCGACTGGGAAGCCTGGAAGCTGGCCGACCTGAAACCGTACATTCAAACGGCTTTGGAAAGTTTCGGCCCCGAGCGATGCATGTACGGATCGGATTGGCCGGTCTGCGAACTGGCCGCCAGTTACGAGCAGGTTTACGACGCCCTGCAGGGAGCCGTTGGGATGATGTCGACTGCCGAAACCACCGCGATCTTCGGCGGCACGGCCGCCCGGTTTTACAAGCTGCCGGGGTAGCGGGTACACGCCTTTGCGACGCTAAAAGCGATAAGAAAAGAGGGATTCACCGCATCGTTCGCAGAAGAAAAGAAGAGAGAGTTTTTGGGGACGAATGCGGCAGTGATTCCTCTCTCGTTTCTCAGGAATCGCCTGGTGGCTCATCCGACTTCGGTTCGTTCGCCTTGGGTTCGTCGGCTTTGGGTTCGTTCGCTTTGGGTTCGTCGGCTTTGGGTTCGTCGGCTTTGGGTTCGTCGGCTTTCGGCTCGACAGCTTTCGGTTCGTCAACCTTTGGTTCGTCAACCTTTGATTTGTCGGCGGGCGGGGCAGGGGGGGCTTCGGGGGTCGTCGACTGGGGCGGTGGCGGCGGGGCGAGGATGCCGGAGCCGGGACCGAAACGGGGAGTGGACGGCGCGGTGTCGGCGAGGGCGAACAGATCGTCGCGGCCCAGATGGAGCTTCTGGAACGTTTGCTCGGGGACGATAAAGAACCAGTCGGCAAAGCGGGCGTTGAGATTGCGGACCTGGATTTCGGCCTGGCGGCGTTTGGCTTGCCACTGTTTGAACACCAGTTCATACTCGGTCAGCAGGCGTTTCCGTTCCGCTTCGATCTCGGCCCGGCGATCGGCGTCGGCGGCCGCACTGGGCTGTTTTTCGCCATCGGTTTTGTCATCGTCCGTTTTTTCGGCGCCAGGCAGGGCGGGGAGCTCTGGTTTGGCGGGGGCGGGGAACTGCTGTTCGTCCAGCTCCGCCACGGCGAACACATAACGGTTGATGCCGGCGTTCTCTTCATCGCCCAGGCTGGCCGAGCGGCCGAAACGCAGGCGATAGCTGAAGCCGGTGTTCATGCGGATAACGAGCTCGCCGTTGTTGCTGACAATGCGGCCTTCGATCAGCCAGAAGCCGGCCCGTTCCAGGCCCTGCTTGCCGGCGGCGTCGATCGTCATCTGGCTCTGGCTGCCTTTGAGCTCGTCGGACAGCAGCGCCGGTTTCCGTTGCACGCCGACAATGGTGAGGTCTTTGATGGCGTCTTTCAGTTCGTTCAGGCGCTCCGCGTTGATCTGCTGGCCTGGGGGCAGGCTGCCTTTTTCCCAGCCGTTGTCGCCGTACAGGCTGAGCGAGACAAGCTCCCACTGCGCGTCTTTTTCGCGGACCGTGATCTCGCTTCGCTCCGTCAGTTTGACCTGCAGCTGGTTGACGGGCGTGACGGCGTACTCGCGGATGGAAATCTGATCGAGGGCAATCGGGCTGAACTCCAGCAGGTCGGTCTGGATCCAGTCCTCGAACCGGCTGGAGAACTGGTCCAGATCGACCGAAGCCACAAACACGCGGTCCTGGCCTTGCCCGTCCTGACCCAGCAGGCGGACATAGCGCTGCTGGGAGCCGGCTGCCTGCAGCCGGGCCGCGGGGGATGCGTCGTCGGTCGAGTCGACGGCCCGGCCGACGATCATGCCGGCCAGCGGCTTCCCTTTTTTATCTTCCAGACGGACCAGCACGCCGAGGGAGTCGGCGCTGGTTTTGAGGTTGTTCTGGTCCGGTTTGACGACGCCGTACTGCTCGTGGTCGCTGGGCAGATCGCTGGCGACGCCCAGCACTTTGACGCTCATCAGTTCGGTGGCGATGCCGCGGAGCCGCGACTCGGCGTCGGCCGGATAGTTGGACTGCGAGGGAATCACCCAGCGTCCGCCGACTTGCGCCACGCGGAACGGTTTGATCTGGCCCAGCTGGGAATCATAACGGACGATCTCCAGGCTGGCCGCGTCAAGCGGATCTTTCAGGTCGGTAAACAGCGGTTTGCCGACCATTTCTTCGACCTGTTCGGCCGCAGGTGTTTGCCGCCAGACGACAATGCCCACGCACGACATGACAACCGCCGCAGTGCTGACATAGAGCAGCGTTTTCATCGATTCGGTCATTTGATTTCACTCCGATACCTCAAGGGAGACCGTCACGGCGCCCGGCGGGCGGCGCGTACTGGCGGCCGGATCGACTACCAGCGCAGCCGCGCTTTGGACACGCCTTCGCGTTCGCGCAGGCGCCTCGTGACAAACACGCCAAAGCCGATGGCCAGCGGGATCAGGGGCGGCAGGGCGACCGACATGATCTTGATCCAGCGTTCGACGTTGCGGATTTCCAGATTGGTGCGGCGCTCGTTGCGGCGGTTGGTTTCGTTAAGTTCCTTCTCGTTGCTTTCCCGCTTGAATTCTTTCTCGCGATTGCTTTTGAATTCCGCCACGGCTTCTTTTTCGCGGGCCAGCTGTAACGCCCCCAGGTCGACGTTATCCCCCTTGCTGGCTTTACGGGTGAGTTCGCGGACGCGCTCGCGGGCCGCTTCGACTTCACGGTTGGTTTCTTCTTCGATCTTCTTGTAATCGAGCGCCAGTCGCTGTTCGGCTTCCTGGGTGGCTCGCTGTTCGCGCTGCTGGGCCTGGGCGGTCAGGTCTTCGATCCGCTGCAGGGTGCTGAGCTGGAGCTTGCGGCTGCGAATGTTGACAAACCGCTGATCGCCCGCCAGCACATCGACAATGTTGAGCAGGAAGTTGACGTTGTCGATTCGCTGGTCGGTCTCTTCGGAGGAGCGGACAAAGTCGGCCATCATCAGGTCGATGTCGGCCACGTAGACCACGTCGATCTCGGGCTGTTTGCCGTCGCTGGCCGGTTCGGCGTCGGGGAACAGGGGGGATTTCTCCACCGGCGGAACGCCCTGGATACGGGCGGCCAGGACGAACTCCCGGCCGGCGACGGGCAGGCCTTTTTTGGCTTTGAGCATGGCCGGGTTAGAGCCAAACTGGCGGTACTCGCTGGTGAGGAGCTCGCCCGAGTTGTCGCCGGTGCGGACCAGCGGGGTGACCTTCAGATCCGAGGGACGCGGCTGGATCGCGCCGGGGCAGAGGAACCAGAGTTCTTCGATCTCGGCCGTGATCGGATCGCCCGGGTTAAAGGCGACCTTGTCGGCCCGGGCTTCATCCCGCACAAACACGACCGCCTGGACGCCGTTCATTTTCAGTTTGGGGTACGGGTTGTAGTCCTGCCAGACCGCCTTGTAACGCTGCGCCTGGTTCTCGTCGCGGGCCGTGCTGACATGGATGCCCAGCATGTCCCAGAGCCGCTTCATATCGCACTTGGGTTCCGGCATGCGGCCCAGTCGCAGCAGGATGGGATCCAGCAGCCGTTCGTCGCCGGTGCCGGGGGCCTGGATGCTGACGGGCAGCGGATCTTCAAAAATGGCGGTCGGCTGCCCGTCGCGGATCGCCCGCATCACGTTAGTCAACTGCGAGTCGGACAGCGATGAGGGCTGGGCGACGAACAGGACTTTGTATTTGCCCCGTTCGATCGGCTCGCTGGGATCGACCGTCTCAACGCGATACTGTTTTTCCAGCTCGCGAATGAAGGCCTCTTTCCCCAGGCGGGCGAGTTGCGGCCCCTGGGCGGTCGGCAGCACGACTTCGCCGCCCATCAGTTTCCAGTTGGTCTGGACGACGCCGATCGTTTGCTGTTCCCCCTTGGCGACGGTGGTGATCGACCGGACCAGTTCATACTCCACCGGAATGCCGGAATCAAAGAACGGCGCCACGACCTTTTCCAGGCCGCAGGTAAAGGCGGCCCCCAAAATCACATCTTCGTTGCGCAACACGCCGCGTTGCTGGGTGACGATGTTCCGCGCGCGGATGCCATAGCGTTCTTCGGCCTGGTCGGCGATCGGGCCGAAGGGATCCAGGTCCTTGTGGATGCGGACGTGGATCTTGCCGCCGGCCATCGCTTCAAATTCTTTCAGCAGCGTTTCCAGCTGGAATCGCGTCTCGGCGTACGCTTCCGGAATGTTCTCGCTGATATAGGCATCGATATAAACGGGCTTGTCGTTTTCCAGTTCGCCCAGGACCAGGCGGGTGTCGGGCGCCAGCGAGTTGACGCGGCCTTCGGTCATATCCAGCCGGACCGGATCCGCGTTTGACAGCAGATACGTCAGGCCGGCGGCCGCCAGGATCAGGCAGATCGTACGCACCACGTAATGCCCCAGCATCGACTCGCCGTCGGACCCGCCCAGCCAGTGCCGGCGACCGATCAGCACCATGCACACATACTGGCCGATCACCATCAGCATCACAAAAAACACGGTGCTGGAAAGGCTGATCACCCCGCGGCCAAAGTCGCTGAACTGTTCCAGCAGGCCCCACTGCTCAATCGCCTGGGCGACCGAATCCCGCGAGATCAACAGGTGGGCGTACGACATGAGCGCCAGCGGAGCGTTCATGGCGACGCCCAGGATAAACGCAATCGTCAGGTTATTCGTCAAAAAGGAGGCCACCATGCCGATGGAAATCATCGCCAGGCCCATCAGCCAGTAACCCAGATACGTCGTACAGAGCAGCCCCAGATCCAGAACGCCGTTGGTCAGAAAGATCAACACGGCGAACGAACAGATTTGCGAGAAGATCAGCGAGATCGTAAAGATCATCGCCGCCGCCAGGTACTTGCCCATCACAATGTCAAAGTCGGTCGCCGGCAGCGTCAGCAGCAGTTCGTCGGTCCCCTGGCGACGTTCATCGGCCCAGGCTCCCATGGTGATGGCCGGGATAAACACCAGCATCACTAGCGGCAGATACTGGTTCAGTTGATCGAGATTGGCCAGGTTGTTGTTGAAGAATTCCTGCGGCAAAAAGGCGGCCGAACAGGTCAGCACGACAAACACGCACAGAAACACATACCCGGTTGGATTGCTGAAATAGCCGACAAAGTTCCGCATCAGCACGGCGAACGCCGGCTTGTTTGTGTATCCCACCGGTCCCAGCAGCAGCGCCAACCCGCACACAAAAAACGTGTCGATGAGCAGGAGCATCAGGAAAGCAAACAGCATTGACATGGCGAGACTTACGGCGGAATCAAAGGGAAGGGGAGGGCGGATTCAGGTCGACGGGAAACGGGCCAGGCGCCCGGGGGACGTCAGGCCGGTTCGGCCTCCGCGGCGGTGCGGCGACGGAACGCTTCATCAAGCGACTCCTGGGCTTCCGCCAGTCCGGCGACGGGCCCGTCGTAACGTTTCTGGCCTTCGCTGATCATCACCACGCGGCTGCACATGGCTTCGACTTCCTGCAGAATATGGGTCGACAGCAGGATGGTCTTCTCGGCCCCCAGCTGCAGGATCATCTCTCGCACATGGTGAATCTGGTTGGGGTCCAGGCCGGCGGTCGGCTCATCGAGGATCAGCACATCGGGCTCGTGCAGCAGCGCCTGCGCCATGCCGACGCGCTGGCGGTAGCCTTTGGAGAGCTTGCTGATTGGCTTCTGAAACACGCCGTGCAGATCGCACAGTTCGGCCACGGCGGCGATCCGGGCCGCTTTATAGCCGGGCGACATGCCGCGGACTTCGGCCATAAAATTGAGCATGCTGCTGGGCGTCATGTCGGGGTACAGCGGGCCGTTTTCCGGCAGGTAACCCAGGCGGCGGGAAGCCTCGCGGCGATGGGTCGACACCTCAAAGCCGGCGATCCGGGCCGTCCCTTGCGAAGGGGCCAGATAACCGGTCAGCATTTTCATCGTGGTGCTTTTGCCGGCGCCGTTTGGTCCCAGGAAGGCGACGACTTCCCCTTTGTTGACCTGGAAGCTGATGTCCCGCGTGGCCGTGAACACGCCGTAGAACTTGGAAAGGTGGACCGCTTCGATCATCGGCTCCGCCGTCTTCGCACCCGACTGCTCCAGGGCGGCGTCGGGCGCTCGATCCTGCGTATCATCCGGAGAAGAGTCCGCCATCGGTAATCCAAGTCACGAATACGAGTAAAGAAATCAGGCAAGGGAAACGGAACCGGCCGGTTCCTTCGTCGCCAGGAGCACCACCACGCCGGCGCCGGACAGGGGCCTTCCTCGGTTCCCCACCGACGTGGGAAACCCTTTCAGACGCCCAATATAGAGCGCTGCGCCGCCCTCTCAAGTGGCGATGCCGATCCCGGCGCGCGGAAAAGAACACGGCGATCGTTCTACGCACCCGATCCCCTGGTGGTTCACACGCCACCGCCGACTTTTTCCCAAGCGACCCGGTCGACCTCCCGCGCGAGTGTCGATAACCTGTCGATAGCGTGTCGACAACGTGTTGAGAAAGCGTCGCCAGACGGTCGATGAACGGTCAACCAACTGTGGACAGCATGTCGATGGAGTGTCAGTGGACGGTCGATGAAAGGTTGACAGGCGGTCAATCTACGGTTGGCGACCGGTTGATCTACGGTCAATGAACGGTCAATGAACGGTCAATGAACGGTCAACAAGGCGTTCATCCCTTGTCGAGGAGCTGTCGAGGAAATGTCGATCATGCCTCTGATCCGCATCCGCCCTGGTGGGGCCGCGGAGCGTTTGTTCCTGCCACGGTCAGGCGGCCTGATTGTCGAGAATGGGGAGGAGCGTTAAGTTAATAAAGTCCCTCAGCCACGCCGGTTTTTTATCGCGCCGGTTCGTTTTCCGATCTCTCCTTTGAGGAATGTAGCGAGTGGGGAAGAATCGCAAGAAACCGGACAAGCTCTCTCCCGCCGAGCGTTTACAGCGCGCCCGTCGGGAGCTGGAAAAAGGCCGAGCAAAAGAAGCACTCAAGGAGGCCCGGTTGCTGTTTCGCCAGGAACCGGGCGAGGCCTCCCGCCAGTTTCTGGAAGAGGCGCACGTCGGGCGGGTTGAACAGCTGTACGCCATGCGGCAATTTGACGACGCCCGCACGGTGTTGCACGAACTGCAGCAACTCCAGTCCTCGCGTCCCGAGATCAGGCAGCACGTGTCGCGGCTGCAGCTGGTCCTGGGGGAAGGCGGCCAGGGGGCGTTGGATCTGCTGGAACGCGATCCGGCCTTGCTGAATAAATTGACCGACGAGGCCGTGCTCGACGCGCGGTGCCAGGCGCCCGAGCACCCCCTGGTGAAACCGCACCTGGAGTCCGTCCGCCAGGCGCTGCAGGCGGTGGAACAGGGGGACGACGAAGCCGCCGGAATCCAGCTCCAGGCGATCTCGCGGAAGTCGCCGCTGAGCGACTGGAAACTGTTGATTCGCGGTTTGTCGGCTTATTACCAGAACGACGATGACCGCGCGGCCGAGAACTGGCGTCGCTTGGATTCGCAACGTCCGGCCTGGCGGATCGCCCAGGTCTTACTGTTTTCCGGTGGACAACCGCCGCTGGAAACGGGGCCCCAGGGCGGGCCCGGTTTCGACGTTGGCCGCGCCGCCCGCAAGGTGACCGAAAGCCTGGAAGCGGACCCGGTCTTTGTGCTGCTGCAGCGGATGGCGATTGCCTGGCGCGAGGAGGCGTGGCTGGGTTTCTTCCGGGATCTCTCGTCGCTTCGAAGTCGTTTCGCCAGTACGCACTCCCGCCAGATCGAAGCGCTGGTCGATCTGGTGCGAAAACGGGCGATCCGCAACAGCGACCCGAAGCTGCTGGTAAAGTTGATGGCGGCGGCGCCGGCGCCGTCCTGGGATCCTCGCTGGAATCTTACACAGGCATTGGTGCGCGAGGAGAACCCCGACTTTGTCCTGGCTCTCGAAGGGCTGAGGTTCATGGACGCGTATCTGGTCGATGCGGCGACCTTGCCCGGTTTCAGCGAGGCCGACCGCTCCCTCGCGGCGGGGCTGGCGCATTGGCATCAGGCGAGTCTTCTGCAGGCCTACCTGCTCTTTGTTTCGCCCCCTCCCGACGGATCCGAACGCGGTCTGGTCAATCCCGAAACGAACCAGACTTTCGCATTCGAATTTGAACGCAAGCTGGTCCGGCATTTCCAGCAGGCGGTGGCGTCCAGCCCCCTGCTGAAGCAGGCCTGGTATGACTGGTCCGAATATCATTCCTTGCGGGAAGAGACGGATCTGCTCATCGGCGTGCTTTTGAAGATGGTCGAAAAACACCCGGACGAAGTGGATGCCCATTCCCAGCTGGCGGACCTCTATCAGCGGCGAAAGCAGCCGGAACGGGCCGCGCCGCACGTGCAGGCCCTGCTGCGGTTGAGCCCGGGCAGTGCCGCGTCCCGGGCGCTGAACTGGAACCAGCGATGCCAGATGACCAGCGTGTTAGTCGCCGGCGGACTGTGGGAGGAGGCGCGGCAGGAAATGGTCGACGCGGTCAAAAATCTGCCGGACGGATTGGAACCATATGTCGCGCTGGCGATCCAGGCTGCGATCGAAATCAAAGCCGGGGAGCCGGCGGCCGCCCAGGCGTTTATCGACGCTGCCGTCGCCTCGATGGAGGAGCCGCTGGTGGTCTGGCTGAAGTTGAGCCACCTGGCGGTGCAGTATGGATTTCCGCGCGAGATAAAAAAGAAATACGTCGATCTTTTCAAACAGGCGGTCGTGAAGAAACCGGTCCTTTCCAGCATCGTCCTGGCGGCCCGGTTCTTTTATCGCTTGTACCTGAGGGGCGATACGTACTCCGGACAGAAAACGCAGGAGGCCGCTTTCCTGAAGTATGTGAAGCGAAGCGATCCAAAGACGTGGGCCAGAGACGATCTGGCATGCGTGCTCATGTATCTGTCGGCGTCCAAAGGCAATGCGAAAGTCCGACGCCAATTGGGCGGCGAGGGCAGACGCCGGTTTCCCGAGAGTGCGATTTTCTGGTACGAACAGGGAATCCTGGAACTGGAAAAAGGGGACGACCCCCGTGCCCTGGCCAACGCGGGGTTCTATCTGTCCAGGGCGGCTAGTATGGCGGAATCGCGGAGCGATCTCGAAGACGAAATGGTGCTGGCGAAATGCCCTTTCCTGCTGCAATTCATTGAGTTGCGAATGGACCGTCTTCAGGACGCGTATCTTTTCGACGATGATTACGACGACTAAAACACCTCGCATCCCCGGCATTCCGCGTGCGGTGGGTTCGAATGTCGTCGCCAACCCAACGCGACGCAACCGTAGCAACGCATATATTGGCCCTTCCGGGTCGCGCATGATTCAACCATCACCCAGCATTCAGGAAGCTCTTTATGTCTGGCCCTTATGAAGTCCTGGGAATCGACCCCAGCGCGGATGCGGCGGCGGTGCGGGCCCGCTATCTGGAACTGGTGCGCGCCTTTCCGCCGGAGCAATCGCCGGAAAAGTTCAGTGAAATTCGCGCCGCCTATGATCAGCTGCAGGATCCCGTCGCCGTTTGGAAAAATCGCCTGTTCGATGAAAAGTCGATGGATTCCGTGGCAAGCCTGGCGGCCGAACTGCAGCCCCGTTTTCGGCGGCAACGCCTGCCGACCTCTCTCTTGTTATCGCTGGTTCGCTCATGACCCGTAGTCCCTGGGAGAACGAGCAGATCCTGCAGCAGTTTGGTGATTGGCTAACCGAAACAGCGGGCGAAGCCGCCGCAGCGGGCGAGCCGAACGACCCGCCTCCGGCCTTGCCGGCGGTGGGCTTGCTGCAGGTGGTCGAAGCGCTAACGGCGATGCGGCAAGAGCTGAAGCTGCAGACCAAAAGCAGTCGCGGTCTGGAAGATTCCCTGCAGCAGGCCCGTCAGGGACTCGACGAGGCGATCCGGCAATTCCAGTCGGTCAAACCGCGTGAAGAAGAAAGCGCCCGGCAGGCTTCCCTGCCTCTGGTGGAAGCGATCGTGGGGCTGGATGAATCGCTCTGGCGGGCCGGCAAGGCGCTGGAAGCAACCCACCGTCGCCTGGCGGAAGTCGTGCCGCAGCGGCTGCAGGCGACCGTCGCCCGGGAACTGGCGCAGTTGTCCTGGTGGCGACGCAGGTTGCTGGGGTCCGGTCTGCTGCAGATCGAGCGGCAGTGCGCGGCGACCGTCGCCGATGTCGCCGAAGAAGAGCTGGGGGCCTTTCTGCAGGGGCATCAATTGATGCAAGAGCGGATGCGGCAGGAACTGGCCAGACACGGAATTCAGCGGCTAGAGACGCTCGGCCTGAAAGTCGATCCCCATGGCATGCGGGTCGTCGCCCTGGCGGATCCCCAGGCGGGGCCGCCGGAGACCGTTGTGGAAGAGATTCGCCCGGGTTACACCTGGGGGAAGCGGGTGGTGCGGATCGCCGAGGTCAAAGCGGTCGCCAGTCGGCCCGCGGGGACTTCGGCGGGGGATGCGTCTTCCTCGCCGCAGGTGTAAATTCAGAGTTTGCTTTGGTCAACAGGTACGAAGGAAGGCACAATGGATCCAGTACTGGGGATTGATCTTGGCACCACCAACAGCGTGGCGGCCATTGTCCAGGACGGCGAGCCGATCGTGCTGCGCGATGACCGCGGCGAGTCGATTCTGCCGTCGGTGGTTGGGCTCGATCAAAATGGCGCCCTGCTGGTCGGAGAAGCGGCCCGCAACCAGGCGCTGGTCGCTCCCGAGCGGACCGTGCGCTCCGTCAAACGGAAAATGGGGGAGGACGCCAAGGTCGTCATGGGCGACCAGGAGTATTCGCCGCAAGAAGTCTCGGCGATGATCCTGCGCACCCTGGCCGATCGGGCCGAACAGGCGCTGGGCCGCAGGCTGACCCAGGCCGTGATTACGGTGCCGGCCTTTTTTAACGAGAACCAGCGGCAAGCCACGCGTGAGGCAGGCAGCCTGGCCGGGCTGGAAGTGCTCCGCGTGATCAACGAGCCTACCGCCGCTTCGCTGGTGTACGAGCCGAAATCCGCCCTGAATGAAAAGCTGCTGGTGTACGACCTGGGCGGCGGCACCTTCGATGTTTCGATTGTGCAGGTGGAAGCGGGCGTTATCGAAGTCCTTTCCAGCCACGGCGACACCCACCTGGGCGGCGATGATTTTGACGAACTGCTGCTCAACCATGTGGCCGCTGCGTTCCTGGAAGAGCACGGGATCGATTTGCGCACCTTGCCGACGGCGCAGTCGCGCTTGTTGCACGCGGTCGAAGAGGCCAAAAAGCGGCTCTCGGTCGAAGCTGTCGTTACGCTGGCGGAAGAGTTCATAGCGGAAAAAGACGGTCGTCCTTTGAACTTGAATCTGACGCTCGACCGCCCGCAATACGAAAACCTGATCACGCCGCTGCTGCAGAAAACGATCGACTGCGTCAACGACGCACTCTCCGACGCCAAACTGCCGGCCAGCCAGATCGACCGCGTCGTCCTGGTTGGCGGCAGCACGCGGACCCCGCTGGTGCATCAAATGTTGCACGACCAGTTACACCAGGAACTGCACCATGAGATCGACCCGGACCTGTGCGTCGCGCTCGGCGCCGCCGTCCAGGGCGCGCTGCTGGCGGGCATCGATGTGGGGCCCGTCCTGGTTGATATTACGCCCCATACCCTGGGCATTCGCTGCGTGGGTGAAGTTAACGGTATGGAAACCGACCAGTGTTTTTCCCCCATCATCACGCGGAACTCGTCCTTGCCAGCGAAACGCTCCGACATTTACTACACGGAGTACGCGGGCCAGAGTGCGGTGGAAATCGAAGTCCTCCAGGGAGAGCACGACATTTCGAGTCTGAATGAATGGATCGGCAGCTTCCGACTGGAAGAGCTGGATCCCGACGCTCCCGCCTTGAGCGAGATTCTGGTGCGCTTTGACCTGAACCTCGACGGCATGCTCAAGGTGACCGCGCAGGAACGGGCCAGCGGCCTCAGCAAGGAGGTTGTCATCGACAGCAAAATCACCCGATTCCGGGCCCGGGATCGGGGCGAAGCAGTGGAGCGATTGTCGTCGCTCTTTGGCGAGGAAGCGTCCGCCGCTGCGTTGACGGGCGCGGTTGCCGCGGAGGACTCCGGTCTGGAGCCGGCGCGCCAAACGCTGGCGTCCGCCCAGCGGTTGCTGCCGACCGCTCCCGCTGAAGACGCCGACGAGATTCGCGAGCTGATGGAGAAGCTCGAGCAGTCCCTGCAGGCCGCAGACGTCGCCGCATCCCTGGCGGCGGCGGACGAACTCGACGATGTGTTGTTCTACCTGCAGGATCGATAAGCCGGAACCTTTGAAAGTCCTTATGCCCCTGTCGCCCGATGCCGCCCTGCGCTGTCCCACATGCGGCGCCGCCCAGCCCTGGCAGCCCGAGTGTCGGCGGTGTCGTTGCGATTTGACGTTGTACGTGGCAACCCTGCAGGAAGCCGATCGCTGGCGACAGCTGGCGCTGCGAAGCCTGCAGCAGGGCCAGTACGAGGCGGCGGTCGATGCGGCCCAGCGATGCGAAGCGATCCAGCCTGGGCCCGCTGCGACGCGACTGCTGGCGGTTGCTAACCTCCTTGCCGGTCGCTACACAGCCGCCTGCCGGGCGTATGCCCGGAAAGATTCGGGGCTCTCCTCATGAAGGAACTTTCGGTCGGCGGTTCTGCCTCCCCGGTGCATGCATGGGGGCTGGCGGAGATCGTGCGGCGGATCAGGGCGGGCGAGGTTTCCTCTCGCGAAGTGACGGCTGCCTTTGTCGCCCGTTGCGAAGCGGTCGAGCCGCGGATTCACGCCCTGACCACGCCCCTGTATGAACAGTCGCTGGCCGAAGCTGACCAGGCGGACCGCCGCCAGGCACAGGGGGAAACGCTCGGCCGGCTGCATGGGGCTCCCTTCACCCTGAAAGAATGCTTCGCAGCGGCCGGTCTGCCGGCGACGATTGGTCTGACGAATCGCACCAGCGCGATCGACGCCGAAGACGGCCCCCTGGTCCGCATCGTGCGGGAACAGGGCGGCATCCTGCTGGGGAAAACGAACGTCCCGCAGCTGATGATCTGGCACGAGTGCGACAACCCTGTTTATGGGCGCACCAACAATCCCTGGAACCTCGACCGCACGCCTGGAGGCAGTTCCGGCGGGGAAGCGGCGCTAATCGGCGCCGGCGGTTCCCCCTGGGGACTGGGCGGCGATCTGGGCGGCAGCATCCGCATTCCGGCGCATTTTTGCGGCATCCAGGGGATCAAACCGACCAACCTGCGACTGCCAAGGCGCGGCGGGGTGGAGACACTCCGCGGCATGAGGGCGATGGAATACCAGCCCGGCCCGCTGGCCCGGCGGGTGGAGGACCTGCAGTTGGCGCTTGAGGTGCTGTGCTCCGTCCCACCCGAACCGCGGGAGCAGGCGCCGCCTGCGCTGGGAGATTTTCGTGCGGTCCAGGTCGCAGGCTTGCGGGTCGGTTACTGGGTCGATGACGGCGTCTTTCCTGCCTCGCCCGCCATCCGCCGGGCGGTCGAACAGTCGGCCGACGTCCTCCGCCAGGCCGGCGTCGAGGTCGAGCCGTTCCAGCCGCCCCAGCCCGACGAAGCGCTGGCCGTGTATCTGGGAATCATGGGAGCCGACGGCGGCGCTGGCTTTCGTCGCCTGGCCCATGGCAGCCGCCTGGACCCGCGCATCAAACGGTTGATGCGCATCACGCAGATTCCTCGCTGGTTGCGGCCGAGCCTGGCCTGGGTTCTGCAGCTGGCCGGCCAGGACTGGCAAGGGCGACTGCTGACTTCGGTCCAGCCGCGCACGACCGATGAGTACTGGCGTTTGTGCTATCGGATGACGGCCTACGTGCGGCAATTCTTCGCGGCGCTCGACGCAGGCCGCTTCGATGCGATGCTGTTTCCGCCGCATGCCTTGCCGGCCTTTCCGCATGGGGACGGCATCGATTTACTGCCAGCCGCCAGTTACAGCTTTCTGGCCAACCTGCTGGGCGTCCCCGCCGGGACGGTCGCCGTGACGCGGGTCGCTGACGACGAGCAAACGGGCCGCCCCGCCAGCCGCGATCGGGTGCTGGATCTCGCCCGCAAGTGCGACCAGGGCAGTGCGGGCCTGCCGGTTTCCGTGCAGATCGGAGCCCGACACTGGCGGGAAGATGTCGTCCTGGCCCTGATGCACGCGCTTGAGCAGCAAGGGGAAAGCCGCGCCGATTACCCGTCTGTCGAGCGATTAGCGATTAGCGAGTGGCGTCGCGATGACGACAGGTGATAGGCATGATGCGGGCTGTCGTCTTCTGCTTTACTGGCCGTGCGGATACTCGATTAGCAGCCAGGCGGCTTCGTAGGCGGCCAGATGGTCCCAGCCCAGATCGATGAACAGATCCCGCCGCTTTTTGTGATACCAGTAGTTGGACGGCGCCGTTGGCATGCGGCGCTGGAGTAACGCCAGGGCTTGGCCCGTGTGGCCTTGCCGGCGTTGTTGCCGAATGTGCAGCAGAAAGTAATCGGTCTCCGTCGGATCGACCCAGCGTTGCAACTCGCTAAAGTTCCCGGCGAACGCTTTGTCGAGGGCGGCCTGGTCCGCGATCGGATGCAGGGCGACCACATCGGGCAGTTCCATGTAGCCCAGCGCTCGTCCCTTCCGGTACAGGGCGTCGACCAGGAACTTTCGCTGCTTGACGGCCAGGTCGTAGGCGGCCGTGTCGGCTTCTTTCCGTTGTCCCAGCGTTCGCGCCAGTTGATCGGTGTCGATTTCTGTCAGCAGGCGATCGGCGGCGGCGACCACCTGGGGCAGTTGCTGCTTGCGGACTTTCACGCCGTCGAGTCGATGCAGTCCGACCTGCAGCAGTTCCAGCGAGTGCGGATGTTTCCGCAGTAGTCGCTTCTGCAGTCGCTCAAACTCCTGGTCGGCGTCGGCGGGCAGAGCGCGCAATTGATCCAGACGCAGCTCCAGTAGCGAGGCGGCCCGTTCTTTCGACGAGGAACCTGCCTTGGCCGCGGGTGCGGCCGGTTTGGAGACCGCCGCTGCGACCTGCAGGGCGACTTCGGGATCGGCCCCTTTGGCCTGGACGGTCGACAGCTTGACGCCGCCGGTCAGGAGTTCGCCTGGCTGCAGTTCGGCCGGCAGCTTGTCGGCTGCGGGAGCGACCAGATACAGCGTCGCCTGCTCATGCGGCGCCAGCGATTCGCTGGAAAATGGATGCTGGCCGGCCACCGCATCAGGCAGCGAACCGTACGCCGTGAGCGTGAGCGGCTGGTCCAGCTTCTGGTCAACCTGGGCGGGAGTGCTGGCCAGTTTCGCCAGCTGGTGCGGATCGGCGTGACGCAGGGTGAACCGTACCACATAATCGCCTGGCTTCAGTGTGACCTCTTCAGGACGGAAGTCGTCGGTCGCCAGCAGGCGTCCTGCTTTGTTGGAAATGTGCGACAGGTAACCGACCCACGGCGACGCGTAAAACAGCCGGTCGTTGGCCGGCAGTCGCACCGTGAGGCTCGCTTTTTTCGCCAGTTTCAAAGCGTACTCCAGCTGCAGCTCGTACACGGGATCTTCGCCCGGGGCGCGGTCGAGCTCGGCGACGAGCGGCCGGATCGTATGCTTTTGGGGAGCCAGCCAGTAACGCCGATGGGTCAGCGCGGCCTGCGGCTTGAGGCTCTCCCGGTGCGGACCGGCGATCGTATCCAGGCGGGCCACGCCGCCGGGGGTCAGCAGCACGGTTCCGGTCGAGCTGGCGACGCCGCCGAACTGCACCGACCATTCCAGTGCGGAGTCGCCCAGGCTGTTCCAGTTCTGGGCCAGGCAAACCTCGAGCGTTTTCTCCGGAAGGATCGGCAGCTGCAGCCGTTTGGTTTCGCCCGGCTGGAGCCGCACCGACTGGGCCTGGTTGGCGTCGGCTCCCATGCGGGCGTCGTCGGCCTGGACGCAGTGCAGTTGATACGACTGGGGCGTCGCTGATTCGGCCAGGTGCAGGACGATTTCCAGCCGATTCGCTCCGGCGGGCGGAGACAGGAAGTGACGTGACACGCCGCCGGGTGAGAACTCCAGACGGGCCGGCTTCTCGAGCGACGGCGGCGACTCGGTGATAATGGCTGTCACCGGGACGCGGAACACGGGGCCTCGCTCCGGGTGGGCCGTGTCGATCCCTTCGATCTCGGCGTAATGGGCGCCGGGGGCCAAGGCGGTCGGGTCGATCAGCGCCTCGAACCGGCGGCCGGAGGAGTTCATCGCCAGGAACTCGCCGCAACGCACCCAGTCGGCCGTCGGCCGCAGGCGAAACCGCATGTCCAGCGACTGGCGTTCCGGCGCGCCGGTGCTACGCGGAAAGATCGGCTTGACTTCGATCGAATGGGCGACCACCGCGGCCGTGTCCGTCTTCTCGCGCAGGTACACGCCGCGGGTTCCCTGTTTGCCGCCGACTTCGATTAAGAACCGCAGCAATTCGCCGGCCGCGGCGGAATTCTCTTCCAGAAAGGCAAAAGCTCGTTCGATCTGCAGCAGGCCCGGCCCCTGGGAGAACGGGTCGCTCCCGGCGATCGGTCGGGCCGTGTTCTGCAGGGCCCGACGAACGCTGGCGGGGGAGTACGGAATCTCCGCCTGCTTGAGCCCCGACAGCAGCAAGGCGGCCGAGCCGCTGGCGGACGGGGACGCCATCGAGGTGCCGTTCATTTGCATGTTGCGCGAACGGGCCCAGCGCGGGATGCCGGCGATCGCTCCGCCCGGCGCCAGGATATCCACCCCCAGGGCGCCGTCGAGAGTCGGCCCGCGGGAGGACCAGTGGTAGGTCGTTTCCTGCCCCGTGTCGCGCGTGGCGTATTCGGCCGCCTTCATCTCGGGCGACAGGTAAGCGCCGACGCCCAGCACGGTGGAAGTGGTTCCGCCGGGAGCGATCACGGTCGACAGGGCCGGTCCGTCGTTGCCGGCGGCGGCGATAAACAGTACGCCCCGATCGTCGACGGCTGATGCGATCCGTTCCACCAGGCGTCCTTCGTCGGGGCCGAGCGTCGGTTCACCGTAGCTCATGTTGATGATATCGGCCTGGTAGCGGAGCACGGCCAGCAGACCGCGTTCGATCGCTGGGCCGGTTTCCATCGACCCCATGCGCGGATCGCCGATCTTGACGGAAAGGATCTGCGCCCCGGGCGCCAGGCCGTTGAGCTCCGGATGATCGGGATAGCAGCCGGCGACAATCCCTGCCACATGCGTGCCGTGTTCGCCGCAGTCGACGACCAGGGAGAGCAGCTCGCCGCTTTCATAAATCTGAACGGCGAAGTGCAGATCGCCCTCGGCGAATTGCCCGTACTTTCGTTCCTGGCCGAAGCTGGCCAGCGCGACCTCGTCGGTCAGATCGCCGTCCTGGTCGGTATCGACGACGGCCCGCCAGCGGTCTCCCTGGCGGAACGTTATGCAGTCGAAGATGGGTCCCGGGTCTTTCACCAGCTGTTCGCTTTGCCGCAGCTGCTCCAGTCGGGCGGTCAGTTCTTTCTTATCGACGGCCGGCGGCTTTTCGCCCTGGGCCTGTTTGTCGCCTTTCTTTTTGTCGACAGGCTTTGCGGCGGCATTGGCGAGCTGGGTGCGGAGTTGGAATTCGATCTCGCGGTGGCGCCGGGCGAACGTTTCCTGGCGGTCTTTCTTCAGGCGACTGATCAACGCAGAGGGGAAGAAGTCGTAGCCCCGTTTCCAGCCGATATGGACCTGTTCGTTCTCGGCGACCCACTGGGGATCGAGCTTCAGCTGCCGGCCGGTAAGGCCGGTGACCGCGCCGTTCTGCACGGTGCGGAGCGTGGTCATGTCGACATCGCCGGAGCCGGTGCCATCGATCACGTCGATCATTTTGGGTCGGCCGTCGGGCGTCTGCTGCATCCCTTCGGCGCCCGGGTCGACGCCGGTGTCGAAGATGGCCACGATCACGCCGCGGCCGTCGTACAGGGGGTGTTCCTGCAGATAAGACAGGGCCTGGACTTCGGTTTTGGGAAGCAGCCCGGCGTGCGGAAAGGGGCCTTCCGGTTCACCGGCCAGACAGCGATGGTTCTGATCGCCGGCCAATGCGGCCAGCAGCAGCACCGCGGGCAGGGCAAGCGGCAAGGATCGCCGGACGGCGGCAAGGGCGAAGCATTTCATCAGGGAACCAGCATGGTAGAAGGCGGCGCATCGCAGCAGCACGGGCGGCCAGGTCGCACGGCGGGTCAGAACCGGGGGACCAAACTGCAGGACGGTGGGGCCGGGCGGCGCGAGATCTCATCTTGCCAGCTTACTTCCACCAGAGAGCAGCGTCCAGATTGACGTCCGCCGGGGGACATTGCGTGGGGGCCGCATGCCGTAGCTGAACCTTCGTCCAAAGTTTCGAGGGGACGTATTCTGTCGTGATGACAGGTTATGTCATCGCGTCTTTCGTCCTCAAGCGTCCGCGTATCCGTGAGGATGCGACCGGTGCCAGCGCCAGGCTGTTTCGACGGTCGCTTCCAGCTGGTCGAACTGGGGAACCCAGTGGAGCTCTTCGCGGACCTTGGTCGAATCGGCGATCAGCACCGGGGCGTCGCCGTCTCGGCGCGGGGTGACGACGGCCGGGATTGGGTGGCCGGTGACCGTGCGGCAGGCATCGATCACCTGGCGGACGCTGAAACCCTGGCCGACGCCCAGGTTATATTTCAACTGCACGCCCGGTTCGAGGCGGGAGAGGGCCAGGATATGGGCCTGTCCGATATCGTTGACGTGCACGTAATCGCGGATGCAGGTGCCGTCGGGAGTGGGGAAGTCGTCGCCAAAGATGCGGATCTCTTTCCGCTGTCCCAGGGCGACCTGCAGCACCAGCGGGATCAGGTGCGATTCGGGCCGGTGGTCTTCGCCGATCTGGCCCGACGGCGAGGCGCCGGAGGCGTTGAAGTAACGCAGGGCCGCGTAGCCCAGGTTATAGGCGGCCGCATAATCGGCCAGGGCATGTTCGACGACCAGCTTGGTAAAGCCGTACGGGTTGATCGGCTTTTGCGGCGTGTCCTCGGGGATGGGGATCGTTTCCGGTTCGCCGTAGGTGGCGGCCGTGCTGGAGAAAACCAGCCGCTGCACGCCGACGCTGCGCATTGCTTCCAGCAGGGACAAGGTCGCCACCAGGTTGTTCTGGTAGTAGCGGGCCGGATCGACGACGGATTCTCCGACCTCGATAAAGGCCGCGAAATGCATGACGGCTTCGATCCGCTTCTCCCGGAGGACGCTTTCCAGCAGGGGGCGGTCTTCTAACTCGCCGCGGATCAGCTGGCCCGGCAGGACGGCGCCCTGGTGCCCGCGCGACAGGTTATCGTAGACCCAGGTTTCATGGCCGGCTTCGGCCAGGAGGCGTGTCGTGTGTGAGCCGACGTAACCGGCGCCGCCGGCGATCATGATCCTCATCGTGCCTTGCCTACTGCGTGGAATCGGAAATCGGGGAACAGCTTTGCCAGCTTCAGGCCGGCAGCCTGCTTCAAACTTAGTTCATCCGCGGGGAAGTCCCGTTATTTTCAGGGGCGACCTGACCCGTCCTCAGGTAATGACGCCAGCATAATACGCACCCTGGGGGGAGAGTGGCCGCGAATTCCCTCCCTTCCCAGGGCTGGTCAGGCAAACTTTGCTGATCGCTCACGATACAGCGCGGAAGAAAATCGGTCAGCGCGGATCGCAAATTCCCCCTGTGCGTATGGGTGCGGACGCCGCCGGTGCAGGGCCGAATGGGGGTCGCCGGTTCCGGAACGCAGCAACTTTATCTTTTTTTCTATTCTTCGCAGGGATTCCAAGGAACCACTTGCAAGACGCATATTCTACGATCAGTCGCCGCTTCTGCTGGGGTGAGCCCCGCTTTCCAGGCCGCGGAGGGCCGCGTCGGTTTTCCCGCGACTCTTCGATTTCAGCCGCGGATCTTCGGCAGGCGAGCCCGTTTGGCGCCCGAGTTGCGATGTATTGACTCCCAAGCACTTGCCGCTTTCAACAAATTAACGCGAGAGGCGGAGAAACGTTGCCGCAGTCAGGCATCTTTGACGCGGGGCTCTTGCAAGCGGCTTAACGATAGAAGGAGTTAAACATGTTACGCAATCTGATGTTGTCGACCGCAGCCGCGGCGCTTTTGTTTGTCGGTGGTTCGGCTGTCCAGGGGCAGGAAGTCAATGCCCATGCCAGCACCTACCAGCCCTCCCAGTCCAGCACCCAGCTGACAACCTACGGTCGTCGCGGATACCGCAGCGGCTATCGCGGAAGTTACCGCAGCTATCGGCCTTCCTACAGCAGCGGCTATTACCGCTCGTACCGTCCGAGCTACCGCAGCGGCGGCGCCTACTACGGCGGCTATCGTAGCGGTTATGGTGGTTACGGCGGATATGGTGGCTATGGCGGCTACGGCGGTTATGGCGGCTATGGACGTCCTGGCGTTTCGTTTGGATTCCGTTTCTAAGCCGCAGTTCTCCGCTAGTCGGAGTCTGGCAGTTTAGCCACAGGCTCGACCATTGCTGACGGCGATCAGGCAGAACTAGCCACGCGTCAGCAGCCTCAGGGGCGATGCGTTCGTCCCTCTGGCGTCGGTCGAGCTGGCAAGACTCATCGATTGTCGCAGGTCCGATGACGTGCGCTTCCCGCCCGGTGGGTCTTGCCAGCTCGATCATCGCTTTCCTTACAAAAGACAGGCAGCATTGCTGTCTGTCTTTTTTCTTTGGCGGTAGACGCGTAACGCCGCCGCTTCTCTCCAGCGGCGGGCGCGTGCTTTCTTCGGCACGGGTTCTACTGGCGGAATTTCTTCTCGGGCTGGCGTCCCTTCGTTTTTGACAGGGGCGGCTGGGCGGATTAGTCTCAAGGGTTCCTGCCTTGCCTGCTGGGCGCCATGTTTCTTTTTGCCTGGTTCCTCGCCATAATCGGACCAGACAATTTTACTGGTGCGTGCTCAACAGGCGGCCCTGACGGGGCTGTCGTTACTCCCTTGTGATCTGGCTGGCGCCGTCGTGCTGATGAGCGGGCCGGGTTCGCCCCCCCTGAGGAGATCGTTCATGAAGTTGCGTTTGCTGCTGACCGTCGCCCTGTCGGTGATGCTGTCGGGCCTGTGGAGTGCGCCTGCCCGCGCCGCCGCAGGGGAGAAGAAGGTTGTTTTTGTCGCCGGTAAAAAGAGCCACGGATATGGTTCGCACGAACATTACGCCGGCAGCGTGCTGCTGGCCCAGGCGCTGGAAAAGGCGATGCCGAACTTCAAAACGGTCGTCACCCGGGACGGCTGGCCGCAGGATGCGAGCGTGCTGGAAGGCGCCGATGTGGTGGTGATGTATGCCGACGGCGGCGGCGGCCATCCGGTCAATGCGCACCTGGCGGAACTCGATGCGCTGGCCGAAAAAGGGGTCGGCGTCGTCTGTCTCCATTACGGCGTCGAAGTGCCCACGGGCCCCTCGGGCGAGCATTTTCTCAAATGGATCGGCGGCTACTTCGAAGCCAACTGGTCGGTCAATCCGCACTGGACGGCCAGCTTTCAGGAGTTTCCCGAACACCCAACCACGCAGGGAGTTAAGCCGTTTGCGATTAACGACGAGTGGTACTACCACATGCGTTTTCGCGACAACATGGAAGGCGTCACGCCCATTCTGACCGACCTGCCCGGAGCGGATACGCTGCGTCGTCCCGATGGCGCCCACAGCGGCAATCCGGCCGTGCGGGAAGCGGTCCTCAAACGGAAAGAACGGCAGCATGTGGCCTGGGCGTCGGAGCGGAAGAACGGCCAGCGCGGCTTCGGGTTCACTGGCGGCCATTTCCACTGGAACTGGGGCGACGATAACTTCCGCAAGGTCGTGCTCAATGCGATCGTGTGGGCGGCCCATGGCGAAGTGCCCAAAAACGGCGTCGAAAGCCGCCGGCTGACGGTCGTCGATCTGGAAGAGAACCAGGACGAAGAGCAGCCCAAGAACTTCGATCGTTCCGCGATCGAAAAGCAGCTGAATCCGTCGACGGACAAACAGTCCAGCGCCGCGCCGCGTGCGTCGTCGCCGGCGATGGGAGCCGAGAAGCCCGTTTACGCCAGCCCGATTATCACCTCCAAAACGCCCGGCCAGGCGGTCGCCATCAAAGCTGATATCACCGGCGCCAAAGAACTCTATTTAATGGTTCGCGACGCCGGAAACGGCTTTGCGTGCGACTGGGCCGACTGGGCCGAGCCGCGGCTGGTGGGGCCCCAGGGAGAAAAGAAGCTGACCGATCTCAAATGGAAGGCCGCTTCTTCAGGCTTTGGCGATCCGCACGTTAACGGCAACGTCGAGGGGAAACCGCTCCGCATTGCCGGAGAAAGCGTCGAGTACGGCCTGGGCGTTCACGCCAATTCGGTCGTCGCCTATGACCTGCCGGCCGGCTACACACAGTTTGTAGCGCGGGGCGGGCTCGATAACGGCGGCGTCGATCAGAAGACTTGCGGCGACGAATCGAGCGTGCAGTTCCTGGTCTTCACCCAGAAGCCGAAGGTCGTGCAGACGGCCGCTCCGGCGAAAGGCGGCAGTCGCGAACCTGAAGACGCAGTCGCCGGGCTGGATGTGGCCGATGGTCTGGAGGCCCATCTGTTCGCTTCCGAGCCGGCCCTCAAAAGCCTGACGAACCTGGATATCGACCACCTCGGCCGGATCTGGGTCTGCGAAGTGATGAACTACCGCCACAACAACGGCTCCCGGCCCGAAGGCGACCGGATCCTGGTGCTGGAAGACACCACCGGCGACGGCCTGGCCGACAAGCAGACGGTGTTTTACCAGGGACGCGATATCGACTCGGCCCTGGGCATTTGCGTGCTGGGCGACAAGGTGATTGTTTCCGCTTCGCCGAATGTTCTGGTCTTTACCGATTCCGACGGCGATCTGAAGCCGGACAAGAAAGAGCTGCTGTTCACCAAGACGGGCCAGGCCCAGCATGACCACTCGGCCCACTCCTTTATGTTTGGTCCCGACGGCAAGCTGTACTGGAACTTTGGCAACACGGGACAGGGCGTGCGCGACAAGAACGGCGAGGTCGTGATCGATGTCGACGGCCATCCGGTCCTGGACAACGGCAAGCCTTATTACGGCGGCATGCCGTTCCGCTGCAATCTGGACGGCAGCGATTTTGAAGTGCTGGCCCATAACTTCCGGAACAACTACGAAGTGGCGGTTGATTCGTTCGGCGGCCTGTGGCAGTCCGATAACGACGACGACGGCAACAAAGCGGTCCGCATCAACTTCGTCATGGAGCATGGCAACTACGGCTATCGCGACGAGCTGACCGGCGCCGGCTGGAAGTCGAACCGCACCAATATGGAAACCGAAGTTCCCCTGCAGCACTGGCACCTGAACGATCCGGGCGTGGTTCCGAACCTGCTGCAGACCGGCGCCGGTTCGCCCACCGGCATTTGTGTTTATGAAGGCGATCTGTTGCCGGCCGTGTTCCAGAACCAGGTGATCCATTGCGACGCCGGGCCGAACGTGGTGCGCGCGTACCCGGTGAAACCCGATGGCGCCGGTTACTCGGCCGAGATCGTGAACGTGCTGCATGGCGCACGCGACAACTGGTTCCGTCCGGCCGATGTGTGCGTCGCTCCCGATGGCTCACTGTTTGTCACCGACTGGTACGATCCGGGCGTCGGCGGTCATCGCCAGGGCGACCTCGACCGGGGGCGTTTGTTCCGCATCGCTCCGCCGGGCGTTAAATACACGACGCCGAAGTTTGACTTCCAAACGGCCGAAGGCGCCGCCGAAGCGCTTCGCAACCCGAACCTCGAGGTGCGATACCTGGCCTGGACCGCCTTGCATGGCATGGGCGAAAAGGCCGAACCGGCCCTGCTGAAAATGGCGGGCGACTCGGATCCGCGGATGCGGGCCCGGGCGATCTGGCTGCTCGGCAAAATCGCCGGACGGGAACAGAAGACCGTCGACCAGGCCGCCGCCGACAAAGACCCGAACGTCCGCATGACGGCCATTCGTCTGGCTCGCCAGAACGGAGCCGATCTGCTCGGTCTGGTCAAATCACTGGTGAAGGACCCCTCGCCGCAGGTGCGCCGCGAGCTGGCGATTGCTCTCCGCGGCAACGACGATTCGGCCATGCCTGGCCTGTGGGCCGAACTGGCCCAGCAGCACGACGGCAAAGACCGCTGGTACCTGGAAGCCCTGGGCATCGGCGCCGAAGGCCAATGGGATGCGTGTCTGGCCGCCTGGCTGAAAGCGACGGGAGACAAGTGGGATACGCCGGCGGGCCGCGACATTATCTGGCGCAGCCGCTCCGAGCAAACGCCCGCCTACCTGGCGAAGATCATCAAGAGCCAGCCCGAAGCGGAGCAGTCGCGTTATTTCCGCGCCTTTGATTACTTCCAGGGTCCGGCTAAAGACGCGGCGCTAAACAGCATCCTGGGACTGTAACGCAGCCCCAGGATCCGGCGGATTCCGGCAGCAGGCGTCGCCCCGGCGGCGCCTGCGATAGGAATCACTGCCAGGTATGGATTCGTCGTTTCAAGGAAGGACAGATGCCGGACAGTCGACTTTCACTCCGTGAAAGATCGCGTTCTTTTGCGGAGCAAAAGACGACTTGCCTTCGATTTCCGTCAGTTATGAAGGTTTCCCATTCGGCGCCTGCTGCGGAAAGAAAATTCACTGATTGCCGGGGCCCTTTTGACCCCGGCTGGACCTGATTGTTACTTGTTCATTGAGATGGTAGTTATGTTGCGATCGTGTGGTGGATGGGCGGCCCTGGGTTGGTTGCTGGCGGTCCCGTTGTTGACCTTGTCGGCGGCGGAGCCCGATCCAGCCCAGGCGGCGCGCGACTCCACGATTGTGCAAACCCTGATGCGTTTGTCGGGCTTTGATCTGGAGAGCCGGCCCGATCTGAAACAGGCGGTGGCCCGGCATCTGGAGACCGTCCGCGGGGAAGATCGCTATCTGGAGATCGTCGAGAAGCTCCAGTTCCGGGCGGCGGCCGACGACTTGCTGCAGCTGGCGCTGACCAAGCCGAACGACACCCAGGGGGTCAAGGCGGCGGCGTTGCTGTTTTCACTGGGCGAGCAGAAGCGTTTGGAAACGGCCTTGACGGACGAGCAGCCCCAGGCGGTCGCCGCCGCCCAGGTGTTAGGGAATGTGGGGGATGCGGCCTGTGTCGAGCTGTTGTTGCCTTTGCTGACGGCGGCGGAAACGCCGGCCCCGGTGCGGGTGGCGACGGCCCAGGCGCTGGGCGGAAATCGTCGGGGTGAGCAGGTGCTGCTGGAGATGGCGAAAGAAGATCGTCTGCCGACGGAACTGCGTTTTGTCGCCGCCGATTTGCTGCTGTCATCGGTCGATCCGGCTACTCGCGAAGAAGCCGGCAAGCATCTGCAGCGACCGGCGACGGCGGACGCCCAGCCGCTGCCGCCGTTGTCGGAACTGGTCGCGGCCCGAGGCGACGCCGGTCGGGGGCGTGAGATCTATCTCAACAAAGGGACGTGCGCCAAGTGCCATGTGGTGGGCGACCAGGGAAAAGAGGTCGGCCCCAACTTGAGCGAAATCGGCTCCAAGTTGTCGCGCGAAGCGATGTACGTTTCCATTCTCGACCCTAGCGCCGGCATCAGCCACAATTATGAAACGCACGCGCTGATCACCGAATCGGGCAAGGTAATCGCCGGGATTATTATCAGCGAGACGGATGACGCGATCTCCATCAAGTCGGCCGACGCCATTGTGCGGACGATCCCCAGGGCGGAAATTGATGAAATGGTCAAGCAGAAGCAGTCGCTCATGCCGGCCGACCTGCAGAAGAATCTGACCCGGCAGGACCTGATTGACGTGGTGGAATTCCTGGGCACGTTGCGAAAGAAAGAATAAACGAACTTTCCTTTTCGCCTCCGCCTGGCGTTCGGTCCAGCGAATTGTGCGTTCCCGCAGCCCGGGCGGTCTGCTCTGACGGGCGGCAGCGGTTTGGGGCCCTTCGCTCTACTGGATTTGAAGCCAAGGGAGGGATACCATTTAGCTTTATCAGGTTCAGCCGCCAGTCATTCGATGCGACGACAGGAGAATACGCGTGGGGGAGGATGTATCTTCGGCGCCGATGAAAACGTTTGTTTTCACCGATATCGTCAATTCGACGGGGCTGAAGAAAGAAATGCCTGGCTTCGGATTTGGCGAGAAGAATAAAAACTTCGTCGATCAGATTCTGAAACCCCATCGTGACCGGCTGGAAGAAACCCTGGCCGCGCAGGGGGGCACTCTGGTCAATCTGATCGGGGACGGCTGCTTCCTGGTGTTTCGGCATCCTTTCCGGGCCGCGATGTGGGCTATTTCGGTTCAGGAAAGCCACGAGCACGAGCCGATCCCCACCCCCAGCGGCGTGCCGGTCGGCGTCAAAATCGCCATCCACTGGGGCGACGCCTCGCGTGATCCCAACGACCCCAGCAACTTCATTGGCCGCAGCGTCGACTATGCGGCTCGCCTGGTCGACTTTGGCCGAACCGGCCAGATTCTGATCTCGGAAACCGTGTACGCCATGCTGCGGGCGGACGGTTCCGACTATCGTTTCCATAACCATGGCGACCGCGATCTTCGCGGTATTGGCGAAACCCCCGTCTATGAATTGCTGTGGAAAGATCGTGAGCCGCGACCCCTCAAAGGTGATCCGCCCACGGGGCCCGTTCGCAGCACCGACGGCCCAACCAACCTGGAAATCAACGAAGGCAGCGACTTTGCCGGCTACAAGCTGATCAAAAAAATCGGCCAGGGCGGCATGGGCACCGTCTATCTGGGCAAAGACACCGCGATGGATCGGGAGTGCGTGATCAAAGTGATCAACGACCGCTTCCTGGCTCCCGGCCACGAAGAACTGGTCGAGCGGTTCTTTAACGAGATCAAAACGGTCGCCGGCCTGCGGCACTCGAACATCGTCCAGGCGTATCACGCTTCCAGCCGGAACGAGGCGGTTCCGTACCTGGTGCTGGAGCATATTTCCGGCGCCGGACTGGATGTGCTCATCAGCGAACGCGGCCGCATTGTCGTGGCCGACGCCTGTGAGATCGCCGCCCAGACGGCCCGGGCGCTCGATTACATCCATAAAAAAGGGATGGTGCACCGCGATATCAAACCGTCGAATTTGATGATCGCGCACGACGACGAAGTGGGCGCCATTGTGAAAGTGCTCGACCTGGGGCTGGCTCTCCTGGTCACCGACAACAACGAGAACCGTATCACTTCGGTGCGCGAACGGGCGATGGGAACCGCCTATTACATGCCGCCTGAGCAGTGGGAAACGACCGACGTGGACATCAGGGCGGATATCTACGCCCTGGGCTGTACGCTCTATCACATGCTGTCCGGCCGGGCTCCCTTTGAGAACTCCCAGTACAGCCAGCGCGTCGCCCATGAACGGGAGCCCGTTCCGCCGCTGCCGGAGTACGCCCAGTGCCCCGCCGAGTTATGGCAGGTCGTCCAGAAGATGCTGGCGAAGAAGCCCGACGATCGTTATCGCGATCCGGGCGAACTGCTCGCCGCCCTGGCTCCGTATCGTCGCGGTTCCAACCTGAAAGCGCTGCTCGCGGGCGGACAACAGGTGAATCTGGTCAGCAAGGTGAGTTCTTCCTCCCCTTCCAAGAGCACGATTGCCCACGATCCATCCACCATTCTTGGCTCCGCGACCTTCGCGGGACGGCGCGGATTGCTGATTGGCGCCGGCGTTGCCTCGCTCTTGTGTCTGGTGCTGTTCGGCGCGTGGATGGGCGGTTTTTTTAATGGCCTGCTGGGCGGTGGAACAACGCGCATCCCCAGCGACAAAGTGATCGACGATCCGGAATGGGGCGATCTGGCGGCCGGCGTGTTGTTGACCGACCCGGGCGCCACGGGCGACTGGTGGTTTGAGGAGTACCCCTGGTACGCCCCGCCAATCCGCTTGTATGTCATGAACAAGCTCACCGTCGAACAGTTCAAAGCAGTTAATCAGCGTTTTGAAGCGGCGGACCCCGAAGGCGCCTACCGGCTGCTGGCTAAGCATGCCGAGGATTTAAGCAACGACCCCAGCAATGACAACCTGTGGTATGTCTACCGGCGTCTGAAAGATACGCGGAACTGGCAAGTCAGCGAAACGTCGACCGCCGCCGAGGTCGCCGTCAAGTGGCGCAGTCTGGTCGATAAAATGACGTTCGGGAAGCCCTCCCTGGACGACGTGCTGGCGGATCGCAAGAGCCTTCCTCCCGAGGAATGGCACCTGCTGGGGTTGATCCTGGCGGGCTATACGCCGTTTGCGGGCGAAAAGGTCGAAGCCTATGAACGGAACACGGTTACCGCCTTTCGTAACGCCGAGGCGGGCTACACGGCCGCGATCCAGGAACAAGAAACGGTCGCCAATAAAACCTCCGGTTACGAAGCCTGGCGGGCGGAGAACCTGGGACTGCAGAACCGCTGCCTGCGGGCCGTTTGCCGCGCCGATCATGGCCAGGTCGACTTCAACCGGGGCAAGGCCCGCTACGATGAAGCGGTGAGCAATCTGGAACTGGCCCGTAACCTGAATACGGCGGATAACGCCCCTCCGGCGGGAACCAAGCGTTTCTTTGTGTGGATGAACGCGAACCTCGCAATCATGATGATCTCGACGGAGCAGCACAGCCCCAGCGAGCAGACCGAGGCTCTGGAGAAAGCGTCCTCCTTGAACCTGCAGCCGCAGGATCCGATCGCCGTGTTCCTGAAGGAATCGTACGCCCGCTACTTCTTTGCTAACGATTCGTTTGAGAAAAATGCGTTTGAGAACGCCGCTTCGTATTCCCGGGACGCCGCCGATGCGCGGCTTCTGCAGAGCTTTAACTCCGCGGGCGAAGTCGCCAGTGCGGCCGCTCTGCGGTTCTATCTGCGGGACATGCAAATCTATGCGATGACGGAACATTTTAACGGCAGAAGCCCGACGGCAGCGGACAAGGTCAAGGAACTGTTCGAAAAGTATTTCTCGGCGATCAGCCAGTCCGCTAATCTGTCGCCGGCCGAAAGGGCGGAACTGGAAGCCCAGCGACCCAACCAGCGAGGACGCTGGGCCGACATGCAGTTTTTTGGCATGGCCGAATTTCCGGAGTCCCAGACGACGATGGGTCAGGCGATCAACGACGCCAAGTCGACGTTCGATAACTCCAAGTCGCAGTACCTGGCGTTCATGCAGTTCAAAATGACACTGTTCCTGTCGCTCGGCGGTCCGACGGCCAGCCAGGAACCCGAATCCTGGCGCCAGGAGATGGAATCCCAGTACAACGAGGCGCTCCAGGCCTGGCGGACATGGACCGAGCAGCTTTCTTCTGACGATCCGGGCGAGGTCAAGCAGGCGAATGAATACCTCCGGCTGAACCGGCTGTTTTGTATGGCGGCGACAGCCTCGGTGGATCCCGCCCAGACCGACGTGCTTTTCCCAGCGATCTTCAAACAGGAACCGCCGACGCGGCTGCAGGCCCTGTTTCGCATTGCTGAATACTACTCACAAGAGTCCAACAAGGACGAACTGAAACGCGACCACCGACAAATGCTGCTCTTTATCTGCTACTACCTGCAGGGTTGTCCTGCGGTGGTCGAAACGCAGAAAACCCGGCTGGAGGGATTTATTACCAGCCTGGAAACCAACCGGCTGGGTAAATCCATCTTTGACCCCACGTACCTGCAGAACCTGAAGACTTCCGCCCAGAAGGCGGCCGAGCGAACGGGGAAAGAGGACTAAGCCCGTCCGCACTTTTCGGCGCCATGCTCCTGCTATGAATCCATCTTCCGCCAGCGACGCCGCTCGATTGTTTTTTGTTTCCGGGATGCCGCGCGCCGGCTCCACGCTGCTGGTGAATCTGCTGGCGCAGAACCCTCAGCACCACGTGACGCCGACCAGCGGGTTGATCCACCTGGTCCTGGCCGTCATGGAACGCTGGACCCAGGTCGCCGAGTTCCAGGCCCAGGGGCTGGAGCAGGTCAAGCCGCAGGTCGAAGCCTCCCTGCAGGGGTTACTACTGGGGTTCCATCGCCAGGCCCTGTCGCAGGGGAAGTGTGTGTTTGACAAATCTCGCGGCTGGCTCGATTACGTCGAGCCGCTGGAACAGGTGCTCCAGCGGCGGCTGAAAATCCTTGTCCCCATCCGCGACGTGCGCAGCGTGGTCGCTTCGTTTGAAAAAATGTACCGCCGGCGCGGGATTGCCTGGCGGTATCCCCAGGGCCAGAAGTACGCATTGAGCACCTCGGCCGAGCAACGCGCCCGGACCGTTCTCGACCCGGACCAGGTGGTGGGACGTTCGATCGTCCGCCTGCGCGACGCCTTGTCCCGCGTTGGGGACCGTTTGCTGCTGGTGCCGTACGGCCGGTTCACGGAGTTCCCCCAGGCCGCCATGCAGGCGCTGCATCAGACCTTGGAGCTGCCGCCGTACGAATACGACCCGCTGCATGTGGCCCAGCAGACCCACGAAGACGATAACTTTGTCGGCCAGGATCTGCATCGTATTCGGGAACGGATTGAGCCCCAGGCGGCCGAACCCTGGACCGGTCTGTTGTCGCCGGATCTGGCGGCGGAGATCGCCGAAGAGTACGCCGATATCAACGCCCTGGCAGCAGGGCCCGTCGCTTCCGGTGGGTAAGCGATTCGACCAGTCGTATTTCCGTTTTCGTCAGTGATCCTGTGGGATCCTGCACGCCCGGCCCGTTAGCCAGCGCCGTCACGGGCGGACCGGGGCGTCCTTGTTGTCGGCTTTCGTAACTTCCTGATGAACGACTACACGATCGATCTGGAGGCGACGCGGGAGTTCCACCGGGAACTGGCCGAAGCGTTGCCGGCGCAGCGGCGGTTGTATCGCGCCTCGCTGGAAGCAGCCAATAACGCGATGCGCGAACAGCGGATCGTGGTGACGAAAAACAAACAGGTGGAAGTGGCTTTGTCGGCGGTGCTGCTCAGCGAAGAATCGAACCGCCGGGTGGGCGCCTTTACCGAACGGCTGCATGGCGTGGTTGAACAGGTGCTGGATACGGTCGTGGAAACGCCCGGCCTCATGGCGGAGGTGTTCACCGACCATGCCCGGCTGTTTTCCCTGCTGGCCGGCACCCGCGGCTGTGCGACCCGCCAGGTGGTGTCGCGGTACGATCTGGCGCTGGAGCCTGCGGGCCGTCTCCGTGTGATGGAACTGAATACTTCCTGCCCGGGCGGCTACATGGTCGCCGAGGCTGTTTCCATCGTGACGCTCCGCGGGCTGGAGCGACTGGGGGCCGGCCTGCAGATTGAAGAACGCCATATTGGCTGCGTGCTGCAGGAAGATGTTGTTGACGCCATTCTGGCCGTGGAAGACGCCGCCGGCATCGAAGAAGGGGCGATCGGCGTCCTCACCGACGAGAACGAACTGACCTTTGAGCTCGACCTGCTGGCGGCCGCCTTTCGGCGCCGCCTGCGCGATGTGTACCTGGGCGACGCCCGCAAGCTGGAGTACCGCGATGGCCGGCTTTACGGCGATGGTCGTTATCTGTCGGCCGTTTACAACAAGTTCCGCATCAGCACGCCCCACAGCCAGAACCATTGCTGGCGCGAAGGTTTTGAACATCGCTACGACGCCCTCCTGCAGGCGCAGCGCGACCAGAACGTGGTGTTCATCAACAACCTGTATGGCATGGCGATTGCCGAAGATAAATCGCTGCTGGCCCTGTTTCATCACCCGGCGATCCGGGCGGCGCTGTCGGAGGACGACCTGGCGTTTGTCGACGAGCATACGCCCTGGACGGCCCGTTTTGTCCCCGGGCTGGCCGACTACCGGGGCGAGCAGATCGATCTGATCGAATACGTCCGCCAGCGGCGGGAACAATTCGTCGTCAAGCCCGCCAACGAGGGACGCGGCTTTGGCGTGGTCGTCGGCCGGTTCGCCACCGAGCAGCAATGGGCCGAAGCCTGCCAGTTCGACCCGGCCTGCCCGTGCATTGTGCAGGAGTTCGTCCATACGCAAGAGCTGCCCGTGATCTGCCAGCGCGAGGGTCGCGTCACGGCGGAGAGCATGTTTCTTACGCTGGGCGCCGCGGTGGTGCGCGGCCGCTTCCAGGGGATCATCTCGCGCATTTCGGCCAATCCCGTTACCAATGTCGCCCGCGAAGGCTTCCTGCAGGCGGTGTTTGTCGGCGACGAATTGCGTTCTGAGAAACCCGGGCCGATGCGGCGGACCCGTGTGGCTCCGACCCGCCCTTCGTTGTCGCGGCAAGCGATTCGGCTGGACAACACGCTGCGCCTGCAGAAGCGTCTGGCCGCCATGCTGCCTTCGCACTCCGGCATGCTGCAGGTCGCGTTGACGCGGGCCAATCAGTTTCTGGCCCGGGCCGCCAGACGGGCGCAGGAGGAAACGTCGCCGGGAGAGCCGCCGGAACAGGGGATCTCCGCGCAGTCGGCCGCCCTGTCGGCGCTGGTGCTGTCGCGGGGCGATGTGCGTTACCTGAAGCGATCCGCGGAAACGCTGCATGAGTCGGTCGAGCGACTGCTGGATCATGTGCTGGCGGACACGCAACTTCGCGATCGCTGGTTCTCGTCGTACGCCGAACTGTTCCCGTACTTTGCCAAGACCCGCGGCGGCAATCACTGGCAATCGATCAGCCGTTACGACGCCGTGGTGACGGCCGCGGGCGGGCTGCGCTTTATCGATCTCAACGCGGGCGCCCCGGCGGCGCTGCTGATTGGCGAAGCGATCGCCCAGGAAACGCGCCGCGGCTTCCAGCAGTTATCGCGGGCAGGCGGCCTGCAGGCGTTGAATATCGGCTCGTCGGGACCGTTTGATCTGGTCGATGCGCTGCTGGCGATTGAGGCCCGGTCAGGGCTGCCGCCGCAAGGCGTGGCGGTGGTGCACCATGCAGGGCTCGCTCCGGAAGCGGAGATTCTGGCGACCGCCCTGGAGGCTCGCGGACGCAACGCCGTGCTGTGCGGTGCGGGCGACCTGGTGCAGGAGAACGGCCAGCTGACAGCCCTGGGCCAACCGGTCTCTCTGGCGTACAGCCACAGCCGCATGATCGACGCGGCGCATGGCGACACCGTTCGCCTGGTGGCTGGTTGTCGTCCCTTTCTGGAAGCGCAGCGGACCGGTCAGGTGGTGGCTGTGAATAACCTGGCGGCGCATACGCTGGCTTCGGACAAATCCCTGCTGGCGATGTTCTTTGCGCCGGAATCGGTCGGCTATCTGGCTCCTGCTGAAGCGGCGTTTGTGGCCGAGCATGTCGCCTGGACCGCGATCCTGGCGGAAGGACCGGCGCAGCGGCAGGGGGAACGCTTCGACCTGCTGCCGTATGTGCGGGCCCGTCGCGGGGAACTGGTGCTGAAACCGGCCCGCGCCCATTCGCCCTCGTCGGTGATCGTGGGGCCTCGCTGCGACCAGGCCGGCTGGGAAGAAGCAATCGAACGGGTGTTGCGCTCGCCGGTCCGGCATGTGGTGCAAGAGTATGCGACGCCGTTTTCGCTGCCCATCATTTGCGAACGAGACAACGATGCGGTGAGCGAAGAAGGCCGCTTGACGCTTGGCCTGACCGTTCTCGACGGACGTTACAACGGCGTGATCTCCAACGTGTACGCCGCCCGCGACGGCGGCCTGTTCGGCCAGGCTGTCTTCGTGGTGGGACAGGCTAACTGATTTGTCGGGCAGGTAGTGACAGCGTCTGGGATTTTTCGTCGCGCAGGTGTCGGAAGTTGACACCTGGTCGATGGGCAGCCGCCTTTCACTCGGAGCGAGAAGCTTTTAACTGACGGAAGTCGAAGGTCAGTCGTCTTTTCCTCCGCAAAAGAACGCGATCTTGCACGGAGTGAAAGTCGACTGTCCGGCGTCTGCAATTGCTCAAAACGACGCTCTCCCATCCCGTTGTCGTTCGAATCGCAACTCCTACACCCCCACCGGCGTGCCGAGCGTTTCCAGGAACAGGCGAATCCAGGCCGGGTGGGCCGGCCAGGCGGGGGCCGTGACCAGATGCCCATCGACATGGGCGTTGTCGAACTTGTCGCTGGCCGCCACGTACTGGCCGCCGCATGCTTCAATCTCGGGCTGCACGGCCGGGTAAGCGCTGCACGACCTGCCTTTCAGCACGCCTGCGGCCGATAGTATCTGGGCGCCATGGCAAACGGCGGCGATCGGTTTCTTCGCCTGGTCAAAGTGTCGCACCAGGTCGAGTACTTGCGGATTCAATCGCAGGTACTCGGGCGACCGGCCGCCGGGGATCACCAGGGCGTCGTAGTCGTCCGCCTTGATCTCGCCAAAGGTCGCGGTCAGGCCAAAGTTATGGCCGCGTTTCTCGCTGTAGGTCTGGTCGCCTTCAAAATCATGGATGGCGGTCGCCACGGTATCGCCTGCCTGCTTGCCAGGGCAGACGGTGTCGACCTGGTGTCCGACCATCAGCAGCATCTGGTAAGGGACCATTGCTTCGTAGTCTTCGACATAGTCGCCTACCAGCATGAGAATGCGTTTTTGAGCCATGGCTTCGCCTTTGAGGGTATCGAGTCAGCGGTTGTGATGCGGGGGATGCGTGTTGCGGGTCGCTTCTGTGACGCGCGTCTATTATAAGGACTCGCCAGTACCCGTCGACGGTGGGCCGGGCGTTCGCGGATCGGGACGGCAGCGGCGATTTTCGCGGAGTGATAGAAAAGCATCGGCCTGGCGGAAGTGGTAAACTCGGGCGATGGATCGAATCTAAACTGGTGTCATCTTCTGGCGAGGTTGCTGCAATGAAGTACGTTCAATTCGGACTCGTGGTCTTGTGGGCCCTGGCGTTTTCAGGACGCGATGTACGGGCGGCGGAACCGGCCGCGCGGGTGTTCCGGGCGGGCGCCGCGGCGGCTGATATTACGCCGCCGCTGGGGGAAGCGGTGGTGGGCGGTTTTGCTCCGTTCCCTTCGGTTGAGGTGCATGATCCGCTGCACGCCCGTTGCCTGGTGCTCGACAACGGCGAAACAAAGATCGCCTGGGTGATCTGCGACAACCTGGGAATCATTGCCGAAGTCTTCGACGACGCCCGCCAGCTGATTGCGAAAGAGACCGACCTGCCGCCGGAAAACATCCTGATGGCGGCCACCCACACGCACTCCGGCACGCGGGCCCAGTCGGCCAAGTATCGCCCGCTGCTGGTGCGGGGGATTGCCGACGCGGTGCGGCAAGCGACGGAAAACCTGGCGCCGGCCAAGATCGGCTGGGGCGGGATCGATGAGCCTTCCGAGGTGCATAACCGCCGCTGGTTTGTGAGCGATCCCGAGCTGCGACGGAACCCGTTTGGCGGCATCGATCAGGTCCGCATGAACCCGCCGCTGGCCAGCGATGTGCTCATCAAACCGGCCGGTCCCATCGACCCGGAGATCTCTTTTCTGAGCGTCCGTACGGCAGACGGCAAGCCGCTGGCGCTGCTGGCCAACTACTCGCTGCATTATGTGGGAGGCGTCGAGAAAGGGGAAATCTCGGCCGACTACTTCGGCGTTTTCTCCGAGAAAATCGGCGGCCTGCTGCATGCGGAAGCGACGAAGCCGGCCTTTGTCGGCATGATCAGCAACGGAACCAGCGGCGACATCAATAACAACAACTTTCGCCAGGGGAACAAACGGCACGGGCGTTATGAAAAGATGGCGCTCGTCGCCGACCTGGTCGCCCGGCGCGTGGCCGAGGCGGAAGCGAAGATCGACTATCACGACTGGGTTCCGCTGGGATCGATCCGGCAGGAGATCACGCTGGCCCGTCGCAAGCCGGACCAGGCGATGCAGGACTATTTTGCCAGGCGTCTGGCGTTGCCGGCCGACGCCGAGCCGTTCCATCGTTACGAGCGGAACTATGCCGCCCGGGTGCAGCAGTTGCTGGAAGGACCCGACAGCGTGACGGTTCCGCTGCAGGCGGTCCGCGTGGGCGACCTGGCGATCACGGCGATTCCGTTTGAGGTGTTTGTCGAGATCGGTCTGGAGCTGAAGAAGAAATCGCCCTTTGGCGATAACTTCACCATCGAACTGGCGAACGACTACCACGGCTACTTGCCGACCTCGGCCCAGCACAAACTGGGCGGCTATGAAACCTGGATGGGCACCAACCGGGTGCAGCTGGACGCGGCCGAGCGGATCACCGCACAGCTGCTGGAAATGCTGGCCGAGTTGAAAGCGACCAGCGACAAATGACCGGCGCCGCTGGGCCGTTAGTGGGCGACCAGGAACTCTTGCCGGTTCAGCAGCGACCAGAACAGGTCGGCAAAGCCGCTGCGGCGGCTGGGCGAGTCGGCCAGGTACTTCTGCGAAATGGCGATCTCTGCTGGCGACGGCTGTCGGCAGAGCGTTCGCAGGTACAGCTCGGCGAGCACTTTCGCGTCGTCGCTTTCGGCCGCCAGAAGTTGTTCCAGGCGGCCTTCTTCGCTGACAATTTTCGTCCATAACGATTCATCGCTGTACAGGTACATCGCCTGGGCCAGGCTGGGATCGCTGCTGCGTTCGCAATCGCAGGCCTGCTTGCGCAGCGGCTTGCCAAACACCAGCAAGGCATGGGCGTCGTCGCCGCGGAAGGTGCTCAGCGGCATTTCGATGACGCGGGAGCCCGTGCGAATTTCGCCCTGGTAGACCTGGTCCAGGGCAGGGGCGACGCCGGTCGCCTGGCTGACCGCATCGACCAGTTGCTCGGCGGTCAGTCGCTCCAGCGTGCGATGGGAATAGTTGCTTGCGTCGCGGGCGTTGGAGGCGTTCGTTCGCCAGCTGCGCTGATACGCGGCCAGCTTGAGGATGCGGCCGTGCAACCGTTTCAGGTCAAAGCCATGGGCGATGAAGTCCTGTTCCAGCGCCTGCAGCACCAGCGGGTGCGAGGGCGGGTTGGCGGCCGACTGCGAATCGACCGGCTCATAGAAACCGTGGTTCATGTAGTGCGCCCAGACGCGATTCACGATGCCGCGGGCAAAGTACGGATTGTCGGGCTGCACCATCCATTGCCAGATATCGCGGCGGGGGTCATGGCCCGGCTCCATGGCGATCTCGGCGCCGCCCAGGATCCGCGGGGCCAGCGGCTCGCCGGTTTGCGGGTCGGGAAAGGTTTCCGCCGGTTCGTCGGCGATGATCACGCCGCTTAAGGTGATCTTCTGTTCCCGCAGTCGCGGTTCCGTGCCGATGACCACATAGGTAAACGCCGAAGCCAGGCCGTAAAAGTCGCGCTGATCCCATTTGTCGTAAGGATGCTTGTGGCACTGGGCGCACGTCAGTTGCACACCCAGGAATGCGTGCGAGAGCTGCAGAGCCACCTGCTGCGAATCCAGGATCGACTTGACCTGGTTGTTCGCTTCGTCGCGAATGATCCGTTTGAATTTCTGGTTCTTGTAGAGTTCGTCCAGCGTGTTTCGCTGGCCATAACCGGACAGCCAGGGAGACGGGCGTAGCGTCGGTTCCGGCGGTTCGTTCTCCGGGCCTGGCGGCTCATCGCCGACTTCTTTCAGCATTTTGTCGGCGGCCCGTTTTCGCTTCGTTTCGATCGCGGCCAGCGCCACCTCCCGGCGGATCTGTTCCGGCTGGCGATCGTCGGCGGCCGTACCACAGAAAACGCCATAGGCGATTTTGTCCCAGCCTGTGTTCTGCTGCAGTTTGTTGCGGAACCAGTCGTGGAACGGGACCGGATTCAGAAAGCGGTTATCTGCGCCCAGCATGTCGGTGAAATGGGTCGCCCATAACGCATGATGCAGCGGGTTCTCCAGCAAGCGGTCGATCGCCCGGGCCCTTTTGTCGGGCGAGTCGTCCGCCACGAAGGCCCGTATCTGGTCCGGCGTGGGCAGAGAGCTGGTGGTGTCGAGGTACGCCCTGCGGAGGAATTCTTCATCGCTGCAGGCGGGACTGGGGACAATGTTCAGCCGCTGCAGTTTGTCGACCAGCAATTGATCGATCGGGTCGGCGAAGGTCTCTTGCGGGAAGGCCAGGTCGGCCGACGGCGGGCGGGGCGCTTCGACAATGGTGAACGCCACGCGGCCCGCATAATGGGCCAGCACGGCCGTGTCGCCGGGACGGTGGGCGTGAACGGCGCCTTGCGGGTCGATCGTGGCGATGGTGTCGTCGCGCGATTCAAAGGCGGCATACCAGGTGACGTCTTCCTCCGCTCCGCTGGCCAGGCGGGCGATGACGCGCACCTGGGTCGGCTGGGAAGCGTCGGGCTGGATGGTGACGCGCGGCGGATCAATGCGGACGTCGACAATCGCGTTCTCCGGCGAGCGATCAAAGGCGGCGCCCTGGGCGATCCATTCCTGCAGCAGCGCGTACTCGCGACTGTCGGTAGTAAAACGCCGACCGCCGCCGTGGGCTGTGCGGTCCTGGCTGGGCTTGCGGAGCAGCAGGCTGTCGGTCGGAGCAAGGCGATCCAGCCGCCGGCCCAGCCCGCCCCGCAGGTTGGCGTAGTCGATCGCAGGATCGGAAGCAAACAGCGATAACCGGAACCCGCCTTTGCCGGCGAACGAACCATGGCAGCTGCCCGCACTGCAACCCAGGCGATAGAGCGTCGGCATCACGTGTCGTTCAAAATCGACTTCGGTCCCGCGGCACAAAGCAGGAGAAAGCAGCGACAGAAAGTACAGGGCGACAGGCAGGCAGGCGGCTCGCATGAGACGTCTCGTCAAAGGAAGGACCAAAGGCAGGGGCAGGAACGCGAAAGAAACTACCTTTCGATGCTGGTTTCGTCAGGTAATTCGTCGCACGTTGCTTCGCAGCTTAAACCGTTTCCCCCCCTGCTGCAACTTGAATCGGAGGCGGCGTGACGGCCGGTCGATGCTGCTGGAGCGCTGCCCACAGGGTCTCAATGCGGGGCAGTTGCGACGGCGGGATCGGGGCTCCGCCATAGACGTAATGGTTGTACAACTCGGCGACGGGACCCGCGGCGGCGCCGACCGGCGGGAACGGCCGGCGCAGGCTGGCCGCGTACTCGCTGGGCGTTTGCTCCTCGCCGCGGCCGACGCCCGCTTCGCGTCCCCAGGCTTCGAGCGCTGCGAACATGAGCAACACGGACTGCTCGGGCGACAGCCTGGCCGACAGAGGATGCGGGAAGCTGGAGAACGGACGCGGCGGAGTTGGCGGCGCGACCGGCTCCGCAGTCGCCACAGCCGTGCCTGGCCCGGGACGCCAGCCCAGGCGAGCCCACCAGGCGAGGAACTGGTCCCAGTGACGACGCGCGAAGATGGCGACGACGGTTCCCAGCACCAGGGCGATCAGGAACTTGAAGAAGAAGCCGATCCAACGGACCACGTCCGCCAGAGAAAACGGAGGCTTTTGGACGGCAGGCGGCGTCGACGGACGCGGCGCTTGTTGCCCGGACGACGGCGTTTCGGCCTGCTCCTCGTCCGGAGCCGGGTCAGATGACTTCTCCGGCGACGGGGCAGGGCGGTCTTGCTGTTTGTCGTCCTGTTGCTCGCCGTCTTGTTGCTTGCCGTCCTGCTGCTCGCCGTCTTGTTGCTCGCCGTCTTGTTGCTTGCCGTCCTGCTGCTTGCCGTCTTGTTGCTTGCCGTCTTGTTGCTTGCCGTCTTGTTGCTTGCCGTCTTGTTGCTTGCCGTCTTGTTGCTGACCGTCTTGTTGCTTGCCGTCTTGTTGCTTGCCGTCTTGTTGCTTGCCATCCTGTCGTTGACCGTCTTGTTCCGTTTCTTCCTGGTTTTGAGGGGCGGTGGCGGGCGCCTTGGATTGGGGGTCATTGGCTCCTTCTTTTCCCCAGCCGAAGCGACTGGCGATCTGGCGGGCAGGGCTTTCGATCCAGGAGCCGGCGTTGAAGCGGGCCAGCCAGCGGCCCGGTAATGGGGCCAGGAAGCAGACTGCCAGCAGCGCCAGGATCAGAATTCCGCCGCCGCCCATCCAGCCGGCCGTTACGTTTGGCGGCATCTCCACGTTCCGTTGCCGCAGGTAACGCCGCAAGCCAAGCAGGCTGGTCGATACCAGCAGGGCCAGGGCGCTGGCCATATATAACGCCAGACAGAACCAGGCGCCCGTATTGCTGGAGCCGGCAGGCAGCAGCATCTGCCCCAGACCAAACAGGGGCAAGGCGGCCAGAGCGAAGTACAGAATCCAGCGGCCGGGCCGGTGTCCTTGTCGAGGGGAGGCGGGCCGCTCGCGGGGATCGGTCGGTTCTTCCGCAGACGTAGCGACGCCGTCCAGTTCCGTATTGCCCGGTTCCGTCGGACGTTGCCAGCTGAGCAGTCCGCCCTGCAGCAGACCGGCTCCGCTGGCGTCCTGGGTTTCATCAATCAGGGTGCAGTCGAGCGTGATGCGGTCGGCCATCCACCAGGCGAGACCCAGGAAGAACACATTCAGCAGCAGGCCCAGACCGGCCAGCGGACCTGAGTACTCCACAAACCGCGACATGGCCAGCAGCGTGGCTCCACCCAGACAGACGGCGAAACCGGCCGCATGGCTGCGGCCTTGTTCAATCGCGATCCGCGTGATGAGCACGGCCCCCACGGTAAAGCAGAACAAAATCAGATTCAGCCGGCCCGGATAAGGCCCGTGGTAAAGGCACTGGGCCAGAAAGAACAAAAGTCCCAGAATCATGGCGATAATCAATGTCGGATTGATCGCCATGATCAGGTAATCGACAGCCGTCGGTGGGAAGCGACGATGCATCGGACAGCGTGACTCGTAAAGAGAGCGATCAGAACAGACAGCGGCCTTCGACTGGGTTGTTGACAACGTCCGGGAACATTGTGCCTGGCTTATTATACAAGGGCCGACCGCCGGGCCATCCGTCCGCCGGCCGAATTCGGGCGCCGGGGAAGCTGCGTCCTCTCCGGCAGTAGCGAGCGGTTCACCGTATCCTCTGGCCGATGTGGAGGAAAACGGCGGGGAAGGGGAGTGTTTGCTTGTCGAGTGGCGGTCGATTCGCTCTATTGAGGGTTGTCTTACAAGCCGGGGTGGATCACCATCGTCGTGAGGGACTGCCGGAACATTCTTTTCGGAGCGGCCCTGAAACCTTATCGAGTAAGCCAGCTCTTCAGCAAACTCTCGGAACGGCGATTGTCGCCAACGCTTGTGCCACGCGTGAGACTCATCGTGAATAGCCGGATTCAAGTTCTAACGGTGTGCGGCCTGTTGATGGCCGCGCTGTTTTTCTTGGATCTGATGATGCCCCTGGGCGTGGCGGCGGGGGTGCCGTACGTGCTGGTGGTGCTGGTTGCTATGTGGTCGCCCTCGCGGAGCGATGTCTTTTTTGCGGCCGGCTGTTCCACGCTGCTGACGGTGCTGGGGATGTTTTTCTCGCCCGGATTCTGGGACGGCGAGCAGCAAGTGTTTCTGGCTCCGGCCTGGCATTGTTACATCAACCGGTTCCTGGCGGTGTTCGCCATTGGGGCGGTCACGCTGATCGCGCAGCGTCGCAAGCGTCTGGAAGAAGAGCTGGCGGCCGCCAACGAGCTGCTTTCCCAGCGGGCCGATTTTCATTCGCAGCACGCCGAACAACGGGGCCACGAGCTGGGCAAAGCGAACGCCGCGTTGCAGGTGGAAATTGCCGAGCGGGAGCGGGCCCAGACCGCCCTGGCGCAGAATGAAAATCGTTACCGGTCGCTGGTCGACAGCTTGCCGCTGAATGTGTTCCAGAAAGATCTCACCGGCAAGATTGTGTTCGCCAACCAGCGTTACTGCGAAGAGCTGAAGGTCACCTATGAAGAGCTGATCGGCCGCACGGACCACGACCTGTTCCCGCCGGAAATGGCGGAGAAATACCGGAACGACGACCGCCTGGTCGTGGAGCAGCGCGTCACCCTGGAGGACATCGAAGAGCACATTCGCCCCGATGGCGAGCTGATCTATGTCCAGGTGCTCAAGGCTCCCGTTTGCGACGAAGCGCAGAACGTGATCGGCGCCCAGGGCATGTTCTGGAACGTGACCGACCGCATCAAGGCGGAGCGAGCGCAGCGACAGGCCGACGGCAAGTTCCGGCGGCTGGTGGAGTCGAACATTATCGGCATTATGGTGGCGGGGCTGGATGGCCGCGTGGTCAAAGCGAACGACGCCCTGCTGGGGCTGATCGGATATACCCGCGATGACCTGAACGCGAATCGCATCCGCTGGGATGAATTGACCCCGCCTGAGTATCGAGCCGGCGACGAGAACGCCCTGCGTCAGCTGGCGGAAACGGGCACGGCGCAGCCCTGGGAGAAAGAGTACATCCGCCGCGACGGCCGCCGGGTGCATGTGATGATCGGCGTGTCGATGCTCGACGACGAGAACAACGGCGACGAATGCATCTGCTTCGTCCTGGATATCTCTGACCGGCGGCGGGCCGAAGTCCAGTTGCGGGCGGCCAAGGAAGCGGCCGACGCAGCCAACCAGGCCAAGAGCCAGTTCCTGGCCAACATGAGCCACGAAGTCCGCACCCCCATGAATGCCATCATCGGCATGACGGAACTGGTGCTCAGCGGTTCGCTGGTGAAAGACCAACGCGACTACCTGGAAATGGTGCTGGAGTCGGCGCTCAACCTGCTGGCCATCATCAACGACGTGCTCGATTTCAGCAAGATCGAAGCCGGCAAGCTCTCGCTGGAAGAGCTGCCCTTTTCGCTGCGCGAATCGATCGGCGACATGCTCAAGTCGCTTGCCGTACGGGCCCACCGGCAAAGCCTGGAGCTCACCAGCTATTTCGCCGACGACGTTCCCGACCATCTGCTGGGCGACGGCGTTCGCCTGCGGCAGGTGGTCACGAACCTGGTCGGCAACGCGGTGAAATTTACCGATCAGGGGGAAGTTTCCCTGCGCGTGACAGTCGAAGAAATGCAGCCGGATTCAGTCCTGCTGCACTTCAACGTTCGCGATACGGGCCGCGGCATCCCGGTCCATTTGCATGAAACCATTTTCCATGCGTTTGAGCAGGCCGATAATAGTCCCACCCGGCAGCATGGCGGCACCGGCCTGGGTCTGGCCATCTCGGCCCGTTTTGTGGAGCTGATGGGCGGCCATATCTGGGTCGAAAGCGAGCCGGGCAAAGGCGCCGCTTTCCACTTTACCGCCCGCATGAAATTCTGCGACGAACCGCCGCAGCCAATGCCCGCGGCCGAGGATATCCAGGGCAGCGGAACCAAAGTGCTGGTGGTCGACGACAACCATACCAACCGCAACATTCTGCGGTCGATGCTGCACAACTGGCAAATGGTGCCCACGCTGGCGGGTAGCGCCGATGAGGCCCTGATCCGGCTGCGGGACGACGCTTTTGATGTGGTGCTGGTCGACACCAAAATGCCGCATATCGATGGCTTTGAGTTTGTCCGCCGGCTGGAATCGCACTCCCCCTTGCACACCATTTTGATGCTCAGCTCTTCGGCCGGGACCGACGACCACCAGCGCTGTGAAAAACTGGGGGTGGCGGCCTGGCTGACCAAACCCGTCAAGCAGTCGGAACTGTTCGACGCCATCATGTCCACCCTGGGTACGGTCCGGGCGGTGGCGCCGACGGCTCCCGTTTATGATGCGGGACAGCTGCGGCCGATGAAGATCCTGCTGGCGGAAGACAGCCTGGTCAATCAAAAGCTGGCGCTTGGCCTGCTCCGCAAACACGGCCATTCCGTGGCGGTGGCTAACAACGGCCAGGAAGCAGTCGAGGCGGTCCAGCGCGAAACCTTTGACCTGATCCTGATGGATGTGCAAATGCCCATCCTCGACGGTCTGGAAGCGACCCGGGCCATCCGCAAGTTGGAGCGGTCCAGCGACCATCGTACGCTCATCATGGCCATGACGGCCCATGCCCTGCAGGGAGACCGCGAGCGGTGCCTGGCCGCCGGGATGGATGAATATCTGTCCAAGCCGATTCGGGCGCAGAACCTGTTTGATAAAATCGCTTCGTTGTGCGAAGTCAACCGCGCCGAGGAACCGGCCGACGTCGCTGCAGCCGAAGAAGCGTCCCCGTGCGAGGCGCCTCGCATTCAATGGAAAGACGCCCTGAACAACGTCAATGGCGACGATCCCTTGCTGAAAGATGTCTCCGACGCCTACCTGCAGGAATATCCCGAGCAGCTGCTGCAGATGCGCCAGGCGATTAACAATCGCGACGCCAAACTGTTGCAAAGGGCGGCCCACACCCTCAAAGGGTCGATGCGGTTTTATGGGGTGCACCGGGCGTACGAGATTGCCTATGATCTGGAAAAAATGGGGAAGGCGGCCGAGTTTGAAGGGGCCGAAGAACCGCTTGCCACGCTAACGCAGGAGCTCGCCGTGATTCGTCGGGAAGTCGAAAGTTACCTGGGTCGCCCGTCAGGCGACTTGCCTTCGACGGAGACCGCCTGATGTCTGACAACGGCCCGATTCGCGTGCTGCTGATCGACGATGATCGACATAACTTCATCATCACCCGCGAAATGCTGCAGGAAATCGAAGGCGCCCAGTTCGAACTGGAGTGGGTCGCCTCGTACGAGGAAGGCCTGCAGGAAGTCCGCCGCGGAGGGCGCGACGTGTACCTGGTCGATCACGACTTGAACGGCAAGCGGGGCGTCGACCTGATCCGCCAGGCCGCCGATTTTGGCGTCGATGCGCCGATGATCGTCCTGACCAACCGCACCGATCGCCGCGTGGATCTGGCCGCCATGCAGGCGGGCGCCGCCGATTACCTGATCAAATCCCAGATCGATGCCGCCCTGCTGGATCGCTCCATCCGTTACGCCCGCGAACGGCAGCGCCTGCTCAAACAGCTCGAGCATGAACGCTTCCTGCTGCACTCGCTGCTGGATCATCTGCCCGACAGCGTGTACTTCAAGGACCGCGAAGGACGCTTCCTGCGCATCAGCCAGGCCATGGCCGTCCGCTGCGGTCTGAACGATCCGGCCGAAGCCACCGGCCGCACCGACTTTGACTTCTTCGGCATGGATCATGCCCGCGAGGCCCGCCGGGACGAAATCCATGTCATGGAGTCGGGCGAAGCGCTCATCAACAAGGAAGAACGGGAAGACTGGATCGACGGCCAGGTCACCTGGGCCTCGACCACCAAAGTGCCGCTGCTCGACTACGAAGGAAACACCATTGGCGCGTTCGGCGTGTCGCGTGATATCACCGAAAAAAAATCGACCCAGGAAGCATTGCAAAGAGCCAAAGATTCCGCCGAAGCAGCCAACCGCGCCAAGAGCGATTTTCTAGCCAACATGAGCCATGAAATCCGCACCCCCATGAATGCCATCATCGGCATGACGGAGCTGCTGCTGGATACGCAACTCACCCGCGAGCAGCGCGAGTACCTGCGCATGGTGCACGAGTCGGGCGAGTCGCTGCTGGCCCTGATCAACGACATCCTGGATTTCTCCAAGATCGAAGCCGGCAAACTCGATCTGGACGAATGCGAGTTCGACCTGCCCGAACGACTGGGCGACACCATGCGGTCGCTCTCCATTCGGGCCAACCGCCGAGAGCTGGAACTGGCTTACCATGTGGCCCTCGACACGCCGCGGATCCTCATCGGCGACCTGGGCCGGCTGCGGCAGATTATCGTCAACCTGGTCGGCAATGCGATCAAATTCACCCCCCATGGCGAAGTCGTGCTCGATGTCAAACCGATCTCGCAGGAAGGCAGCGAGGTCGTCCTGCATTTCAAAGTGACCGATACCGGCGTCGGCGTGGCGCCGGAGAAGCTCGACAAAATCTTCGAAGCGTTCGAACAGGCCGACAACTCCACCACCCGCAAGTTCGGCGGCACCGGACTGGGGCTGGCGATCTCCGCCCGCCTGGTGGAACTGATGGGCGGCAGCATCTGGGTCGAAAGCACCGAGAACGCCGGCAGCAGTTTCCACTTTACGACCCGCCTGAAAAAAGGCTCGCTCCAGCCGGAATCCCGCCAGGCCCGGCAGCCCGTCGACCTGCAGGACGCCTGCGTGCTGATCGTCGACGACAACGAAACCAACTGCCGGATCCTTGACGAAATGCTGCAGAACTGGGGGATGCAGCCGCATGTGACCCGCGGCGCCCTGGAGGCCATCTCCCGGCTGCACGAACTGGCCGAACAAGGCTCGTTACCAAAGATCGTGCTGTCTGATGTGAACATGCCGGAGATCGACGGGTTCGAACTGGTCGAACGGATCCAGACCGATCCGCGGTTTGCCGATCTGCCCATTGTGATGCTGACCTCGGGCGGACGGCCGGGCGACATTGCCCGTTGCCGGCAACTGTCGGTGGCAGGGCACCTGATCAAACCGGCCAAACAGTCGGAACTGTTCGATACGGTGGTGGCCGCTATCAATCGCCGGCAGGCAGTGTCCGAGCCCGCTTCGACCGTTCCGCCGTCTCCGCTTCATCGCCCGCTGCAGATTCTGCTGGCCGAGGATAGCCTGGTCAATCAGAAACTGGCGATCGGCCTGCTGGAGCGACAAGGCCACCAGGTCGCCGTGGCCAACAACGGGAAAGACGCCCTGCTGGCGCTGGAGGCCCGTTCCTTCGACCTGGTGCTGATGGATGTGCAGATGCCCGAACTCGACGGCCTGGAAGCGACCGAAGCCATCCGTAAAAAAGAACTCTCCTCCGGCGGGCATGTGCCCATCATCGCCATGACGGCCCACGCCATGAAGGGCGACCGGGAACGCTGCCTGGAGGCCGGGATGGATGACTACGTGGCCAAGCCGATTCGCTCCGCCGAGCTGTACGCCAAAATTGCCGAACTATCCCCGCCGCTGCAGGAAACGCCAGACGGTCCGGCTGCGCCAGACGCAATCGAAGCCGAAGCCGAGGAAGTCTCGCTGGTCAACTGGGACGAAGCGCTGGATGCGATGGGCGGCGACCGCGGCCTGCTACGCGATGTGGTGGAAACCTTCCTGCACGAATCGCACAGCCTGCTGGCCGATCTTCGCCGCAGTCTGGGAGAGGGAGATCTGGCCCAGATGGCGCGGGCCGCTCATACTTTGAAAGGGGCCCTGGGGCTGTTTGGTTCGCCGATTACCGAGGACGCGATGCGTCTGGAACGACAGGGAGCCGAGGGGAAAATTGCGGGGGCAGCCGAGCTGCTTACCGACCTGGAAGCCAGCGTCAACCGACTGCGCACGCAGCTCGTTGCTTTCACCCGGCAAAACGATATGTTAAACGATGGGTAGTCAAGAATCCGAGAACTCTGATGGCGAAAATTCTTGTTGTCGACGATACCTTGCGCGACCGTACGCTGGTCGGCGGACTCTTGAAAAGAGAGTCCGGCTGGGAGGTTTCCACGGCCGTCGACGGTTGCGACGCATTAGAGCAAATTGAAGCATCGGCGCCCGATGTGGTGGTGACCGATATGATGATGCCGCGTCTGAACGGGCTGGAACTCGTCAAGGTGATGAAGAAAAAGCACCCGCTGATCCCGGTCATTCTGATGACCTCGCACGGCGGCGAAGAACTTGCCGTCCAGGCCCTCCAGGCCGGGGCCGCCAGCTACTCGTCCAAAGAGATGCTCAACAAAACGCTGATCGAAACGGTCGAGAACGTCCTGTCCGTATCCCAGCAGAAACGCAGCGAAGCCCGCATTCTGGCTCACGTTGAAGAAACAGAGTACGCCTTTGAGCTGGAGAACGACTCGGAAGCAGTGCCCGTCATGGTGGCCTACCTGCGGGACGCCTGCGAACGGATCGGCCTGATCGCCGAATCCGAACGGGCCCTGGTCGGCGTGGCGCTCGATGAAGCGCTGGTCAACGCAATTTTTCACGGCAACCTGGAGCTGGATTCCGAGCTGCGCGATAACGATCACAAACGCTATCGCGAACTGGTCGAAGAACGCAGCGGGCAGGCCCCGTATCGCGACCGGCGGATTCGCGTCTCGGCGTTGATCCGCAAGGAAGAGGCCCGCTTCACCATCGGCGACGACGGCCCCGGCTTTGATCCCAGCTCGCTCCCCGATCCAACCGACCCGGCCAATCTGACTCGCCTGGGCGGTCGCGGCATTCTGTTGATGCGCACCTTTATGGACGAAGTCGAATTCAACGCCGCCGGCAACGAAGTCCGCATGATCAAGCGCCGCAACCACGCCGCCAGCTAATCGCCGGCAGGCATAGCAAATCGCCTTTCGCGTGGGACGTGAAGAAGAGGAATCCAGGATTCTATTTCCTCGTTTTGAGGACGAGCAGACGACTTGCCTTGGTGAAGTGTCGCGTCAGTAAAAGCTGTCGCGTCCCCGGTGAAACCTGGCGTTCCTTGGCAACGCCAGCCCGCCTGTCTCATTCCTTTCCCTTCGTCCCACGACGCGCGGCCCGCCAGACGCGGCGATCCTGCAGGGCCCGTTCGCAGTCCCGCGGGGCCAGCACCGGAGCCGCCAGCAGGCCCGCTCGCTGCAGCGGGGCGATGTTCACCCGCACCCCTTCGTTCCGGTCCGGCTGATACGGATCGCCCTTCGCATCGGCCGGCGCATTGGCAGGTCGAAAGCCAGCCGTCATGACCTGCTGCAGCTTCCTCTTCCAGTCACGAACGGCCCGGCTCTCCCCCGCACTTTCCGCTGCGGCGGGCAGGGCGCCTTCCGAGAGCTGCCGATAGTCGACCAGGCAGGCGTACGCCGGTTCTCCCTGCCGGCCGAAGCGTCCGCTCTGCAGTTGCCAAAGCACAGGACGCCGGCGGAACTGCAGCATGTGCCTGCGGAAAAAGTCCTCGCACAGCCAGTTCTGCCACGGCTTTCCAAAAAGCGTTTGCCAGGCGTCCGTCCAGCCCTCGCCCGCGCAGGGAGCCAGACGCCGGTGGAGTAACGCTTGCAGTTCGTCCCACGGGCCCGCCAGCGTCAACACGCCCTGGCGCCAGAGCGGATCGCTGCTGGCCGATTCCAGCAAGGCGGCGGTAAACGCTTCCTCCAACAGCCGCGCTTCCTCGGCTGGACAGCGCCAGCCTTCCTCTGCTGCGCTCTCTTCCAGCAGACCGTAGACCGAGACCGGATGCAGCCCCAGCCGCACGGCCAGCGATTCCAGAAAGGTTTCCGTCGGAAAGAGCGACGGTCCTTCCTCCTCCAACCAGGCGCCGGCGGGACCCGCGGCAAACATTGCCTGCAGACGTCGCTGCAGGTCGCGCTTCCGTTTGTTCGTTGCTGGCAGCCTGGGCGCCGCGGCGAGCGAAGCGGACAGCAGGCGTGCGCTCTCGTCCGTCGCCGTGATACTGCGGCCTGTCCCTGCCGGCAGACGATCATATCCGGCCAGCAGCGGCTGGCAGCCGGCCGGCAATCCAACCTCGGCGTACATCGCCTGCTGGTCGCTTTCCCCCAGTTCCAGGGCCCGGGCGGCCAGCCGTTCCAGCCCGCCTTCCAGCGTATGCAGCACGGCCGCCTGACGCAGCTCCGTCAGCAGGCGCCGCTGCAGGTAGGTCGTCTTTGGCGGAACCGTCTCTTTTTCCGCTTCCGCCGAAACAGCCTCGGCGAGCGCACCGGGGGCCAGTCGCTCTTTCGCTTCCACACAGGCGGAGCCGTACGCCGCTAGTTCGGGCCAGCAGGCTTCCGGCGGCAAAGGCGCCTGGGCCACATAGCCGGGATTGAAGTCGAGCACGGGGCAGATGGCGCGCAGCAGATAACTGGTGACGCGGGCCGACAGCGACGCCATCAGGGCGTCGGCCGGAATGGTCCGGGGGAACAGACCCGGTCCCTTCGGATCAAAGATCGAACCGGCCGGCAAACGTCGCACGCCGAGCGAGCCGCGGCAGTTGCAACTGTAAGTCAAACCCGCTTCGCCATAGCGATGGCGGCTGCCGATGACCCAGTCGCTGTTCCCGTCCAGATAAGGATATTTGGCGAGCGCCAGGCTTTCGATCTCGGCCCCGTTGTTCTCAAAGTCGACCACATGCCAGTCCAGCGGCGTCCATTTCTGGTAGCGGCCGCCTTTGGAATAAGCGAACCAGCGCTGGCCGTCGGGCGGTTGCTCCTGCTGCAGGCGAACAAACCGGGCGTTGTCGGTGGTGCGCAAGCCCTGGCACAGGTCGGCGGCGTCCTTCACCTGGGGTCCCGCCAGCAACTGCAGGAACCGCGGAGCCAGCCAGTAGCACAGCGGCGCTCCCTGGACATGCAGCAGATCGGCCTGGGTCGCTCGATGGGAGCCAGGCGTCGGCTTGTCTTGCCGCATCGCAGTCGCCGCCGTGCGGAGAAGTTCGCGCTTGCGGGTCGAGCTGGAGTCCGGCAGGCGGATCGCCGTCAGACGATGGTCGTCCGCCGGGGTGCGGTTCGCCAGGACAAACAGGGCGACGTTCACGACCTCGCCGCTGATGTCGTCAAACGCCCCCGGTCCCAGGTGGGCGAGCGTTTCGATCGCCGTCTCCCGCAGCAAACCGCCGCGGCCGCGCACGCCGGCCCGGAGGGCCGCATAGGACTGCAGGAACATCCACGACTGCTGCGTGACCATCGCCGTTCGCCCGCTCGGGGCCGTCAGCTCCCGGCAGCGCAGCAGGAAGGCCGCGTACAGATCGCGTTTGCCAGTCGGATATCGCTGGGCCAGGTACTCCTTCATCGGCAGCGGCAGGTTGGCCGCGCCCATGTAGGGTGGATTGGCGATGACGGCGGAGTAAGTCCGTTCCAGCACCGACCGGGCCAGCGGATCGGTCAGCTCCTCTGTCGGGGCCAGGCTACCGTAGGGATGATCGACGACGGTCAAATGCTCGGTCACCAGCGACCAGTTATCGAAGCCGGGCGAGCGGACGGCTGCCTGCATCCAGAGCGCCGTCTGGGCCAGATCCACCGCCAGCCGATCGATGTCGACCCCATGCAGGTTCTTGGCCAGGATCGCCTCGCACCGCCGGCCGGAGGCTTTTTCCCCTTCCGCCTGGCGCATCGCATCCAGCATGGCGAAGGCCGCCAGCAGGAAGTTCCCGGCGCCGCAGGCCGGATCCAGCAGCGTGAGTTCGTCCGCTTTCTGGCCGCCCGCCGGACGATCGGCCGGCAGCTGCAGCGGCCAGGACCATCGCGCGCGGGACGACCGTTTACCGGGCGCCTGCCAGGCGACGGCCAGCGAGTTCTGCAGCAGGAACTCGACCATGTAGTCTTCGGTGTACAACTGCGTGGCCGGCGCCACATCGGCCCCTTCGACCTTGCCCGACGGAGTCGCTCGCCTTTGGGCGAAGACGCGATCCTTCTCCTCGGCGAGCCAGAACTGATGGGCCCAGCCAAGCAGATCGGCAGCCTGCAGCACGGCCGGATCCAGTCGCTGCACCAGCTGCCAGGCCCGGTCCAGGTCGGCAGGATCAAAGTCCGCCAGATCGCGCGGGGCCGTAGCGAACAGCGGCAACGGGAGGGCCGGTTCCCGCAGCAGATGGCGCCAGCCGCAGTCAGCCAGGTCCAGGCCGGAGCCCAGCAATCCGCGGGAAGCCGTTGCGCCGGCGGCCAGCAGCTGCAGACCGCAGCGAAGCGCTGGCGGCCCTTCCCCCAGCAAGCCGCGAAACGGCGGGAGGAACGCTTTCAGAGTTTGTTTCATGCCGTCGCGCGGATCCAGCAGGATTTCGGGCGGCCCGTTCCCGGCAGGATAGCCTGGCTTTGTCCGGAATTCCTGATATTAGAACTGGTGGCCTTTTTGCGGCCCGTCGGCGGTCAGCGTGAGAATCTCGGGGCCGTCTTCGGTCATCAGAATGGTGTGTTCAAACTGGGCCGACAGGGTGCCGTCTTTGGTGCGGACCGTCCAGCCATCGCCGCGGTCCAGCGTGGTGTTCCGCCCGCCGACGTTAATCATCGGTTCGATGGTGAAGCAGATGCCGGGGGCCAGTCGCTGCAGGCGCGATTCGGGGGTGGGGTAATGGGGAATCGACGGTTCCTGGTGGAACTGGCGCCCCAGTCCATGGCCCACGTATTCCTGCACCACGCTGAATTTGAACTGTCGGGCCACGGCGACAATCGCCTTGCCGATTTCGGAGATGCGACAGTTCGGCTGGAGCGCGTCGATCGCTGCATACAGGGCGTCGAACGAGCACTGCGTTACCTGGCGGGCTTCGTCGCTGACCTCGCCAATGAGGAACGTTTCCGACTGGTCTCCATGCCAGCCGTCCACGATCGAAGTGAGATCGATGTTGACGATATCGCCTTCCTGCAGACGATACGGCCCGGGGATGCCATGGCAGATGACATCGTTCACGCTGGTGCAGCAGGACTTGGGAAAACCCAGATACCCCAGACAGGCCGGCGTATGGCCATGATCGAGGGTATACGTATGCACCCAGTTATCGATTTCTTCGGTCGTTACGCCCGGCTGCAGGCGGGAACGAACCATATCCAGAACCTGGGCGTTAAAGCTGCAGGCGGCTCGCATCCGGTCGCGTTGCGGCTCTTTTAACTTCAGTTTTTGCGTTCCAAAATGCATCGGTTTTCCTTCGTGTGGTGCAACCTGACTGAGTTTACCACGACCGATAAAAGAGGAATAGCCGTTTTCGGCCGTCTGCCGGTTGCCGCATGTTTTTGCCAAGGCCGGGTGCGGCGCCGGACGGTTCAGACCAGACGTTCCAGCAGTTGCCGGCAGTAGTCCAGGGCTTGCTGGTAGACGCCGGGACAGCTGCTTTCCCGCGGCCCGGCAATGTTGAGGACGTTGATCTTCTGGGCGATCACCCAGGCGGCGGCCCTGTCGGGCGAGGGCTGGCCGGCCAGATCCAGCGGCAGGCAAGGGCGATGATGCTGCCGGGCCAGGCGCCGGGTCAGATCGGTGCCGCCGGTCATCTCCCCCCGGTACAGGATCAGCGTGCCGTCGGAATCGACCACATTCTTCCGGGTGCGCACGGCGTAGTTGGCCGACCGCGATTCGCGCAGCTGGTAGTGCGGCGGCAGAGGACCGTCTTCGGCCAGCCGGCCGCGGGGACACCAGCCGCCATGCGGCAGGTCCAGCTGAATGGCCGCATCGAGCGCCGCGCGATCGACGCCCGTCTGCCCTCCCGACACGACCTGAATCTGCAGATGGTCAAAAAACAACGACAAGGGATTCGTTTCCCGCCAGAAGAACGCCAGGTAGTTTTGCCGCCTATCGTACGGCCGGCAGCCGCGTGTGCAAAGCCGCATGAACCGTTCCCGGCTGCCGCGGTTACTGGTCGCTCTTCCGGCGTCGGGCGTAGGCTAACGCTTTTTTCAGGTTCTCGTTCCCGGGGAAGCGCTCGGCCGCCTGTTCATAAACGGCGACCGCCTTGGTCCATTCCTGGGTTTCAAAGTACTGCCGGCCGCGACGGTCCCAGGCGATGGCGGCGTTGTGCTGCAGGTGCTTGTCCTCGGGCCAGTCGCCCAGGGCCCGGTCATAGGCGGCGGTGGCTTGGGCGTAGTCTGCTTTCTCCAGCAGCTCCTCGGCGAGGTGATCGACGGCGAAACGGGTCAGCGACAGGAAGTGCTCGCGGTCGGTCTGCAGGGAACGCGTCCGGGACAGCAGCCCGGCGGCCTCCTGGTAATTCTTCGCGTCGACCAGACGCCGGTAAAACTGTTCGACGTAGTAGTCGCCCGCTTCAGTCAGCTCGGTCGTGCGGCCGTATTTCTGGAACGCGGTCGCCAGCACTTGCGCCCCGGCGGGAGCGGCGGCAGCCGCCGGCTGCGGTGGGTCAGCCGGCGGATCGGCGGCTGGCGCGGCGTCGGCGGCGAGGGCGGCCTGCAGCACGTAATACGCTCGATTTTTGCGCAGACGTTCGTCGTCGGGATGGACGGCGATTGCCTGGGAGTAGACGCCGGCGGCGGCGAGGTTTTCCTGCTTGTCCGCGTGGAAACGGCCCCACTGGTCCCAGCTGGCGCGCTCGTTCGCCTGCAGATGCTTGTTCTGGGGGAACGCTTTCAGGCCTTGGCGGTAAGCGGCCACGGCCGCCTGGTATTCGCCCTGGCTGATCAGGTCGGCGGCCCAGCGATCGTAGACAAAGCCGGCCAGTTGCTCGGCCTGTTCCGCGTCGTCCAGCAGTCCCGCTCCCGCAGCGAGGCCGGCCGCCGCCGCAGCGTACTTTTTCCCTTCGACCTGCTCCCGAACCATGCGCACCACAAACGCCGAGGCGGCCTGCTTGACGCCGTTGGAATCCGGGCTGGCTTGGACGAGCGCGGCGGCGACGGCGACGCCGGCCTGCGGCCCTTTGGCCTGGTGCTGCGACCAGGTCCATTCCTGGGTGATGTACGCCAGGCGATTGCGAAAGTCTTCGTTCTCCGGTTCCAGCGCCAGGCCTTGCCGGCTGACTTCGGCCGCGGCGGCGAAGTCCTTCTTCTCAATCGCCGCGTAGCTCCAGCGGAGCAGCACGCTGGTCCGCCACTTCTGGATCTCCTCCCGGGCCGGCGGATCGACATCCGCGATGCCGGCCGTCGCCAGGTCCAGGGCGTCTTGCCACTGGCTTTGTTCAGCCAGCTTCTCGCCGGGGCCGATGTAGACCCAGGACTCCATCTCCACGTAGTTCGCTTTCGGGTCGTCCTCGGCGGCCCGTCGCAGCACGGCGACCGCGGCGGCGTACTTTTTTTCATCGAGCAGGCTTTTGGCGTAAGTGATCCAGATTGCCTTGCGATACGCGACCAGGGCCGGGTCTTCCGGCGCCAGGCTGAGGCCGACCTGCGTAACCTGCAGGGCTTTTTCGAACCGCCCTTCGTTGTTCAGCCGGCCGCTCCAGTTGGCCAGCACGACGAGCGTATTCTTGATCGCGGAGACAAACTCGCGGTCGAGCGTCAACGCGCGAAAGTAGGCGCCCAAAGCCTGGTCGTACTTTTCTTCCCGCGTGAAACCGACGCCCTGGTTGTAGTAGATCACCGCCACGGCGCCGGGGCCGCTGAGTTCCCGCCGCTGGTCCTCGTGCTGCTGGGGCACGTAGTCGAAGCCCGTCTGCTCCCGCAGCTGGCGCCGGGCTTCGGCGCTGGCGCCGGCGTGGAAGCCCCAGCGGTTGGTCGTCTCCACATCGACATGCCGGGCGCCGTCGTACAGCACCGCGAACACATGATCGGGCGCCTCGACCGCTCGCGCATCACGCTGTTGCCGCCGGGCCAGGATGACGAACAGCAGGCTGGATGAGACACAGTTGTAGTCGCCCGAATCGAGCAGCACGGACAGACGCGTTTGCCGCTCCTGGTATTTTTTGAGGACCTTGTCGTGCAGGTACCGCAGCAAACGATCGCCGTCGGCGAACGGGTCGCTGGTCGCCGGCGGCGCCCCGTCGGCAATCGATTGGATCCGTTTCAGGTACCGCTCGCGCTCCCGCGCATCGGTCACGCCGGAGGCGATCAGGGCGGCCTCGGCCAGGGACGAATCATCGAAACGGCCGTCGGAGCCATCGCGCACCAGGGCCGCTTCCTCTTCCGACAGCGACACCGACTTCTGCAGCGAGGCCAGCACTTTCAAGGCGGCGGTCGGCGACTCCTTGAACTCATACCGACTGCGGGGCGGACCGGCCGTTCCCAGCAGCTCCACGTCGGCCAGACGAATCTGTTCCGCCGCCCGGGCCGGGGCGAACCGCAGCATCAGCCAGCGGGCCGCGCTTGGCGGCAACGGAAACGACTGAGGTTGGTTGTTCGCCGCCAGCGGGAACACGCCCAGCGATTGATAGCCGGCTTCCGCCGACAGGATCGAAGCCAGCACCTCAACCCGCGCCGGCGTTTCCTGCGGGTTGCCTGACGCCAGGGTCAGCCGCAACTCGCTGGGGGCGGTCAGCTCTTCGCCCAGCGCCAGGATCAGATCGACTGGCTTTCCGGCGGCGACGGCAAGCGCCACGTTGGTCTTCGCATCGCCGTCGAGCAGACGGGTCAGCTGGGGCGTTTTCTCTTCCGCCACCGCTGTCGTCAGCAGGCGAACGCCAGGGCCGGCCAGCAGGCTTCCCGGTTCTTCAGCCCCCATGCAGGGCGCTCCGGCCAGCAGCAGCAGCAAGGTGAGCCGCGATAAAAGCAGCAGGCGGGACGTTCCGCGGCGTCGTAAGGTCATCAGCTCCGTCCGTGTGGAAGTGGGATCAGGGGGGACGCAGGAGACGTCCTTCGGTTGTGGCGATTGTCGCGGGGGCCGGGTCAGGTAGAATGCCGCATCCTCCGGCCGCCTCTGCTTGTCTGGCATCATACCATTGACGCGGGGCTCGCCGCAAAACCGATTGCTCCCTTGTCCCGCCTGGAAACGTCGTGCCTCCCTTTTTTTCCAATGTGAATGTCGGCCAGCGACTGGCTGCGACCGCTTGCGATAATCCCGAAGGCGTGGCGGTGGCGGCCGCGCTGCCCCGCCGCGGTGCGGGTCCCCGCAAATACCAGGTGCGCACGTTTGCCGAGCTGGATCAGGATAGCAATCTGCTGGCCGAGGGACTGCAGGCGCACGGCGCACGGCGCGGCATGCGGCTGGTGCTGCTGGTAAAGCCGGGCGTCGATTTTATCTCGCTGGTGTTCGCCATGTTCAAAGCGGGCGTGGTCACCGTGCTGATTGATCCGGGCATGGGCCGCAGCCATTTGATTCGCTGCCTGGAAGAGGCCGAGCCGGAGGGCTTCGTCGCCATCAGCCCGGTACAGGCCGTGCGGACGCTGCTTCGCCATCGGTTTCCCAAAGCCCGACTGAATGTCACCGTGGGACGCCGCTGGTTCTGGGGCGGGCCGACGCTGGCGGGGCTGCGGAAACGTACGCCCGGAGCCTTCCAGGCGGCAGCTACCAAGGCCAATGACGAAGCGGCCATTATCTTTACAACCGGCAGCACGGGGCCGCCCAAGGGGGTGCTGTTCCATCATGGGGTGTTCGATCGCCAGGCGGACGAGATTCGCGACTTCTACGGCATTGCGCCGGGGGAGATCGACCTGTCCGGTTTCCCGCTGTTTGCGCTGTTTAACTGCGCGATGGGAGTGACGACCGTCGTGCCCGAGATGGACTTCACCCGGCCGGCCGATGTCGATCCGCGAAACATCCTGGCCGCCGCGCGGGACTGGAAATGCACCCAGGCGTTCGGTTCGCCCGCACTGTGGAACTCGGTGGGACGGTATTGCCAGGAGCATGACGAACATCTTCCCGATTTGAAACGGGTGCTGACGGCCGGAGCGCCGGCGCCGCCGCACGTGTTGCGACGGGTCAAGCAGATCATGCCGCCCGACGGCGAAATGCATACGCCGTACGGGGCGACCGAGTCCTTGCCGGTCGCATCGATTTCCGCCAGCGAAGTCCTGGGCGAAACGGCCGCGCAGACAGAGCAGGGGGCCGGCACGTGCGTTGGCCGGCGGTTCCCGGGCATCGACTGGAAGGTGATTCGCATCCGCGACGAGCCGATTCCGCAGATCGACCAGATCGAAGAGTTGCCGGCCGGCCAGATTGGCGAGATTGTCGTCACCGGACCGGTTGTCACCCGGCGGTATGTGACCCGGACCGAAGCGAACGCCGAGCACAAGATCCAGGACGGTGACAGGGTCTGGCACCGCATCGGCGACCTGGGCTATTTCGACGAACAGGAACGCTTCTGGTTCTGCGGCCGCAAGGCGCACCGCGTCATCACGGCCGAGGGAACGCTGTATACGGTCTGCTGCGAGGCGATTTTCAATAACCATCCGTCCATTTATCGATCGGCCCTGGTGGGCGTGGGCCCGCGACCGAACCAGCGGCCCGTGATGATTTGCGAACCGCTGCCCGAGCATCGCCCCGCGACCGAACCGGCGCGGCAGCAGCTGATCGCCGAACTGCAGGCCCTGGGGTCCGCCAATCCGCTGACCGCCGGTATCCACGAGGTGTTGCTGCACGATTCCATGCCGGTCGACATCCGGCACAACGCCAAGATCTTCCGCGAGAAGCTGGCCGTCTGGGCGGCGAAGGTTATTCAAAAATAGGGTTCAACCACGGAGTACACAGAGGTTCACAGAGAGAAAAAGAGGAGAAAGCGGAAGCGGAGTTCGATCGCGGCGAGGGATGACCTGGCGTTTGAAGGGCAACTTGAAATCAAACAAACAGAACGTCCTTTCCTGCAGTCTTCCGCCATCGACGGGAAAAGCCGCTCCCTCCTTCTCCTCGGTGTTTCTCCGTGTTCCCCGCGGTTAAATCCTTCTTTTTGGTCGTCATTCAAATCCGTGGCGAACCGAGCGAAAGCCTGTATTCTGCGTCTGCTTGCTCTTCTTGAGAGAAAAAGCGGAAAATGGCCTAAGAAAACGGCGGCTGGCGGGTCGTACTTTCTAAACGTCTTTGAACATCGCCAGGCAAGGCAAGCTGGGCGAGGAAACTTCGGCAATGACCGAACCGAGCGCGGATACTACCACCGAGAATGGCCTGTGGATTGACGCAGCCGTTTCGCAGTACGAAGGTCGGCTGCTGCGCTATGCGCAACATTTGCTGGGCGACGCGCAGCAAGCGTGTGATGTGGTGCAGGATACGTTTCTCAAACTGTGTACGGCCAACCGTACCGAGCTGGAGGATCGCCTGGCTCCCTGGCTGTTTACGGTTTGCCGCAACCGCGCGTTGAATGTTCTGCGGAAGGAAAAACGGATGAAGAGTTTCTCTGTTGACGCCCCGCCGGTGGCCGCCGCCGCCCAGAACGGCCCGGCCGAAACGACCGAACAACGCGACACGGCCGAGTGCGTACAGCGGCTGATCGCCGCCTTGCCCGCCAGCCAGCAGGAATGCCTGCGGTTGCGATTCCAGGGCGGGCTGACCTATCGCGAGATCGGCGAAGTGGCTGGCCTGTCGGTCAGCAATGTGGGCTACCTGATCCATACGGCCCTGGCGGAAGTGCGCCGCCGGGTGGCCGATTAACGTCGCTGCTGTGGCAGCGCCTGCTTGAACCATTCACCTCCTTTTACAGGAGAACCGTCGCATGTCTGACGGACCTGATCGCTGGGATGATCCGCGTTTGACCGCCTATGTTCTGGGCGAAATGGAGGACGCGGAGCTGGCCTCATTCGAGGCGGAGCTGGCCGTTTCGCCAGATCTGCGCGCCGAGGTCGAGAAAATTCGTGAGGCGGTCGACCTGGTCGGCCGCAGTCTGGGCGCCGAGCCGCCGCTGCAGTTGACGTCCGACCAGCGGGACGCCATCGCCCGCCAGGCAGCCGATCCTGCGCCTGTTTCTGTTCCCTTTCCCTCTTCCAAGGAATCTCCCATGTCGGTCGAGCCTGCTTCTCCAAAATCTGCGGCGCCAGATCCGGCTCCGCGTTCCTCCGTCGGCTGGATCGCCACGCTGGCGGTGTCGGCCGCGCTGCTCCTGGTGGGCGGTCTGCTCACCTGGCAGATCGGGTTCCTGGAACCCGAACAAGTCACGTTCAATAGCATTCAGAATGCCATCAATACGGCCAATTCGTCCGACGAGCGCAGGCCGCCAGCGGACGGTCCGTCCGTTTCCTCCGGTCTGGGATCTGAGGAAGGGCGCGCTTTGCCCTCGGGCTATTATATTCAGGATGACGTCCAGCATTTCCCGGAGAATGTCGATGTCCGCGCTCATGGTCCCAGTCGTGATGGGGCGAGTGTTGAGTTCGATCAATACCAAGGGGCGTTCAGTCAGGATTTGGGCCGCCCGGGAAGCCGTCTTTCCCGGCAGCCGGGAGATGTGATTCATGCCGACGAGATAAGAGACAGAGAACGCAGGTTGCGGTCTGCCGATCTGTTCGGCGATGCGAGTGAGAGGGGCGGCCTGGGTGGCGGCTTGCCGCTGGGCGATAGGGCCGGCGACCAGAATTACCGCTATGCCCAGGGAGCGGGCGAGTCGGTTCCTGGTTATTCGAGGAGCGGCCCTGCGCCTCCCTCCACGCCAGCGCCTCCGGCGGAGAACCCCAGCGATACTCCGTCGCGGCTGCTGGAAGAAGTGGACCGGTTGGCGGGGCTGGAAAACCGCGAGGCGACCCGCTTGCCTTCGCTGGAAACGACGCCTGCCAGCCCTAAGCCCACGGCGGCTCCCGGCGGCGGTTCCACGCCTCAGGGCGAAGCGGGCGATTCCCGCCGCGACGCCGATCAGAACGAAAATCGTAGCCGCGAGGAGAGCGAACAACTGGCGCGGGCCGATCGGCGTCCTGATCCCCACGCGGACGCTCCCTTTGGCGGTGACGGGGATGAATCGGCCCCGGCTGCCAACGGCGTCCCGGCGGCTAACTCCCCGCAGACCGCCCGGCCCGATGACGCCGACGGCAAGGACGATGCGGCGCCATTAGTTACTTCGGGCGTTCCCGTAGTGACCCAACCCGAACCCGCCAACCCGGCCGAGCCGAAGCCGGCCGAAGAACCGGCGCCAGATTCGACGCCTGCTACGCAGACGGAACCGACCGACGAAGCCGCAGCGGCCACTCCCAAGCCGTCCGGCGAAGCGACCAAAAAATCCGGCGAGAAAGCCGATGCCAAAGGCGCGTCGGCAGGCGATGCCGACAAGAAGCCAGCGGACAAAGAGAAGCAGGCCGACGATAAATCCAAGACAACCTGGCGCCGGGCCGCCGCTACGCCGAACGCTTCGCGGCTGATGATCGGCGACCACGACGAACTGCCGCTGGAAGGGATGCAGGTCAACGTGCAGGTCGACGGTTTCCGGGCCCGCGTGCTGCTGGATCTGTACTATTACAACGATCGCGGCCAGCAACTGGAAGGCGCCTTCAAGCTGCGTCTGCCCAGCGACGCCTCGCTGTATTACTTTGCCTTTGGCGAAACAACCTACCAGTATCGGCCGATGGTCGACCAGCTGGCCAGCAAAGGCTTCCTGAGCGCCGATCTGGTCCGGGCCGCTGGCACCGGTCCCGATGAAATCCTTCGCACCCGCAGCGACAGCTGGACGAAAGTCAAAGAAGCACGGATGGTCCCCAAGGAGAAGGCCGCCCTGGCGTACAGTGAAACGGTCCGCCGCCGCGTCGACCCGGCCCTGGTCGAATGGTCGGGCGCCGGCATGTTCAACGCCAAGGTGTACCCGCTCATGCCGGGCAAGCTGCACCGCATTGTGGTCGGCTACGACGTTAATCTGCGTTCCGAGGGCGACGACCTGGTCTACCAGCTCGACCTGCCCAGCCATCGGAACGAATGCACCGTCGATATCGGCATCGGCGCCTTGCCGGGGGCCGAAGCGGTCGTCACGCCTGAGACGCGGCCGTTTGTCGCTTCCGGCCATGCGTTTTATAACTTCAAAGATCCCGAGCAGGACTCGATCGAAGTCCGGCTGAAGAACGCCGGCGTCACGCTGCTGCAGGGGAATGACCCGGGTGTGGGCGATTTCTTTGCGACCCGTTTCACGCCGGAACTCAAGGCGACCGCCCAGGGGAGCTCTTCGCGGGCCATCTTTCTGTTGGATACGTCGCTCAGTTCGAATCCCGACAAGTTCAACGTCTGGCTGAAAATGCTGGAGTCGGTGCTGGAACAGAATCGCGATTCGCTGAAAGAGTTCGCCGTGCTGACCTTCAGTATTGATTCCCACTGGTACAAGCCCGGCTATACGGCCAACACGGCTGAGAACGTGAAGGCGTTGCTGGACGAATGTCACAATCTGTCACTCGAAGGGGCGACCGACCTGCGGCAGGCGTTGACTGCCGCTGCGACGCCCGAATGGATGAAAGTGGGCGACAAGGAAACAAAGCCCGACCTGTTCCTGCTGAGCGACGGCTCCGCCACCTGGGGCGACGGCAATACGCAGCAGATGCTGCAGGCCCTCCATGCCGGTACGGCCGGATCGCTGTTTGCTTACAACACCGGTTTGACCGGCACGTCGATCGGACTGCTGGATTACCTGGCCCGGGAAACGGGCGGCGCCGTATTCAGCGTGGCGACCGAAGCCGAGGCTGATCTGGCGGCGAAGGCCCACCGGAATCGTCCCTGGCGCCTGATTGAAACGACCGTCCCCGGCGGCGAGGATCTGCTGCTGGCCGGCCGTGTGCGGAACCTCTATCCGGGCCAGACGCTGCTGCTGACCGGACGCGGAAAACCGCAGGGCTCGGCGTTGCTGCGGGTCCGTATGGGTGAGGAAGAGCAGACCCTGCAGATTCCGCTGGACCGCACGGTGGAATCGGAACTGGCCCCGCGGCTGTACGGTCAAACGGCGGTCGGCCAGCTGGAAGAGCTGCGCTCGGCCACGCTGGATGTTTCCGTCGCTTATGCCCGCCATTTCCGTGTGACGGGCGAGACGTGCTCGCTGCTGATGCTGGAAAGCGAAGCCGACTACCAGCGGTTTGGCATCAAACCGGAAGACGACCAGTTTGTGGTGAAGAGCATGCCGGCCGCCAGTTTGATCGATCGGAAGATCGACGAGATGAGCGCCCGACTGCTGGATCCCAAGGCGACGCTGCTGGACTGGCTGGTCCGCATGGAACAGACGCCCGGCTTTACTTACCGCACGCCGACCGCGCTCAAGCTGACGCTGGAGCAGATGCCGGCCGAGGCCTTCCAGACGCCGGTCGCCAAGATCGCCGGCCAGTTGCGGATGCGGGCCGATCTGCCCCAGGCGTACTTTCAGGGGCTGTCGTCCCGCGAGCTGGACTACGATCTGATTTCCAGCGAAGCGGACCGGCGGCTGAAAGATCTGTCGCCGGCGGATGCCTTGCGGGCTCTCAGTAATCTGGTCGAGAACAACCCGGGCGACCCGGTGCTGACCCGCGACGTAGCGTTTTCGGCGATGGAATGGGGCCTGCCCGGTCAGGCCTATCCGCTGCTGAAACGGGTGGCAGCGATTCGTCCTTACGAGCCGCAAGTTTACCAGGCGATGGCCCAGTGCCTGCAGAACTCGGGCAACGCCGACCTGGCCCTGGTCTACTACGAAGTGGCCCTGAACGGCCAGTGGAACGATCGCTACCGTGATGTGCATCGCATCGTCGGGGTCGAATACCTGCACCTGCTGCGACGGATGGCCAGCGGCGAGCTGGAAACGACGGTCCCGCAGTATGTGAACGCCCGGCTGGATTCCCTGCAGGGAACGCTGGGCGTCGACAAGGCCGATCTGGTCGTGGCGATGATGTGGAATACCGATCGCACCGATGTCGACCTGCATGTGGTCGAGCCGTCGGGCGAAGAGGTGTTTTACAAGAATCGTAACTCCCGGGCCGGTGGGACAATCACCCGGGATGTGACCGAGGGCTTTGGTCCGGAGATGTACATCATCCAGAACGCGGCCGAAGGGGAGTATGTCATCAAGGCGATGTACTACGGCGGCGACGCCAACCGGACGCAGATGCGGACGAAGGTGCATTTGACGATTTTTGAAGACTTCGGCGGCCGGAAGGAACGGGTGCAGCACAAAACGGTCACGCTGAACCGCGGCAAGGAGATTCGCGAAGTCGACAAGATCTATGTCGAAAAGCCCAAGCCGTAACAGCTGTCACCGTGACAGAAGTTGACAGTGTTCAGAAAAGTCATCGGCCCGGGACGCTCCTGCAGTGTTCCGGGACGGCGGCGTTTAGTCGGCGGCGCTGCGCAGCTGCTGCAGATGGCGGGCGATCGCCTTTTGGAACGGGAAGGAGATGAGCCACAGCAGCGGCCGGGTGAGCCAGGAACGGGGATACAGCTCGAAGGACCGGGTAACATCGGTTCCGGTCGCCGTCGGCTCCATCCGCCAGTGTTCCAGGAAGTGCGTGGCGATTCCTGAAAGGGGACGGGAGAAGTCGTGCATCCGCAAGGTGAGGCCCGATTCCAGGTTCCAGGCCAGGATCTCTTCGACATGCCGGGAGTCGTCCTGGTTGACGACGCGGATGCGCGTGCCGACAACCTCGGCCGTGCGTTCTTCAAACTCGGCCGATGCGATGCCGGGCAGCAGGCCATAGCCCTGGAAGTCGGTCCATTGCTGCAGGTCCAGAATCTGGCCGGCGATGTCGGCGGGCGACAACGGCAGACTTTCCCGGCAGGCGAAGGTGATCGGCTTCATCGAAGTGGGGGCAAGTGTGCCAGGAAAGGGATGGGCTGCGGCGGTCATTCGTCTGGCGACCGTTTACCGCAGGATCAACGGCTGGAAGCTGGCGGGCTGGTTCTGCGACGGCGGCAAGTGAGTCGAGGCCGGCGAGGCGGGCCGATAGGGCGAGCCCGGCGGAACGCCGGTCGGTTGCTGACGGGCCCAGGCGGCCGCGGGCCGTTCGGCTTGCATATCATCCAGGTGGTCCAGCAGGATCCGGCGTACTTCGAGGATGCTGCGCGGATGCTGGTGCACGGTGGTATGGTCGGCGGGAACAATGACTTCCTTCTCCACGTCGTCCAGTCGGGCGCTAACCAGCGAGACCACGCCGTCGCCTTCGCCGGCGATTTTGGAGCCGACGCCGCCCAGGATGCTCGTCTCGGTGTTAGCCCGGCCGATAATGTTGTTGTACTTGACCCGGGGCGAGTGTTCCGCCTTGAGCATCACCGGAAAAATGGGCGACTTGGGCGACAGCGAATCAATGCTGGTGTTGACGGTCAGCAGCTCGGTATTGCGGAAGAAGCCGGGATTGTCTTTGACGATCTGGTTGCCGCCGCGGGTCAGCATGCCCGGCAATTCGATCACCTGGCGGCTGATCCAGCTGGTGTAGGTGTTGGCAAAGTCGCTCCCGCGGTGCGGCGTGCCGATGGTGACTACCCGGCGGATTGATTCGTTCGGTTCAAAGAACAGCAACTCCGACAGCTCTTTCCGGGCTTCTTCCGAGGCTTTCAGTTCCGCGAAAGGATGGTCGGAAATAATGTGCCAGAAGTCTTCTTTGGAGGAGATCGTTTGCATCGTGGAAACGAGCCCGCCCATGCTGTGGCCGATCAGCACCATTTGATCCAGCGTGGCGCTTTCTCGCTGCGGGTCGACGTTCTGGCGCAGGTCCGCCAGGTCGGTTCGCATTTGCTGCGAGCTGATCCAGAACGGCTGGCCGGAAGGGTACAGGTAAAACCAGAACTGGTATTTCTCGCGCAGTTCCGGCATCGCCCGCAGGTCGTTGTACATTTGCATCCAGGTGACGGGACTCGACCACAGGCCATGCACCAGCACGACCGGGATTTTGTCGGGCGAGTAAGGCTCCATCATATAGACGCCGGAAAACTCCTTGGCGAAGTCCGCGTTCAGCAGGGCCCACGTGGCGAAGGTGTTGTTTTTGAGCAGTGGGTTGTTCAGGTAATAGGCCAGCGGGGTGCTGATATTGCTCTGCAGGGGAGCCTGGCGGCCGCAAACGGTGACGTCGGTTTCGTCCAGAGGATCGCACAGTTCCAGCACGCACCGCTGGACCTGTCCTTCGACATGGGCGACCTGGCGGACTTCGTCGCTGGAGACCCGCAGGAAAGCGGTAACAGGGAACGCCAGGCCCGAAGGGTAGTACTTTTCCGCCGGTGATTCCTCTTCGTGGCTTTTCCGAATGGCGATCAGCGGCACGCCCAGCCCCCAGGTGCGATGCTCGTTATTGAGGCCCTGCATCTGGTAGTCGGAAACGAACTCAAAGCGGGCGAAATCGTCGGCGTCCCAGTTCCCTTTGATCTTGATTTCCAGCTCGATCTCCTGGCCGCACGATTTGATCAGGTGGCGGTGGCCCGGCTTGAGTTTGCCCTGGCGGTCGACGATGCGCAGGGCGCCTTCGAGCGACTCGTTATAGAGCTGGCAGACCTGGCGGAATTGCGGATCGTAAGGATTGCGGACCTGGTCAAAGCGGGGATCAAACAGGTAGCCATAAGCGTGCGCGACCGAGGCGCCGTACATGTCGACCGCTTTGGCTTCGTCGAATTTGGCTTCGGACGTTTTGGCGGCCAGAAACGCCAATTCGGCGAAGGCCAGCATTTTGTCGGCCGTCGGTTCCTGGTTGATGCTGCCCTGCAGCTCCTTGAGCGTTTGCTCGTAGTCCTTGCTGTAGTTGGTGACGAGAGCGTTCTGCCGCAGCACCTGGACGGTGCGCGCGCTGGCTTTGGGACCGTTGTGCGAGAAGATCTGCAGACGACTGGTGAGCGTGCTGCGCGACTGTTTCTTCGCCGTAACCAGGTCGGGCGAGCCCCAGCTCATGACGTCGGCCGCCTTTTCCAGCGACTTCATGTCAAACGTCACACAGCCCGATAGCATCCCCGCCAGGCAAAGCATGGCCAGGGCGGTGAACCGCTGCGGGAAAGAGAAGCTCATGGTGGTCATCGAGGGCGTCATGGGACTCGCCTTCATTTCTTACAACGGCCGCAGCGAAAGCCGAGTCCTGGGGAGGAATAAGGCTTCACGCGGCAAAGCGTCAAGAGGGAAAACTTACGGTCCGGCGGAGCCCGTCACAGGCTCCTGCGGGGGCGGTCCGGCCGGCTGGTCAAGTGTCGGTCCAGCGCCAGGCGGTCCGGCCGGCTGGTTCAACGCCGGATAATGGTGCGCCGGAGCATTACCGGGCGGATAGTTGCCAGGCGGGTACTGCTGTGCGGGAGCATTGCCGGGCGGATAGTTGCCGGGCGGATAGTTGCCGGGCGGATAGTTGCCGGGCGGATAGTTGCCGGGCGGAGCGGTCTGGTAGCTGGCCGGGTGGGCTGCGGGCGGACCTGCGCCGTGCGGCGGTGCGTGGTAGCTGACCGGTTGCGATGCCGGGCCGGACGGTTGTCCCGGGGCGTGGTTCGCCGGGGGAACGTCCCGCCTTGCGATGGCGGCGGCCGGGTTGCCGGTCGGGGTGTGGCGGGCGAGCAACTGCTGGTTCCGCCGTTTGCCGTCGCTCACGCGGACGAGGGCCATTTGATAGTGGGTTCGGGATTCCTGTCGCACCGCATCGGCAAAGCAGCGTTCGGCCTGCAGGTATTCGCCGCGGGCTTCGTGGACCAGGCCCAGGCTGTACAGGGCGGAGTGGTCGTTGGGGCTGGCGGCGAGCGCCTTCTCGTAATGCGTGGCGGCGCCTTCCCAGTCGCCCTGGGCGGCCTGCTTGTTCCCTTCGCTCAGTTCGCGAGAGCCGGCTTCCCAGATCCACTTGTTGTCGAGGGCGACCGGAATCGATTCCTGATGCGGAGCAATCATGACGACCACATCGCGGGCGCAGCGAGTCAGCATGTCGTTTAACACGCGTTCTTTGGCGGGCAGATCGCCTTCGCCGTTGGTGACCTTGCCGCTGAACGTGTGCGAGGTCTGGCGGGCGGCGCGGATCTGTCCGGAGCGGACGTCGATAAGTTTGAAGGCCAGCGTTACGGTGGCGTCGCGGTTGAGGGTTTCGTTCATCTGGAAACCGAGAGCCAGCGTTTCGATCACGCTGATCTTGCTTTTCTCGTCGGAGCTGAGCATTTCGAGTTTGGTGTGATGGCTGACATCGTCGACTGCTTTGTAACTGACGACGGATCCCGTCAGCACGGCGTCGACTCCCAGTCGGCGTCCTGCGGCAATAGCGGCCTGCACATCGGGGCCTTCGTCGTCCCAGCCGGGCGTCTTCTGCTGATCCAGCTCGGACTGGTCCACCAGCGTAAAGAACTTGTTTTCCCACAGCTGGGCGGTAAGGGCCGAGCGGGCGATTTTTCCCGTATTCTCGGGGCCATCAAAATCCAGCACCACGATCCGCTCAACGCCGGGGATATCGAGTTCCGCCGGTCGTTGCACGTTGAGATTCGCCAGTGTCGTGCAACCGCTGGCGCCAGCTGCCAGCAGAACCAGCGAGAGAATCGGAAAGTAGCGAGAGAGCGTCGTAAGCATCGTTGGTCCACCGACGAAGGAAATGCGACGGAATGTTTTTCTGCCAAAACAACCAATCGGCCTGGCCGGGGGTCGTCCTTTCCTGGTATCGGCCAGAGCTTTCCTCCTGATCCATAAAATCCGCATATTCGGTAAAGTTTCCCCTTGCGGAAGGCCGCCATGTGCATCTGACAGCACCAATCAGGCGGGCGGCGCCTGGCGGGAAGCAAGGGAGGCAAAATAAGGGAGATAACCTGGTCCCTTAGCCCTGGTGAGGGTTGCAAATACCGCTAATCGTTTGAAACCGCTTTGACAAGCGCGGGCTGCAACCTAATTAATTGATAAGAGAAGAGAAATTTGCCTCGGGCTATCTCATGATTGGGACGAATATGCCGGAAATCGCGATGACTATCGCCTTTACTGCAGTTGCTGGCTGCGTTGGGTGTGCTGCCGGGTGGCGGCTGCGTAGTCTTTTAGTTCCTCCAGCCGCAGCTCCAGAACAAGACCCTATGGATTTTGCCGGGACTGTGATGAATCGCCTGGGCGATTTGACGGCGTCGGTGGCTGCCAATGTGGACCAGCACAGTACGCGGATGCGGGCCATCAACGACGAACTGGCGGCCTCCAAATACGCCAATCCGGAAAAGGTTGTCGACGCAGTAACGCACCTGATCCAGTGCAACGAAGAGATGCAAAAGAAGCTGGCGGTCGCTAACGCCCGGCTTTCGGATCAGCAACGCGAACTGGAGAGCCGCACCAACGAAGCACGCACCGACGCGCTGACCAAATTGAACAATCGACGCGCCTTTGACGACGAAATGAACCGCTGCCGGGACGAATTCCAGCGCCGCGCCAGGCCGTCGTCCGTGTTGATGCTGGATGTGGATCACTTCAAAAAATTCAACGATACGCACGGTCATCAGGCCGGCGACGAAGTGCTGAAAATGGTTGGCCGCACTCTCAAGGGGGCCGTCACTTGCGAACAAGTCGTCTGCCGTTACGGCGGCGAAGAGTTTGCCATTATTTTCCCCGGCTATACAGCCCAGGAGGCGGCCCTGCTGGCCGACAAGGCCCGCAGCGCGATTGCCGAACAGCCGCTGGAGTTTGACGGCAAAACGCTCCGTGTCGCCGCCTCCGGCGGATTGGCTGAGTTCCTGCCCCAGGAAGACGGAGCCGCGGTCGTCAAGCGGGCTGACCAGGCTTTGTACGAAGCCAAGAAAAACGGTCGCAATTGCGGTTTCTGGAACAACGGCCAACAAAACATCAAACTGGCTGCAGAGCCGAAGGAAGTTCCCGCGCCGGTGAAAGAGCCCGTCGCGGAAGAGCCGACGGTTCCGGCCATCCAGAACCGCGACCCGGTGACGGGCCTTTCCAATCGTGAGGCTTTTATCGATGACCTGTCCCGCCGGCTGGCCGAGTGGCGCCGCGGAGGGACGGTGATGTCGGTGATCGAACTCAAAGTCGATAACTACGATCAACTGATCGAAAAACAGGGCGCCGCGGTCGGCAAGGTGCTGCTCCGCACAGCGACCCAGTTCCTGAACGCCGCCATGCGAGAGATGGATCATATTGGCCGCACCGACGAAGACCGTTTTGGCGTGTTGCTGCCGACGGCCAAACTGGGCGACGCCTGTAACGTGGCCGATCGGTTGCGGTCCGCCATCGCCCGCTGCAAACTGCCGCTGGGAAAAGGCCAGCTGCAGTTCACCGTCAGCCTGGGCGTGGTGGAATCCCGCCGGGAAGAAACGGCCGAACAGCTGATGCTTCGCGTCAAGGAAGCCTCGAACTACGCCAGCCAGCAGGGCGGCAACTGCACCTGCCACCATGTCGGCGAAAAACTCGTCAAAGCGACCATCCAGGAAGCGACCGCTAGCCCGCGCTGACCAGTGCGTTCGACGAGGGAAACGAACGGAAAAAAAGGAGCTCACCGCAGAGAACGGGGCTCGGGCGGAAGTCTGTTCAATAGCGGCGATCGTCAGGCCAGAATTTGTCGCACCACTTCGCCGGCGACGTCGGTCAGGCGAAAGTCTCGCCCGTTCAGGCGAAAGGTCAGACGCGTATGGTCCAGCCCCAGCAGGTGCAGGATCGTGGCGTGCAGGTCGTTCACGCTGACTTTATTTTCCACGGCTTTATGGCCGATCTCGTCGGTCGCGCCGTGGTGAACGCCGCCTTTGACTCCGCCGCCAGCCAGCCAGCAGGTAAACGCATGCGGGTTATGGTCGCGACCGGTTCCGCCCTTCTGTACGATCGGCAACCGTCCGAACTCGCCGCCCCAGATCACCAGAGTGGATTCCAGCAGGCCGCGCTGCTTCAGGTCAGTCAGCAGGGCCGCAATCGGCTGGTCGGTTTCGCTGGCGAAACCGCGATGGTTGGCCGCGATATCCTTATGGCCGTCCCAGCTGCGTTCGTTCTCCATGCCGCCGCTGTAGATCTGGACACAGCGGACGCCCCGCTCGACCAGCCGCCGGGCCATCAGGCACTGCCGGGCGAAGTGGCCGCACGTTTTTTCTTCCACGCCGTACAGGTCCTGGGTCGCTGCCGTTTCCTGGCTGATATCGATCGCTTCCGGCGCGGCGATCTGCATCCGGTACGCCAGCTCAAAACTTTCGATCCGGGCCGCCAGATCGCGTTCGCCGCCGTGCTGCTGGAGGTGGTGGGTGTTCAGCCTTTTGAGCAGATCCAGCTGGTTCCGTTGCTGAGCGTCGTTCAGATCGGCCGGACGGTTCAGGTTGGCGATCGGTTCGCCTGTCGGTCGCAGCCAGGCTCCCTGATAGACGCTGGGCAAAAAGCCGGCGCCCCAGTTCTGGGCGTAGCCTTTGGGCAGCCCACGACCCAGCGGATCGCTCATGGCGACAAAGGCTGGCAGGTTCTGGCTTTCGCTGCCTAGTCCATAGGTGATCCAGGAGCCGACGCAGGGAAAGCCCATCCGCGTCATACCCGTGTTGATCATGAACAGGGCAGGGGAATGGTTATTGGATTCCGTATGGCAGCTGTGCAGGAACGCCATGTCGTCGACATGCTGCGCCATGTGCGGAAAAATTTCCGACACCCAGGCGCCGCTTTCGCCGTGCTGGGAAAAGTTGAAAGGGGACTTCATCACGGGCCCCACCTGGCCGGTAAAGAAACCCGTATTGGGATCAAAGCCTTCCAGCTCCTGGCCGTCGCGGCGGGCCAGTTCGGGCTTGTAGTCCCAGGTGTCGACATGGCTGGGACCGCCGTTCATGAACAGCCAGATGACGTTCTTCGCCTTGGCGGGAAAGTGCGGCGGACGGGGCGCAAGCGGCGTCCGCCGGCGATCCTCGGCGGCCATCACACGCGTGGCCAGACCGTCGTCCTGCAGCAAGGCGGCCAGCGCCAGCATGCCGACTCCCCCGCCGGCCCGCGCCAGCAGTTCACGGCGACCCAGCAAGCGGTTCAGCGATTCATTCGGCAGCACGTTGGTCATCGGCTTTCTCAACCAGGAGGAGGAGAGTGGTTGTTGGTTGTTGGTTGTTGGTTAGTTGTCGCCGGCTTACTCCAGATAGACGAACTCGTTCAAGCTGAGGAGCACCTGGCAGAAGTCGGCCAGTGCGATCTGGCTGGCGTTCGTTTGTTGGGCTTGCTCGTGGGAGGCCGTTTGCGCTTCGACAAAGGCGACGGCCGCTGCGAGTTCTTCGGCGTCGGGCCGGCGGCCCAGCGCCAGGCGGTAAGCCTGTTCAATCGGCGGGCCGCTGGCGGGTTTCACTTCGTCGGGATCGGCGCCTTGCTTCCCGGAGCTGGCCTGCTGGGCGCGGTTCGCCAGGCCGATGGCGCACTGCCGGGCCTGGTCGCTGTTCATAAAGTGCAACGCCTGTGGCGCGATCGTGGTCGCCGGACGCTGGCCGACGCTGACCAGTGGCTCGGGCGAATCAAACAGCTGCATGCTGGGAATCAGCTTGCTGCGTTTGATCCGGAAATAGATGCTGCGGCGTTTCTGGTCTTCGTCGAGCGTGCCGGGACCGTACAGGGTCGGATCGAGCAGCCCGCCCACCTGCAGCTGCGAATCGCGGATCGCTTCGGCTTCCAGGCGTCGCGGGGCGAATCGCCAGAGCAGGGCGTTCTCGGGATCCTGCTCCGCGGCCGTCGCGTGGAACTCCGACGATTGGCGCCAGGCCGCCGTCAGCATCATCTCTTTATGCAGTGTTTTCAAACGCCAGCCGCTGGCGATTAGCCGGGCCGCCAGAAAGTCGAGCAGTTCCGGATGTGTGGGCCGCGCGCCCTGGTAGCCAAAGTCGTTGGGGGTGGCGACGATGCCCCGGCCAAAGTGATGTTGCCACAAGCGGTTGACCAGCACCCGGGCCAGTTGCTGGCCGGCGCCGGCTTCCGTATCGGTCATCCAATGGGCCAGCGCCGTGCGGCGGTACGAAGTGGCGACGTCGGCGGGCGGCGAGACCTGCCAGTCGCTGGCCGTTTTCTCTGTGTCGGTCAGCACCTGCAGGAAGCCTTGTTCGGCGATGGTTGCTTTTTGATCCGTATCGCCGCGATGCAGGAAGTACGTCTCCGGAAAAAAGTCGGCTCCCTGGGTGTGATGGCGAATCGGCGTGACGCCCTCGCTCACCACCATGACCGTTGTCGTATGGCCGGTCGGCGCGCGGGCCGCGTGCTGTTGCACCGCGGCCTGCAGCTTTTGCCATGTCGGGTCCTGCGGCGCGAACCAGGCCAGCAGCGTTTGCCGCTGCGCGGGCGTGCGGGTCAGTTCGGGCGTTTCCAGGGCGGCGAGGATGTCGGCGCTCACGCCGCCGGTGGTCGCGACGAAAGGTTCCGGCAGACGCGGCGCCACCGACAAACGCAGCCGGCCGATCTGATGCTGCTTGTTGTTCGCAAAGTGAAGAGTCAACGTCACCCGCATGCCGCCGGGCAGGACGGGCGAGTCGGTCGTCTGGTACACGGCCGCATGGTCTTTGCCAAACTGCGGATCGACAGCCCAGGCGGACTTGGGGTTATTGTCGATCGTATGGGCGACTTCCAGCCTCGGCTGCTCGAAGGTCGCCTTGGGGTTGGACAACTTCAACGCGACCGGTTTTCCTTCGCCCTGCAGGGGAGTAACGGTTGCTTTCAGATCGGAGAGAGCGATGTTGCCGTTTTTGGCCCGGCCGGGTCCGCCGGCGGGAAGGGAAGGATCGGCGAGCGCTTCGATCCTGATGCCGGCGATCTGTTCGAGCGAAGTTTCGATCGTCACGATGTACGTGTCAAAGTCCGGGTTCTTGCCTGAAGCCAGCAGCGACTGGTCGGCCTGCAGCTTTAATTCGGCGCCTCCGGTGGACTCAAACGCGACCGGCGTCGCCAGCAACCAGTCGGGCTGGAAGGTCGCCTTTTCGGACTGCTCCCAGGCGGCCAGGCGGGCCGGCAGTTGCTCTTCTTCGTAAGCCTTGAGAGCGGCCAGCAGCGGGGCGTGCTCCTGGTCGAAGGCTGCTTTCTCCTGTGCGGTGGCGGCCGGGTCCAGGTCGATCTTTTGATTGCTGCGGACGGCCGTGGTGAAGGTCGCCATGAAGCGGTAATAGTCGGCCTGCGGAATCGGATCAAACTTGTGATCGTGGCAGCGGGCGCAGCCAACGGTCAGCCCCAGAAAGGCCACGCCGGTGGTGGCGGCCATGTCGTCGAGGGCGTCGTAGCGGGTGCGTTCGACTTCGTTTTTGGTGATCTGCGTGGGGAACACGCCGGCGCCGAGAAAGCCGGTCGCCATCATCGCCAGAGGTTCCTGCGGCGCCAGTTCATCGCCCGCGATTTGCCACTGCGCGAACTGGTCAAACGGCATGTCCTGGTTGAAAGCGCGGATGACGAAATCCCGGAAGTGAAAGGCGAACTCCCGATCGTAGTCCTGCTCAAAGCCATGACTCTCGGCGAAGCGGGAAACATCCAGCCAGTGCCGGGCCCAGCGCTCGCCGTAATGCGGACTGGCCAGCAAGCGATCGAGAAGCTGGGAGAACGCGGCCGGATCGTCGTCGGCGACAAACGCATCGACCTCGGCGGGAGTCGGCGGCCAGCCGATCAGATCCAGGTACGCCCGGCGGATCAACGTGCGGCGGTCAGCCGGCGGATTCATGGCGAGTTGCTGCGCATGGAGAGACGCCTGCAGGTAGCGATCGATTTCGGTCGCGTCCGGGTCGACGCCTTCGCCCTGGGGCGGCGTCGTGGCGGCGAGCGGCTGGAACGACCAGAACTTGCGCTGCGCCGGTTCGATCCGGCGGCGGGTCCAGGCGAGCGGATCGTCGGCGACCGGAGCCAGCGAACGATCGTAGGGCGCCCCCAGGTCGATCCAGCGGGCGACGGCCGCTTGCGCGGTAGCCGACAAAGGAGCGCCGTCGTCGGGCATTTGCGGTTCGATCTTGCCGGAGAGCATCTGCACCAGGCGGCTTTGCTGGGCTTTGCCGATGAGGATCGCGGGGCCAGTGTCGCCTCCGCGGAGCAGCAGTTCGCGAGTGGTCAGGTCGAACTCGCCTTCGGTCGATTCTCCGCCGTGGCATTTCAGGCAGCGTCCCACCAGCACGCCGCGGACTTCGCTCTTGAACAGATCCAGACCGAGCGCCATGCGCTGCTGGTGATCGGTCGGCAGCGGGGCCGGCGGCTGGTCTTCAGCCTGGACGCTGGATCCACATGCAATCAGGAGCGTCAAGGCAAACAGGAAGGTACGCATCGCCCTGAGGCTCCAGGAGAAGAGGAAACGGCAAGCGGCAGGGGTTGGGAGAATAGATCGGAGAGTTTCGATTATTCTAGCAGCCGCGCTGGGCGCCGCCAAATCCTTTGGCCTTGCCGGAACGAATTCTGTCACGCGACATCGCGCGTGGAAGATGCAACCGAGTTCCCAGAAAAAGTTTGCCGAATAAAATCGATGCAGTGAGAGCACGCATCAGGCGGCGGAAGAATACCAGGCAGGCTGGTTGCGGAGGGCGCAAAAAAAAAGCCCCGGGCAGCAACGAGTCCCAGGGGGGCGGAGAACACGTTGCAAACCCGGAAGCGATTGGACGGGATCCAACCACGCGCATCCATGCTGTGGTTGTGAGGCCCTAGGTCGTTTTACCACCCAAAAATTTACAACGTGACCCATTCAGCATCCATGCCAAACGATCGCCGCTGCGAACCGCAGAGACTTCGGGAAGACTCCGGTGCGGTTTCGTTTCCAGGCGAGTCATGAACAACTTGCCAAGTGCTTGTCGTTCCGACGTGGCGGGAGAATATGGCATTCCGGCGGATCAGGTCAAGACAACTTTTGACCCAGGAAACGGCGGGTTGTTAACGGTCTTTTGGCCGCATGGTTTTTTGCTCCGCCAAGATTTGGGCCGCACGCGTCGCTTTTTCAAAAGGGAAACGGCTATCGGCACCTTGGTCAGAATTTTGATATTCGCCGCCGGAATAATCGGAATTCCGTCAGGCTCTCGGAAATTTTTACGTGGATTCCTTCCTTTCTCTAACAAGCAGCGTAGGAGTCGCCCGCCTCGTTCGCTTTGGCAAGCTAGGCTTTCAATGCCATCGACTGCACAGCTGCAGCGAGTTGCCTTTGTTTACGGGGAAGATCCATGAAAATCAGCCTGCCTGCGGTCGGAATTTGCGCCGCTTTAATGCTTCTGTTGAACTGCGAAGAGTTGTCCGCCAGGGGCCCTGGCGGCGGGAATCGTGGGGGAGGCGCGCGATCTTCCGGCGGATCGAATCGCGGGGGCGGCGGACCCAGTCGCTCCAGCAGCGGACCCAGTCGCTCGAACAGTGGACCTGGTCGCTCCAATAACGGAGCCGACAGGCCCGGCGGCGGGGGCAGCCCCGGCGGTTTTAATCCCGGCTCGTTCAGTCCGACCGGCGGGCTTAGCCCCAATGGCAATTTCAACCCGGGCGGCGGGGTGACTCCGGGCGGCCACTTCAATCCCGGCAGCAGCGTCAGTCCCGGCGGTAGTGGTTTCAATACCACTGGCACGTTCAACACCAACGGCAACTTCAGTACGACCGGGCATTTCAATCCCAACCAGAATTTTCCCAGCGGCGGCTTTCAAGGCGGCGGCGGATTTACGCCGGGCAACTTCCCGGGCCCCCGCCCCGACTCGCAGTTTTCAGGCAGGGACTGGGAACGCGAGAACTTCGGCGCGAACACCCCGTATGATCATGGCCATCGTTACGACCGTCATGACGGCGGCCGTCGCGACGCCTATGCCGGGAATCGATCAGGCGGCTTGAATGACTTCCTGAATCCGCCCAACGACCGCACGCCCGATCGTCGCGGCGTCGACGGACGCCAGACCGATCGCGAGGATCGCCGCGACAACGTTAATCCCGTCGCCGACAACTGGCAGCGCCCGCGCGACAACCGCGCCGAGGCGCACCAGGCGAACACGGTGCGCGAGAACTATCAGCATGCGTATCGGCCTGGCCATGGCGCCGTTTATCCGTATGGAGCCGCCTGGGCCACCGGGCATCCGCGGGCCGGCCACTATGCGACGTGGCACTACAATCCCTACGCACGACCCAACTGGACCGCCCTGGGCGGCTGGGTGGGAGTGAACTACGCCGCTGGCGCAGGCGGGTACAGCAACACGGTGGTTTACGAAGGGGATACGGTCTACGTCAACGGTCAGCCGGCGGGTACGGCCGAAGCTTACGCCGCCGAAGCGGTCGCGCTGGCGAATAGTCGAGACGACGCACCGCCGGAAAAAGAATGGATGCCGCTGGGCGTGTTCGCCATGACCGATGGCGAAGAAGCCGAAGCCCAGATGCTGCTGCAGCTGGCCGTCGCCAAAGACGGAACCATCCAGGGCAGCTACTACCACACGCTGACCGACACCACGCAGCCGGTGCAAGGCGCCGTGGATAAAGAAACGCGGCGCACCGCCTGGACGATCGGCAGTAACGATCGCCTGGTGTTTGAAGCGTCGCTGGTCGACCTGACCAAGGACGAAGCGCCCCTGCTGCTGCACTATGCCGACGGCCGCACGCAGGACTGGCAACTGGTCCGCCTGCCGCCCCAAGCGGAGTAGCAGACAGGGAGCGCATCGCTCCTCCTGTTTCCTGCAGCAGGGACCGTCTACTGCAGCGTCGATTCAAACTCGGTCAGCCACGCCGCGGCGGCCGCGGCGTCATCGGCGTTCCGCAGTCCTTCGACAAAACCCGGCGCGGCGACCAGCCGACTGAGCCGAGCCAGAATCCGCAGATGCTCCACATCGCTGGTGGAGCAGATCAGAAAAAAGATGTCGGTCAAGGCGCCGCCGCCGAACGGAATCCCCTGGTGCGTGCGGCCCAGCGCGACGAACGTTTGCGCCAGGATGTTCGGCAGCGGACGTCGCGGGTGCAAGAGCGCCACGCCCGAATCCAGCGCCGTCGGGTGCAACGATTCACGCATGCGAACGGCTTCCGCCATCTTCTCCGGGTCCCACAGCAGGCCCGTTCGCGCCGCCACCTCGGCCATGCCGGAGATCACCGAACGATGCGTCCGCGCGATCAGCGGTATCTCGATCGCCTCGGGGGGCAGCAGCTCAATCATCGCCGACGTTTCCATGCCGGGGTTATCGCGCTGCAGAACGTCCTCCACTTCGACCAGCTCTTCTTCATCAGAGGCGCCAATCCGCTCCTCTAGCCAGTGGTGGATCTCGGCCTGGGCGAAACGCCATTGCCCGCCCACCTTGCGGCCGGGCAGCTTGGCGCGGTCCGCCATCCGCATGACCTGCTGGGGGCTCAGGTGGAGATAAGCTGCCAGACTGTCGATGTCAAAATCTTCTTTTTCGCTCATACTGTTTGATTCTCTCAGAACGAGCTGCCCGCGGCCAGGGTTCCCGGAAAGGAAAGCAGCCATTTGCCAGGAGCAGGCGTCTAGCGTCATAATAGGAAAGAGCGCTGACAGCCGCCAGCGGGACGCTGTGGCGCACTCGACAGGAAAGACAATCCGCGGCGGCGTTTGTCGCACTCTGTCTGGTCCGCAGGGATGGAAAGAAACGCCTGCCGAAAACCTCCCGCGTTGCGGGCGGGGGGCTGGTGCGGGGAGACCAAACCGGAGACGGATTTTTTTGGAGATGACGCATCGTGGTTTTTGATTGGCAAAATTGTGTAGTACTGCTGCTGGTCCTGGCGGCGGGGGCGTATGTCGGCTGGCGTTCCTTTCTGACAATTTTTGCGCGCAAGCAGTCCGGTTGCGGCGGCGGCTGTTCGTCCTGTCCGGCATCGAAGCCCACGAACGAGGGCTTCGTCTCTCTTGATAGTCTCAAGCCGACGGTTCGGGCGGGCGATCAATCGTCGTAACCGGCCGATTGCTTCCGCGCAAACTCTCCAGGTCGGAGGAGGCGGGTTTCTCTGGGAAATCCGCCTTTTCGCTATCCGGGAGCGTGGGAGCCGTATGGTACGATTGCCGATAGAGGTAGTCGTTAACCTTCCTGCTTGACCTTGACCCGTTCCCGCCTGCTTGTCCTGGCCATATCGCTGGACTCCCCGTCCTCGCCGCACCGGTGTGCGGTCGCCTTGCGAAGGCTGGACTGCCTTGTCGTTCCTGTGATCCATGCCGATCGTTAGCGCAGACCGAAACCTGTTGTTTGGCGTGTTCGCCCTGCAGCTGGATTTTATCGATCGCGACCAGCTCGTGCACGGCATGAACGCCTGGGTGCTGGACAAGTCCCGGTCCCTGGGCGATCTGCTGGTGGAGAAGGGGCAGCTTCATCCGGAGGACTGCCGGGCGCTGGAGACGCTGATCGATGCCCATCTGAGGCGCCATGGCGGCCGCACTGAGGACAGCCTGGCGGCCCTGCAGGATTCCTCAGGAGAGGTTGCTGGCCTGTCGCAGGAACTGCTCGCCATCGACGACGACGAACTGCGCTCCTGCGCCCAGGCGATGGCCGTTCTGGAGAGTTCCAGCCCCCTGGCGGAACAACATACGCTTAGCGAACAGGACCTGCCGCCCGATGCGCTGCAGGTCGGCGTATCGACCTCGACAGGCGAACGGTTCCTGGTGCTGCGGCCGCACGCCAAAGGCGGGCTCGGCCAGGTGCTCATCGCACGCGATCGGGAACTGGCTCGCGAGGTCGCCCTGAAAGAGATCCAGGACAAATTCGCCGACGATGAAGGCAGCCGCCAGCAGTTCCTGCTGGAAGCGGAGATCACCGGTTCGCTCGAACACCCGGGCGTGGTGCCCGTGTATGGGCTTGGTCGCTACCCCAACGGTCGCCCTTATTACGCGATGCGTTTTATTCAGGGGGAAAGTTTGCGCAGCGCGGCGGACCGCTTTCATTCGGCCGAAGGCTGGTCCGCACGGCCAGGCGAACGACGTGTGGAATTGCGGAAGCTGCTCAACCACTTTATCGATGTTTGCAATGTGATTGAGTACGCCTTTAGCCGGAACGTGCTGCATCGGGATCTCAAGCCCGACAACATCATGCTGGGGAAATACGGTGAAACGCTGGTCGTCGACTGGGGGCTGGCGGCCCGGATTGGTCCCACCGCGCCGATCCGCACTTCCACCCGGCCCGTCGGCACGCCGGCTTATATGAGTCCCGAACAGGCCGACATGGAACGGGACTCGCTGACGATCGCCAGCGATATCTACTGTCTGGGCGCCACGCTCTATTACCTGCTGACCGGTTCTGCTCCGTTGACTGATCGCACCTGGGGCGAAGTGCTGGAAAAGGCCCGCCAGGGAAAGTTCCGTCGACCGCGGGAAGTGCAGCCGGAAACGCCCCGCTCGCTGGAGGCGATCTGCCTCAAGGCGATGTCGCTGAATCCAGACGACCGTTATGCAACGCCGGCGAGCCTGGCCAGCGATATCGAACACTGGCTGGCCGACGAGCCGGTCGCCGCGTTCCGCGAGCCGATCTGGCAATCGGCCTTGCGCTGGGGACGCCGGCATCGCACCCTGGCGGCGACAGCCGCTGCGCTGCTGGTCACCGCTACCGCGGCGCTAGGGATTGGCCTGGTGGTGGTGAAGCAGGAACAGCTGCGCACCGAAGGACAACGCCAAACGGCAGTCGCCGCCCGGCAGATGGCCGATCGTAACGCGGCCGAAGCTCGCGTGGCGCAGGAACTGGCTGAGGCCGAAGCCCGTCGCGCCGACCGGCAAAGCGCGCTCGCGCTGAGCGCTTTGAAGACGATGGTCTTTGATCTGCAGATCAAACTCAAAGACGTCCCTGCGGCCCATCGGGTCCGCCGGGATCTGCTGCATACGGCGATCGACCGCCTTCGCCAGGTCGCTGGCAACCTGGAAACCGACGCCGAAGCCAACCACAGCCTGGTCTGGGCCCATCTGGATCTGGGCGACATTTTCCTCAAAGCGGGCTCTGTCGACGAAGGGGACTGGACCCGCCAGGCGCTCGAACTGTACGAGCGCGGCAACGCCATTGCCGCACAGCTTGCCGAACAGCGCCAGGACCCGCAAACGCTCCACGATCTGGCTTTGTCGCTGGATAAGCTGGGCGACGTTCGCCTGGCGCTGGGCGATGCGGGCGCCGCCGAGACCTTCTACCGTCGCGGCCTGGTGATTAACCAGCAACGGAAAGCGGCCAGTCCCGGCGATGTCGCGGCCGCCCAGGATCTGGCCGTTTCGCACAATAACCTGGGCGATGTCAAACTACGACTGGGCGACGTGTCGGCCGCCCGGGCCGAGTACGCCGTGAGCCTGGAGATTGCCCGCCAGCTGGCCCAGGCAGAACCAGGCAACCCCGAGGCGCGTCGCAACCTGTCGGTTTCGTACGACCGCCTGGGCGCGGTCAATGTAGAACTGGGGTCCTTGCCGGCCGCCCGCGATGCGTACCTGCAGTCGCTGGAGATCAATCGCCAGCGGGCCCTGGGCGAACCCGACAATATCAAAGTGCGGATCGATCTGGCGGTGGCCCATCATCACGTGGGCGACGTCAACCTGCAGCTGGATCGTGGCGAACAGGCGCTGGAGTCTTTCCGTGAAAGCCTGGCGATTTGTGAATCGCTGATCGCGGCTGATCCCGACAACACCGAGGCCCGCCGCATGCTTTCCGTTTCTCACCAGCGGATGGGAAACGCGCTCATGCAGCAGGGGGAACTGGAACTGGCCAAATCCCATTTTGAAAAGTGCCAGCAGCGGAACCAGGCGACTGCCGAAGCAGACCCGGCCAACACGGTGGCGCAGCGCGACCTTGCTGTGGCCCATGAGAAACTGGGCGATGTCAACTTGGCGCTGCGCGACGCTGCGGCGGCTCTCGCCCATTACCAGCAGATGTTCGCCCTGGCCGAAAAGTTAGCGGCCGCCGATCCGGCCGATACCCAGGCGCAAGGCGACCTGGCCATCGCCCATAGTAAAATGGGCGACGCCTACGCCGACCAGGATCAGCTGGAGTCCGCCCGCCAGTCGCACCAGGCCGCTCTGCAGATCTCGCAGCAGTTGGCCGCAGCGGACCCGGCCAACCTGCAGACGCAGGCCGATCTGGCAGCCGCCCGCGGGCGGCTGGGTTTTCTGGAGTCGCGTGATTTTGCGTTCCAGGCCGCCGCTGAACATTTCGCCGCCGGCGTTGCCTTGCTGGAATCGCTGGAGAACCAGAACAAGCTCGAAGACTATCCGCTTTTTCAGGAGTGGCTGTCGGAACAACGCGAGATGGCCCGTTTCTGCCGCGAGGCCGATCGCGTGCTGGCCGATGTGGCCGTTGCCGCGGAGGCGTCGCCTGGGGAAGCGGGCTCCCTGTTGTCGCTGCGTCTGGCCGCCATGTTGCGCCGGGGCGATGCGATGGAAGTTGCACGCACGGCGCAGGCATTGGGCGAACTGGCCGAGCGTCCTCCGGCGGAGGGCTCCCTGGCGCCGGTCACGTTATTGCTGCAGGCCGTGCAAGGTTCCGCTGCCGCTGCCGCCCTGCTGCGCGGCGATCATCTTTTAGCGGAACTCCCGGAGGCTGGTGCGAAACAGCATCAGGCGATGGTCGACCAGGTGGTGCACTGGCTGTCGATCGCCAAAGACCGCGGCGCCTTGTCGGACGCGGCCGTGCGGGTCGGTCTGCGACAGGATCCGGCTCTGCAGTCGTTGCTGGAATTGCCAGCGGTGGCCGCGTTCTTTCCCGAAAAATAGCTGCCAGCATCGCCGGCGGCGCTAGCGATCGTTGGCCTGGATCTACCTCTTTTTGAGGGAATCTTTCCGCAATCGGCAAGATTGAAATTGAACCATTTGCCGGATCCTGGTAGTTACCTGCCCCTGCGATGACGGCGGTAGTTTTGCATCGCCCAGGTGTGCTGCTTTTGGTGAGGCATGAACTTTCATGGTGCGGATTCAATCTTTTCATCATTTAAGCCCCGCAACCCGACAGGTGATTTGCGCGGGAGTGCTGGCGGGGGTCTTTGCGTTTATTCACCTGGCCGCCTACTGGTTGCGCTTTGATGGCTTGCCGGACCGGGATTTTATCGCCACTTCCGTGCTCTGGGCCGTCGCCGTCAAGCTGCTGGTGTTTGGCCGGTTTCATCTGTTTCGCGGCTGGAGCCAGGTGGTGAACTTCCACGACCTGATCGCCCTGGGCGGCGCCGCCTCTTTGAGCGCCGGCGTGCTGCTGCTGATGCAGATGTTCCAGGCGCCGGCCTTTAACTCGCCGCGATCCGTCCTGCTGACCGACTGGGGTTTTACCATTGTGCTTGTCGGCGGGCTCCGCAGCCTGCTCCGTTTTGCCGAAGAAAGCCGCGTCAAAAGCCAGTCGAAGAATCATCAAACCCGGGTTTTTATCCTGGGCGCCAATGCTTCCGGCGAAGCGTTACTGCGGGCTGTCCGGCGAAATCCCGAACTGTCGTATCGGGTCGAAGGGTTCATTACCCACACGCCCGGCTCCATCGGATCGCGGATCGACGGGGTGCCGGTCGTCGGCCTGCTCGACGACGCCTGTTCCCTGGCAGAGGCCAGCGGCGTGACCGAGCTGTTGATCACGGCCGACGAACTGCCCGGCTCGCAGGTGCGCTCGCTGGTCGAACGCGGACCGGCCCACGGCGTGACCGTGAAAGTGCTGCCGAGCTACGCCCAGCTGCTCAGCGGCCGCGTGGCGCTGAAGCCGCGAACCGTTTCCATCGAGGACCTGCTGCGGCGGGATCCGGTCGACCTGGACATGACGAAACTGCGCCGCTGGATCGATGACGGCGTGGTGATGGTGACCGGCAGCGCCGGCAGCATCGGCTCCGAAATTTGTCGCCAGCTGCTGCAGTTTGAGCCGCGAAAAATCCTGCTCGTCGATCGCTGGGAGAACGGCCAGTTCTTCCTGGAACGGGAGCTGCGCTCCTTGAAACCGACGGCCGAGCTGGAAGTCTGCATGGCCGACGTCGCCGATGGACTGCGGATGGCCAGCCTGTTCCGCGAACATCAACCGGCGATCGTGATTCACGCCGCCGCCTACAAGCATGTCCCGCTGATGGAAGCCAACCCGGGCGAGGCCGTCAAGAACATCTGCCTGACCACGCAGCTGCTGGCTGACCTTGCCAACCAGAACCAGGTCGGCTCTTTTGTGATGATCTCGACCGACAAGGCCGTCAATCCGACCAGCACCATGGGCACCTGCAAGCGGGTGGCCGAACTGTACGTGCAGTCGCTCAACCAGACCTCCAGCTGCAAGTTTGTCACCGTGCGGTTCGGCAACGTGCTGGGCTCCAACGGCAGCGTCGTGCCGATTTTCCGCGAGCAGATCGCGGCCGGCGGCCCGCTGACGGTGACGCATGAAAACATGACGCGGTTCTTCATGACGATCCCGGAAGCTTCGCAGCTGGTGCTGCAGGCCGGCGCCATGGGGAACGGCGGCGAGATTTTCGTCCTCGACATGGGCGAGCCGGTGCGGATCGTAGACCTGGCCCGCGACATGATTCGCCTCTCCGGCCTGGAGGCGGGCGAAGACATCGAGATCGAATTCACGGGCTTGCGACCGGGCGAAAAGATGTACGAAGAGTTGTACATCGACGACGAAAAACACCTGCCGACGCCGCACGCCAAGATCATGGTCGCGGCCGGCGAACCGGCCAGTCTGTCCGCCACCCGAGCCGCCATCCGCCGCCTGGCCGACGTGAGCGAAAGCGGCCCGGAACCGATCCTGCGCGAGCTGCAGCAAATCGTGGTGCAGTATCACCCGCCCGCCAAACAGAACCGCGCGGCGTAACGGCATAACGGCATGCAGCTGTTAGCTATTCGCCTGCAGGCTGCGTCACTCCTGCCCGTCGATGATTCCCGGTCGTCCCGCCGGGACGGCGTCGAACGCCAACGGCCGGGTGCGGCCATTCTGCAGGGTTAATGCCGGACCTTACTTGCCCATGGCGGCCTGCAGATTGGGCAGCTGGGGGTCGTTGGTTTCGGTCATTTGCCGGACCATTTCCTGGCGATATTGGTCGATCATGGCTTGCTGGGCCGGGTCGTCGATCAGGTTGTGCAGGGCGTCGGGATCTTGCTGGTAGTCGTAAAATTCAAACGGCTCGCGGAAGCTGTAATGCCGGACTCGCTCGGCCAGGGCCGGGTCGGTCGCGCTCGCTTTGACCATCGTCTTCCAGGTCAGGCCGCTCATGGATTCGTTGCGAAAGGTCGTTTTGCCGTCGGACCAGCCGTTCCAGATGAAGCCGTAACGCGGGCCCTGGATCGACCGCATGGGATACGATTTTCCGGAAGCGATCGTATTGATGTGCGTGAAGACCACGTCGCGGTCAGCCTGCTTTTTTCCCTGCAGCACCGGCAGGAATGAGCGGCCGTCGACGCCTTCCATCGGCTCGATTCCCAGTGCGTCCAGCACCGTCGGCGCCAGGTCGACCCCGGCGATCAGATGCTCCGTATCGCGTGAGCCCGGCTCGATCACGCCCGGCCAGCGGACGATCCAGGGGGTAATGGTGGAGTGCCGCCAGACGTTGGTTTTGGCGAACGGCACGGGGATGCCGTGATCCGATTTGAGCATCACCAGGGTGTGCTCGCGATAGCCGGCTTTGTCGAGTTCGGCCAGCACGCGACCGACCACATCGTCGGCCCGGCGGACGGAGCTGTAGTACTGGGCGATCTCTTCGCGAATCTCCGGCAGGTCGGGCAGGAAGCCAGGCACAAGGATCTCTTCCGGCTGATAGATGCGCGAAGGCGCCGGATAGCCGCCGCCCCGTTTGTCGGCCGGCCGGCGGTTGTCAAACGGCCGGTGCGGGTCATGCGTGTTGACCATCAGGAAGAACGGCTTCTGGGCGTCCTTCGCCTGCTGGAGAAACTCTTCGGTAAACTGCGCGTACAGATCGGCGCTGCGGCCGTTATTCATTTCGCCGCGGTCGCGATGGTAATCAAACGCCTGCTTGCGCGAAGGGACCACATGCTCGGTCTTGCCCAGGATGCCGGTTAGATAGCCGTTCTCTTTGAGGGTTTCCGGCAGGGTGGGAATGCCGCGTTTGATCGGGTTGAAACCGAGGGCCCCGTTGTTGTGCGGATAGCGGCCCGTCATCCAGACGGCCCGGGTGGGCTGACAGATGGCGATGGTGACGTGGCCCTGTTCAAACCGCAGGCCCTCAGCCGCCAGGCGGTCGATCGAGGGCGTCGTTTCCGGGACCTTCGCCCCATACGCGCCGACCGAATCGCGGTTCATGTCGTCAAGCGTAATGAATAGAAAGTTAAGCCGGTCCGCCGCCTGGGCCGTCGAGGACAGCAAGGTCGCCGCCAGCAGCGCCGCCAGGATACATCGGAATTGAAAGGTCTTTAACATGAGGTTTGATTCTCCCAGAACAGCCACAGGCCGGTTCGACTTTCGCCAGGATGGAAGTCAACAGGACGACTTCGCCGAACCGCCATCATACTTGTTGGAATCGAGGAACGCGAAGGAAAGGAGACTGTGGCGGTGGGATTGCGATCTCCGCGACGGTTTCGCGCCTTTTCCTGGCAGACCCCGCGGGCAGGGAGGCGGACTGTTCAGTCGCGTAAGGCCCGGCTAATTTGAATGATTGGGCGGCGACAGGGACGTCTTGCAGGAGCGGAGTTTCCGGCTTCAGGGAAGCACGTTTTCTGTCGCTACGGCACGCTGTGTTCACGGAGCGAAAGGCGATCCACGGCCTCGCTTCTTTTTCCGGAGGAACGATGTCAGATTCTGTCACTGAGCCGGCTGCAGAGCAGCCGAACCCGTCCCGCATTTTTGATACGCTTAACGCCCATCAGCAGAGCGCCGCCTTGCGGGGTGCGATCGAGCTGGGATTCTTTACGCAGATCGCCCAAGGCCATACGACGGCGGCCGATCTGGCCCATGCATGCGGCGGCGATCCACGGGCGACACGCATTGTGTGCGACTACCTGGTCATTCACGGGTTCCTGGCCAAGGACGGGGACCAATACGCGTTGACGCCGGAGTCGGCAGCCTTTCTCGATGAGCAGTCTCCGCGGTATATGGGTTCGATGGCGAAGTTCATCAATTCGAAAGAGCTGCTGGACTCTTTCCGCGATGTGGCCGAACTGGTCCGCCGCGGACGTACGCTGCTGGCGGGCAGCGGCACGGTGGAAACCGAATTTGAAGGCTGGGTGGAGTTCGCCCGCAGCATGGCTCCCATGATGACGCCGGCCGCCCAGTTGATCGGCGCCCTGGCGGCCCAGCGCAGCCCGGGCCCGATCCGCGTGCTGGATATCGCCGCCGGGCATGGGCTCTTCGGCGTCGAAGTCGCCCGGCAGAACCCGCAGGCGTCGGTCACGGCGCTGGACTGGGGCAAGGTGCTGGCGGTGGCGGAACAGAACGCCGCCCGGGCGGGCGTCTCGGACCGTTACGCCTTGTTGCCGGGGGACGCCTTGTCGATTGACTACGGCGTCGGTTTTGACCTGGTGCTGGCGACGAACTTTTTCCATCACTTTGATCGTGACACGTGTGTGTCACTCATGCGGAAGATGGCCGGCTGTTTGAATGCCGGGGGCTATGTCGTCACGCTGGAATTTGTGCCGAACGAAGACCGCGTATCGCCGCCGGCTTCGGCCGCCTTTGCGATGACCATGCTGGCTTCCACGCCTGCGGGCGACGCGTATACGTTCGCCGAATACGAGGCGATGTGGAGCGAGGCCGGCCTGACGCAGAGCGAGCTGCACCAGGCTCCCCCCACGCCGCAACAGCTGATCATCAGCCAGGCGTAAATCGAGCGGGCGGCAAACGGTCGGTCCATTCCCCGCTCCGAGGCCAGTCAGGCGGAGCAGAATGCTAGCATCGCCCATTTTTTACGGGAAAATCCGCAAGTTTTTGCGCGGTATATTCCGCATAATCTTGGGATGTCACGCGTTTTTAGGAGTTTCGAGCGGGGGTAGGAAATTAGCTGATTGACAATGCACAGAACCGGCGGTTACCACTGACATATTACTTGACCCTGAACCGGTCGGGTAGCAAAATGGAGCTTATCGGCTTCATTCGCTCTCGCAGGCGATAGGCGTTTCGCTCTTGTCTCTGGCGAAGGTTAGTTCTTTCCTCAAGTGTCTTGGATCAAGGGTTTGAATGGCCGCATGTTGTTCCGGTGTGTTTGCCGGGGCGGAGGGCCGTTTCAAGTATTGATCCTAGCGAAGGAGCCCCGACGTGTCCGTTCGTGTCTACTTTCGTCTCATCTGTCCTACCTGTAGCCGGAGCTTGAATGTTCCGGTAGCCTACCTCGGTAAGAAAGTTGCGTGCAAACACTGTCACGCAAAGTTTGACTCCTTTGATGCAGAAAACGGCGACTCGCCGCCCAGCGACTCCGGGCTGGCCCTGATGAAACGGGCCGAAGAGCTCCTGCAGCGGTGCGATTGCGCCTAAGCACGCCTGGTGCGGGTTGTCGCCCAGAAGCGGGTTTTCCCGCAAGAAATAGAAAACGCGACCTGAAAACGGCCGCGTTTTTTTATGGACTGGCTGCTCTCGCGGCCGGAGTCTTAAAGGCGAAACGAGCGGACCGACAGGGAGCTGCCCGCGTTGACCGGCGCCGCGGATCCGTTTTGCGCTTTCCCGGTCGCCGGAGCGGCGTCGGCATCCGCTTCGGCCCGCAGTTGCGGCACAATGCGGACCTTTCCGAAACGTCCGCCGATGCGGGAGGTCGCCACATCGGCTTCTGCCTGGGTGCGGCTCTTGTAGACGCCAATCGTTCGCCAGGCGTCGGTTTCCGTCGAAGTCGCCTGGATCTGCACCGCATACACCCGTTCGATCGTGGGCATCTGGGCCGAGGCGTTCTGGGCGAACAGGCAAATCATCAGGCCAGCGGTCAGAGCGATCGAAGAGTTGAGCAGGCGGTTCATAGTTTCACTCCTGGTAGGCGGCCGTTGTTTGTCTGGGATGTCAGGCGAAATTGCCTGGAATTTGTTACCCATCGTTTTGCTGCCATGTCGGCGCCAGTACATCCCCCAAGGGACGGTGTTCCGGACAGAAAACTGCCGCATTTTTTAGGGTTTTTTGTAAAGTCCTTTTGCAAAACGACTTGCGTGTTTTCACGTGCTGTGTCTGGAGTGCTGCCGGGGCCCTGAACCCCACTCCTTCGGTCCGCCATCGCTGTGGAACTTTTTCATGAGAGGGCAGGGGAGAAGAGTTTGCCTGGTCAGGCAGTCCGCTTTTCCCGCCAGAGCGATCTTGCTGGCGTACAGCCCGTTTGCTAGTGTTCCCAGCCCGTCTGCTCGGGCGAAGCGACGGGAACCCATTTTCTGCAGAGCAATCCGGCTGGCGCCGCTGGCTTTCCCTTTGCCAAGGGAGTCCCGCCGCAGGGATTGCACGTAACACATCTGTCCTGAATGAAAGCAAGGAACGTGATGCGAAACGGGCTTCCCTTATTCTCAGGCCTCGCCTTGTTGCTGGTCGCCGCCTGGCTGCAGGCGCAACCGCCCGTGTTGAATTCCGCGCAAGGCGAAGTGGTCGCGTCTCCCGCGGTCGTCGAGCCCGTCGCACCCCCGCTGGCCGACGCGGAAACAGAAGCCGCTGCGGAGGAGACCGCCGCAGCAGTCGAGGCAGCCGCCGCGGCCGCGGAAACCGAAGCGGCCCAGTCCAAACGCGAGGAAGTTTCCGAAGAACTGCGTGTCGCGCAGCGCACGCTGGAAACGGCGAAAGAGACGGCCGCGGAAACCGCCAAAGAAACTTCCGATGAAGAGGTCGTCGCGGCGCCGGAACCCTTGCAGCGCGAAGTCGAGCTGCTGAAACAGCTCGAAGTCGTCGTCGCCCAGCAGGGGGTCGCCAAAAAGGAACATCAGGATCTGAAGATGCGGCTGGAAGACCTGACCGCGCAGGTGGAAGCGGTTCGAGTCCAGGGGCCGCCGGAACAGCCGCCGTACTCTTTCCTGATGCTTGACCACTCGCGCGATGAGCTGGCCGCCCGCCAGGCGCGGACCGAAACAGTCGAGTCCGTCGCCGACGGAGCCGACGCAGAGATCACCCGGGCGAAGCAGACGCTGGAAACCCGGCAGCAGGCGTATCGACTCGCACGGGAAGCGGCCGAGGCGAACACCGACGAAGAGAAGAAAACCGAGCTTGCCAACGAGTTAAAGTTTGCCGAGCTCGAAGTCCGCATCGCCACGGAAAGTCTGGCCCAGGCCAAACAGGAACAGGCCAACCAGGAGCTGGCCCAGAAGCTGCACACAGCGCAGGTCGACTTGCTGCAGGCGAAGGTCGTCTGGTTTTCCAAAGCCAGCGTGTTCTCGGATCGCGATCTGCAGGAGCAGATGATCGAGATCGACAAACACGAAGAAGACTTGCGCAACGAACTTCGCCGGGCGGAGTCCAACCTGAAGTACGCGGAAAGTGAATGGACGCGGGCCCGCAGCCAGCTGGATTCGGCTACCGAAAAAAGTGTCGAACTGGTGCAGCAGGTCGAAGCCAAACAGCTGGCCCGACAGCGGTTCCATACGATGGTTTCGTTGCTGAACGTGCGACTGCAACGCCGGGGCGTCAACCGCGAACTGTGGCAGCGGCGGTTCCACGTGATTCGCCGGACCGCCAAAACCGAAGAGCTCATTACCTGGAGCGAAGAGGCCCGCGCCCGACTGGACCAGCTCGAACGGGAGAAGCGAATAGATCAAATGCGGATCGACGAGTTGCGGCAGGATATGGCTGGCCGCGACAAGCTGCTGCAGTCGGCCGACATCGACAAGGCCCGCCGCTGGATCGAAGATCAGCGCGATACCCTGGGCCGCATTATCCAGGTGTACGACGCCAACATTGTCAGCATCGAATCCAGCCGTCGCCTGACGGAGAAACTCATCTCCGAGATCGAAGGCGACGTCAACACCTGGACGTTAGCCGACTGGTCTGAGAACTTTTACTTTTACGCCGAGAAAATCTGGAACACGGAACTCACCACCGTCGACGATCATCCGTTGACGGTCGGCAAGGTGCTGGTCGGCATGTTCCTGATTCTGTGCGGTTTCGCCCTGGCCCGTCTGCTCAGCCGCTCGCTGGGGAAACGGCTGCAGCATCGGCGTTTCCGCATGAACGAATCGGGCGTGGCGGCCCTGCAGTCGCTGTCGTTTTATGTGCTGCTGGTCGGCTTCACGCTGACTGCTTTGAAGTTTGTCAACGTGCCGCTGACCATGTTCGCCTTCCTCGGCGGCGCCATCGCCATCGGCGTCGGTTTTGGCAGCCAGAACATTCTCAACAACTTCATCAGCGGTTTGATCCTGCTGGCCGAACGCCCCATCAAGGTGGGCGACCTGATCCAGATTGACGACCTGTACGGCAATGTTGAACAGATCGGCGCCCGCAGCACGCGGATCCGGACCGGGCGGAATATGGAGATCATCGTTCCCAACAGCACGTTCCTGGAAAGCAATGTGGTGAACCTGACCCGCGGCGACGACAAGCTGCGCACGCAGGTGAATATCGGCATCGCTTATGGTTCGTCGACCCGGGAAGCGACCCGCCTGCTGAAGCATGCGGCCACCGAGCACGGGCGCGTGCTGAAACAGCCGGAGCCGTTTGTCTGGTTTGCCGAGTTCGGCGACAACGCGTTGAACTTTGAGCTGCATTTCTGGGTCAAAGTGCGATCCGTCACGGAGCAGAAGCGGATCGAAAGCGACCTCCGTTTTCAGATCGATCATTTGTTCCGCGAAGCCGAGATCAGCATCGCCTTCCCGCAACGCGACATCCATCTGGACACGACCCGCCCGATCGCCGTGCAGTTCGTCCCCGCCGAGAACGAAGAACCCGGCCGGGACCAGTCGGAAAATGAAGCGGCGTAGGCCGGCGGGGTTTACCGGAAAGCGAAGAAGGATGCACCGCGCAGATCGCAGAGAAACGCAGAGGAAAAGAGAGAGAAGGAGAGTTGTCGGCGGGCAACGGCTGGGCGATCCGAGGCCGATTTCTACTTCGCTTTTTCAAAAAACAAAATCATCGCAGCTGGCAGGCTTTGCCTGCCACTCTTCTGCTTCTTTCTCCGCGTTGCTTCTCTTTCCCCGTTGCCTTATTCCTTCTCCGCCCGCGATCCCGGAGGGAGCTGGCCGAACAGGTAGAACTCGATCGGCAGGACGAACAGGTTGAGGAATGTGGACGTGACGATGCCGCCCAGGATCACGCAGGCCATGGGGTATTCGATCTCTTGACCAGGCACGTTGCCGGTCAGCACTAAAGGCGCAAGCGCCAGGCCGGTCGTCAGGGCCGTCATCAGAATGGGGGCCAGGCGTTCTTCGGCCCCGCGCAGGATCAGTTCCAGGTCGAACGGCAGTCCTTCTTCCTGCTCCAGGTGCCGGTAATGGCTGACCAGCATAATGGCGTTCCGGGCGGCGATGCCCAGCACGGTCACGAAGCCGACCAGCGAGCCCAGCGAGATCACGCCGCCCACCGCCAGCGCGCCGACCACCCCGCCCAGTAGCGACAGCGGCAACATCAGCGCCATGATCAGCACCAGGCGCCAGGACTGGAAATCGACATACAGGATCAGCAGAATGGCGATCACGGCGATCACCGACAGCAGCATCATTCGCTGCCGCGAGGCTTGCGCTTCCGCGTACTCGCCGAGGAACTCGGGATGGTAGCCTTCGCCAAAGTGGACGTCGGCCAGCACCGCTTTTTCAATATCCCGGGCGACGCTTCCCAGATCGCGACCGGCCACATTACAAGTGACGTCGATCCGGCGAGAGGCCCCTTCCCGCTGGATCACATTCGGTGCGGGAACCACGGCGATGTCGGCCACATCCCGCAGCGGAACCTGGGCGCCGGAAGGGGTGTCGATCATCAGATCCGACAGCGAAGCTACGTCGGGATGCAGTCGATTCTCGCCGCGCACAACCACGCCGTAAATCTTCTGGTCTTCGTAAATCTCGCCCACACGCGAGCCATTGACCAGTGTGGTCACGGCTCGCATCAGGGCGCCAGATGTCAGGCCGAACCGGGAGGCGGCCTCGGGCCGCATTTTCACGGCGATCTGCGGCGTCAGCACTTGCGGTTCGACCTTCAGCGTGGTGACGCCCTTGACGTTTTTCATGGCGCCGGCGATCTCCTGGGCGGTCGCCCGGAGCTGCTCCAGGTTGGGGCCATAGGTGCGAACCACGATCGAGGCGCTCGTCCCGCTGAGCACCTCCTTGATCCGTTCGGTCAGGTAGGTCAACAGGTCGCGGTACAGGCCCGGGTAGCCGTCGACGATCTCTTGCACTTCGGCGACCGTGGCGTCGTAATCGGCCGACTCGTCGATGCTGATCCACAGTTCGGTAAAGTTGGGGCCGACCACTTCGTCGGCGACTTCGGCGCGGCCGATGTGCGAACCGAAGTTTCGCACGCCGTCGACTTCCATCAGCTCTTCACTGGCGCGGATCGTGATCCGGTTCATGGCGTCGATGCCGATACCCGGTTTCTCGACCCAGTGCATCAGGAAGTCGGTCTCCTTGAAGCGAGGCATCAGCTCTTCGCCCAGCAGCGGCAGAAGCAGCCCCAGGCTGCCAACCAGCGCCAGGCTGCTAGCCAGCGTGATGCGCGGGCGGCGAAGCAGCATTGGCAGGACGCCGCGGTACATGCGTTTCAGAATGGCGACCAGCGGCCCATCGCGATGGCGACGCGATGCGGCCTGCGGCAAGAGCATCAGGCTGAGAGCGGGCGTGACCGTCAGCGCGACCAGCAGCGAGGCCAGAATCGCCAGGATGTACGCCATTGCCAGCGGCCGGAAAAAGGAGCCGGCGAGTCCTTCCAGGAAGAAGACCGGCAGGAACGCAAAGATCACAATCAGCGTGGCGTAAACGACCGCGCTGCGAACCTCCAGCGATGCCGACAGCACTACGGCGAACGCGCTGCGGGGATGCTCTGACTGGCTGTTGATGCGCAGCCGCCTGACGATGTTCTCCACATCGATAATGGCGTCGTCAACGACTTCGCCCAGGGCGATCACCAGCCCGGCCAGCACCATGGTGTTGATCGTGCCGCCGCGCCAGTAGAGCACCATCGCCGTGGCGACCAGCGACAGTGGAATGGCCGTCGCACTGATCAGGGCGGACCGCCAGTCAAACAGGAACAGGATCAGCACGACCACCACCAGCACGCAGCCAATCAGCATCGACTGGCCCAGGTTGGCGATCGACCGTTCAATAAACGTGGCTGGTCGAAAGATGGTCGTATCGTAATGCGTGGCGCCCAGCGCCGGCTCCATCGACTTCATGGCCGCTTCCACGCCGCGGGTTACATCCAGCGTGTTGGCCCAGGGCTGCTTCTCCACAATCAGCAACAGCCCAGGGCGGCTGTTAATAATGGCGTCGCCGATCGGCGGCGCATGGTCGATCATCACTTCCGCTACATCGCGAATGCGAAGCGGCGCGCCACCGCGAAAGGCGATCACCACCTCGCCCAACTCCTCCGGCGAATAGACCGGCGGCAGATGCCGGATCGCCAGCCGCTGGTTGGCCGTATCGACAAATCCGCCGGCCCCGATCATCACCGCATCGCGGACGGTCAGCAGCACGGTGTCGAGCGTGAGGTTGTTCGCCTGGAGGCGATCAGGATCGACCACCACCTGCAGCTGCGGGTCTTTTTCTCCCCAGATTGCGACGTTCGCCACGCCCGGGGTCGCCATCAATCGCGGACGCAGCGTCCAGCGGGCGAGGACCGTCATTTCCCGTTGGGCGTCGATATCGGAAACGTCCGGCCGCTCCTGCCAGAGACCAATCTTCAGGCAGCGACTGAGCGACGATAGCGGCGGCAAAATCCGCGGCGCCAGGGCGCTCGCGGGCAGATTGGCGACGATCGTCGACAGCCGTTCCTGTACCAGTTGCCGGGCAATCAGCAGGTCGGAGCCTTCGGCGAAAATCAGGCGGACCGACGACAGTCCCAGCACCGACTTGGAGCGGACCGTTTTCAAAAACGGGATGCCGTTGAGGCTGTTCTCAATCGGCACCGTGATCAGGCTTTCGACCTCTTCGGTCGATACGCCGGGCGCTTCCGTCTGGATCTCGACGACGGGCGGCGCGAACTCGGGGAACACGTCGAGCGGAATGTTGTCGGCGGTGCGCACGCCGACCACGATCAGGGCGATCGCCAACGCGATGACGATCACCCGCATGCGTAAAGAGGATTCAATGAGCCAACTCATTTGCCGGCTCCAAATTCGGCGCCGTACAGTTCCGCGGCGCCGTCGACGACCGCTTCTACGCCGGGAGCCGGTCCCTGGTCCAGCACCGCCAGGCCGCCGGCCGTATAGCGGATCAGCACTCGTTCCCGCTGGTAGGCATGCTCGCCCGATTTGATATAGACCCAGGCGCCGCCGTAGATGTCATAGAGGATCGCTTTGGCGGAAACGACGAGTGCTTCGCCGGCGCCCTGCAGCGGGATCTCCACGCCGACCCGCTGCCCGGGCCGCAAGTGGAGGGAGGCGTTGTCGGCCTCGTAATACAGATCGGCCGTGCCGCTGAGCGGATCGGCCGTGGGCGGCGCCGTGATCGGCTGCGCGGCCGTGGTTTGCGGGGGCAGAGTCGCTGCGGCAGCGTCTTCCGTCGCAGCGGAGAATGCGGCCCGTCGCCCGCGTTGTCCCAGCGGTTTGACCAGGGCGGCGGCGGTGGTGTCAACTTCTGTCAGCAGGTCGACATACAGCGGCACGCGAATCCAGATCGTCCGGGTGTCGAGGACCTCAAACAACGGGGCCCCCGCGTTCACGGTCTGTCCGCGGGAAACCGCCAGGTTGCGGATCACGCCCGACTGGGGCGAATGAAGCGTCAAGGGCGTCGCCTTGGCTGCTTCGCCGGCTGGCGAATCGAGTTCGGTCAGCAGGGCGTCCAGCTGCTCCTCCCGCTCTTTCGCGGCGGTGAGCGAGGAAGTAACAATGTTCCATTGGCCGCGGGCGTCGTCGACCGCGCGGGCCGTTCCAGCCTGGTCGGCCAGTAACTGTTCGGCCCGATTCAGAGCGATTTTGGCCGCGTCGACTTCGGCCTGGCTGCGGGCCACATCGCCTTTGGCGACGGTCAAGGCCGAGAGCAGCGTGGCGCGGGCGTTCGCCATTTGCACCCGTTCGGCAGGCGTTGGTACGTCGCGTTCCGGCGTGAGCAGCGGGACGAGCGAGAGCACCGCCTGGCCGGCCTGGATGGACTCACCCGGCAGAGGAATCTGGCCCTGGGCAGGCGGACCGATCGCGCCAGCGACGGGGGCCGAGACGATGATCGTTCTGCCGCCGGGGATCGTCGCTTCGCCGCCGAACGTGCGGCGTCGCTGCACTTGCTGCATCGCGAAGGAGGTCAGCGTAATGCCCAGCCGCTGTTCTGCTTTGGGGCTGAGCGTGATCCGGGCGATCTCGGTCTCTTGCGCCAGTTTCTCGACCTTGGCCGGGGGTGCGGCTGCGGCTTTGGTCGCCGGTTTGGAAGGCGGCTGGCAGCCGATTAACAGCAGCAGGCACGTACCCGTGACTGCATAAAGTTGCGGCGGGACGCGGGATCCTGTTGGCAGGAACCGGGCAGGGAAGGGGCGTCTGTCCATGGCGTCGCAGGCGTGGTGTTAAAGGGAGCGTCAGGGGGATGATTGGCGTGCGCTCCGTGCACCTGCTGTGATCCTGCGCGAGCCTGTCAGGGGCGCGCGTCGGGTTCGATCTCTTCTAGGGCTTCCGGCAGCGGCGGATCGGGCCAGCCGCCCAGGGGGGCGGGCCCGACGGGAGTCGGCGAGATGAGGACCGGCGGCGGCAGCATCTCCGGCATTTGCGGAGAGCCTGGCGCCGCGGCGGCAAGACTGCCGCCGATGCTGCGTTCCAGCTCGGCCCGGGCGCGAAGCAGGCTGGCTTTCTGATCCAGGATGCGGGCCCGGGAGTCGAAGTACTGGGTGGTCGCCTGTAGCACCAGCAGGTAGTCGGCGCCGCCGCTGGTGAAACCTTTCTGGGTAATCTGCAGCGACTTTTTGAGGGCCGGATCGACCTGCTTCTCCAGGATGGCCAGCTGACGAAGCGTCTGCCGCCACTGGGCCGATGCGGCGCGCACCTCCTGGATGACCTGCTCTTTCACGGCGTCGCGGGCGTACATCGTCTGGGTCAGTTCCGCGTCGGCCCGGACCACGCCGCCCTGGTTCCGGTTGAAAATGGGGATGTCGAACCGCAGCCCGGGGCCCAGTTCAAAACCTTTCTCGCCGCTGCCGTTGGCGTCGGCGACGAAGTCGAGACGCAGGAACTGCCAGCGGGCTAGTTGGGCCCTGTGGGTTGCGGCCGATACGGACCAGTTGGCCGCGGCAATATCAGGACGTCGGGCCAGAGCGTTCTCGGTCAACGCCTGCACATCCAGTTCGCCCAGCGAGGTCGGCGGCGTCAGATCGGCGTAGAGCGGCTCATGGTCCAGCGGCAGGCCCATCAACTGCGACAGGCGGCTTTCGGCCACAACCACACTTTGTTCCAGCAAGGCAGTGGTCGCCTGGGAGTTGAGCGCATCGACCTGGGCCGTGATTTCTTCGAGCTTGCTGATATCGCCGCGGGCCAGCCGTTTTTCGGTCAGGTCGGCAATGTTCTGCCGCGTTTTGACCGCTTCCTGCGAAAGCTCCCACTGGGCCAGTGCGACGGCCAGATCGGCATGGGCGACCCGCACATCGCGAACCAGCGTGAGCCCGTTCTGCACCAGTTGCTGGGCCATGCTTTCATACTGGTTCGACGCCAGTGACAGCCGCTGCGGCCGCAGTACAAAGGCCTCAATCGGCAGATAGAGCGTCCATTCCCATTGCTTGACGCCGACTGGAATAAAGGTGGTAAAGCTGGGGTTGGTGAGCAGGCCGGCCTGGATCAGGTCGCCTTCGGCCATTCCCAGCTGTGTCAGCGTGGCCTGGAAGGTGGAGTTATTCGACAGTGCAACGGCGACTGCTTCGTCTTCTGTGACGCCGTCCTCCAGCGAAACATCCGGCGGCAGCACGAACGTGCAGGGCGGGGCGCAGAGAACCTCGTGCGAAGTGCGCTCCGTCAACTCACAGTTCACCTGGCACAGCGGAATGGCCCCAATCTGCGGCACGGTGCAGCCGGCCAGGAACAGCACGCCCAGCAGGGTCGCCGTGCTAGCGCAGGCGCCGACGGCAGCCGGCAGGCCGTCGAGTACGGATCGCCGCGAACGGCGTCGGGCGCAATGCAAGTTGGGGAGGTTTGTCATATCACAGTGCCTGTCCTGTTCGCCGGCGACGGTCGCCTGCGGGGGAAAGCGAGAAAGGTTTATCTAATGATATCGACCGTTAAAATCGGGATATCTTCTCATTCTTTCTCATCTTTCCATTGCGTCGTAGGTGCTTTGCGATCAGGACAGGTCGCCTAACATGTAGCCCTGGCCGCGTTTGGTGTGGATCAGGCGGGGCAGTTCGTCGGACTCGATCTTGCGGCGGAGGTAACCGATGTACACATCCACCACGTTGCTTTGCGAATCGGAATGGAAGTCGTAAACGTGCTCCCAGATATGCGTGCGGCTGACCGGTTCGCCTGCCCGGACGGCCAGATATTCCAGCAGGGCGTACTCCCGGGCCGTCAGTTCAATGTGTCGCGATCCCCGCCGCACGGTCTGCGCGGCCGTGTTGACTTCCAGATCGCCGATCCGCAGCACCGGGTCGCGCTGGTCGTACCGTCGCCGCACCAGCGTTCGCACGCGCGCTAGCAGTTCGTCAAAGGCGAACGGTTTAATCAGGTAGTCGTCGGCCCCCAGATTGAGACCCTCAACGCGGTTCTCCAGTTGGTCTTTGGCCGTGAGAATCAGCACGCAGGAGCGGCGATTGATGGCCCGTAACTTTTTCAAAATGGTGAGACCATCGATTCCGGGCAGCATCAGGTCGAGCACAATCACGTCGTAATCGGTGGCTTCGGCGTGCCACCAGCCTTCGGTTCCGTCGACGGCCGCGTCGACGGCGAATCCGGCTTCGCGCAGCCCTTGCGCTACCGCCTCGCGGAGCGGGGCGTAATCTTCAACAACAAGGATTCTCATCAGGTTCGGCGCCTTGGGGAAACAGATCTTTGCACTCCGCAAACGGAGGAACTCAGGAGTCAGGCGTCGGTTGCCGACCACTTCCGACGACCGCCAGCAAGGTGCAGTCTAGTGCATGCCAGATGAGAGAAGCATGAGAATCTACCGCCTGGCGAAAACTCTTCGGTTGGGGGGGCGGAGCATCTTGAACATGAGAGGATGATGAGAGCGTATCGCCGCAAGTAGTTGTCGCGTATGGAGTTGACGCAATAGCAAAGGGGCGATACTATCGCCCGCCAGTGAGTCGTTTTCAACCAACTCTTCGGGATTTCGTCCAGGATGAACTTCCAAACCGCCTGCAGCCGGGCATGTCTTCTTGTGTTCTTGCCGGGGTTGTTACTGATTGGCTGCGCTAGTCCCAGCCCGACTCCCCTGCAGGCAGCGCTGGAAGCGAATCGGGTGAAAACGACGGCGGTGGATCCCTCGGAGAGGAACGCCGAACGCCGTACCAGCGGGGCAGCTCCCCCGCCGACCCGCGACGGCGCGCATCAGGCGAAGAACACGCTGATCCAGCGCCAGATGCGGAGAGAACGCGACTTCCTTTTGCCTTTGCGAGAGACGCCGGCCTGGCTGCAGACGGTGTCGCAAGACACCTCCAGTGCGAGCCGGGCGAGCAACATGCTGTGGGTGAGCGACTGGCAGGACGAGGAAGCGATCCAGCGACTGCCGGCGATCGAAGGCGGTCTTTCGGACGGGCTCATGCCGTTGCCGCCGATCGAGACGCTGTCCGTGGATCCGTTTGTCCACGACCTGACGTATGCGGACCTGTTCGCCATTCAGCGGGCCGGGATAGCGGACGATTATCGCAACTTCTATTCGCCGCGCAGCCTGATCTGGCTGGCCGGCGGGTTTGCTGTGGGCGGATTGATGGCGAACACCGGTTTCGACGAAGGCTTTGTGCGCGATGTGTACCTGGAGAACATCGTTCTCGCGCCGAGCGATGAGGTCTATGAGAAGATCCACGAGCCCAAGTTCCTGGGCGACGGCTACTACACATTGCCGCTGTTTGCCGCCGCCGCTTTGGCGGAGCCGCTGATCGACGACCTGCCGCTGGGATCGGCCACGGCCGAATGGGGGCAGCGTTCGTTGCGCACGATCCTGGTCGGCGGACCGCCCATGCTGGCCCTGCAGTACGCCACCGGCGGCTCCCGGCCGGGCGAATCGAGCGCCGGCTCCAAATGGAAGCCGCTCAGCGACAACAACGGTGTGAGCGGGCATAGTTTCATGGGGGCGATCCCCTTTCTCTCAGCCGCCAAGATGACCGATAACCTGTGGCTCAAAGGCGGCCTGTACGTGGCTTCCACCTTGCCCGGTCTGTCTCGCGTCAACGACGACGACCACTACTTCTCGCAAGTCTTTCTGGGCTGGTGGATGGCGTATCTGGCCGCCTCTGCGGTCGACCAATCCCATCGTGCACTGGAAGAACGCCACTACCAGTGGCACGTCCTCCCGACCCCCAACGGCGTCAATCTAACATTCGAAGGAACGTGGTAACCTTGTACGACGGCGCCAAAGGGGATTACATAGGCCCGCATCATGACGACACGCGGAGTCTCCACGTTGACTCGCAGATCATCACGATGCGCGCCTTTGAGTAGCAGGCGAATTCTGTGGCGAACGATTCCTTTTGGCGGGTTGCCCATGTTGCGGCCAGGCCAACGTTTGAGAAGCGGGCCAGGATTCTGCTCGGTTTATTCTGCGAGGAAGCGGAACGTGACTCCTGCATCAACCTCGTTATGGCCATGTTTCCAGATCTGGATCGCAGCGTATCGTTTGGTGACGGCGTCGGGTGTGCCGTACGCGAGATTGCCGGGAGTTACGTAAGAACCGACAAACATCTTTTCGAAATTTCCAGGATCTCTTCCTTGTGCTTTCGGTTGTGTTCCGTTCACGAGGTACTGCACCTGAGTCGGAGTAATCCGGTGAATCACCACGTACTTCCAGGTCTGGTTCTTGTCATTGACGTACCCCACGATTACCTGTCTGGAATTCGAAAGTCCCCGGACGGGAAACCAGTCGCCATCTCCGCCTTTCCTGTGGGTGATATTCTCTTTGATGCAATGACGTGAAATGTCGGAGAAGGCCTGCGCCCACAGCTGTGCGTTAGCCGGTCCCTGGTAGTCTACGTAAATAAAACGAACGCCATCGTAAGATCCCTGTTTGTCTGCCCGGTAGCTCGCGTTGTATGGCCGCTGTGCGTGTAAAGACGGAGTGTTTCCAAGAACGAAAGCAGCGGCCAGGATAAACAGCAAGGGTTTTGACAGGTTGGAATGCATGTCAGACTCTTTCATTTCTAAGGGGATAAATCGCTTCCACGGTTCGTTGCGCAGGCCAGCTGTTTCTCTGTGGGTTACTCTCTGCGAGACCTTATGCAGGGATTCGCGCAAGGGTGCTCTCTTTCGGAGAACCGTTGTTGTGGTCAGGTTAATCCCAAGTACTCAAGACAACCAGAATTGCCCAGCCCTTTCACTATTAAATCGCTATAATTATTGATTCGCCTGGGGGCCGTTGTCAACGATTTCATTGTGGGAAAAATGAGAGGTAAAGGGGACCTCCAAACGTTGGCGCAGACCGGAGTCGGCGAATTTTGTTCAAGGCGCGTGATCGCCTGGATTGGACGGCCGCTGTCGCTTCGTTTTCCGTTGTCAGTTCACTGCTGGGTGGCGTTTTTGTCCGTTTTTGCCAAAATCAGTGAGACCAGAGCATATACCATCATTTCCACGGAGTAGCCGTTCCATGTGGACCGAGGAAGATGCGCTGAAATTTATCAACGAGGAACAACTTCCGATTTCCGAGATGGCGTTTGGCAGGAAGTACAAAGTGCAGGTGGACCTCACAGAATCCTGGGCGAATGGATGGGTGTTTTACTTGTCGTCCGTCGAAGACGAAGTAAGCGAGGTGGACTACGTACCGTATGTGGTCGAGAAGCACCTGGAAAAGTGCGAGATCGTTGGATCGCGTGGACTCAGGCGAACAATCGAAGATTTTTACCGACAACGCTGAAGTGCAATCGGGCCACCGATCCGTCTTGAGAAGCGGCGGGCAAAGGCGGGCCTCCTCCGGATCTGACCACGCACAGGCGTTACTCGCGACGGTCGCTCTCCGTCCGGTTTTCCCCCCCGCGCATGTAACATCTTGCGGCCATTCTCGCTGGCGTAAGGAGCGGACGCTGGCCGCGGCGGGTTGTTTTGGCCCGGTAGTTGCGTCTTCTAACTTCCTCATGCGTGCCGTTTGCGGTGCGTGCGGGGGACAGGCTTGCTGCGATGCTTTTTTTGCAGGAGGCCGCTCGACGGCGGGGCGGGAGAGGCCCGGGCCGGCGGGGAGAAGTCGCTTCCTTTTTTACGGGGATCTGTCGGATGTTATTTGTTTACCGAAATTTGATGCGGGGTTGCGGGGCGATGGCGCTGGCGACGGCGATGTGCTGCCTGGGAACTCCGGCGTTCGCCCAGGGGGATACGTACGAACATCTGGATGAGATGGCGCTCGATCTGCAGCGATTTGCGGAAGAGATCGTGGAAGAGACGCATGCGCATCTGCAGGGGAACGCGTACTTTCCGCAGATTGATCGGGCCGCGCATCGGATCGAGGAACTGGCCGCCCATGTGCATCGGGTGGCGCATGATCGGGGGGATATCGTCCATCTGCGCAACGATATCGACGACCTGGATCGCTGGGTTCACCATATCGACGACCTGGGGAATTTTATCGCTCGGCGGGGTGTCAGGTCGAGCGAATGGGGCGGCTTCCAGTACATGCGGTCGTGCATTGCGTCGATGCTGGACACGCTGCACCACATGCAGGACGACCTGCACCAGCTGGCTCCGCGACGTTCGCTGCACGACCATGACGACTACCATCAGCGGTATCCGGATTATGGGCATCGGACGCACCGTTACCCCGCGCGGGGCTACATCGGCCCGGGTTATCGGCCGGCTGGGCACGACCATTTCCACTCGGGTCATCATCACTAAGGCCGGGGTTTCTCCTCGCCTGGTGTCGCGTTTTTCGCTCCCGTTTGCCGTTCGACTGGCGGCAAACGCGGGGCGTTTCTCTGTTTTGCGACGAGAGCAGTCGTGGCGGCGGGACGGCCGGTTCGATTGACAATGTCCCCTGACATGGCTTAGCATTTCTCACTTCCACTTGTTGCGTTTGGGGAAAATGGCCGGCTGATATGCATCGTTTCACTCGCCTGATTATCGTCCTGGCCACGTTGCTGCATGCCACGCTGGGTTGCCATGCGCATCATGGTCAGGCGTGCGATCATGGCCCTTGCCAGCATGACGATGTGGTCGATTTGGCTGCGAACGGGACGGAAACGGATTGCCAGCATCACCACGCCGAGGACCGAGGCGAACGGGCCGGATGTCGCTGCGATGCGGGCGAGCCTTGCGCGCCGGGCCAGGCGCCCGGCGAGCCGTGTTCGGACTGCGAAGGCGGCGGTTGCCATTGGTGGAAGGGTCCTGCTTCTCCCCCGACGCCGGAGCTGATGGGCGATCTGCTGGCCGGCGTCTGGCCGTGCGACACTCCCGGTTTGTCGCGTCCGCCGGCGACGGAGCGGATGGCGACCTGCTGGCGAATTTCTTCTGGCCCGCCTTTGCGGCGGCATCTTTATCTGCAGATCCTGCTGATCTGATTCGCTCCCGGCGAACGGCTCTTTCGCCAGCTTTACTGACGCATGTTCGTGCGCGCTTTACTGCGCTGGCGGTTCGCACGAATCGCGTGCGACGCCAGTCGCCACGCTTGGCTGTGTGAAAAATGTACCGGTCTGTTTTGTAACAAAGTGATACCGATCGCATCCTTTTGATGGCGCTTGGAGCGATGCACCAGCCGGCGGTTGGTGAAATTTTTACAGAATAGACTTCAAACGGCGCCTGGGATTTCAATTCCGGGCTCCGGCGGGCGAATGCGGTCGTTACGGCATTAGAGTTTCATGGGATGGATGACCGCGGAACGCTTTGAACAGGTTCCGCCAACCCCTTAATGGAGTGCTCAGATGAATCTGCAAACCATGATTTATGCCGCCCCTTTGCTGTTGTCTACCAGCTTTGTCTGGGCCCAGCTTCCCTCGGCGAACCCGTTTGCCGGCGATCCGCCGCCGCTGGTCGAAGGCCTGCAGGCTCCAGCCAACTCGCCTGCTGCGGCAGGTTCATCGAGCGTGCGCCCGCCGCTGTATTCGTCGCCGGCCAACACGCGGCCGTCGCTCAACCCGGCGGCGCCGTTCGCTTACGAACCCCCGCGGAACGTTCCGGGCCAGCAGGAATTCGAAGCACCCGGCGCCAACCCGTCGTTCAGCCGGGACTACGCAGACGATGCTCACGCGGGACATGACCATGCGGGACATGACCATGCGGGACATGACCATGCGGGACATGACCATGCGGGACATGATCACGGCCCGTCGCCAGGCGCGAAGGGTTTTGCCGGCGGCGACTATGGCGCGGCGCCGGAGCCTTTTGGCTATTACGGCGATCCAGCATCTGGCTACGGCCAGCAGTTCGCGTCGCCCGGCTATGGGAGGCAATACGCTGGCGGGCAAGGTTCGTGTGGGCAAGGTGTCTGTGGGCAAGGCGTCTGTGGGCAAGGCGTCTGTGGGCAAGGCGTCTGCGGTCGCGGGAATGGCGGAGCTGCCTATGCGGAAGCCGGATATGGCGGGACGTCATGCCCGCTGGGCTGGCGATCGGAGAGGGCCGGCGGCGGTTGTCCTTTCGATCGCGCCGGCGGCGGTTGCCCCGGCGTGGGCCGTTCGTTTTCGCATGGCGTGCATGTCGAGGCCAACTATCCGCCGTACCCGGAGTATGGCGCGAACCAGGAGACGAACTATCTCGACCATGCCCATGGGATGCGTTACCAGGTTGGCCGGTACCACAGCAACTATGACGACGCTGACGACGTTCGCCACGATGGTTATTACCACGACGGCCGTTAAGGCTGTGCGTGCTGCTTTCCTGCAGGTAGTGGACTCGGCCACGAGTCGGGAGGCGCAGGAAGGGAGCAGGATCGGGGGGGTGGATTGTGGTGGGGGGAAGAGGAGGAGGGACTTGTGGCCAGGTCCACTACGGGGGAGGGCGATGGCCTGTTGGGTCTCGCTGGGAAATGAATGGAACCGATTTTCTTTTCAGGAGAACGTCTTATGTCACGTCTTGTCAGTTCGATTCCTTGTTGCGCCGCGACTGCGGTGCTGGTGCTGGGTCTGATTTCGTCGGCGGAAGCGGCCGGGAAAGAGGTCGTGCAGTATCGTCTGACCGAACAGCGAACCTTGCATCTGGACGATGCGAAAGTCGCCAAACAGTATCACGAAACCATGCAGCAGCTGGGCTGTGAAACCCAGCTTGATGATCACGGCGGGCATGTGGACTTGACCTACCGCTGTCGCGAATGGCGCGAGGTCGATTTCCCCGACCATGCGGCCGCGCACAAGTGGGAAAGCTGGCTCAAGGCGCTGCGCTTTGAGGTGAACCACACGCATTAGTCCGCCGGACGCTTCCACTTTCTGTTACCGACGCCGGGGAAACCCGGCGCCGGATTTTTCTGTTTCCATGAGTCACATGACTGAGGAGTTAAAGATGCTTTGTTTACCTTTCCCTGTAGCGGCCGCCTTGCTGGCGGTCGCCGTGATTTCGCTGTCGGGCTGTTCGGACCCCAAGACGGGGTCCCTGCCGAAAGATCCGCCGCCGCTGGCCGGGGGCGCCCATGAACATCCGTCGGAAGGTCCGCACGAAGGGCATTTGATCGAGCTGGGGAATGAGGAGTACCACGCCGAACTGCTGCACGACGACAAGACGCACACCGTGACGATCTACATCCTGGACAGCACGGCCAAAAAAGAGACGCCCATCGGCGTGGACGCGGTCATATTGAACCTGGTGGTCGACGGTTCGCCGCAGCAGTTTTCAATGGAAGCAGTCGGCGCCGCGGAGGGGCTGGCTTCGCAGTTCCAGCTGGTGAATGAGTCGGTTCTGGAAGCGCTGGAGCACGGCGAAGAAACCAAAGGCCGGCTGAATGTGACGATCGACGGAAAGCCCTATGTCGGCAAGATCGATCATCACGCCCATGATGAACACGACCACGCCCACGAAGGGCATGCCCATTAAAGGCTGCCGGGCGAATGTGTAGAGGCGGAAGGTCGTCCCGCGAGGTGAACTTTTCTCAAAGTAGAGATTCACCGCAGAGTTCGCAGAACGCCGCAGAGGAAAAGCAGAGAGGGGGAAGAGTTCAAGTGAGTTTCGTTGGCGGCGGCCATTGGTCGACCTTGAAGAACGCTCTCTGTTCTCTTCCTGTCCTCTTGAGTTTCCGGCGGTGAACTCTGCAAAAAGCGACGTGCTATGGGCCGGGTTAGCTGGTGATGCCGTACTCGCGGCCGACTTCGGGCGGGGCGGGCTGGTATTCGTGCGGCTGCATCGAGGCGCCGCCGCGGCCCTGGCTGAGGCTGCGCATCGAATCGGAATAGCCGAACAGTTCCACCAGCGGCACGTGCGCTTCGATCACGGTGACTTCGCCCCGCTGCTCGGTTTCTGAGATCATCCCCCGGCGTTTCTGGATGTCGTTCACGAAATCGCCGTAGTAGTCTTCAGGCGTGGTGATCTGCAGTTTCATGACCGGTTCCAGCAGCACGGGACCGGCCGCGCGGAGAGCGTGTTCAAACGCTTCCGAAGCGGCGATGCTGAAGGCCATTTCGTTGGAGCCTTCTTCGCGGGTTTCTCCGCCCAGGAAGGTGACTTTGAGCTTGGACAGCGGGAAGCTGCTGAGGCCGCCGCCTTCGCCTTTGGCTTTGAGCTGTTCCATCACGGCCGTGACCAGATCGGCCGACAGGGATTCGGGCGGGCAGGCGTTGATGAGGGTGACGGGCTTATCGGATTCGGTGTTGGGTTCGATCCGCAGTTTGACTTTGGCGAACAGTTGCGCGCCGCCGACGATGCGATGGCATTCGCCGACGGTTTCGGTCGCTTTGCTGACCGTTTCGCGGTAGCTGACGCGCGGCTTGTGAACTTTGACATTCAGTTTGAAGTCGCGGAGCAGTCGGTTCTTGATGATGTCCAGGTGGAGCTCGCCCATGCCGCTGATGAGCGTCTGTCCGGTTTCTTCGTTCTCAACTGCCTGGAACGTGGGGTCCTGGCGTTTAAGCATTTCGAGCATTTCGCCGAGCTTTTTCCGTTCGGCCGTGTTCTCGGGTTCAATCGCCATCGAGATGACCGTTTTGGGAAACTCGATCGCTTCCAGCACGATCGGGTGTTTGGGATCGCACAGCGTATCGCCGGTGATGGAGTGGCGGGGGCCGATCAGGCAGACAATATCGCCGGCGCCGACTTTCTCGATCTGGCCCTGGGGGTTCTTTTTGCTGGCCCGCAGTTGCCACAATTGCGACACGTTTTCTTTGAGTTCCTTGCCTGGGTTGGAAACGCGGGAGTTCTGTTTGAGTTCGCCCGAGTAGACGCGGACCCAGTAGTTGTCGGCGGTTCTTTCGGGAATGATTTTGAAGACCAGGGCGCAGAACGGATCTTCGTTGTTGGGGCCGCGTTCTTCGATCGCCGGCTCGCCCGTTTTCTTGTCCTTCTGGAAGGGATTGAATCCTTTCACTGCGGGACGATCGAGCGGGCTGGGCAGATAGTGTTCGACCGCGTTGAGCACCGTTTGCACGCCGATGCCGTGCAGGGCCGAACCGCACAGCAGCGGCTGGATCTGCATCGCCAGGGTGGCCTCGCGCAGCACCTTGCGGATCAGGGGGATCGGGATCGGTTCTTCCTGGAGCGCCAGTTCCATCATTTCGTTGCTGTATTCATACAGCTTTTCGATCATGGTTTCCCGCCAGACCTGGGCTTCGTCGAGCATTTCTTCCGGGATCTCGCTGACTTCGAACTGTTTGCCAAGCGATTCTTTGTCGAAGGTCAGCAGCTTCATTTCGATCAGGTCGATGATCCCGCGGAACGGGTTTTCGACATGTTCGGGCCCTTGTCCGTAGGGGATCGAAATGGCGACGGGCGTGGCGCCCAGGCGTCGGTTCAGTTCGTTAAAGACGCGTTCAAACCCGGCGCCTTCGCGATCCAGCTTGTTGATAAAGGCGATCCGGGGGACGCCGTACTTGTTGGCCTGGCGCCAGACGGTTTCGCTCTGGGCTTCGACCCCTTCGCGGGCGCTAAACACCACCACGGCTCCATCGAGGACTCGCAGGCAGCGTTCCACCTCGGCGGTGAAGTCCACATGGCCGGGGGTATCCAGCAAGTTGACGTGGGATTTGTTCCAGTCGAACGTAACGCACGCGGAATAAATGGTGATGCCGCGATCCGCCTCTTCGGGATCGTCGTCGGTGATGGTCGTCCCCTTGTCGACCTGGCCAACCTTGTGCGAAGCGCCAGACAGGTACAGCATCCGCTCGGTGACGGTCGTCTTGCCGGCGTCGATGTGGGCGATCACGCCAATATTGCGAAGGGTTTCGAGAGTACGTTTCGTCATCGGACTATGATTTCAATGGAGCTGCAGGAGGGGAGCACTGGCAAAGCGGCGGGAAAGCAGGACCCAGGGAGCGTCGCCGTGGGACTTGATTTTAACAGCCCGACCGGCAAAGTCGCAGGCGGGGCAGGGGAGGTTCGTGATTTCTCGCGAAATTGCCCCCTGCCGGGGACGACGGAGAACCAGGACTCTTTACGGATTGACGCCAATCACGGCCCGCACCGGCATCGTCCAGATTTCCATGTTGACGACCTGATCCACCTGGAAGCCGGCCTCCTGGACGAACTTTTCGACGTCGATCGGCTGGCAATCGACGATATGGGGGAAGTGGCGGTGGAACCACTTGTAGGCGCTCTCCAGCATGCTGTCGTGTTCGCCTTCGTGGACGGTCGCCATGGAAACCACGCCGAACCGGCCGCCGGATCGCAGCACGCGTCGGACATCGGCCAGCACCAGCGGGATATCTTCCAGCGGGAACAACTCCAGCGTCATGCTGGTAAAGACCGCGTCGAAAGAATTGTCGTCGTACGGTAACTGGCGAGCGTCGCCCAGTTCCAGCGACACCCGGTCGGTCAGGCCGCGTTCTTCCAGCTTTTTCTGGGTGACATCGCGCATCCCCGAGGAGATATCAATGCCATGGGCGGAGCCGGTTTCGCCGACCGCTTCGGCCAGCTGGATCAGCGAATTGCCAGTGCCGAAACCGATCTCCAGCACTTTTTCTCCCGGCTGCAGGGCGAGCGCGGCCTGGCCTGCTTCGCGGGCGCGGTGCTCGTTGGAATCGGCCAGGGCGTCGTAAGAATGGGCGATCCGGTCGTAGAAAGCTCGATTGGCGTGGTGCGGCGAGCCAGGGTCCTGCTCCGACATGTTTTCTCTCCAGCAAACAGATTGAGGCAAACTAAACCAGGGATGAGGATGATTCTAGCCGATCCGCAGCCGCCGACGACCGGCAGAGGCGGCAAAGTCGGACCCCGAGCCCTTACATTTTACGGAATTGGCCCCGATTTGTTCCCGGAGTCGTCCCTGGTGGATGCAGGCGGGACCAGCAAAGCGGCAGGGCAGGGCGGGTCTTGCTCAGGCCGGACGGACCAGAACCGGGACGGTCGGATGCAAGCGGACAGCCGCCGGAGCCGGAGCGGCGGGAGCGGACGACCGACTGGTAATGACCCAGGCCAGCACGCCCAGCAGCGCCAGGCTGATCACGCCCAGCAGAATGACGATCGCCAGTCGCATCGAGTTGGACTGGTTCGGCGGGCGGCGATACGGCGAGAAACTACTGGCGCCGCGCGGCTCGGCATGGGGAACCTCCGTGGACGGACGTCCCTGGGGGGATGGGCTGACCGAGATCGACGGCGTGGAGGGGGCCGATTCCTGCAGGGAGGGGAAGATCGTTTCGGCCAGGATCCATTCCTCCCAGCCTTCCCGCCACACAAGCGAGTCGCCGCTGACCCGACCCTCCTGGATCCATTTACGCATCACTTCGCCCACGGCCGGGCCAAATTGGCCGCCGGAAACGGGCCGCACATACCAGACTGCGGCGGGCGACTCGTCAATCGGGTCGGCAGCCGCCGGGCTCGACGGCGGAGGTGCAGGGGTCGAGGACGCGGCAGGAGTGAATGCAGGGGCCGGCGTCGCAGGCAACGATGGCGCCGGAGCAGCAGAAGACGCAGTTGCTTCCGGTGTCGAAGCGGGAGCGGGCTTGGAAGCAGTTGCCGGAGTTGGTTTCGGGAGAACGGGCGTTTGGGCCGCGGCGGGCGCCGTGGAGTCGGCCGCCTGGGGAAGTACTAAAGGTCGCGAGGGGGAAAGAGTCGGTATGGACTGGGCCTCGTCCGGATCGTCGTCCTGTTCATCGGGAGGAGAACCGCCGTTCGCGCCGACGGCGGTGGAGCGTTTCTTTTTCCGCGACTCGATCTGGCTTTCCAGCGGAATATCCACGCCTTCGCCGCAATGCGGACAAAGACCGCGTTTTCCGGCCAGGAAGGTCTTCACGTTGAGTCGATGCCCGTTGGGGCATAAAAAACGAATTCCCATTCGGCTTCCGAAGAGATCCTGTTTTGAAGTGCTCAAAGGGGGTTCGCCCTGCGCCAGGGCGAAACGGTCGCGTCGGTGGTCGTAACTGGCTACATGGGGGCGAACCGACGCAGTAGCCAGGGTATCGCTTCTGGATCGCAGGCGCCGTCGCCGAAAACGATCCTATCCCCTTATTATTATACAATCCGGACGAAGTGTGAAGCGAATCCCGCCGCGCCGACCTTGTCCCGGCGGCGACCCGGAAGGTAATTCGGGTAAAAACGTCTGGCCTGGTAGACTGAGGTGTGCCGCCTCCGTTTGCCTGGAGTTGCCAGGGATCCCCGCGCGAAAGGGAATCGCCAGAAGCGTCGCACAGTTTCCTGGCCGGTTCTTAGCCCTTCTTTTCATCCGCTTTGCGCAGTTTTTCCCAAAGGCGACGCATGTCGTCGGGCATTTCCGACTCGAAGCGGATCTCTTTCTCTGTGCCGGGATGAATAAAGCCCAGTTCCGCCGCGTGCAGCGCCTGGCGTTTGGCGCCGGAGAGGTCCTTCGTATGCGAGCGGTGCATCTGGCGGCGGTAGACTTTCTCTCCGCACAGGCGATTGCCTTGTTCGCCCAGGTGGATGCGGATCTGATGGGTGCGGCCCGTTTCTAACCGGCATTCGACCAGACTATACCCGGAGAGCTCTTCCAGGGGGGCCACATGGGTGATGGCGGTCTGGCCGGTCGTCGGATGACTGCCGCGCAGCCCATCGCCCCGGTCGCGGACCAGGGTGGATTCAATCCGGGCCAGTTCCAGCTGGCCTTCGATAATCGCCAGGTAACGGCGGATCACGGTGTGGGCTTTGAACTGGCTGGCCAGGTAGCGCTCGGCGGTGACGGACCGGGCAAAGACGATCAACCCCGAGGTGTCCCGGTCCAGGCGCTGCACAATCCGCAACCGCGGCCCGTGCGTGGACTTTTTCCCGCCGGCCGTACGGCCGAGCAGGTTGTAGACCATTTCGTCAAGCGAAGGCTGGTTGTTCTTCCGCAGCTCCGGCCATTCCCGTTCCGCCCGATGGCGGACCGTCATAATGCCGGCCGGCTTGTCGACTACGACCAGGTGGGCGTCGCAGTGGACGATGCGGACGGCGTCTTCGCCCGGCGGTTTGGGCAGTGCTTCCTGCCAGACGCGGATCACATCGTTGGGGTCCAGGCGCCGGGCGTCGTCCAGGCAGAGGGTTTCGTTCACTTCGATCCGCCGTCCGGAAATCAGCTGTCGCACTTGCGCCCAGCTTTTTCCTTCCAGAAAAACGCGTAAAGCGGCCGCCAGCGTTGGCTTCTCCTCTGCTTCGGGAAGGACGTACTCTTCAAATAACGGCATATACAGCGGCCTGCGGCGGGATGCAAACGGACGGAACCATCTGCCATCTTACCTTCCCATGCGCCGGCAACGAAGGGCTGCCTTCCGGGGATCACGGTTCCGGCTGGAATTCCCGCTCCAGTTGCGGCAGGGCCAGAGCCGGCAGGGAGAGGTCGGTCTCAAACGCCCGCAAGGGAGTGTTGCCAGCCAGATCCTCGAGCAGCCCATCGACCGCCAGGGTGTGACGGGCCGCCTGCCATGGCTCCGACGGGGTGAACCGCCAGCCCGTTTCTTGCGGCAGGAGTTCGCTGCGTCCGGCCAGCGGCTGGCCGGTTGGCGATTGCACCGTGATCAGCCTTCCGGCCAGCGACCAGTCCAGCGGTTCGCCGAATTCGATCGTCAGCGGTTCCCGGCCGCCGGCGGCGCCGGGGTGCAGACGCCATTGGATCGGCAGGGGGCGGTCATAGTCAGGTTCGATCGCGGTGAACGTCTTGTGGTACGGCTGGGCCAGGTCGGAGCCCGCGGCGCTTGCCAGGCCGGCATCGATCTGCAGCGTATAGCGCTGGCCAGGTTCCAGCGCGGGGCCGATTTCTTCACGCAGGTTGACGCCCCGTTTGACCCGGCCTGGGTGAATCCACAGCGTGAGCCGCTTGCCGTCGGGCGTCCACAATTCTTTCCGGCGCCAGGGATCTTCGACCTGCTGGCCGCGGGCATCGATCAGGTGGATCTGGTCAAAGATCTCCCGTCCTTCCCGCATCGATTCTGAAAACTCCAGATAGAATTTGAGCAGGTTGGCCGGCAGCTTGTCGCCCGACGGATAAATGGCGACGACCTGCGGCGGACGATCAGGCGGACGGGGCACGGCGTACTGCACCTCGACCGGCGATTCTCCTGGCAGCGACAGCCGGGCGACGTACCGCATACCGGGCGTCAGCGGTCTTCGCGGTGTGAAGGTCAGCCGCCCTGGGCTCCAGGCGTAAGCCCCAAACATGGGCGGTCCTGGGCGGGATTGTTCGTCGAGCACGGACAGCGTCAGCAGGCCTTCGCCTTGTTCGGCAGTGACAGGTCCCTTCGCCAGCGGTTGGCCGTCGAGTCGGGTTGACGCCGGCAGTCGCCCTTGCACGATGACCTGGGCCGGATCGTCTTGCGCAAGAACGGCCAGTTCGGGCGGCGCCGCCAGGAGAAGCAGCAGCAGGCAGATCGGCATGGCGACTTCCCTGGTGAATAGCGAGCGACATGAAAAACGAGCGGCCCCAGATGGGCCGCCCTGCGTTTCATTCCTGGAATCTGGCGTGCAGGTCGCGGCTGCTTACGGCAACAGCAGAGGAGCGAGCGACAGGCCTTCGTCGCCTTCGCGGAGGACGACGGCATGGGTGCTGTTGAGCTGGTCCATCTGCATCACGCCGTGGTAGGCCTCGACCAGTTCGACCTTGTCGGTGGCGGGGTCGTTCCCTTTGAGACGCTGCAGGGCCTGCTCGTTGATGTCGTCGTTTTCGCTGAGCACCGATTGCTGGAACTTGACGGTCCAGTACGGGCTGGGGCCGAACGGTCGTTTCTCATGATGGAAACGGAACGTATTGGAGAGGACAAAAGAGACGCCGTCTTTCTCGTACAGGAACATGTCGATCGGCCGGTTGCCGGAGCCCAGTTCCAGCACGCTCTGCCCTTTGATCGTGTCGCCGGACGACAGTGAATCCAGAGGATACTTGACGATCGGCGTGCAGGAGAACGCACCAATGACATAGCTCTTGCCGTTTTCCTGCAGCGGGATCAGCACGCTCATCGGCGCTTTGGTCTCCCAGCGGCGATGGGAAACGTGGTACGACTCGGTGCTGTAAACTTCGCCGGCCTGGTCGTTGTCCAGCGGACCGTACACACTGAAAATTTTGGAAGCAAAGGCGTCGTTCGCCCGGCCGGCAGCGACCAGACGGCCGTCGGCCCAGGCGACATCGGTAATGCTGGTGATCGGCGCCGAGCCGCCGTCGAGCTTCAACCGGGCGTAGCGGGTCTGGTCGCCCAGGTCGAGTTCTTTCAGCTGGCCCGAGCCGTCGACATGCAAAATGGCGTAGCTCTTGTCGTCCTGCTTGCGGACCGCCATGTAGACCGCCTGCGATGCCGGATTGACGGCGAGGTCGACGATCTCCACCCCTTTGGCGTTGGTTCCCAGACGGGCGCCAATCAGACCGTCGACGCCGTCGATCGGTTTGGCCAGGGCCGGCCGGGAGGACGTGTCGTCGGTGGCGATGGCGAAAATCTGCGAGCCGGCTCCATCGCCGACCAGCAGCACGCCGTCGGGGGCGAATGCCAGCACCTGGATCGATCGGATCTCTGGAGCGCCGGTGGTGGTTTTTCCCAGCACCGCGTCGGCGGCCATTGCGTTACTGCAGCAGGCCCCGAGCAGGGCGATCGCCGCCGTTAATTTCCCAGGCGTCAACATCGAAGAATCCTTCATGGGGAGCAGAAGAAAGGCGGCAGGCCGGTCATCGCGTCGACGCCGGTCGCAATCCGCGTCGATCAGCGTAGCAGCCGTTTTTCGCGAAGTAAAGAAAACGGCGCCCTGCCGCAGGAGGATTGCAAAGTCCTTGAGGTCGGAGGGGCGAACCGTTTGGATTGATTCGGCGTAGGGCTGGTAAGGGATTTGGCGATTACACGGCTAGGGTTGGTCGTCGTTATCACGGAGGGACCACCATGTCTGATGATTTCCCGCTGCGCGCGCTGCACGAAGTCTTTTCCGCCATCCCCGATCCACGGCGTCGACGAGGGCGAAGGCATCCGTTCCCCGCCATCTTAAGCCTGGCGTTTCTGGGCCTCGTCTGCCGCATTCGCGAGTTCGCCACGCTCCAGTCTTGGGCGGCAGTCCACTGGGAACTACTGCAGGAGCCGCTGGGCTTCAATCGGCGGCACCCTCCGCACGCCACGACGATGAGCCGGGCGTTGGCTCAGTTTTCGCTCGCCGATTTTCAAGCCGCCTTTGGCGTCTGGCTGCTCTCGTTGGTGGACGAAGAGGATTTGAAAGTCGTCGCCGTCGATGGAAAGACCGCCTGCCAAGGCTATGAAGACGGCTCGCCGGTGCACATGCTGAACGTGTTCGCGCAGCGCGCCAAGGTGGTGCTCGCCCAGTGGTCGGTGACGGGAGACAAAACGAACGAACCGGGCGAACTGAAACTGCGACTGTCGTCGCTGTTAGAAGATTTTCCGATGATCGAACTGCTTACCGGCGATGCGATTTTCGCCCAACGTCCGCTGGCCGAACTTCTCTCGGGAACCACCTGCGATTATCTGTTTCAGATCAAGAAAAACCAAGGCGACATGCTCGACGCGCTGGAAACCTGCTTTGCTGATCGAGGCGAAGCGGACGCCAAGGAGTTCGATAAAAAAGGGGTCGCGTTGAAACCCGTCGCATCTGGTGCAATACCGAGGACGCCGACTACTGTCGAGACCAACTGCAGTTCCCCGACTGCAGCATCCTACTCTGCGTGGAGCGTGTGGTCGTTGAGCGGGGGACGGAAACTCTTCGTGATGTAAGATACTTCGTCAGTAGCCTTGATGCGGACACCGTCACGCCTCAGCAACTGCTGGGCTGGGTGCGTGGTCACTGGTCGGTGGAGAACAATCTTCACTTTGTGAAAGACCGCTGGTGGGATGAAGACCGGCACTATCTCCGCCGCCCCGGCTTGGCCGAGCGGATGGCGACTCTGACCTCTTGCGCGCTGGCATTTGTGCAGCTCGTGGCCCAAACCGCCGATCGGGGCCTCCGTCGCCAGGCCGACCTCTTCGCCTGGCGCCCCCAAACCGCCCTCCACCAGTTGGGATTCAAGTAAGATCGACTTTGCAATCCTCCTGCGCCCTGCCGGGCAGGGCAGAGGGCCGACTCTGGCGGCAGCGGCAATCGGCCGGATCGTCCCGGCAGCGGAACTCCCAGCGACGCTACAGGTTGGTCGCCCTCGCAAGGCCGCTGCGGCTGGCATTTTCCAGGCGGCCATTCGTCCCGCCGGTTAGCCGTGAATTTTCGAAAAATCGCTTTCGGATCCGGTCCAGATCCCCTAAAAAGAAGTAGATCGTTCCTCGTGGGAAAGTCGCGAAAAATATCTGGAAAGGTGCGTTCGTTTTATCCTGTGAGTCGAAGGACGGAGATGCCCTGAGCCCGCGTGACGCCGGGCTGCTCCTGTTTTTTTCCCAGCCGGAAGGCTATCGGAGGAACGGCCTGCCCGGAAACGGGCGACCAAGGGGCCGGACACCCTGCTGATTTCTGGAAGATGCGCGACCGGGCAAGTCATTCGACAGTGGGAAGGGCAGAAGAGCGAGTGGATCAGCTGGACCATGGAAACGGGATCCGATGGGAATTTGACTGAAAAAAGGGCGGGCATGAAATCGAATACTCTCACTAGCCTGATCGACGGTTGCCCCGCCGATGATGTGCTGGTCGCGTTCAAAAACGGCGGCGTCGACGAGCCCGATCTGGACTCGATTGCAGGGCATCTGGATACCTGTGAAGTCTGCCTTTCCAAGCTGGATACGTTGCCCGAATGGCCTGTGGTGTCGGCTATTCGCCACGGCTGGGAGGTGCTGGAGACGGAACGGGCCCGCGGCCTGGGGGTTTTCGAAATGGAAATCGCCGCCGCGGAGAACCTCGGCAGTCCCACAGTCGCCCTGGAAGATTTGCCGACCCAGATTGGCTCCTACAGAATCCTGGGGCTGCTCGGAAAGGGAGGCATGGGGCGCGTTTATCGGGCCGTGCATGACTACCTGGAAACGCCCGTCGCGCTGAAAGTCCTGAATACCCGAAATAAAGATGACTCAGGAAAAGAACGCTTCCTGATGGAAATGCGGGCGATCGGCAAGGTCGATAGCCCTTACGTGGTGCGGGCGGCCCATGCCGGTGTGGAGAACAACGAGTTCTACATCGCCATGGAGTTGGTCGAAGGTTTTGACCTGGGGGTCACCGCTCGCTGCATCGGTCGCCTGCCGGTCGCCGATGCTTGCGAAATCATGCGTCAGACCGCCCTGGGCCTGGCGGCGATTCACAAGGAAAACCTGATCCATCGGGATATCAAGCCGAACAACCTGTTACTGGCGTCCGACGGGAAAATCAAAATTCTCGACCTGGGTCTGGCGCGCTGGTCTCCCGAAGCGCAGCGCGATCACGGACTGACGAGCGCCAACGTCCTGCTTGGCACGTTTGATTACATGTCGCCCGAGCAGGCCGAGGGGAAGGGGGTCCAGGCGTCGTGCGATTTGTACAGCCTGGGTTGCACCTTCTATCACTTGCTTGCCGGGCGGCCGCCGTTCGCCACGCGCGCCTATGTGTCGATGCAGCAAAAGTTACGCGGCCACTGTTTTGACCTGCCGGAGGACTTGCGGAAGATTTCGAAGACGATTCCTTCCGAGGTTGCCGAACTGGTGGCGCGGCTCCTGGCGAAAGATCCCGGCCAGCGTCCTGCGTCGGCCGCCGAGGTCGCCGCCCTGCTGGCGCCGTGGACCGAGAAAAGCGATCTGGTCGGGCTGGCTTCGCGGGTGACGGATCGCCGGGGGCCGAGGGCGAACGACGACACGCCGATCTCGCTGCAGGTCGAAGGCACCTGCGTCGAGCCGTTGCCGGCGCCGGTTTCCGTCGCATCGAAAACAGCGACTCGAGGGATCGTCGCGCTCCTGATTGCCGCCGTGCTGCTGGCCGCCGGGGGCGGCTCCTTCCTGCTCTACAGCGGCAGGAAACAGGCCGACCCGCCGGCCGCTCCTCCGGGCGCCGATTTGCCGACGATCAACCAGCTGGCCAGCGCGCCCCTGCTGGACGTCAGTTCCGGCGGCCCCGCGCTGAAAGCGCCGAAACCGGTTGAGGAACCAGTCAGCATCGGGCAGACGCCCTCCATGTTTTACGAGGACCTGGCGCCGGAAGAGGTGATCCCCGGATTGCGGTATACCCTGCTGAATCGCGAGCCCGAAAGATTGTACTGGGTGCAGGACGCCACCTCGTCGGTCCACCACGACCCGCTGCGCAAGTCGCTGGCGGCCCAATGCACCGATCTGGGCCTGCTCTCACTGGGTAGCGTTTCCACTCCCAGCTACACCCTCCGTTTCGATCTGTATCAGCCCAAATGGACCGGTGGTTTTGGCGTGTTCTGGGGCTACCAGGAATGCATTTACGACGACCAGCCCAGCCATACTTTTCACCGGCTCGACGTTCGCCTGGTGGGACTGGATGAGCAGGGGAACCGGCGTTACGCGCTGGTTCGCGCCCGTGTGTTCGCGGTGCCGAACGCACGTGCGGATATCGACCTTGTTGCGGAGACTTCCGGCGGCGGTGAAATTGTGGTCGAACGCGGCAAGACGGCGGAAATTGAATTGAAGATCGGCGCCACCGGGCTGATTGCCTTCCGCTGCTCGGGCGAACCGCTTAAAAGCATCTGCGAAACTGAAATCAACAAGGAATATACGGCTGAAAGTAATATGGGCAAGTTTGGGGTTTACCTGATCTTGTCCAATGTCTCCGTGCCCTACGCCAGCATTGTCGTCGACGAGACCTTCCTGCCCCAGGGTCGACCGACCCTGGTCGATGCCGCTTTGGATACGAAAGAGGAGCCGGCGACTCCTTGAATTTCGCCCGTTGTAGTGTTTCACTTTTTCCTGAACGAGGATGATTAATGACGTCGGAAAAACCCAAAGAGAATGAACCGATTAAACCTCTGGCGCTGGTCAATACGATCGTCAAGCCAACCCTGAACCTGACGACCGGCGAGTATGAGGGCAAACTGCTGCGGAACGGGCATCTCAACTACAACTGCACCGAAGGCGTCGATGCGGTCGCCGACGAAGAGTCGGAATCGGCTGACGCCCTCACTGCCAGGTTTGGAACGATCTGCATCCGCGGTTTGGCCCTGGACGGCGCGCTCGAACTGGAAGAAGTCAAGGCCTGCATTTACCGGAAGAATGAGGTCCCCAATCCCCTTCCGAGCAACCCGGACCTGTTGACTCCGGCGCAGTCCGTTTACCTGCGCGAGGGCCTCATTGGTAGTTGGACTCTGCCCGGGGGTGTGGAAACAAACTATCGCTTTCTGCGTCACGATCCCCCCTGCCGCCACGATGTCGGCCTGGGTAAACAGCACGGCAGCAATAAAAACGATAACCGCTTGTGCATGTGGTTCAAGTTCGCCGGCGCCTGGAGCAAGGATGGTCCGCATACTCTCAGCTTGACCTTGTCGGATACGAACGACTGCGGTGAAGCGCTCGAAGCCGACGTTACCTGAGCGGTTCTGACGGCCAAATTTCAACGCAGGCGAGCGAGGCCGGGGCGCCTCGTTCGCCTTTTTTCTTTCACCCGGGAACGCGGCCAGGGTCCCCATGCGAGTGGGGAGGGGGCGTTTTCATGTAGCAAAAGTCGCCCGGCCCGGGAGGAAGTATTCTGGGCGAGGAGGCCAGCGGCCAAACTCTGGCGAGTTGAGCCAAGGGGAAGCCAGGCGAGCCGGTGCGAACATATTTGACATTGCCCCCGAAACGAGTAGAATGAAATCGGTTTTGGGGTTCCCCGTCTCCTTCTGACGGGGATTATCGCACGAGTTGGTCCGGTTGAACCTTTTAAGGTGTCACCCCGCTTTCGCCGCTTGTTTGCGTTATCAACGCTAACCCATTCCTCCCACCCTTATTTTTGTGCGAGAGCGTAACCATGTTTGGACTACCAGGTCACTTAGAATTGCTGATCATTGCGGGCATCATTCTTCTCCTGTTCGGCCATCGCTTGCCGGGAGTAATGCGTTCGCTGGGCACCGGAATCAAAGAATTCAAAACGGGCCTGCACACCGATCCCGACCACGCTGACAACGATTCCGCCAAAGAAAACGTGGAATAACCCCGTTCAGTGCGAACGGACGTTACTACGTTTTCTGACTTGCGAGGAGAATTGAGCATGTTCGGCATGGGAATGCAGGAACTGATAATTATTGGCGGCATTGCGGTGCTGCTTTTTGGCAAACGTTTGCCCGAAGTGGCCCGGTCGCTGGGCGGAAGTTACCGCCAGTTTCGTCAGGGTCTGTCTGACTTTCAGTCTTCGGTCGACTTTTCCGGCGACAGTTATTCGCCGCCCAGGAACATTCCGCAACGACGCTACGATGAAGTCGACGATTACGAGGAAGCGACCGCTCCCAAGTTTGAGCCGCCGCCGAGCGAACCTCGTCCCGAGTAGTTTTGTCGCTTGTTTGTCCGGCAGAATTCCGGAGATCGGCCTGTTCTGCGGGGAAGCAGTTTGCACCCGCAAGGCCTCTTGATCTTCCTGCCCCGATGCGGATAAACTACCGGGCGTAGGGCCGCTAGCTCAGTTGGTTAGAGCGCCATCTTCACACGGTGGAGGTCACAGGTTCGAATCCCGTGCGGCCCACTCCATCTGATCCTTGTCAGGGGTCATGAAACGTCTGCAAAAAAGCCCCGCGAAGCAATTCGCGGGGCATTTTTTTTGGGGCATCAACCGTCCGTTCCCTGTGCGATGGTGTCCGCCTCCGATGTATCACGGAGTTGGCTGCTGGCGGTCAAGCGCCGTAAGCAGTTCCTGCAGGTTCCGTGGGTTTTGTCCCAGGTCGCCTTTGCCAACGCGGGACTGGCTTCGTGCCGTCAACTGGCTGCCGGTCGCTGTCGGGGTGATGGTTACGCGGATATCGTCGACAAAACGGAACAGGGCTGTGGTCCGCGTGAAATGCAAACGCGAAGCCTGGTCGGTTGTGTCCTCTTCTACCAGCGACCAGCGCGGCAGCTCATCGACGGCCGAGCGAACCATCGCTGCCAACGCAGCGGGCGACTGGCTGCTTTCCAGCGGGGAATCCATCGCGGCCGTATTGGTCGTGAAGTCCCGACTCCAGTCGTTGATCGTGGTCGCCAGAAAGAGCAAAACCACCGCCAGGCTGATCGCTGCCGCCACTGCCAGATAGATCCACATACGTCGGCGTTTCATGGCTGGGCGACTCCTGCGAGTCGGTTTAGTTTTTGAGGAAATAAGCCCGATAAATCGGCCGCTCACGCTGTTGCATGCGGCGGTCGAAGTGGGTGCGGTGCTCAAAATTGTACTCCGCAGCATCAGGCGCCGGCTCGAATGGGCCCTGCAGCGAGGTGGCCGCCTGCACCACGCCGAGCGCTTTGCGGAAATACGGTTCGACATCGGTCCAGAAATGGAGCACGGCTCCCGGTTCCATCACCCGCTGCACCTGCTCCAGGAAAGGGGCATTCATGATCCGGCGTTTCCAGTGTCGCTGCTTCCACCAGGGATCGGGGAAATAAACGTGCACCGCCGCCGCGGAGTTGTCGGCCAGGTACTCGCGAAACAGTTTCTCGCCGTCTCCCTGCAGCATCAGGGCGTTCTCGACCTCTGCCTCCGCCAGCGCGGCAGCGCAGTATTCCGCGTAACGCCAGGCGATCTCAATTCCCAGAAAGTTCCGCTGCGGGTTCTCTTGCGCGGCGGCCGCAATGAACATCCCTTTCCCGCAACCGACCTCAATTTCCAACGGAGCCGTGTTGGGAAAGTAGCTGGCCGGCTCCAGCGGGCACGGCGCTTCCTTTAGCGGCAGCAGATGGCGGCTGAGATCGAGTGCGGGGTCGATTTTACCGAGTTTTCCTCGTCCCATAGAATTACGCTACAGCAGACTGGCTTGCGCAATCCCAGGCAAGCGGGACTGCGGAAGGTGAAGGAGATGGCCGCCCGGCAGACGACGTTTGCCGGGCCGCTGCCGAAGATTCGGCTAGTCTTTGACCTGCAGCGAGTCAACCGGCAGGGGAATGCCCTTGAGCACGCCATCGACGACAATGGTCCCGTTAACGACGCCCTGGAAGCGACACACGATCATGCGGCGGGGGCGAACTTTGGTCAGCTCGCAAATCAGGAAGAGCCGATCGCCCGGCACAACCGGACCGCGGAAGCGAACTTCCTCCAGGCCGCCAAAGCCAACCACCTGGGCATCGAGCAGGTTATGGGCCTGCACGAAATAACTCGACAGTTGGGCCATCGCTTCGAGCATCACCACGCCCGGCATCAAAGGCATGCCCGGCATGTGGCCCCTGATCCAGAACTCTTCGCGCGTGATGTCTTTATAGCCGACGCATTGGTGCTTCTCGATATTTTCGTACACAATCGCCGTAAGTTGTTCCATCTCATGGCGTTGTGGGTTGTACTGCCGAATTGTCTCGATATCGGCGATGGGGTTATCCACGTCGATTAGCGACAGGTCCACGTACAAGTTCTTGGAAGACACGCTGCGACTCCTCGGAAACGCCGTCGGGAATACGACGGTTAAAACAGCCTGACCCAGGCGACCTGTGACTAGGTTTTAACTTTGTCGCGACGGGCTTTGCGGGCTTTGGCGTTAGCGGGACGTTTCCCGTGATTCGCTTTCTTCAATTTACGATGCGGCTTGGCCATGGATCTCTCGGGGAGAGGGGGATGAATGAAACAAGGTCGCATAACGCGACCCGTGGTTTTTTTGGCTAGCCGTCAGTTTACCACGTGGCGGCAAAGGTGAGAAGGCGATTCAAACCGCAAAACCCACCCGGCCGCGGCCGTCCAGGATAGAGAAACCTGATCGCCCCGGGCTGCAGGACGCTAGGGCTGCTTTTCCTCAGACACCTGGCGCCCGTTTAGCGGCTGCACGGGACGGTTGTTCCCTTTCAGGATCGCCGCAAACTGATCGATCAGTTCGGGCTTTGCTTCGACGGGCGTGCTGAGCACGATCCAGCGGACGTCTTCGGTGCAAGGCGGCGTGGTGAAGGAGCCGCGGTACGCCAGGTAGCTGCGCTCTTTCGGCAGGAAGTCGATTGGGTTGTGCACGCCGCGGTAGGACACCACTAACTCATCGGTTTTGGACGGCAGCGAGTAGGTCGGAATCTGGATCGGGTCGTGCTCTCCTTTGTTCACCATCACCGCCACCACGGCGACTTCGCCCTGGGCCGACTTGTGGACGAAGTGCACTTCCATGTCCGCATGCTTGCCGTTGATCAAATGTTCGCTGGGGGTGTGCACGTGGAACTGTTCCAGCTGGTAGCTCTGGTCGCCAATATGTAGCTTGCTGCCGGACTCGTCGCTGTTGTGCTCGATCGTGTGGCCGTTGTTCATGGCGGCGACCGTTTCCGGGTTGTAGTCAAACCGAAGTTCGGGCAACTGCTTCGGTTCGACCTGCGGCAGCTCGATATCAATGGGCGATTGCTGCTTGCCGTCGGCGGCCATGCGGTAGGCCGGATTGAGCGAGCCCCAGTGCGCGGGGCCCGTCGCGCCTTTGTAGCTCCAGGCGGCCAGCGGCGGTGTTTCCTCTTTCAGGAAGTAATGATGGACAGGCACGTCAGCGTCGCTGGTCGAGGCCGATTTGTCCGGCTCGGTGGACGCCGTTTTATCAGGCTTAGCGGACGCCGTTTTGTCCGGCGCGGCGGGCTGGCTGCAGCCGAGGGCCAGGCAAAGCAGCAGGCTGCTGCTGAAAACAGTTCGAGAATCGTAACGATTCATCAGTGACTCTCCCGGATGAGCGTGGGCATGACCTTTGCCAAAGGAAGCGACCGCCGGGCCGCTTCCCGATTAATCGTTTTGAGCCGCTTCTGCAGCCGCTTCTTGCGCCAGGGCGATCGCGCCGAGCACGCCCGCTTTATCTTTCAGGAGAGAAGGCTCCACCTGGACGTTATCGGTCGGAAACATTTTGACCTGTTCCCGGATGACGCGCCGCACCGGGCCGAAGATCGGCTCGCCCATTTCCGCCACGCCGCCGCCCAGCACGACCAGATCGGGGTGCAACGCCGAAACCAGATTCGCCGCCGCCAGACCAAGCACCTCCGCCGCCCGCGTGATCGCCAGGGCGACATGGTTGTCGCCCTCCGCTGCGGCTTCCGCCATTTCCTTGGTGCTGATCCGATCGGCGTTGCCGCCGACCAGTTCGTGCAGCTTGGGCGCCATGCCGGTGCGCAACAGCCGGACCCCTTCGGCGGCGATCGCCGGGCCGCTGGAAATGGTTTCCAGGCAGCCTCGGCTGCCGCAACCACAGGGGGCGCCTTGCGGCTCCATCACCATGTGTCCCAGTTCGCCGGCGGCTCCCAGCGGGCCGCGTCGCAGCACGCCGTCGACCACGACCCCGCCGCCCACGCCAGTGCCCAGCGCAAAGAACAGCAGGGTCAGATGGGGGCGTTCTTTCCCATGGCCGAACCGCAGCTCGCCCAGGGTGGCGGTACGGACATCGTTCAATAACCGCACGGGACAATCAAAACGTTTGGCCAGCGTGGGACCGACCGGCACGTTCCGCCAGTGCGTGGTGAAGTTGGGCAGAAAGCGGGTGACGCCGGAATCAATGTCGATCAGGCCGGGTACGCCGACGCCGATCGCCTGCACCTGGGCGCCCGCCTCGGCAGCGAGCGTTTCGACCAGGTCGCCAATAATGGTCAGCACGGCCAGCGGACCGCGATGTGATTCGGTCGGGGCGCTGCGCTGGGCCAGCACGGCGCCCGACTCGTCGGCGATGGCTGCCTTGATGCTGGTGCCTCCGAGATCGACTCCTGCTAACACTCGTTGCATGCGTGGGCTCCTGCGTCCTGGGCGGTTCTCGGTTCCTGAATGTGGGCGAACTAGCGGGGCAAGCGGGGAATAAAGTTGCGCAGGTAATGGCTGCTCAGCTGCAAAGCCTGGCGCCGGGCGGCGAGCGATCCTTCGTAGATACGGTCTTCGATCTCCACGCAGACCGGACCGGTATAGCCCGAGTCGCCCAGGACGGAGCAGAAGCGGCCCCAGTCGACTTCGCCCAGGCCGGGCAGTTTGGGCGTATGGTACTCGATCGGTTTCGCCAGGATGCCGACCTGGTCCAGCAGGCGGCGGTCGACGCGCACATCTTTGGCGTGCACGTGGAAGATGCGGTCGGCGAAATCGACCAGGGGCTGCAGGTAATCCATTTGCTGCCAGACCATGTGCGACGGGTCGTAGTTCAGCCCAAAGTGCGTGCTGGGGATCGCTTCGAACATGCGGCTCCAAATGGCCGGGCTGATCGCCAGGTTCTTGCCGCCGGGCCATTCGTCGTCGGTGAACAGCATGGGGCAGTTCTCAATGCCGACCTGCACGTTCTGTTCTTCGGCGAAGCGAATGATCGGTTCCCAGGTCTGCAGGAAGCGGGGCCAGTTGTCGTCGACGGACAGCTTCCAGTCGCGGCCGATGAACGTGTTCATGCGACGGACGCCCAGCACCGCGGCGGCCGCGATCACGCTGCGGATCTGCGCGACGGCGCCTTCCGCCTCGGCGGCGTCGGGAGAAAGCGGGTTGGGATAGTAGCCCAGGCCGCTGATCGCCACGCCATAGCGATCGGCCAGCGCCAGCGTTTCCTCGGCCGCGCCCTGGTCAAAACGGGCCGTGTCAAGATGGGTGACGCCCGCGTAACGCCGTTCGGCTTTCCCTTGCGGCCAGCACATCAGCTCGACGCAATCGTAGCCAAACTCCGCTGCCGCCGCGAAGACTTCCTCCAGCGTGGATTCGGGCAGAATCGCACTCACAAAACCTAACTGCATCGCATCGCCTCCGGGCTGTCATAGAAACAACTTCCGCTGATTCTACTAGGGAAGGCAGGTTCCGTAACCCTGGTTCCCTTGGCCGTGGAGGCAATCGCACGCCAATCGGATTTCTTTCCCCGCTGTCGAAATGGCTAACGCCCGCCATCCATCCGCTGGCGACAGATGCGGGGTCGAATTACGCCTCATGCGGCATGCCGCAGGTCGGTTCGTGCGCCGTTTTCGCACGAACCGTTTCCCAGGCGAAGCAGGACGACCCGGCAGGCGGCCTTACTTCAGTTGATGGTCGGCCGGTTTGACCCCTTTTTTCGCTTTGTTGAAGCCAAAGAAGGAAGGATCATACTCGCCCACATAGTCGACGCTGCTGTCGGCCGAGATTTGATCTTCCAGGCCCACGCCCCAGTAGACCGCGTTGACGAGAAGACGTCGCAGGCCGGCGCTTTCCAGATCGACCGCGGCGCCCATCGTGGTGCAGATCACGCGGCACGGCTTGCCGGATTCGCCCTGCCAGGTTTTCGTCCAGACCAGCGGCATGAGCGGATCGTTCTTTTTCCCTTCGACCGGTTTGTCGGTCGGTTCCATGCCGGACAGCACCTGGCCGCGGACCAGAACCACGGCGTCGTCGGGCAGGTTTTTCACGCCATATACATCGGTCGGTCCCCAGATATCGTCTACGCCGGTCAGGATGGGGTGTTTGATCTGCTTCGTGTTGATCACGCCGCGGGTGCTTTCCTTGCCATGCTGGCCATGATGGTTGATCCAGGTTTCGCCCAGCACCTGCTGGCCGAATCCGCCGGGCCAGTCGCGATTCTGGAAACTGTATTTGGCGTAAGGGCTGGTTTTGTTTCGACTGTAATTGAAGGAGTGGGTCGAGGTGCGCAGCCCCATGATCGGTTTGCCGGCATGGATATAGTCGACCAGGTGCTTCATGTCGGCGTCGGGCAATTCGCGAAACCGCAGTCCCAGGATGACCATGTCGGCGTTATCGAGCGCGGCCATGCCGGGGATGTTGGTCTGGTTGTTGGGGTCGATCTCGCCCGTTTCCGGGTCGACCGAGAACAGCACGGTGCACTGGAAGCCGTGCCGCTGCGACAGGATTTTGGCCAGCATCGGCAGGCCTTCTTCGGAGCGATATTCTTCATCGCCGGCGATCAACACGACATGCTTGCCTTTGCCGGGGCCCTCGCCGCCTTCGTAAACCACGCCAGGGTCAGCGACCAGCGGACCGCTGCCCAGCAACAGGCAGACAGCACAGCCGGCCATTACAGATAAACTCTTCATCGGGCGCCTCAATCAGGGAGGAAGTCGGGGGTAGATGTTGCCCTCATCTTGAACCAACCGCAGGCCCGCGGCAACCAGATTGTTGGCAGGCGTCTCGCGGTCTCCCGGCGGGAAGGTCGCGGAGAGCACGCCAGACAGAACGCACCGGCCAGCGCAGCTCAGGGACGGTCGGCCAGCGCTCGCGAAAAACGGTCGAGCTGCGCGGGCGTGTAGCAGCTGCGGGCGACCATGCGTAGCAGATCGGCCCGCGGCTCGCTGGCGTACGGAAAGTAAGGGATCCGCAAGCCATGCCGGGCGAAATGGTCCGCCAGCTGCATGGCCCGGTCGACGTCGCCCAGCGGCGCCGCGAGAATGGGCGTGTCGCAGGCAACGGTCGCCAGGCCGGCGGCCAGCAGGTCCTGTCGCATGCGGACGGCGTGCTGCTGCAGCCGTTCCCGTCGTTCCGGTTCGTCCCTCACGATCCGTATCGCGGCAATCGCGGCGGCGACCAAAGGTATCGCCAGCGGCGTGCTGCCGGCGACCGCAGGGCAGCGTCGTAGCCGTTCGACCCGGTCGAGGCTGCCGACCAGGAACCCGCCCGCGCAACCGAGCGCCTTGCCCAGCGAACCGAGCAGCGTCGCTTCGTGCGCCTGCACGCCGGCGGCTTCCAAGGCGCCCCGACCCTGCGGTCCCAGGGCGAATACGCCATGCGCGTCGTCGAGCAGCAGGTCGGCGGCGAACTCGCGTGACAGATCGCGCAGCGCCGTGAGCGGAGCGATGCGGCCCGAGATGCCAAAAACGGCGTCGCTGGCGATGATCGCGCCGCCCTGGTCCTGTCGCAGCCGCCGTTCCAGATCGTCCGGATCGCAATGGCGATAACGTCGCACTGCCAGGCCGGCCGCCTGCATCCCCAGGGTCAGATTGGCGTGGCTTTGTTCGTCGCAGTAGACCGTGCGGCGAGAAGCGTCGACCGTCGTAAACCAGGCCAGCCCGCCCAGGAACGCCTGGCCGAGCAGACAGGCCGCCTCGGCGCCAAAGAAGGCGGCCAGGTCGCACTCCAACTGCTCGTGCAGGTCGGTCCAGCCGAGTCCCCAGCGGGAACTGGTAGCGCTTATCCCCTGTGCGGCCGCCGCTTCGCTGAGCGCCGCCGCCAATCGCGGATCGCGGGCGAGGCCCAGGTAGTCGTTCCCGGCGAAGTCAATCAATAGCGGTGACATAAACGTGTCACAGTAAAAGAAGACGCAGCCCGGCTAGTGGTGCGTCAAACGATAAAATCAGGTTTCTCTAAATCAGCCGCCGGGCGCTAGCCCGCGGTTTTTTTGGCAGCACAGCAGCACGGCCGAAATCGCTCACTCTAAGATTGAAGTTTGACGCAGCACTAGAGTCGTCGCGGCCCGGTCGGTCCAGTCTAAACGAAAAAAGCCTCCTTGTCGGCGTCGACAAGGAGGCGATGATAACTCGAGGGGAGCCCGGAGGGACGAAGCCCGCAGACGTTAGCGGTAGGTCGTGCCCTGGCCGGTGCTGCCGGGAGCGTAAGAACCGCCGCCCTGGAAAGACCCGCCGGACTGGAACTGGCCGCCCGAAGTCGGACTGGCCGGGGGCTGGTAGTTGCCGGCTCCATAATTACTGGTGGAGGAGGCCGTTTCCGCATACGCACCCTGGCCGCCGTAGCTGCTCGGAGCGGCGCCGTAGCTTCCGCTGGACGGAGCGTAAGAGGCCTGAGCGACGCTGCCGCCGGCGGTGCTGCCGGGGCGATAGCCGCTGGCCGCCTGGGACAGGCTGGCGGGCGGAGCGTATGCCGGATCGGCCGGCGGCATGCTGCTTGCCGGGGCGTCGATCGAGGAGGTCGAGGCAAAGCCGTTCGTCGCTGCACCGCCGTGGCCTAACAATTCCTGGCTGGCGGGCGAGTCCGAGTAACGCGTGCTGTTGGGCGAAGTCTCCGCCACGGCCTGTTCCATCGCGGCGCCGCTGGGAGCTGTTGCTCCCGGATAGCTGCCGCCCTGGGTGCTGCTGCCCTGGTAACTTCCACCCTGGTAGCTGCTGGGAGCCGAGCTGCCCGGCGGGGCGTAAGTGCCGCCCGGGTTGTAGTCGCCGGCGGGAGCATAGCTGCCCTGCGGGCTGGCCGGAGCATAGTTGCTGGGCGGAGCGGTGTTGTACTGGCCGGCAGCGGCCGGATCAAACGCGGTCGGCGGAGAAGCGGCGGCGTTGTAAGCGTCCGTTCCGCCTGTCGGATAGCTTCCCTGCGGGGCGCCGTACTGGCCGCCTGCCGCGGGATAGGCGCCCTGGGCCGGGTAGTTTGTGGGAGCCTGGTAAGCGTCGCCGTAGGAGCCGCTGGCAGCCGGAGGCGGATAGGAAGCCGCCTGTCCGCCGGCGGGAGCGCCGGTGGCCGGGGGGCCATAGCCATAAGGATTGTTGGCGGTCGGTTGGCCGGCAGCCGGAGAGTAACCACCGGCAGCGCCGCGGGCGTCCGCCGTGGAATAGGCCGGCTGGCCCGCCCCGCCGGAAACGTCGTACGGTCCGGTCTGGTAGTTGGCTCCTCCGGTGGCTGCGGTTTGCGTGCCAGTGGAGGTTGTCGGATAAGCAGGCAGCGCGGCGTCAGCGGTAGTGCTGGCGGCGGCCGGCGTGGCGTTGGCGGCCGTCTGGGTGGCGGTCGGCTGGAGTGAAATCGAGGGCGGTTCCGGCAGCTCTTCGCTGGCAGCGAGGGCTTTGTCGGAACTGTTCCAGCTCATCCAGTTCGGCGCGTCCCAACTGGTCGTTTTGCAACCAGAAACGAGTACGGCGCCAGACAGCGTCAACAAGCACATCGCCGTATGCGAGAAGGTTGTTCGCATCGATCGTATCCCTACGTTGTGGCCGGAAAGGACGTGCGGCGAGGCGCGAGCGCCTCCACTTCGTCATATCAGACAGCCGATCAGGCCGCAGCTTGCGAAGGAACCGTTTCGCTTCGTAAGACCGGCGTCCTCTTCCCTGAGGAGACTAATGTTTTTGACAAGGCGCACTCTTTGTCGGGCGATCCTCGCCCTGAGGGTGCGTGATGTTTTTTTCTTCGGTCATCATGACCGCTGCAAGCCACAGAATCCGCAAACCTGGCACAGATTCTCAAAAAAACAGCGTCTTCCTGACGCTTAGGCGGGGATCATAGGAAGGGCGCCCTTGTCCGTCAACCGCGATTCCGGCCTGAAAGCAGCAGGTCGCCAAACGCAGGAGAGCCAGAATGAAACCGCCGGCAAAAAAGGAGAGCAGCAGGCCAGACGACCGATCCGCACTGCCGTTCGTCGCCCTGGCTCTCCGCAGGACGACCGTCGATCAAAAACCGCGCGGGCGTTTGCTAACTGCCAGTGCTACGGCTTTTCGAAACGGTACAGGTCTGAAGTGCTTCGCACCAGAATCGAATCGTCCACCACGGCCGGGCTCGCCATGAAGCCGTTGGCCAGTTTGGTTTCCGCCAGCAGTTTGAATTCCCGGCCGGGCTGCAGCACGTGGATTTCCCCTTCGCGGCCAAACAGATAAATCCGGCCGTCCGCGTACAGCGGCGAAGCGGCATACTCTTTGACCAGGCGTTCCGACCAGATCACGTCGCCCGTTTTCGGTTCCACACAGGACACCACGCCGGTGTCGGCCGCCATGTACAGCAGGCCATCGATCAGCAACAGGGAGGCTTTCTTGGGAACCCCTTTGCTGCTTTCCCAGGCGACTTCGGCTTCGTCGGAGCCGGCGGCCGGCGGGGCGGCTGCGACCATGCGGCCCATGCCGTTGGTGATAAAGATCAGGCCTTCGCCATACAGCGGTCGGGCCGAAGCGTTCATGCCGCCATGGAACACGGTCCACAGCAGTTTGCCGGTGCGCGGATCGAGGGTTTCCGTCGCGACTGCGGCCGGACAGACCAGCTGGGGGCTGCCGTTGACTTCAAACACGGCCGGCGTGCAGTAAGCCTTTTTGTTGTCGCCGTTCTTGGTGCCGAAGTCGAAGGTCCGCGGCGTTTTCCAGGCGGTCGTACCGTCCTTCTTGTTGAGCGCGGCCACATACTGCACGTCGAAGCCGTCGAACGGAATGATCAACAGATCTTCAAAAACGATCGGAGAAGAGGCGGCCCCGCGGAAGTGATCGCAGGGCAGATCGCGACGCGTCCACAGGACCTCGCCCGATGCCGTGTCGACCGCCGCTGTGCCGGCCGAACCGTAATGCACGTAGATGCGGCCCTCTTCAATCACAGGCGTCGGCGTGGCGTAGCTGTTCATGCCATGGCAGAAAGCCGGATCCGGGTTGTCGAACACCACAATGTCTTTGATGATCTCGCCCGTCTTGAAATCGACGCACAGCAGCGACAGCTGTTTGCCGTCCTCGGGGGCCGTCGTCAGCCAGATCTGATCGCCCCAGGCGACGGGCGACGACCAGGCTTTGCCGCGGATCGCCGTTTTCCATACCAGATTCTTGGTTTCGCTCAGCTCGACAGGCAAATTCACGGCCGTGGCGTGGCCATCGCCCGCCGGACCGCGGAACTGATTCCAGTTCGGCTGCTCCGCGCTGGCGGCACAAGGCAGAAGTAAACAGAATAACCAGGCGTAACGGATCATATCGGTCTCAACCACTTGGCAGGAAATGGGGTAGGAGGAAAGCCCGACTTCCTGAATGGCAGAAATCAAGGCGAGAAGAACGATCCCACGTGAGAGGATCGCTTCCACAAATTATGATGGCCCGGCCCGTCGCCTGCAACATTCAAACGGGGGACCGGCCGGATTACCTGGCGAACCGCATGCAGCGAAGTCGCCAGACTTTGGAGGGAGGCTTCTGAGACAGGGAAACGGCCGTCAAACTCGGGCGAGTTCGGTTACGGGCGCTGAAAGGCGCCATACAATGCGGGACAGACGCCTGGTCGGAACTTGACCCCCCGGAGATCCTTTATGTCCCGCCAACTTCCTGTTCTGCGATCCATGCGCCCTCTGGCGTGCTGGTTCTGTTGTTTCTTGCTGCTGGCGGGACTGGTCGGCTGCGATCCCTTGCCTCCGGGTCCGAAGTCGGCCGTGCCTGGGTTGCCGGGCGAACATCCGCTGGTAGGCCGGTCGCTGAGCCATGTTGTGGCCAAACTGGGGCAGCCCGATTCCCAGAGTGAGATGAAGAACGAACCGCATTTTGGTCCGTTTCCCGCTTCGCTTCTGCCGACCGAAACGTGCACTAATCTGTACTACGCGGACTATCAGGGGGAGCAGACGCACGTGTTCCTGGTCACGCCGGCGATCTACGAGCGGATCCACGGGAAGTCGCCAGGAGCCGAAAATGCCTACGTGCTGGAGGTTTACACCTATCCGCAGGGAACCGTGTTTTAACCGGTCTGGTCGATTCGCTGGCAGGCCGTCGAACGGCGACATGCCTCCCTCCAAATGAGGACGCGCCGGGTGGGTGCAGTCGAGCCCGCCCGCTTATAATCGAAGAGAAGTTCGATCCTGCCTCTGGCGCATGTCGGGCTGTTTTCCCCTGGGAGATGCGATGTCGGAAACGAAAGGCCAGCCGAATATTGTGAAGTGCCCCGCTTGCGGTCTACTGACGCAGCTCTTTTTTCCGCCGGAAACGGCCGCCTGTGCTTGCGGCAATATTATGATGGCGGAGCCTTCGCCCGACACCACGGTGCGGCGGTATGCGTTGCCCTGGTCGGCGGAAGGCGCCAGCAGTCTGGTGCGCGGGGTTGTGCAGGAACAACTGGAAACGCTGCTGGAACGCGGAGCCGATGAGGAGGCGCAGTGGCGGTTCGTCACGCAGGTGCGGAAGGCGCTGGAAGAGGCGTTTGCCTTGCACGCCGCGGCGGAGCGGTCGTCGGAACGGGCGCCGGAGAGCGTTTCCGGCGAGCGGCTGGAGGCGATGTTTGTCGCCGATCATCGCGCTTTGCGCTGGTCGATCGCTGGTCGGCTGGACGAGATCCGGTATCGTACTGCCTGAGGCGTATTGTCCTGGCGGGCGGCCTGGCGGGCGTTGATCGCCCCGCGTTTCCGTGTGTCGTTGGCCTGCCGGGTCGGCGACGGTTACTGTTTCTGGCTTGTGCTGGCTGCTTTGGCGTCGGCTTTTTGTCGACTTTTTCGGAACTGTTATGAATCGCGATTATCGTCCGCCGCCGGAGAACCAGGCGCGGGGCTTTCTGGTGCTGTTCCTGCTCTGCTTTGTGTTCCCGCTGCTCTGCTGCGGCGGCTGCTCGCTGGCGATGACCTACATGCCCTGGGGGCCGCAAGGCGTACGACGGCCCCTGCAACGCCCGGCGGACGAACGGGGCGCTCGCCCCGTGGGATTAGACCCGGCGGAAGTGGAACGGACGGAGATCGTTCCCGCCGACCGACGTCGCCCGCCCGAAACGCCGGCCAACGACTAAAGCTTTGGCGAAGCCCGGTTTTGCTGTAGTGGACCTGGCCCCAGGTCCTTCTTCTTTCGCCACTACGGGGCGGGTGAAAAAAGGCTGGAGTCGGGATGGCGGATTGGCCGAAATAGAAGAGGCGATGCGCCGGGATTCGAGGGAACGAGATCGGCGCCGTCTCCTCCTGGCCTGCTGCGCCAGACTTTGAAAGCGATCTGCCATGTACGAAGCACATTGGGGGCTGCGCGAATCGCCTTTCCGCGCGGCGCTGGATCCGCGTTATTTCTACGAAAGCCCCAGCCACGACGAAGCGCTCTCGCGGATGCTGTTTTTGATTGAGAACGGCCGCCGTCTGGGCCTGGTGCTGGGCGAATCGGGAGCCGGCAAATCGCTGCTGCTGGAAGTGCTGGCCGCCCGCGGTCGACGGGCCAGCTGGGAAACGGCGACCGTTCGCATGCTGGGGCTGTCGCCGGAGCTGTTCCTGGAGCAGCTGGCCGATGTGCTCGGTCTGGGATTGCCTGCCGGGGCGTCGACGCAGCAAGTGTGGCGGTCCCTGGGGGATCGTTTTGTGGAGCAGCGTTATCGGCAGACGCCTCTGGCCATTCTGCTGGACGATATCGACCTCGCGCCTGAGAGCACGCAGCTGCAGCTGGTGCGGATGCTCTCGCTGGACCCGTCGCCTGATGCGGCCATTACCTGGGTGCTGACGGCCCAGTCGACCGCGGCCGAGCGCTGGAACACGCGGCTGCTGGACCAGGTCGATCTGTGGAGCGAGCTGGAAACGTGGGAAGTCGACGACACCCAGGCGTATCTCGATACGGCCGTATCCAAAGCGGGTCGGGCGACGTCGGCTTTTGATGCGCAAGCGGCCGCCCGTTTGCATGAACTGTCCGGCGGGGCTCCGCGAAAGATCGCGCGGCTGGCGGAACTGGCGCTGGTCGCCGGGGCCAGTCTGCAGCTGGCGCAGGTCGACCTGCACACGGTCGAATCGGCTTACGAAGAGCTGGCTGCTTTATAGCGGCAGCGTCGGGGCCGGGCAGAGTGGAAGCAGCAGGGCAGGGCGGTTGCGCGATTCTGCGCGTTTATTCCTGGAGCAGGCGATCGACGACGGTTTCGATCGTTTTGTCGCCGGTCGCTCCCTTCCAGTTGAGTTCGCCTTGCCACCACTGGCGGATGTAGCCCCGTTTATCGACGACGTAAACGGTCGGCCACATGGTGTTCCCCCAGGCCTGCCAGTTTTCGGATTTCTGGTCGTGCAGGATCGGAAACAGCAGTTCCCGTTCGCTGGCGGCGGCGCGGACCGCTGCGGGATCGCGTTCCCGGGCTGTTTCCGGCGTTTGGATGCCGACGACCACCACGCCTTTATTCTTCAGCTCCTGGTGCCAGCGTTTATAGATCTCAAAGTTGGCGTGGCAGTTGTGGCACTGGAAGGCGTAAAAGTGCACCAGCACGACCTTGCCCCGGAGCTGTTCCAGGATGAGCGGTTCCGAGTTGATCCACTGGTCGACGGGCACGAACTCCGGCGCCATCGGATAGATCCGCGCCAGCTGGGTCGTGTTGAACGACTCGCCCAGCAGTTGCCCTAATTGTTGTCGCTGGGCCGGGGTGGTGATCTGGGCGAGGGACGCTTGCTCTTCTTTGACTGCTTTCTGGGCGGCGGCTTCCAGGTCTTCGACGGCTTCGCCCCGCATTTTGGCGGCGTGGTGTTTCTGCTGGGCGGCGTCGGTCGTGCGGGCCAGTTCGGCCAACTGCTCCTGTCCGGCCGGCTGCAGTTTCAGTTGCCGGGCGACATCGTCGCGCAGCAAGCAGCGCAGGTTCTGGGCGCGAAGTTCCAGCTGCGCCAGACGCCGGCGCTGGGGTTCCGTGGCGTTTTGCTGGAGCCAGTCATGGAGCTGCTGCTCGGCCGCTTCGATGATGGGCCGCTGCTTGTCCGGCGGCAGCAGACGGGAGCGGAACCAGGGGCCGTCGATCTGGGCGAACAGCTGTTCCAGGCTGGCGGTCTGCCTCGGCGTCAGCTGCAGTTCCTGCCAGACTTCGGGCGTATGGGCCAAGCTGAGCAGGGTCTGGGGAACCAAGCCGGCGTACGCGGCCGAAACGGCCCCGCGCTCCATGGCCGGCGATGGCTGGCTGATCAGGGAGAGCAGGCCGACGACCAGCAGGATTCGGAGTGACATGAATCTGGTTTCCTGACAGGAGCCCCTGGTTACTCTTTTTACTCTTTAATCAACTCAAACGCTTCCACCACCTTGCTGCGGAACTTGCTGCCAAACACCAGCACCATGAGCTCGGTCATGATCTGGCGCTGGTCGGTGGTGAGGAACGCTTCGCCGCCGCCCATCTGGGCGATCTCGACAAACTCCGGCATTTTTGCACTGCTGCGGCAGGTAACCGTGCTGACAACGCCTTGTCCCTGGCCATGGAAATCGGAGGCGAGTCGGAGGCAATCTCGGAGCTTGCCGCTATGCGGCGGAGCGTCGCCGAACAGGAGAATAACCTTTTTGGCCGTGCTGCGGAACGAATTTTTTTCAATCGCCCAGGCCAGGCCGGCTTCGACCGCTTCCGGGTGATCGCCGCCGCCTGCGGCGCGAATGTCGGACAGCCAGGTGTCGATCGCCTGGATGTCGCCGGTGAGCGGCAAGCCGATGGCTTCGTATTCTTCGCCCGTATCGCGATAGGTGCACAGGCCGATGCGGGCTTTGGGAACCAGCTTGATCAGCGCGCCGCCGATGCTTTTGATCTGTGATTTGACGACGTCGATTTCCCCGCCCATGCTGCCGGTGCTGTCGAAGGTGATGACGATATCCAGCCCGCTGGCGCGGAGCTGCTGGACCATGCCGTCAAAACTGCCGCCTGCCCCGCCGGCGGCCGAGCTGGGCCGGCCGATGTCGAAGTCGCCTGAGGAACCGCCGCTGGCCGAAGGAGAAATGTCGAAGGTCTGCAGCGCCAGGGGATCCAGGGTGTCGGTCGGTTCTTCGATCTGCAGGGAATCGTCCAGTGATTCGGCCGATTGCTGTTCGACGGCCGTATCGGTCGAGAGCGATTGTTCCTGGTTGTCGGTCAGCGTGGGGGAAGGGAGCGAACCGAGCAGGACTTCTTCTCCCTCGCCGGCCAGGCCGCCGCCGCCATAGGTCAGCAGGGCCAGCAGCAGGATCAGGCCCATATTGAAGACCAGCGACACCAGCCCCGAGAGCGAACCATCGACCCAGCTGACGAAACCGCCGTCCCGTTCTTCGACCGGTTCGTTGGCGCTGGGAAGCTGGATCTCTCCCTGGCAATGAGGGCACTGCCCGACTCCGCCCAGATGTTCGGACGAGATCAGGATCGAATTGCCGCAATGAATGCAAAGGATTTGCATGATTCTTGCTCCTTTAGCGCCCCTGTTGTTCGTTAACGGCGTAACCGGCCGTTGATTGCATTCTGGGCCATAGAAAGGGATTCTGTCAACAATTCGGCCGCCTGGTTCCTGACGAATCGGGCGAATCAGGGAAACTGCCGGACGTTTAGCGAATAAAAGGGCGGCAGCCGGTCGGGTTCTGCCGTACGGGCTGGATATGTCCCTCCGCAGTAAAAGAAAACTACCCTTGTTGGGGTCGTGGTATCCCTCAATAAATACGCCGATGGGAAGGAGAATGTTCGTGCGGCGACGGCGGACCCCTCCTATAATAGGGGAGCGACCTGTTCAGGCCTGCACACGGAATCCCTGTTCTTTTCATCTTGCGACGGAACCTGTTGCGACCCTCAAGATGTTGCCTCTAAGGTGACGGCCCGGTGGCGAACCCTGAGGGGGAACGCCCGGTCGCCCCCAGCGGCGGCGAGTTGCGGAGTTCGTTTCCTGGAGACAGACTCCCGGGCGACGCGCCAGGTTCTTGTAGCACCGCCTGTTTCCTCTCTGGCCAAGATCGCCGAGTTTGAGGTGACGAATGATAGAGATCAAACATCGCGTTACGGGAGCGGTGTTGCATTCGGTCGAAGGCAACAAACTCGCTGGGCTGACCCTGGCGGGCGCCCAGCTTTCGAGCGCCAAGATGTCGAAGTATCGTTTGACGGGGATCGATCTGCACAATTCCAATCTGGCCAGCGCCGATTTCAGTGGTTCCCTGCTGGACCAGGCCGTTTTCGAAAGCGCCTGCTTGAATCAGGCGTGTCTTGAAAAATCCGTTTTAATCAAAGCGGATTTCACCAACGCCATTGCCCGCGGAGCCAACTTTCGCGAAGTCCGCGCGATGGGAGCCGTATTCCGCTATGCCCAGCTGGAGCAGGCCGACTTTACCGGCGCCGATCTGTCGGGCTGCGATCTGAGCATGGCCGACCTGCGCGGTAATTTTAACGATACCGATTTTTCCGGAGCCGACCTCCGCGGCGCCGATCTGACCGGAGCCAACCTGACCGGGGCCAAATTCAAAGGGGCCAATCTGTCGAACGCCAACCTTACCCAGGTCAATCTGGCCAGCGCCTCGCTCGAAGGCGCCATAATGTCCAATGGAGCCCGCGTCGGTCTGGGCCGCGCCCCGCAGAAGAAGGCCGCCAACCGCCCCTGGTGGCAGATCTGGAAGTAAGCCAGCCGGCCGACGCTTGACCGACGGAAGTCGACGGTCAGGCGTCTGTTCTTCCTGGAAACGACCAACCAGAATCCTGGCGGAACTCTTGTCACGTCCCGCGCGGGGCGGAATTTGGCGGCGCTCTTTGCCAGCGAACCGGCAAAACCCATTATAGTAAACAGGGCAACGACGCCTGCAGGAACCCTTCCGCTGTGCGGGAACGCTCCTCGCAGGCCCTGCACGCGCGCTGCTTTCTCCTGCTACCGGAACCGCAAAGGGTGACAGAACCGATGTCCTGCCTGCGAACCTTTTTTCTTTGGCGCAGCGCGGCTGGCCTGTTGCTGGCCGTTTGCTGCGTGGCCGGTCTCTGCCTGGCGACAGGCTGCCAGAGCGAACCGCCGCCGACGGCCTCCGCTCCTGCGGCCCGTCCGCGAACCACGCCGCCGGCCTCTGCCCGCAACACGCCGCCGAATCGTCCTGCTCCGCCGGTCAAGCCATCGGTCGCGAAACCGCCCCGCGGCATTGAACCGCCGGCGAACCTGGGTCTGGGCGGGAGTGAAAGCACGCAGCCGGATACGGGCTTCGGGCCGGGACGTCGTTCGCCGAACCTGGGCGAACTGATGGATCAGCCGGGCGCGGCCCCCGCCGTCGCCCCCAGCAAGACGCCGCGCATGGCAATCGACCAGGCCAAAACGGCCTCCCGCGGTATTCGCAAAATCAGCGGCAAGCACCTGGATCTGTACACGGATTTGCCGGCCTCGCCCGCCATCGACGAGCTGACGACCGTGTTCGATCTGGCCGTCCCCAAGTGGTGCGCTTACTTCGACGTGCCGGCGGAAAAGGCGGCCGACTTTCGCATGTCGGGCTTTCTCATGGGCGACGCTAACAACTTCCGCGCCGCCGGTCTGCTGCCGGGTTCGCTGCCCAACTTTCCCAACGGCTTCCAGCAGGGCTGGGAGTTCTGGGTGCGCGAGCAGGAAGACGACTACTACCGCCGGCATCTGCTGCTGCACGAAGGGACGCACGGTTTCATGAACCTGATGCTGGGCGGCGCCGGTCCGCCCTGGTATTCGGAAGGGATGGCGGAGCTGTTCGGTACGCATCGCTGGGAGAACGGCCAGCTGACGATGCAATACAATCCGCCCGACAAAACAGAAACGCCCGGCTGGGGCCGCGTGAAGATCATTCGCGACGAGACGGCCCAGCAAAGGGCGCTCAGCCTGCTCGATGTCATGCGGTACGACAGCCGGGCCCATCTGCGCGTCGAGCCGTACGCCTGGTGCTGGGCCGCCTGTTACTTCCTGGAACATTACCCGCCAACCCGCCAGGCCTTTGTCGACCTGCGAGCGCAGGCGGCCGATCGCCAGGGCGATTTTACCTCGGCCTTTTACGAAAAGCTGAAACCCCAATGGCCCGAGATCGACGAACAGTGGCGGATCTATACGCAGGGCATCGAATACGGCTACGACCTGGAACGGGCCCTGATCCAGCATCAGACCGGTCCCGCCCGCGAAGCCGGCGCCCAGCCCCAGGAGGCCGTGATCCAGGCGGATCGCGGCTGGCAATCGACCGGGATCATGCTGGCCTCGAACGGCCGGTATCTGATTGAGTCGACCGGCAGCTTCCAGATCGCCCGGGAGCCGGCGTGGAAGTGCGAGCCCAACGGCGTCACCATCCACTATTATGAAGGCCAGCCGCTGGGCATCATGATGGGAGCAATCCGCATGGACGAAGCGGCCCTGGCCGGCGGCCCGACCACATTGCTGAACAGTGTACCGCTGGGCTCTTCGTTCCTGTTGACCGTGCAGCAAGGCGGCGTTCTGTACTTGAAAATCAACGAGTCGCCCGCCAGCCTGGCCGATAACGCGGGACAAATCCAGGTCCGCGTATCGGTCCCGTAAACGCTTCGACCTGGCCGTTCCCTGTGATTTCCCTTTGCCCGAGCGCCGCCCGATATGCCTTTCCCTTTTGAGACCCTTCGCCGCGTGGAGTTCCGGGATACCGACGCCGCCGGCATCATGCACTTTTCGGTGTACTTCACCTTTATGGAAGAGGCCGAGCACGAAATGCTGCGTTCGGTCGGTCTAAGCGTGTACATGGAACACGAAGGGGCCGCCCTTAGCTGGCCAAGGGTGTCCGTCAATTGCGACTACAGCAAGGCGGTCAAGTTTGAAGACGAGATCCGGATCGAAGCTGGCCTGGAGCGGATCGGGAACCGCAGCGCCACCTATCTGTTCCGATTCTCCCGGGGCGAAGAGGTGGTAGCCACAGGACGCATCACGAGCGTCTGCTGCCGACTGGAACACGATCAGCCGCCCCGCTCCCAGCCCATTCCGGCCGCCATCGCCGCACGTTTGGCGCCGCTGGTGATGAGCGAGTAGACGCACACCTTGCCAGGTGACGACGTGGAATCAGAAGAGGATTCACCGCCGAGGGGGCAGCGAGTCGCAGAGGGAAAACAGAGAGGGATGAATGACGTCGTTTGAAGGCGGTAAGGTCGTCTGTCTTGCGTCGAAAAAGAAGAAGAAAAGAAGGCTGGAAATGCTCAACCTCTTCTCAACAGGACGACTTCCGACATTCCTTCTTCTTCTCTTTGAACGGATTACCAGACCGTCAGGCGTCGCGCGATTTTGACGCGCGACGCGGAGAGGTTGTCGGAGAGTTTCCGATCAGGCGGCGTTGCGCTTGACGACCGACTTGCGCGCTTTGGGGCTGGCCGGTTCGGCCTTGACCGGGGCTTCGGCCGGCACGATCAGTTTGGGGAAGAAGCGTCCCGTCCGTTTCATGTAACGGGCGTACGAGTCGCCGTGGCTCGACAGCAGGAACTCTTCTTCGCTCAGCGTTTTCAGCGTCAGCATGGTCCAGTGGATCGCGGCCAGCACCGCCACCGCGGGCGACGGCGCCGTGATCAGCGTGCCCAGCATCAGCACAATGCTCAGCGCGTAAATCGGGTGGCGCACCCGGGAGAAGGCGCCCTGGGTAATCAGGCCGGTGTCTTTCGACGGGACGACCGCCATGCTCCAGTTGCTGCCCATGAAGAACCAGCAATGGACGGTCGCGGCAAACGCGGCGACCGCCAGCAGGGCTCCCATCCAGCGCAGCGGCTGCAGGGCGGCGGTCTGCGTCAGGGCGACCGGCGCGGTGATGAAGGAGATGGCTGCTTCGCCGGCCCAGGGCGGAGCCTGGTTGGCCCAGGTCGGTACAAACTGCCAGAGCAGAATGGCCGGGACCCAGATCATCCACATGGCGATTTCTTTGGCCGTATGCGGCACGGCGCCGGCCTGGGTCTTGTAACGCAAATGACTGCGAATCACCATTACAAGCACGCTCGACCAGTAGATCCAGACTGCAGCTACGGCCGTCAATTGCGGCAGGTCGCGCCAAAACATGATTCGCCTCCATGCGAGTTAAAGTCCCGGACAAAACGTACCGGGATCGATCGTAGGGTAACCGACGATTGGCGCCGAAACGCCGGCGTCGGTTGGTATTTGCGGTTGGTATTTTTCGGGTTACTTTTTCCAGTAGTCTTCTGCTTCGACGCCGTCGAAGTAGTCGAACATCGGTTCTAGCTTCTTTTGGTTACTGCGCGAAGGCAAACTGGCGGCGGGCGCACTGCGAACGGCGCTCTGTGGCGGAGTCGCACTGCGAACGGGGGCCGTGGCGGTCCGCGTTGGCTGGCGCAGCGGGGTCGGATCGACCGTGCGAACCGGCTGCCGGGGATCCACGGGGCGCAGCGGCTCCGTTTGGACCGGAACCAGCGGGCTGGCGACGAACCGGCCTGGTTCAATTCGACTGGGTTCCGGACGCGCGGGCTCCGTGCGAGCGGTCGGGGTGCGAGCCGTCTGAGTGCGGGTTCTTTCTGTCCAGCCGAGTTCAAGCTGATCGGGCTCCACGGCAACCGGCTGCTTGCTGACGGGCAGCCCCTGAAAGGTTTCCGTGCGAATCGCTACGCGGGGATTGGCGGCGGGCCGATAGGTCGGCGCCGACGCTACGGGTTCCGGCGGCGGCAGGGGACGGCCCGCATACTGCGGCAGCGTTGCGGTCGGCGTTTCGCCCAGGCGCGGGCAAGTCTGCAGCACCTGTTCCATCACCAGGCCATGCACCCAGTCGGACTCTTCGATATTGAAGTGATCGATAAAGCCCGCCTGGTCGCGGCCCGGCAGTTTGTTGATTTCAATGTTGGCGACCTGGCCGGGCGGACCTTCGCCAAAGGCGACCTGGCCTTCCAGCAACGTCACCGCGTCGGTCTGGTAAAAATTGATCGCGCGTTTTACGTTGGCCGGAATCTTCAGGTTCTCATGCGTATTGTCAACAATCACCACCAGGTCGACCGGCACGCCCTGTTGTCCCAGGGAGCGGGCGATATCAGGCGCCAGCAGACCGCCGCGACTGTGGCCGATGATCACCACGGGACCAACGTTCGGGTTCCTGCGGTATTCGTCGCGCAGCGCGTTGGCGTTGTAGCCGGAAGTGGCGGCCGTCGATACGACCACGTCCAGCCCCTGCGCCCTTAGCTTGGTCGCCAGCGTATCGAGTCCCAGCGAGAAGACCGTAAAGGCTCCCCGAATCATCAGCACGCGGCCAGGGCGATGGTTCGAATGCGGATGCGGCTGTTGATAGTGGCCGGATCCGGACTGCGAAGCATAATCCGGTCGCTGCGCGTAACGTTGATTCTGCTGTTGCGACGGGTGCTGAACCTGGTGTTGAACATGCTGTTGCGACTGAGGGTGCTGGTTCCAGGCGGGCCGGCGGTACGTCGTGCGATGATTGTTGTGATAGATATTGGTATTGCCATAGTACTGGCCCCAGACGGTTGTCGGCGCAAACGCGACCGCAACCGCTAACAGCAGCCAGGGAATTTGTCGGCGGGAAAGCGCGTTGGCCGCCCCGGCGTCGCTGGGAGATCCCGGCGCAGGCCGGGACCGCTCAAGCGGCTTGAAGAGCAGGGTTCTCTGGGTCATTGCCTTTTATCTCCTGCGATTCCATGACAGCTGGGTCATTGAGAGAATCGCTGATAGCGCTAAGGAACTGCGCAAGTACAAACGCATCCGCCAGGCGGTGATCGATGCGTATAAAAAGCGGCGCCATCGGCCGCACCACAACCTCGCCTCCGCGCACCACGGGCTTTTTCTCAATGCGGCCCATGGTGACGCTCAGGTTCGAGCTTTCATCGGGATAGCTCGAAGGTTTGTACATGGTCATCGAAGGGGCGCCGGAGAATCCCAGAAAATTCACCAGCACCGGCGCGCTCGACAGGCGGTCGAAACGCATCTTCGGCAATTTGAATCGGCTATCGAGCCAGAAGTAGGTTTTTACGGCCAGCGCCAGCAACGGCCGCGGCCACCATTGTTTCTGAATCCGGCGATCGGTGTGGTCCTGCGTATCGCGCTTGACCGCTTGCCGCTGGTACTTCCACATCAGCCGGGCGATCCGCTCCAGGCTTAATTGCGGAGCGTTGCGCAGCATCACCACATCGACTTCGCCCAGCTCTTTGTTATAGATCATGGTGCGGACGTTCGTTTCCCGGAAACGATAGATCCGGTTCCCCACCACGCGGGAGTTCAACCGCGGGAACTTCGCCAGGTTGCGGCCGACCGCCTGCAGCAACAGGTGCGCCGGCGACAGCAGAATGCGGCTGGTTTTGTTCTGTTCCCGCAGGAAGGCTTGCATGCCCGTGACGTCGATCTCGGTCCCCCAGACAATCGTCGGGTCGGAGGGAGTTTTGCAGCCGTAAAGGTAGTGCAGGTTGAAGTACGGGAGATCCGCCTGGGGAACTGGTTTCGATTCCAGCGGCCATTCGATCAGTGATTTCAAATCCGACATGCCGGCCCTTTTTCCGTTATCCGTCATGCGCCGCTGCGGCGCCAAACGTCCCTGATGTTAATCGCTGCGTTGGTTATCTCTCGGTCCTGTCGCCGGGAGTCGCCGGCTGTCGCGTGGCGATAGCGTGGGTCCCTGCGCGGTGCGAAGGGGGACTCCCTGCGTTATCCGTGTTCTGCTGGATCAGGCTGCTTTGGCGGCTTTCTCAAGTTTGGTGCAGACGAGCTGGGCGATCCGTTCCACCGAACGCATTTTGCCGGGGGAAATATCTCCCACGCCCAGCGTCACCCCGTAGCTCGATTCGATAAACAGCGCCAGGTCGGTCACCAGCAACGAATCGAGAATGCTCTCATCGATCAGGTCAACGGTTTTATCCATCTCACCAGTGTAATCGGCATTTTGTGACACAAATTCCAGCAACTCTTGTTCAATGACCAAAGGATTCTTCATGGCGACACTCCGCGACAGGAGACAGATAAGGAATTGCCTGGGGGAAGCGGCGATTGCCGTTCCAATAAATTTTCCTGGATGGGTCAATGCATCGACGGACGAATGTCGGGCGACGCGTGCTTTTCGTGGGAGGCTGCCGGGAATCAAGGCGGCCTGGTCAGGCTGCCCGTTTGGCGGCGGCGAAACTGTCGGCGGCGAGCGCCTGCTCGGCCAGCCCTGCACGATCTGTTTTGAGCGCGCCGTTGAGCGGGATCTCCTGGAGAATCTCGATATACGACGGGTTCTTCGGCCGCGGCAGTTCCCGCAGGCATAGCTTGCGGACATCGTCGACCGTGACGGTTTCCCCCGGTCCCGGCGCCACAAACATGGCCAGACGCATGGTGTCGCCCCGCTGGTACGGCGTGACGATCACCCGCCACGACGGCGCACAGGCCGTGATCGCTTCTTCAATTTCACGCGGGTGCGTGCGGTGTCCCTGGATTTTCACCAGGTCGTTCTTCCGGCCTTTGATATAGAAATAACCCTGCTCGTCGATAATCGCCAGGTCGCCTGTGTGCAGCCAGCCATCGGCCAGCACGGCCGTCGACTCTTGCGGCGAATCCCAGTAACCCAGCATGATGTTGGGTCCCCGAGCGCACAGTTCCCCCAGCACGCCGACGGGCGCCGGGGTTCCGTCGCTGGCCAGCACGGCCAGTTCCACCCCGGGAATGGCGCGGCCGATGGAGCTGCTCCGCTGTTGCAGTTCGTTCGGCGGCAGATACGCCAGGCGGGCGGAGGCCTCGCTCTGGCCGTACATCACAAAGAACTTCGCCGGAGCAATCTGGCTGGCAATGCGCACGGCCGTGTCCGGGTCCAGGCGTCCGCCGGCGACGGTCAGGTAACGCAGATCGGGCAGCGGATGTTCTCCCAGCGGAGCATACTGCAGTAATGCATGGTACGCTTCCGGCACGCCGGCGAAGCTGGTCGCTTTCCGCTCCGCCAAAGCCGTGATGACCGTTTCCGGAAAGGTCAACGAGCCGTCGATCAGCAGGGTCGCGCCGGCCAGCAGATGGGTCTGCATGACCGAGGCGCCATAAGCATGATAGAACGGCAGCAAAGCCAGGGCCCGTTCGTCGTGGGCGATGGACAGGTATTCGATGATGGAGGCGGAATTCGCCAGCAGGTTGGCGTCGCTCAGCATGACGCCCTTGGGATCACCGGAGGAACCCGAGGTGAACAGGATCATCGCCGGCGAGCGGACCGGGTCGCGCAGGACACGGGGAATTTCTCCGTCCCCGGGACTGGCGAGGTCGATCGTATCGCAGGCGGCGGGATCGAATTCCCGGCGTTTCTTGACTGTTTTGGGGTCGCTGAGGAACAGCGTGAGATGGCAGTTCCGCCGGATTTTCTCCAGCCGGGCCGACTCCACATTGGGCGGCAAAGGCGTGGCGACACCGCCTGCCAGCAACACGCCGTAGAACGCGGCGATGTATTCGGGGCCGTTCTCCAGCAACAGGCCGACGCAGTCGCCTTGCTGAAACAGGGGCTGCTGGTGCAGGCGCCTGGCCACCGCCATGGCGGCGCTTGCCAGGTCGGCGAAGCCATACCGGCGATCCCCCATTTCGATGGCTGCCTGATCAGGGCGGGCGGCGGCCGTCGCCAGAAAGGCGTCGGCCAGATAGCGATGACTGGCCAGCGGTTCCCGCGCAGCGCCGACATCGGCGGAAGCATCCGTCGTTAAGGTCGGCAGGCCTGTCAGCACGGCCGCATGCAGCGGCACTGGGCGATAAGCGATCGTAACCGGCTGAGAGACGTCGTCCATGAGCACCCTTCAGGGAAATTGAAAACTCCGCCCGAAAAACAGGGGGTTCTCCAAAGGTATCGGCCGGATAATCGTTAAACTTGAACAACCGTAACCCCGGCGCGGCGAGAAGCGTACCGAAAAACGGCTTCCGATCGAAGGCCAATGCCGGCCGGGCGCACCCCAAAAAGAGAAAAAAGAGCAGGGCAGGGGGCGATTAGCTATCAGCTATCAGCTGCTAGCGATTAGCTTCTTGCCAACTGCGTCGTTCTGTGTGGGCGCATAAAAAAAGCGAGGACCGCATCATGGATGGGTCCCCGCTTCACGGCGAGTGTCGGGTAGCGACGGGGCTTATTCTTCGGTCGTCTCGGGGGCCAGGTTCGGCTCTTCGTTCAGTTCGCTGGCGACGGCGGCTTCGGCGGCCGGTTCTTCGGCCGGTTCATCGCTGGCGATGGGGCGCTGGTAACCGAGCAGGCGGACGACTTCGAGGATTTCGCTGCAGGTCGGGAACATGCGTCCGCTGCGACGCTTGTAGTCGTCGAGGGCCTGCATGAATTCGATTTCGTCGTTCGTATAGTCGCGTTCGCAGGTGGTCGGATCAATCTGGCGACGGCGGGGCGTTTTGCGGCGATCGCCTTGGCGTTTCTCGAAACCGACTGCCTGGTCGCCTTGCCGGCGGTCTGCTTTTTCTCTCCGGTCATCCTGGGCGCGACGGTCAACGGGAACGATTTTGTCTTGAGATTGGGCCACCTGGCGATCCTCCGAACATGAGCGCGAGACTGGTAACTTTAGGACCCGAATTCACTGGAGGCGATTCAGTGTGGTTTAATTCGGCTACCTAAAAATACAGCGCCCTTAACGACTGCGCAGTAATTCCCAGATTCCCGTGTTAAAAAAGCTTGTCCTGTCAGGTAGTTTGGCGGGTAGCGCAGGCTGTACGGATCGTACGGATTACGAGCGCCGTTTTCCGTCTCGGCGCGGTCGTTCAACGACCGTTCGGCAGCCGCGGTTGGCTTTGCCGTCGGATTGGGGGATAATGATGGAGGTCTCTAGCGAGGTGCTTTCCTCTTCGATGCGGGTGCGTCCATGTTCTTCTTTACTCTAGGTTACAAAATGCGGCATATGCTGCTGGCGAGCGTCTGGCTCGTTTCGGCTTCGCTGGCGTCCGCAGACGGTCCGCCGTACGAGCATCCCGTGTTGATTCGTTTTGACGGCGATATCACTCCCCAACGCATGCAGTACCTGTTTCGGAAACTGGATCTGGCTGAGGGGCAGGGCGCCGACCTGCTGATCGTCGAGATCGATAGCCCCGGCGGCTATATGAATGAAAGCCTGGAAATGGCCGACCGCCTGGCGAGCATCCGCTGGGCGCATACGGTCGCCTATGTACCGCACGAGGCGATCTCTGGCGGGGCCATCATGGCCCTGGGCTGCGACGAAATCGTGATGGGCCCTAACGCCCAGATCGGCGACGCCGGAGCGATCGAGATTGGCGCGTTCGTCATCAACCATGCCCCGGAAAAAACCCGCAGCTACCTGGCGGCCAAACTGCGGGGGCTGTGCGAAGCTAAAAACCGCCCGCCAGCGCTCGGCGAAGCGATGTGCGATTTCAACCTGGTGGTGTACCGCATGCGCAACCAGGAAACGGGCGACTTGCGCCTGCTTTCCCAGCCCGAGATCGACGAGCTGCCGGATCCCGCTCAGTGGGAGAAAGTTTCCGAAGTCGCCGAGTCCCGCGCCGGTTCCTTTTTGACGCTTAGTGGACGCCGGGCACTGGAACTGGGGCTGACCGAAGGCGTCGTCGACACGCGGGCCGCCCTGTACCAGCGATTTGAGCTGACCAAAGACCCGCGCGTGCTGCAGCCGACGGCCGTCGACGTCGCCATCCCCTGGCTGAACTGGTGGCCCGTGACCTGGCTGCTGATCGCGGTCGGCCTGATCGCCCTGTTTGTCGAACTGAGTGCGCCCGGCATCAGCATTGGCGGCCTGATCTCGGGGCTCTGCTTTGCCCTGTTTTTCTGGTCCCGTTTTCTGGGCGGCACGGCCGGCTGGCTGGAAGTGGTGCTGTTCGTCAGCGGCCTGGCGTTTCTGGCGATCGAGCTTTTTGTCCTGCCGGGTTTTGGCGTGGCTGGCGTGCTGGGACTAGGAATGCTGGTCGCCAGCATGATTTTTGCGGGCCAGGACTTCTGGATTCCGAACAACTCGCAGGAAGTCGTGGTGACTACGACGTCGGTGGTGACACTGCTGGGAGCCGGCGCGACGTTCCTGGTCGCGGCGTTCTTCATCTCCCGCAATCTAGGGTCGCTGCCGGTGTTCAACCATCTGGTGCTGCGGCCGCCGACCGCGGACGAAGTGCTGCCCGCCGCGGATGAGAAAGAAAGCAAAGGCCAGGTCCAGGCCCACGGGTCCGCCTACCAAGTGGGCGACTGGGGCGTCGCGATCTCGCCGCTGCGACCGGCCGGCAAAATAGAAGTCGGCGACACGCTGCTCGATGTTACGAGCGAAGGCGGCTTCATCGAGCACGGCGCGCAGGTCAAGATCGTGCAGATCCGGGGAAACCGGATCGTCGTGCGAGAAGTCTAGCTCCGGCGGAAGACTCCGCTCGATTTCAAGGGAGGGGACCTGGCCGCAGGTCCGCCTGGCATTGCGGAGTGCGTCCGGCATTGCGGAGGGAAAGGGACTTCTGGCGAAGTTCACTACATGCGTTGATACGCGATGTGTTTAGCTGTGCAAGTCGCCGGGGGACGCTTCGTCCGATTGTGCTTTACGGTAGCCCAGGCCTTTGAACACGGTCAGCATTTCTTCGTAGGTGATAAAGCGGCGCCGGTGAACCAGTTTGTATTCGTCGATGGCGGTCGCCACTTCCCGGACTTCCGGGGCCAGATCCGAATGCGTGTTAGCGAATTGCCGGCGCTCGCGTCCCGACTGGGAGGCGCCGTCGTAGTTACGGCGATCAACAAATCCTTGATCCGAGGCGGGGCGAAAATCAGACATCGGGTTCTCCAGTTAGGCGGTCATCAGTGGGAGACGCCAACGAATCACTCGGCGCGCACCACCCGCTAAGAACTCTACGTCGCATTGGATTGATGTCAAAAGTTCCCTGCGACAATTTTTCGCAGAAGCCGTCCTGGATCGTTCTCTGCCGGGCCCTCTCTGGTTTACGTTTTCGGCGGCGGCCCGTCGGGAAGGCAGTTCCCCCGGAGAAAACCTTGTTTTTGGTCTGTTTTCTCCGGCAGGCGATGCTCTTCCAGGATCATTCAACGCCCGCTGTTTCGTCGACGGCCGGTCGTCGAGGATGGCCAGATGAACTTCTATCGAAACGGTATGTCGCGTATATTCTAGAAAATTCGGGGACGTTCAGGGCGCCGAGTGTTTCGCGCGTCGGCTCCCAGCTTCAGGAATCGTACGTTATGCAGGTGCTAGAAACCCGCGACGTCACCAAGTGTTTTGGCGCGGGAGACGTCCGCGTTGAGGCGCTGCGGTCGGTCAGTCTGGCGATTGGACCAGGCGAGTTTGTCGCTATCATGGGGCCGTCTGGCTCGGGAAAAAGCACGCTGCTCACGCTGCTGGGCGGAGTGGATACTCCCACCAGCGGCCAGATCCTGCTGGAAGGGACCGACATGGCCGCCCTCAGCGACGACGCCCGCACCCTGATGCGGCGGCGACGCATCGGCTTTGTGTTCCAGGCGTTCAACCTGCTGCCGACCCTGTCGGCCGTGGAGAACGTCTCGTTGCCGCTGGAACTCGACGGCGTTTCGGCCAGCAAAGCCAAAGAGCGGGCCGAAAAGGCGCTCGAACAGGTCGAAATGTCGCACCGTGGCGACCATATTCCGGGCAAACTTTCCGGCGGGGAACAGCAAAGGGTCGCGATTGCCCGGGCCCTGGCGATCGAGCCGGCGCTGTTGCTGGCCGATGAACCGACCGGCAACCTCGACAGCCGCCAGACAAAGCTGGTGATGAGCCTGCTCACCCGACTGGTCGAGGAACGCCAGCAGACGATCGTGCTGGTGACGCATGACCCCTCGGTCGGCGAGGCCGCCCATCGCCTGGTGAAACTGCGGGACGGGCGGGTCGAAAGCGACGTGCGTCGGGCCGATGCGCCGACTCTCCCCGGCGCCGAACCTGCGGCCCGGCCGGAACATTAATCATGGTGCTCATTAAATTCAGTCTGCGCGAGCTTGCCAGCCGGCCGCTGCGGGTAGCCCTGACCACGCTCAGTATTGTGATCGCCGTGGCGGCGGTCGTTTCTGTTTCGATCGCGACTAAAACCGCCAGGGTGGGGCAGGAGCGGATGTTCGCCGCGGTGGCCGGCCGCACCTCGCTGGAAGTCATCGCCGCCGGCGGCAGCGGTTTCGATTTCCGTCTGGCCGCGGAACTGGAAAAACTGCCCGGCGTGCAGGCGGTCCCCGTCATTCGTCGCTACTCGATCGTGTATCTGCCGGAAGATAAAAAGGTGCGCGTGCAGATTCTGGGCGTCATCCCGGAACGTGATCGCCTGGTGCGGGACTGGGAACTGGAGTCCGGAAAAATCGCCGATGACGGCACGGGTGTCATGCTCGATGCACCGTTCGCCAAAAACCTGGGCGTCAAGCTGGGCGACTCGCTCCGCATGCTGACGCCCAGCGGCCTGCGCGAATCGGAAGTGGTGGGGCTGCTGGTTCCCCGCTCTGGCGCCGCCGTGCTTGAAGGCGGGCTGATCTACATGCCGCTGGGGCTGGCGCAGTCCCGCTTTCGGATGCGCGATCGGATCGACGCGCTGCAAATCGTGCTGGACGACGGCGTCGACCTGGAGCAGACGGAACAGGCTGTCGCCCGGCAGTTGCCGGAAGGGCTGACCGTGCGGCGTCCGGCCCTGCAGAGCGGCCTGGCCGACGGCACCATGCTGGCGACCGAGCTGGGCCTCAAACTGGCGACTGCGTTTGCGCTGGTGATTGCGGCCTTTATCATCTTCAATACGTTTCAAATGGCGGTGGGCGAACGCCGCCGACAGCTGGGCATTTTGCGGGCGATTGGCGCCACCCGGGGGCAGGTGCAGATGCTCATCCTGCGCGAAGGGATGGTCATTGGTCTGGTCGGCTCGGCGGTGGGTTCGCTGGTCGGCCTGCTCGGCGCGCACCTGTTGACGATCGCCACGGCGGAACTCCTGCAGACCGATATGCCGGCGATCCAGGTTACCGTGTTTCCGTTCCTGCTGGCCCTGGGCTTTGGCCTCGGGCTGACCTTCTTTGCGACGTACCTGCCGGCCCGGCGGTCGGGCAGCCTGTCTCCCCTGGAAGCGATGCAGGCGGTGCCTCCGGGTGAAATGGAAGGCGCCTCTTTGCGGACCACGATCGGCGGCGCGGTGCTGGTGGCGGCGGGCGTTGTGCTGCTGTTCGTCAGTATGATCGGCTGGCTGCCGGTGGAGGTCGCGGTCGATGCGGTGGTGCTGCTGCTGATTGGCATGGTGCTGCTCCTGCCGGTCAGTCTGGGACTGCTGGCGGGGATCGTCTACAACCTGGTGCGGCCCGTGTTTGGCGTGGAAGGACGCATCGCACAGCGGCAACTGCTGCGGCATCGCGGCCGCACGGCCATGACCATTGGCATGCTGTTTATCGCCATGGCGACCGGCGTTGGCATGGCCAACACCATTTTTGATAACGTCGGCAATGTGCATCAGTGGTATCAACAGGCGATCGTCGGCGACTTTTTCGTCCGCGCCCTGATGCCCGACATGGCGACCGGCAAGGCGGCCGATATGCCGGCTGGCCTGGATCAGGAGATCGCCGCCATCCCGGGCGTTCTGAAGCTCGATACGATCAGTTTCAAACAGGTCGAGTCAGGCGAGGAACTGCTGATCGCCGTGATCCGCAACTTCACCCAGGAAAAGCAGGTCTATTTTGAGCTGCTCGAAGGCGAATGGACCAGCGTCCGTCGCCAGTTGTTCGAAGGCCAGATTGTGGTCGGCAGCGTCTACGCTCAGAAGCACAACCTGAAAATGGGGGACCTGCTGCCGGTGAAAACCCGCGAGGGCGTGAAGGAGCTGCGCATCGCCGGCGTGGTCAACGACTACATCGCCGGCGGCATGACGCTCTACATGCAAAGAACGGTCGCCCAGGAACTGCTGGGGGTGGAAGGGGTCGACGCCTACATTGTGCAGGCCGACCACAGCCAGCTGAAGTCCGTCCAGTCGGCCTTGGAAGAGCTCTGCGACAAGCACGGGCTGATGCTGCAGTCGTACGCCGATCTGGTCGACTTCATTGAACGGATGATGAATGGCGTGGTCGCCGGCCTGTGGGCGCTGCTGGCGCTGGGATCGGTGATTGCCGCGTTCGGGCTGGTCAACACGCTCACGATGAACATCCTGGAACAGACCCGCGAGTTCGCCGTATTGCGCGTCGTCGCCATGACGCGCCGCCAGGTTCGCCGGACGATTCTGGCCCAGGCGGTGATCATGGGGCTGGTCGGCCTGGCGCCGGGCGTACTGATGGGCGTGCTGGTCGCGTACCTGATCAATCTGTCGACCCTGCCGACAACAGGCCGCGATGTTTCGTTCCTGTTTCGCCCCTGGCTGTTTACCGCCTGTTTTGTCGGTGCGTTTGTGGTGGTGCTGGCGTCCGCCTTCCTGCCCGCCGAACGGGCCGCCCGGATCAAGCTGAGCAAAGCCCTGCAGAGCGAGTAGCCTCGCCGCTTTCGTATTTCTCTTCGTTGCCGCGCGCTTGCATAGCGTAATCTGCGAGGATTCCTTTTTGTGCTTTGCCGAAACTTTGCCCGGTCGCTTGGGTTTAGTAGAGTCTTGCTGCAATATCGGCAGGGCGGAAGGCGTTGTAGTTCGCAGTATTGCGCGTCAGCTCATGAAACGAAAGTGTGGGATGAAAGTCTGGAAGGTGGGAATTGTAGGCGGCGGGCCCGGCGGACTGATGACGGCCTATGCGCTGCAAAAGTTGTCCAACAGCCCGATGCGCATCACCTTGTTCGAAGCCAGCCCGCGACTGGGCGGCAAGATTCTGACCCCCGAGTTCTCCGCCGCGCCGGTCGCCTACGAGGCGGGCGCCGCCGAGTTTTACGACTACTCGATCTTTGAAGAGGATCCGCTGAAAGAGCTGATCGCTGAACTGGGCCTGCCGATCCGGGCGATGGGCGGGCCGGCTGTCGTGATGAATCACCGCATCCTTTCCAATCTCGACGACCTGCAGGAGCAGTTTGGCCCGGCGACGGTCCAGGCGTTCCTGGAGTTTGATCGCCTGGCCAAGGACCACATGACCCCGCGGGAGTTCTGCCACTACGACGATCCTGACGGCGGCGTGCGACCGGCCGAGCCGCATCGTTTTGACGGACGCCTGGCCGGCGTCGTTGAGCCCGACGCCCGGCGCTACATTGAGAACCTGATCCACTCCGATCTGGCCGCCGAGCCCGCCCAGACCAGCATCGCCTATGGCCTGCAGAACTACCTGATGAATGATCCAGCGTACATGCATTTGTACGGCATCGAAGGCGGCAATGAACGCTTGCCGCAGGAACTGGCCCGGCGACTGGCGGCGTCGATCCTGCGGGAACACCCGGTGCAGAGCATCGCCCTGACCGGAGAGCGTCAACTGCGAGTGACGGCCGTCTCGCAAGGGGAGCCGGTGTGCCAGGACTTCGACTTTGTGGTGATCGCCCTGCCGCATCTGCATCTGAAGTCGATCGCTTTTCCCAGCGAGCGATTGTCCCAGGCGATGCAGCGTCACTTTGATCATTACAACCACCCGGCCCATTACCTGCGGATCACCATCCTGTTCGACCGGCCGTTCTGGCGGGAGGCATTTACCGATTCCTACTGGATGCTCGACGAGTTCGGCGGCTGTTGCCTTTACGATGAATCCTCCCGGGCGCCGGGCAGCACGCAGGGGGTGCTGGGCTGGCTGCTGGGCGGCGATGTGGCGATGCAGATGAGCGACTGGTCTGACGAACGGCTGATTAACGCCGTGCTTGAAGCCTTGCCGCGATTCCTCGCGCACGGCCGGGAGCATCTGCTTGAAGGACGCGTGCATCGCTGGATCGGGGCGGTCAATGCGATGCCCGGCGGGATGGAAACAATCGACCTGGACCGGCGACATCAACCCGAGCCGGTCGAGCATCCGCACTTGTGGATGGTGGGCGATTACATGTTCGATTCAACCCTCAACGGCGTTCTCGACTCCGCCGAGTACGTGGCCGCCTGGCTTGCCGCCGAGATGGCCGACAACAAGGGAGAAGACGCTTGATGAACTCCACGAAACCAAAAAAGTCCGCAGCCAAACCGTCCGCCAGCGCGAACCATGCACCGTCCCCGACCGGTGCGACTCTGCCGCCGACCTCTTCCCTCCAGCGCATCGCATTTGTCGCGTCGGTCGCTCCGCAGCAGCAGGTGCTGCTGGAACTGCCGCACGCCATGCAGCGCTGGGCCGTCGTCGTCCCCGAAGAAGGAACGCCTGCAGCCAGCCCGTCCCAGCCCGTGGATTCCTCCACTTTGGCGCAGCCGACGGCCGGATCGAAAGCCGCCGCCCCGGCTCCCGCGCACCCGGCGGTCGATCTGCTGTTGCTGACGATTCCGGCCCGTTCTTCCGACGCGGTGCTGGAGGCGGAGCCGGATCTGCAGGCGACCATGCAGCAGTGGGCCGAGGCGTCGCTGGCGCCCGGCGAACCGCCCTGCATGGTGATGCTGCTGCAGGGAGCGCGGATCTGCTGGACGCCGGGCCGAGTCGCCGTGCTGGCGCCGCCGGATCGTCTGGAAAGCATTGTCGGCAATCTGATCGAAACGGCGTTCCTGGAAGCCGAGCTGCGCGGGATTGAACGGGACCTGGGCCAGGCATGGCCGCAGCTGGAAGCCGACCTGCCGCTGGCGTTTGAATTTGAAGAGCGTTCGATCCGCAAGCGGAAGCAGCTTCGCAACCGCTTCCAGCAGGTGCTGCTGCTAAGGGCGAAGCTGGCGCGGATCGGCCCCTATGTGCACGCCCCGCACCTGCATCCGCCCACGCTGGCCAGCCAGGTCGGCGAGCGGCTCCGCGAAAGGGCCCGCATGCCGCACCGGCACGAGTTTCTGGGAGAGCAGCTGGAGGTGTTTGAACGCGTGTATGAGCTATGCGGCGAACGATCCAGCAACTTCATGCAGACGCGTTCCGGTAATATTCTGGAGTGGATCATTATTGTGCTGCTGCTGGCGCAGTTGCTGTTCTCCAGTTTTGATCTGCTGACAAGCCTGGGGCAGTAAACCTTGCGGTACTCTTCGATCGACGTCCTTAGAATGCTCGCCATTTTTGTCATGGTGCTGGTGCATTTTTGTGAAAACCTGTCGGGCTATAAGCTGCCGTTCTCCGGATTCGGGGCGCCCTTGTTTGCGTTCCTGTCGGGCGTGAGTTATCGCCTGTGGTCGCAAGCCCGCCAGGCCAAAGGGGTGACAGACGAGGAGATTTTCAAGATCTCCGTGCGGCGGGGGCTGTTCGTTTTTGGCGTTGGCTTTGCGTTCAATATCCTGGTCTGGATGCCGGAAGACACCTTCAACTGGGACGTGCTGACCTTTATCGGCGCCGCGCTGTTGCTGCTGGGCGTGGTGCGGAAACTGCCGTTGCCCGTGCTGGCCGTGATGGCCGCCATGTCACTATTGGTCAGCCCCATCTTGCGAGCGTTGGCGGACTACGACGCTTACTGGGTGCTGGGGTATCTGGACGGCGACCTGACGCTGTCCGATCTTCTGATCGGCTTCCTGGCGGTGGGCTACTTCCCGTTTTTTCCCTGGATCTGTTTCTCTCTGACGGGCTATATCGCCTCCGCCTGGCTGTTTGCCGAACCCGACGACGAACTCGACGAAGCGGACGAACCGCCGCCGGCGGTCTGGCCCTTGCTGCTGGCCGGCGCGCTGCTGGCCGGCGCGTCGGGCGCATTGCTGGCGGCCGGTCCGTATCTGCCGGTCGTGGTGACCACCCATGTGCTGCGCGGCTGGACGATGTTTCCGCCCACCGTCGAGTATGTCTCCGGCATGCTGGGTTATACGTTGCTGCTGTTTGGCGCCAGCCACTGGGCGATCGACGGCCGTCCCTGGGCGATGCGGTTCCCAGGCGTGCTGAATATCGCCAAGACCTTCAGCCAGTACTCCTTTACGATCTATGTCTTGCATCATGTGGTGCATTTGTGGCCGCTGTGGATTTACGGCGTGGCCACGGGGCACGAGGCGACCTATTACTGGATGAAAGCGATGCCAGTCGCCGCGGCGATTGCCCTGGCGTTGTTGTTCCTGCTCGTCTGTTTTCTGGGCCTGCGGCTGCTGGGTTCCCAGCGAACCTACGGCATCGAATCCGGCATGCGCTGGCTGTGCGACTGAGCAGGGCAGGGGAGTGGCGGAAACGTGTCACTGCGTCCGGCGGAAAGGCATCCGGCGAGCGCCCGCTTTCTTCTGGGGAGCGACGGCATTCCTGGCCGGTACGCGATTCGCTGGTCCAGGTCTGATAAAATTGCTGGGGATTCCTGCCGGGAATCGCGTGAACCTGGGGGCGATGCGGGGGCTCTGTTGTGGGAGCCGGTTGCGGCTCCCCATTCAGGATTACCGGGTTAAAGGACGGAAAAATGGCCAAAGGCAGCTACCACGGACCGCTCGAACAGGTCAGCGAAACCTGCTGGCGCATTCCCCGCTCGTATAAAGAAGGCATGCTCGTCGATGGGCTGATCTACGCCGACGAACGGCTGATCGATCAGATCAAAGCCGATCAGGCGCCGGAGCAGGTCGCTAATGTGGCGTTCTTGCCAGGCATCCAGCATGCCAGCCTGGCGATGCCCGACATCCACTGGGGATACGGCTTTTGCATCGGCGGCGTGGCCGCTACCGATCCGGAAGAAGGCGGCGTGATCTCGCCCGGCGGCGTCGGTTACGACATCAACTGCGGCGTCCGTTTGATGCGCAGCAACCTGTTCTATTCCGACGTGAAAAAGCAGCTGGAATCGCTGATGGATGCGCTGCATGCTCATACGCCCGCCGGCGTCGGACGCGAAGGGAAGCACCACTTCAAGCAGCGCGAACTGCTGCAGTTGCTGGAGCAGGGCTCCTCGTACCTGCGCGGCCGCGGCCTGGCGACGGCCGAAGATATCGAACATACCGAGGCCAACGGCTGCATCGCCGAGGCGTTGCCAGGCAATGTCAGCCAGCGCGCCTTGCAGCGCGGCGCCAACCAGTGCGGTACGCTTGGATCCGGCAATCATTTCCTGGAAGTGCAGGTGGTGGAAGCGATCTTCGACGAAGAAGCGGCGTACGTCATGGGGCTGGAAAAGGACATGATCTGCGTGATGATCCACTCCGGCTCCCGCGGACTGGGGTACCAGGTCTGCGATGACGCGCTCAAAATGCTCCGCGGGGCGCCGATCAAGTACGGCATTGATCTGCCCGACCAGCAACTGGCCTGCGCGCCGATCGATAGCGAAGAAGGCCAGCACTACCTGGGAGCCATGTGTGCGGCCGCCAACTTTGCCTGGTGCAATCGTCAATTGCTGATGCACCAGGCCCGCGAAGCGTTTGAGAAAACGTTCCTCAAAGGGTTCGAAGCGCTCGGACTGGAACTGGTGTACGACGTGGCCCATAACATCGCTAAACTGGAACGCCACCATACGGGCGGCAAGGATAGGCAGGTCTGGGTGCATCGCAAGGGAGCCACAAGGGCCTTTCCCGCTGGCCATCCGGAAACGCCGGAGCGCTACCAGGCGATCGGTCAACCGGTGCTGATCCCGGGCGACATGGGCCGCGCCAGTTATGTGCTGGCGGGTCAGCCCGGCAGCATGGAGCATACGTTCGGCACCTGCTGCCATGGCGCCGGCCGGCAGATGAGCCGCACCGCCGCGGTGAAGCACGCCCAGGGCCGCGATATCAAAAAGGAGCTGAAGGCCCGCGGCGTTAGCGCCCGTTCCCATAGTTGGCGCGGCCTGGCGGAAGAGCAGCCCGATGCTTACAAGGATGTGAACCAGGTCGTCGACGTGGTGCACCAAGCCAACCTGGCGAAAAAAGTCGCCCGGATGCGGCCCATCGGCGTGGTGAAAGGGTAACCCTTCCCACGCAGAATGTGCCTGTCCGTTCCGCCTACGCCAGCTGGCTCTGGGCCCAGTAGATGGCGGAGCGGGCCAGCACGCCGGCGCCGATGCGGAGCGCTTCTTCGTCAATATCAAACGTCGGCGTATGCAGCGCAGAGCGGCCCACCGTTTCGGAAGCGCAGCCCAGCCGCAACATGGCGCCGGGCACGTGATCAAGATAAAAGGCGAAGTCCTCGCTGCCCATGCTGGCGCGAGGGATGTTGTCGATCGCCTCGGCGCCGAGCCGATCTTCGCTGGCGCGTCGGAACAAGTGGATCAGCTGCGGGTCGTTGTTCACGGAGCCGGAGCCCAGGCCGAAATCGACGCTCACTTTGACATCGCAGGTCTGTCCGATGCCCGCGCCCAGGCGGCAGATGTGCTCGCGGGTTTGGGCCCTGACGGTGCGGTCAAGCGTGCGGATTGTCCCCCGCAGGGTGACTTCTTCGGGGATCACATTGGCGTTATCGCCGCCGCGGATCTCGCCGATGGTGACGACGACGGCGTCCTGGCTATCGGTGGATCGGGGGATGTGCATGTACAGCGCCTGGATCAGCTGGGCGGCAGCGGTAATCGGATCGCTGGCTTCGTGCGGTCGGGCCGCATGGCCGCCGCGGCCGACGATGCTGATCTTCATTTCATCGCAGTTCGCCGTCAGCACGCCGGGGCGGAGCCCGATCCGGCCCACCTGGCGACCCGGATCCATATGCACGGCCATGATCGCCCGGACTCCCTGCAGGGCGCCGACATGGATCATTTCCCGGGCGCCGGCGCACGTTTCTTCGGCCGGCTGGAAGATGCCGCGGACTGGCGTTTCCCAGGGCAGGGCGCCTTCGCGACGGAGATCGCTCAAGGCGGTGATCGCTCCCCAGACCAGGGCCGTATGGCCGTCGTGGCCGCAGGCATGCATCACGCCGGGCCGCTGGCTGCGGTAGGCGGTCTCCTTGCGATCGTGGATGCGGAGGGCGTCGATATCAGCGCGCAGGGCGAGCCAGCCGGAGGTGGACCGGGCCGCATCGACCGAATCGGCGATCACACCGCGGCCTTCGGGACCCAGCCGGACGTCGAAGCCGTCGTCCCCCAGTTTCTGGTACAGGTGCAGGCTGGTTTGTTGTTCGTGGCCGGAAAGTTCCGGGTGTTGATGCAGATGCCGGCGGAGTTCGACCATCGCCGGAAAGCGCCGGTCGATCGCCTGATCGAGCAGCTGGGACCAGGCGGGCGGGGAAGAATGCGTGATATCCATATTGAGCAGCGGGCCAGAAGCGTTAGAAGTCGTCCTCATCAGGCGGGTAGCGATCGCGCAGATGTCGGGTGAGCCACCATCCCCAGGTCAGGTAGTGGAAGCCCGAGGCGGCGAAGACCAGCGCCACGACCACCACGACGGGACCGACGTAACCGAGGGTGAGGAAGGAGAGAACGATGAAGAACAAGACGCCGGCAAAAACAGCCAGGGCAATCGCCAGCCAGCCCCGGGAAGCAGGCGGCTTGCCAGGATCGCGCGGAGAGTCGGTCATGAATGGCTTTCGTAGAGTTTCAACCGGGAGCGACTTCTATTGTAGTCGGTTGTCACCCTGCGGGCCATCGCGTCGCTGTTCCGATAGTCGCGGTACCGCAGGCGCAGCGGCCAGGAGCAGGCGTCCGCAGGAGCGAAGCGTCCGCCAAGAGAGGCGTTCCGCCTTGGCGGATATTCCTCGATTCCAGAATCATTCGAGAAGCTGGGTCAGCCGGTCTGCGTGAACTGCGTGATGCTGACGGACTGGAGCTTTTCTCGAATGCCGCCGTTGACTTCCGCGAGCAGGTGATCGAGCTTGCCACGGATCGGTTCGGCAAAGGTCTCGCTGACCGGGTCGCCGGGAAGCAGCGGTCCTTCGATTGCTTCCACCAGGTCGAGCAGCGTGATCTCATCGGGACTTCGAACCAGCGTATAGCCGCCGTCGACGCCGCGGGTGGAGCGGAGGATCCCCTTGGTGACCAGATTCCGCAGAATCTGCAGGAGAAAGCGTTCGGGCATACGTCCACGTTCGGCCAGTCGACTGCACGGCACCGGGGCGTCGGAATTGGCTTCGGCCAATTGCAAAATGGCTTGCAACGCGTAAGAAACAGTTTGAGAGAATTTCATCGATGTGAGTGACCATGCCGAACGGCGCGCACAGCGAAAGCTAACGCCAGCCGATCGCTACAAGTGCGCGGGGTGATCTGGGCCGCCCATGGGAGCGGTCACAAACAAGGAAGAGGCCACACAGCGCAGCACCTGACGGGATGCCAAAAAGCACCATAAAGGCGGCAGCGCTTAGCTGCGAAGCACGCTCCAAGGAAATCCGCCACCAATGTGGGATTCGCGCGCAGCCTGACCTGTATTGAGCTCAAAAGCAGGGGTTCCCTCATCCCTATTCACACAGGCATGCTAGGGCAAGCGACTGTGGAAGTCAATTATTTGGGGTAGAAAACATCGACATTATCGGCTTTCTACACTTTGGAAGGGGGGGCTTCCCGCTCTGGCGTTGTGGTGAAAAATGCTCGCCACATTAGCAACGCGGCTCCGCAGACCAGCAGGCAGTCCGCGATGTTGAAATTGGGCCAGGTATAGCTGCCATAGCAACATAGAATCCAGTCGCGCACTTCACAGATGCGGGCCCCTTCGGCTCCTGGCGCCGACCATAATCCCAGCCGGTCGTACAAATTACCGAAAACGCCGCCCATGACGCTGCCCAGGGCGATGGTCAGAACCAGGTCGCTGGCAGCTCCGTGGTAGAATAACCAGTAGGGAATCGCCAATGCGGCCACGACGGAAAGCAAGGCAAACAGCCAGCTCAACTGAGCCGCGCCCCCCATGCCAAACAGGGCGCCGGGGTTGGTGGCCGTTTGAAAGCCGAAATATCCTTCGATCAGCCAGTAGACTTCGGTCTGGCCGGGCATGCCCAAAGCACGAAAAACCCAGTGTTTGGTGAGCAGATCAATCGCGCATCCCACGATGGCGAGCGAGAAAAACACGACATACCGATTTCGCGGAACCGCTGGGGACGACGCGCGCGCCAGAGTGGTTTCTTCGCGGGTTTCTTCGAGGCTACTCAAGTTTGCCGGCACACTTGACACAGTGGGGAGTGAAGGGGATTGCATTGAGTCGGGCCTTGGGAATTCGCGCGTTACATTCAACGCACGAACCATAGTCGCCGGTCCGAATCCGTTCAAGAGCAACCTCGATCGATTTCAGCGTGTCTTCGTCATGTTCCACCAGGCTCAGCGTAAACTCTTGTTCGTAGGCGTCCGAGCCCACATCGGCCGGGTGAGTCGGAGCCCGGGAAAGTTCGCCGCTGGCGTCGGAACCGGTCTGATTGAGCGCCGCATCACTCATTGACAGAACGTCCCCCCGCACCCGACTGCGCAAGGCCCGGAGACGCTCCTGGTACATCTGAAGATCGGCTTCTTTCATGGCAGCATTCTCACCGGGAAGGGATTTGAGCTTGGAGACCCGGTTGCGACGCGGCCCGCATCCTGCGCCGCTTTCCAGGTAGCAGTCTCCAGGTAGCATTCTCCAGGTAGCATTCTCCAGGTAGCATTCTCCAGGTAGCATTCCTGGTCGCACTCCCGCCCTGCGTTTGATCTAGCAGGGCCGACGTAAACCGATTCTGATAAACGGCTTGTCATATTTCTGAAAGAGCCAGAACGGGCCTGCTGTAGCGAAAACGCGACAGTGCCATTTTAAGACGGCGACAATTCCGTGTCAAATTATGCGGCTGCGGATCAGCAACTCGGGGAGCCAACCGCCGTCTGCCACAGGGCCGTACAGGCCTTCCTTGATGCCGTTTGTGGCATGCTTGTTGACGAGCCGCGCCGTTGGTACGGTTGGCCGCGGTCGAGCCCCGATGCTGCGGCGGCGCGCAGGCGTCGCAAATCGCTTTCTACGCCAGGCTTGCGGTGGAAGCCGATTTGGCAAAGTGGGCCGGCATGATTGTCGCCATCAGCTGGTTGTTTGTGAATTTGAGTTCGTTCGCGTCCAACAGGTCCTGGATGGAGGCGCCCGGCACGGGACGCGAGTAGTAGTATCCCTGGCCATTCTCGCAGGCGATTTCCCGGAGTTTGTCCTGCTGGTCGACTTCTTCAATCCCCTCGGCGGTCACGTTCATCCCCAGGTTGTGGGCCAGGGAGATAATCGTTTTGACAATCTCATGGGCTTGCGGGGAGCCGCCCAGTCGCTGCACAAAGGAACGATCAATTTTCAGGGTATCGATCGGGAACTGCTGCAGGTAGCTAAGCGACGAGTAGCCCGTGCCGAAGTCGTCGAGGCTGACGCGGACGCCCGCTTCGCGAAGCTGGTCGAGCGTGTGAGAGGCGGCGGCCGGATTGGTCATGATGGCCGTTTCGGTGATTTCCAGCTTCAGACTTCCGCCGTCCAGGCCGGTTCTCTCCAGGCAGGCCAGCACCCGCGGAATTAACTGCGGATCGGTGAACTGCTTGTTGGAAACATTCACGCTCATCGTGAGCGGGATCGGCGAAGGGTTGGCCGTTTGCCACTCGCAAAGCTGCTGGCAGGCCTCTTCCAGCACCCACATGCCCAGTTCCAGGATGAAGCCCGTTTCTTCGGCGACCGGCACAAAGTCAATCGGCGCCAGCAGTCCCTGCGTCGGATGCTGCCATCGCACCAGGGCTTCAAAACCTTCAATGCGTCCCGATGGAAGCGCGACGATTGGCTGGTAGTAGACGCAGAACTCGTTCCGTTCCAGGGCGAGTTTCATATCTGCTTCCAGCGTCATCCGGGCGACGGCCTGGGTTCGCATGGTTTGATCAAACATTCGCCAGCACGACTTGCCGCCGGATTTGGCGCGGTACATAGCAGTGTCAGCGTCCCGCACCAGGTCGTCGGCGGACTGGTCTTCGCCGGAACCCATGGCGATGCCGACACTTGCCGACAAGGAAACCTCATGCCCGCACAGCTGCAGGGGTTCCAGCAGCACGCCCAGGATCCGATCCGCTACGGCGCCGGCGTTCTCGGGCGATTTGATGCCGTTGAGAAGAATGACGAATTCATCGCCGCCGAAACGAGCGATCGTACAGCGCTGGCTGACCCGGCCCACGATGTCCGACATCCGCATGCAGGATTCCAGCCGCCTGGCGACCGTCACCAGCAGTTCGTCGCCGGCCTGGTGGCCCAGGCTGTCGTTGATGATTTTGAAGCGGTCCAGATCAAGAAACAGCACGGCGAGCAGGCAGTCGGTTCGCTCCGCAGTCGTTTTGATCGCCGTCTGCAGGTGATCCATAAACAGCACCCGGTTTGGCAGGCCTGTCAGCGGGTCGGCCGCTTTGCCGCGGGTGATGTCGGTCTGGGATCCGGCCATGCGGATCTCGCGGCCCTGGGCATCGCGAATGGCGACGCCGCGAGTGAGCACCCAGCGGTAGGACTGGTCCTTGTGCAGCATCCGATGTTCGCTTTGGAACTGTTCGGTCTGCCCGGAGCGGTGGGTAAGGAGCGCCTTCTGGAGGTGCGGCAGATCCTCGGGGTGGACGCGATGGAACCACTCGTGGGGCGCGTCGGTGACCTCGTCCGCCGTATAACCCAGCATCGATTTCCAGCGCTCGGAAAAATAGACTTTGTTCGTCAGCCGGTCCCAGTCCCACAGGCCGTCGTTGGCTCCGGCGGCGGACAGGGCGTAGCGGGTTTCGCTTTCGCGCAGCTGCAGCGACAGTTTCTTGCTGGCGACATGGCTGTGAATCCGCGCCAGGGCGACGGGGAAATTGATCGGCTTGGTGATGTAATCATTGGCTCCCGCTTCGAACGCGTTGACCATGTCTTCGCTCTGGCTTTTGGCGGTCACCATCAGCACCGGTAGCTCCAGGTTGGAATGCGTTTTGCGGATTTCGGCCAGAACCTCGTAGCCGTTGAGCATCGGCATCATCACATCAAGCAGCACGGCGTCGAACTTTTCGTTCTCCAGCATCTGCAGGGACTCGGCTCCACTGGCGGCGGTGGCGACGGTAAAGCCTTCCAGCTGCAGTCGGCGACTTAACATGTCGCGGTTCATTTCCTCGTCGTCAACGACCAGGAGATATCCCAGGGAGTTAGTCATTAGATCGACGCCTTGGATTGAAGCGATTCCATTTTGCTGAACAGAATCGGAAAGTCGATCGGCTTGGTGGCATAGTCGTCGCAGCCTGCCGCGAGCGCTCTCTCACGGTCGCCCACCATCGCGTGAGCGGTCAAGGCGATAATGGGCAGCCCCCGCGTGGCTTCCTCGGCCTTGACCCGCCGGGCCACTTCCCAGCCGTCGAGCTCCGGAAGATTCATATCCATCAGCACCAGGTCGATCCCGGCGTGTTCTTCCTGGATTCTCTTCAGGCCTTCCCAGCCATTGGTCGCCGTCGCGACTTCGTACTCAAACAGTTCCAGATAACGGGTGATTAGATCCCGATTGGATTCGTTGTCTTCGATAAGCAAAATCTTCGGCATGGTTCCCGTTCCAGGAAAGGAGCCTCGGACGCTGATCGCATGGGCGTCCCGACACAGGCCTTGAGTCCAAAGTCTACGTTCTTTCCAGCCATGGTTACGAATCAGGTCGGGTTTTTCCTGAGAATCGCAGACGTCGCCGCGCGCATCGAGCCGCACATTCCCTACAAAGGGAACCCCGGTTTTTTGACCCGCAAAAGCGTCGCAGGTAAAGAGAGGCAGACCAGCGGTTGCCATCCGCTGTCTGCGAGAAAGCACGCATTGCCTGTTGGTTAAGGCAAATCGTCACACCTCGGCGCCCGATCAGGGACGCCGAAGGCACGACGCAGCGTGATGAAAGAACGGGTACAGATGGGCAGGCATGCCATAGCCGCAGGGGGTAAGGCAAATACTTAGTCTCTGACCCTACTTTTTGGACCAGTCCCGCCGTTGGCGACTGCTGGCGATGCCCATTTTCTGGCGGTATTTGGTAATGGTCCGCCGGGCGACTTCGAAGCCTTGCTCCTTCAGCCGCCGAACCAGTTCATCATCGCTATAAGGCTTGCTTTTGTCTTCGTGATCGACCAGTTCCTGCAGTTTGATCCGCACGGTGTCCCAGGCGACGTCTTCGCCGTCTTCGGTGGTGGTGCCGCCGACGAAAAATCGTTTCAGCGGGAACATGCCGCGGGGCGTTTGAATCCACTTGTGATCCACGGCCCGGCTGACGGTCGTCACATGCACGCCCACTTTGTCGGCGATCTGCTGCATTTTTAAGGGGTGGATAAATTCGGGCCCTTCGTCGAGAAACTGGGTCTGGTGATCGACAATCGCCTGGGTCACTTTGGTGAGCGTGCTGCGGCGCTGTTCGATGGAGTCGATCAGCCACTGGGCCGCATGCTGCTTGTTGCGAATGTACTGGCGTTCTTCGCTGGTGGCCTGGCCGTTCTGCACCCGTTTCATGTAGAAGCGGTTGAGTCGCAGGGTGGGGATGCGATCATCTTCCAGCTTCACGCGGTACACGCCGTCATCGTCCTGTTCAACCGAGACATCGGGCGTGACGTTGGGCACGTACATGTCGACAAACGAGGACGCCGGCTTGGGGTTGAGCTTCCGCAGCTGACTCCAGGCATCCTGGATCTGCTCGATCGTGAGGCCCATTTTCTTTTCGATCGCAGGCAGCCGGTTGTCGCGCAGGTCTTCCAGGTGATGCGTGATCAGCCGTTCCAGCTCGTCGTGGTACGGCATGTCGGGGGTCAGCTGCAGCAGCAGGCATTCTTTCAGGTCCCGCGCGGCGATGCCCGGCGGATCCAGGCTTTGCACAATATGCAACGCCTCTTCGGCCAGCGCATGCTGTTCTTCATCAAAGCCGGGAGGCAGCAGGTCGTCGAGCGGCGTTTTGAAGTAACCGCCGTCTTCGGCCGACAAAGTGGAAACGATCCGCTCGCACATTTTCTGCAGAGGCCGCGGCAGTTCCAGCTCGCCCAGTTGATGCAGCAGGTAGTCGTGTAGCGATTCAGGCCGATCGACAATATTGGCGATCGCGTCGTGCCGGCGGTCGGAATCTTCCTGCACCCGGTTGGACGACACGCGCGGGCCGTCGTCGAAATAGTCGGGCGTTTCCTGGTTCAGGTTGTCGAGTCGCTCGAAATCTTCGGCGTTGTTGTGGGCGTCGTCGACGACCAGTTCTTTCTCGGCGACATCTGGCTTGTCGGGATTCTCCCGTTCTTCGTCAAAGTCGGGCAGTTCCGGGTCGCTGTCGCGCATTTCCAGCAACGGATTTTCCGAGAGCTGTTGTTCAATGTGTTCCTGGAGCGCCATGACGGGCAACTGAAGCACCTTCATCGCCTGAATCATCTTCGGCGCGAGCTTCATTGACATCGTCTGCGTTTGAACGATCGATTGACCGAGTCTCATCGACGACTCCACCACAAAATGGTTCTAAAATTTCTGCCGACCCATAATCGCGTCGGCCAGAATTTCTTTGTTGGTGTATTCCAATATGCTTCCCGTGGTGATGCCCCGCGCCAAGCGGGTCACTTCCACGTCGAGTTCTTCCAGCATGTTCGAGATATGCAGCGCCGTGCCGTCGCCTTCGACGGTCGGGTTGGTCGCCATAATGATCTCGCGAATCTCTCCCTGGCGGACGCGGTCATAAAGCGAATCCAGGGTGAGCTGGTCAGGACCGACATTCTCCAGCGGAGCAATACGGCCTAACAGCACATGATACAACCCCTGATACGTTCCCGACTGTTCCAGGGCCATCAGATCGCGGGGTTGCTCTACCACGCACAGCAGGGTGCGATCCCGCTTGGGGTCTCGGCAAATCTCGCACAGTTCCCCTTCCGCCAGGTTAAAGCACTGGTCGCAATAACGAACGTTTTCGCGGACATCGCGAATGGCGTCGGCCAGGGCTAACGCCTCCACCTTGTTCACCCGCAAAATATAGTATGCCAGACGCTCCGCCGATTTGCGGCCAATGCCGGGCAGCTTGCCAAATTCTTCAATGACCCGGGCCACCGATTCCGTGAGTTGAGCCATGATGCCATTTCCGTATTCTGTTCCGAGGCCAGTTCCGTACTGAACTCATCGTTTACCGCGAAACCGGTTGTCTTTTGTCTTTACCGGAACGACCGGCATGGTCTGACCCGTCGACATGGGATTCGTTGCGGCGACTGATTATTTGCCGCCCATGAACTGGGACAAGGCCTCGCTGATTCCGGGCATGTCAAAACCTTCGGTCAGGGACTGCATCGCCTGGGCGCTTTCTTCGCGGGAGCTGGCCAGGGCCTGGTTCACCGCGGCGGCGACCAGCGTCTCCAGCATTTCGGCGTCGTTTTGCGCGATCAACTTCGGGTCGATCTTCACCCGTTGCACCTCGGCCAGGCCGTTGACGGTGACTTCGACCATGCCGCCGCCAGCGGAGCCGACCGACCGTTGCTGTTTCAGCTGTTCCTGCATCTGTTCAAAACGCGGGCCCATTTGCTGGCCCATGCGCATTAAATTTGCCAGGTTGGCGATTCCTTTGAACATGGATACCTCCTCCAGCGACACGTCTGGTCCGTTGACCGATTTGCTTTAAATATACTTTACGGGCAGCATGGGAGCGGCCACGCGGGAATCCCGCAAAATTGCGCCATTTACCGCGCAGGCGATTCCCCATCCGGACGCCGAGGCGATCGTATCGGGGTATCGACGGGCGGCCTGCAGGAGCCTCGGCTACCGAGCCTGCTCTTCCAAACCTCCGCCTGCGGGCCATGTCCCATCATAGGGCCGGCTGCCGACCGATCGGAAGCTAAGAGGGACGCACCGCTTTGATATCGATGATCTCTCCGGCAAACAGCTCGATCGCTTCCACGACAAGGGGATGCTGTTCGATCTCGCGCTGCTTCATCCGCTTCGCGACCCCGGTGGGAACCACAGGCACGACTTCGGCAGGAGCGGCGGGGAGCACGGCGAATTCGACCTGGTAGCTCGCACCTGCGACACAGGCGACAGCTTCATCAATCGCTCGCTTCTTCTCCGGTCGCTCCAAGGCTTCCTTAGTATACGCGTCGGGGAAGGTCACGACCAGTCGATTTGGCCCAGAAATTGCACATTGACTAGCCAGGGCTGCCATCGTAGCAGTGGTATCGCCCGTATCTTCTAATCTGACAAGGGCTTTCCGCCATAGCTCGGCGGGTGGGTCGGCCGCTGCGCTATCCGGTTTTTCTGGTTGCGAAACGACCAGTTGAGCCGTTTCCACCTCAGCAGGGGTTATTTCAGCCGTTTTTTTTTGAGCGGACGGCGGATTTTTTCCCGCAGGCGGAACCGGCGGAGAAGCAGCTGGCGGAGGATTGCCCCGCGGGGCAGGGGAGGGCAGGGCAGGGGAGGTCTGGTTGCGTGGAGCCGGTCCCCGGCGGGAACCCGCATCATTGCCCTGGACGGCAGCGGCAAGCACCGCCAGGTCCTCCAGGTCTTCCAGGCGGCAGATCCGCACCAGGGCCATCTCGACCAGGGTCCGGGTGTGCATGCTTTGCCGCAAGCGTACCAGAGTTTGATCCAGGATCTGCATCACCGCTAATAGTGTTTCCAGCCCGAACGCGGCGCCAGCGGTCTTGAGTGCTTCGTATTCGCTGGTCGGCGTGTGCAGCAGGTACTGGGCCTCGCAGCCGACCGTAACAGCCGCCATGTCGCGAAAGTAGCCGAGCAACTGCTCCGCCAACTGGCCCACGTCGACCCCTTCGGCCACCGCCTGTTCGATCTCCCGCAGGGCGCCGGCCGCATCGCGATCGATCAAATGCCGAGCCACGCTGGAAAGTCGCCCCGAATGGGCCGTGCCGAGCATCCGGTGCACCGACTCGGCCGTCACTTTGTCTTGGCTGAACGAGAGCAGTTGTTCCAGCAGCGACTGGCTGTCGCGCATCGAGCCGCCGGCCCTGCGGGCCAGCATTTGCAGCGCTTCTGGATCGGCTTCCAGGCCTTCAGTTTCGACGATAAACCGCAGCCGTTCCACGATTTCCGACGTTTCAACCGGAGCAAAGTCAAACCGCTGGCAGCGGGACAGCACGGTGATCGGGATTTTTTCCGGGTCGGTCGTGCAGAAGATGAACTTCACATGCTCCGGCGGCTCTTCCAGCGTTTTCAAGAGCGCATTAAAAGCCGGATTGGTGAGCATGTGTACTTCGTCGATGATGTACACCTTGTACCGCGAACGACTGGGCCGGACGTTCACGTTCGAGCGCAGCTGGCGGATCTCATCGATGCCGCGATTGCTGGCGCCGTCGATCTCCAGCACGTCGACATCTTCGCCAGCCCCAATCGCCTGACAAGTGTCGCACTGATTGCAGGGAGAGGGCGAAGGGCCGCGTTCGCAATTAAGTGCCTTGGCCAGAATACGGGCGGTCGACGTTTTGCCAACTCCCCGGGCGCCTGTGAACAGATAGGCGTGCCCCACCCGATTGGTGGTGATGGCGTTACCTAAGGCCTGGCTGACCTGGGATTGCCCTACGAGTTCCTGAAAATCCCGCGGCCGATATCGCCGCGCCACAACGATATATTCGCCGGCAGGGGATTCGTTGGGTGCAGAAGGATCCGCCATGAAAGAGCCGTTTGCAGGATCAGGTTCCCTTGAGCCGCACCCGTTCTGCCGATAAGAGGCCCCCGAACAAGGGTACCCTGCTTATAGCTGCTCCGGTTAAGGCCTGACTCGTTCACAGTTCCCCCTTTCGAGGGCCACTTATCAGCAGGCGGGACGCGCTCAATTCCCTGTAGTTGTACGTCTCCCTGTCCGCCAAGTCAAAGGGGTTGGCCCCGATCTACCCGCACCGAACCGTCAGGCCGAAGAAACAGGCGCCGCCATGTTCCCCGATCCGCGATGCGACCTGGAGTACGTCCCCCAAAAAATTTCCCAGGCCGGATGTCCACTTGACGACTACAAGCCAGTTTTTGTAGGGTATCGTTCTTACACAATCACTCCGGGATAGTGTAACGGCAGCACGACAGATTCTGGTTCTGTTTGTCTAGGTTCAAATCCTAGTCCCGGAACTTGTTTTACCCAAGGAATTACGTATTATTGCGTAATTCCTTTTTTTGTTTGCGGACAATTTGCGGACAAAATGGGGGTAGAATGGGGATGACATGGCTTCGCTTGAATTGCGGAACAAAACCTGGGCGATCGTGTTCCGCTTTGGCGGCAAGAAGTACTCGCGGTCGTTGATGACCGAGAGTGAGCCCGAAGCCCAACGGCGGTTGCTCAATCTCGAACGGATGATCGAAGACGTGCTGAACGGCCGCGTCGCGCTGCCCGACGACGCCGACGTCATCTCTTTCCTGCTCACCGACGGCAAACTCGAGCAGCCCGTTCAGGTCAACCAGAAGTCGGTAGCCGAAGTCTTCGAAGATTATCTGGCGTCGTTGCCCGATGGCGGGTTAGAAGAGAACACCCTCCGCACCATCAAAATTCACCAAAACCACCTCGTCCGTCATCTCGGCAAAACGCCGATCAAGGCGATCTCTAATCTTCAGGAGTACGTCAACGCCCGGCAAAAGGACAAATGGCGAAGGACGAAGGGGGTCGGCCGCGAAACGATCAAAAAGGAGTTGGCCACCCTGTCCACGGTTTGGAACTGGGCCCGCGACCGTGGCTACGTGACGGCCGCCTTTCCCAAAAAGGTAAAACTACCCAAAGCGGCCGAAAAGGCGCCTTTTCAAAGCTGGTCGGAGGCCGAAGTGACAGGCCAATGGGAAAGCCTTTATCTGGACATCAACCAGATTGGCCAACTGCTGGAGCATGTCAAAGCGAGCTCGCCACTGTTCGTCTATACGATGTTCGTCTTCGCCGCCCACACCGGCGCCCGACGCAGCGAGATCATCCGCTCCCGCCCCACCGACTTCCGCAACGGCGTTGTCACAATCCACGAGAAGAAGCGAGTGAAGGGCAAAGCCTCTACCCGCGCCGTGCCTATGTCTCCCCTCTTCCAAGAGGCCGCCAAAGCTTGGCTGCCGAACGCCGACGACTTCACATTCCCACAGTCCCAACTTAAAGGAAGTCTCTCCGACAAGCAGTTCAAGCGAGCCGTCAAGGACTCCAAATGGTCCGTCATTACCGGTTGGCACTGCCTACGCCACTCGTTCATCTCCAACCTCGCCAGCCAAGGCATCGACCAACGCATCATCGACGAGTTCGTCGGCCACACCAGCGAAGAAATGCGGCGGCGTTATCGACACTTGTTCCCCAGTATCAAGAGATCGGCAATCGATTCCGTTTTTGGGGGCGAACCGCGTTTGGAGAAATAGCTTGGCTCGATGCGACCGGAGGCCTTCACTGGGAAAGCAGCCGCTATTGAAACTCTTTTAGGAAGCGGTCGGGACTAATGGACGCGTGGGCCCTGTCGGAGCGGGCAGCCTGGAAAGCCGAGAGGATAAATCCGACGGCGAGCCAGTAAACGGCGACGAGACGCAGCAGGCGGAAGAGAAGTGCAGCCACCAGCAAAGCGATCAGGTCGTGGGCGATGACTTGGGACACGCTTCCTGCTTGGAAGTTGGGTAAGAGCGTCGTCAGGACCATGAGACTCGTGAGGCATGCGCTGCTGGATGGTGGTCGCGACATGCTCGAATTCCTTCGGGTTGGTTCCGTGAAAGGGAGCGTGCTGCCGGTCTGCGCAGCCAACCGCTTACGTACGTGGAGTGGGCCTTTATTGCCTGCCCTCCGTTCGACGATCGCCCTGCTTTGTTTGCCTGGTAGGTTGTAGTGGACCCCAAAAACTGGACCGCGCGATAAGGTGTAAAACGGGATGAATTTACCCTTGGGGATGGAGCGATTACGATGCGGAAGAAACGTATTCTGGGAGCCAAATTCAAGGCCAAGGTGGCGCTCGCTGCGGTTCGCGGCGACAAGACCTTGAGCCAACTGGCCAGCGAGTTCGCCGTGCATGGGAATCAGGTTTCGGCCTGGAAGAAGACTTTGACCGAAGGAGTCGAAGCCCTGTTTGAAGACGGTCGCAAGAAGCCGGCTCGCGAGGAAGTGAGCACGGCCGAACTGTTCGAACAGATCGGCCGACTCAAGATGGAGCTGGAATGGCTCAAAAAAAAAGCTGGCGATCTCGACTGACGCCAAACGCCAGCTGGTCGATCCGAGCGGCGCTCCGTTGAGCGTTCGTCGGCAATGCGAACTGCTCGGTCTGCCGCGGTCTTCGTACTACCTGCCGGTCGGCGTCGAGACCGCAGAGAACTTACGGCTGATGCGGCGCATCGACGAAATTTATTTGCGATATCCGTTCTTTGGTTCGCGTCAAATGCGAGACTACCTGTGTCTGAACTTGTCACTGCAGATCAATCGCAAACGCGTCCAGCGGCTGATGCGCATCATGGGCATCGCCTCGGTCAGCCCTGGCCCGAGAACGACGCGGCGAAACGTTTCGCACCGTATTTTCCCGTATTTATTGCGAGATTTGAAGATTTCCCGCAAGGACCAGGTATGGAGCACCGACATCACTTATATCCCCTTGCGAACGGGCTTCATGTACCTGGCGGCGGTGATCGACTGGTGGAGTCGGTACGTGTTGAGCTGGCGGCTTTCCAACAGTCTGGACGGCGGATTTTGCATCGAGGCGCTGGAGGCCGCCTTGGTCCTGGGCCAGCCGGAGATATTCAACACGGACCAGGGCAGTCAGTTCACCTCGCCGTCGTTCACGGATCGTTTGCTGTCTCGCGAGATTGCGGTCAGCATGGACGGCCGAGGCCGGGCCTTGGACAACGTCTTCATCGAGCGTCTGTGGCGGAGCGTGAAGTACGAGGACGTGTATCTGCGGGACTACGATTCACCTCGCGAGTTGGAACGCGGCCTGGCGAGTTATTTTTCTTTTTACGACTACGAGCGTCCGCACTCCTCGCTCGGCGGCATGACGCCAGCGGCGAAGTACGGGGGAAAAATCTGAAAATGCTTGGACTGAAATTGAACCCTTTCACGGAACCCTTACCGAGGCCGCGCTACGCGGCTTAACGCGAGCTACCTTCGGGCTCGCTTGCCGCCAGTGCCACGAATGTGTCACACCAAATCGCAGGTCAAAACTGGTCCAGCTATTGGGGTCCACTTCAGGTAACCAGACGTTCCATTAACCAAAGCGTTTCGCGATCGGTAAAGGGCCTTCGTTCTGGATACGCAGCAGTTCGGCATGGCTGATGCGCCACTCGGTGGTGCCGCCGCAGCCGACCCGGCTTTTTTGGCCGCGCACCCTTTCGTGGCGACACCATTCACGCACCGTATATTCCGATCGCCCGACCATTTGGGCGACTTCGGCAATGGAGTAGAACTCCTTGGAAACCCGTTCGGCTTGAAGATGCTCCAACAGGTTCTCGATCCGTTGCAATCGGGTGATAATTTCGTCCATCGATTTTGCCTCTTTAGTTGGAATCAAAAAGTGCGTCGTGTGTGCCACACGCGAAACGCTCAGACGTGATCTGCGTCAATATCGACGCCGCGGGTTGTTCTTGCTTGTTCCGATTGCCGGTCCAAGCGGGTCAGCGTAGCGGCGGCCGTGCATACCATCGTGAACTTGGCGGCGAGCGTCGTGCTGATCTCGGTGATGGGGATCGCCCGGAAGATGCCGCCCTCACTCATTTGGTTCTGGGTCGACACGACCACGAAAAGCATCAGACCGCCGCGCAGGTGCTCCTTGGAATACTTCCGTTTCGGATTCGCGTTTTCCGCTGCGGCGGTCGCGGCGTGATCCGGTTCGACCATAAACCGCGTTTGCACCGGCTGGCCGTTCCAGCTCCGCCAAACGACAACTGGCTGGTCGTACAGAGGGCTACGGATAACGATTGCTTCCGGATGAAACTCGACCACAGTCCGTATACAAAACAGCTGTCGCGCCAGCGGACCCCAGACGTTGTGTCGCACCAATGCGGAAACGATGGGAAACGCGATACCGCCGATGATTAACAATCCAAAGGCCCGCACGAGCGGAATTGGATGCGGAAAGTAAGTCAGGATGACGATCGCGATCCCGCAGCATGTCACCCAGACGCAGAATTCGGTTGTTTTGGCCGCCCATTCAAAACTCCGCCAGGTAGCATGTCGGGCGGAGACCAGGGCGACGCCGCGTGTCGGATCGACCAGCAGCGGCGGCCAGGGTGGCAGGCCGGGAGCAGTGAGAGGCGTCATTGTTTAGTTCTCGTCGTACTTACCTTGAAAAATCGCGTGTTGGTCGTAGAAGCCCCTCTGCAAAAGCATGGGCCGATAGCCGGGCCGCAGAATGAGTTGACGCAGCTTCTTATCGTCACGGGCGAAGAAACGGCCGATCTCTTCGCCGGTCATTAGCGGATGATTGCTGAGCGACCAGGACTCGCCGGTCGCCGCATGCTTGGCCGCTTGTTCAAACGTGGGCAAATTCGTGGAACGCGTCAAAGTCGTCGCTTGGCCCAGCAGTTTGGAGATGTAATCCAGTGTGGTTACATCGGCTACGCCGAAGCACTGGATAAGTCCCGCGTTACCCAGGAACGTCTCAAAGTTTGTGGGGTAATGCAGTTTCAATTGGTTGAGGTCCTGAAGTACGATCCAGAGTTTTACGCCGAATCCGGCAATTTGAGCGATCGCTTTCTCGATTGCTTGCATTTTTCCCAAAGCATGAAATTCATCGAGCAAGAAGACGGCTTGCGGGCCGTTTTGAACACCGTTCTCTTCCCATGCCGCGAGCGCCATCTGCACCAGCAAACGCTGCCAGCCGCTGAGATCGGCCGCGCGCAGCACCGGCAATGCCACGTAGAGCGCCGACCGGCGCCGCGGCATCTCAAACAGATCGAACGAGTCGCCGCGTAGCGCATCTTGCATGCACTCGATGGCGATCCAATCGAGATGTTTGGTAAGGTTCGACAGAACCGAGCTGAACTCGCCGCCGCTGCGATTGTAGAAGTTTCGCGCCGCATTGCGGACCATGCCGCTGACGGCGTCGCTCTCCAGCATTTCGCGTTCCAGCCAGAAACGATGGCGGCCGTCGGGATCGGGGGAAGCCAACTCGGAAGCCAGACGCCACACAGTCACAAGGTCGCGGACGCTCGCATAGTTCGCATGGGTCGCCACATGGGCGATCAAACCGCTGCAGATTTGTTTGGCCGTCTCTCTCCAGTGCTGGTCATTATGGGCCTCGCCTATAACGATCAAGGAGTCGGCGATCAGTTTGCAATTCGGTACAAAGGCGCGGCGATCTGAGGTCTGCAGCATCTGGAGCGGATTAAAAGCCACCCGGTACGGCCGTGTGTTTTCTCCGGAGCAATCGAATGGATCCAGCACGCCGATTTTTTGGCCTAGCCCTTCGGCTCGCCACCTTGCGCTGTGGCGCGCCAGCGATCCTTTCGTATCCAGAGCCAGGATGGGCGTGGTTGGAGGCAAGGTGATCAGATTCGGCAAGAGCGCCGAGCGTCCTTTTCCGGCTCGAGTGCCGGCAATCGTCATCGCATGTCGGTCGTCGCCGACGCCAATCGGCGTTCCGCCATGAATCGACCGCACCACACGGCCGTCGGACAACCGCGGACCGGCGACCACCTGGCCGCCCAGGAACCCAAGGAATAATTTGGATTCCCGATTGCCCTGCGCATCGAAGCGGAGCGATTCGGTCGCCAGCACATTTTCCGGCGCCTCGAAATAAGCGTTGGGAGCAGCGCCCAGGTGCTTGGCGCTGCGGCCGCGCGGCAGATCGCTGAGCAGATCGGCGGGACTACTGGACTTCGCTTCATGTTCGGGATGCGACATCTTTTGGTCCTTCCGTAGTTCAATCGAATCGAGGTAACTCAGGCTTGGCGACGATGGCGTTTTCAATCACATACTGGCCCGGCTCAAAACCGGCCATCTCGAGAATCTGCCGCCAACGGGGCATTTCGTCGAGGGCGACAAAGTACAGGGCAAGCGTCCCACCTTGCTCCTTGTATCGCTTGAGAGAATTCAACATCCGATGACCCGATTGACTGCGGGTCGTCTGATTGGATTCACTTTCCACCATATCGCTGAGGATGACGGTTAACACCCGCGTCTTCTCCGTCACGCCCTGCATGGAACGGATGTAGTCGACCGTCTTCCCTGTGGCATCGAACACGGCCGACCGGGACGGATCGGAGTTCTCCCGCAAAAAGTTGTTGAGGTCTTCGGGGCTACGAAAACGTCGCCGCAGTTCGGCCGGCGTCCCTTGGAAAAGGATCACCTTGTCGCTGCCGCTGAGTTGGCCCAGTACGACTCGCGACTCGGAGCCCATCCCTTCCTGAAAGAAGCGATCCATCAGTTCCAGGAAGAGCGTATAGGCGCGGTCATCCCAGCTTTCAGAAAAAGAACCACTCATATCAGCGATGAGAACCAAACACTCATCGACGGCTTCCATTTCAAACGGTTTATGACCGCCTTGGATCGCGGTGCTCTTGACGCAGCCATTGGCGATAAGTGCGACAAGCGGTACGAGGGCCAGCAACAGCCACCGACGGAGAAATTGCATCGGAAACTCCTTTCAAAGGGATTCAGAATGGGCGTAGTCGGCATGCCACATGCCAAGCAGGGCTAGAGCCGCCATATAGACTGCCGTCGCGCCAGCCGGGATATAGGACGGCGTTACCGTCCAACTCTCATTCGCTTGGCTTGCCAGCCCGAAGTAGAACAGCACGCCGTCGCCGACGAGTATCAAGCCAGCGATCGTCGCTACGAGGTAGAAGAGAATCGGGTTTGAAGAGCGTTGCGCGGCGAATTTTCCGCCAAGCAACCCGCGAAACAGCCGAATCCATAAAAAAGTGACCGCGACAAATAGTGCGAAGGCGAACAGCAGACTGAGATCCAAACGATTCCAGCCGTCGTATCCCCGCAACAGGCCAATTCCCGGCAGTGGAAGTTTGTACAGTCGCATCTGGAAAATTGGCATCAAACGTCGTAAGCCCTCTCCACCGACGCAGAGGCAACAAGCCCCCACCAAAGGAACAACGATGGCGTTAGCTCCCCAGAACATCAGTTTTTGGAAGACGGTCTTGCGCCGCCGGAGCGGGGTCGCCGCAGGCGTTGACGGTACGCCGCCGGACTCACGAGAAAACGCTTCTTGAAATCCACCGAATTCCATTAGTCAGCTCCTTTTAGGCGATGTTCGGATCGCCCGAATCGACGGCGCGAAGTTGATTAATGGCCGCTTCGAGGTCGCGAATAATGGCCGCCTTGTCGGCCTGCGCATCGGCCTGCCTGGGCTCGACTGTAAGGCGAATCGCTTCCCCCACATACGACCAGAGACATCCGCCTGCTCCGCTGCCGTCGGACATTCGCCGCGTGGCCTTCGCTGAGTTCGCCTTGGCTTGGCCAGCACGCACTCGCGCCCCGCGTCCCAACAGAGCCTTGGCGGATTTAATCGTGATTTTTTCGCCTTTTCGGGTGCGTTGCAGGGCCGACTCGCGAACTGACGTCGGTACACTGTCGGCGGACAGTATTTTGAGGGACTCGGCGACGAAGTACTTGGCCAGCTGGGGCTCCCGCACCAGCGCGAGCCCAAAACAGTTCCACGTCGATTCGCAGCGATAGGCTTGCGTCTGCGACATATCCAAATCCTTCAGCAAGTTCTCAAACAGTTCGCGACGATCATCCGCGTCGGTCGCCGTGCGGAACAGCGAAAGCAAACATCCTGAGGCCAAAATCGACTCCACGCCGCCGACTCGCAGTTTCTGGGACGTCAGCACGCCAAGGCGGGTAATATCCTCATCCGTGAGCGCCTGGGCGGCCGTTTTCAGGGCGAATTTGTTCGTCTCGACGGCTTGTTGCATGATCCGCGTCAGCGGAGCATTCGATAACATTTCGTGATACAGATCGTTCATCGATATACCCCCGGTGTACGCAGTACAAATTGAGGGCGAGGAGACGATCGACGCAGACAGAAGCATCCGTAGAGGGCCAGCAGGCCAATGATGGGCGAGAGCCAGCCAATTACACCCCACAGGATCAGCAAGGCAGGCAGGGCAATCACCACGCCCACATCAATCCAAGGATCGTTTCGCAAATGTGTGGCAATCATTAATAGTTCCTTCGAAATGCGGGGACTGACTGCGCAGCCAGTCCCCGCTGACTAACGATGATGGGGGCGGTCGTTTCATTGCCGACCGCCTGAATGACGCCGGCATGCTTAGATGCGCGTCGCCGTGGTTTGGCTCCGGTGATTAATTTGCCAATCACGCGGACGGAAGATCCAAGCAATGAACCAAATCACCGCACAAATGATCAAGAAGCCCACAACCCTTTGGCCGCCTTCGGGCGAAGCGGCTACGGCAAGTAAACTGAGCATGGAAACAGTCCTTTTCAGAAAGCGGAAAACAGGGAAACGAAAAAACTGCGAAGATGAATCCGATGGGTACAGGTGCCCCATCGAGGGGCAAAAAACCGGACTTAATAAAAAGCCCGATCAATTCCATGCCCGCAATGTAATGGAGACCCGGAGCCCCGTCAAGCGTTGGCAAAAGATTTTTGGCATTTTCTTCCGTGCGACCGGAATTGCCGTTATTTAATTCGAAGGCCTTCGGGAAGCGTCGGGCGCCGCCAGAGTTCCGTCCGCTCGCCCCCTGCTTCCCGAATTTTGAGGAGATGAGTTCCGCGATCTCTGCGAAACATGCTCGTAATGGAGCAATCTCGCCATTCGCCTTGGACGACCATTTGAAGGCGAATCCCAGAGGCTCTCAGATGCGATATCAGCCGCGAAAGACGGTCCTTATTTTCGGCGCTCAGATCCTGACCGGCGTTGCCTTGCAAAAAGCGATTCACTGCTTCGACCGAAATCGCTTCATTGTCAGCCAGGCCGATCAATCGCCGTGCCTGAATTAGCTCGGCTTCGTCGATCTGTTGCTTTATTTGATTCAGCGTTGCTGCCGTCAGGTCCGCGTAGTCGGCCGACGTCGTCTGCTGGAAAATGCTCCGCAGTGAGTCCTGCTTTTGATTCTTGTCGTCATCATCTTGCACCGTTTTTTCGGATCCCTCGTACTCCTTACCGTGCCTGCGTTTTCGATGCTTGTCAACTTCTCGCGCATACAGCAACCTGTTTGCAAACGCGATTAGGATTTCGCGAGAGCCGTCAACATCAACGTCGGCCCCTTGGCGGCGTTCGCTCTGGCTTAAGGTCGCACTCAGCGATTCATGGAGACCCACGGTCTGTCGCAAAATCCGGCGGAGTTTGTTAATCGACTCCTTCAGTTGCGTCGCTCGATCGAGGCTCTCTTCAAAACGCAACTTAGCGATAAGAGCGTCTAGCTCCTTGAAGAATTTTGCCGCCGCCGCATGATCGAGCACGGACGCTTCGATCTCCGGCGACCAGGACTCCAGCAGTTGGCGGATCGGACCCGGCGGAAACCGGCTCAGCTGATCTTGCGTGAATACGGGAACTGGAAAATCGGATAGAGGTTCGTCGTCCGACTTGGAATTGTTCATTCAGTATTCAACCTGCATAATCCGCCGTCTCCGGCGACTGTGAACGCGGCCCAATGCTTCGTCGCAGCAAAAGGTGGTCCCGATTGGTTTTCCCAAAGCCTAGCTTCATCGAGGCAGTCTTCGCGGTGCTCTTCACTGTCAAATGACGGTGAAAATTCCTCGGAAGCCAGGAGATCCAAGAGTGCTGCTACGCTCGTCAAAGCCTCGCCATCGTCATCGGCAACGCCTCGCACCCAGCGTTGGGCATTCCGTAAAGCAGAAGCCATTGTAGCTCCTCGCGTGAAATGCCTCCAGAACCGATCCATGAGAAGCATCGTTGCCAGATCGTTGACATTCCACAAGCTGCTGACCACCGACGAGCAACCGGACGCCAGGAAGGCCGACGCAAAACCGACGTGTTCATCCAGCTCGTCGGAGTTGGCGAGCCCGCTTTCACACGAGCTAAGTACCGCGAGTTGGGTGTCGGACAGGTCAAGGCGAACAAAAATGTCCCGCAGATTAACCATTGCATTCTTTCCACCGAGTCGCGACGCCAAGGGATCATTTGAATTAAATTTTGAATGACCGCAATAGTACCAGATGTCATGTTCAATCGACTCTCGCGACAGCGACTCAACGCCTCCCTTGACGTCAACAGCGTTTACCCTTTCTCGGAAGTAGGATTCAAGCCTCCGCAATTCGACCGGTTGGAAAAGGAGTTCCTCGTCCCATTCATCTTGCGGAATATCCGCTCGCAGCACTTGGCTGATCGTGGTCTTGCCATTTTTCATACTCGCCAGGTGGACCGCCAAACTGGGTGCGGTTTGCAAAGCGAAGCGATCACACAACCGTTCGCCGTTATTGTAAGGAACGGCGGCGAAAGGTGCGAAATGCAGTTCTCGATGCGGAATGATAACCAGAGAGCGAATACTCTCGGGAAGCTCGCCAAGAACCGGCGACAGCAACTTCCCGCCTATCAACGAGAGAAACTCGTCCAAGTATGTTCCCCATTCGGCGATTTTGTCGGGCTGACTGTTCGCTTCCAAGTCGAAGTTCAAGCGAGCCGAAAGCTGACGCAATGCCTCCCGGTTAAGACCAGTTGATCTGACAGCCAGGATACGGTCGCCTGTCACGAGCACGACGTAGGTCGCGAATGACGTGACAGTCAGGTGAATCAGGGCCGCATCGTCACTCAAAGACTGTTGAGTACCGGCAAAATCGGAACTCAAGTGCGTCGCATCTGGGTCGAACGAAGAATCGTATTCAAGGCGAATCGTATCTACGACGTGACGATAAGCATCGGAGGCGGCGCGAAACGCGGCCCGCATTCCTGGCAGATTACTGTCGATCGCCAAGCCAACAGCCTCGTAATCTTCGTGGCGTTGGCTCTTGATTTCCTGATGCTTGCGCTGACTGAAGCCATGGATGGTGGGCAGTAGCGGGTGACGGCCGTTTCTCGCTTCAGTTTCGTGGAGAAGCTGCGCCCACGCCTCGGCGTCGGCTCGCGCTCGCTTCAGCTGTTCAATGATATGGTCGGGAGTATTTCGAGGCTGCATCGCTCCATGCAGCGAGTCAACTAATGCTCTCGCCCGACCTCTTTCGCTACGATGAATCAATCCGGCTAGGAACCTGGTCTGATCGGGATTTCGAGCCCAGAGTTCATAGCTGATGTCGATAAGGGTCAGATGCACGTCGTGTAGCTTCTCGGTGGCTTCACGTCGTTTTCGGGGATCGATAAATCTGTAGCGCTGCGTTTCTCCTAGATCTTCGGCGCGCGATAACCACTGATACGATTCCGTGAGATATTCCTCGTCTCCGTTGTCATCGTAGAAGATCCAAAGCGATTTTCCCAGCGCTTCAAACAATGAGCGGCGACGCTCAAGCTGCGAATCCGGATCCGACTCGCTGAGCCTCTGCAGTGACTCGGCCGCCTTTCGCATAAGATCCAGGCCCTTTTCAGTTGACATTAGAACCTTGCCAAGCTCGCCCTGGGCGGCTGCCAAGGCCGATTCCAAATCTTTGGTTCCGTTGTCAATCAATTGTTGAAGAATGTCGATTTCTTCGTGAAAAATTTGGACGCCCCTCACATGATCATTCGCTTCTACCAACTCGGCTGCTAGATTGCCCAAGGTCGCCGCCAAGCTCGGCAAAAACGCATCAGGATATTCCTTCGCGAGGTCTCGCTGCAGCATACACGCCTCTTCCAGCACCAGTATACTCTCTGAAACCTTGCCGAGGTGGTGGAGTGTATAGGAATAGTTGCTAAGGCTCACCGCCAAATCAGCAACTGCAGGCGGTCGTTTCGAGTTGGCCTCTTGCCGCTGAATTTCCAGTGCAATACGAAAATCGCTGCTAGAAGCCTCGAAGTCGCCAACATAGCTGAACCCGATTGCACGGCACTCGATTGAGCGTGCAAGTAAAGGCGCAAGCCGATCACTGACTTGCTCGCAAAGTCGCCTCCGAATTGTGACTGCTCGGGTCAAGAAGGCGATCCCATTTTCATACCGCGACTGGTCAAGATTGGCCGCGCCCAAGTTGTGTAACGTTCGTGCGAAGACTTCGCTGCACTCATCTATTTCCTCGCCGTTTTCTTCCTCCAAGATCGCCTTGGCTTCTTCCAGAACGGGAATAGCCCGATTGCTTTGACCCGAGGTTCGTAAAAAGGAACCGAAGTTGTTGAGCGACCGCGCAAGCGCCAGCCGTTGCCTTGGGGCGACGATAGACAGATTTCGGCGAATATCAATTGCAACTAAGAAGGACGCTTGAGCTTCGTCGTTTCTTCGAAGCTCAGCGAGAATATTCCCTTGGTTGTTATGAGCAGACGCTAGGTCCGCAAGGTGACTAGCCGGCGACATAACCTCAATCTCTATTGTGATTTCGATGGACCGTTCAATATCAGAGAGGGACTCCTCCAATCGTCCCAGTTTGTGATTAACGGCGCCAAGACTCTGCAATGCATGGGCAAGATCGCTTTTTCTTCCCAGTTTCTCTAGCATGCGTATTGCTTCTTGATATAGATCTCTCGAGGCCTCTAACTCGCCGAGATCGCTGAAAGCGTGCGCCAGTCGCACCATCGCACCCTGTCGCAGTTCAAGCCAATCAAGACTGCACTCATCCTCTTGAGGCGCGAAGGATAGTGCTTCCTCCAGAATTTGCCTAGCCTCTTCTGGAGACCCAGATCGACGCAAAGCGTTGCCATATGCGGTGAGTGTCAAAGTAAGTTTGGGGCGATAAACTTCCCCATACTCCTCAGCAAGCTTCCTGCGATATGAGATTGCCTCTTCATAAGCAGAAAATGCCTCTGGCCAATCTTCCAGATCATCTAGTGTATTTCCGAGGTTGCTTAGCTGGGACGCAAGCTGCGGCAAATAGTATTTCGGATCTTCCTCGGCCAATTTTCGAGTGTGCTCTAAGGCGGCGAAACCCGTCTCCCGAGCGGCAGTCCACAAGCAGAGGTCATCTAGAATTGGAGCCAATCGTCCGAGGAGGTGGGAGAAGAGAGCAGTCTTCGCCCGGTCTTCTGGAAGTTGTCGTGCGATCTCCAATGCTCGCTCAAGTTCTCGTCTCGCATTCTCGAAATCACCCTTCAGGCGGAAATCATCCGCCGCCATGTTAGCGGCGGATACCTCTCCCTGAATTCGCCAATTTGAAACAATTTTTCGCACGAAACCCCACATACCCACGTCTCCAAACGTCTAGTAATGCTGCCTGATCGTGAATTGGAAATTATATCGTCGCAGTTCGCTTCGAAAAGAACGTCAAATTGCGGCCCATTCCGGTTTTTTAGTGGGTGAACGGTCCGAACTATTAAACGCTCGCTCAAGCTGGGAGGAGCGACCAAAGGCCGGCTCGGATGACGGCGACAATCACAATCTGTGAGTCGGGCAGCCTTGTGAACGGGCGTCCAGTGAAGTTTGTCCCAGAGTAATCTCTAATCGCTAATCGATGCGGATCGCAGTCAATTATCTTTACCGACGCCTCGGCGAGAGGGAGTGCCGCCCTGTCCATTTTCGACAGAATCCAATAAACGCCGCGTTAACGTCGCGAGGCGGTTCTGCGCCAGAAGCTTCTGCCCAAGATCGCCACTGTCGTTCAAGCTCATGAACGTCCCAGCCGGGTGCAACAACTCGGGCGGTGTGGTAGGTGTCCGGCGCAAGCGGCGGCGGGAGACGGCATTCGCTTGTCGACTTTGTCGGGATAGTGCCGCGGCTCTCAAAGACAACGATGTCTTCGGCGTTCGTTCGGCGTTCCTCAAGACGCACGCGGTAATCGGGCATATGGTGGTTGCGGGCGTCGTCTTGGACGACTTTTCCGACCAGGCGTTTGAATTCCTTCAGAGTCGAGCCCGAGCCGCATTTCTTGCGGAGCAGTTCGAGCGAGATACGCCATTCGGGCTGGCGGCCGCAGTGCTTGCGCGCCAGTTCGTAGAGCCGGCGTTCGATCGGACGGCGGAGGCGGAAGTAGTCGCGGTGGAGGGTGAGCACTTCTTGCGACTGGATCGCTCCGAAGACCCAGTCGGAGAGCTTGATTTCGATCTCTTGCATGCGGCCGTCGCGAGTTTCGCGGACGATCCGCGCTCGTTCGATGAGGCCGAAGGTTTCAAACTCTTCTCGGCCGCCGGTGACGATGTTGGTGCTGATGCGCGTGCCGGAGAGACGCTCGAAGGCGGCTTTGAGGGCTTCGTACCCCTGCCCGTTCGTCATGCGGTTCGTGGCTTTGAGCAGATCGTGAGCTCGGAAGCGGACGACTTGCGAGACGTGTTCGTGGCGGTTGAGGGCAGCGACCAATTGCGAGATGCAGTAGATCAGCACGTCGCGGTCGTGGACCGTCGCCAAGCCGTCGGAGGATGGTTTTACTTCGATGAAGTTGTCGTTGTGTTCGTATCGGCGGACGCGGTGATCGGGCTTGGTCGACAGTGAAAAGATCGGGTGCTCCATCGAGGCCATGTCCCCTTTTGGTGCGGCGTCGAACACATCGCAGACGAAGAAGTCGAGCGTGGGATGACGTTCGGGAAGCAGTGGGGAGCGAGCATGATTGTCGGTTGGCATCATTGGGACAGGTTGCCGCAAGAGTCGCATCGATGTCAAGCGGATTCGACATTTCACCCACCCGCAGGCGTATTTCGACGGTTCACCCACTTGATTCGATGGTCCGCCCACTCGCCTGGTTGCTTTCGATTGTTTACACACCTGTTAGCGATATTTCACCCACGCCTTTTCGATGGTTTACACACCGGCCGACTTTGATTTCGCTTGGATTACAAAGGCTTGTAGGTGATCAAGGCGACCGTAACACATTATTAAACACCTATTAAACACACGACGGTTCGATGCTGTTCGATGTGACGGCAGTTTCTGTCGAGTTATGACTATTGGGCGATAGGAAAGAGAAGGCTGACGGAGTCGGAACCTGACAAATAGGGTTGCGTCCCCTCCTCCGCTTTTTTGGGCCGAGATTCCGTCGATTGATTCGAGCGTGACGGACTGACAAAATGCGTCTACTCTTGTTGGCGGATGGACCCGCTTCGAGAAAATGAAATCGCTTGCTATTGCCGTGTGTCGTCGCGACAGCAGAAAAATGCGAGTCAAAGGGCCGAGATTGAAAGGTGGCTCGGCGGCCGCGGCGTGGATCCCCACTCCGTTCGTTGGTTTGAAGATGTGGAAACGGGCAAGACGCTGCAGCGGCCGGCGTTTGAAAAATTGCAGGCAGCCATTGGTCACGGCAAAGTGAAAACGGTTGTGGTCTGGAAACTCGATCGTGTCTCCCGCCGTTTGAAGGACGGCGTCAATTTGCTGGCCGATTGGTGCGAGGCCGGGATTCGCGTTGTTTCGGTGACCGAACAGATCGACCTGTCTGGCCCGGTGGGACGGATGATCGCCAGCGTCATGTTCGGCCTGGCGGAGATCGAATTGGAGTTTCGGCGTGAACGGCAAGCGGCCGGCATCCGGCTCGCCAAGAAGCGCGGCGTCTATCGAGGTCGCAGACGGGGCACGACCAAGGCGAAGCCCGAACGCGTGCAAGAACTCAGGGAACGCGGACTATCCATCGCTGAGGTTGCCCGGGCAGTCGGCGTCAGCGAACGCACGGCCTATCGCTACCTGGCGGCGTCAACACGACAATGCGAAAAATCTTAACGTCGCAGGAACGTATCCACGCTTTTCAGGATTAACGATGACACGAATTACCGCAAAAGCGTATCGTCGTAAGCACGGTTTGCCGTATCGACGATTTCACGATTCTTTTTCCTATCGCCCCTCCTCCGTTTTTTGCTTGCCTCGTCTTGTCTGATCGCGCTACGATTCCGTATGGGAATCTCCGGACGAAGCGATGAATTAAACGGTTTCAAAACGCAGATCAACCTCTGCGAATTTGCGGCCGATCGCGGGTTTGTACTCGATCGTCGCCACAGCAGTCGCAGCAGCGCCGTGATGCGGCATCCGAGCGGCGACAAGATCATTGTCGCCAGGGCGGCCAACCGACATTGGATTTACTTTAACGTCCACGATGATCGCGACCAGGGCACCATCATCGACTTCCTGCAGTATCGCGACCGCCTAACGCTTGGCGGCGTACGCAAGGCATTGCGGTCATGGACCGGCGGGAGTTCCACGGCGAACATCCCTACGCAGCCATTATTCGAGGACTTGGTTCCAAGCGAACACGACGCAGGCCGCGTGCTGGCGACCTGGATGCGAGCCCAGCCAATCCCCGGCGCTCATGCCTACCTGGAGCAGCGGCACATCTCGCGACAAGTGCTGGCGGATCCCATCTTCGCGGATCGAATCCGCATCGACGGACGACGAAACGCCCTCTTCCCGCACTGGAATTCCGACGCCGAAATATGCGGCTTCGAGGTCAAAAACGCCGGCTTCACAGGCTTCGCGCCGGGCGGCGTCAAAGGTTTGTGGGCGTCGCGGCCGCGGCCAAATGATTGCGAACTCTACATCTGTGAAACGGCGATCGACGCCTTGAGCGCCGCCCAGCTCTTTGGAACGGAGCGAAAGCGGTTCCTCAGCACGGCCGGGCAAGTCAGCCCTTACCAGTCCGAACTCTTGCGATCGGCGGCGACCAAAATGCCGCCCGGCAGTACGATCCTCCTGGCGACCGACAACGATCCCGCCGGCAGAAAGCTGGCGTACGCCATCCAGACATCGCTCGCAGCAGCAGATCTGCCTGACAAACAGATCGTCACTCGTTTGCCGGAAGGCGAGGGGGCAGATTGGAATGACGTCCTTCGTCAGCGATTGGAAAACCACCCGGCCGTTCCGCCTGCACTGGAATGAAGGAAATCGTATCGCCGTATTTGCAGTTCGTCGTATTCCCGGCGATACGATGATGCGACGTTCCGGCCGTGCCTTCAGCTCTGTCATCGTCGAACTTGCGCTCCACGATGAATTCTGGCATTGTCGGCCGCATGCCGCGTGAGTTCTTTCAATATCCTGAAACCTGGCAGCTGTTTGAGCTGCTGGAAGTCGCCGCCCGACGTTCGGCGGTGAGCAGGGCGGTCGTCTTTGAAGATTTTCTGGAAATGTCGATTTGTGCTCTGTCCGGCGGCCGAATGGAAGAGCAGTATCTGCAGGTTGTCGCCAAGCACACGGCCGGCAAGAAAGGGGAGCGGGGCGTTGATAGTCTGGCCGCTCTGTTCGCCGCCGCGGTCAACCAGATGGAAAGTGATCCGGCCGACGAGTTGAAAGACGTGCTCGGCGATCTGTTCCAAGGCGCCATCACCTATGGCGAAGACGGTCAGTATTACACCCCGTCGCCGATCGCCCGGATGATGGCGAAGCTCAGTCTCGGCGATTTTGAACGGCCGACCGATCGCACGCCGACCGTCTGCGATCCCGCCAGCGGCTCCGGTCGGATGCTGCTGGCCGTCGCCGAAGAGAGCCGCCAGTTTGAATTTGTCGGCCAGGACATCGATTTGCGCTGCGTGAAAATGACGGCGCTGAACCTCGGGCTGCGAAACCTGTATGGCTACGCCGTGCATGCCAACAGCCTCAGTCTGCAAACCCATCGGGCGTACCGCACCGGCTTCGACGGCCGCGGCTTCATCAAGGAGATCCCACTCGAAGCATGTCCCGCGCCGGTCCGCCAAGCAATTGCCAAGCCGACGCCGACGCCCTCGGCAAAACCAGACGGAGATCCTAAAGACGGCGTTCCTCGCACGCAGCTCGAGTTATTTTGACGATGCTCACCCCGTTCAATCGACAATCGCTGAAATCTGTTTACGACGACTTGAAAGCGAACAGGGGACTCGCTCTTTCCTGCATGTACCGCGACCCGAGCGGGCAGGGGCATTGGAGCTACACCGGCCTGGCCAGCGCCGCCAGCTTATGGCTGACCACCGACGAGATCCGCGCCCTGTGGGTCGGCGGCATCCTCCGCGACAAGCCAATCAACGGCGTGCAATGGGAAGGCGAAAACCGTTTCCGCTATGGAGCATTCGAGTTCGATCTCGACTACGATCCGCCAGCCTACCTGGAAGACCTCGTCCCGCGGCCGTACTGGATGTACGTCGATTTAGAATAACCCCAATTGATTGCCTGGACCGCTGGCTTCCCGTTCCGTTTCCGAAATGGGCGGCGGCTGCTCGACAGGCGTCGCCGGCGGAGTGGGAGCGACGCCAATCGGCTCCAGCACCAAACGCTCGCTCCAATCTGCCGCACAAGGATCGGCCGCCATCTGCCGGACGCTGTAGCCGACAGGGTGCGCCGCCGCCTTGAATTCCTCCGCGGACGACAGACCGTTGCGATTCAGAAACACAACCTCGTCCCGCAATTCGTCGATGGCCTGCACCATGACCGCCATCTGCTTCGTCAGTGCGGCAATCGTCGACCGCAGTTCCGCAATTTCACCTATCGTTTTGTCGCTTGCCATCCGGTTAGGGGTAGCGCACTTCAGCAATGCTTGCAAGCCTGCGCCCCGAAACAAATGGAATCTGCATCGGTGTCTCGGACCGAGGCTGGTTTGCGAGACAGCGAGAATGACGATACGGATGGGTCTGACTGCAATAGGAGCCTACTTACTTTCGCTCGTATTGAAAGTCCAACGTCCCGGCGGCGAGCGTGATGTCTTGGATCGCTTCGAGGAGTTGGGCTCGGGTGGCTTTGCCGGCGGCAAGTTTCGGTTCTGCTGATAAGGCGAAAACCGTGACGTGATAGATCTTCACCCCCGGGCCCTTCGAGCACATGGGGTCGTACTCGGCGCGGCGTTTATCATTGAGTCCAATCTGTCCGACTCCCTTGCTGTTCTGCACCAGTTGCGAGACATCGGCTGGAATGTTGACGACCACCCAATACGATTTTTCCTGATCGGGGGCCGTATGCCAGATGCTGACCGCAAATGACTTTGTCCCCGCGGGCGCGTCTTTCCAGGCGATGGCTGGCGATTGACCGGCGCCGTCGCAGGTGCAGTCAATGCTCAGGCGTCCCTGCGGGGTGACCGAAGCACTGGTTACGGGCAGTCGGGGGAGATCGCTTTCCCTGTTGGCCGCTGCACCACGAGGCGACTGCGCGGCGGGCTCACGTCGCGGGGGTGGACGTCGCTCGGGGCGGTCGCCGGGACGCGGCCGGTCGTCTTTCCCCGGACCAGGTTGCCTGGGAGAATAGGTTTCGTTGACCGTCTTTCCACTGGGATCGACAAAGACAAACCTGGCTGTCCCATCCGCTGCGAGCGTATAGCTGACCGTGCCTGCTTTGCCGCGCACCTCATAAGTCAGGCGATAGCTGCTGGGCTCAGTTTGCTCAAAGCGGATGATTTTCGCATCGCGTAGCGGCGGCAAGTCCGGTCGCAGAGGTTCCGCTCGCGGCTGGGGATCGACCTGCCCGTCACGCTCGGTGACTTCGCCATAGAAGCCGCCGTTCAGATAGGGGTACGTTTTGGTCGCGTGGTAATGGTAGTTGCCCGCCTTGTCCTTGTGGCCGTTGAGCCAGTCCAGCGGCGCAAAATCGGGAGCTTGCTCGTCCTGGTAGCCAAAGATCGGATAGCCATCGAGCGCATAGGCGATCGGCTGATCCTTGCCGGTGGTTTTTTCGAGATGAACGGGCGCGAGGTGATAGTGATAATCGTCCGCGCGGCCACAGTGACCGCCGTACTGGTCCAGCTCCCCGAACAGGTAGGCATCATCGCCGCGATTGTTCAGAGGGTTGAAGATGGGGACGCCATTGACGGCCAGGGCGATGGCTCCGCGCAGGAAGTTGTTTTTGGCGGACATCGGCTCCCTGGCCGGCGTCGGGTGCAAAGGGATTCGCCACGCGTTGTCGCCGAAATACTTTTGCGGGATCGGCACTTGCTGCTGCCAGGACCGAATTCCGACCATCATGGGATGGGCCGGCAGGCCATTGGACCCCACGTAAAAGTATTTCTCATCCCAGCGGAGCTGCAGGGTTTTTTCAAACGGCTTGAAATATTTGAGCATCATCGGCGCAGGTTGTTCCTTTGTGGTTCCCTTTCCGGCTGGCGGATGGGGTTGCTTCTGGGCCACGAGTTGACTCCCTTGCTGAGTGTTCAAGCGTTTGATTTCCTCCAAGCGCTCGGTAATCCATTTCTGGTCGGACGGGACGAGTCGATCCATCGCCAGCGTGGCAAGTGCGCCATCGTCGCGGCGAATCTGCACTTTGCCGTCCTTCGCGGCGACGAACGCGCCGTGCAGATGGGCGCCTTCTGTTGCCAACGTCCAGGTGCGGGATGCTTGGGGATGATGGGGTTCGTCGTGATCGTGTCCGCCTGGGTGGGCCAGGGCCGGCGATGTGCAGAGTACGAATGCCGCGGTCGCCAGGACGGCTAGAAATTTTTCGTGGATCATCGGTTTGCTTTCTATGGTCATTCTTCTGGCCCCTTGGGTCGCGTTCAGGATCGGCTGGTCGGGGAGCGTCATTGCTGGGGTCGTTTTCCTCCCGGTCCCGGCCTGGGGGGAGCCGCGGGAACGACATTGTTAAGGTTGGAAAAGTCGATTCTCGGCTTGCCGTCGGGCGGTGATTTCACGACATGGCGAAACAGGACCGTGTTATCAAGCTCGATGTCGTCGGTCCAAATGAACTTCGCCCCTTGGAAATCATGCTCAAAGAAAGGCTGCTTGGGGCCGACCTGCTCCTGGGTGTATTCCTTCGCCTGGCCCCAGGCACTGTCGTCGAAGTCGACCGCGTACCAGTTTTCCGGGAGCGGGATGTTTTCGACTCGCGGGCGCCTGGTATCGCCGTCAATCGGGCCCCAAGAGAACTTCTTGGCTTTCCAGTCAGCGGAAGTGACCGTACCGTCGCCAAACTTCAGGATGAACCCCGCGTCGCCAACACTGGTGTTCGCGTATTCCATACCCGTCCTGGCGTCAGCATTGTCCTTCGCCATGACGGCAATCGTCATGGGATACGCCGGGAGGATGTCGACAGACACGACGTTGTGCGGCATGAACCTGATCGAGTCGACCGCCGCCAGTTCGCCATTGATGTAGAGCACGAACCAGTTGTCGGCGTACATGTTGGCTTTGACCGTGTCGGCCAGCTGCGGTTTGCGAATCCTGCTTCCTTCCGGCTGTGGCCGATCGTCCGGGTGCTGCGCCCAGGCTAACAGGCTTGCTCCCAACAGGGCGACAACGCTGACAGCAAAAATCAGAGAGCGTTTCATCGATTACTCCTCAAATTCTACGACCCGCAGGGGATCGTGATGGGACTCGTGATCAAAGTACGCGGCTCCCAGGGGCCGTTCATCGACCAGCGTCATGCTGAGCGTCAGGCGTTCCGGGCCATACGGCATGTCGACGAAGCGGATCTGGCGGATCTGGCCGCTGGCGGCCGCGTAGGTGATCTCCACGCGACGGGGGCCGCGAAAACCTGGCTTCTTGACCGCCACCAACAACCGGCTGGGCTCCGCAGCGACGGCCGTGTCGTCCTCGAGACTTTCCACCGGCAGGACTTGCACGACATACGCCGCGTGCAACTGCTCCAGGCCGTCATGCAGATTGTTGAGCGGCATCGCCTGCTCGTGTCCGGGCACATCATGGTTGAACCGCGTGAGATCGGAACTGAACCGGACAGGCCCGTCAGGGCGGACCGCCCAGCTGACTCTTCCATTACTTCCCGTGACGAAGAGCTGACCTTCCGGAACCTTTCGTTGGAGGACGAATTGGTTCGGGCCGCGGACGTGCAACAAAGCACCGTCAATAGAAGGCTTCGGCGGTCGGTGGCGCTCCGTTTGTACCGCCTTGCGTCGCTCCTCGGGAAAGGACGTTTCTTCCAGAGAGATGGAGAACGTGCGATCGGTTGGAGACGAATTGACGGCGATGATCCGGTCAAGCTCAACCGCCGCCGCAGTCGGGGTGCTCGATACGCCGTGCCATAGAAACACGGCGGCAATCAAAACGCAGCAGGCGATTGTCGCAACGGCAACGAACGAGCGTAACCAGCGCCGGGGGGGCGACGCAGCCAAGGGCTGTGCCTGCTCTTCCCCCTGGGCCAGCATGGTGCATTCATCGCGAAGCCTATCGTGCAGCAGAACGGCCGCCGCAAATGCCTGGGCATGTTGGGCATCGGACTTGATCCATTCGCTCAGCAATTGTTGCTCTTCTTCCGAGAGCGAGTCGTCTAGATATCCGTGAATCAGCTGGGGGGCGTCGATACTCATACGGTTGCCGCCTCGGCGGATCTCCGCTCGATGCAGGCCCGCAATTGATCGCGCAGACGCTGCAGCGCCTTGGCCACCGCATTCGGCTTCATCCCCACGCGCTCGGCAATCGCAGCAGGCTTGCAATCCTCCTCATAACGTAATTGCAAGAGACTTCGCGCCCGACCTTCCAGGGAAGACAAGCACACTTTCAGAGAATCCAATTGACGGGACTGCTGCGGCGTAACTTCCGCAAAGGCAATCGCCAGGCACGCGACTGTTTCCTCGTCGAAGACCAGTCGGTCGCGCCGTCGTCGACGCAGATAAAGCCCCACCTGATTTCGGGCGATGCCTATCGCCCAGGCCACAAACGGGCGCTGAGGGTCATACGAGTCGAAGGACTCAATAACCGCCACCGCCGTATCCTGAAGAACATCGTCCCGATCTCCGAAATCACGGACCACCGATGTCACGAAGGCCGAGACAGCCGGTTGAGCCAGCGTCCACAGTCGCGTCGCTTGTCGTGTGGTCTCGTCCATTTTTTGTTCCATTGAAATGCGGCTTCTCTAGTTACTTATCCGAGAGGGCCAAATTATGACACGGAAACGAAACTTTTTACCCAGTCCGGAAATAGACGCCCAACTGGAGCCGGCTGGCTAGTTCAGAACCTGCTCCAGTCACATCGACCGAATGTATCCAGGCAAAATCGGACCGCCAATTCGCTATCGATCCGTTCCTCGAACCCCATTCGAGTCTTTTCCGCTCCGCGCTCGCATCTCCGCCCGCAAACGATCGAAACTCTCAATCAACGCTTGCTCCTGCTCAGGCGTCAAACCGCCAGCGGCCAACTTCTCCAGCTCATCCAGATGCTCTCGCCACTTCTGCAGCACGTAGTCGACGCCGACTTGGATGGCTTCGTCGAAGTTCACGCCGAAGTACTGTTCTTCGTCTTTGGCCCAGGCGGTGAAGTCGAGCGGGGTGAAGCCGAGGTGGGCGATGGCGTAGTCGTAGCTGGCCCATTGGAACTGCAGCAGCCGTACAGGACGGGTGGAGCCGTCTGGCAGCGGCAGATCGCGGACGAGGGAGGTTAGACGGGCCTCTGTTTGTTTCTCGGTCATAAACATTCCTTCACGATAGCACGAGGCAAGGCCGTCGCGCAAATTTCGGTTAGCGCATCCGCTCGAAATCCATCTCGGCCGACTGGGCACAGATCGGGCGATTGAAGCTGGCCGTCAGCTGCATCGCCTTGCCGATCTCCAGTTGCTGGGACCACTCTTCGACCCGCGTTTGCAGCGTGCTCTCGCGGCGTTGTTCGACGGGGCTCAGGGCGGCGGCCGACCGATCGGAGCGTGACGGGAAGGTCGCCAGTTCCTGCTTCGCTTCTGCAATCCGGTCCTTGAGCGTGACCTTCTTTTCGCCGAGGCGGTTGAACTCCGCCCTCATTGCCTTTTGGTTTTCCCATTGTTTGATCTGACTGGCGATCCGCCAGTTTCGCGCCGGGTTAGGGCGATTCGACGTGCCGGTCCTTGTCATGTCGAGCGTCGGCTGCAGGCTGTCGAGCTCTCGCCGGGCGGCGTTGATCTTCTCCTGCAGCGACGGCGGTTTCTTCGCCGCTTCCGGCGCCGGCGGGCTATGCGATCGGCTGAATTTCTCGACCAGCTTGCCGCCTTGAAAACGTTCGTCCTTCATGCCGGAACTCCGTACTGCGAAGTAATCGTGGATCGACTCGTCGGAATTGTTTCGAGCCGATGACGCCGGTCAAGTCCGTTTCTTGGTTCCACCGAATTGAACTGGCGACTTTACGATTCGTCGTGTTTACGACGTCACGATGATTCGCCCTTCCAAGGCGAGCGGACGCACTGGGATGAGACGTTCTCCTTTCGCGTTGACGGATCTTGAACGCTGCCACGGCCTGTTCGCCGCCGCAAGGGCAAGGCGAGTCGCTGCGCAACCCTGGCGCCGGCGAGCCAGATCCGCAGCGGGCGCGGTTCATCGTCAACCGCGAAAAGGAGAACACCATGTCCATCGAAACGCGTCACACGCCAGGCCCCTGGAGGGTCGAAGCGATCAACGGCGGCGAAACGTACCAGGTGACCACCTGTGAACCTCGCCACTTCACCGTCGTGGCCGAACTGCCTTTTGATCTGCAGGACCGGGATCTCGCCAACGCCCAACTCATCGCTGCCGCCCCGCAATTGCTAGCGGCGCTGATCATCGCTCGGGACGAACTGGCGATCTTCTTCGTCAGCAACCCGGCCGATCAGGACACCAAGCGAGCCCTCAATGCCGTTCGCGCCGCCATCAGGAAAGCCGAACCGCCGGTCGCGAACGCGACGATCCAGCAGCCGCAGTTCGCCCTGGCTTACGAAAGGATTGACCCATGACGCATATCTGTGGCAATGACAAAGCAACGCAATCAAAGAAGGAGGCGATCATGCACATACGACCCATCCGTACAGCCCGACGTAACGCGTAATGGCAAAGGGCAAGACACGCGATCTTTACCAGGAGGTGACCGACCGCATCCTCGAACTGCTCGACGCCGGGACGGTCCCCTGGCGAAACCCGATCCAACGCGGCGGCGGCCAGGGCTGGCCCAAAAACCTCGACAGCGGCAAACGCTACCGCGGCATCAACGTCTTCCTGCTGGCGTCGATGGCCTGGGCCAAAGGCTATGGCTCCGATTACTGGATCACCTTCAAGCAGGCCCAAAAGGCGAACGGCGCCGTCCGCAAAGGCGAAAAATCCTCGCTCGTCGTCTTCTGGAAGCAGTACGCGACCAAAGACCGCGAGACGGGCGAAGAGATCACCATCCCTGTCCTGAAACATTACAACGTGTTCAACGTCGAACAATGCGATGGGCTGCAGCCGCCTGACGCCCCCACCATCGATCCCAATACCGTCCCGTTTGAACCGCTCGACCGGGCCGAAGCGATCGTCGCGGGCTACCGCGACAAACCGTCCATCTCGCACGGCGGGAGCAGGGCGTTCTATCGCCCCCGCATCGATGAAATCCGCATCGCCGACCCGGAACGTTTCAGCGACCGCGAGAACTACTACGCCACGCTCTTCCACGAACTGGTCCATTCCACCGGCCACAGCAAACGCCTGAACCGCGGCCTCGACACCAACCTCACGCCGTTCGGCTCGCCCGACTATTCGAAAGAAGAACTCATCGCCGAAATGGGCGCCGCCTTCCTCGCCGCCGTCGCGGGCATCAGCCCACCTACCATTGAGCAATCAGCCGCGTATATTGATGGTTGGCAGAAACAGTTGAAGGGCGACAAGCGGCTGGTGGTGAGTGCAGCTGGAGCGGCGCAGAAGGCGGCGGATTGGATCCTGGGGGAATCCTTTACCGAAGCGGTTGAAACGACGGTGGTCGAAACGCCGATCGTTGCGGAGCGGCAAAAAGAGGCTCGAACGGCGGATTCTCAGCTCAAGCTTTTCCAGTAGAATGCGTCGGTGTGTCGGTCCGAAGCGTGCAAGCGGCGGGAGATTGGTGCTTTGTCGTCGGTCCAGTTTGCCTATAATGTGAGCGTCGACAGACCAACCACACGTGCCCGAGTATGTCCGGTCGAAGGAAACAACTTATGGCCATTGGCATATTAGCTTACGGCTCCCTGATTCGAGATCCAGGGTCAGAGATCAAGCCAGCCATAGCAAACCGAATTACATGTATTACTCCCTTCAAAGTCGAGTTCGCCCGGCTGAGCCAAAAACGCGGGAACGCACCTACGCTAGTACCGGTCAAAGCGGGTGGCAGCCATGTACGCGCAGTTGTTTTGGTACTGAACGTCAAAGTGACCGAGCAGGAAGCCAAGACTTTGCTCTGGCACCGCGAAATCGGTAAGTACAATAACCAAGCATATGCTGAACCACATGATCCGGAACGTTCGCCGAAAAAAGTGCTGATACGAACTCTGCAGAACTTCGAGAGCGTTGAAAGAGTTCTGTATACGGATTTTCCCGAATCAGGAAAGCTTCCGAAACCTGATGGCAAGCTGCTCGCAGAGGCGGCCTTAATCAGCGCGCAAAAACAAAGCGTCACCAAAGGAATGGACGGCATCAGTTACTTAATCGCTGCCATTTCGGCGGGAATCGAGACGGCGTTGCTTCCCTCCTACAAAAGGGAAATCCTTGCCTTAACGGGAGCTGAGACATTGAAAGAGGCTCTTGCGAACCTGCGCAACACACTTACGGCAGAGGAACTCGACGAGGCACGGCGACGGGCATATGGTTTCTCGCTGGAACGCGGAGACGGGAAATTGCCGCCCTATAACCCCAACGACGCAACCGGTGATTTCTGGCGTGCGGCCGGGGAAGTCGTGGCACAGCGTGAGAATAAGGCAACCCAATTGTTCACACTCGAACTGCTCCAGGCGATCAATGACTGGCAATGCGGCGGTAACGCCAAGGAAAAGAATGAACGCGGCAAGAAGTTGCAAGATGTCGCTGCCGGCCTGCCCGAGAAGTTCCGGCAGACCGATGTCGCGTGTTATCGGCGGCTGAAACTCCACAAAAGCGCCGTCTGGACGCTGGGAACCGATGAGGAACTGGCGGAGACCATTTCCGCCTGGACCGAGAGCGAGGCCGTGGCAATGGGGTTTAAGGGAGGTGTTCCAGAGCCGGGTTCTCAAGGGGTGATCTTCAAAATCAACCCCGGGTTGGGGAGCGTCGTCCTCAATCTCTCCCGGCTTTACAAAGACGAAGGCTTCCAAAAGGCAATTTCAGAGCACAAGGGAAAGATCGCTGGCTTCGATCTCGGAATTGGAAAGTATGAAAACACCCAAGAAGAGGTGGTGATTGAAAACGGTTCCGTACAGCTTGACTCCATGCACGCCTGGGGCGGTTTTTCCAGCAGTGAGGAAGAGCTGGCGACGCAATTTTTCGAGCGAAAGCCGACGAAAGAAGATATGGACGCTTTCAGAAAAATAATGGAGGAGCGCGGCCGCAAGGCAGGGCCGAAATGGCTGAAAACGCCGGATGCGGTGAAGCGGATTTCCGCTAAGCTGGTAACGCACACTGAGAGGCTGGCGAAACTCAAGAAGTGATAGGCCCAGCCCTTTTCCCGGACAACCGTTCTCCGCCAACGCCGCTACCCGCTCGACCACGTTGCAACTGATCTGTTATTGCTCCGGTCGTAACGTCGGTAGCCGAAGGCAGCGACGCTAACCAGCTCCGGACACATCGGCCGACAACCGGCGGAGCCGGGCAACACTTCCGCGACGGCGTATCGGACCGACGTGCGCAAGTGGTAAAAAGCTAGTTGGTTTTACTCAGCACGACCTAAGTTTTCGGGTTGATTCTCAGACCGGCGCCGCGGAAGAAACTGCGGAGCAGCGAGGGGTTCTTTTTGGGGCGAGACAGCGATTGTGCGACCTTCGTTCTTAAGGTGTCACTGTCGGGCGGGGCGTAGTTCGCTAACTCGTGATATTTCGTGTTGTTCCAGAGCCATTCGACGGGGTTCAGCTCCGGCGAGTAAGAAGGCAGCCAAACGAATTCCACCCAGGATACACCCAGCGATTGCAGCAGTTGGGCCGCGCAGCGATGGGCCTTTAGGTTGTCCCACACGACCAGCAGTTTCTGCCGATACCGGTTTCGCATCTTCCGCAAAAACCATACAAAGTCCATTGTTTTGGCGGTGTGTGCAAGCAGTTGAAACTGTTCGTTCAGGCGTCCCGAGGGCTGCAGGCTGATCGCGCCGATCGCGGTGAGGGTTTTCCAGGAACCGTTTTGCCGCAGCACGGACGTTTGCCCGCGGATCGCCCAGGTCCGTTTGCGAAGCGGTTGCTCCTTGAACCCGCACTCGTCAATCGCTAGCAAGACAGCATTTTTACGCCCCTTTTTTAACAGCCTGAATCCATGTCTTCCGGCGAAACTCCGCCGCGGCTGCGGGATCTTTTTGTCGCGCCTGACGTCTCGGCAACTACGGCGTGAAGCCGAGCTTTCGCATCAACCGCCGCAGATAATCGACATGGTATTCCACTTTGAACTCTCGTTTGACAACTTCACGGACGCGTCGGGTCGTCCAGATGTCGGTGTCGAAGCCGGACTTGGCCGCGGTTTATCATGAACGCCTTGCACGCCCACCGCACGAAACCTTTGACACCACCCACTGACGTTCGAGAGCGGTTGCTCCAACCGCCGCGCGATCTCGGCCGGCATCAGGCCTTGACGCCAAAGCTCAAAAGCTGCCAGCCGATGCGCTTCGCGCGCGGAATATTTGGTCGTGGACACGAGACACCTCCGTGGCTAAAACCAATCGCAATACCCCTTTCAAAATACGCCTCGACAAGGCAAAAAGCAAAAGAAACGTCTCTCCGAGATTTAAGGTCGTTGTGAGTAGAGCCAAGAATCACTATCTTGCAGGTTGCTCTGAGAGTCATTTCGCCACGATACGCGAAGGTGGGCCCGATGCAAATTACATTCGATATTCCCAGCCGCGGAGCAGGCCTGCCGCGGAGTTTGCCGTTCCGCCAGGTCACGAAAGTATCCGTGACCATTCAGCGTGAGCCAGACGATCCACAAGACGACATTCTCTTCGAGGTAAGTAATTGCTCAGCCTTGAACGGTGCGGCTTCGACGATTATCGGAGCAAACAGTTTGTCTGAGACTGGGGTGATCGAGATTCGAGGTGACGCCCAGACCGAGCCCGACCATAGTCGCCACCTAGTCATCCGCGCCTCACTTGCTGGCAGCCAAGTCGGTGCATCGGACGGCTTCTCTGTTTGCGCACATCCCACGTGCGTCGAGAACGGACCACAGTTCGATACGATTGCCCTGGGCCACGTGGATTCAGACAACTCAATGGTCGGGCTTAAGGTGTGGATGCGATTGCCGTCCGACTCCGGCGACGGCAGAGACCTGTCCAATGTGAGAGAGAAGGAAGTCGTGGCCTATGCACACGACTTTACCGGGGCCGCAAACAATGCTCCAGAATCTGGCAATTCCAACTGGCAGTGGGCACACCAAGTCGAACCTGACCGTCATCGCCTCCGTGCGGATGTAATGAACGTAATCGACCAGACACAGCTCAACGGGACAGAAGGCGGATGGTCGAACGACCAGCTCGATATATTCTATTGCCAGAGGTGTGGCATGGTTGAAGCGGCCCCAGCCCCGATACCGCACTCAGGCTACAGAGTGACGCGAGTTATCTCTACGACCGCGGATAACCACCTCCAGCTCGTACTTAGAAAGTACCCGCGGGAATGTGACATCGGTGGTTTCCAGACTGCGGGCGGTCCATCCGAAGCGATCCAGGTAATTGTGACCGTGCCCAAGCAACAGGTTGCCACTGAGTAGTTCCGCGCCCGCAACAGCGCGCGTCGGTCACATCGACCGACGCGCGTCAACGAAAACACCAGCCGGTCGATTTATTGGGAAATGCCAAATCGGTGAAGCGGAAGGTGGCTTCGCGACGAGCGGTCGGTAGACTCGGCATTTCTTCAGAGGATTTTTTTCGTACCCATTGACTACCCCTGAACGCTGCCGCGCCGTCTTTGCCCGATGCAAGGGCCGGGGCCGCCGGGGGCGGTTGGCGGGGCCAACCCTGGCTTCGGGCAGGCGAGGTCGCGGCGGATCGCCGTTCATGGTCAACAACTACGAAAGGAATGCACCATGACGAAAACAACCGACTCCACCAACACCCTTTGCGAATCCGACTTGCGACAGTTTACCGGCACGATAGACCTGTACCGGCACGGCTTGAATCGCCGGGTTTGCTACACCGATGGCGTGCGATATGTGGCCGAGCAGGGCGAAGCTTTTTGGCTGATCGATGCGATTTGCTCCTGGATCGGCAGCCAGCCGTTCCGCAAAGCGGCGGCCGAGGATGATCGCATTGCCGAGATGCACTTTTGGACGCTCGAAGTGCAAGAGGACCGCACGGCCGTGCTCTTCGCCAAGTCCGATAGCCCTGAAGAGGCGTTTATCACGCAAGCGATCCCCTTCACCGACTTCCCGCTGCCAAGGATCGACATTTGGGCGGCCTACGACGGCGAAAACTGGACGCTGTATCTGCCAAGCGAGCATTAAACGGGCTTCGCCTTCGGGACGTTCTGGTCCCGGAGGTTTTCTTCAACACTCGTTTCCTATTGTCCCTGCGACTCGGACGGTTTTTCGGGTCAGGCTGTGAACAGCTTTGACCTGCGGCCGAAAACTGTGATAATCTCAAAGGAACCCAGGAGTAATGAAGATGACTGAACAGACTGAGAAACTGATTGCCGAAGCGTTGCAGCTGTCGGCCGAGGAACGGGCGGCGATTATTGATGCTTTGCTGACGAGCGATCCGCTCATCGACGTCGATCACGGACCGGAAGATCCGCCCGAGGAGGTGGAAGCGGCGTGGCGGCAGGAACTGCAACGTCGATCCGACGATCTGAAAACGGGTCGCGTGCAAGGCGTGCCGGCCGACGAGGTCCTGGCCCGGATGACCAAACGCGATGCTTAAGCCGGTCCTGTTCCACCCCGCGGCCGACGCCGAAGCGAACGCGGCCTGGCAGTGGTATCAAGAACGAAGTGAGACCGCCTCCAGCCGATTTTTCTCGGAGCTGGCCGTTGCAATCGAGAACATTCAAACCCACCCGTTGCGCTACCCTCTTTATCCAGGTGTCCTGGACTACGAAGTCCGCTACCGTTCGCTGAAGCGGTTTCCGTATGCGGTCGTTTTCGAAATACTGAACGACCGAATTCACGTGCTGGCGGTGGCTCACGTTCGTCGTCGTCCTGCCTACTGGCAAGAGCGGGGCGGACGCGGTTAACTGATCCTCATGGCGTGAACGTGTCAACGATCGTGCGTTTGATCGCGCCATCGGGTGAAGCGGTGGAGCAGGGCACTCTCTATCGCGGCCAGCCATTCACTAACCGCATCGCAGCGACTGATCTTGCGAACGGTAACCGGCGCCGAAACCCTGCCATGGAATGCCAACCGCAACTTGCTCGATCGCCAGTCGCATCTCTCAGGCGTTGAAGTCGGGGTCAGGTTTCTTCCTTCTCGTAGCCATTGACTCACTATGAACGCTGCCGCGCCGTCTTTGCCCGTCACAAGGGGCCGTGTTGTCGCTTTGCGACGGCCCGCACCTAAACCCCTGGCGCCGGGCAGGCGAGACGCGGCGGATCGCGGTTCATGGTCAACAACCACGAAAGGAACCAAACCATGACACAGAACCCCAACAAACCCGCCGATACGCTTTACGATCGCACGATGAAAGCGGTGATCTGGACCAACCAGAGCAGCGAAGGGCCGGTCCGGTACAACGTCGAATTCGTTCGCAGCTACAAAACGGATAACGGCGAATGGAAAGAAAGCCGCTCCTTCAGCGGCGCCGAACTGCTCCGCGTCGGCCGCCTGGCGAGTCTCGCCTACGACCGCATCGCCGAGCTACGCCGTCAAGAGAAGCAAGAGGAGGGCGGCCAGTGAGCCGCCTTCCCGGCCCAGCCGGCGACCTCGCGGCGAAAGCGGACGAGGTCGCCGCGTTTCTCAATGAGCAGACCGAACGGCTGAATTTTGAGAATTACGATGGGCTCCGCGAAACCGAGGTCATGTTGCGAGAACTGGCTCGCTACCTGGCCGCCGCCGATCCGCAGGCCCATCTGATGGAGCAGTTGCAGCGGGCGGACGAGGAGTTGAAATTCTTCACCCACCATCTGGGCGTGCGGCCTTTGACCGGCGAGGGCGAACCGTGATAATGTGAAAGCGAAGGAGCTTTAAAATGAATGTTGAAATATCTGATCAGGTCACCCGGCAGATCGAGGCGATACTCGCCCAGTCGGGCCGCACGGAAGTCGCTTCGTCGATCAGCCGAATCGTGGAACGGGTGGCGGCCGACGACCAGCTGTTGCTTTCGCTGCTGCTTGAGGAGCCGACGGCCCCTGAGCTCGCCCAGAGTTTGGAATTGATCGACCGCAGCATGGAAGAAGTCGCGGCCGGGCAAACCGAGCCGATGAAAGAGGCGCTGCGAGAGATTGCGGCCAAGTACAAGCTGAAGATCGACCGATGAAATTCCACGTTCGCGTCGCCCTTTCGGCCAAGGCGGCCATCGACGAGGCGATCGGCTATATCGCCGTGGAGCGGCAGGCTCCGCAAGCGGCCGCTCGATTGCTGGAACGCATTTGGGACGCGATTGATAGCCTTGAGCAGTGGCCCAAGCGGTGCTCGCTCGCCCCGGAAAACGAATTTCGCGACTACGAAATTCGGATGCGGCTGGTTGCTTCGTTCCTCATTCTCTTCACCGTCAACGACGACGCGCGGACCGTCCAGGTGATTGGCTTTCGCCACGGAAGCCGGTTGCCGATCGACAGCGATTTGCCGCCGAAGGCCGAGTAGGGCAGGGCGGGCTAGCAATTTTAGTCGAAGTCGAACCCTTCGAAATCGTCCATCATCGACTGGGCGCCGTCGATGTCGTCCCCCAACAGATCGCCGATTTCTTTGGCCATCTCGTCGCGGGTCGTTTTGGGCCGGAGATTGTATTCCTGCCGCACCTCTTCCAGGCATTCCTGACAGAGCATCGAGTAGAAGACGCCGTCCGTGTCGCAGAGGTTGGCCTTGTAGATGTACCATGGTTCGGACTGGTAGTCGGGCTCGACGTTCGGCCCACAGCCGCAACAGCGGCACATGCCGCCGGGCAGATGGACGCCGCCCTTTTCGTAAGTGATGATCTTGGCCTGATAGCGTTCTTCGAGCTCGGCTCGTTGGGGAATGTGTGGGTCGTCGGTCATGCGGGCGAGCATGCCAGACTTTGGAGAAGAGCGCAAGCAGATTTGGATTGCTGCCTTCTTTCCCATCGCCCCCGCGATCCTAACCGCTGTTGTTTGAGGGGCTTATGGCATTCCCAAATTTGGGAATCGTATCGTCGCCAAATCGTGCAATCGGCGTCGGGGCGATGGGAAAAGAAGGGGCGTCCCGTGCCCCGTCCCAAAATTGGGACGGAGCCGATGGCGGCCCATTCGAAGCGCCTTCACAACTCCTTTCCCATTGCCCCGCGGTCGCAGAACGCTGCCAGAGGGCATTCCCAAATTTGGGAATGCAGTTGGAAGGAGGCGAAGACATGCCCGTCCCAAATTTGGGACGGGGCTACTCGACGAATTTTTCGATCGAGATTTTGACGATCTCGGGAACGCTTTCGGGCTTGCTCAGATCCCGCGGGTCGGCTTCTTCGATCCAGAGGATCATGGCCCGGCTGAGCAGGTTGGCCAGCTCGCGCAGCCGGCGGCCTTCGATGGTGACGACCAGTCGCTCCAGGCCGAGCAGGAAGAGTTGCACGCGGCCCGCGTCACGGCAGCGGATCTCGCGCAGATCGCTGTAAGGATAGCTGACTAAGCGCCCGTCGCTGAGCCGCATTTGAAACATCATCGGCGGCAATTCGCCCTCACGAAGACGAGCCCAGCAAAGGTCGGATTCGCGCGGCGCCGCGGCCTGTGGAAAACCCTGGATGTTGCCGCCGCTTTCGTCGAACGCCCGTTGCACATTCTTCATCGCTAACCTCCCTTACCTGGAGCCGGTGACATTCCCATTCCCCAACCTGGGCCAAAATTCTCGCCGGGACGGCCGCGCGATGTCTCACGCGACGATTGCGTTGCTTCGCGCTGCCCTCGCCACCAATGCACGACCCGGTCGCGGAAACTGGCGAACAAGCGACGTCCCTGGTCGGCAAAACGCTCGGTCGTTGCGGATCGCGTCTCCCGTTTCTCTTCCGGCGCGGACGAACGAAGCAGGGCGGTCGCCGAGAGTTGCCCGCCCGAGCGTTCGATCGCCCGGCGGACTTTGGCTTTGTTGTCGACGAAGATGACGACGTCGTCGCGCCCGCGAGAAACGGTGACATAGAACTGCTTGGCGTTGATCGCCGGCAGCGACTCGGATCCCATGGCGGCGATCGCCAGGTCGCGATCCTTCCCCTGGCTGGCGTGGCTAGTAATCACGTAACCGAGATCGAGATGGGCAAAGTCGCGATCGACCACCCAGCCGTTCTTGAGCACGATGTTGCCTTGCTTGTCAAAACCCTTCACCTCGTCGAGCCGGCCGTTGCTGAGTCGCTGGCCGTGCTGGGCGACGCCGCCCAGGCTGAATCGCAGCTTGTCGCCGGCCGCGAGCCGCAGCTCGTTTTCGGCGTAGACTTCAAAGCGATCGGCATGCTGCAGCGGCAGCGTCTTTCCTGGCTGGCCATTCATACTTTCGAGGCGAACCGTACCGTTGCTGGCGTCCTGCACGCGATAGCGATCGCCGCGTTTGAAGCCGCCCTTTACGTTTTGGTGAAACTGCACGATGACGCCCTTTTGATCGGCATAGGTGGCGGCTTCGCCTTTCTCGGCTTGCGAGAGGTTGAGCGAACGGAATTGCGTAAAGGTTTGCTCATCGGTCGATAGCTTGCCGTCGCGCTGCAAACGCTCGCGAATCTCCGCCGTCGCCTGGGCCGCTTCGGCGTGCGTAGGCGCCACGATCAGCGTCGACCGGCCTTTGGCCTCATTCGTAAGATAGCTCTCCGCGAGTTGCAGGTAGCGATCTTCGGCGGCGATCTCCTTCACCTTACCCATCGCGTCGAGCATGTCGAAACCCGCGGTCAGCCCCGTCTTGCCGGAGCGAGCGTCAACGACCTCGTTTCCACGGCTGATCAGCTCGACAGCCTGTCGATAGCGACCCTTTTGCCGCTGAATCGCTTCGACCCGGGCGACGCTCAGGCCGGCTTCCGTTTCCAGCAGCCGCATCGCTTCGCCGCGCCGCGGGGAGGCGTGTTGCCGCGTATCGCCCGAAAGGACGATACGGGCGTTCTGATCCATGGCAATCTTGAAGACAGCGTTCATCGAACGCACATCGAGCAGTCCGGCTTCGTCGATCCAAACGACCTGGTCCTTCACTTTCGCCTGCAGCTCGCTGTTGCGTAGGAGGTACTCGACCGTCTGGGCGTTTTTGAAACCCTTCTCTTCGAGAACTTCCCGCGCTCCCGTGCTCGGCGCGAAGGTGAACAACTCTTTGCCGCTATGACGGATCGCCTCGGCCGCTTCCTGCATCAGCGACGACTTGCCCGTTCCGGCGCCGCCGGCGACCGCCATCACCGAATCCCGCGACTCAAGTACAAATCGGACCGCGGCCTGCTGTTGCTCGTTCAGCCAGGTCCGTGAGATTTCATGGTCGGCCGTGCCGATCGCCTTCCGCGTTCCGCGGCCGTCCCGGGCGAAACCGATCATCTGCTTCTCGGCGCCAAGCACCTCGCGAGTCGTGATCAGTTGCCGGCGGCTGCCTTCATCGTCGACAGCACGCTGAATGACGCCAGCGTCATTGAGAGCCTTTTCGACCGTCTCTGGCTGAAGTGTGAGACCATGCTCCAAAGCCGTCCCGACGACCTGATGGCGTTCCACCGTCGACTGGCGATACAAATGGTGATCTAGCGCGTACTTCACGGATGCCGCAGCCGCTTCGCGTTCCGCATCCTGCCCCCGCTGGACCGGCGTCGAGGTGAGACTGCCCAAAGCGGTCTGTTCCTTGGCGGAAAGACGCGACCGCCATTCTTGGCGAAGCTGGGCGATCGACTTGCCGGTTTCCTTCTTCTCCCGCGTCAGCTTGCCGAGCTGGCCTTTCCGCTCCGCGTCCTTGATGCCTTTCTTATTGGCGTGCTCTTCGACTTGGGCGGTCCTGCGGCTGAATTTCTCAATGGTCGCACGGTCGACGCCCAGGATCTCCCAGCCGTGCTTCAGCTTGCCACTCTGGCGGAAGCGAACATGCTCGACCTGGTATCCCAGTTCGTGCTGCAGCTTCCCGGCCAGCCGAGCTTCAAACTTTGCCTGCAGACTGGGCCGTTGTCGAACGATCTCTTCAAACTCGCCGGCAAAGTGCCGGCCGTTTTGCTGCGTCCAGTTAATGACAAAGGCGTGGACATGCAGATGCGGATCCGCGTTCCCTTCGACGGGTCGCGAGGTCTTGTGCAGGAAGTCGGCGTAGATGATGTTGCCCGTCTGCACCTTCTGCTTGGAAGCCGCATGCTTTCCCTGCCGCACGCGCCGCTGCATTAGCGGTTCAACATCATGGGCCATCGTCTCGCGGACGGCCGCTTGCAAGGCGGCGACGATCCGTTCATCCCCGTTGATCGCCCAGGCGAGAGAAACGCTCTTTGGCACGGAAAACGTAAGATCCATCCCCGGCCGGCGGTCCTTGCGATTCCGCTGTGTTAGCTGCTTGCCGGTGACCGGATGGTTTCCCTGGAGGAGGGCGTTAAATTGCTCTTTGGTGACCTTGGAACCACGGCCCAAACTCAAAATCTCGGCCCCTTTGCCACGCCATTGCCCCGCCACCTCCTGACCCAGGTAGTAATCCCCTTGGGTCAGAACTTGTTCAAAATACTGACGCGTTCCTGGAACGCTTTTTCCCTGTGTGGCAATGAGCATATTGAAGCATACGGAGAGACCCGGAAGGGGGCAAATCAGAGAAGATTAAGTGATAGGCTTGTCTCCTAAGCAGTGCTTAGGTCGGTTCAAGCGTGCCACGGATTCGGTGCAACCGCAACGTGCATGACGCGGGTCAGGTGACTTACTCACAGACGCTTTTGTTCACTCGGATTTCGCGACCAGATCCTCGATCATGGTCCGCAGCACGTCGACGATTTGCGTGCCATGCGTCGCACAGTGGATCTTCAACCGCGTATGCAGTTCTCGATCGATGTCGATCGTCAAACGCTTTGGTTTCCCGTGCGGCTTCCTGATGACCGGCTCCTCGCGGCTTTCTACCCACTTGTCGGCGTTCGCCTTGGCTTGCGGCCGGGCTTGCATCTGAATCCGTTTGCTCATTTGATCCTCCTGAGTTCGTCCACAAATTTCTTGATCTCTTTGGCCGCCTTACCACGGGCGACCGTACCGCCCGACGCGGCGCTTTCGGCGAAGGCGACGCGTTGGCCGATGTCGCTCTTCATGATCGGTACGTCGAGTTCCGTCAAAACTTCGCGCACGTCTCTTCCGATCGCCGTATTGGCGATCTTGCGATTGATCGCCAGAACACATCGCAGGTCGGGCTTGTAGAGTTGGGCTTCGCGGATAAGGTCGATCGTTTCGGCCGCGGCCCAGACGTCCATCGGCGAGGGTTGCAGAGGGATCACCACCAGATCGGCCGCCAGCAGGATCGAGCGAGCCAATTCGGTTACGCGCGGCGGGCCGTCGATAATGACATCGTCGTAGGCGGAAGCGAGTTGCTGAATCTCTTTATGCAAGCTCGATTTGGCCATTCCAACGACGGTAAAGTCAGGCGTCTCGCGGCAATTCGACCAGGCCAATGCACTGCCCTGCGGATCGGCGTCGATGAGCAGAACACGCCGTTTGCGGCGCGTCAGTTCGGCCGCCGTGTGAATAGAAAGGGTCGTCTTGCCGACGCCGCCTTTTTGATTGAGAAAAGCGTAAATCATGTCCATCGTAAAATCGTGAAACCGCATTGGAGCGGATACGATTTTACGCTAGACCATCTTCAGTCTGTGTGCAAGTGAAATGTCCAACTTGACCTGCACCTGCCTGCAAACGAGAAAATCAGGGAAGAATTTGGCCGCCCATTCCCGAAGGAAAAAGACCATGAAGAAGTCGTAATTTACGAATGAGTAAATTGCCTTTGCGCTTCAACAGAGCGAATCGGGAACGCCAGTGGAAGAGGCTTGTCGCAAGCTGGGCGATTGATTTCATGTCCGTTGAGATGTTTAATGAACGCCACATTGGGCTGTTAACGATAGCTGTTAGAGAAGATGCTCGCTCTAGGCCGACGGGCTTGGGGAGCTAAACTATTCTCACGAACTGGATGTCTTTCTCTTGCCGCATTGCGTCGCAGGTCAAGACTGACGCTTCCGATCTATTCAGTTTGACACACAGCATTTTTGCTCCAATCTGAGATCGATAGGTCAACGCATCAGAATGGAATTGTGATGCTCTATGGAAATTGTCCGATAAGTCCAGGGTTGAGAAATCGAGCCACGCGTTTTTAACCTAGCAACATCAATCTCACGACTTTCAAATGTCCAACGCAATTCCCGACTTCCTCTGGGGCTACTCTGCCTAGCTCAGATTTGAATACGAGTTTCGGCCTCAGTTCGCAATCGAATCGGAGCGAGCGCAGGAAACTGCTGTCGGATTTCGGTGTACAAATCGCCTTGGAACTTGGGAGCCTCTAGCGTCACGATGACGACGTAGTCAAACCGCTCATGAGCCCCGTTTCTTCCGATCGCATGTAGTGTCATCAACGGAGACTCAACTCCCTTCGCGTTTTTAGACTTTGTTCGGCGAACAATGGACTCCCATTTGCAGTCGAGACGCCGCTCCTTCTCATCCATATATACGTTTCCAGAGTCGGTCTCCGGCCAGCCGGCCTTTTTCCAGTTCTTACTGAGCAGGTCAGTGATCTCGGTCGCATCGTTGATGAGGTGAAGAACTTTCTTTTTCGCCGTTAGACCCTTGGGTGGACCAAATTTGTACTTCTGCGAGTTCGGATAGAATGTTTCCACAAGACAACATGACGTATAGTCGCCCGGATGCATCGGATCGACCGGAGCAAGTGCTGCGACAGTCCAATGAATCCGAACTTTTCCGGGTATCGAGACCGATGGCCATGGGATTGGAAGCTTGACCATCTGACTTGGAAGCATGGCGCCTTGAAACAACACGGTCACGTTGTGGTCTTCACACATCAAGACGTCGTCGAGCGTTTCCGAAAGACAACCGTGCCCCAGCAGCGCATCGGACTTCTTGGCGTCAGTTTTCTTACCCGGATACTTCGCGGTGTGCACGAGCAAAGCTCGCCCCAAAAGTGCAGAGCTGCGCTCAAATGAGTCAATTGCCTGTGCATTCATCCGTGATGCAAGTGGTGCGGCAAAACTGGTCCCCCACCAAAGCACCTTCTGTCCCGAAGCTGTCGAAACCAAATGCATTGGCGTGTTCTCGCAACCGCCAAACGCCACTATGTCTGGTTTGACTTTGCCACATTCACGACCCGGACCATGGCAAGAATACGGAGCATGCACAGGCGCCGCCTTATTGAGTGTAAACGCACCGATCCCCAGCCCATGGACCATATCTGATGGGCTTTGAATGCGTTCTTCATCAGCGACTTCGCCGTCATTGCCAACTGCAACACAGAAGGTCACTTTGTGTGTTGCGGCAAGCGTATCCAGAACGTACGTGAAGCGTGAAAGCGTGTCATCCTCGATTGGCCCCCGCGGACCAAAGCTGACATTGAACACTTTGATGTCGCTTCTTGCGGGAACGGCCTGCTCGATGATGTCGATGCACTCAAAAAGGTCTGCTCCACCCGGATCACCCTTGTGGTCACCCAAAGTTGGAAACACGCGAAAGCTAACCAAGTAGACCGGCGGAGCCGGCAGCCGGTCCTTCGCTTTGAAGGGATTCAGTGGCCCATGCAGAATTGCCCCAGCAACGGCTGTCCCGTGTGCGACACAATCTGCATTCTCAGGAGTCTTGATTGAATTTGCGTCGTCTTGCTCTGCGTGACCAGACAATAGAGGTACGCTCGGGTCGATTCCTCCATCAAACATACCGACTTTGATTGTCGAACGCGTAGTCGTTGACGGTGGCTTTGGTGCATTTGACTTCGGCGCATGCCGCAGACTGCTGAGCCCCTCAAAGTGAAGCGGATGAGCCGAGCGAAGTGGGTTGGCACCGGCCAGTTGATTCAGCGATTTGCGATTAAGAAAGCACGACACAAATGTTGGGCCGCCGGCGTAGGGGCGAACCCTGCTTCGTTCCGCGTCGATGTTCGCCCACTCGAACAACTCAAAGAGGAACTCAAGTTGGCCATCTTGCGTGCTACGACTCGGATGTAGAACAAGCTCGACTCGACCTTCCGTCCACTTCTCGGAGAACCCACCCATCTGTTCATCAATCGCGAGCGCGTCGAATCGTTCAACGCGTCGAATTTCTTCCCGAAACTTGGCGGGAAGCGTCGATTCCGCGCGGTCAAGTTGCTGAAGAAAGCGGTTGAAGCCTTTTGGTGTACTCTGCACAAACACGAGTCGTGCATCGACATCGGCGACATTTCCACCGAGCATCTTGGTGATGCTCTCCGTTTCGGCAACTTCCGTGATGGATGTGTGGTATGTTCGCGAACCAACACTTCGTAGCTCCGGTACTTCGTTGAAAATCGTGGCCGGGTCATACGATTTGGCCGTAACGTCTGGGTGCAGACGCATGCAGAAGACGGCCTCATCTCTGATCTTTTTTTCCGGCGGAAGTGCGTCCAGACTCTTGAGTGCTGTCACAACACCGGACTTGATGCGGTCGCGAGCCTCACCATAGCTTCTTGGAGGCTCCTTGGAACGCCCCGTCTTCTGTTTCGCAATCGCCTGGATGTATTGCTCACCGTTTCCGAGAATGAGCCGCTTTTGAGTATCAGCCATGCTGCACCTCTTTCTTCAAATGGTGCTGAATGGTCGATGGTGCCTTTCCAAACAGCTCAGCCAAGTCGCGAACTTTGTATAGTCCCTTCGCATTCGCTTGAACTGATCGCAGTACTACACCCAGCGACCGCCCTGAAAGACGCTTGCTCAAACGCAGCTGAAACTCTTCAATCAGACTACGCACAAGCTCCTGTTCGCCAGCAAGGTGCTGTCGGACTGCGGCAGACATCAGCGAATTCAGTTCTGATCCATTTGTTCCTTCCAGCCCGACCGCCAGAGCATTCAAGAGTTCTGCGGGAATCTGGTCGCTGAACTGGCGACCAGATTGCCGAAGTATTTCAACACGTTCATCGTCTCCCGGAAGCGGAATATCGATGACGATATCAAAACGGCGTTCGATTGCCTTATCCAACAACTCCGGGTGATTCGTCGCTGCAATCAGTACTGATTGCAACGGCCAGTCTTCGAGTTCCTTTAGCAACACATTGACGATTCGTTTTAGCTCGCCAACTTCCGAGTCGTCATCCCGACGCTTCGCAATTGCGTCAAACTCATCGAGGAGCAGGACACATGGACGCGACCGCGCGTAGTCGAGTGTTCGACGCAGGTTGAATCCCGTTTTACCCAAAAAACTGGAAATCGAAGTCGCCAGGTCAAGTGTGACAAACGGCAATTCAAGCTGTTGAGACATCCACCGAGACAGCATCGTCTTGCCAGTGCCGGGTGCACCGGTCAGCAGAACAGAGCCGGGCGGAAGGAAGCCTTCTTCAAGCAGCCGCTTACAACCTTTTCGTTCGCTGACGAATTGGTCGACGCGCTTCATGATCGTTGGTGGCATCACAGGTGCCGGCGCATTATCCGTCGATTCTGACCGTACCAACGCAAATCCTTCGTCGGCATCGACTGGCGGAGGACCACTCCCCTTCCATCTCAGCCCATTTGGATTGGTCGAATGTTCGGCCAGCAAGGCACCCAGTTGCTTGCAGGTCTCAGGTGACTGGCTCTTGAGTGCTCGGATTGCCTTCACAAGCACGATTTCGAGCTTTTTGGAGTCGCCCGCGAGGGCTGCTTCCGCGATTTTCGGTAACCATGCCTGCACTTGGTCTGTTCGACTCACCCCCCGGACCTCCATGTTGTCGAACAGCAAAAAACAAGTAATTAAAGGGTAGTACGGCCTCTCTGTTCGATGACTCCACATAGTATCGTCTATATCGAACACGATCTCAAGCGGATTCTTGCGAGCTGACCGAGGTCAATTCCGCGTGGGGCGTAAAAGAACGGCTCGTCGGGACCAATGCCCCGGAATTGCTACGTTTTTGAACGGATTAGCGGCATCTGCCCAGCCAAGGTGTGACTGACAGCCGCAGAACTCGTCTCGTTCGAGTTGCGGCACGACGAATCCATATCCCGGCTTGCTGATGTCAAACTGAAACTCAGGATGCGGCATGGCGAAACTGCCGCTCAGCGCTCCCTCGACATATCCAGCAACGAGGGCGCCAGCACCGGTCGTCAGGTAACCAACAGTGTGCAGTTGTCGCGGTCTTCCCTTCCAGTACTGATCGACTTCGATTCCGCGCGATGCAGCCTCGGCTGCTTGCTCTTCTTTTTCACGCTGCTCTGACTCAGACATCAATTCGTAGTTCATTACATACGCATCGACGTTGTCTCGGCAAAACGCGCAAGGCAAGCCCGGCCGGTAGGCTGCCACATTCACAAGTTGCTCCGTGAGCAGTCCGTCAGCGCCATCCATGCGAACGCCGACATCAATTACTGGAACGAGATAGTGCCGAGCGAGTTCATCTAGTGCCACGCGACCATGAACGCTGTCCGTACAGCCAAGAATGAAATCGCATTTGAGCAGCTCGTCGATCACATTCGAGTGCAGGACATTGCCGACCAGCGGCACGACGTTCGCCTTGGGAATTATGGAGTGAATCAGGTCGCGCATAAGCTCAGCTTTGAATGGCGGCTCACACAGCAGCAAATGCTTCCATTCACTACCATGCATCCGTTCCAAATTCGACGGGGCGAATCTCTGCGGGTCAACCACAACAAAGTTTCCAATGCGTGCCCGCGCTAACACTGCGACAATTGGCGAACCGGTACCGCTGTTGCCAACGACACCAACTGTCGAATTGCTAAACCTCAACTCCGACGGTGCCCCCATCAGCGATTGCAACCGAGCTGTCGGTGATTCTTCAGGAGACGCGACGACTGACGACGCGATAGGCATTAGCTGTGAACGCCATCGCTTGACGGTTTCTCCAACGCTTATCATTGAAGAAACCGGCAGCCATTGACCCCGGTCGTAGACTCGCCCGGAGAAGCTCAGGCCGCTCTCGCTTCGCTCGAAGATCAAGCTGCAATACGGACGACCTCCGCTGAACGAGGCAATCTCCTCAGCGAAGTACCCATCCATATCATCATCAAGAGCACTCGGACGCACGGCACATCGAACGGGATGCGAATGCACCACACCAATCGCAAGGCCGTCGACGTTTTCGGATTCTCGAAATGCACGGCGAGAGTAGCTTTCGTGAAAAGTTGTCAGTGCGGTTTGCCGGTCCAAATCACCGCGACCCGGCCACAGCCCATCCACAAAACAAATCACGATACCCCACGTAGTGCGGCGGTATCCGAATCGGAAGAATGTACCCCACTCACGATGGGGGTATCGTTGGAACAAGTGTTTTTCGAGTTGCATCAAGTCCGCCTCGCGGATGCGGACAAGTCCGGTGCCCGCATCCGACGAAACGATCAGGCCATCATTGCTCATGCTACGTCGTGTAACCATGACATGATCTCTCCGATATAGGTGTGAAAGCCGTGTTTTGTCGGGTTCCACGTGGGACCGATGCCATTGGTATGAGGGTGGTAGCTGACGAGTTGCCACGTCTGACCAAGTGCGGTCAACGTGTTGCCTTGCGGGCTGCCCTTGACGCGACCAAGCAGCGGTGAGCCTTGAGGCAGGTATGCCCCGTCGATCATCTGCCCCGGGTACGCTCCGGGAATCAGCACCAGAACGTCCGTCTTCGCAATCGGCAACCCCGGCTTTACCGCCATGTCGTGGTAGACCACCGCCGCAGGCTTCTCGACAACGGTGACCTTTGCTCCACCCTCCATCAGTTTGCCGACTTCAATGCCGACCCGCGACTTCTCGTATCCGCCCGTCACTCCCTTTCGGATGACGCTGAATGTTGCACACAACGCAATCGTGATTCGCTCAGCGAACTCGATCAGTCTTTCCTTACCGCTCAAAAGTCGCACACAAGTCTCTTGCGGCTTTTCTGGATAGACCAGTGCTGCGATTTCGCCGCCAGTCATCTCCGATTTAACACCATCGTCTTCGGTGAAGACCCGAGAGTTGACCGTGATCTTGAGCCCGTCCTCACGCTGCCGAGTGACAAACACCGGGCCGTCGTCGTACAACGCCGCATCGTCCAGTGCGATTGGCTCGTCGTTAGGACGTTCGTAGTCACGAAGCAACTGCACGTTCAACGGGACGCCGAACAATTGAAGAACCATTTTCCCGGTCTGCTCGCGGCGTGTGACGATTTCCACGCGATCATCAACGAAGATCGCCAGTTTGGCTGGCTCGCGGCACTCACCGCGCGGCTGCACATCACATCGCCGTAATGTATAGCAGACGTTGCCGTCTCTCAAATCGACAGTGCCGTCCTCATCGAGGACGACATCGTTCGGCGAATTGTGATCCCGCACCAGCACGAAGTCTTCACCGACCGATGCTTGGGCACGAATCACTGCCACCGCAACAACTTGCTGAGGCATCGAAATCCCGACATCGTCCACCAAAACCCGCCACTTGGCGTCTCCACAACTGTTTTTGCGCTTACTCATTTCTCTTCAAGCTCCTGACTTAAAAATGAAATTCGACTGGACTTCACTGGCCAACTCTCCCACTTAGTCTATCGAGCAGTGCTAAGTCTGTCAAGCAAGAATTTAGCAATGCTTGACAAACACGGCATAGTGCTGTATCCTTCAATCAAAGAAATATGGGGAAAGGAGCCGAAAATGGCAAAAAAGTCTGCTAAATCAGACAAGCAGCCGGGGGCTTCCTCGACTTCGGACCAGACACTTGGGAAATACCTGTCCAGTCTTCGCGGCATGAAAAAGATGACGCTCCGAGAAGTCGAAGACGCGACCGACAAGGAAGTTTCCAACGCTTACCTGTCTCAGTTGGAAAACGACAAGATCGCGAAACCAGCCCCAAGCATCCTCCACGCACTAGCGGCGGTATACGGGCAACCGTACGAAAAGTTGATGGGAAAAGCGGGCTACCTGCCTGCATCTTCAGCGACAAGCGCACTTAGGAGTGGCAAACGCCACGGTCGCGCAGCAACCTTCGCCAATGAGAATCTGACGGACGAAGAAGAAGAAAAACTGATCGAATATCTCTCGTTTCTACGCTCAAGGAGGGGCAAAGGTGGTTCGTCCTGACGACAACTCGCTATCGCCGCGACAACAACGACTAGTTCGCCAACATGCTCGGCAAGCTCTGAAGTCTGCCCAAGCGATTGGCGTATTCCCCACTCCGATTGACGAAGTCATGGAGGCGGCGAAAGTTTTCGTTGCTGAGGAAGACTTATCCGACAAGGGATTTCTGAAGAAGATGGCCAAAGCCGCCGGGGGAACGCTCAAACGGGCCCTCGACAAAGTCCTTGGCGTCATGCACGTCGCGGCGCGGCTGGTCTACCTCAACAAGGCGGTTCACGTTGCGAAATTGCCATTTCTCAAGTTGCACGAGACTGCTCACGCAGTCTTGCCGTGGCAAAAAGATATTTATGCGGTCACCGAAGACTGCAAGAAGACGTTGGCGCCGGAGATCGCGGACGAATTTGAAAGAGAAGCAAACGTCTTCGCAACTGAGGTGATTTTTCAGCTCGATGCGTTTACCGAAGAAGCAGCCTATCACAAAATTGGAATCCTTGTGCCGGTCAAGATGAGTAAGACCTACGGCTCATCGATTTACTCGGCTGTTCGTCGATATGTTTCGACCCACCACAAAGCCTGCTTAGTCCTCGTGCTGGAACCGCCAGTCGTTCATGAGGACCTTGGTTTCACCTGCGATCTGCGACGCGTCGTGGCATCGCAGTCATTTGACGAGCAATTTGGAGAAATTAACTGGCCTGAGTACTTCTCGCCCAACGACCAGATCGGTGCCGCCGTGCCAGTTGGCGGTAAAAAGATGTCCGGCTACCGTCGAGTAACGCTCGTCGACCAGAACGGCAATCAAAACCATTGTGTTGGTGAAGCGTTTACGCAGACGCATCAGGTGTTCATTCTCGTCCATTCGATCAAAACGCTGACGGCAAAGCAGGTTTTGGTTCAAGGGCAGCGCTAGCCACTGAAGCAGGTCGATCCGAATCAGGTCGTCGCAATATTTCCGGATGAGCTGCTCAATAGACTGCATCCACATGTAACGGTTCAGGGGTCTCGCTGTGCTGACTCTGGGGAGTTAACGCAGCGAACGGAACGCGGAGTCAGCACAGCGAGACGCGCGAACTCCGACGGGGGCAGGTAGCCCAGCGAATACTGGCGCCCGACTGAAGGCCCGCGCTTGGCGTGACGACTTCAACGACAATGTGGCCCAAATTGGCCTCATTTCATTGCCGTTGGGCTACTGCAGCATTTTGCCGCAAAGCCTTCGCCCGCAATGCTTTGACACACCGTTTCCATGTCCTTGGCATGGTGTTTTGCGGGATTTAAAAACCCGTGAAGAGTTTTACCTCGTACGGGTTCGAGTCTCGTCTTGGCCACTGATCTACGCCACGGCGTTTGCATTGATCCGTTCAATCACCTCAACCACCTTCGCCGCGTCCTCATGCAGTACGCCGGCGATGCCCTGATCGTGCATGTCGGTGAAGGGCGGGGCGAATAGTTCCTTGGATTCCATCAGGCCGTTGTGAACCAGGTGCTCGACGATGCGGTTGATGAAGGCGATTTGATCGGCCGAATAGACTGCGCTTGAGAGAAACTCGTTGAATGCCTCTTTGGCCGCGTTCCGTTCCAGGCCGACGATCTGCCGCACCAACTTGCCGAGCGGCTGCTCCGTGCCGTACGCCGCGCTGAAGTCGTCTCGCGTTCCTGGACCGTCGGCGGAAAACAGAATCTCCTCCAGTGCGTCGATATCCTCTTCGGCGATCGGCTGATTTCGCTTCAGCTTGTGGATGGTGATGTGCGTTTCGTGCTCGCGGATGAACCGCTCGACCTTCAATCGGTAGTTCTTCAGGTTGACGTCTTTCACGACCAGGTCGGCGACTTCCGTACTTTCGCCCAGCTCGTCTTCAAAATTCGTGTAAACGTTCCCGCGGCCGCCCTGCTTGTCGATGAACTTGATCAGGTCGCGGAGGCGTTTGCGCACGTTCTCCAGCTGCGGCAGCGTTACATACTCCCAGAACTCGTCGGTCTGGATCTCCAGGATCAGCTCCATCTGGGCGTTGACTACCGGAATCGCCTTCTTCTCCTCCAGGCCGCCCGCCAAGGCTCGAATGCGTTCCTGATACCAAGGCAATTTCGGGTCGTGCTCCAGGATGGCCAGTTCCAGACTGAGCACCAGCAGATCAAAGCGCCGGGCGAATTCGTCATCCTCGTCGTCGTAGGGCAGCGAGGCCAGGTTTTCTTGCACGTCGATCATGTCGGTCTGCGACAAGACGTCCCAGCTCGCGCGTTCGCGGTACTTCTCCACGTAGGCCCGCTTGGCGCGGACAATGAAGTTGTTGACGTCCATCTTCGCCACCACGCCCTGCAGCTGGTCGCGGTAGTCGTTGGCCAGATCGTCCAGTTCGGCTTGCCCGTCTGGCTGCGATCCCTGCAGATGGTCGACAAGCAGCACCCGCCGCTTGAAATTCTTTGTCTTCACGGATTCCTGGATCGCCGCTTCAACGCCGTCGGGATGCGCGCCAAAGAACTCAAAATTCTCGCAATAATCGAAAACGTAGAAGAACTCTTTGTCCTGGCTGGGGCCGAACAGATCCGGGCACAGGCGCGTGCCGCGGCCGATCATCTGCCAGAATTTGGTCTTGGAGCGGACCAGCTTGAAAAACACCAGGTTCACCACCTCGGGAACGTCGATGCCCGTGTCGAGCATATCGACGGACACCGCGATCTGCGGCTGCTTGCCCGTCACAGAAAAGTTATCGATCAGGCCCTGTGCATCCTTAACCTGGTTATCGATCAAGCGGCAGAACTTACCCGCCAGCTTGGGATAGTTCAGATCGAACTGATCAACGATGAATTGGGCGTGGTTGTGATTCTTGGCGAAGATGATCGTCTTTCCCAGGCGATCGCCGCCTTCGACCTTCAGGCCGTGTTCCATCAGGTGCTTCAGCACCTTGTTGACCGTGTCGGCGTTGAACAGCCAGTTATTCAAAGCGCCGGCATCGATCTGGCGGGGGAGCGACGCCGTTTCATCGTCGAAGAATTCTTCTTCGTACTCGGCCTTCTCGGCGTCGGTCAGTTCGGCGTATTTGATCCCCTCGCGCTGAAATTTGAGCGGCACGGAGATCGCTTTCGGCGGAACCAGATACTCATCGTTCACCGCGTCGTTCAGCTCGTAGGCGTATGTCGGCACGTGATCCTGCAGCTCAAAAAGTCCGTACGTGTTCCGGTCGACTTCGGCCTTGGGGGTCGCCGTTAGTCCGAGCAGCAGCGAATCAAAGTAGTCGAAAATCGCTCCAAACTTCTGATACACGCTGCGATGGGCTTCGTCGATGATGATCAAATCGAAGTGCCCCACGCCAAACCGCTTCTGGCCATCCTTCCGCGCGTCGTCGATGCAGTTCAACATCGTCGGATAGGTCGAGAAGACGATCCGGCTCTTCTCGTTCTCGGGGCTTTCGCCCAGGTTCACCACGGAGGCGTGCGGCAACAGTTTGGTGAAGTTCCGTTTCGCCTGGGTCAGCAGGGCATTCCGGTCGGCCAGAAAGAGCGTGCGGAGCACCCAGTCCTGCCGCATCAGAATATCCACGGCGGCGATGCTGAGCCGCGTTTTGCCGGAACCGGTCGCCATCACCACCAGACTCTTGCGCGACAGCTCTTCCCCAAAGTTGTGCAGGATGCGACGGACCGCTTCTTCCTGGTAATAGCGGTCGATCACGCTCTTGTCCGACGGCGTCGTCGTGATGTCGCCGCGGCTGGTCCGGCGATGAATCAGCCGCTGCAGTTCGTCCTTGGCGTAAAAACCTTGCACTTCGCGGGGCGGGTAACGCGTATCGTCCCACAGCCAGGTCTGGTAGCCGCTGGAATAGAAGATAATCGGGCGCTGGCCGAACTTCTGTTCCAGGCAATCGGCGTACAGTTCCGCCTGGCGTTCGCCGGCGCGGGGGTTGACCTTGGTTTTCTTCGCTTCGACAACCGCAAGTGGCAAACCGTCGTCGCCCCACAGCACGTAGTCGACAAACCCGACGCCCGACTTGTTCGGCATGCCGGCGACTTCGTACTCGCTGACATTCGGCCCGTGCGGATCCCAGCCGGCTTCGCGGAGCATCAGGTCGATGAACAGGTCGCGGGTCGACTCTTCGCTGTAATCCTCGTCGGCGATCGTCTTGGCGTTCTCGGCCTTGATCTGCTGAATCTGCTCCAGGAGTTTTTGCACCTGCTCTTCGGTGGCGGCCAGCTTGTCGAGCGAATCCAGATACGCGGCGTCCTTGGCGGCCAGCTCTCCCTGCAGCGTCGTCAACTGTTCGGCCGTCTGATCGGTGCCGGGCGCCGCCTGCTCCTCCGGACGCGGGAGCAGATCCGGGTTGAAGGGCAGGGGGGCGGCGCCCTGGCCGTACGCCTTGGCGATCCAGCCGAGCGTGGCGTGCAGGCAACGGGTGACCTGCAGACCGTCCTGCGGGTTGATGTTCGTATCGCTGTGGACGGCCAGGTTCCCCAGCTTCTGGATCATCCGCACCTGCTGGAACAGCCCGGGCGGCAGCGTGTCCTTGAACGTCTGCTCATGGATCAGGGCGGCCAGATTCTCCTTGTACGGCGTCTTGAGATAGCTGTCATGGGCGAACATCCACTTGACCGCCAGCTCCAGCGTCCGTCGCGCATAGAATGCACAAGTCCGCGGCGCCCGCAACGCGTTCCGCTCGGTCTGGACGGCGTCTTCCAGGAACGCAATCCAGGCCGGCTGGAGGAAGTCGAAGTTCGAGGTCATGTGTCAATCGCCTCCGCAGAGGAAAGCTCGCCGCGAAAGGCGCGCTGGACGAGGGAGTTGAAGAGGTTTTTCGATTGCTCGTGTGTCTGGCTGAGTTTTTCGTCGAGCTGGTTGATGTAAGTGAAAACCTTGACGAGATTTTGCTGGTTTTCAATCGGCGGGATTGGAATCTCAAGCGCCTTGATGTCGTGGGTCGTCAGATTTTGAAAGATCGCTCCAGCCTTCTTTGACTCGTGTGTCGATTTCAGAAAATGTAAAGTCAATAGCAGGTATTTTGGCAAGATTATCTGGTGCCTTAGATCAGTAAACGCTACAAAACCGTCGTGTACGCACGCATCACTTGCAAGTTCAGCAACGACTCCGACGTTTCCGCTCACTGCCATGACAATGGTGCCCGCGTCGACAGGTCGACTTTTCTTAGCGCCTTCAATTGTCAGGCTATCGATTTGTGGAGTTACTAACCATCCGTCCCGAGTGATATCTGCGACCATTAAACGAGGGACTGGACCGTTGTAGTATCGAGCGTCACCTTGCGGGCGCGGCGAAGAGCCCCGAACTATTCTACATATTTGATCGATTTTCGATGTTGTCCACCTTTTTGGATTGGTGACTGGATCGCCGAACATTTCGAGGAAGGCGGACTTCAGGAACTGCTCAGTCAGCTGGATCGCCTGCTGCCGTTTTCGCCGGATGGCGTCCGCCTTGTCAAGGATCGCCGCAATCCGCCGCTGCTCCGCCAATGGCGGCAGGGGGATTGGGAACTGCTTCAGAATCTGCAGATTGATGTGTGGGACCCCAGTGGCTTGTACGCTTCGAACCAGAAAAGCTCGAGCCAACGGTGATCGGAAGTAGTGATAGATAAATCGTGGAAAAGCGATTTTTTTATCAACAGCTAACTTCATTTGGCTCTGCGATATCACATATCGCGGAAAACTGGCGTCTTTGGGGATTTCAGCTACCTGGCCCAGAGTTCCACGTTGAGTGAAGACAAGGTCGCCAGGAAAGGCCAAGTTTTTCGCGAGCGATTTTGCCTTACTTTCACTTACATAGGCGAACTTAGAATCAATGAACCTCGAATCTTTTCCTCCCATATTAACCCCTCGAATTACTGGCACGCCTGGAGCGGTAACGTAATCGTCCGAGGTAAGGTTTGAACCGAAAGGGCCTCCGACCAAAGAATAGGGCTGAGATGACTTAACTTCATCGATGGTCAAAATTCGCCAGTCACCGGAAACAAAGTTTTCAATTCCCGTTTTTTGAGTCAATGCAGCATCCCCCGCAGCTCTTTCAAATCCGCCACAATCTCCGCCTCCAATGCCTCCAGCTGGTCCAGAATCATTTCCGGCGGATCGTACTCGACTTCGTCGTACTCCACCTCCTTGTAGCGGTTGATCGACAGGTCGTATTTGTTCTCCACGATCTCGGCAACCGGCACGAAGAACGCTTTTCCTTTGCGGTCGCTCTTCTTCTTCGGATTGCGGTTCTTCCAGCGTTCAACCAGGTCGGGGATGTCGTTCGCTTCGACGGTATCCCGCTTGTCGTCGAGGCTGTAGCCGTCGGCTTGCATGTCGTAGAACCAGACGTGTTCGGTCCCGCCTGAGTTGGTCCTGGTGAACAGCAGCACGGCGGTGGAGACGCCGGCGTACGGCTTGAACACGCCCGAGGGCATGGAGATCACGCCGTCGAGTTTTTGGTCTTCGACCAGCATTTGGCGGATATCTTTATGGGCCTTGGAGGAGCCGAACAACACGCCGTCGGGCACAATGCAGGCGCAGCGGCCGCCCGACTTGAGTTGCTGGACGAACAGCGATACGAACAGCAGTTCGGTCTTTTTGGTTTTGGAAAGCTGCAGCAGGTCCTTGGCGACTTCTTCGTAGTTGAGCGAGCCCTTGAACGGCGGATTGGCCAGCAGGACCGTATAGCGATCGCGAATCCCGGCACCGTCTTCCGACAGGGCGTCGACGTCGGCGATATCCGGGTTTTCCACGCCGTGCAGCATCATGTTCATCGCCCCGATCCGCAGCATCGAGGAGTCGAAATCGGAGCCATGGAACATCCCCTGGCTGAAATGCTCCCGCTGCTTCTTTTTATGGAACATTTCCGGCTGATGCTCGCGCAGGTATTCGCCAGCCGCAACGAGAAAGCCGCAGGTCCCGCAGGCCGGGTCGCCGATGATATCGGTCGGCTGTGGATCGAGCAGTTCGACCATCATCTTGATGATATGCCGGGGCGTGCGGAATTGCCCATTGCGGCCCTGATGCTGCAGCTTGCTGAGCAGGTACTCGTACAGATCGCCTTTGGTGTCGCGGTCCTCCATCGGGATGTCGCTGATCATCGTCACCACCCGTTCCAGCAGCGACGGTGTGGGGATCACAAACACGGCGTCCTTCATATAACGGCTGTACGCGCTTTGGCGATCCTGATGCAGCTGCTTGATGAAGGGGAAGACCTCGTCGCGAAACGTCTTGTACATTTTTTGCGGTTCAAAATCCTTGAACCGCGACCACCGCAATTGCTGCTGCTTTTTGCCAAAGATGGGCTCCTCGATCGGCGTCTTGAGCAGATTCGACTGCTTCTCCTTGGCCGTATGCAGCTCATCCAGCCGCCGGGCGAAGAGCAGGTAGGTGATCTGCTCAATCACGGTCAGCCCATTGCTGATCCCGCCCGCCCAGAACGCATTCCAAATTTTGTCCACCTGGGACTTGATAACGCCCGTGATCATATCGCTCGATTTCAAAGAAAGTCGTCGGCATCTGGCAAGGCGTCATTCTAGCGAGCCCATGCCGCGAACAAAGCACCCCCCGTTTGTAGGTTGGTGTTTCCTTGAAGATCTTTCCGCGGCTGTTCGAGCGGGTATCCTTATCCTGGCGGCGAACCACGATCTGTAGCGCGGCGGCCAAGATCTAGGTTGGCGATTTGGGCAATCCTAGTCAGGCCGATTTGCGGACAATTTGCGGACAAAATGGGCGATTTTATCGCAATTTTGACGACGTGTCGGTGACGTAGCGAATTTGCGTAAGGTGTTACGTGGCAGGGAATTGCAGTGCAAAAGCTATGTGGATAAAATGTCGAAAAGTTAGCTTCAAATCCTAGTCCCGGAACTTACATTGACGCCCTAAGTTGTTTTTTTCAACGACTTAGGGCTTCTTTTTTTGGTTGTCAGGCCTGTTTCGGCGTGGGGGCATTTTTTGGGGGGGAACCAGGGCTTTGCGGGGTATGGCTGGGCGATTCGTTGATCTGTGGGATTCTTCGCCTGTTTGAGAAGAGGGGCTTTCTGGTCCGGTGTTGTTGCTGACGGCGACGTGATGTTGATGGTCGTGTGAAGCATCTATTGTCCCGGTCGTGGATGGTTGTCGGGAGCGAAGGGGAACCGCTTCTGGCTGCGATGGTGGATCGTTTGGGCGTCTTTCTGCATCAGCGCGATGCGCCTCGCTCGGGGGGCGCGGACGGGTTTTATCTCTCGAGATTGGACTCCATGCGTTACAATCCTGGGGGGCGACGATGATTCAGGAAGGCGCGATGATGAAGGTGACCTTGTTTCCAGGCGGCCTGTTGGGGACGATTATTTTGTGGGGCGGTCTGGCGTCCGCAACGGAGCCAACCCTGGCAGAGTTGGCGGTGGCGACTCCTCGATTGTCGACGGAATCCCCGGCATTTTGCTGTTCCTTGCGGTTTCCGAACAGAAAATTGCCCATGGTGGTGGAGATCGGCTGGTCGAAACCAACGAAAGCGAGCTGGATGCTCGTCAGCAGCGGCGAGCCGTCCCTTCCTTTTCTCTACTTTGCGGAAGGGAAGGCGATGGTCTACAACGTGGCGACCGGCGAAGTAACCCTGGGAGACGGGATCGGTCCCCGGTTCCATTTTCATCCCACGGCCAGAGGATATGGGGTCGAGTTGTTGCCGTCCAAGGCGGGAAATGCCGAGTTCGACGTGGATTTGCCCGGCCTGCTGCGGGGGACCGCCGAGTCCCGTCAGCTGGAAAGCAGTCGCGACGGCGGCTGGCGACTCTCGGCGATCCGACAGGAAGCCAGGTCGAAATCGGTTGCCAGCTACGACGATGCTCCCGGCTATCCCTTGCGCAGGCTGGAGTCGCGTTTGCTCAAAGAGGAGGTGGTGGAACTGGCCGTCACGGACCTTCAGGTTAACGACAACGACGAGCGCCGCTGGCCTGCCTTTCCGGCGGTGGAGAATTTTGGACAGGAAGTGCGCCCTGTGCGATTGAAGGAATCCCAGGGAGAGGAATTCCTGCTGGAGCTGCGTCGGGCGACTCTCGCTCTGCTCCTTCGCCAATTTCCCGATCCGCGCGTTCGATCGGCGACCCTGCTTGGCGAAGTTGACTGGAAACAGGCCGACAAAAACGCCGAAGAGGACGGACCATTCCTGCGCAAATTATTCCAGGTGAAACCGATCGACTAATCGGCCCCTTGACCCTGCGGCGTTCGCATTGATCCGTTCAATTATCTCAACTCCCTTGAAGGCGTCCTCGCGCAGTACGCCTTGCTGATGGCGTCCCGCGTTTCGGGACCTTTGGGGGAAACGGAATCTCTTTCAGGGCGTCGCTATCTTCTTTGGCGACATGCTGATTCAGCTTGGGAACGCAATGTGCGAGGGGCGGTTAAGCCCGTTTCGCCCATTCCTGGAGGCGGGAGACGCGGTGGGTGACGGCGGTGGTGAGAACTTCCTGGGGGTTAAAGGTCGCTTCGACGGCCAGCCATTGTTTGGCGGTCTTGGCGGTTTTGTTGGAGCCGGTGAGGCTTTCCAGGAAGGTGCGACAGGCAGGGTTCTCGATTTTGCATTCGAGCTGCGCGGCGAGTTCGGCGAGCATTTCGAAGAGGTCGCCGACTCCACGGGGGAGTTGTTGAGCGTTGGCGCCGGGGAGTGCCGTTTCGGCCGCACGCAGGACGATGTAGGCGTGCAGGTCTGACTGGGCGGCGATGTCGTGCAGACGCTTTGCCAGTCGCGGCAGGTTGAAGTGGTCGGAGGTCAGGCTGGTCGTCAGCATTTGGGCCAGATTGTCGGTTCCCAGACGTCCGTCGCGGATCGCCTGGATTGCGATGTCGACGGCCAGGCCGTGTTCGCCCGGCTCTTTGGCGGCCAGGCCGCAGAGCAGAAGTATCTGGCCCATGTCGAGGAGCGGGGTGTCCGCATCGAGCAGCGGCTCCAGGAAACAGCGGTTGTGCCAGGCGGCTTCCCACCAGTCGAGGTTGTCGCCCAGGCACTGGGCTCCTGCGGCGAAGTACGTCTCGCAGGCTGCGGGCCACAGGGTTGCCGCCCAGCGCAGCGATCCTGCGGTTGTGCCCATGTCCTGGAAGCTGACGTAGGAGTCATCGGTTCGATTCAGCTGGAGCAATTGACTGGGGATGTCGGCTCGCACTTCAGGGGGCCCTTTTTCGCTCGTCGAGATTTTCAAATGCCTGATCGTACTGGAACTTGATTTCTTTTGCGAAAAATGCGTTTCGAACCGCGCCGCATTGCCGGCGCCGGGGCCGAGTGTGGGAAACGCCTTGGCGACCTGGGGATCGTCCTCCCACGGTGAGCGGCAGCGTGCGGCGGCCGCCCAGAGGGTAGCTGACTGGCCGATGGGGATTCCCTTGGCTCCCAGGCCGTGGCGGATCGCATCGATCCATTCGCCTTGTTGTTTGGGTTTGAGCTTTTTTAGCGCGGCGGCCCGACCGTCGGGCGCGAGGCGTAGCAGGGCGAGGACGACGTCTGTTTCTGCGGGTTCGATGTTCAGGCCATGGATGCGTTCGACGAGCGTCGCCGGATCGATCCAGCCGCCGGCATGCGTCGCGGAACTGAGCAGTTGTTGCGGCTGCCCGCTGGTTAAGAGCCCGCAGATATCCAGCATCCGCAGCGACATAAACGCCAACGGGGTGCTGTTTTGATAGCTGGATTCCAGGGTCTCTGCCTGCAGTCCCTGAACAAGCATTCGCTGACTACCTGCGCGGTCGGTTTTGATTTCTCTGGTGACGGGCTCGCCGCGTTGCCATGCGAGAATCAGGCCGCAGAGATCGCCGACGACGCCTTGCGCCGTGAAAGCGGCCCACTTGCGCTCCAGCAGTTTGACGGCGCGCTGATGCAGCGGAACTAATCGCTGGTCGAAGTCGTCGGGCTTGTCAGCATGGAGTCGGGCGAGGGCGTCGACGGCGCGGTCGGCGTCGTCGATCAGGTTGTCGTCCTCGAGCAGGCGGCCGAGCGTTTCCAGCAGTGCGTCCAGGTCGTTGATCGGCGTTAGTTTGCGCTCCGGGTCGAGCCGGGGGATGTCGACGCCGTGGAAGATGGCGGCCGGGATTGGCGTGTCGGGCGCAGGGCCCTGTTCCAGCGCGGCGAGTAGCGGCGGCAGGCTGAGAAGTTCCCTGTGTCGGGCGTCATACTTTTTCAGGTCGCCCTGCTTCAGGGGCGACGCTGCTTTCTTCGGCTGCTTTGCGGCGGGCGTCGTTGCGGGCTCGGTGGCTTCGGCTCCGAGCCATGCGGCGACCTGCTTTTGCACGGTTACCGCAGCGACTGCGGAGAATTTTTCGACGACGTCTCTCAGCTCTTCGTCCTGGGGCGAGCCATGCTTCACGAGCAGCTTTAACGCCGCCTTCTGCACGTCGGCTTTCTCATGGCTTAGGGCTTCGGCCGCCGTCAGGCAGATGTCGCGGGCGGCCTGGGGGGAGGTTTCGGCCAGCTGTTCGTACAGACGCAGCACCTGGAGGACAGTCTTTTTGTGTCGCCCTCCGAGCAGCGGAGCGCTGGCGGCGATCACCTGCGAGGCATCTTTGATGAGGCCGGCGTCCCACAGGTGTTGCTGCTTCTCGAAGGCCCACTGGGCCACGTTCGGCGTGGGGGCGCCGATCAGATCGAGAATGCGGTTCGCCCGTTTTTTCAGTTCCTGGTCGGTCGGCTCCAGGCGATCGAAGAGATCGTGGAACCAGCGTGCCCGATGGTGGTTGAAGCCAAGTTCCAACGCGTCGAGGATGGCATCGAGCAGCCTGTCGCGGGGCAGGGCGCCTTCGCTCGCCAGCGTGACCAGTGCATTGGACCAGCCCGGACCACTCCAGCGGTCGACGCTTGCCAGGGTGTTGTCATCTTCGCCTTCGTATTCAAACAGCCGCCAGATTTCGTCTTCCAATAAATCTGGGTCTCCCTTGAGCAAGGGCAGAAGATCGAAGTCGCCGCGGTTCCCCTGTCCTCCGAGCCCTGAAATCATCCCGGTGTAGTAGCGCGGGTTGTCGGGCTTGGGGCACAGGCCGCTGCGGACAAGTTCGCGAATCATCCGCCAGCTGCCCCAGTAGAACTTGCGGGCGAGTAGCATTTCGACGAACGATTCGATCCAGGCCGGCTGGCGAACCTTCAGCACTTCCAGCACCAGATCATCGTCGTGCGGAACGCCCATGTGTCCCTGCTTTTTGATCTCTGTGAGGTTCCCGGTGCAAAAGAAGGCGGCGGTCGCTGAGGGTAACAGGGTGTTTCTCGCAATGGTGTTGGGCTTGATCTCCACCCATTCGTTCTTCTTCATTTCACGGAGCTGTTGCTGGCACAGAGGAGCCAAAGCGCGGCGCTGGCTTTCCTCCAGCGCCAGCAACAACTCGACGACCTGCTTTTCTGTTTCGGGTTCTTCCAGGAGCGCGTGCAGTCGGGCGCGCAGGGCGTCGAGATCCTGGGCTTCAAGATCTTTGCCGCCTGGTGCAACGCCTGGTTTTTTTGCCGCCTGTTTCTTCTTGGCCGCCTGTTTCTTCTTGGCCGCCTGTTTCTTCTTGGCCGCCTGTTTCTTCTTGGCCGCCTGTTTCTTCTTCGCCATCATTGCCCTTTCGCTTCGGATTCTTCCAGCACGATTTGCGCTGCCAAAATGTGTTTGCAGGGGCCGCGTTCGACGCCATGCTTGTTGTGCCAGGGACAGGTGCATTTGAATGCGGTTTCATTGCCCGAACTGATCGTCACGCGATGTATCACCCCTGTGCCGGCCACTTCGAAATCCGCCCTGGTTTTCGTCTGCTGCTTGAGCTGCACCTTCTCTGCGTCGATCAGTTTGCGGGCGGCGATCAGACGGGGCTGGAGCTTCTCGACCTGGGAGACGTCGAACGGCGCTTCGCGATGGAAGTACGCCTGTTCTGACAGATCAAAGCCGACCAGCCCGCGAGCGCCGAGCATTTTCAGCAGGTCGTCGACGGTCGCTGGTGGGAGCTTTGCCGCGGCCGCCAGTTGGTCGCGGTCAATCACCGCCTGCCAGACCAGGGATGCTCGCACTTTATCCAATGACGTCTTATCCACGGTCGCCAGCGACCGCAGGGCCTGGCCTTCGCCGGAGAAGCCTCGCCAGACTTCAGGACTGATCACCAGATGAAAGCGGCAGTCCGGGAAGGTTAGCGTCCAGCCCGAGGCTCCCGTCAGGGCGTCTGTATAGACGTCCAGTCGGTCGGCCTTACGGGCGAGCGACTCCAGCACGCCCAGGCGTTCCAGTCCGCCGACGCGAACGGCGTCTTTCGCTTCGACCTGCGACAGCCGCAGTCCCTGACCGGCCCTGGTCACAAAGGTGGCCCGTCGATTGGTCTTCATACGCGGGAGGGAGCGAAAGAATCGCAGTGCGTGCAGGGCTGGGATCTGATGCACGTGCTGCATGCGGCTTTGCACGGTCTGGACTTCGACAAAACCTTTGAGCCAGCGGACGGGTAGTTTCACCTTCTTCTCAACCACTTCGGATTCCTGCTGCTGCAGAACCACCTGGTCGGCGCCGACGGCCAGCGAAACCTTGTCGGTTGCTTTGACGCGAGCCAGCGCGGCGAGCATCGGCGGGTTGAAATCGACATTCGTCGTGCCGCGTCCGGCGACGGTTCCGGCGAAAGCGCCCGGCAGCAGGTCGAGTCGCGCGTAGGCGCCGCAACAGGCGGAGAAACCTTCGAACCGCAAGCGGTCGTCGTTGGCGGTGACGACCGGATCGGCTTCCGCCAGAATTCGCCCCAGCATGGCGGCCGGAATGTGGAACCGCGATTGCACCACCGTCATGATGGCCCGCAGCAATTCGGCCGTTTGTTGCGGCCTGGCCAGACGTCCTTCGAAAAAGAACGGACTGGGATCCTCGCCCGACCGAAACGTCGCCAGACGCAGCGTGCGCGTGGCGCCTTCTCCATCGAACTGCGACGGAAATGGGTAGCGGAGGATCTGTGGATTTTCTAGCGCAGACATGCGGCCGAATCTACCGTGAGGACCTGCACGGGTTGATCAGAAGGCAGGGCGAGACAGGACCGCCTCTCGCCCTGTCGCCCAGGTTGAGTTTTCCCGGGCTGCTGAAGGAATCAAGGGCGAAGCACTTTGTCCATGAACCTGATGACAGCGGCGGTGCCGGGGTCGTCAGGCAGGCCGATGTCGTTGTTCAGTTTGCGGTGGGTTGTTTCCTGTCCCGCGAAGAGTTCGTTTTCAATTTCGGCTTTCTTCAGCTCAGCGGCCAGTCGTCGGGCCTGCGCGGTCGTGTCGGGATGACCGGCGACGTGCATGATCAGAAACGGGGGAATGTTCTTCCCTTTGGCGATGTGGGTAACGGCCGAGAAGTCGAGGTGCTTTTCCGGGTCGTTGCCGAACTTCGCGCGGTGCCCAAACTTGCCGGGTTGCGGCAGGTCGTGCATGAAGGCGCGGATCTCGGCGACGGTGATGATGCCCGGCAGATAATAAGTATCGCCGTCGACCGGGATGCAGCCTTTGAGAGCGGTGAACTCGACCCCTTCAGCCTTCAGGTAGCGGTGGTCCGTGCAGATCAGGGCCGCCAGCTGGGCGCCGGCCGAGTGGCCGCCGACGAGAATCCGGTTCGGGTCGCCGCCGTAAGCGGCGATGTGCTTGTGGACCCAGCCGAGCGACGTGGCGACGTCGCCGATCAGGGCGCCCATGTCGACGTGCGGATAAAGGCGATAATTGGTGCTGACGAAAATGCAGCCGCGGTCGGTGAAGAACTGTGGCTTCATCCCGACGCCCGACTTGTCGCCCGTTTGCCAGCCGCCGCCGTGAATCCAAAAGACGACCGGCAGGCTTTTTCCCTTCGCGTTATCAGGCGTATAGATGTCGAGAATCTGCCGCTCCAGCGTGGGTTTGGCGTATGGGACGTCGCGCTCCACCTGCATGGCCTGGGCGACCGTGGCAAAAGCAAACACGAACAGCAGGGCGATAACTCGGGACATGATGCGGCTCTTTGAAAGGGGAGGGCGGAACGGGGGACGCGGGCCTGTGAACCCCAGGTGGTATCACGCTCACGATACCGCACCCGGCGAGGGGCAACAACGCGGGATGCCAGGGGGGCTGTTCCATGGCGTGGCGCCGATCCGCCGTGGCGCGGTTTTCCAGGCGACGTCGGGCAGGCCTTTTAGCAGCGCAAGCCGGACAATCCCTCCTGCCCATCGAGGAAGAGGGTGCAGATCGTTTGGGGCGACATCCCGGCAGCGAGCTTCTTCCCCTGCGAATGGGGATCTACATCAACGAGCTGTCTGGGGCGAAAGGGAAAAATGGTTTTCGGGTTTCGCTTACAAGAATGTTAAGATTGTTATTTGGGGACCGTGCGGTTGTTTCAAGATCGCAGCGTTTTGTCTAATCTGAGGGTATGGCCAGCTGGCTGAAACTGCAGTTAACGAGTGTCTTGTCGAGTCCATTTTTGAGGTGGTGGCGTCTCCTCGTGAGGGGTGCGTACAGATCTCAGGTTATCAGCCCGCCGAAGAGGCCGGATTGATGGTTGACGAAGCGGACTGGTTGTAGCTTTTCTGTCTATTCTAAATTGAGATGCAGCATGTTGAGATCAAACAGGATTCCGATTGCTTTCCTCCTCGCGTTTGTGGGCGCGGCGGGTTGCCTGGCGGCAGGCAACCTGGCGATTGCCCAGGAGATCACCGGCACGCCCGGTGCGCCGAGCGCCACCACCACCGTGGATGGCAGTTATCTGCCCAATCCGCCGTCCCGTTTTGGAGGCGTGATTAACCTTAGCGCCAAGGACTCCAAGCCGTACTGGCCGCCGAACGTTGCGCCGGCCAAAGGTTCGCCCAATGTGCTGCTGATCTTGACCGATGACCAGGGCTATGGAATCTCAAGCACGTTTGGCGGCGTGATTCCGACGCCGGCGATGGATCGCATTGCAAAGATGGGACTACGTTATACGCAGTTTCATTCCACGGCGCTTTGTTCGCCTTCGCGCGCCGCCATCATTACCGGTCGCAATCACCATTCGGTCGGTTTTGGCGTCATCGCCGAGCAGGCCACGGGCTATCCGGGTTACGACTCGACCATCGGCGTGAACAACGCCACTGTCGGTCGGATTCTCAAGGACAACGGTTTCGCCACGTCGTGGTTCGGCAAGAATCATAATACGCCCGACTACCAGTACAGCGTCGCCGGACCGTTTGACCAATGGCCCAGCGGCATGGGATTTGATTATTTCTACGGGTTCATGGGCGGGGAAACGGATCAGTGGACGCCGTGGCTGTTCCGCGATCATACGCAGATCTTTCCCTGGCGCGAGAAGCCGGGCTTTAACCTGATTACCGGCATGGCCGACGACGCCATCAAGTACCTGAACCAGCTCAACGCCACGGCGCCGGACAAGCCGTTTTTCTGCTACTACGCGCCCGGTGGAACCCACGCTCCGCATCAGCCGACGCAGGAGTGGATCGACCGGTTCAAAGGCAAGTTCGACATGGGCTGGAACGAGATGCGCAAGCAGATCTTCGCCAACCAGAAACGGCTCGGCGTGATCCCGCCGAATACGCAGCTCACGGACTGGCCGCAAGGGCAGGCTGAGTTCGGCGGCGCGACCTTGCCCGAGTGGGACACGTTGTCTGCTGTCGAGAAGAAACTGTTCGCACGCCAGGCAGAAGTTTTCGCCGCCTATGTGGCTTACACCGATCATGAGATTGGCCGCGTGATCCAGGCTGTCGACGACATGGGCAAGCTCGATAATACGCTGATTATTTATATCAGCGGCGACAACGGCACCAGCGCCGAAGGCTCGACCATCGGCACGCCGTTCGATATGGCCGCAATCCAAGGGATCGATGTGCCCGTCGAAGACCAGATGAAGTTCTACGACGCCTGGGGGTCTCCGTCGACCACGCCGCATATGTCGGTCGCCTGGTCGTGGGCCTTTGACACCCCGTTCAAGTGGACCAAGCAGGTGGCGTCCCACTTTGGCGGCACGCGCCAGGGGATGGTCATGGCGTGGCCCGGCCACATCACCGACGCCGGCGGAATCCGCACGCAGTTCCATCACCTGATCGACATCGTCCCCACGCTCCTGGAAGCGACCGGCGTCAAGGCTCCGGTGATGGTCGACGGCGTCGCCCAGAAGCCGATCGAAGGGGTCAGCATGACCTACACCTGGGACAAAGCCAACGCCAATCTTCCGTCGACCCGCACCACGCAGTACTTTGAAATGTTTGGCAACCGGGCGATCTATCATGAAGGCTGGGTCGCCGCCACCACCCCGCCCAACGCCCCCTGGTTCATGGGCGTGGGCAAGTTCCCCGATGTAATCAATGGCTACAAATGGGAGCTGTACAACATTGCCAATGACTACTCGGAAAGTAACGACCTCGCCGCCGAGAATCCCGAGAAACTGCGGGAGCTGCAGGAGCTGTTCCTGGTGGAAGCGGCCAAATACCAGGTGTTTCCGCTGGACAACTCGATCCTGCCTCGCATCCTGGCGCCCAAGCCGAGTTACACGGCCGGACGTTCGGAGTTCACCTATACGACCGAACTGAGCGGCGTCCCCAATAGCGCGGCGCCCAACATTCTGGCCCGGTCGTACACCATCACCGCCAACGTGGAAGTTCCCGCGGGCGGCGCCGAAGGAATGATCGTCACCTGCGGCGGACGCTTCGGCGGCTATGGCCTTTACCTGCTCCAGGGTAAGCCCGTGTATGTTTACAACTTCCTGGGAATCGAAAAGTTCCGCTGGGAAGGCGCCGACGCCCTCTCGCCGGGCAAGCACACCCTGGTGTTCGATTTCACGTACGACGGACCCGGCATGGCCAAGGGCGGCGCCGGCGTGCTGTCCGTGGACGGCAAGCAGGTCGCCAGCCTGAAGGTCCCGCACACGATCCCGGCCATCTTGACGATCGACGAATCCCTCGACGTCGGCATGGATACGCGCACCGCGGTGGACGACAGCGATTACAAGCTGCCGTTCCGCTTTACCGGCACGCTCAGCCAGGTGAATTTCAAGCTGGGCCCGTCGATGATGTCGCCGGCAGATCAGGCGGCCGTCAAGGAAATCAAGAAAAACGTCAATAACTAAAGGGAGCCGCAGGCCGGCGCCGCAGGCGTCGACCTTCCCTGGAACCTGGCGTGATTTCTTTCACGTCTTCCGGGTTCCGTGGCAAAACAGGCGGGCCGTCTGTCTCAAGGCGGTCCGCGTTCTTATGGCGCCGCGTTGCTTTCGCCGCCAGCCAATCCTGCCGGTTCCGGACAGGTTCGCTGCTTCTGCGGCCGTCTCCTCGCCACGTTCGAGAAGTATCCCCGCAAGGACACCGGCCTGAATAAGCCCGGCGGCTGAGCCGGAACGCTGTGCGCTAACGCCTGGTGAGCCCAGTCAACGGAAAGGGCCGGCGCTATTGGACGCCGGCTTGGGCGGAAGATCCGACTCGTCTACTTGTCGAAGGGGAAGACGCGGGACCAGTCGTCTTTCATGCGGATGACTTGCCAGCCCTGGGTGTTGGCTTCGTCCATCAGGTCTTGCGGGAAGGCGCCGAACAGGCTTTTCGGCTGGCCGTCGGCGGGGCCGTAGGCGTACTCGCGCGTGGCGTCGTCGTGGAACACCAGCATCATCAACCGGGCGCCTTGGCCGGCGGCTGTCCACTGCAGCATCTGGCGATCGCCGGCGGAATTGCCGAACGCAGCGAGGGGCCGTTTGCCGATGAACTGGTTGATGCCGACCGGCTTGCCTTCTTTGTCGTCGATGAAGTTGACCTCGGGCAGACGCATCAGCACCGGCTTGCCGTCCCGGATTTCGAACTGGGTTTTGATCGAAGAGCCGATCACCTGTTCCGACGGAATCCCGTAGACCTGCAAGGTCATGGGACGCATGAATTCGATGCCGCCGCCGGAAACGATGTAGGTTTTGAAACCGTTCGCCCGGAGATAGGCGAGCAGTTCGACCATTGGCTGGAAGACGCATTCCGTGTACGGACGCTGGAACCGCGGATGCCGGGCCGTGGCGAACCAGTCGGTGACGATCTGTTCGAACTCCGTCGTGGTCATGCCGGCATGCGTCGCCATGAGGAGCTCGATCAGGCCTTTCTCCCCGGCGGCCGCTAGCGCCTTGTGGTCGTTTTCCAGGACCGCCTGGTACGGCTGCTGCGTTTTCCATTCCGGATGTTCGGCGGCGAGCGTTTTGATGCGATCGATGACAAACGCCATTTGCGTGTACATGGGGTGCTCGGTCCAGAGCGTGCCGTCGTTGTCGAACGTGGCGATGCGGTCGGCGGGCGGCGTGTAGTCGGGCGATCCTTCCGTGGTCGTCTTCTCAACAAACGCCAGGATGGCTGCTTTCCTGGGCCCTTCGTTCCACGAGGGAAGCGGATCGGCGGCGCGGGAATCGGCGGCGAGGGCGGCGAACGCCACCATCGCGGCGGCCAGGAACTGTGGGACGCGGGGATTTTTCATGCTGCGAATCTCGTGACACAAAAACGGCAAGGCGGGCCTGTGACGCAGTAAGGCCCGCCGCGAGAGGTGAATCGTCAGGAAAGTATAGCTCATGGGAGCTCAACTTTTTTCCTGCGGGTAGCAGGAGACGCGGAAGCCAACTCCTTTCCGCAGATCACGCGGGCCGTCCGGCTGGGGACGACCCGCGCGGGGATTGCGCCAGGATTGCGCGGGGCGGCTAGTTGCCAGTGGGCAGCGGAATGCTGACGCCGTCTTTTTCCAGCTGCTCTCGCACCCACTGGAATCGCTGGTAGCCGGACAGGGTGATCGGACCGGTATAGGTCATGCTCTGCAGCTTCCGCGGCGGGTACTGGACGTAGGTTTTCATCAACGCATTCACGGACTGGTTGAACGTGACCGCCACCCAGGTATGCTCGGTGAAGTTGTTCATGAACACGTCGTAACGTTCCTGCGGATCCTGCAGCAGGTCAAACACTTGCGGCACGGTGGCGACATATTTTTCGGCGCCTTTCCAGCCCAGGTTGGCGTCGACGGCCAGGGCCCCGGTCTGCGCGCCGTTGTCGCCGCGCAGGTTCACCACAAACTTGTATTTCCCGACCCGGGCAGCCCCGGGAGACAGTTCGTTCTCGGTGAAGTAGAACCACTCTTTCCGGGCGCATTTGCCTTTGCCCAGCAGGACGGGCGTCATGTCGTAGCTGTCGAAAATAATCGGCTCTCCGGCGCGGTCTTTCTCCGGCAGTTTCACGCCAGCCACGGAAGCGAAGGTGGCCATCAGGTCCAGGCCGCCCAGGATGTCGTGGTTCCGCACGCCGTCTTTGATTTTGCCGGGCCAGACGGCGATTGCCGGAACGCGGTTGCCGCCTTCACGAACGGTGCCCTTGGTGCCGCGAAACGGGGTATAGCCAGCGTCGGGGTAAACGTCCTGCCAGGCGCCGTTGTCGGTGGTGTAAAAGACGAGCGTGTCCTGGTCCAGCTTCAGCTCGCGCAGTTTGTCCATGATGCGGCCGATACGCGTATCTAACTCCACGATCGAATCAGCGTATTTGGTTTTGGAGATCGACTTGTGCTTGAACTCCGGCGCCGGCAGGTTCGGCTGGTGGACCTTCATAAAGTTGACATTGATAAAGAAGGGCTTGTCCGGCGTTTTGGCCGCGTGTTCCAGGAACTTCAGGCCCGACTGTTCCACGTACTGGTCGATAAACGGGATGCCGACCACCCCTTTCTCGGGCGTGTCGACATATTCGCCGTTGACTTTGAAGTCCTCTTTGACCGGTTGCCCCGCGCCGCCGGAGAGCGAACCTTTGGTCACCCGGTTGAACATGGCCCGCAGTTCCGGCTCCATATCAGGAAACCAGTTCGGATCGCCATAGGTATAGGCGTTAAGATGATACAGGAAGCAGTGCTCCATGATGTCGTAGCCCTGCGCGTTGGGGAGCGCGTAGTCAGATTCGCCCAGGTGCCATTTGCCGGTGAAGTACGTTCTGTATCCGGCCGTTTTCAGCACGGAGGCGAGCGTCCATTCGGCCTTGGGCAGGCCTCCGCCCTGGCCCTGGAAGGCAACGGTCGTCATCCCGCTGCGATTGGGAATGCGGCCGGTTTGCATGGCGGCGCGACCGGGTGTGCAGCTGGGCTGCGCGTAGAACGAGAAGAACGTCATCCCTTCCCGGGCCATCCGGTCGAGGCTGGGCGTCGGCATGCCGCGTCCTTCGCCGCCGCCATAGGGACCCAGGTCGCCGTATCCAGTGTCGTCGGAAACAATCAGCAGGATGTTCGGCTTCTTCTCCTGGGCGTGAGCGGGGACGGCGGCGCCTGTTATCGCCGCGACGGCCAGTAGGGGCAGAAGGATATGCTGCCAGGTAAACAGAGCACGTCTCATGATTCACTCCTTCAAGGTGACAGGAACAGCCATTGCTCCCAGATCTGGGAATCTTCTCCGTTTCCTCGATCTGTCTGCCGCGAGGCGTCGCCTTGAGAACGGGTTACCGGTTCGCCCAATAGCCCGGTTAAAAGGGCGGCGCCCCGGCGGTGTCTTGAGCGTATAAGACAAGAGAATGAAAGACAAGGAGAAGGCACACGCAGATTCTGAGGAGTCCGAGAATATCTGTCAACAATCCCTCCTGCTATCTTCACAAAACGGGAAAATTCATGCAGAATAATCCCCGGATAGCGCTTCAGTGGATGGAGCAGACACGCATCGGGATGTATCCTGCTTCGGGTGGACGGGGTGCGGCGATGAAGAGAAAAACGAACCGTCGTCCGCCTTTATTGCGGGACATTTCCTGGAGTCGCCTGGCGGAAATGTTCGGCAATCCCAGGCCGCCCTTGAGTATCTCGGAACAACAGTTCGATTATTGCGATGCGGAGCTGCGATTGCTGGCCAGTCAGCCTTACTTGTCAATGGATCTGTCAAAGCTGGGATACTACTATGCTGATCTGGCTTTTGTGGAACTCCAGCCGGATCTGTTTGACTATCTTTTTCCCGCCTGCCTGATGGACTGGCATCGCTCGCTGGCGGACAACCGGCCGTGTGGCGGTGGCACGGCAGAGATTCACTTTGCCGTGTCTTATGGCCAGGTGTTTCGCAAGATGTTAAGCCCGGATCGCTTGCTGGCAGTGCGCAACTTTCTGTTGGATAGTTTCCTGGCAAGGCTCGATGCGGAAACTCGCCTGTTTGACATCCAGAACGCAGCGCCGTCATGGTGCTGGATCAGACGCATCAACTCCCTGGCGAGAATCGTCGATCTGACAGAGTTATGGGAGCAGTGGTGGTCCCTGGGTACGCCAGGCCGGGCGATCGCCGCCATTCAGTATGTTTCGGCGTTGCTGTATTTTGACGATGAGAACCCCCTGTTTCCCGCGGAACTAACGCCTGTCCTGTGGTCGCACGACAGTCAGATTCACCATGCGGGCTGGTTGCCGGCGAATGGGGAATTTCTCTCCCAGTCTTTCACCGCGGAGTTCGTCAAACGGAAGATCCAGGAGGCCGTCGCCATGCTGCCTGCGGGTCAAGAACGGGAGAAGGCTCGTCAATTGCTGACGGACCTGCCGGCACAGGAAGAGCTGCTGGACCACCGGATCGCCGAGCTGCCCGGCCAGTTGCTCTCTCCCGACCCGGCCGAGTGGACCGTATAAACGACTGCCGGCAGGGGAGGGCAGGGCAGAGCCTTGCGGAGTGGTTGGCGGCCGGATACCAGGTCTGGCGGCGCCTTACATATCCGCCAGCTCCACGACAATCTGGTTGTTAGCGTTGGCGGCTTGCACCAGGTTGCGGATGTCGCGAATCACTTGCGCCAGATCTGCCTGGTCCCAGTGGGCGACTTCGTCTGTTTCCTGCCATTGTTCCGCAATCGAATCCACCTTGTCGTCGGTGACGGCAGCGATCGCTTCCAGGAATTCAGGCGGCAGGCTGAACAGCATCGCGTCCGCATCCTCGTCCGACAGAATGTCTTGGATCATGGTGCCGTCCGACTCGGTGTTGGTCAGCGATTCCCAGAGTCCCACCAGTTCCATTTCGCCAATGTTTTTGAGCCATAGCGAGGTTTCCGGATCGCGTTCCAGTTCCGGATCCAGCAGGGAAGAAACCTTGTCCGGCGCAACGCGGAACAGTTCAGTGAAAAAGGCGGCCACGGGAATTCCTCAATAACGGAATGGCAAACAGAAACAGATATCGCCGGACGGAGCGCAGGGAGGCGTGACTTCGCCGTGGGTGGGAAGGAAGACTGCCAGCACGCTTGTTGCCCGGAACGAGGAACCGGGCGCCCGCTTTCCTTGGAGAAGGTTCACAGCCACAGCCCGATTCGTATGGCCGCCAGTTTACGGCCCTGCCAGGAGGGAGGCAAGTAACAAGGCGCCGTGACTCGCAGGTCGAAGGTTTTCCTGCGGCGAGGTGTTTCCGGCCGCCTGCTGTACCGGCGGATCACCCCTTACACGATCTCCTTAATGACATCCCCTTCGACGAACGTCAATCGCTCATCGCGGCCCAGGTGGGGATAAGTGAGGCGGTGCTGATCGAGCCCCAACTGGTGGAGCATCGTGGCGTGGATATCGCGGAAGTGGTGCGGCTGTTCGACTGCTTTCAGACCGATCTCGTCGGTGGCGCCGATGACCTGGCCGCCCCGGATGCCGCCGCCCGCCATCAGCATCGTGAAGCCCAGGTTGTGATGGTCGCGTCCTTCGCCTTGCGCCTCGGGCGAACGGCCGAACTCGCCGCCCCACAGGACGAGCGTTTCGTCGAGAAGGCCGCGCCGCTTCAGATCGGTCAACAAGGCGGCCGCGGGCTGGTCGGTTTCACCCGCCTTGCGCAAGTGGTTCTCTTCGATATCCGCATGGGCGTCCCACTGCATGTTGCCGGGACCTCCGCCGGCGACCACGCACACGAACCGCACGCCCCGTTCCACCAGACGCCGGGCCAGCAGACAGCGGCGGCCGTAGTCGTGGGTCGGCTTTCGTCCTACGCCGTACAGGTCGAGCGTTTCCTGTGTCTCTTCTCCCAGGTCGAACGCCGCCGGCGCCGATGTTTGCATCCGAAAGGCCAGGTCGTACGCCGCCAGCCGCGCCTCCAGTTCCTGGTCGCCGGGCGACAGGGCCGCCTGGTTCAACTCCTGGATCAGCCGCATCGTCCGCCGCCGCTGGTCCGGTTGCACGCCTTCTGGCAGGCGCAGGTTCAGCACGGGCCGATCGCCCGGCCTCAGCATGGTCGGCTGGTAAGCGGCCGGCAGAAAGCCGTGCATGTACATCGGCTGGCCGGCTTCCAATGCGCCCAGCGGGTCAGGCATCACCACATAGGCGGGCAGGGAATCGGTCTCGGCGCCCAGGCCGTACAACGACCAGGAGCCCATGCTGGGGAAGCCAGGGGCGGTGCGGCCGGAGAACAGTTCATACTGGGCCGCCGAGTGGACGACCTTGTCGCCATAACAGGAGCGGATGACGGCCACATCGTCGATGCAGTCGCCCAGGTGCGGGAACAGGTCGGAGACTTCGATGCCGCTTTCGCCGCAGGGACGGAACTTTCGCTTTACGCCGAGCAGTTTGGCGTCGGACTTGATGAACTGGTATTTGGCCTCGCCGAACGCGGCCGGCCGCGGCTGGCCATGCAGCTTGTTCAGCAGCGGCTTGGGGTCGAACGTTTCCAGCTGGCTCGGTCCGCCGGCCATGAACAGGAAGATGACCGAGCGGGCCTTGGCCGGATGATGCGGCTTTTTCGCCGCCAAGGGATTCTCGGAAGTCGGCGCCTTTGCTTGCCCCTGTTCCTGCTGCAGGAGCGACGATAACGCCATGCCGCCAAAACCGCAAAAGGCGTTCCGCAGGAAGTCACGCCGGCCGCCCAGAGGACGTACATGCAGGGGCTGGTCAATCGACATAAAGGAACCCTTGAAGGTTTAGCACGGCCAGAGCGAACTCCCGCAGCGGCTCCTCCGCCAGGAACGCCAGCGACAACTCCCGCTCCCGCGGCGTCGGCTCGCGACCCGCGGCCAGTTGATACGCCCGCTGTACGATCCGCGGGTGATTGTCGCCGCAGTTGCGCTCCAGCCGCTCGGCCAGCGCGGCTGCCATGGCGTTGGCGAAGTCGCCGTTGGTCAGCTCCAGCGCTTGCGGCGCATGGGTGCTCGTCTCCCGCTGCGGACAGCTGTTTTGCAGCGCGGGGGCGTCGAACGTTTCCATAAACGGCAGCCGCAGGTTCCGCTTGGCGATCAGGTAGATCGAACGTCGGTTGTGCTCGCTGACATCTTCTGTCACTCGCCACTGCGCCGGTTTGTAGAGCAGCGCGACCAGTTCCGGATCGACCGGCGGGATGACGCTGGGTCCGCCGGCGTGCAGGTTGAGTCGCCCACTGACGGCCAGCATGGCGTCGCGCAGTTCTTCCGCCGACAGTCGCCTGCGCGAGAACCGCCCCAGCCAGCGATTGTTGGGGTCCGCTTCGGCCAGCTTGCTGCCTGGCGCCAGGCGACTGCTTTGCTGGTAGGCGTTGCTGAGTACGATCAGGCGATGCAGCGGCTTGAGCTTCCAGCCGTTCTGGACCAGCGAATGGGCCAGCCAGTCGAGCAGTTGCGGATGGCTGGGCGGCGAGCCGTGCACGCCAAAGTCGTTCGCCGTGGCGACCAGCCCGACGCCAAAATGCTGTTGCCAGATCCGGTTGACGATCACGCGGGAAGACAGCGGGTGCTGCCCGTCGGCGATCCAGTCGGCCAGTCGCGTGCGCGGCTGGGGCGTGTCGGCCGGCAGTTCCGGCAGCGTCGACGGCGACAAGATGCTCAGCGGACGCGGCCCCACCGCGACCCCTTTCTTCTCCCATTCACCCCGCCGCAACACGTGCATGGCAGTCCGCTGGGCGGCGTCGTTCCGAATGGTGGGGATCGTCGCCGGCGCCGGCGGCAGTGCGTACTCCAGGTCGAGGATCTGCTGCTCCAGCCGGGATCGATCGGCGTCGTTCGCTTTCTTCGCCTCCGCTTTCAGCTGCTGGATGCGGCCATTCTGTTCTTCGGTTTTCTTTTCCCAGGCCTGCACCTCGGCGTCAGACGCCAGGCGGAAGTTGTCTTCAACGGTGGCGGCGAAGTACGCCTGAAGGCGATAGTAGTCCTTCTGTGAGATCGGCTCGAGCTTATGGTCGTGACACCGAGCACAGCCGACCGACAGGCCGAGAAACGCTTCGCCCACGATGTTGGTGCGCTCGGTCAGTACTTCGTTCCGACTGACGGCGATGTCGGGGTTTCCCGCGTTGCGGCGGACGGTCCCCAGGCGATGGAAAACGGCGGCGGCGAGGGCCTGTGGATCGCGGGGCCGCAGCTCGTCGCCTGCCAGCTGCTCGCGGATGAATTGATCAAACGGGATGTCGGCGTTGAACGCCCCGATTACATAATCGCGATACCGCCAGGCGTCGGGCAGGTGGCGGTCGTACTCAAAGCCTTCGGTCTCGGCGTAACGGACCACATCCAGCCAGTGCTGGGCCGCCCTTTCCCCATACCGCGGGCTGGCCAGCAGCGCGTCGACAACTCTTTCATACGCATCCGCGGAACGATCGTTGATAAACGCCTCGACCGCCTCCGGCGACGGCGGCAGACCGGTCAGGTCGAAAGTCACCCGGCGAATCAGCACCCGTCGGGAAGCGGCCGCGGCAGGCCGCCAGCCATGCTGCTCCAGCGCTGCGAGCAGAAACGCATCGACCGGCGTGCGCAGCCAGGACGTATCCGCAACAGCCGGCGGCGCGATCGCCTGGACCGGCTGGAATGCCCAGTGGCGACGTTGTTCTTCGCTGAACCTGGCGTTCTCGTCATCGGCAGGCAGCGGGGTTTCGCTCTCGCCGGCGATGGCGGCTCCGTCAGCGATCCACGCCCGCAGGGTCGCGATCTGCTGGGGAGCAAGCGGCGTCTTTCCGTCCGGCGGCATCTGACCGTCGGCGATCATCTCCAGCAGCAGACTGTCGTCCGGCTTGCCCGGCTTGATCGCCGGCCCGCTATCGCCGCCGTCCAGCAAGGCGAAGCGTCGCCGCAGGTCCAGGCCCGCCTCGCGCTTCGCTCCGCCATGACATTCCCAGCAATGCGCCTTGAGAATCGGCGCCGCATGCTGCTCAAACGTCAATCGATCCTCAGCCCTCGCCGCCGCCGTCAGCCCGACAGCAACAACCAGAGCCAGCACGCGCACCAGCGGTAGGAAAAAGGTAGTCAACATGAGCCGCATTATAGCACGCCAACAGGGCGATAGCAGTCTTGGCGAGCTCCTTCGTCGGGCCTCCCTTGAAGCCGTGAGTCAGTGCGTCGGTCGGGCCGAAGGCCTCGAACGCAGCGAGCCGTTCCGGGTTAAGAACAAGGCCCGGGAAGCGGCGGGGGTCGAACCGCTGCGAGATTTCTTTCTGCGCGGGGTAATAGCCATAGAACTCGTCGAAGCCCACGTCGTGCGGTCGCATCTCTTCGCCTTCGCCGATGTGTCACTTGCTGGTAAGCAGAGTGAAGTAGCCGGAGTCGCTAAGTAAACGGGCCAGACTGGACTCGTCCTCCCAGGGATTCTTCGTCACCTTGTCCCCGGCGAGGATAGGACGGGTCAGCCCAGTCCGAAACGGCAGGCGGCCCGTGAGGATCGCGGAACGTGTCGGCGTGCAGGTTTGCCGGGCATAGCACGAGATGAGTTGGAGTCCCTCTGCCGCGAGCCGGTCGATGTTGGGAGTTGACGCCCCGGCGATCGCGCCGCCGCCGTAGCAGCCGGGATCGCCATAGCCCATGTCGTCGACGACGATCCAGACAATGTTCGGCCGCTTGCCCGTCTGCTTCCGCAGCGCGGCAAGTTTCCCGGTCGTCGCTGCGTCCTGTTCGGGACGAGGAATCGCCGCTTCGAAGTTCTCTGCGAACTTCACCGAACGATCGAACTTCGGAGCGTCGTCCGCATGCGCCGCGAGGCCGGCAAGTGCCAGCGGGATCGCCATTGGACGCCATGCCGCGGCGGCATGGATCGCGCCCTGGGGACGCGGCCCGTTACCGTCGTTCCGTTTTGCTCGGTTGCATCGTCACTTCAAATAGCCTTGAAGGTCTTCCCCTGCGTATTGTGAGAGCTTGCTGTCGAGCAAGACTCGCGTTTCCGAGGTGGCCGGATCGACGGAAACTTTGAAATAGCTCACGCCATCGTTCGTTGCCTTGGGGGTAACCGAAAACGAAACGATATAGTTGTCGTTTTCATCCCAGAAATAGCCTATCGTCGTGCAACGGCTCAACCATTCCGGGCATGAATCACGCGAGTGAAACTGCTGGAAGCATTCGATGGCAAAAGAGATGGCAGTCTCGCCATCCATCTTGTCCCGTTTTCGAACTCGCATTTCACTCACGCTGAAAATCTCACCTGGCGATAATCAAACCACCCGGATTTTAGCCGGACCGGGGGAGTGGGGCAAAGCAGGCGGAACCGCGTAATGGCTCCTGTCGGCGAGAGAACGTCCGCGGAATGGCCGGCCTTGTTCTCGCGGAGCCATTCAGGGTTTGTCCCCGTTTTCTGCCGGAGCTTTGACCGGTTGTCGTGAAAGAAAATCTGCTCGTTTGAGGAGTGTGGGAATCCGGTGTTCCCCGTGCATGGATTGAACAAGCTGGGCCGCGTGGGAGTCGTCCATTCCCACCGCAGTAACGATCAGCGGCTTGCGGCTGGCGCCCCGTAACACTTCCACCCCCGCACTTCCGCTGAATCGTGTTTTCGCCACACCGATCACGTTGATCGATTTATCGACCGCCTCGTGAAGCATGGCGCCGAGTCCCTTTCTGCCCGACGAATCCAGCCATACGTAACCATCTATGACCAGCGTGTCGAGGGTGTCCAGAAACGGATGTGCGGCGGAAAGGATACACGGCAACTCACGCCGAAAGAACTCTCCGGGAATGTACTCGCTGGGCTGATGGGATGCTTCCTCTACAATTTCCCGCGTCGCGGTAGCATCAGGCCAGTTTGCAAAAAGCACGAGCGCCGTGCGAGAGACTTCTGCCGAATACCAGGTATCGATACAAGCAAGCATACAGAAATTCTATCAGGACCCCCATTCGGGCGACAAGGACGCCAGCGCCGCCGGCGTCCGTCATTCTTTGAGGGACACAAACCGGGCCGTTTCCTCCCGTTTCACTCTGGCGGCAGGCGATAGAGAGATCGGATCGGGAAGGCAATGAATATCAGCGCCGCGACCCCATTTCCAAGATAACCGAGAATAACGATACCGCCAGAAGCCGTGTCAAAAAACAGATTACCGCTTGTTGTCCGCGGATCGATTCCTTTGGAAGAGACACCCGTGTAGGCGCAGGAGACGCATCACGCCGCAAACAGCAGGACGTTGATCGAGAGCAGCGGCTTCACCCATCGCGGTCGACCGACGGCGGCGCGGGAGAACAGCAGAAAGGCCAGGCCCGTCAGCGTGAGTTCTCCGCACAGGATCATCCCTTGGCGACTTGATTCTAACCACGGGCCTCGGCAGATGAAGGAAGAACCAGTTCGCTCGCGTCAAGCAGGCAAAAAAAGAGAAACATCGACCCCGCGGTGCTCGTAATTGTCAGGCCGATCCAAAAAAACTGGGTGGTCGGCGTCACGCCTGGTTCCTTTTGCGAGCCGGTGCGCATTGAAAACTCCCAGCAGGCCTGTCAGGAACAGGGACAGTGCAAACATCAGTCTGACTGCCAGCCAGATTCCCATCGCCTTCTTCCCGCGCACGTCAAATGAAGGTCTCCCCGTTTTACCAGGACCCATGGGAGGCGGCAAAGCTTTGGCCTCGTAGCCATGACGACGCTGCTTGCGCCGGACATTCCCGTGCGATCGGATTTCTCCCCCAAACCGTGTCGTACACCCCTTGCGGTTGCCGCTGGCCGGGGCGTTCTGCTGCCGCTTTTCCTCTCTCGGACTGGAGCCTGGGAAACAGATGTCGCCCGAGTGTCACACCCTGGCGTTATTGGTAGTGAGAGATTGAGCGACCTGTTCAATCCGTTCACTTTCCGAATTGGAGGAACGCAAGATGTCGAAGACACCGCAAAGCTCGTTCTCTGTTCTCGGCGGCCCCAGCCGATGGGCGTGCCTGGCAGGATTGCTCGCTGTAACGGCCGTTTGCTGCCTGTTGACGCCCGTTTCGGCTTCGGCCCAGTCGTGCCGCAGGTTTCGCACGGTGCGTTGTCGCCCCTGTTTGCCGCAAACGCGTTGCTGCGTAAGGGTGAACTATTGTCCTCCGATCCGCTACTGCATCCCGGCGAATTGCTGCATCCCGGCGAATTGCTGCGTTTCGCGGTCGGGTGCTCAGGGGAACGGCGGCCAGCAGGCGAACGGTCCGGGAAATCCGAGTCGCGAGGCCGACCCTTTTGAACTGCCGGAGATTGTCGCGTTGCCGCCAGAACTGCCAATTCTCCAGATCCCCGAGACCCTGCGGGTGCAGCTGGAGAAGAGTCAGTCGGCCAGCGAGGCGGAAGAGTTGCTGCAGCCCGAAGCCGACGACGTCTCGACACGCACCTGGACCCTTCGCGATGGTCGCTCTTGCGTTGCGGAACTGGTCCATGTGACGAGCGAGAGCATCATTTTGCGAAAGAACGATCTGGACTACACGGTCGACTTCACCCTTCTTTCCACCGCCGACGCGGATTTTGTTCGAACCGCTTTTCCGAGTCACTCTTCAGTGGTCGCCAACTAAGCAGCGGATTCACGTTGACATCTTTCTTTTTCTCGCAGGAGGTTTCCCATGACCATTTCCCGAACCCATCTGGCCGCCTTGCTCACCTTGTTGCTCGGTATTTCGAGCAGCCATGCCCAGGCCCAAACCAGGCCCGAAGACATTGCGAGCGGTTATAGTGAATCTGTCGCGAACATCTACGAGCAGATCGACGAGATCGGCTCACAGCTCGAAGATTCGAGTCTGAGCATGTCGCAAGCGGCCGCCGTCATCGAACAGCAAAGCGCTCTGCGGCGCCAGGCCGATACGTTGTGGGAAAACACCGAAACCCAGATCAAGTCGGCCTACGGCGAGGCCCGGGATTCGATCGTGGAATACAACACAACGGCGCGGCAAATGGAATTCGACTCCGCCATCGCCGGAACCATTCAAGACGTGCTGACAAACGTCGGCGCCAACCCGACGAAAGCCAGTTTTGAATCCAACAAGGCAGCCATGGCCCAGGCGTGGGAACAGGAATACGGAAGCCGCTTGAAAACCTTTGACGAAGAATTTACCCAGCGGCGGGACGACTTCTTCAAAAGCTACAAAGAAGAAACCGGAATTGATCTGAAAGAAACCGGCTACGCGCGTATCGGATCGTCGAATCCGTATAACGACGATGTCTATTACAAGTACTATGGACCCGACGGCGAAGGGAACGAAGACAGCCTGCTGGCAATCGACTATCTGAAAGATGCGGAAGGCTACCAGCAAATGCAAGAAGATTTTGCGACCAGAAGGCGTCGCCAAAAACAGCAGCAGGAACTGCTGGCCGGGAGCAAGTCGTCGCTCGAACAGTTCAACAGCAACTTCCGTCGACAACGAGAGCAAGCCCAGGGTCAGATTGCTTCGCTCGCCAATCGCGTGCAAAAGGTAAGTTTCACCGGCAATTGGTCCGGCAGGGACAGCGTAGGGAATTGGCTAAAACTTCGATTGAACAGCGACGGAACTACCGTCTATTTCTTCGGCGGGGTAGATCGTCCTTACTCCGGAGCGGGAAGGTGGGAACAGCGCGGGACGACCATCACCATGCGAACGAACGACGGACAGTGGAGCCATGTAAGCACTATTACTACACAGAATCGATTGCAGTTTACTGAAACGAGAGAAGATGACGGTCGGAAGTTTACAAACTACCTGACCCGGAACTAGCTTCCCATCCTGTCAACCGCAATATCGACTCTGGCGAATCAAGGCGCCAGGGTCGATTGTTTGCGCGCTACTTTCCGCATTTACCGTCTTTCGGGAATTATCTTATGGTCCGCCAACGATACGCCTCGGGCAGGCTTCTTCTGTCGATCAGTTTCGCTACCCTGGTCTTCGTCAACACGGCGAATGCACAAAGCCCGCATCTCAAGGTTGAGCAGGGACAGAGTACGTTCGACTTCGAGGGGTCCGAAGGCGGCCGGTATCACAGTCGCACGCCCCACGTTCCCAGCCAGGAGTCAGGGCTGACGATCGGTCGGGGATACGATCTCAAAGAAAGGTCGGTCGATGTTGTGATTCGCGATCTGATGGAAGCCGGATTGAGTCACGGCGACGCCATGCTGTACGCCCGGGCGGCGGGCCTCCAGGGAGCGAAGGCCAAGAAATACATCGACGAAAATCAGCTGCCCGAAATCACTCTGGAACAGCAGAAGTCCTTGTTCGAGCTGATTTACCCACAATATGTCGAAGAAGCCAAACGCCAGTTTCCCGCACGGCAAACGCACACTATAGTACGGGAATTCCGAGGATTTTGGCGAGGTAGTCGAGGTCCCAGCCGGCGACGCGGCGACGCATGGCGATGCTGTACTTGTCATCTTGCTGCTTGAGCATGCTCAGGGCGAAGCGTTTCAGCCACGCCAGATTGTCCGCGGTCGTCCGCTCACGCACCCGATTTTCGTCCTCACGAAACGTCACATCCAGGCACCAGTGAAGCGTATTCTCGATCGCCCAATGGCCACGCACATAACGGGCGAATTTCTTGACCCCCAGGGCGATCGAGCCGATGTAGAAGCGAGCATCACTCGAAGTCTTCGAACCGCTCTCGCTTTGCCGAATCGCGACGCCAATCGTTTTCAATCCCGGCCACTTTTCCCGGTTCACCAGATCCTTCGGAACAGGCATCTGATAGTAGGTGATTTCGTCGACGCGTCCGTGGCCGTGGAGCGTTTCCGTGAAGCGTCTTGCCGGGATATCTGCGAAGTCGTTTTCCATGTGCAGGAGGATGTAGTCTGTCACCGCTTCGTAAAGTTTTCCTTGATTCCCCTTGAGCGCCAGAAGGTAGTCGCCGTGGCCGTCGATGATCTTCCTGGCGATCTCGCGTTGACAGCCGGCGGCGTCGATGGTGACCACAGCTCCCTGGACCTCGATATTCTCCAAAAGCTCGGGAATCGCCGTGATTTCGTTCGATTTTTCGTCCGTGGCCAGCTGTCCCAGACTGAGCGAACGATCGACCGACCAGGCGCTGACAAGCCACAACGGCCCCAGCTTGCGTTTGCGATCGTGGCTACGCTTGAGGACCTTGCCGTCGATCGCAATTTGATTCAAGTCGGTCTCTTTATCAAGCGGCGCGATCGACCGAATCCAGGCTTCAAAACACTTCTGAAAGGCCGCCGGTTTCAGCAGGCCAAGCAGGCGTCCGAACGTGTCGTGCGAGGGGACGCCATGGGGCAACACCAGGTGTTTTTTCAACCAGGTTTGATGGTGCTTCGCCCAGATTCCGATCGCCTGCGGCCCATCCGCGCCAGCGATGACTGCCATGATCGAAATGACCAGCAGATCGCCGAAGAGATGGAGCCTGTTGATATGCGAACGGGGGTCGGTGAGTTCGCCGAAACTTGTCAGGATCGAGTCGACATTATCGAACTGAATTTCTGTCATCATGATCGCCAGTTGAAGGTGCTGAAACGCCATTCTCCCAAGCAGTCAATTGTGCAGAAAACCCCGGTCAGCGCGCCCCGTCCCCCAAACAGCCCAGGTCCCGCAGAGTGCGCGTTTGCCGTGCAGTTTCCCGATCTCGCCAGCTATCCCGACTCGGTCCAGGAGGCGATCGTTGATATGGTTTACAATGTGGGCAACGTCCAAGGCAAGTTTCCCAATTTCACCAAGGCAGTCAAGAAGCGCGACTGGGAGACAGCCTTGAAGGAGTCCAACCGCATCGGCGTGGGCGAGCGTCGCAATCGTGTTACTCGCGAGCTGTTCGAGCGAGCCGTCCGGCAGGAAGAAGTCGATGGCGATTGGCCTGATAGCGCCTTTCCTACGACCTATTCCGTTTCCAGTTATCGCACCGATGTGCCCACGGTCGGACTCCTCGAAGGCGTCACTTCGAATCTCGCAGAAGCGCAGCAATGGGCGGCTCAGCTGCGCAGCAGCAAATATGTGGCGGCTGTCGAAGTCGTGGTCGATCCTGGCTCGAACGATTCGTTTCCTGCAGAGGCGGAAACCCTCGTGCAAGCGGTAAAAGAAAATCCCAAATCCCGTTACAAAAGCGACGACGAGAACATCAACGCGATTGCAAACGAATACCGCAAATTGAACAGACTTCCGGAAGGGAAGCCGCCGTCGGACATGCGCAAGTTCTTTGAATCCGAGACTGCCAGGCAAGAAGGATGGACGTCGCCGCCAAAGGATGGGCCTTTGGATCCCGTGGATTGGGCGAAGAAGTCGGCAAATCGCGGTGATCTGGTCGTGGCGTATCCGCCTGAGGCCGACTTGCCGATGTTCGTGGTCTTTCCCTCCCGAGGACTCGGCTGGAACGCGGTAACTGGGCCGGTCCTGACAAACCAAGAAAAGGGCGCCAGGCAAGTCAGCCTGCGCGCTGTCACCGACGTGATCGACCAGGCCCATTTCCCAAAATATCGATTCGCCCGACTTGCCAATCCCGGCAATCGCAACCCCTGAAACGATGCAGCCTTCTCCTTACGGCTGCGTCGCGACAGTCCATGCCTCACAGGAAGGAAACAGGTCATTAGCCTGGATTGCGAAGCCGCGCCAAAGCGTCATCTTGCGGATCTTCCGAGGCAATCACCATACAGAATCAAGCTCGGAAGTAGAGTGCGTTAGCCCACTCCTGGCGGACTCAGGGGAGTGTTTGACATCAGTGGTTATGCGAAAAGACTAACGCAGATGGAAGCACGGCGCAAGCGTTTTTGCAAGGACTTGAAGGAACTGGCGGATGGCTAGCCAGCGAAACATGCGCGAGCGGTTTGCATGCCGGCCAGCCAGCGTTTCCCCTGGCGGGCGGCTTCGGCGGCGAGCGTGGCGGGGGCGCCGGCGGCGCGGTGGAAGACCTTGCGGAAGTTCTGGACGGTGTCCACCCAGAGGTCGGACGAGATCTGCAGACGCTCCAGAATCGGCGCCAGGTCAGACGGAATCGCCCCGCGCTTGCCGCGGCGGATCTGCCGGCCAGTCCAGTCGAGCAGTTTCAAATACGCCGTGAGATCCAGCGAGAGATACCCGCGATGCGAGGCCCGGCGTGCGGGTGCGGCGGTGGAGCGTTCGCTTTGCTCGTCCAGTTCGATCGGGCTGAGCCAGTCGTCCTGCCGCGGTGATTGTTTTGCATTGGGTGTGTCTGAGTGTCGGGTTGTGTCACTCTCCGTCTTGCTGGCTTCGATACGCTCGTAACCCGAAGTATGACGGCTCGTTTCCGGCGTGGCGGCGATGCCAGCTCGCACGGGGTTGAGATCGACGTAGACGCTGCACGCGAGCAGGGCCGCTTCATCGAGGAGCGGCTGGCATTTGTAGCGGCCTTCCCAGAAGCGACCGGTACATTCGTCCTCTTTGTTAGCCCGCCGGGCGATCGGCTCGGCCAGGCATCGCATGAACCACGAGAGGCTCGACAGCCGCTGCCGCCGTTCGGCCAGCACTTTGGAGTCGCACAGCAACATGCCGAGTTCCGCCTCGGTCGGTTCGGCCGGCGAGCCGTCTTGTTCGCGCCGCAGCGGAAACAGGTTCCACCAGCGCATCGCGATGTCTTCGTCGGACCACTCGGCCACCACATCGGGCCGGGTGCGCAGGATGACATGCAGATGGTTGCTCATCACGGCAAAGCCGAGCACCTCGACGCCGAACTCGCCGGCCAGAAACTCCATTCGCCGCTGAATCCACGCCCGGCGATGGTCAAAATCCTGCCCCGACACCGGATCCTGCCCACACAAAAGCGCCCGTCGCACACAGCGATTGACGCAATGAAACACGCCAACCGTCGATTCATCAATCACTTCACGCCGCGGAGTACGGGCCATGTCGGGACGCCTCAGAACTCAAAGGGAAGGGGGATGGAAAGATTGGAATTTAACGAAATCGCGTCGGGTTGTCAACGATTAATGGATGGCCCTATTCTCCCCCAAGCGTTTGCCCAACGGCAATATCCTTATTACGGCTTGGGAGAAGAACGTTGACTATCCCGGCAATTGGGAGCACCTGATCGAAGTCAAACCGAACTATTCCAATTGGGATAACTCGTCTCTTCCGGCTCACGGTGTCGGCGGAACCATTGTCTGGGAATGGCATCTGCTGGATCACCTGATACCCGAAGGGGAAAATTCTAAGGACTATCCTTCGAAGTGGGATCCCGAAAACGGAGCTCCACGCATTAACGCGGTCCAATACGACCCGAAGCTCAACCAGATACTGATAAGTTCGAATAACGAGATTTGGATTATCAAAAAGTTCACGACAATCGACCTCTACCTCTACAAGCTGTATCAAAAGTTATTCACAAGAATTTTCGGTAATTTTTTCGGTGAAGTGCTTTTATCTCAACTCTTTAGCGAGCCTGGAGACCTGCTGTATCGTTGGGGAGACCCGGCAACCTATTTGGGAGCCGACACCTCTCACCCGCAAACAAGCTTTTTTCAACATGGCGTCGGCTGGATTGATCGTTTCACGGAATTCGGATACACGATTCCCAAAGGCAAAGGTGTCGGAAATATTTTGTTCCTCAACAATCAGTTCCCAGCGGGCTCGAGCGTTCAGGAGTTCACTCCTCCGTTGCGAAGAAATGGTTCCTACACCCAACCCGCTTATGGCGAGCCATTTGAGCCGTCCGGACTGGTCTGGCAGTACAATACGGTCATTGAGGGCGGATTGCCGCCTGCGCCCTTCCTGGGTAGCGCCCAGCGCTTACCCAATGGAAATACTCTCATCGGTGCAGGGCCTTCAGGAGCTTGCATTGAAGTGACGCAGGATCGAACAATTGTTTGGAAGTACATCGTTCCTGTTGCGAACGGGTGCAGTCGGCCTGGTAGCCGCCGATGTTAGTTCATTTCGGCGTCGTATTCACTAATCGCTTGAGTTATCGGCGGGAGCGGGCGTGCGGCGGTCATCAGGCGGTTCCAGATTCTTCGCCAGAGTCGGCTGCGATGGGCGGTTCTTAGGTCGACGATGTATTGCCCGGTCGGGCGGCCCCAACGCATGCCGGATTGCTTTAGCCGTTGGTTGAAGATCACTTTGCAGCCTGCTTCGGTGATTCCGCTGCCGATCGGCTCGCCCCGCTCGCGACGCGCCGCGTAGTCCATGTAGTCGCGATACTTCTTGAAGTAGTTCAGCGCCGAGGCGTAATCCTTCTTCGTCCCGCGCAGACCATGGCGGCGCTTCTGCTGGGCCGCGCGAGCGATCAGTTTGGAGACGCCGCTCGGATCGTCCCGCAGCGTACGCCGCTGCTCTTCGGCCCACTGATTGGCGCTCTCCGCGCCGGTTCCATAAATGGCCGCGGCCAGCTTCGCCACGTACTCACAGGCGTGAAAGAAATCGACGCCCCAACTCCACGGCAAAGGTTGCTGCGTGAGCGGATGTTTCATCTTCGCCAAGACGTCATGATAATAGGCCTGCGGATGACAGCCCGCATCGGTCACATACCGCAAGGCGGGCAGGTCGTCGCCCAGGCCGCGGAGCACGCCTTCGATGACGTTTGTCAGTCGCCGCGTCATGGTCGGCTGTTCGCTTTCGGGCATCTGGCCCAGGTAGATGGTTCCCACTCGTTTTCGCTTTCGGTCGTAAACGGCCAGCGTCGCGCATGCCGCTTCCTCCCAACACGGACGCGTTTGAACGAACACGCCGTCGCGTCCCGCCTGCAACAAAACGTCGTGTTTTCCTTGGCTTTGGCGAGCTTGCCGGAGCCAGTCGAGCAGTTGTTCGATCGCCTCTTCGTCATGCACGGTGCGAACCTCCGCGGCCAGTTCGGCGACGACCCGGCGATAAGAATCGACCGACATCTGCACCGCGAAGCGTTCCCGCAGCATCTGCAAGGCGGCCTGTTGCGGCATGTCGGCGGCGAGTCGGCCGGTTACTTCCGCCAAACCCGGCGTCATGCGGCCGGCGACGATTCCCAACCGCACATCCAGCGGGGCGACGCCGGGCGATCCGGGCTGGCTGTTCTGGAAGAACCAGCGCTCATAACCGACGCGGCCGAAGCGGGTGTCGATCGAGTTGGCCGTCCGCCGATTGCGTCGATAGGTTTCGCCGTTCCAGGTGAAAGAGGAGGCCGTTTGCTGGCGGCGTTCGGACTCCAGTCGCCGGAGCGTTCGCTCGAAAATCAAGCGGCCGACCTCCCGCAGCAGTCGCTCCAAACGTCTCTCAAACTGGAAGCACCTGGCGGGCCTGATCTCCCGGCGGGAAAAAACATTGTACCGCGGCCACGACCTTCCGAACGACGGCGAGCAAGTCAGCGGCGAACTCTGCGTCGAGGACATTGAACAGGCGATTGAGCCCAACGATGAATGTGATAGTCTGCTGCATGGCGTCCGTTCCGCGTGAGATGTTTGGCGCGAACCAAAACGACTCATTGGGGCGCGGACGCCGTTTTTCTCCAATACCAATCCGGCCTAATTAACCGCCGCGACTGCTACCAGGGCGACTGCACCCTTGCGAACCTGAGTCCTACCACACCGGGTCCAAAGTCGTTCGATGATATTGTGCTTGGTTTGACGGACCCGGTATCTCCCCAGACGAATATGCCGTTTCGCATCAAACGCTATGCACCCACTTACCGTGGTTTTTCTGGCAAAGACCTCAGCCCCCAAGGTGAACTCATCGGCGCACTTCCAGAGTAGTTTGCTCTTGGTGAAGTTCCCGTACGTTTGCGTGTCCGGGTACAAAGAACAGGTTGCTTTTTGGCCCTGTTCAGGACTTAACTGGCCTGCTCCCCAAAAACTGGTCCATGAGTTATGGGACGGCCGGTAGTGGCCGGCCATTTTTCGCCAATTTGGCAAGCAAAAGCAAGTCAATTGCGTTGCAGTTTTTGCACCGGCGATGTCGTCGCAAGGTTCTTCCGTGAGCGCGGGCGGCGTAGCCTTGCGGACGGTGGCGTGGGTCATGCCTGAGCAGGCGGTGTCTCCCTGGCGGCGTTGCCGTTTCGCCGTTCCGGGTGAAACAGCAGACTTGGGAGTGCGATGCGGCCACAAAAAAACGCCAGCTACCGTGGGTAGCTGGCGTTCGTGCGAATACCAGAGGAGGGACTCGAACCCTCACACACTTGCGTGTACTGGATTTTGAATCCAGCGCGTCTGCCGATTCCGCCACTCTGGCTGGGTGGGAATTTTGTATTATGGCTGCGGGAGGGGCGTTGGCAAGTCCCCTGGTCCGTGGGGAGGGCCGGGTTTCGGTTTTTAAGTGCGATTCGGCCGGTTTTAGCAGCGGCGGGTGATCGTGTACTGCTCGTGTTTGACCGTGGCTTTGGTCACCTGGAAGCCGGGAGAGGCGGTGAACTGTGCCGCGATCGATCGGGCTTTGTCCGGGTCGAGCGGGCCAGCGTGGGCGTGGAGCAGGTAACGCAGCTGCAGGGGGGCGGCGATGGTGGTGGTGAGCGGCTGGTGCATGCAGGGAGAGGCGCCCATCCAGCCGTCAGCGCGGACGTGCCAGCCGGTGGGATTGCCTGGGTTGGCCGGGTGGTCGAAGCAGGTAATGCCTTCGGTCTGCTCCGTGCGCTGGGGGCCGACGCCTTGCGATGCGGGGCCGCTGTAGTCCATCCAGGCGGCCGGCTTGCCGAAGATGGCGGGCTCGCCGACGGCTCCTGTGCTGGAGGTTAATCGTCCTCCGCCAAAATGTTCGGACAGGGTTTTGGCGACCCGCACGGCGAAGAAACCGAAGTTCGTCTGGCCGAATTCCAGCTGTTCGGATCGCGGCCGGAAGGTGGCTTGCACCTCGAGCAGCGTTTCGCCGTTTTCCCCGGGACGCAGGGCGGCCACCAGTTCCTGCCGCAACAAGGGCGCCGGATCGTGGCCGTCGGTCCAGTCCAGTTCGACGGCCAGGATCGCTTCGGCGTCGCTGTCGGCGCAGGCCAGCCAGCGCTGCTGCCGGATACGGGCTTCTGTCTGGTCGCTCCAGAAATCGATGCCGACCACGCGATGATGGGCGAACCAGATCGAACGGTGATGGTCGTGGTTCGGCGCCCCGGGGTGGCCCATCCGGGTGAGCGAACTTCCGCCCGGTCCCAGGAACGGATAGAAGAAGGGGCGCGGATCGCTCGGCCTGGCGTGCCAGCGGGTCCGCTCTTTGCCGTCGACCTGCAGGGAAACCTGGTGGTCTGGCAACGGCACGACCTGGCAGCGCGGGATAGTCGCAGTCATGGGAGGAGTTCGCAAGAGAAGGACGGCCAGAGAAAGACTACCAGGGAAGGCAGACGGAGGTCGCCATTAGAACCGACCCGGGCGGACGATTCCAGCGAAACCGTTATCAGGGCGGCATCGGGAGGCGGCGCCTTGGATGCGGTCCTGGAAAAAGGGACCGGCACAGCATTTACTCAGGGATTGGCCGGTAGTAGCATAGCCGTTCTCGGCTCCCCATTCGGCGGGCATTTGCGCGGGGGCCGCGTGCTGCATGGACTACCCGGAAAGATCTCGTACAAGGATCGATCGTTACATGAATGGCCACGACGCTCTCGAGTTTACGATTCGCCGCAAGGTATTCTCCTTGTTTGGCGCCCAGTTCCACATCTACAACGCCGACACCGAGTTGATCGGTTACTGCAAGCAGAAGGCGTTCAAACTTAAAGAAGATATTCGCGTTTACACCGATGAAACGTGCAACACGGAAATGCTGCGCATCGCCGCCCGATCGGTGATTGACTTCAGCGCGGCTTACGACGTGATACAAAGCAGCACCAACACCAAACTGGGCGTCATGCGGCGGGCCGGTATGAAGTCGATCCTGCGCGACGAATGGTCGGTGCTCAACCCGGAAGAGATGGAAGTCGGCAAAATCAAGGAAGACAGCACCGGCATGGCTTTGGTGCGCCGGTTCGTGCCGGGCGGCAAGCTGTTCCCGCAGAAGTTCAGTTACACCGATGCGCAGTCGCAGCAGCATGCGGAAGCGTTCACGCACTTCAATCCGTTCATCCACCGGATGACGATCCGTTCGTACCCGACCAATCCACTCGACCCGATGATGATGGTGGCCGCCGGCGTGCTGTTGATGGCGATCGAAGGTCGCCAGAAGGGTTGATCCGGCGGGCTGCGAGAGCGACGGAACCGTCGCCAGTTGACGGCTAGGAATCGCAGGGCAGGGCAGCGGCCGCTTCCAAAGAGTGGAGGCGGCGGTGACCGTATCTGCCGGAAGTTAGCCCCTTAGAAGTCGATCTTGCAACGCAGGCCGAGCACGAAGGCGGTGTTGACGTTCTTGACTTCGGGATGCAGCACCTGGGCGTCGCCCGTCAGGTGCATCCACGGGGTGACGGCGTAATTGTAGAACATTTCGACGCCGTGGCCGTCTCCGATGGGTCCCAGTGCACGTTCTGCGAAGACGCCGATCTTGTCGCTGGTCTGCAGATAGTAGTAACCCACGCCGAACGTGTCCTGGCGTCGGCTGCGGATCGGGCTGTCGCCGCCGATACCGGCGCTAACAAAGCCGGCCAGCGGATTAGCCTGGTTGTCGGCGACGCCGGCCCGGGCGAACAGGCCCCAGCCTTTGGTCGGTGCGTCGTCGTACATGGACAGGTACTGGTCCGCGTTCCAGTACAGCGCCCAGGTGCCGGACTGGCGTTCGATCGGCACGTTCGGCAGCACCACGCGGGGATCCTGGCCGAGCGCCACATAGTTGCGACTGCTCCACACGCCGCCAAAAACCTGATGCCCCACCAGGCCGTTCAGTTCGTACGGCAGGCGGGCTTCGGCCGTCAGGGTGACGCCTTTTTCAAACAGTTCGCCAAAGCCGGTCGTGCGCGAGGACTCCACCGGGTTCATCACGGTGAAGGTGAAGATCGGCTGCAATTCGTGCAGCACCGAAAAGCCGGCGGCCAGCGTCGAATAGGGCACGGCCCGCAGCATCAGCGGATTCACCACAAAGCCCAGGTTGGAGAACTGGTCCTTGCCGCGGGCATGGGCGAACGCGTTGGCGTCGCCGGAAAGCGTGTCGATCTTGCCGGCGAACACGGCGAAGTTCTCGGACAACGCTTGCGTGAAGATGAGATTCGTAATGTACAAATCTTCGTAGTCGGGGGCTGGCAGCGAGGTCAGAACGGTCGCCGGCAAAAAGGAGCCGGTGGAGCTGGAAATCGACTGCCCATAGCGGTGCTCGGCCCGCAGCTTCACAAACAGGCCTTCCGGTCCGCCTGCTTTGGAAACGTCCCAGTTCATCACGTAGTCGCCGTGTCCGGCAAACGTGTCGCGCTGCTCGCGGCCGCCGTTGGCGACGCCAAAGTAAAAGTTGGTGGTATCCAGATCCCACACCATGCCGTGTTCCAGCATGGAGGTGCGGGCGCCGCACCAGTCGCCTGTCAGTTTGGTGCGTTCCAGCAGGCAGCCGTCGTATCCGGGCGACGGAGCCGCCGGCGGGGCCGGAGTCGCGGGCAGCGACGGTTGCTCCAGCAGCGGAGGGCATACCGGCGGACCGATCGCAGGAGCAGGCTCCTCCGCATGCAGCAGGCCGGCAGCGCAAAAACCAAGGCTTAGCACTGCGATCAGGTAATGATGGATTGGTTTTAACATGTGGCCCTCCGTGCCCAGTTTTGCCTCAATACTCCAAGGCGTTCCTTTCCAGGCATATCGGTCCGATCATGACGAGTCCGCCAGAAAACCGAGGCTGTCTGCGCCTGCGAAACGAAGAGCGTTCACTATAACCGGCATATTGCGAACAGAAATCATCAGGCGGCGACTGGAAGAAAAGCGGACGGCCGCCGTGCCGCGCGTTGATTTTTGCAAAGCATACGCCGATGCTGCTGCCGGCGAGCGGTCTCTGGGGAGTCGTCACGCGCCGGTCTTGGGGGCGGGGATGCCATGACGGAACGGATCGTCGGGATCGAACAGCAGTTTGACTTCCGCGCTGAGGTGCGCGGAGCCAGTGATGCAGGGGGTGAGCTTGCCTCCTTCGACCAGGACGGTTCCTTCAAAAACAGAGCCCAGGATGCTTTCCTGGCGCCAGATCTGGCCCGGCTGCAGCTGGCCGTCGGCAACCAGGCAGGCAAGCTTGGCGCTGAGGCCTGTTCCGCAGGGGGAGCGGTCGTAGGCTCCGCCGGGGCAAAGGACGAAATTCTTGCTGTCGGCGTCGTCCCGCGTGGGCGGAGCAAACAGCAGAATGTGATCGATCTCGCCGCGGTCGTCGCCGGCGATCCCTTCCCGCTCCAGCGTGCGGCGAATGCTCCATGCGCAATGCTTGAGCCGCTCCAGGTTGTCGTACTGCACATGCTGCTGGTGGTCGTCGACCAGGAAGAACCAGTTGCCGCCCCAGGCCACGTCGCCGGAAATCTGGCCGTAACCGGGCACATCGATCACAAGCGACCGCTGGCTGCGACGGCAAGCGACGTTCTGGACCGTTACGCGATCCTTGGCTTCGAGCAGGCCGGAAATGTTGCCGACCGGCGTTTCGATCCGGCAGCGGCCCTGCGACAATCGGCCCAGATGCTGCAGCGTCACCACCAGGCCGATGGTGCCGTGGACGCACATGTTCAACCAGCCGACGTTATTGAAATAAACCACGCCCACATCGCAGGTCGGATCGAACGGTTCATAAAGCAGGGCTCCGACGAGCGCTTCGCTGCCGCGAGGTTCGTTCGCCACGGCCCGGCGGAAGTCGTCCTGCTCGGTGCGCAGGTGGCTGATCCAGTCGGCCAGCACGGCCCCCTGGCGCGGCGGACCGCCTTCGATGACAACCCGCGTCGGTTCGCCCACGGTATGGGAATCAATAGCCTGGATGCTCTGCACGGCGATGGGTCTCTTGAGGAAGCCAGCCAGGAACGCAGTCTGCGATTCGTCCTTTACGAATCTTCGTCTTCGTGGATCCGGCCGGGCGACAAAATCATGCCGCGGATCAGGTAAGTCAGGGCGAAGAACAAGGCGCTCGTCACCACCAGCGAAACGCTAAGAATCGGCACGAAGTGCTCCTGTGTCAGCTCCAGGGCGGGCGGCTGGTTGCTGGTGGGCGGACGCCGCCGGACCGGGCCTTCGATCCTTGACTGCTGCTCGGCCGCCGTTTTCCACTCTTGCCAGTTCTCGTATTCTTCAGCCGATACATAAGTCGCAACGGCCCAGTGGCGGGCGTAGAACAGCCCGCCGACAACGGCGCCCATGGTGCACAAATAGAGCACCGCGATCGCCATTACCGGCGTAGAAATTTTTCTCCCCATGCGTTTCCTTTGCTGGGCGTGCAGCAAGAGCCTCGTCAAAACGGGCCGTTTGGCTGCGGACTTCTTCTTCGACGCTTTGAGGACGAGCCGACGCAGTGGGTCGTCTTTTGCTCCGCGAAAGGACGTGATCTTTCACGGGGAGCGCGAAGGTAATTGCTGTCGATTCTGGTTCGTCGTTTTGCGCACAAGCCGACGCAGTGGGTCGTCTTTTGCTCCGCAAAAGTACGCGTCCTTGCACGGAGTGAAAGGCGACTGTCCGGCGTCTTTTTCTTCTCGCAACGACGAATCAATATCTGGCAGTCAATCTTTTCCCGTTCCGAGTCAAAGGCGACTTTCCGTCGCTGCGTCCGCTTACTTTCGCGGCGGCAGCAATTCCAGCGCCGCTGAAATCATGGTCACCATGCCGGTGCGAAGCGTTTCTTCCGGGTCGGGATAGTACACGCCCGAGTGCAGCGAAGGCGGATCCTGCTCAATGCGGGCATAGCCGGCCAGGCGATTGGCGTCGACCGAGCCCAGACGATACATCAAAATGGGAACGCCGGCCCCGCCGAAGCGGCCGAAGTCCTCGCCGCCCATGGTGGCTTCGGAAGGGATTACGTTATCGTCGCCCAGCACTTTGCGGAACACGTCGCTGAGCCGCTGGGTCAGCTTTTCGTCGTTCGACAGGGCAGGGGTGCCTTCGGTCGTTTTGATGGTTGGCTCTTCCGCCCTGGCGCCAAGGGCGACTGCCTTCGCCTTGCGGGCGATGGCGTCGAGCAGGTGCTTGCGCACTTTGTCGGAATAGCTGCGAACGGTGAGCTGCAGCTCGCACGTGTCGCCGATGATATTGTGCTTGGTTCCGCCATGGATCGAGCCGACCGTAATCACGGCCGGTTCCAGCGGACTGATCTCGCGGGCGACGATCGTCTGCAGCGACATGACGAGCTCGGCCGCCTGGACGACGGGATCAATGGTCGTGTGGGGCTGGGCTCCGTGGCCGCCTTTGCCGTGGAGGGTGATGTCGACGCTGTCAACGTTCGCCATGGCGAAGCCGGCGCGGTAGCCGACCTGTCCGGCGGCCAGGTTGCCGCTGGCGTGCAGGGCGACGGCGAAGTCCGGTTTGCCGAAGCGTTTGAACAGGCCGTCTTCCAGCATCGCTTTGGCGCCGGCTCCGCGTTCTTCGGCTGGCTGGCCGATGACCATCAGCACGCCTTGCCATTGATCACGGTGGGAGGCCAGGTAACGGACGACGCCAACCAGATTGGCGAGGTGCACATCGTGGCCGCAGGCATGCATGACGCCGACGCTGTTCCCTGCCGCATCGCGGACCTTGACTTGCGAGGCGTACGTCAGGCCGGTCTGCTCGGTCACCGGCAGAGCGTCCAGATCGGTGCGGAGCATCAGGGTCGGTCCGTCGCCGTTTTTCAGCATGCCGACGACCCCGTGGCCGCCCACATCGGTCGTCACTTCCAGGCCGGCTTTTTTCCACTCTTCCGCCAGGCGGGCGGCCGTTTGCTCTTCCGAAAACGACAGCTCGGGGTGCGAATGGAAGTATTTATAGTCTTCGACCGTCTGCTCAAGATTTTTTTCCACCCAGGACTTTACCGTTTCGTCCGCTGGCAAAGAGCTGCAAGTTGCGATCAGAAAAAGAGTTAAAAACATGGTGGTGCGCACGGGTTTTTCCTTACGTCTGAAGAGTGGGGTCAAAGTGGGACCCATCCACTTGCACAGTTACGTCCGACGCGTTAAACTTCGCGTATTCATTGAGTGTTCTTATTTTTATTGAAGCGAGTTTGCAATTTTTTACGCGAGCTCGCTTTTTTTATTGCGTCCTGTCGAGTGCTTCTCTGGCCAGCGATCGAGGTCCTGATGAGGCCAGAGCAGACGCCGTTATTCTAACATGGCGGCGCGGTTTTCGAGGAGAAAAGCAGCGGCTGGAGCAGTTTGACAAACTGCCGCATGGCCCGGGCTCGATGGCTGAGGATGCTCTTCACCGCGTCGCCCAGTTCGCTGAATGTGCGATGGTACTCGGGGATCTCAAAGAGTGGGTCATAGCCAAAGCCGGCGGAGCCGCGCTCGGCAAACAGAATGCGGCCGCGGCAGGTGGCTTCGCACGTGGCGCGGACCTGGCCCTGGGGATCCGAGAGCGTCATGCGGCAGACGTACTGGCCGCCGCGTTTTTCCAGCGGAACATTCGCCAGCGACTCCAGCAGATGCTGGTTATTGGATGCGTCGTCGCCGGCGGCGGAGAAGCGGGCCGAGTAAACGCCCGGGGCGCCATCGAGGGCGTCGACCATCAGACCGCTGTCTTCCCCCAGCACCCACTGCTGCAGGTGCACGGCCTGTTCGACCGCTTTCAGGGCGGCGTTTTCGGCGAACGTCGAGCCGGTTTCTTCGACTTCGATCGCGTTGGGAAAATCGGCCAGCGTCTTTAGCTGCAAAGGCAGGCTGGCCAGCAGCATTTCCAGTTCGCGCCGCTTTTTTGCATTATGGGTGCCTAGCACCAGGGTGAACGACATAACAGGCCGCAAAGCATACAAGGAGGAAGTGGTAAACCAGCTTCCTATGGTATGCGGTGCGCGCGGCCGCGTCATCAGCCGTCAGCACGTTCCCCAGGCGGCAAACGCCGGCTGGCCATCAGCAGCGACGGCCAGCGGAAGGGCAGGGCGGGATCAACCCGTCTTGCGACAGGCTTGCCCGATGGTGACCTCGCACTCGGTATACAGTCGCAGTTCGCGGGTGGGCGACGAACAGGTGGCGCGGACATCGGCCAGCAGGCGATCGACCGCCGCTTTGCCGCGGGGATCCACCTGGTAGACGAAGTTCAGCGAGTGCGGCCGCACCGAGGGCGTGCTCGGCTTCTTTTTACGCGGCCCTGGCTGGGCGCCGATATGCACGCAGAACTCATACGGACCAGTGCGCAGGTGATCGCCGTCGTGCAGTCGCGCGGTGAGAACCGGCTCCCCGTTGACTGCGGCTACGGGACCTTCTCCCAGCACCCGCATGGTGACTTCGTCGGGCTTGAGATAAAGGTACACATGCACATCAGGAAACTGCGGGTCAGCCAGCACCAGATCGCAGTCCGACGCCGAACCGATCAGGTAGACGGCTTCTTCCACCTGCCGAATCTTCTGACGGGCCTGTCCGCGCAGGATCTCCAGGAACACGCCTGGGGTTTCCTCTTGCGTTAACGAATTGCTGGTCGCTTGGGGATCAACCGCCTCGGTTTCGAATGGCATCCGCAGTTTTCCTTCGCCTGGTGAAAGCCCCCAGCCGTCTCACGGGGGCGGTGCAAGGCAGCCAGGGACGAAGCCGCTGGCTACGCCTACATCATCGGCCAGACAAGGCCGGGCAGTCGAATGTTCCCTGCCTGATCGTTTTGGTTGTGGCCTGGTCCATGGCGAATGGGGCACGTAGTCAGATTGAAGCGATCGCGCGCATTGCGACAGGAGCCCGGCCGCCAGAAGCAAACTTTGGGACGTTTTTACTCGACTGGCACGCCCGCAGATTGCGCGACAGTATCCTGCAGAGGGCAGGGCAGGGGGGACGACCCGGTCGCCAGGCCCGCCGGCGGGGAGGGAGCCGGCAGGCGATTGAGAAAGAATTCGGTAGAACCCGCGAGCGCGAAAAAGCATGCCGAGCGCAAGAGCCCGGCAAGGACCTGCCGCCTGGGTCGCCCAGGCGGCGACGCCAGGAAGGGCGAAGCGCGTTTAGTGGCGCCGGCCGACAGCCATCTGGGCGCGGGCCTGGTCCACCAGGCGATCGCGGATTTCCAGCAGTTCGGGCGTATTGATCGGACGCTTCATGGCGGCGTCGATCTGGGACCGGGCGGCTTCCATGTCGATCTTGTCGGCGGAGCGGGCAAGATTGGTCAGCACCGTGACCACGTCATCGGCGACTTGCACGAAGCCGCCGTCGACATACCAGGTGGTGACCGTGGAGCCCTGGTTGATCCGCATTTCCCCAAAGCCCAGGCGGCCGATCATGGGGCTGTGCAGGGGCGCAATCCCAATCTCGCCGTCGAACAATGGCAGGGCGATAAAATCGGCCTTCGTTTCGAGGACGGTGCGCTCCGGCGTCACGACGATGCAGTTCATTTCGGCCATGGCTACTTTTTCTCCGCCATCTTCTTCGCCTGGGCTTCCGCTTGCTCGATGGCGCCGACGTACATAAACGCCTGTTCCGGCAGGTGATCCCACTTGCCGTCGCAAATCTCTTCAAAGCTGCGGATCGTTTCGGCCAAAGGCGTGACTTCGCCCGCCTTGCCGGTAAACACCTGGGCCACAATAAACGGCTGGGACATGAACCGCTCGATACGGCGGGCCCGATGCACAATGAGTTTATCTTCTTCGCTCAGTTCATCGACGCCCAGAATGGCGATGATGTCCTGCAGTTCGCGATAACGCTGCAGGGTCGTTTGCACCCGGCGGGCGATCGTGTAATGCCGGTCGCCCACGTACTGCGGATCGAGAATACGGCTGGACGAGGCGAGCGGGTCGATCGCGGGGTAAATACCTTTTTCCGAAATCGAACGTTCCAGATAGATGAACGCGTCGAGCTGGCCGAACGCCGTGGCGGGGGCCGGGTCGGTCGGATCGTCGGCAGGCACGTACACGGCTTGCACCGAGGTGATGGCGCCCTTGCTGGTCGAGGTAATACGCTCCTGGAGCGCACCCATTTCCGTGGCCAGGGTGGGCTGGTAACCCACCGCCGACGGCATACGTCCCAGCAGCGCGGACACTTCGGAACCGGCCTGCGAGAAGCGGAAAATGTTATCCACGAACAGCAGCGTGTCGGCGCCGGTCGTATCGCGGAAGTATTCCGCCATGGTCAGGGCGGACAGGGCGACACGCAAGCGGGCGCCCGGCGGCTCGTTCATCTGGCCGAACACCATGCAGGTTTGTTCGATAACCGAGCGATCGGTATCGCCCATTTTGGTTTCCTGCATTTCCAGCCACAGGTCGGTTCCTTCTCGGGTGCGTTCGCCGACGCCGGCGAAGACCGAGTAACCGCCGTGCTGGCTGGCGATACGAGCAATCAGCTCGGTAAGAATAACCGTTTTCCCCAGACCGGCCCCGCCGAACAGACCGGCCTTACCGCCGCGAACAAACGGGGTCAGCAGGTCGACGACCTTGATGCCCGTTTCGAACAGTTCGGTTTCGGTTTTCAGTTCGGAAACGGGCGGAGCGGCGCGGTGAATGGGCCAGCGTTCGTCGACTTCGACCGGGCCGCGGCCGTCGACTGGTTCGCCCAGCAGGTTGAACACGCGGCCGAGCGTGGCTTTGCCGACAGGAACGGTCACCGGGCTGCCGGTATCGACACATTCCTGGCCGCGTTGCATGCCGTCGGTGCTGCCCAGTGCGACGCACCGCACACGGCCGCCGCCAAGGTGGTTTTGCACTTCGCCGGTGAGGTCGATCTTCACCCCTTTGTGTTCGCTCTGGATCCGCACGGCGTTGTAAATTGCCGGCAGATGGTCTTCTTCAAATTCGGCGTCGAACGTCGAACCGATCACTTGCGTAACGCGGCCGACGTTCTTCTGGGAGGGGTCAGTTGCGGTAGCCATGACTGTCTCGGGGCTGGATAGGTTTTAGTACGGCCAAAGCCGGGCGGCTGTGGCGAACGTCAGGCAGGCGTTTAGCTCTTGAGGGCTTCGACGCCGCCGATAATTTCCATAATTTCGTTGGTGATCTTCGACTGACGAGCGCGGTTGTACGTCATCGAAAGCTGCTTGATCATATCGCTGGCGTTTTCCGTCGCCGACTTCATAGCAACCATGCGGGCGATCTGTTCGCTGACAGCGGCGTCGAGGAAGCATTTGAACAGCTTCACGCGGAAGCTCATCGGCACCACTTCTTCCAGGATGCTGGCCGCCGACGGCAGGAACTCGTACAGGGAATCGCCGGCGGCTTCCTCTTCTTCTTCGTCAACGCCGGGGAGCGACGTCAGCGGCAGCAGCGTTTCCACCATGGCGGTCTGGCGGGAGATCGTTTCAAAGCGGGTGTAGATCACATCGACGCGATCGATCTCGCCCAGCGTGTAGGCGTCGAGATAGCGGTCGGCGATCTGCCGGATCTCTTCAAACTTGGGCTGGTCGTCGAACTGCAGGAACGTTTGATCCGCCAGCACGCCGCGGAACTTGAGGGCGTTGATGCCGCGTTTGCCGGAAACTTCCAGTTGTACCGAGCCGTACTCCTCGCGGAGCTGCTTCAGGCGAGGCGCCGTGAGTCGCACCACGCCGCCGTTGTAGCCGCCGCACAGACCGCGGTTGGCGGTCAGCACCAGCAGTACGGCTTTCCGTTTCTCGGGGCGTTCTTCCAGCAGCGGATGATTCACTTCCAGGCCGCTACGGGCCAGGTCCGACACCACTTTGGTGATGCGTCGGGTATAGGCGGTCGCCGCGGTGGCGCGATCCATTGCCTTTTTGAACCGCGCGGTCGCGATCAATTCCATCGTCCGCGTAATCTTGCGGATATTGCGGATCGACTTGCGGCGTTTATCAAGTGCTCGGGGATTAGCCATAACGAAAGATCGTGTAAGAGCGTTTTAAGTTCAAATGAGCTAGGTAATCATGCGGATCGTCATCGGATAACGATACCAGTAGCCTTCGTTGGCTTTCATCCCGCCAATGATGCCAAACACAATCTGCACGACCGTGACCACCACCGGGAAGGGGACCATCGCACCAAACCCACAGGTGACCAGGCTGAAAATAAACCAGATCACCCCCGAAGCGACATAAGCAATGGCCAGCGTAAGCTGGAAATTCAACGCCTCTTTGGATTGGTCGTTTACAAACGACGATGAATCCTTTTTGACCAGCCAGATAATCAGCGGCCCCAGGAACCCCATCAGGGCTCCCAGCATATGGGCCAGCATCGCGGTCTGGCGATCATCGGGCGAGAGATCTAGGGATTGTTGAAACTGGGTGCCCGAAGGCGGCGGCGAGCCCACGCCGTGCGGGTCAGGCGACTGGTAATGCGGCGGGGTTTCCCCATCGTAACCAGGCGGCTTGTAGGAATTGGGGTCGTGCGACATGGGTTCACCCGACTTCTTCGGGCGACCGGCAAAAAAGGTTTCTCCCGGTCGCTTGAAAGCGGAGCCCAGGGCGAAGTTGCCCTGGGCCACATTCGCCTGGACGATATGGCCTTAAACGGCGGCTGCCGGTTTGCGGCTGCCAGCGAATTCGTCGAGGGCGGCGACCACCGCTTTGGTGGTGGCGTTATCGGCCTTCTTGAGCGTATCGCCCTGGTCCTTTGTTTCGTCAAGCAGCTTCCATACGTCGGCCTTGCGGTCGTGCATGAACTCGACGAAGTCCTTCTCCCATTGCCGGACTTCGGTAACGGGCACTTTATCCAGGTAGCCTTCGTTGGCCGCGAAAATGATCAGGATCTGATCGACCACGTTCAGCGGCGAATACTGGGCCTGTTTGAGAATCTCGACCATGCGGTAACCGCGATCCAGTCGCGCCTGGGTAACCGGGTCCAGGTCCGTTCCCAGCTGGGCGAACGCTTCCAGTTCCCGGAACGACGCCAGGTCCAGTCGCAGGCCGCCGGCCACGTTCTTCATCGCTTTCACCTGGGCGGCGCCGCCTACGCGGGAAACCGAAATACCGGCGTTCATAGCGGGGCGAACACCCGAGAAGAACAAGTCAGGCTGCAGGTAGATCTGGCCGTCGGTGATCGAAATCACGTTGGTCGGAATATAAGCGGACACTTCGCCTTCGAGCGTTTCAATAATCGGCAGGGCGGTAATCGAACCGCCGCCGAGTTCAGCGCTCATTTTGGCTGCACGTTCGAGCAGGCGGCTATGGCAATAGAACACGTCGCCAGGGAACGCTTCGCGACCCGGAGGACGCCGCATCAGCAGCGACAGCTGGCGATAGGCGACCGCCTGTTTCGAAAGATCGTCATAAACGATCAGGGCGTGTTCGCCCTTGTGCATGAAGTACTCGGCCATGGCCGTGCCCGCATAGGGGGCCACATACTGCAGCGGGGCGGGAGCGTCGGCGGCGGCGATGATGACGGTGGTGTAATCCATCGCCCCATGTTCACGCAGCTGGGCGATGGTGCCGGCGATCGAGCTGGCTTTCTGGCCGATCGCCACATAGAAGCATTTTACGCCCGAGTTGCGCTGGTTGATGATGGCGTCGATCGCAACGGCCGTTTTGCCCGTTTTGCGGTCGCCAATGATCAGTTCGCGCTGGCCGCGACCGACGGGCGTCATGGCGTCGATCGCCTTGAGACCGGTCTGCAGCGGCTCGTGCACAGGCTGGCGTTCCGACACGCCGGGAGCGAGCACTTCGACGGGGCGGCTTTCGGTCGTGTTGACCGGTCCGCGACCGTCGAGCGGGTTGCCCAGCGGATCGAGCACGCGGCCGATGACTGCTTCGCCTACCGGCACCGACAGCAGCGTGCCCAGCGAACGCACTTCGTCGCCTTCGGCAATTTTGAGATAGTCGCCGAGAATAATGATACCGACGCTGTTCTCTTCCAGGTTAAACGCCAGGCCGATGACACCGCCGGGGAACTCGACCATTTCGCCCGCCATGACGTTCGACAGGCCATAGACGCGAGCGATACCGTCGCCCACTTCCAGCACTGTGCCGACCTCACGTACGTCGATCTGGGTTTCAAACTGCTCGATCTCTTGCTGAATGATCGAGGAGATCTCACTCGCGTTGAATTTCATACGGAATACCTTATGCAAGTCGCCAGCAATCGAGCACCGTTACGGGCCGACCAATACGGTTGAAACTGATTGGAAACTGCGACCTGATTGATTCACGACCTTTTCACAATGGGGATCCAGCAGCTCCAGCGAGCTGCTGCAGGCAAGGCGGCCTGGCGTGGCTGCTTTGCCGAATAATGTTTCTCTGTCGACCGGGCTAGCGTCGACCTGTTTGTCAGGAACGTTGTCTGGCACGCCGTTGCCATTCTCGGTTGCCCAAAAGGACGCCAAGCAGGCCATTGCCGGGCGTGATGTGGCCTTGTACCTGCTGGCGGGCAGCAGGCCCGGTTCACCAGGTCGCCGGGAACTAGCTGGCCGTCGACTCTTCCGTGGCAAAACGGGAGATGCTCTGGCGAATTTCCAGGGCGGCCTGCTCCAGCGTTTCCCGGCGAACGCGCTGGAGCTGGTTGGCCAGACTGCCATCATACACCGTATCGCCGACACGGATGACAAGGCCTCCCAGCACCTGGGGATCTACTTTGGCGTTCAGCACGACCTCGCGACCCAGTTTGGCCGCCAGTTGCGTGCGAACCTGATCAAGCAGTTCCGGCGTCATGGGTTCGGCCGTTACCACCTGGGCTTCGACGCGGCCGCATTCTTCGTTATCCAGCCGGACGGCTTCCCGTCGCATCGCTTTCAAAAATCCCAGGCGGCCATGCTGCGACACTACCTTCAGAAAGGTCAGCAGGGTCGCATTCATTTTGCCGCCGAAAGACTTCTCCAGCATCTGCACTTTGGTCTCGTGCGGCACCAAGGGCGAGGCCAAAGTGGCCGCGAACTGGGGCAGCGGAACCAGCACGTCGTCGACCAGCGAGGCGAGCTCTTCGAGCACAACCCCGCGACAGCCGGCGTTCGTGGCGGCGCCGAGCAGAGCCTTGGCGTACACGGCGCCAACTGCTTCTGCTCCCGATTGAAAACCTTCGCTGGATTGCGAATTGTCGGCCATGCCTGAAACCTTTGCCTGTCGTAGTGCCTGTCGAAGGTACGACTAATTTTTGCTGGGGAACTGTTCGAGCGCTTCGCGAATCAACTGCGAGTGGTCGCCTGCCTTGAGTTCCCGGCGAATTATACCGCCGGCCAAAGCCACGGCCTGATCCACCGATTTCTGGGCAAGCTCTTGCAACGCAGATTCTTTCGCCAGGCGAATATCTTCAATCGCGCGCTGACGTTCGCGGGCCGCCGCCTCCTGGGCTTCGGCCAGCAACTTCTCACGCACAATTTCCGCGTCCTTCCGAGCGTTGGCCCCGATCTGCTTCGCTTCTTCCAGCGCGGCAGCCAGTTTCGCCTGGTACTCTTTGAGTGTTTGATCAGCCTTGTCGGCGCTGCGACGCGCCTGGTCCAGCTGATCCGCTACCGATTTCTCACGTTGATCCAAAGCGGTCATAATGGGACCCCAGGCAAACTTGCCCAGGAACACCACTAACAGCAAGAAGATGATCAGCGTCACAATCGCCAGGTCGGGATCGAACGCCAGGGGACTCTTCTGAGTGACCTCTTTAGCGGCCGCAGCCGCCGCCGCAGCATCTTCACCCGCCGCATCTTCGTGGGGCGCTTCTGCAGCAGGTGCGTCGTGAGACGGATCTGCAGCGGGCGTCGCCGCGTCGTCGGCGGGCTTCTCCGCCGGGTCAGGCGTATCGGCCTCGACCTGGGCGGCGAACGCCAACGATACGCCGGGCGCCAGCATGGGAATGCCCATGTTGGCGAACAGCAGCATCGCGATCGCACTATAAAGGGTTGTACGCATCATGGGTCCAGCCTCCGTCGCCCTCTGGAAATGGAGCGACCAAAGAGCAATAAGCCGATCAGGTGATGATGAGCACAATCAACGCAAAGAACGTGGCGCCTTCGATGAGGGCGGCCGCGATAATCATCGCCGTTTGAATGTTGCCGGCCACTTCGGGCTGGCGAGCCATGCTCTCCACCGCCGCGGTGCCGATCTTACCGATGCCCATCGCGGCGCCGATGATGATCAAACCGGCGCCAAGCGCCGTGCCCAGGTAAATGTTGAAGCCATGGTTCGCTTCGGCAACATCGCCTGTTTGAGCCATTGCCGGAGCGGCGCAGACGAACAGAACGAGACAGACCAACACCAAAATTTTTGTCCACTTAGCCACTGTAAAATTCTCCTCGGAAAGACCTTTTAACTGATTCAGCGAAAGACCGCCGGTATGGTACGACATACTAGTGCGGGTGCACCGCCATGCCGATAAAGAGAGCCGCCAAAAAGGTAAAAATGTACGCCTGTAAAAAGGCGACAAAAAGTTCCAAAAGACTCAAAGCAAACGCCCCCAGCACCGATGCCGGAGCCACGCCCCAGATAAAGGTGTAAGGCGCCGCGACTGCAATAAAGGAAACCAGCACCGCCAGCACCAGGTGCCCGGCGAACATGTTCGCCAGTAAACGCACGCCCAGTACAAAGTGCTTGATCAACAGACCGCCGATTTCGATCACAAAGATCATCGGCTTGAGAAACACCGCCAGCACCAGCGGCAGTTCCATCGTAGGCACCTGTGCGCCCAGGTATCCGACCGGGCCGAGCTTCATCACGCCTGCCACGATCACCGTAATAAAGGTTATCAACGCGAGCGTTCCCGTCACCCCAAAGGCGCCCGTCGGCGAACCGAGCCAGGGGAACATCCCCATCAGATTGCAGACCAGCACAAAGAAGAACAGCGTCCACAAAAACGGCAGATACTTGTCGGCTTCGTGTTCCTGGTAACTGGCCGGGGCGTCGACATCGGTCTGCAGGATGGCTTCCCGATCGAAGGCGGCCACGTCGTCTTCATGGTGCATGTGCGGATGATCGTGGGCGTGTTCTTCATGCCCGTGATCATCATGGGAGGCGATCGAAGGACGGACAACTTCGTCACGCAGGAACAGCAGGATAGATTCCAGCATGTTCCATAAACGACCTCGGGGCGGGCCGCCTTTTCGCATCCGCTGCGCCAGCCAGATAAACGCACAGGAAATCACCAAGGCGCCGATCACCTCGAGCAGCATGAACTTGGTGACCTTCAGGTCAAGCGGTTCGATCTGCTGGTCAATGGGAGCAAAGCCGATGGTCGGCGTGAACAAGGGAGCCTCATTTTCCCAATCCCGCAATTGCGGAATCTGGATGTGGCCCGTGCCCTTGCTGAACATGCGAGGCGCCTCGAAATATGGCGCATCCTTCACATGCCCGATCAAATGCCCCGGATCAAGCGGATCGTGTGCGTGGTCGTCGTGACCATGGGCCGCATCATGACCATGCGTGTCATGTTCATGCACATCATGGGCAACGGCGTCATGCGTGGAAGTATCGTGATTGTCGGCCATAGAATTTACAAAGATCCTATCGACTCCTGGCGTCGCATGCGTCCGACAGCCAGGGAGGATTCCACAATGAGCGTTATCAGATAAAAGACCAGCAATTGATAAATGGCGCCGGCCTCAACAAGCGGATGTTTCAGTCCCACTAGCGCCAGGCAGGCTCCCATCGGCAAGCTCACCCGCAGCAGCATACTAAATAGCACTTGCGTGAGAACCTGGGAGAAAAACAGGGGGGATAACTCAGCCACCGCACCGGCAAAAGAGCAAACCGCGACCGCTAAACCTGCCGCCGCAACCCCCTCCCAGCCGAAGAGCCAGAAACCTATAGGCGCCGCCCCCAGAAAGGCAACTGCTAAAGCGAAAAAAAGCAGTCCCATCCGCGCGAGCACCGCCCCGATCTGCATCTTTGCCGGCGAATTGCGGCGATCTGTGTCGCTGGGCAGCGCATTGGCGCCGTGGGGCAACGCATTTTCTGGCAGTCGGTTCACAAGCTTGCTTACGAAGAATCGCGGTTGCGGGGTGTCTTGCGTTGATTGGGAGCCGACGCGGCAATTTTCAGTAGCTGCAGCATTCCGGCCGTCATGCCGAAAACTGCGCCCAGGAGCGTTAGCCAGGGAAGCCACCCCAGCCACTGATCAAGCGCATAGCCAATTAATGCAGGGGTAATCATCGTCATGGAGATGGTGGTAATGCGCGAAGTCCAAGCCATCCCTTGAGCCAGGGAGTCTCCTGGCCTTTGGCGAGTGCTTCGCTTACTGCTTCGTTTTGCCACCGACTTGCTCGCAGGGAGATTTTGCAAGCCTTCTCGCAAACGTTATTTCCGGAGAATTTATCCTAACCTAACTGGCGGGTCAACATACGGGCGGGGGAATTCGTGTTTTTTTTCACAAAGTCTGGAAATGACGTAAAGTCCGACCAAAATGTAAGTTACGAGTTTCCCTTAAAAAGGTCCTGGGCCGCAGGCGCCGGGGGAGAGTCGTTCCTGCTGGGGTGTCGTCGATGGAGCCTCAGTATTTCTGGGGCGCGTCGCCCGCCCACCGATAGCGCTACCTTTGGGGGGTCATTTGTTGCGTTTCGATTGGGATTCGAATAGACTGGCTGATGTTGGAAGTCAGGCATTTCTTCCCTTGCGGCGAGATAATGCTTGCGATCCCTCCACTATGCAGTGCTAGCGGGGCTCCTGGCAAAAGGTCGGGACGCTTGCCTCGGATTGGTAGTGGATTTGCTGATGAGGAGCCGTTTTTTGTTGGTTTTTCGCTGGCGCCGGCGGTAGGGTTGGTTGTTGAGATCCCCCTCCCTTTGGTTCGCGGGCAGGCGATTTTCCGAAGGAAATGGTTTTGGTTTTGTTCCGGCTTTGGCCAGGACGGGGTCATTTTACTGAACAAAGAGTTGCCCGAGAGGCGTAAGGGAAAGTAGGGCTCAATTCGGCTTATCACAGCAGCTTGCTTTTTGATATCGTTTTGACGACTCTTCTTTGCCTTCTCGGAGGGATCCTTTTTGCTGGCTTGTCGTTTCGATCATTTGGGATCGTTCTCCTTCCGTTTTCCTTTCCTTTCACTTGCTAGACACCTTTGATTCCGCCCCACGGAGATTAGCATGCCCGACGCAGGGATTGTCGTCGGAGATTGTGGGCGCAGGGCAGGGACGCTACACCCCGTAATCCGTGAATTTTTTGGCTCTGCTGCGGCGGGTCGAGAGTTTGCGGCACCCCCACCTACCCTGTTCCTCCTGTACCTGTGCGGAGGTTTCCGTTGATAACTGCTGCTACCCTTAAAAGCTATCGCTCCAAAGATCTGGCCCAAATGGCCAAGGAAGAGGGTGTTCCCGGCTGGCACTCGATGCGTAAAGAACAGTTGGTTCGCGCATTGCTCCGTGCCGAGAAACGAAGAACCAAATCCACTGCCGCCACCGCGACGCGCTCACGTTCCGCTAGCGCCTCGCGGTCCGCCAGTACCCGCAATGGGGCTGCTGCTGTCGCCAGTACCCGCAACGGCGCGGCTGCTGTCGGCGGTTCCCGTGGTGCGGCGACCCGCAAAAGCGGGTCGAGCAAAACGACCGCTGCCAGTCGGACCCGCAAGACGACGCTGAAAACTTCCGCCTCTAGTAAAGCCAAAACAGCCAATGGCAAGGCGTCGAACGGCAAGGCCTCCAAGAAGGACGCCGCGATTAGCGATGGAAAAATCGCGCTGCGGCGGATCCAGAAGTCGGCTGACCGCGAACTGCTTCGCGATTTGTCGACGCCCAGTAACCGGCACGGCGCCGCCCCCAAGGCGGTAGAGAAAGACCGCGTCGTGATGATGGTTCGTGATTCGTACTGGCTGCATGTTTACTGGGAATTCACCCGCCAGTCGATCGAACGTGCCAAAGCCGCCCTGGCGGAGCACTGGCACACGGCCCAGCCCGTCATTCGGTTGATCGAAGTCGAGGATAACGGCGCCACCAGCACGGCTGAGCGGGTTGTCCGCGATGTCGAAATCCACGGCGGCGTGAACAACTGGTACGTCGATGTTTATAATCCGCCCCGCACCTTTCGTGCGGCCATCGGTTATCTCGATGGCACCGGCCGTTTCTTTCAGCTGTTACGCAGCAACGCGGTAACCACCCCGCAGCCCGGCAGCAGCAGCGAGATCGATCAGAATTGGACCGATGTCGCCCGCAACTACGAAAAGGTCTACGCCATGAGCGGCGGCCTGGAAGAAGATAGCGGCGACCTGCAGGAGCTGTTTGAAGAACGCCTGCGTCGTCCGATGGGCGCCCCGATCGTGGCCCGATACGGCGTGGGAGCCGATGGCGTGTTACGTCGCGGCCGTGACTTCAATTTTGAAGTCGACGCCGAGATGATCATCTACGGCCAGACCTCGCCCGACGCTTATGTGACGCTGGCGAACGAGCCGGTCAAGCTGCGAGCGGACGGCACGTTTACGGTTCGTTTGAGTATGCCCGACCGCCGCCAGGTGTTGCCGATTGTCGCCAGCAGCGGCGACGGCGTCGAACAACGCACCACGGTGCTCGCCATTGAGCGGAACACCAAGGTCATGGAACCGAAGATTCGCGACCCCAACGAGCCTTAATCGAAACTCGTCAAGCGGGCGATGTTTCCATCGCCTGCTAACCGCCGCCTGGCGGAAAGCGGAATTGGAGCGGCTTGCCAGTTGGGGCAAGTCGTCCCGTTTTTTCCGCAGACAATCGACCAAAAAGCAACCCGCGCCGCGTTCTGCGGCGTGTGTCGCTTCTTGTCTGCCTGCAGGCGCCGTGATACGATACGAACGGCCAAACTTTGGCCAACCCGGCAAATGTTTCTGCCATGTTCGTGTTGTCGATGTTGCATATTGGGGGAGCCGATAAGAGACCGCAAGGGGGCTGGCAATCATTGGTTCCGGCAACGTGTATAGCTTTCCCTCCGTGGCTTCGGTCACGACGGTCTGATCACACAAGCTGGGCCCCAGGCTCCCACCTATTTCTGCGGGCTCCTACAACACGCATCGCCACGGCATTACGGCGGTTCATTTGCCATTTACTAAGAGTCGCACGCAGCGTTTCTGCGTTTCAATGTACTGAATTACGCATCGCTCTTTGAGTCTTCGAGTTCTTTGAGTCTTTGATGCGTCCTTCCTGTTCTTTCTCGTGGAGATCGCATTGGCCTGCAGACCTGGCCGGTCGACAATGCGTTCGCTTTGAGAGCCTGCTGCGAGCACCGGATGTCGACCCTGGAAGAAAAACGCGAAGCGTTGCTCAGCTACTTTCGCTCGCTAAACAACTGCGTGGTGGCGTTCTCCGGCGGGGTGGATAGCGCCGTCGCCGCCAAAGCGGCCGCTCTGGCCCTGGGCGACCAGGCGCTGGCCGTTACGGCCAACAGCCCTAGTCTGGCCTCGGGCGAGTTAGACGCCGCTCGGCAGCTGGCGGAGCAGATCGGTATCCGCCATCAGGTTGTCGATACCCAGGAATTCCAGTCGCCCCAGTACGTGCAGAACGCGCCGGACCGTTGCTACCACTGCAAAACCGAGCTCTACACCCAGCTGGAAGCGATTCGCCAGGCGATCGGCCCTGCGGTGATGGTCAATGGCGCCAACGTTGACGACCAGGGCGACTATCGCCCCGGCATGCAGGCGGCCGCCGAGCATCAGGTGCATAGCCCGCTTGCCGCGTGCGGTTTCACCAAGGCCGATGTCCGAGCGCTGGCTGCCGCCTGGGAGTTGCCGGTCTGGGACAAGCCGGCCTCACCCTGTCTGGCCAGCCGCATTGCCTATGGGGAAGAGGTCACTCCCGAGCGGGTGGCGATGGTCGACGCGGCCGAACAGGTGTTGCGCGGACTGGGCCTGGTGGAACTGCGCGTGCGTTACCACAAGGGCGACATGGCCCGGATCGAAGCGCCGGCCGCCTCGCTGCCGTTGCTGGCGGAAGAGACGACCCGCCAGGCCCTGACGCAGCAGCTGCGTCAGATCGGGTTCCGCTTCGTCACGCTTGACCTGGAGGGCTTCCGTTCCGGCAGTCTGAACTCCCTGATTCCGGTCGAAACGCTCTATCACCCCCAAAAAATGCGGACCTGAGCGATCCTCCCGCGTAAATCTGCTTTTCTGCGGTAGTGGTTTATTTATTTCAAATATAGGGGATTTGCCCGCTGGGTGATCTGCGTCGAGTTTGCATAATGGAGTGCAGGTGAGGGTGGGGATGGCGACATTGTCGTCGTGCTACCTGGTGCTCCCCGGTCGACATGAGCAGGCCGCCCAAAGGATTTGGGCATGGCGCTGGCAAAGGGATTTGTATGCTTGAGTCGACCGGGGAGCTTTTTCGCTTTTCGAGGTTTGCTTTTCGAGGCAGGTTGCCTCTTCTACTCTGGGCAGGCGGCTGCTTCCGCTGCCGGGCAGGTTCTTTGCCGCAGGTTCGAGTTCGGAAGGTCGGGCAGGCGGGTCGCATGAAAGTTCCCCCCGCATTATGCTGAAGGTTTGTTTTGTCGCCGGCAGTCGGTCGACATGCCCACCCCCTGGCGCCCTGTATTTGGCCGCCCAGCAATTCATCCCTCGGGAGCACCCGCGATGGCGGAAAGCCGCATCGACCCTCAAGCCGTACAAGCGGTACTGGGCGAATTCCAAGATCCTGAATCGGGCCGCAGTTTGCTCAAGACGAACCAGGCCCGCGACGTTCAGATCGAAGGATCGCGTGTTTCGCTGCAGCTGGCGCTGACTTCGCACTCGGCCGCCATTAAAGAGCATGTCCGCCAGCAGCTGGAAGAGCGTCTGCTGAGCCAGGTTCCTGGGGTGACAGAAGCTGTCATCACCGTGGTCGAGCACGATCGCCCGCCGACGCAGATTGGCGATCTGAATTTGAAAGCCAAAACGGTGTTGATTGTCGGTTCCGGCAAAGGCGGCGTGGGCAAAAGCACGGTCGCGGCCAGTCTGGCCTGGGGGTTAAAGCGGGCCGGATCCCGCGTTGGCCTGCTCGACGCCGATATGTACGGCCCCAGCATCCCGCACCTGTTCGGTCTGACCGAAGCCCCGCAGCCCACCGAAAACAATACGATGAACCCGGTCATGTGCGAAGGCATGCCGGTGATGTCGATCGGCTTCCTGGTGCCGCCCGAGCAGGCGATGATCTGGCGCGGGCCCATTCTGCACCGCAACCTGGTCGGCTTTCTGCAGTCGGTCGAATGGGGCGAGCTCGACTATCTGGTGATCGACATGCCGCCAGGCACGGGCGACGTAGCGTTGACGCTGTCGCAAACGCTGCAGCGAACGGGCGCCGTGGTGGTCTGCACGCCGCAAGAGGTCGCTTTGCTCGACGCAGTGAAAGCAGTCTCCATGTTCAACACGGTGCAGATTCCCGTGCTGGGAATGGTCGAAAACATGAGCGGCTTCCTCTGCCCCGACTGCGGAAAAACGTACGACATTTTCGGCAGCGGCGGCGCCAGACGGAAGGCCGAAGAGCTGAAGGTGCCGTTCCTGGGCGAAGTGCCGATCACCATGTCGATCCGGGAAAACGGCGACTCGGGCCGCACGATCCACAACTTCGACGACCCACAGGTGGCGTCGTACTTTGACAAGATTGTCTTCCAGCTGGTCAAAGTGCTTTACGATAAAGCTCGCAACGCTCCCCAGATGCCGACGCTGCCGGTCCTGTAGAGCTGCGAAAGGAACTCCAGGCGGCTGCAGCAAGCCGCCTTGCGTTCTGTGTGATCAGACGACGTCCTGTGTCGGCTCCGCTCTCAGGCTGGCCGAACCGGGGGCTGTTGCTACTTCTTTAGCCTGATCACCAGGGCGACGGCGATTTCCGGCGCGATATTCAGCCGCAGCGGGTTATCGCCGTAACGCACCACGCGGCCGTTCTGGTTCACGCCAATCACCAGGCATTGCTCGCCCGGCTGCACCTGCTCCAGGCGATCGTCAAGTCGCAGGAAGACCGACTGGTCAAAGCCGGCAAGGCGGGCTAGCGCCCCCCGGGCTCCGTTGTCGCCGTCGAAGGCCCGTTCAATCGTGCAGAACAGAAAAGCGCCCGCCAGCGGTTTGGCGACCTGGCTGGCGGCGAACTCATTGACCAGCGTGATGGTCGCCAGGTTTGTCCAGTTCTGCCCGCGCAGGTCCTTCTCGATCGTATCGGCCAGGCCGGCGAGTTCCGCCAGCGTGTCGTCTGTCAGGCCGCCCGGCGCCAGGAGCTTCTCGGCCGGTAAATTCGCCAGGGCGACCACCCAGGCCAGTTCCTGCAGGGCCGCGTAGGAAGTCTCGGATTCCGGTCGCCAGTGCATCGACTGGGCTTCTTCGAAAAGTCGCCGCACGCGTCCGGCCGACAGTCGCTGCAGGGAGGCCGCCACGCGGGCCTCCTTGGTGGCGTACTTTTCCAAAGGCTGCATCTGCGGCAGTCGGTTCGCCAGTAACTCTTCCAGGTACTTCGCCTCCAGGGCGTAACTAAAGCCGGTCTGGCGATTGACCCAGGTGTTCACGCCCAGCAGCCGGCCGTCGCCGGAAAGCAGCGGGCCGCCGCTGTTCCCTTCGCTGATGGCGGCCGTGTGCTGGATCCATTGATGTTCAAACAGGCCGCCCAGGTGACGCTCCAGAAAACGCTGCGAACTTTCCGACAGCTCGCGGGTCGCGACGACCCGGCTGACCGCGCCGGAGTAAACCGAAAACGCAACGCCGTGGGGATGCCCAATGGCGAACACGGTCGACAAAGGGTCGGGCGCCTGCTCCCGCACTGGCAAGGTTTCCAGGCTTGGCGGCGGATCGGCGATCTGCAGCAGGGCAAGGTCGTTCTCAGGAGAGACGGCCGCATAGCCGACGACGTCGTAGTACGCGCCGGAGCGAAAGCGGACGCGGCACTGGGTCGCTTCGGCGATCACATGGTAGTTGGTGACGATCAACCCCGAGGCGTCGACCACAAAGCCAGCCCCCAGCGTGGTCGGGTGATCGGGGCGGCCCGTTTCCAGGCAGACTACGACCTGGTCGATCGCCCTGAGGACGGCCGTCCGATCCGGCGCCGCAACTGCTGGAGGCCGCACGCCCCGGGGGCGAACCGCCGTTGGCGGAACCACCCGTAGTTCTTCGCGCGGGAGCGTCGGCGGCGGCTCCCGCAGCAACAGATACATGACCCCGGCGGCCAGTCCGATCAGGCATAACGCGGTCGGAATGCGGCGGAGCCACATGCCGAAACGCCGCTTCTCCCGCTGGGCGAAACGGGTGTACGATTCGTTCAGCGGACGGTCCGTTTTGACGGCGACCGCGACGCTCGGCGACTCCTCGGCCGCTGTCGAGGACTTGATCGCCGCTTCGCCGGACGGCGCATCAACAGGCGCCGAACGGGCGCAGTCCGCCGTCGCCGCGCCGGCAGCCTGTGGCTCCTCAAGCGGGCGCTGGCAGTGCGGACAGGTAGGGCGGACGGACGTCATGGCGGAACTCGGCTTACTTGCCCGGCAGCGGTTTCGGTTTTTCGACCAGGCTGTGGGCCTCGACGAAAATCTCGACCCGATGGGTGGCGTCGCCCTCGTTAAAGACCAGTCCTCTGCCCAGATTCAGCACCTGGCCGATGACCAGCCATTCGCTGTTCGGCTTGAGCAGCGGGTTCATCTCTTTCACCGGTACTCCGATGAAATTCTCTGTTCCGTATACCTGGAACAGGAGCAAGTTTCGTTTGCCGAATTCTTCCGGCGGCGAAGGATTGTCCACATGCAGCCGGCATCTCAGAAAAACGCCGTCGCCGCCCGAGGCTCCGCGCAACCGGTCGTACTGCAGGTTGTTCTTGTCGGCGAACTCCAGGGTCGGCGGCCAGCGGGTTTCGCTGATGCTCAGCAAGGCTTCGTTCGCCATTTCAACGGCTGCGGTCCGTTTGTCGGCGGCGATCGTTTCGTCGTCGGCCTGCGTCAGGGCCTGGTTGATTATCTGCGCCAGCTGCTGCAGGCGATCGACATGGTCGCGCTCTGTGGCGACAAAATTCAGCCCCTTGGCGTAGGCCAGCCAGCGACCGATATCGGTCGCATTGACCTTGGGCGATTCGGGCAGCGGACCCATCGCAGCGGCGTCGGGTACTTCGGGACGCACCGCGGCGGCTATGGACGGGTCGGGAATGGGGACGCTCGAAGTGATCGGCGGCGTCGCCGTCACTGCGGTGGAGACGCTGGCGTCAAAGGAGCCGGAGAGGAACGCGATCGCTTCAGGGTTGTCGTCGAGCACCTCCAGCAGCGGAGCCAGGTGACGGGCGTGGATGGCAAACCCATGCTCCAGGTCGGGCCCCCACTCGATCGCGATGCCGACCGCTTCGCCCGCTGGCGACAGCAGCGGCAGACCGTTCATCGTGGGCGTTACCGGTTGGCTGAACTCCACCCAGGTCAGATCGCGCGGAGCGGATTGCGATAGTTCGCGCAGACGGCTTTTCGCCCCGGCCGATAAAGACTCGAGGCCGCGGGAATGTTCCGTACTGACCAGTTCCCCGCAGGTCGCCTGCAGTAATTCGTCACGCAGCCCGCTGCCTGAGGCGATAACCAGACGATCGTGCTTTGCCAGCGGTTCATAGATCGCGATTGGAATTCCCAGGTTGACGACCTTTGGCTGGGGAATCTGGATGATCGCCAGATCGTAACTTTCATCCGCCGATAGCAGGCCGAGTGAATCGACCGGCTCACTCCCATGCAGAGTGACCGTCACCCGGGCCGCGTCCACCAGCAGGGAATAGGGCAGGGCGACGCGTCCGCGGGGGTCGACCAGGAAACCGCTGCCAGCTCGATTGCCGCTGGGCGATTCGACTTCAATCCGCGCCAGCGACGATAACGTGCGGTCTGCGATCCGCGACATCTGCTCCGCCGATAACGGCGGCGGCGGAGGCTCGACAGGCAAGGAGGTTACGGCAGGCGATTTGCGGGGAGGCGGGGAAGGAAGATTGGGCGATCCGCCGGGAGCCGGCGACTGAAGTTGCGGGCGGATCAGCAGCAGCGCCAGACCAAACAGCAGAAAGCCGATAAGCATCCCGCCAGCGGCGACCGCCCACATTCGCCAGGCGCCAGCGGCGGCGGGGGAAGCGACTTCAGGACCGGGATACGTCGACAGGGGAATGTCCTGGAACGACTCATCCAGATCGTTGAACCAGCGACCATCGGCTGCCTCGGCGGACTTCTGGCTCAAGCCGGCGGCGTCTTTGTTCGATCCTGCTGGAGTCTTGTTCGACGCGTCGGGAACTTGCGGCTCGTCGGTGGCCGGCGGCTCGGGAGCCGCATCGACTGGCTCGCGAGGAGACGGCGGGACGGTCTCTTTGTCGGGCAGGGCAGGGGAGGGGGGGGTCTGCGTGCTGGCCTGCGTGCGGGATTTGGCGGGACGGGTATCGATCTGGATGTCCGGCGGCGTGATGCCTGAGCCTTCCGCTTTGGGCGGCGCCGGGGAACGCAGCATGGACGAGTCGCCCGATTTTGGCGCGCGGAACACCTGCAGGCATTCGGGGCATTTGCCTTTGCGTCCCCCGAAGTCATCGGGAATGGCGAACGCAAATTCGCATTCCGGACACTCGACAGGAATGGCCATAACGGAAACCTCGATCGCTGGGGCGTTCACGGCGGGAAAATTGCCGCCGACGATGACGCACCCGTTTCATCTTTACCAATACTCAATAATACCGCGCCGGCCCGGTCGAGGGGAGCGCGAAGCCAGGGCCGCGGGCAATTCATTTCCGCCCTGCCTGCCGTAGCCGAACTCGCCCGAGTCTGGCCGCGGTTCCCCGGCGACTCCCTCCCAGGTCTTGGAACTTTGTCTGGATGCTGGCCCGTACCTGAGGGGCGTGAGCGCGGCGGGGGGAACTATTCGCCTCGAAGTCGCCTGGCCAGGAAGGTCAGCATGGTCTCGGCAGACCGTTCGTAGTAGTGACCCAGGTTGTGCTTCGTGTCCGGGAGCGTCACGACCTGGTGTGGAATCTCCAGCGGTTTGAGCACCTTGCCCAAGGGCGTGAAGCCGGCGGGAAGGTCCTGATCGCCGTTGATGGTGAGCAGTTCAAAGTGATTGGCCTGCAGGGTTCTCGCGGCAGTCTTGGCGGCGGGTAACAGGGGGCTGTCCTCTCCGCTGCCTCGACGTGACAGCGCCCCGCCCCAACTGCCCGCGGCGCAAAAGAGTTCCGGGTGCAGAATCGCCAGCCGCACCGCTCCGGCGCCTCCCATGGAGAATCCCGCGATTGCCCGACCGGCTGCTTCCGCCCGGGTCGCGTAGTCGTGATCGATCCGCGGAATCAATTCGTCAATGATCATCGCTTCCACCGGATCGCGATAACCGCTCATCCCGCCGTTGGGGAAAACGCAAATGGCCGGCGGAAAGTCTCCTTGGCGAATTTTTCCCGCCACCATCGACGAAAAGCCGCCAGAATCCGACGCCTCGGTTCCCCCGGCGCCATGCAGAAAATAGATGACCGGATAGCGCGTTGCCCCTTTGGCGTCATAGCCGGGCGGCGTCCATACCGCATAGCCGACGTCGTGCCCCAGCGACTTGCTGGCCAGCACTTTGTGCTCCAGGCCTTTCACGTTAGCTACTTGGGGATTCACCCATTTGACCTCACGTTGCGGCCGCTGGGCGGTCGCATCTGCGGCCGCTAGCGTAGCGATCAGCAAGGCAAGCGGCAGTACAAGACGCAAGGCAATTTGATTCAGCATCGTGATCCTTGTGAAGAAAAAGATTGTCAGGGCCCGGGCTCTTGTTTCCAAACCGGGGCCGTGGGAGAGACCCTTGGTTCCCATCGCAAAGATGCGCGCACGGATTGAGCGAAGGGAGATTCCGATTCCGCCCTTTCCCCGCCCGTGAATGATAGTCGAAGGGGCGCGCCAATACAAAAGAGACGTCGGTTCTGGAGTTCTGGGGCAATTCCTGCCGGATTCGTGGGAAACCGACTGTATCGATGGCGGCGACATTGCCGATAATACAGAAGCCCTCGTTTTGTGGGCGTTCGACCGTCAACGAGCTCGCGCATGACTTTCCCGTCGCTACTACCGCTATCCCTGGTCGGCGGTCCGCTGGCGGCAGGCGCGGTGCGCCAGGTGGGGGAAACCCTGCAGTCGTTTGGCGAGTTCCTGTCAGGCGGGACGTCGATAGAAACGCCCCCGGCCGCGGCGGCAGCGCCGAAAATCCCTTTCGACCAACTACTGGCCGAAGCGGGAGAAGAGCCGACCCAGGCCGCCCTCCGCAGCGAAGCGCAGTCCGCGCTGGCCAGTCTGCAGCAAACGTTCACCAGCCGCCTGGCCGAGGCCGGCATCGATCTCTCCCAGCCAATTGAGCTCAGCCTCCGCGACGGTCGTTTCCGGGTGGAGGGACACCCCCAGGCCGACCAGATCGAGGCCATTCTCAACGGCGATGAAGAACTCGGCGCCGACGCCGAACGTCTGCGCGAAGTCTTTACCGTGCTGAACGAGTCGGCCCCCGACACCGGCGGTCTGAAAGAAGATCTCACCAGCCGTCGTCTGCAGTTCACGCTCGAAGCTGGCCAGCTTCGCGGCGGGTTTGCTTGAACGCTCTTCCCCGCGCAATTGACGACCGGGTGAAGTCGCTACAAAGAGGATTCACCGCGGAGATCGCTGCGAAACGCAAAGCAGACAGAGTGGATTTTTTAAGTAGAGCAGGGCGGCCGTCTTGTTCCGACTCTCTGCGCCCTTGGCGGTGAATCTCTGCTTTCTGACATGCGGGGAATATTTTCTGTCTTGTTGCCCTGCGGAACAGAAAAAAGTTTCGTGCGTGTGCCGCTAATGGGCGGTATGATGGCGAACGCTTGAGGCGGGATCGGCCTGTCTCTTGTTTACGTATAGCCATCACTTGTTGCACGAACTTCGTGTTTGCCGGTGCGCTGCCTGCCGTGGAATCCGGCGGCCTCTGCCTGGTGAACGGGGAAAGCCAGCTCCGATGCCCGACCTCCGTCCTTTTCCTCCGTTGCTAGCAATCCTGCTTGTTCTCTTCCCCTGCCTGACGCCAGCCGACGTCCCTTGCTTGCGCGCGGAGCCGCCACAACTCCGGGAAATTGGAGCAGCAGTTCTCGACACGTTGCGAGAAAAGCCGAAGTCCGTCTTTCCGGCCGAGGGGATTCCCTTGCAGGTGACGGCTCCGGCGCCGGCGGATGTGAAGACCTGGCATTTCCGCACCGGCGTGCCGCTGGGCCTGGGGGCGTTGAAAACGGGGGAGCAGCTGGCGCTCTTTTGCGGGGAACGGGAGATTCCCGTACAGACCGAAGTGCTGGCGACCTGGGGGCCGCCGGACAGCGAGTTCGGCCAGGCTGTGAAGTGGCTGGGCGTCGATTTTGTCGATGCGGCGGCGAAAGGCGAGTCGCTCGAATACCGTTTGAAGCGAGCCATGCCGGCGGATACCGAACGTCTCTTGCGCATCGAGGAAACGGCCCAAACGATCACGGTCGACAATGGTCGCCTCCGGTTCGTGATTTCCAAACCGGGCTCGCCGCAAGGGTTGAATCTGTTCCAGTCCGTTGAGGTCGATGGGAAGCCGGTGATCGTTTCCGGCAGCCAGTCCGGCGCGTATCTGGTCGACGGGCAAGGTCGCGAGTTCTGCGCCGCCCTCGATGCCACCGCCGAACTGCGCGTGGAGATGCAAGGACCCCAGGCCGCTGTGATTCGCGCGGAGGGCTGGTTTGTGAATCCCGACGCAGAGGTCGCCGTTCCGGCCGGCGAGCCGCAGGCCAGGCCGCAGGGCGGCTTCTGTCGGTTCGTGACGCGCATCGATGTCGCCGCCGGCCAGCCCGATGTGCGCCTGCAGCACACCTTTGTGCTGACGGAGGATTCGGAGAAGACGACGTACGGCGATATCGGCTTCCGCTTGCCGCTGGCTCCCGGCAAGACGACCGTGCAGTTCGGCGGCGTCGACGAAACGTTCACCGAGCCCGTGCATCTGCTGCAGAAGTCGTGGGACGCATTCGACTTGGTCGCTGGGAACAAAACGCAAGTCCAGGGCGAGGCCGCCGAGGGCTGGGTCCGGGCCGGAAAGCTGGGTCTGGCCGTTCGCGATTTCTGGCAGAACTTTCCGCTGGAACTGGAAGCCGATCCGGCCGCCGGGCAACTGGCCGTTCATTTCTGGCCGAAGCACGGCGCCCCGCGCATGGAGACGAGCGAAACGCTCAGCGATGACAATGCCTGGCGGTTGCCCTTCGTCCATTCGGGCAGCCAGCTCGACTTCCGCGTGCCCCAGGCACTGAAAGACGCACGCCAGTTCAAGGCCCTGCATGCGGGCGGCTATGCCCCGAAAATGTATCTGGCCAACGCGATCGGCATCGCCAAAACGCACGAGCTGCTGATCAACTTCGATGCGGAGCAGGACTTTCCCGACCGCGCGGCCGTGTTCCAGGCGAACGGCCAGATGCTGCCTGGTGCGGAAGCGATCGCCGCGACGAAAGTCTTTGGCCCTATCCCGGCGGCCGATCCCGAAAAGTATCCGCTGATCGAACACCGTTTCAACAACAGCATGAAATGGATCATTCGCAGCAAGGATGCGTTCGGCAGTTTCGGCATGTGGAACTACGGCGACGTGCAGATGATGTTCGTCACGAAACACGGCATGGTCTGGCCCGACTACCGCCGGCTGTGGGGAGCGACGCATTACAACAACGCCCGGGTGGCGTGGTGGCTGGCCTGGCGGAGCGGCGACCAGGAGATCCTGCAGCACGCCCGTCGCGAAACGCAGCATCTGATCGATGTGGACCACTGCCACTGGACCAATGCGTTCTTCACCTCGCTGGAGCAGCAGCCGACCGACAGCGCCCGCAAAGAGGTGGGCGGTCTGTGCGACTACAAAGGGGTCGTCCACTGGCACTGCGGCGACGGCGGTTCTTATAACGCCTGCCTGGATTACATGCTGTACGACTACTACTTCACCGGCAATCGCCGGGCGTGGGATGTGGCGCAAGAGCACGGCGATTACATCACGCGGACCGCCGCCCAGAACATCGGCCGCGGCGCCGCGGGTCAATCGGATACGCTGGTGGAGTACTACCAGGCGACCTGGAATCCCAAGGTGGGCGAGAAGCTGCGGCATCATGCGGAACGGATCATGGCGACGCCTGCCGACCAGCACGACGATCTGCTCGACTGGACGCCGTGGCTGCAGCGGTACTGGGAGCTGACCCACGATCCGGGGGCGCGTGACTATCTGCTGGACTGGGTTGAGAACCGCGGCGGCGGACGCCTTTATCTTGACAGTTACGCCTGGTACATGACGGGGGATCGCGACTACGCCACGCGTTGCGCCCGCACGATTCTGCGCAACTCGCTGACTACGGCGGTGCGGGACGACGAAAACGACGGCGTGATCGGGCGTTTCTGGAAGAGCTGGACCGACGGCGTCACGGCGGAACTGCTGTCGCTGGCCGCGGCCCGTTCGACAGAGACGACGCTGGCCGATTTCCAGCCCGAGGAGTGGCCGTACTGGGTCGGCTGGAATGTGATGTCGCCGCCGACCTTCTCACGGAGTCTGGTCGCCGACTATTTTGGCGGGACCTTTCCCTGGCCCGATCAGGATCAGGCCCGCATCACGGCCGTGATTCATCACGAAGGCGGCCGGCCGACTCCCCTGTGGGTGGGCAGCATCCAGCAGGATCCCCGCGGCGTGAACTTTCGCGTCACGGCCCCCAGCGGTTCGATTGTCAGCGAGTTCTTTCGTCCTGGCTACTGGCGCGTGATCCAGGGGAGTTCGCGCGAAGGCCCGACTGCATTGCGAAAAACATGGCCGCCAAAGGTAAATCCCGGCGACAAAGTGCAGATCGAAGACCGCGAGTTTACGGTCAACAAGTACCGTCAGGTGGTGATCGAATCGCAGCCGCTGACCAGTCAGGACAGCCTGTACGAACTGGCCTCGCGGCGGGTGGTGCTGGACGAAAAGAATGCACCTGGCTTTTACACCGTGACTTACGACGGCACCCTGCTGCAGCCGGTTCCCCTGTTGCCGCCGGACCGAAAGATCTGGCTGAAAGTCGGTGCGGAATCGACCATGCGGTTGGCCGGATTCCAGTACTTCTATGTACCGCAGGAGACGGAGCATTTTGAACTCAGCTTCCTGCCTGGCTACACGCGGGATCGCTTTGATAACAAGCTGGAGCTGGCGGCCGGCGCCATTTTGAACCCCGACGCCGATCCGGTCGCGCCGATCCGCTGCGGCTTAGAGACGCGCCCTAACGTGGTGCGGATCGACGTGCCGCCCCAGCACCGCGGCAAAACCTGGTGCATCGCCGGATCGGGATACTGTCTGACCGCAATGGAGGGGGTGCCGCCTTACCTTTCGCCCTCGTTCCGCACCTTCGCCAGCGAGCCGCGCGTACCGACCTTGTCGCAGCCGGAGTAAGCAAGGCAACGCCCGGAATCGAAGAGAAGAGGATTCACCGCAGAGAAGAAGAGAAGAAGAGAAGACAGGTTTAGTGCTTGAGAAGGGCAGGGCGGCGCTCATGCGGGGACGGCATCGCATGCTACTTCCTCTTCTTCCTGAGGTTGGAGAATCCGATTAACCGGTAAAGTTGTTCGGTGGTCGGGGACTTGCTGCCGGGTTGGCGGGTTTTGGGGGGAGATAAAAGGGCGGGCTGCCGAGAAAGACTGATGGTGATGGTCTTTCTGGTTTTGGAGCTGTTGTTATGAGTGCGATTCCCGGTCCCGTCGCGTCGGTCATTCAGGCGCAGCAGCAAGCGCTGAGTTCGCAAATTGGCGTCGCTGTGCTGGGTAAACAGCAGGATGCGGCCCAGCAGCAAGGCGCCGCGATTGTGGAACTGCTCCAGGCCGCCGGCCAGATCAGCAGCCCCAGCAGCGACCCGAACGTGGGCCGCAAGCTCGACACGCACGGGTAAAGAGCAGCAGGCGGCCCGGCTTCAGGGAGACGCGATCCGCTGCGGTCGGACTTTGAAGGCGGGTCGTTTTTTACTCAAAACGACGCTCGCCATTCCGGCAGCAATTCTTCTCGCGTTTCTTACTCATCCGTGTAGCCGTATCGTTCCATGTAGCCGCCCCAGCGGGCGCGGATCTTTTCGCGTAGTTCGGGCTCCAGCTCGTGCTTGTTGGGCGAGTAGCTTTTCTGGGTCGCCAGATACGCTTCCAGTTGCGGCCGCATCGCCTCGAAGTCGCCCAGTTCCAGACGCTCGTAAATGGCGCGTACTTCGCCGATCGGATCCCGCACCAGATCTTCGTAACGCAGATCGTACAGATGGGCCGGGTCGATCGTCTTCCGCTGGGCTTCAAAGCCGGCGTACATTTTTTCCAGCCAGCTGAAGACCATCTCTTCCAGATCCGCATGGCTGGGCGCCTGCAGCGACTGGGCCGCATCGAGCGATTGCCATAACCGCATCGTCGACGGGAACAGCGACATTGGATCGCGCGAGATGTGCACAAACCGGGCGCCAGGGAACATTTCCGCCAGCACGCCGACGCGGCCCGTATGCGGCGGCGACTTGAGCATCAGCCGCTTCTTCTTCCGCAGGGTGAGCGCCTGCAGGAACTGCCGCACCGCCTGCTGGAACGACTGCATGACGGGCTCTGGCACGTCAACCATGTCGAGCAACTCGGTATATTCGGGCGGCTCGTTGGGGAACGCCATGCGCGTGTACGGCGTGGGAGCGCCGAGCGCGACCAGGGCGAACTCATCTTCCTGGGGGCGTTCAAAACCGGCGGCCATGTTATCCATGGGACGTTTGCTGGGCAGCAGCCACCAGAGCATTTTCGGCAGCCATGATTCCGACACCAGAAAATGGTGCGGCGCAAAGCACTCATACGTGCTGGGCCAGGCAAACCGCTCGTCGCAACAGAGTAGTTCGTGCAGGTGGGTGGTCCCGCTGCGCCAGTGGCCGACGATAAACACCGGCGGCTCTTCCAGCGGGGTTTCGGCGATCTGTTTGCCGTACATGGCCCGCTGCAGGAACGACATCGACGAATTCATCATCGCCGTCGGCGTAATGAGCGCAGCCATCGGCCAGCGAAACAGGTGCACGCGAAAGTGATGCCGCACGCACAACTTCAGCCAGGGACCCAGTTCCATACCGTGCCAGAAGCGGGGGGAATAGAACGGGTAGGCGTTCGTTTTCTGTTTTTTCGGTTTCGAAACGGCGGAAGATGCGGGAGTCATGGTCGACATAAGGTCTAAGCTATCCGCTGAAGGGTCGAGAAAAAGCGACTCGGCGGGCAAGGAAAGGGCCATCCTGGCGAACGTTCGCCTGGTATCCTGGTTATAGTTCGCCAATCCGGCAAAAACATTGTAATTTACCGAGACGGAATTTTTTATCGGCTTTTTGCTTTCGTCCGCGCCAGTTGATCTTGTCCGTCCAACGACGTTTTGACACACTACCCGGCCGACTCGGCTCGAAGAAGCATGCCCCAAGCGGAAGGTTTGACCCGATGGAATTCTTTACCTTTCATCTGATGCCGTGGGATCGGCTCCCGGACGATTTCGAAGAAAAGTACGAATCTGCCTGGACCTGGCTCCCTAACTCCTTGTACGAGCCAAAGCACGGCGGCGAGCTCTACAACCGGTATCTGGACGAGCTGGTCTACGCCGATGAGCTGGGTTTCGACGGCGTCTGCGTGAACGAACACCACCAGAATGCCTACGGCACCATGCCCAGCCCCAATCTGATGGCGTCGATCCTGGCCCGTCAGACCAAGAACGTCAAAATCGCTGTCGTCGGCAATGCGCTGCCGCTGTACAGCCCGCCCACCCGGGTGGCGGAAGAGTTCGCCATGATCGACTGCATCTCAGGCGGACGCCTGATTGCCGGTCTGGTCGTCGGCGGCGGCCCGGAATATTACAGCTTTACGGTCAATCCGACCTTCGCCCGCAGCATGTATCACGAGGCGTTTGACCTGGTGATTCGCGCCTGGACCGAGGATGGCCCGTTCGAGCATTACGGCAAGCACTGGAAACTGAAGTACGTCAATCCCTGGCCGCGGCCGATCCAGCAGCCGCATCCGCCCATCTGGATTCCGGGCGCCGGCAGCAAAGAGACGATCGACTTTGTCGCCCAGCGTCGTTACGCCTACATGGGAATTCCTTACTTTCACATTGAGTTTTTCAAACGCAACTTCGACATGTTCCGCGATGCGTGCGAGAAATACGGCTACACGGCCGACCCGAACCAGCTGGGCTGGCTGTTGCCGACCTATGTGGCCGAGACCGACGAGCAGGCCTGGGAAGAGTACGAACAGCACCTGTTCTTCTTTGCGCAAAAATTGCTCAAAGGGCTGGTGGTGTTCCCCCCCGGTTACACCAGCGCCCGTTCGATCGCCGGCATCAACAAAGCGCTGGCGAAGTTTCTGACCAGTGTGAAAACGCGGAAAGAAATCGAAGACGGCGCCTACGCGATCGTCGGCAGTCCGGCCACCGTTCGCGACAAGATCAGCCACTACTCGAAGTACCTGGGCGTGGGGAACCTGCTGCACCTGTTCCAGCTGGGCACGTTGCCGGCCGACCTGACGCGTAACAGCATGCGGCTGTTCGCCGAGGAAGTGATGCCGGCCCTGCGCAAGGAAAACCAGACCGCCGCCGCCTGACGTCGTACCGACTGACGTCAACTTGACGAAGGTCGTACTGACGGACGTCATGCTGTATTGCGTCGTCTGACTGGAACCTCGCCCGTTCGCTTCTTTATCTTTCTGGAAGCTCCGCCATGAAAAATTCGACTGTCGCCTTTGAAACTATTTTTGTCGATGTCGCGGGGAAGAAAACGCAGCTGACCCGCGGCGGCGACGGCCCGCCGCTGCTCTATCTGCACAGTGCGGGCGGCGAGACGGACTGGATGCCGTTCCACGATCTGCTGGCCCAGCATTACACCGTGTACGCGCCGGCCCATCCGGGCTTTGCGTTATCGGAAGGGTTGGACGAGATCGACGACCTGGGCGACATGGTCTGGCACTACGTCGATCTGATGGAAACGCTTGGCCTGACGAATGTGCCGGTCGTCGGTTTCTCGCTCGGCGCCTGGCTGGGGCTGGAGCTGGCGATTGTCCGGCCGGAGCTGGTGCAGAAGCTGGTGATCGTGGCCGCGGCCGGTTTGCGCGTCGAGGGGTCGCCGATGGCGGAGCTGTTCATCGACGACTTCGACAAACTGCGGAAGCTGATCTTTCACGACGTCGACCATCCGTCGGTCAAGCTGGCGATGCCTGACTCGCTGGACGACCCGCGCATCCTGCTCTGGCTGCGAGCGCGGGAAGCCACGGCCCGGGTGGCCTGGAACCCCTACCTGCACAATCCCAAGCTGCCGAACCATTTGCGTCGGATCGGCTGCCCGGTGCAAGTGATCTGGGGCCGCGAAGATCTGCTCATCCCCGTGGCCCACGGCGAGTACTACGCCCAGCACCTGCCGCATGCGCAGCTGCAGGTCATCGAAGACTGCGGCCACATGGTCCCGTTCGAGAAGTGCAACGAGTTCGTCGACGCCACGCTCAGCTTCCTGGAGCAGACCGCCCCGGTAGCCAGCACCTCTTGCGGCGCGTAAAGACGCTTCTCGAAGACCGCAAGGATTTTACGGATACGCCCTGGCGATGAGCCGCCAGGGCTTTTTGCTGGCCGTGCGCTGCTTCTGGATAAGGCCAGCCGGCGATTTCTTCTGATTGGGATTTACGGGCAAGCTATCACGCGTTGCCCTTCACCTGCGTCCACCAGGCCGTTTTCTATCGGGGCGGAGCTTTCGCCCTTCCCAGTTCGCCAGGCGCATCGCCCGCATGCTGGAGGGAAGCCTGGACTGTCATCGCGAGCCGGAACGCGGCAGTCGTTTTCCACTGGGGCTTGAGTCCTCGCGGCAGGCAGTGCCGAAGAAAAGTTGGATGAAAACCGAATTTATCTGGGATTCCGCGTCCGTTTAAGGCGCCATTCGATGCTTCCCTTGCAGACGCCGACCTGTTGTTGGCGACGCTCGCCGACAGTAATCGTCGGCCGGCTGCTCCTGGATTCTGAATGAAGGAACCCCACCATGCGTCATCAACTGAATCTGGCGCTCCGAATTCTGTTCGCACCCTCCGCCAGCCTGACCTCCTGCGAACCCGTCTCGGTGAGTTCTTCCCAGGCGACTCGGCCCGCCCCGCCCCGGACGGAAAGACGCCCTTCCCATTCCAGATTCGCCCGATACGGCAGGCATTCGGAAGCGCCAACCGCAGCGTGGCCCGCCATCCAGTCGCCCGATGCGGAAGCATTCACGAACGACCTGTTTCGGCGAAATGTGGAGGAGGCGTGTTCAGAAGCGACTGAGTCGTTTCCGCGGTACTTGTAAATCTTGTCGCCAGGTCGGGCGCCGCAAGCGAATCGCCCGGCCAGACCACAGGGACCCGTCCGCTACTTGCCGGACTGCGTAAAGACGCGGTCGATCTGGCTCTGGTTGCCTTGCTGGTCTTTGATTAATACGACCACTTTACCTTGCTGCAGGGCGAGCGGCTGGTCGAGCTTTAGCTCCCAGCGGTAGCCGGGTAGCGACTGGAACTGGCTGGCCAGATTCTCGCCGGCGGGGGCGCCGTTGACCGGGAAGTCGGCCGTCACTTCGAAGCTGTCCAGGTCGAGACCCGAGTTATAGTCGTGCATGCCGATCAGGATCGACTGCAGCGGCTGCGTCTGAATCCGGGCCGGTTGCGCCAGCGTCAGCGTGGGACGCTGGTCGTCATCGAGAAAGCCCGAGGCGATCCGCTCGCCCGCTTTGGGAACGGCCAGGTTCGCCAGGTCGATTGGGCATCCCAGGTCGATCCAGCGGACGATCGTCCGCCGATCTTCATCGGATAACGCGGCCGCTTTCCCCTGGGCGACGGCGGCGGGCGGCGGCATGATACTGCCGGTAAAGTCGATGTCGCCCAGGTACAACCGATGCTCGGCCGTCGGCGCTTCGCCGCCGGGAAGGTGCAGCAGTTTGCGGCGGGGATCGGTTGGGCCGACGAACTCGCTGGGGATCTCGTCGTTATCCCAGCCGTCCAGCCGTTCGCCAAAAATTTTCCAGGCCAGCAGGCTGCGGCGGGACTGGAACTTCCACACGTAGTGCGATCCCATGTGCCGATGGAACAGGTCGCGTACGACGTACTGTTCGCCGTTGTTCCGCGCTTCCAGTCGCCGCGGGCTGAACCGGGCCCGCTGATCTTCCGCCAGGCGGAAGTAAGTGCCAGGCAGGTTGTCGATCAGCGTTTCATCGTCGTCCAGCACCAGGCCGGCGGCCGCCTTGCCCGTTTTGCCCGAGTGGCAGGCGACGCAGCTGCGGGCGAAAATCGGCTTGATATCGCGGTGATACTCCACATCCTGCGGGCCGTCCACATAACGCAAACCGGTCGCGTTGTCGGCGTCCCAGCGCTGGCCGGATGCGTCATTCTCCGGCGAGGTGAGCAGCGGCGTGCGGTCGGTCAGATCAAATACCTCGTAGTTGGGCGTGGCGGCGATCGTGTCCTCGAACAGGGTCGGCTGCTGGCTGTGGGCGTGGCAGCCGCCGCAGTCCTGCCGGGCTTCGCCGGGCCGGACCTGGTGCCAGGTCTGGGCCATGTTGAGCACCATCCCCCGGCGATCGATCGTCTGGAAGGTGAACGCCACGTCGGCCGGAATGCGGGCCAGGAAACTAGTGTCGGGATTGCCGTCAGGGTCCAGCGGCTGCTGCTCGCCCTGGAACTTGCGCAGCGGCACTTCGCCCAGGATGCGGAGCCGTTCCATGGCGTGATTGGAAAAGGCCGGGTAGCCATAGCGGTTGCCGGCGGCTTTGGTGGAAGCGTTCGGTTCAAAGGCCAGGATCCGCACGGCGTGGATGTCGCTGTTGTCGTAACGGCCGGCGTCGGAGCCTTGCCCTTGCCAGTTCCAGATGGTGCCGGTGAACTCGGAGTCGTACGGGTTCCAGCTTTGGCCTCGGTAGTTTTTGGGGAAGGTCGACGTCACGCTGCCGGGCTCTACCTGGCCCATCGGGGCGCTTTCCCGTTTGTAAAAGCTGGAAGTGCCGACCAGTCCAAACGGCGTGCCTGGCGGCAGCTGCTCGGCATGCTGGGGCGGCGTTTTTCGGGACAGGTTCTTCGGTTCCGCCACGCCATAGACGCGCTGGTAGCTGACCAGCGGTCGCGGCCATTGCTCGTTGTACTTGGGGTCGTTTTTGATGAGCAGCATCTGGCCGGGCTCGGTCGTGGCTTCGGCGTTCTTGACCAGGTAAATGCCGGAGTCGATGGGCTGCGGGCCCATGTGGGGACGCACCGCGCCGGCGGAACCGCCGATCGGGCCGAGCGTCCAGGACAGCAGCAGATGATTGTCGGGCGCTCCGCACGGATGGGTGACCTTGCCGATGCGGGGCGAGTTTTCATCGGCCGCGTCCGCAGGCCAGGCCGGAAAGTCGTTGGTTCGGATCCATGGAGTCAAGGACGTCATGCCATTGGGAGTAAACGGTACGCGGAAGGACTTGCCGTTGTAGCCCAGGAAGTCCCAGCCCGGGTTCCGCTCGTCGGCGATGTCGCCGGGACCAAAGGCCGATTCGCCGGCCGGAGCCGTCGGCGGGATGCGGAACAACGACCCAAAACCTTTCTGGTTCTGGTTGTAGTACAGCTCGACCACCACGTTCTCGTCGGACAGCTGCGTCTGAAAGTGCCATGCTGAAGGGCTGCTGTGCCCATGCAACGCGCTGACGACCGGCGCCCAGTTGGAGCCGTCAGGATGAATGCTCCAGATGCCCCACAGAATGTAGTTTCGCAGCCCCATGTTCTCCAGCGAGCTGAACAGCAGACGGCCGTCTTTCAGAATGACCGGATGCAAAGCCCCCGCCAGGTTGAAATGCCCGATCGTCTCCAGGTTCTGGCCGTCATCGTCCATCGTATGCAACTGCATCGAGATTTGCGGATAACTCTTGGGGGACGGCAGGTAACCGTTGCGGCTGCTCACAAAAGCCACCCGTCCGCCCGGGACAGGGCAGGGGTGCATGTGATACACGCCGTAGCGTTGATCTTCGCCCGGATAGCTGGGGGCGAACTCCTGTTTCGTCAGTTGCACGATTTTCCGGCTGGGGACGTGGATTCTATAGATGTCGGCGCCGGCCGCGTTCGGTTCGCTGGTTGCCTGGTGGAAGTGCGTGTAGTAGACCGTTTCCCCATCGAAGGAGACATACGGATCCTGCACCGCGCCTTCGCCCCCGGCGACCAGCAGTTCTTCCTTGCCGTCGGGGTAGAGTAGCATCAGGTCGGAGCCGGGCGTGACGCTAAAGGCATGCGCAAACTCGGCCCAGCGGGCCGGCCGTTGTTCGCCACGGTCCTCGACCCAGCGGGGCGAGCGGACGTAGACAATCGGGTAGTCGTACTTCACGCTGGCGTCGCTGCTGATCTCCGCCGGTTTGATGTTCAGCACGCCCGTATGCTTTTCCGCCCACACCGGACTTGCCGCCAGCAGAAGTAACAGCCAAAGCAGATTCCGTACAGCAGCTGGCATGGTAACGCCCCCAGGGAGAAGCCGCAGAAGGTCAGACCGCTCGTCCGTTCATTTGGAAAAGCAACGTCCGAACCACTACAAAAACAAGATCAACGGCTGCTTATCTTATGAGTGGCGGCGAGCCTTAGCAATAAATACTTGCCGGTGCGTCAGGACTTTGAGCGATTTGCCGGCAGGTCGGGGGGGCGATTCACCCCCAGTGGCGAACTGCCGTCGCAGGCGCCCTTGATAAATGCGGGCGGTAAAACGACAATTACCCATGCATTTTATTCTCGCGCAGGAATCTGCGGCGCCGTGATCTTAAGTAATGGTGTTCGACAAATGGTGTTCGAAAACATCGACCGACTCAAACGTGAATACACCGATAAGTATGTCGTGATCGCTGGCGATCGGGCGGAACTTCGGCGGTTCGAAGGGCTTACGGGCCGCATCAAGACGGTCAATATGAGCGGCCGGGCGCTGGTCGAATTTGACGAGTACGCCTTGAATATCGGCTGGTTCGATATCGCTCTTGATTACCTCAAGGTGGTCGATCAGCCGCTTCCCAAAGTGGAAAAAGAGACAAAAGCCAAGGCCAAGCCCGCCGCCAAACCGGCGGCCAAGGCTCCGGCGGGCGACAAGCCTGCCGCCAAAGCGCCCGCCAAAATGTCGATGGAAGAAATGCTGGCCGCGGCCCGCGCCAATAAAGCAGCCGCTCCGGCCGCCAAAGCGGAGAAACCGGCCCCGGCCGCCAAGGCAGCCCCCGCCGCCAGCGACCCTCGCAAAATGAGCGTCGAAGAGATGCTGGCCGCCGCACGCGCCAACAAAGCTGGAGCAAAAGCTCCCGCAGCCGAAGCAGCTCCCGCAGCGAAAGCTCCTGCTGCAGAAAAACCGGCTCCCGCTGCTCCGGTCGAAGAACCGGCTGCGCCGGAGGAGAAACCGGCCGCGAAGAAGATTGATCCCAGCAAACTCACCGTCGCCGAAATGCTGGCGATGGCCCGTGCTGAAAAAAAGTCCTAACCCACCACTGCGTCGTCTCGTAAAGGCTTCCCATGCCAGCCCAAAATAAAGCGAACTGGTGGCTCTGGATTCTTGTTCTGATCGCGCTCCCGATGTTCTGCGTGTGCGGCTTCTGCGTCTGGGGTATCGTCGGTCTGGCCTCCCCCAACGGGGCTCAGCAGGCCGCGATTCCGCTGATTGAATCGAATGAAGAACTCGCTCGCGAGCTGGGTTCTCCCGTCAAAGCCTCGAATCGGCCGAATTCCAACAGCATCGATATCAAGAACGGTTTCACCTCGGCATCGGCCACGTTTAACGTGTCCGGCCCGGAAGGCACCGGCGTCGCCTCGGTCAGCGGCCATAAAAAGGGCGAGGTCTGGGAAGTCGACAGTCTCAAGGTCGATGTTCCCGCTCATGGCAATAAAGAAGCACGCACGATTTCTATCAAGTAGCGTGCGTTTTGCCCCGTGTTTTCAAGCGGCGGCGAAAAAATCCCGGAACAGTTTGTCCGGCGATGCGGGTCTTTGGGGATGAACTTGTAACGGCGGATGACACTCATTCGCTCGCTTCCGCCACCGGGATACGGTGGGAAGCTTTCAAGTTTTCTCCATCGACAAGGAGCCTGACATGGCTTTCATCTTCATTGCTTCGCTTTCGATCCCGTTCGTTATTCTGGCCGTTTTGATGGTGCTCTGCGTGATGGAAGTCCTGGTGCACGGGCCGACCGCTTTGACCGCAGCTACGGTCGCCCCCGAACGGACGCCTGCCAGGCCTGCCGTCTCGCGGATGCACGGTGCGGCCATTTTCTCCCAGTCGTTGACCGCCGACTCGGGCTGGGCCATCCACTAAGCCACGCGATCCCGATCACCAGGAAGGAAAGAGAGCCCCGATATCGGGGCTTTTTTCGTATCGATCCGCAGCCGCCAGCCGGAACGCCCGAGAGCATGGCGGAAAGTAACGGCCCCCGGTCAGGTCGGCGTGGTCCGGGAAAGCAGGACCGCATCGCCGAGGGAAAACGGCGTCTGCCGGGCTCTGAAAAGCGACCGGCGGAGGAAAGACGCGACAATCGCTCCTAGTATTCTTGCGGGTTCGCCAGGCCGTCGTCGGGCAGCATCAGTCGCATCCAGATGTCGGTCGCGACGGAAGCAGAGATCGACTGCACGGAGCCGTCGCCAAAGGCCACATTCATGGCGGAGTGCCGGGTCTGGGCGGTCAGACTGGAACACCCGCTCGCCCCGGTCTGGGTCGGATGCGGCCGCACCTGCAGGGGAAACACCAGTTGCGGGTTGATAATCGGATTGGGGGCGCCTTTGCTGCTGCTGACCGTTACGGGGCCGTTGCCCAGGTCGACCTGGTGGTTGCTCAGGCTGAAGGTCAGGCCGAAATTGTGCACGCCGCCGTTGTTGTAGCCGCCGTCCCCTTTGTGCCAGGCCAGCAAGGCCGTGCGTCCGCGATTTTCGCACAGCGCGTACGCTTCGCCAATAAAGACCGTGCTGGAAAGACCATCAGACATCCGTGAAAAGTCTGACGGCGGGGCCTGGTAGCCTTTGGTCGTGTTGCCATCGGTAAAAGCATTCCAGTTGGCCACATAGTTGGTCGAGCCCCAGTTGTCACTGTAGACCAAACCGCGGGAGCCGCCGGTTGTTTCCGACGGACAACGCAGCACATCGAACGTCAGCTTGCGAATCTCCGGCCGCCAGATTCCCACATAGCCATTAACGGGCGGTCCCGGCGGCCCATAAACGGCAGGCGATCCGGGGGTGTAAGTGCAGCCCGTATAGTCATAAACGGCCGGCGTGCCTGTGCCCGCGTCGGGCGTGCGCGGCGGAACCCACTGCAGCGTCAAAATGGTGTAGCCGTTGCCGTTAGTCGATTCGACCCATTCCTGGCTGCCCACATAATCGTTGTACCTGGCAGGGACTGCCGGGCTAACAAGACGCGGCGAAGGAGACCAGCCGGCCGCAACAGCGGGAGTGATCAGCGTGCCGCCCGGAGCCGAAACAAAGGCGCCCGTGTTGGTGTACTGTTTGACGTCGGCCAGGATCTGGCTGTAGATCGCGCTCTCTTCCAGATACGGCATCAGGTGAACGAACCAGCTGCCGTAAATTGCCCGCGGCTCTGCCGTCTGGAGCGTGCTGCCGCCGACCGGCGGAAAGATGCCGTTGTAGGTGGGCAGCGAAAGATGGTTGTCGTGAAAGTGCTGCACTCCTACGAGCAGCTGTTTCATGTTGTTGGAGCACTGCGATCGACGCGCTGCTTCCCGCGCGGCTTGCACCGCGGGTAACAGCATGGCGACAAGAACCCCAATGATTGCTATCACAACTAGCAATTCAACCAAGGTAAATCCTTGCCTGCGCATAGAGTGGTTTCCCTATAAGAGAGAGTTCCCAAGAGAGAAGAGAGAGCACAGAGAGCATCGCGAAACGCGCGGGAATAGATTGATGATTATTGAGATGGCTCCAATGTTCTGTCAAGCAAAAGGTTTCGCCGACGAACATTTGGCGGGAAATATTCTGAGCCCCCATTCCCGTGTCCCCCGACAGCTGCGGACCAGGCGGCCTGCAGCAGCAATCTTCGACCTGCCGATGCCCCCTTCTTGAGTCGCTCCGCGCAAGCCGCGGCTGCGATCCCGCCCGCGCAGCAGGCTCCAGGGTGACAGCCCTTGTCACCGGAAAGATAAGTGCCTGTCCAGCATGGATCAGGCCGCGCTAGTGCTGCGTCAAGGCAAAGAGTTCGGGTTCTTCCAATTAGCCGTTTTGGCGATAGCCACGGTTAACGAAAAGGAACAGCGGCTCGCGCGAAAATGGCCAAACCTGAAATGGAAACTTGACGCACCACTAGTGCTGCGTCAATCTTCAATCTTGGAGTGAGTGATTTCGGCCGTGCTGCTGTTCTGCCAAAAAACCGTGGGCTAGCGCCCGGCGGCTGATTGAGAGAAACCTTATTTTATGGTTTGACGCACCACCAGGAGGAACTCCGCTCAGGACGTCAAACTCACTCCGCTCCGTCCGTCGGTTCCTTCGCCAGGGCCGACTGCGGAACCAGCAACCGCGATGCGTCGAACGCAAAAGCCTGCGGGGCGTTCAGAAATCGCACCGCGCCCATGGGGCATTTGGCCCGGTCGAGCGACCAGATACGTCCCTGCTGTTCGGCCGGTATGGGCAGCAGCAGCAGATGCCCCTGGTCCACCAGGGTCGGCTGTACTTCCTGCCCTTGTGGGTCGAAAAAACGGGGCGGGCCAGCGGCGATGTAATTGGCGTACATCGCCAGTTGCTGCGTGCCGGCGGGCACATAGAAGTACAGCCGCGGCGTCGGCAGACCCTGGCTGTTCCACCAGTCTTCAAACGTCAGCATCGCATCCGCAGAGGCCGTGATGCGGAACGACTTTTTCTGGCTGACGACCCGCAGCGAGTACAACCCGGGCTCGCGCAGCACGATGGACGCCTCCTCCCAGGTCGTCCGCCAGGCTTCGCCTGTATCGATCGTTTGATCCAGCAGCACCTTCCCGGAGGAATCGTTCACCAGCAAACGGACCGCATCCTGGCTGGCGATCTGCAGCCGGAAGAGCTGGTTCGGCCGTTCGGCCTGGACCGTCGCCTCGAACGCGTTGGTCAGCCAGAGGACCGGCGTGCGGCCGGACTCCGCTGTCGTGTTTGTCGTTGTGGTTGCTGTCGTTACCGCCGGGGGTTGCGTTACCGCCAGCGAAGCAGTCAGGCTGGTGGTGGCCGGGGTCAACGTTCCCGTAAAGCGCCGCGGGATAAAGTCTTGCGGCGAATAAGCGGCCACTCCAGCGGAGATTAACGCCAGGGCGGACGCTTGCGACAGGGGCGTGATCTGCGACCAGCCAGGCGCGGCATGGTCCTGCCAGTTGAAGACGTCCCCCAGCTCCGCATTCCCGGCCAGCCGTTCATCGCGGGCCAGCAACTGCGACAGCCGGAAGGCATGCACCATCGACGAATCGTAGATGCTCCATAAATAGCGGATCAGCACGTCGGCCGCCGCCTGCCGTTCGGGGCTGCCCCGCCGCGTCTGGTGGTAGAGAAAGTACCGCTCCAGATAGCCCGCATAGCGAGCATAGTCGGCCACGCGCGCCAGCACAGCCGCGTCGTCGCCGGCCGCCGCCTGTGCTTCCTGCAGGTCGCGATACGTGAGGGCCAGCTCGTGCGAGGTCAGCTGGAATCCATCCGCCCAGCGGCGGAGCAGCCGTTGCATTGCCGGGGCGGACGGACCAAAGCAGTCGCGAGTGAACTCTTTAAACAGTGCTTCCGGGTCGGCGGACGGATTCCAGGCAAGGCGACCGCCCACGTACCAGGCGACGCCCATGGCTCCGGAACTGTACGTCGATTCGCAGAGAAAACTATCCACGCCCCGGCGATGCCAGCCCCTCAGCCGCGTCGGCCCGAAGCCAAGCGGATCGAACGTCGGCAGGTCGTGCTCCCAGTCCGGAATCGACCAGTAATCATAGATGCCCATCCGCGAGACCTTTTTGCTCCAGGCGTCCAGCAGCTGCTCGGGCGACAGTCCCGTCCGCTGGAAGGCGTACGGGATCACTTGCACATAAACATTCGGCTCGACCGGAATCGTCGGCGGCGCCGCGTGTTCGTTATAGGCGAACAGGCTCACCCGGCCGTCGGGGAACTCTTTCCGCACCGCCCGGGCGGCCTGGTTGGCCACATGGAAAACGCGATCGCTCACGCTTCCCAGCGCGAGCGATTCAGGCGCCGTGCAGTGCCCGCCGCCATCGGCCGGTTCGACCGAGACAGCCCAGGACCGGGGCGATTCCGGGTCCCGCTCACGGGCCAGGCGGTACGCTTCGACCCGATCACGGACGTACAGATCGACGACCTCGGGATTTCCGGCGCAGAACTTGCCGATCAGGTTCCACGGCTGCCGTTCGCCGTTCCGCATGGCCCGCCACTCGGGATGCGCCTCGAGCTGTTCCTTGTACTTCAGGTTAAACGCTTCGCCCGTGTGGCCCGACACCTGGAACTCGCCGCCAAACCGGTTCCGGCGCCGCCAGTCGTTCCAGCGGCTTTCAATCTGCCGTTCCGGGTCCAGCGGTAGCTTGCCGCCAAATCCGCCCGTGCCGGCAAACACCCGGGAGCGGAACGCGGGCGCCAGGGCGACCGGTTCTTCCAGGCGGATCGACGGCCGGCGGGGAACGATCGTCCACTTTGCCGAAGGGAAGTACCAGCGGCAGCCCAGCTGCTCCAGGTACAGGTAAACGGCATGGCTGAGTCCCGTATCGGAGTGCGATATCAGCCACAAGCGATCGCCGTCGGGCCACAAGCAGCAAGCCTCCCGGTTGTCGGCCGGCAGGCGTTGGACGGCGGCGGGCGGAACGTCGGCCGCATCAGACCGCCGCAGCAGCACGGCCGGGCCCTCGGGCTGTTCGACCAGGGCGAACGGCTTACCGGCGATCTGCTGGAGCGTTTCCTGCAGATCGGCGACCGCCAGCTTCAGCTCGGGCTGCATGGCCGCCGGGGGGGAGATCGCCTGGCCGTACAGGCCAGCGTCCGCAGCTTCCAGGCGAACCGCCAGCAGGCCAGCGCCAGCCAGAACGGAAATAGCAAGGCACAGACGGGCAAGCATCGGCGAGAACTCCGGAAACGAAAGGGCAGGGGGGGGACGTCGTTTTTCGGTTTTGCCAGCCGTCTGACGCCAGGGCGACAGGATCGCGGCGTGCGTGACGCCGGGAACCGGCGGGGGGGACGGTTCCAGAGTACACCAGCCGCACGGGGAAAGCACCCGATTGACGAGAAAAGAGGAGGCGGCTGCACCTTTGCTGGCGGGTCGCCTGCCGCCGGACGCATGGGGCCCGTCTGGCCCTGGCACGCGGGGCCGCATCGCGCTATAATCGCGTTTTGGATCCGTCTCAACCAAACAGGTATTGGGGCGGATTTTTTGTTTGTTCGCAACGTTTCGGTCGCTCGCCCTGTCTGGCCCGGGCTGGAAACGTGGAAGGAGTGTCGCCATGATCGACGCTGGCAATGGGATCGACGTAACCAAGAGCGTTTCCGACGAACGTATTCTGGTGCTGGACTTTGGTTCCCAGTACGCCCAGTTAATCGCCCGTCGCGTGCGCGACCAGAGCGTTTATTGCGAGATCGTGCGGCACGATATTTCGGCCGAAGCGATCGCCGCGCGGAACCCCAAGGGGATCATCCTGTCGGGCGGACCTTCCAGCGTTTACACCGACCAGGCGCCAAAGTGCGACCCGGAGCTGTTCAATCTGGGCGTGCCGGTGCTCGGCATTTGTTACGGCATGCAGCTGGTGTGCACCAACCTCGGCGGCAAGGTCGATCAGGCCCAGGCTCGCGAATACGGCCGGGCCCGCTGCCAGATTGTGTCGCACGACGATCTGTTCGCCGGCTTGCCGGCTGAGACCGAAGTCTGGATGAGCCACGGCGACCAGGTGACGGGCGTGTCCGATGACTTCGTGTCGCTGGCCAAAACGGAAACCTGTCCTTACGCCGGCGTTCGCCATCGTACGCTGCCCGTTTTTGGCCTGCAGTTCCATCCCGAAGTGACGCACACCCTGCTGGGCGGCACCGTGCTGCACAACTTTGTGATGTCGATCTGCGGTTGCGAAGGCGCCTGGCGACTGGGCGACTTTGCCCGGGAAACGATCGCCGCCGTGAGGGAAAGAGTGGGCGACGACCGGGTGATTTGCGGTCTGTCGGGCGGGGTCGATTCTTCGGTGACGGCCGCCCTGCTGTACAAAGCGATCGGGCCGCAGCTCTCCTGCATCCTGGTCGACAACGGCCTGTTGCGGAAGAACGAGAAAGAGTCGGTCGTGGCGGAGTTCACCAACCACTTCCACACCGATCTGCATGTGGTCGACGCCGAGGATTTCTTCCTGGAACGGCTGGCAGGCATCACGGATCCGCAGGAAAAACGCACCCGCATCGGTCATGCGTTTATCGACTGCTTTCAGGCCGAGGCCAAAAAGATCAAAGGCGCCCGCTTCCTGGCCCAGGGCACGCTCTATCCCGATGTGATTGAAAGCGGCGCCGCCCCCGATGGACCGGCCGCCACCATCAAAACCCACCACAACGTGGGCGGTCTGCCCGAGAAGCTGGGCTTTGAGCTGATCGAGCCGCTGCGCGACCTGTTCAAAGACGAAGTCCGCCGGCTGGGGCTGGAGCTGGGTCTGCCGGAAGACGTCGTCTGGCGGCATCCGTTCCCTGGACCGGGCCTGGCGGTTCGCTGCCTGGGCGTCGTCACCAAGGAACGCAGCTGCATTCTCCGAGAAGCCGACGCGATTGTGGTCGAAGAGATTAAAAGAGCCGGCCTGTATCGGCAAACGTCGCAGGCGTTTGCGGTGCTGTTGCCGGTGCAAAGCGTCGGCGTCATGGGCGACGCCCGCACCTATGAAGACGCTGTTGCCGTGCGGTGTGTGAATACCGACGACTTTATGACGGCCGACTGGAGCCATCTGCCGTACGAGGTGCTGGCCAAAATCTCGACCCGCATCATTAACGAAGTCCGCGGCGTAAATCGCGTTTGTTACGATATCAGCAGCAAACCGCCCGCCACGATTGAATGGGAATAGTACGAGGAACCTCGCCGTTGATTCTCGAAGGGGTAGTCACCACGCTGGACGGCCAGGGAGTCGTGAACATTGCGCCGATGGGACCCCAGGTCGACGAGGCGATGCAGCGGTTTACCCTGCGGCCGTTTCAAAGCTCGCAGACCTACCAGAACCTGCGGGCCAGACCGCACGGCGTGCTGCATGTGACCGACAATGTCGAACTGCTGGCCCGCGCGGCGATCAACTGCTGGGATGAGGCGCCGGCGTTGCTGCCGGCCGGCGGGATCGACGGCTTCGTGTTGGCGGACGCCTGTCGCTGGTACGCCTTTGAGGCGGTGCAGATCGACGACCAGCAGGAACGCACCACCATTCACTGCGAGGTGCAGTCCAGCGGCCGGCTGCGGGACTTTTTCGGCTTCAACCGGGCCAAACATGCGGTGCTGGAAGCGGCCATCCTGGCGACGCGATTGCACCTGTTGCCGCGGGACGAAGTCCAGCAGGACCTGGCTCGCCTGGAAACGATCGTCGAGAAAACGGCTGGCCCGGCCGAAACACGTGCCTTCGCCCTGTTGCGAGCGCATTGTCAAACTTACTGGGACCGCAACCCCCTGAACCGCTCGTGACGCCCGCCGCATCCAATTCGATCGCTTCCGTCCTGGTGGTTGCTCCCGCCCGGCTGCACTTTGGCCTGTTCACTTTTGGCGGAGCCGGCCGCACGTACGGGGGCGTCGGCGCTGCGATCGCGGAGCCCGCCCTGCGGTTACGATTGACGCCGGCGGAGCACTTCTCGGCGACGGGTCCGCACGCCCAGCGGGTGCGGAAGTTTGCGGCCGCCTGGCAGGCGTTCCATCGCCGCGACGCACTTCCGGCCTGGTCTGTCACGGTGGAAGCGGCCCCGCCGGAGCATGTGGGACTGGGGCTGGGGACGCAGCTGGGGCTGGCGACGGCGGCGGGGCTCAATGCGGCCCATCAGCTCCCGCCGCATGCGTTGACGGAACTGGCGCTGTGCGCGGGCCGCGGGGAGCGATCGTCGGTCGGGACGCATGCCTTTAGCCTGGGCGGCCTGATTGTCGAAGGCGGCAAAGAGTCCGACGAAGTGCTGTCGCCGCTTGAGTGCCGCATGCCGTTGCCCGACGACTGGCGGTTTGTGCTGGCCCGCCCGGCAACCACGGCGGGGCTGTCCGGCGCGGCCGAACTGCAGGCGTTTTGCGATCTGCCCCCCGTCGCCCCGACAACGCGGCAGACGCTGGTCAATGAAGTCAGCGAACGGATGCTGCCCGCCCTGGCGGCGGCCGACTTTGAGGCGTTCAGTTTAAGCGTGACCCGTTTCGGCCGGATCGCCGGCCTGTGTTACGAGCAGCAGCAAGGCGGCCCCTACAATGGCCCGCTGCTCAACCGGCTGGTGGCGACCCTGCAGCGGCAAGGCGTGGCGGGAGTGGGGCAAAGTTCCTGGGGCCCCACGATCTTCGGCCTCGCTCCCAGCCAGGCGGCCGCCGAAGAACAGATCGACCGGCTGACGGAAACTTTTGACACGCCGCTGACGCTCAGCATCGCCGCCCCCAATAACACCGGCGCCGTGATTACGGTCCGCTGAGGCGGCCATTCTACAGAAGAGCGAGCCGGCTGCTATTTCTTTTTCTTCCGTTTCGGTTTGCCGCTGAGATACGACTGGCTGGGGTCGACGACGACGCGGCCGCGCATCGCCTGGCGGCCGAGCAGCATGCGGAAGCCCATGTCGTCGCGGTTGGCCAGCGTCAGCTCGATCGGCCAGCAGTGGCCGTGCAGGAGGACGTGCGTCACGACCACCGGCCGGCGGGACTGGGCTCCAGAGCTGCTGCGGATCAGGCGATACTCCAACAGTTCGGCTTCGGCCGTGACGATCGTGGAGTTGTTGTGCTGCACCGGGTGGATATCAAAGCGGATGAAGTCGCGGCCGTCGCGCCGGATCGGCTCCACGTTGTAAGCATGCAAGGAAGAGGTTCTTGCCCCGGTGTCGATCTTGGCTTTAATGCGATCAACCTCCAGGTCCGGCAGGGTCAGCCATTCCCGCCAGCCAATTAAAGGCAACGGCGGCAACGGCGGGAGCGAATCATTCATAGGCGACAGGCGTCAAATCAGGGAAAGCGGCGCGCCCCCGCCAGCAAGGCGAGGGCGCGGGGATGGTTGTCGGCGAAGCGGTTTAATCTTCGTCTTCTTCTTCGTGCATCTGGGCTTTGGACACAATCTCCCGCTGGACTTCCGACGGCATCATTTGATAGTGGCTGAACTTCATTTCATAGCTGCCGTCGCCGCCCGTCATGCTGCTGAGGGTGCGGGCGTACGTCTGCATCGCCCGTAACGGGGCTTCGGCGTGCACGGTCTGCAGATCGCCGCCGGCCGCATCGGCCCCCATCACCTGGCCGCCGCGGGAGGACAGATCGCTGTAAACATCGCCCACATGGGATTCGTGCACGGTGATATCCAGGTGCACGATCGGCTCCAGCAGGACAGGCTTCGATTTTTCAAAAGCCTTTTTGAAGACCATGCGGCCGGCCGTTTTAAAGGCGGCTTCGGAACTGTCGACGGGATGGAATTTGCCGAAATGCACCTCGACACACACATCCTGCACCTGGTAGCCGGCGATGACGCCGCTTTCCAGCCGCTCTTTGAAGCCTTTTTCAATCGCCGGCATAAAGTTATGCGGGATCGTGCCGCCGACGACCGAATCGACCCAGAGGAAGTTATGCTCTTCGTCGTGGTGGTAGCTTTTCAGCGAAGGGAAGCGGCTCTTGGTGCAGAATTCTTCCGGGTCGGTTCCGCGGGGAAACGGCATCATGCGGATGTGCACTTCGCCGAACTGGCCGCGGCCGCCGGTCTGCTTTTTATGGCGATAAGAATCTTCGCACGCGGCCTGGATCGTTTCCCGCAGCGGGATTTTTGGCTCTTTCGTGTCGACTTCGAGTTTATCCCGCCGGGCCAGACGCTCCTGCACCACCTTGAGATGCATTTCGCTCATGCCGGTCACCACCAGCTCTTTGGTCTGGTTGTCGCGATCCAGATGGAAGGTGGGATCTTCCTCGACGACCTTGTGCAAGGCGCCGGAAAGTTTGGTTTCGTCGCCGCGGGTGCGGGGGGAAACGGCCAGCCCGACCATCGGCGTGGGGAAGTCCATCGGCGGCAGTTCATAGTCGCCCAGGACGTCGCCGGTGTGCAGGTCGTCCATTTTGGCCAGGGCGATGATCTCGCCCGGGCCGGCGATTTCGATCGTATCGGTGTGGTCGGTCTGGACTTCGAGAATGGCGCCGAGCTTCAGCCCTTTACGGACGCTCGAAACTTCGATGTGTTCATCGCGTTTGAGGTGTCCCGAGTACATGCGGATGAAGCTCAGCTTTTGCACAAAAGGGTCGATGCGCGTTTTGAAAACGCGGGCAATCAGCGGGCCGTCGGGGTCCGGCTGGATCTCGATTTCTTCGCCGTCTTTCATCGCGGTCCGCGGTTTGGAGAAAGGATGCAAGCCGCACAGCACGAGCGCGTCGAGCAGTTCTTCCACGCCGATGTTCTTTTTGCCGGCGGCGCACACGATCGGGATCAGCGAGCCCTCGGCGACGGACCGCACGATCAGTCGCGACAGCTCTTCTTCCGTCGGGGGCGTCCCTTCCAGGTAACGCTCCATGACCTCTTCGTCGACTTCGATGATCGACTCCAGCAGCGGGGCGTGGATCTCGGCCGGATCCATCAAGGCGCCGGCCGTATTGTCGGGCACGTTGAGCGTGCTGTACACCGCACTGAAATCATCGCCGTGGCCGTTGGGCACGTTGAGCAGCACGCACTGGCTGCCCCACAGATCGCGGATATCTTCGACCAGTTTGGGGAAGTCGATGTTATCGGCGTCCATTTTGTTGATCAGGATCATCCGGCCCAGGCCCAGGCGACCCGCGTCGTCGAAGTCCCGGCGGGTGTTGACCTCGACGCCCGCATGCGCGTTGACCACGACGACCGCCATATCGACGCCGTAGAGGGCGCTGAGCGTTTGCCCGACGAAGTCGGCGCGGCCGGGCGTATCGATCCAGTTGAAGCGTTTTCCTTTGTGGTCGAAGTGGGCGAGGGTCGATTCAATCGAGTACTTGTGGTTCTTTTCTTCGGGATCAAAATCACAGATGCTGGAACCGTCATCGACGCTATGGTGTCCGGTCGCGATCCCTTCCTGGATCAGGATGGTGTCGGACAAAGTCGTTTTGCCGGACGAACCATGGCCGCAAATGGCAACGTTGCGAATGTCTTCGACTCTTGCTTTTGGCATGTGACAATCCTTCCAACTCGGGCGTTGTACACGGCGGGCCGTGCCTGGGGTCGGCCGCCTCGTGATCGCTCACGAGCTTTCTAACTTATTACTATTTTCCCCTTTAGCAAATAATTTCTGCAACACTTCCGGCCGGCAGTCTCGGCCGTGGGGACCCTGCGACCATGTGAAAATTTTCACGATCCCGGCGGATCGGTTCCCGGATCCCGGAAAGGTCGGAGCAGGAGCAGTCCCTCTGCAGCAGGACGTAATCCAGGCAGTCAGTAAGAGGCGGCCAGCCTTTTAGCCGTGAATGAGTCGCGAATGAGCGCCAGTGAAAACAGGACGGATCTCTGCTGTTGCGGTCCTCCGGCTGGGGGGCCAATCGCCGGGCTGCACAGAATGGCCCGGAGCCTGACAGAAACTTCCACGACGCCTGCCAATGCGAAACGATGACGCGACGGCGGTGGCGGGCGGCTTCAGCGGCGGTGGCGGCCAGGATAGGAAAGCCAAAGTTTGGATGGCGCCTTTTGCTTGACCCTCAGTTCATCAATCTCGGCGGAAGTTGGCCAGCGGACAGCGGCTGAACGCTCCGCAAGCGTTCGGTCAACAGCACCAGAGCGTCAATGTCGCTCTTGTCTGGAAGCTCGTGGCTGTCGCCATGCACAAGCCGATTTCGCATGTCAGATAGAATCAGCGTGAGTTGAGATTCCAGGGGCGTTAGCACTCTCGCGTCCCGGAGAACCCTGAGCATCATTCCACCGACTATGGGGCGGTTCTTTGCCGAGTTTATCTCAATCAGCTTTCGCGCAGACTGCTCGAACTCAATCCACGCGCCGATGAAGTAGGTGAATCCGCTCAGGAACAGGAACTCGCCAGCATCGATATCCGGCACATGCCCCACCGTGGCAACAATCACGTCGCTGGGCAGCTTGAACAGTACGCTTTCCAAGTGCTTGGTGAGGAAGACGGCTGCTTTCGTAAGCGAATGCTTCGTCTTAATGTTATCAATCTCTGGCTGAATGTGAGGTGGTGCGCCTCGGTACTTGTCATTGACGACGAAGTAAAACTCCTTCACCGGATACAAGCCGTCCCAGTACGCCTTCAATCCAGCGAAGTCTTCTTTCAGTTTCTTTATGGCGTCGCCACCGATTTTTTGGATGTCCTCTGGAGCGTACACCTGGTAGTAGGCGCCGGCAGAAGGAATAAAGCCATCGTTTTTGCGGTCGCCAATGTTTCCGTGTGGCTTTACGGGCTGAAAGTCCTCGAACGCATGCCCCATGATGCCGACGAAGAGATCCTCGTAGGCCTGACCGTTTGCCTCGTGAATTCGCAGCCGAAACATGTTTCGAGCAAATGCGCGCGCATTGTCGTCCACGTAGCGAGTCTCCCGAAACCGCGATTAGCATCAAATGAAAGAGGAATAATAACGCGGGGCTCCGCTGCGTACCAGAACGCTCGCCCTCAATGAACCACCGGCTTCCCCAGCTAGTCCTTAGGCCAAAGAGTTAGGCCAAAAAAGGGGTCATACGAACTTCGACGGGATCGGCGAGCCAAAGTTTGGCTGGCCCCTTTTGCTCGGCCCCTTTTGCTCGTCCACACCCAAAAAAGAGCCCCAGAACCTTGACGAGATCGGCGGTTTGATCAAGAAGAGAAGCTCACGCAAAGGCGCGAAGACGCAAAGAGGGGATCGGCAGCGGACCATCCTTCGATAAACTTCATGGCATAATATTAAACTGGATCGCTATTTTGAACGTCATCGTTGTTATGCAAGAACCGAAGTTGTTTTTCCCTCGTTCCTAACCTTGCAAATCGGCCGCCGATTTTGCTCCATGCCGCCGCAACAGGTCCGCAATCTTAGGGTCACTCTTCGCCCAGTCCAAGGCGGAGAAGTACGCATCTGTATCATAAAGCTGATGAACCTGATTCACGTCGACAGCGTGCCTCAGCAAGAGTTCGACAAATTTCTTTCGCGAAGAGTGCTCTCTGCAATTGATCGCCGTAATCAGCACGCGATCAAGATCTGTTCTCGCCCCATGCTTCAGAAGATATTCTGTTACCTCATAGAGTTCGTTCGAAACTGCTGTACTTAACGGGCTGAGGCTCTTTTTCTTGAACAAATTAACGTCAAAGCCATTTTCCACCAGGAGACGGATCGTGGCGAACGCGGTCGCCTCGTTGATCAATGCCCTCTTCAGGGCGGTTGGGTCGGAACGGAATTTGCTCGTGATGTCTGGATGATCGTCAATCATACCGCGAAGGCGTACCACGTCTCCTTCTTCCAGACAGTCATAAAACGCATTTTCATCCATATCTAGTTCCCCAAGAGCAAAGAAGGGCCGCCCAAAACTTGACGGGATCGGCGTGGATAGAAGAGTGTGAGTGAGAAGCGACGACCTCATCCGCACGCCAGCTGGAAACGCCGATACTTGCTGAACGTCGCTCAGCGCGACGCTTGTTCGTCGCCGCGGGCGGCGGCGGCCAGGGCGCTGGGGAGGGTGATCGTGCCTTCGTACAGGGCGCGGCCGATGATGGCGCCGTGCATGCCGGCTGCCGCCAGACGCTCGACGTCGTCGTTGGTGGTGACGCCGCCGGAGGCGATCACGGGGATCGCCGTGGCGCCGCGCATCTCGACCATCGCTTCCAGGTTGGGGCCGGCCATCATGCCGTCTTTGGCGATGTCGGTATAAATGATCGAGGCGATCGGCTCCCCGGCGTACTTCTGGGCCAGCAGCACGGCCGGGGTGTCGCTCGTCTCCAGCCAGCCCTCCGTCGCCACTTTGCCGTTGCGGGCGTCAATGCCGGCGGACAACTGGCCCGGATACTTGCGGCACATTTCGACAAACCAGTCAGGATCTTTCAGGGCCCGGGTGCCGATGACCAGCCGCGACAAGCCCAGGGCGAGCAGCTCTTCAATCGCTTGTTCGTCGCGCACGCCGCCGCCCAGTTCGCACGGGATGTCAATGGCGGAAACAATCGCAGCGACCGCGGCGTTGTTCACCCGTTTCCCATCCCGGGCGCCATCCAGATCGACCAGATGCAGATGCCGGGCTCCCTGTTCGACGAATTTTACGGCCATTTCCACGGGATTTTCGCCAAACACGGTTTCCCGGTTGTAGTCGCCCTGGGCCAGACGGACGCATTTTCCTCCGCGAAGATCGATAGCCGGCCAGATTTCCATGAGTACCTGTTCAAGAGAGAAAGGAAAGCGAAAGGACGTCGCCGTTCTGCCAGTTCCCAGCAGGACGGGCATGCGGTAAAAATATCCCATAGCCCGTAAAACTTGGCAACAACCGGAGGCCGGGCGGAAGGCGTCGGTCAGTCGTCATTTGCTCGGAACGTGGAAGCATTTACTGATGGATTTCGAACGGACGCGTCCTGTCTTCTGTAGCATGGGCTCTCAGCCCGTTTGCGATTGCCGGATCGAAGCGGAGCTGGCGTCGCACGGAAAAGAGCGGCGCCTACCTGTCGTCGTACTATTTTCGCGCTGCTTTCGTCGAACTGGTCGGGCAGGAGCGCCCATCCTGCAGTCGTTACCGGCCACGCAGTGAAAGTCGACTTTCTGCGGCTGCTGGCGGCGAGAACTGGCGATACCGGCAGGGCAGGGGGGCGGACGGCCTGGAATCTCCGTCAAACTCCTTCAAGAAGGACCTGGTCCGCCTTGACAGGCGTCTGCGTTTCCGTATTCTATTGGATTCCCTTTAATCACTTCGATGCGCCCAACGCAAAAAAAGTTATGCCCACAATTAATCAACTGGTCCGCAAATCGCGGAAGTCGAAACGAAAGTTCAGCAAGTCGCCTGTGCTGGAGCAATGCCCGCAAAAGCAGGGCGTTTGCCTGCAGGTCCGCACCATGACGCCGAAAAAGCCGAACTCGGCTTTGCGTAAGATCACGCGTGTGCGCTTGTCGAACGGGAAAGAAGTCACCGTTTACATTCCGGGTGAAGGCCACAACCTGCAGGAACACTCGATCGTGCTCGTCCGTGGCGGACGTGTTCGCGACTTGCCAGGTGTTCGCTACCAGGTCGTCCGCGGCGCCCAGGATACGCTGGGTGTAGATGGACGTCGCCAGTCGCGTAGCCGTTACGGCGCCAAAAAGCCGTAAGCTGTTTTCGCTGAACGCTTTCTGTCGAATCGCCGCCGGTAGTTGGGCGGGCGGCCTCGCCGAGCGAGCGTCAAGTTCCTGCATCGCAGGAACTGTCCTGAAATATAATCCAGGTCCTGCCAGAGCATTGGCGGGGCCGATCGTCGATACCATCAACGCACACAAAACCCTTTCGGATTCCCATGGGCCGCATTACTTACAGTCGGAAGCAGCTTCGCCCTGACCCGCGTTTCAATTCGCTGCTGGCGAGCAAATTTGTCAATTGCCTGATGCATGACGGCAAAAAGTCGATCGCCCTTGGGGTGTTTTACGACGCGCTCGACCTGATTAAAGAACGCATGCCGGACCGGGAGCCGATTGAGGTTTTCGAGCACGCCATTGAAAACATCAAGCCGCATATCGAAGTGCGTTCCAAACGCGTCGGCGGCGCCGCTTACCAGGTGCCGATGCAGGTTAATCGCAACCGTCAGCAGTCGCTGGCGATTCGCTGGTTGCTGATGGCTGTCCGGGAAAAGAAGGGTCGCCCCACCCATTTGAAGCTGGCCGATGAACTGATCGCCGCGTACAACCGGGAAGGCGCCGCCGTTACCCGTCGCGAGAACGTCCATCGCATGGCCGACGCGAACAAAGCGTTCGCCCACTTCGCCTGGTAGTTTTCCAGCCTGGCAACTTGCCAGAGAGCAATCCACGCCCCGTTTTGGGTTGCTCTGTTCATTACAGAATTCGATACGCCGTCGACCTTTTTCGACGGCGTTTTTCATGCGCGGAGCCTTTCTCGTGATTACCAAAATTTCGGCCAAACTGTTGGCGGTTACCGACGACCAGGCGACCTTTGAAGTCGACGCTTTCGAGTACCAGGTTTTGATCTGCGAATATGCCCGGCGACAACTGCAGTTGCGCATGGGAGAAATCGTCAGCCTGCATACGATCCAGTATCTGGAAGGCAATCCGGCCCAGGGACGACTGACGCCGCGACTGGTGGGATTCCTGAGTTCGATCGAACGGGAGTTCTTTGAACTGTTCTGTTCGGTCGATGGGGTCGGCGTGAAGAAAGCGCTGCGCGCCATGGTGCGGCCGGTGCAGGAGGTGGCCGCGCTGATCGAGGCCCAGGACGCCAAAGGGCTGTCGACTTTGCCCGGGATTGGCGCTGCGACTTCGGAGCGAGTGATTGCCAAGCTGCGGCGGAAGATGCCGAAGTTCGCCCTGATGGTCGCCACGGACGCTGGCCGAGCGGCGGAAGCCCCCAGCAGCGTGGTCGAAGATACCTTCCAGGTATTGCTGCAGCTGGGCCATTCCGAAAGCGACGCCCGTAAACTCCTGGACGGGGCGCTGGCCGAGAAGAAAAAGTACAAAGACGTGGAATCGCTGATCCAGGCCGTCTATCAGAACACTAACCCGAACGCGGGCTAACGGGGCGCCGCGGCGTTTGGCGGTTTGCGATGCTTGCCGTTTCGCATTTTAGCGAACGCGTTTCTGGCTGGAACTGGCAATTGTTGTATGATCAAAGCAGGGTCCGGCGGTCCGCTCGCCAGCCGCCGGATCCGGTTCTTCGCTGTCCCGCCTTCCTCGCTGTCCCGCCTTCCTCGCTCTCCCGCCGAGCTGATCTGATGCCCCAGCCCTCGCCCGCATCTTCCTTTTCGGAATTCTCCCGGCGGGGATTTCATCGCCTGTGCCTGGGCGGAGCCGTAGCGGCCGCTGCAGGTTCCGCCGCCCTGGCCGTCGGGCCCGAAGTAAAGCAGGAATCGACGGCGCCGAAGGTTCCGCCGGGAAAATATATCGACTCCCATGTGCAGCTGGGCCAGCCCTGGCACGAACGCGGGTCGCTGACAGTGGAGATGCTGCTGCGCTGGATGGACGCCCAGGAGATTTCCCAGGCCTGGGTGATGTCTCTGGTTTCGCCTGAGTCCTGGTTCTACCCGATTACGCCGGGCTGGTTGCTGGAGCAGACGAAGCCTTTCCGTGATCGGCTGATTCCGTTTTGCGCGATTGATCCACGAACAGTCGACCTGGGCGGCTACAAAGGGGTGCTCGACCTGCTGAAGCGGTATGTCGACCAGGGGGCCAAAGGCTTTGGCGAACACAAATGGGGCGGCCCGATCGATGACCCCCGCAGCCTGGAGATTTTTCTGGCGTGCGCCGAACTGAAACTGCCCGTGCTGTTGCATCTGGACGCGATCCGGAACATCGACAAACCGGGGCTGCCGGCCCTGGAAAAGGTCGTCCGCGAAGTGCCCGGGTGTAATTTCATCGTTCACGGTCGGGGTTTCTGGGCTTCGATTTCAGGAACGACGACGGCCTCCGATCTGGGCGGCTTGCCGCAGGGGGCGGTGACGGCCGGCGGTGCTTTGGATCGGCTGCTGGGCAAATATCCCAACCTGTATGCCGATCTGTCAGGCGATGGGGCCGTGAACGCGTTGCGGCGGGACATGAAGTTCGCCCGAGAGTTTCTGGTGCGTCGGGCCGATCGGGTGCTGTTTGGGACGGAATACCATGCCGACAAACAGGCCGCACCGCAATTTGCGTTGCTGACGGAACTGCAGCTGCCGCCGGATGTGCAGGCCCGAATCTTCCGCACCAACGCCCAGCGTCTGGTTGTCGCCAGGTAGCTTCGCGGGCCGCAAGGATTGGCTGTGGAGGTTCTCAAGCGAACTCTAGCAGACTGCCATGGTCATGACCTTGTCAGCGCGGCATCTCTGTGGGTGTTATGTTACCCCCTGGTCTCTTCGTCGTGGCGCTCGCCCTGGAATCGTGATCGTTGAATACGTGATCGAGGGACTTGGCCCAGGCGGGCGGATTGTTTCACGCAATGGCTGGCGGCGTCCGATGATGGAAGGCGCGGTTGACATGTCTGTCGGAAGGTGCGATCCCCCAGAAGGGGAGAGGCGATCCCAGGAGACGGACCATGCACTGGAAATGGTCGCAGGGGTTCAGGTTCGCGGCAGTCGGCGGCTATCTGGGTAATGGTTTGGTTAATCTTGGGTAAAGCCTGGCAGGTTTTCTGGGGGTATCGCTGACGTTTTTGAGGTTGTTGAGGGGGAAATTAGTGTTTTTCCTGAGAAATGACTTGAAAATCAAAACGGTCGCTGTGGATTTTTCGTATTGTCTGTGGTTATACTTACAGATGGTTTGTGAAAACCTCTCCTCTTCTTAACCGGGTCGCCATGGATTACGATCTGCCGCTTGACTATCTCTTTGCTCGTTTGAAAAAGAGTGGGCTCCTTACTCCTGATCGGATAAGCGAGTTACGGCAGAAGGTCCAGCCTGACAAATTTCCCGACGCCAAGGCGGCTGCTGCGTTATTGATCCGGCAAAAGGTGATTTCGCGACTGCAGGCAGAGTTGCTGCTTTCCCGTAATCCCGAACGATTCTTCATCGACGATTATCGCCTGATAGAAATCGTGGGTTCCGGCGGTATGGGACGAGTTTATGTGGCTACCGAGCGGGACTCCCGCTGGAAGGTGGCCCTGAAGGTGTTGTCGGACCATCACCGGCACGATATGGGGATCGTCGCGCGGTTTCAGATTGAAGCGCAAATTGGCCTTAAGCTGAACCACCCCAATATATTACGCACACGCGATATCTGCTCGACGGAGGATCATACCGGCAAGCTCCATTACGTCGTTATGGACTTTGTCCGCGGCGTCACGTTGTCGGAATGGCTGGAGATGAACGGGCCGATGGATTCCGAGCATGCCTGCGATGTGGTGATGCAAACGGCCCTTGGCCTGCACCACATGCACCAGCAGCAAATGGTGCATCGGGATGTGAAACCGTCGAATCTGCTGATCACGGATCGCGGCCAGGTCAAAATCCTGGACTTCGGACTGGCGCATTTCGATGACGACGACGAAGAGTTTTCTATGGCCATGATCTTTGGCCAGGACTGCATGGGCACGCCCGACTATATTTCGCCCGAGCAGGCGAACGATAGTTACAAGATCGACCACACGGCCGATATTTACAGTCTGGGGTGCGCGTTTTACCAGGCGCTGACGGGCACGCCGCCGTTTCCGTTTGAAACAACCGCCCAAAAGCTGGACGGGCATCGTCGTTTGACGCCGCGACGGGTTCGCGAATTGAATCCGGATATCCCCCCTCGCGTGGAGTCGATCGTCCATAAGATGCTGGCGAAACGGCCTGAACACCGGATCGCCAGCGCGATGCAGGTCGCCCGACTGCTGGAGCCGTATGCCCAGCGACGTGCGATCAAGTTTGACTTCTCTGCCATTTTGCGGGAGCGGGTCAAGAACGATCGGAAGCGAAGCACCTATATCAAACGGCAAAGCACCATCGCCGCCGTCAAAGACGATCACGAGCCGAACAGCCTCGTTTGATCAGGCCTGTCTCCTGCTGACCCGCGTTGCTGGCCGGTCCAGGCGGGTTTCCTCCGGTGGGCTCCTGCTTCTGCCGAGGGAAGTCTCTTTATTTGGCTGAATCGTGCAACTGCTGCACCAGGCTGGCCATTTCCAGGGCGCATGCGGCCGATTCGACTCCTTTGTTCCCCACATTGCCGCCGCTGCGGTGAATGGCCTGTTCCAGCGAGTTACAGGTGAGCACGCCGAAGACGACCGGGAGGTTCCTGTGCAGCGAAATCTGTCCCAGGCTCAAACTTACCTGGCGATTGATGTGTTCGTCGTGGGTTGTTTCCCCGCGGATCACGGCCCCCAGGCAGACAATTGCCTGGTACCCCCCGGTGGCGGCCAGCCGGTCGGCGATCAGCGGCAATTCCCAGGCGCCCGGCACATGGGCGATGTCCAGAGCGTCGTCGGGCACGCCGTTTTTCTGAAATTCCTCGCAGGCGCCGGCCAGGAGCTTGCCGGTAATGGAGTCGTTATAGCGGGAAACCACAATGGCGAACCGTCCGCCCTGGTACGACAACTGGCCCTGGTATTCTAAAGGCACAACCTTCTCCTTGGATCGCGAAAGCGTAAAATGGGTCGTTCTGCCTATTTTCACGAAATCGCATGATCCGGAAAGACGCTTGCGGGCGGTTCCGTGCGAATGTCGGTTCTGGGACAATAAATTGCTCCGTTTATCGCGGTTGTCTTCGTAAAGGGAACGGCGCAATCGGTGTAACGCTTGTGGAACGTGCGTATCGCGCGTGGGAAACCCGTTTTCTGCTTAATTTCGGTGGGTCAATTGTCCGAAACCCAATCTGTAAGATCGCTATTGCCGCCTCGACAATTTTGTGCGAATGGTGGGTCGGTGATTGGTCGATGACAGATCCGCCAGAGGACGCCATGAGTCAGGAAATTGATTGCAGTCCTGTCGTAACGCCCTTGCTGGAAAACTCGGAAGAGTTTGTTAATACAGCAACCCACGGTACGGGCCTCATTCTGAGCCTGGTCGGTACGGCTTACTTGATGCCGTCGGTCATTGCGCATGGCGACATGCGCCAGATTCTTGCCTGTCTGGCTTTCTGTCTGAGCATGAACGCGGTTTACGCCGCCTCGACTTTGTCCCATGGGGTGCAGGAACCCAACTGGAAGCGGGTTTTTCGGATCTGGGACCAGGGGCTGATTTATCTGATGATCGCGGGCGGTTATACGCCGTTGTCGGTCTCTTTTCTGGGCCATAGCGAATCCTTCTGGATGTTGACGCTGGTCTGGATGGTGGCGATCGGCGGCTTCCTGTCGAAGATCTTTTTCTCCCATCGGATCGATGGCATCTCGATCTGGCTGTATGTGGCGTTGGGCTGGATCCCGGCGATGTCGATCAATTCCATTATTGCGACCGCCCCGGCCGGAGCGCTGACGCTGATTGTCGCCGGCGGCGTTTGCTACACGGTTGGCGTCTTCTTTCTCATTATGGATCGCCGCGAGTACCACTTTCACGCCATCTGGCATCTGCTGGTGATCGCGGGCAGCGCCTGCCATTTTGCGGCCGTACTGGAATACGTGGCCATTTAGGGCCGTTTCAGCGATTGATTTCAGGTCCAACACAACTCCCGCCCGATTCTTGGATGTTATGCAGCGCCAGGGCCGCGCAGGCGGCCTCGCCCCGGCTGATGGGCGCCGGGTGTAGGAAAGCCGCTCCCGCTGCGTAAAATGGGAAGGGTGAGCGTCTGGCGTCGCCGTGGGCGGAGGCTGGTCGTCTTTCCTGTTGCCCCTTTCGACATTGAGGAACTGCATGGCCTCCCACTCTGCCTCTCCGTGGGGATCGTTTCCCACCACCCGGATGCGCCGCAATCGACGCTGGGACTGGTCCCGCCGGCTGACGAACGAAAACCGGCTGACGGTTGACGATCTGATCTGGCCGATCTTTATTCGCGAAGGGGAAGGCGTACGCGAGGAGATCGCCTCCATGCCGGGCGTCGCCCGGTTGTCGATCGATCTGGCCGTGGAAGCAGTGGGAGAAGCGGTCGCCCTGGGGATTCCCGCTGTCGCTCTGTTTCCCGCCACGGAGCCAGAGGACAAGTCAGAAGACGCCCAGGAGGCGTTCAACCCGCAGAACCTCGTCTGCCGGGCGATGCGGGCGCTGAAACAGGTCCACGGCCAGAAGCTGGGGATCATCGGCGACGTGGCCCTGGATCCGTATTCCAGCCACGGGCAGGACGGCCTGGTGCGGGACGGCTACGTGGTCAACGATGAAACGATCGTCGCCCTGTGCAAACAGGCGGTCGTTCAGGCGCAGGCGGGCTGCGATGTGATCGCCCCTTCTGACATGATGGACGGCCGCATCGGCGCGGTGCGCCAGGCCCTCGACGAGGCAGGCCTGGACCAGGTGCTGATCATGTCCTACGCGGCCAAGTACGCGTCGGCCTTTTACGGACCGTTCCGTGATGCGGTCGGTTCCGCCGGAGCGCTGGGCACAGGCGACAAACGGACGTACCAGATGGATCCCGGCAACAGCGACGAAGCGCTGCGGGAAACGGCGCTCGATCTGGCCGAAGGGGCCGACATGGTGATGGTTAAACCGGGCATGCCGTATCTCGATATCGTCCGCCGGGTGAAAGACGCCTTTGCCGTGCCGACGTACGCTTACCAGGTCAGCGGCGAATACGCCATGCTGACCGCCGCCGCCCAGAACGGCTGGCTGGACCCGCAAAAGTCGATGCTGGAAAGCCTGCTCTCCTTCAAGCGGGCCGGCGCCGATGGCATTCTGACCTACTTCGCCGTCACGGCCGCCAAAGCGCTGGCTTAGCCCACGTCGACCAGGTCGAGCACTTTGCCGTAGCGGACCAGCACCATTTTCTTCAGCAGGGCCCAGCGCTCGTGATCCAGATGCGGGTCTTCGGCGATTAACGCCTGGGCCACGCGTCGGGCCTCCTGCAGGATCTCTTCGTCGCGGTGCAGGTCGGCGATGCGAAGCGGCGGCAGGCCGTGCTGTCGGGCTCCAAACAGGTCGCCCGGTCCGCGCAGGTTGAAGTCGATCTCGGCCAGTTCGAAGCCGTCGTTGGTTTGCTCAAACGCGGCGAGCCGGGCCTGGCTGTCATCGGTCTGGGGGGAGGCGAACACGGTCAAATAGCCCGGATGCTTGCCGCGACTGATGCGGCCGCGAAGCTGGTGCAGCTGGGCCAGGCCGAACCGCTCGCCGCTTTCGATCGTCATGAGGGTGGCGTTCGGAATGTCGACGCCGACCTCGATCACGCTGGTCGCCACCAGCACCTGCGTCCGCCGTTGGCGGAAGCTCTCCATCGCCGTCTCTTTTTCCTCCGACGTCAAACGACCATGGACCAGGTCCAGCCGATAATCGGCCAACTCTCCGTTGGCCAGCGTTTCAAAGGTCTGCTCCACGCTGGCCAGCGACCAGTTCTCCGTTTCCTCCACCAGCGGCGTGACCACGTACGCCTGGCGGCCTTCGCCCAGCTTTTTGCGGACAAACTCCCACCAGGCCGCCCTTTTGCTGTCGTCGGCAAGGTACGTATGCACGGGCTGCCGTCCGGGCGGTTTTTCACGCAGGCTGGAAACATCAAGATCGCCGAACAGCGTCATGCTGATGGTGCGCGGGATGGGCGTCGCCGTCATGACCAGGTAGTGCGGATCCAGGCCGCCCTGCTTGAGCGCGGCCCGCTGCTTGACGCCAAACTTGTGCTGCTCGTCGATGATAACCAGGCCGAGGTTCGACAGGGGGACGTCGTCCTGGGCCATCATGTTGGCGACCGCATGCGTGCCGACGATCAGGTCGATCTCGTTCGCGGTGATCTGCTCTTCCAGCCGTCGCCTTTGGGCGATGGTCAGCGAGCCGGTCAACAGGGCGACGCGGACTTCGCTGCTGGCCAGGCTGTCGCTTAACGTGCGGGCGTGCTGCCGGGCCAGCACTTCGGTCGGGGCCATCAGGGCGGCCTGCTTCCCCTGGGCCACGGCGTTCAGCATGGCGTACAGCGCGACGACCGTTTTGCCGCTGCCCACGTCGCCCTGGAGCAGGCGGTTCATGGGGATTTCGCGGGCCATATCGCGCGAGACTTCCTCGATCGCCCGGTTCTGGTCGTCAGTAAATTTAAACGAGAACAGCCGCCTGATGCGGGCATCGATCTTGGCCGTCACCGGAAGCGGCGACGCCTTGCGGTCGTGCGTCAGCTTGTAACGGCGAATGGCCAGCGCTAGCTGCAGCACCAGCAGTTCCTGGAAAATGAACCGCCGGCGGGCCGGCTCCAGGGAGTCGGCATGGGTCGGAGCGTGCAGCTGGGGCAGGGCGGCATGAATGGGCCACAGCCCTTGCGCATCGAGAAAATCCTGCGGGAAGACCTCGTCGAGATACTGCGAGTATTCTTCCACCGCGGCCAGCACCACCCGCCGCATGGCTCCCTGGTTAATGCCTTCGGTCAGCGGATAGACGGGCAGCACCCGGCCCGAGGGCGGCTCTTCGTTATCGCCCAGCAGTTCGACGGTGGGATGCACCAGCTCCCAGCGGCCGCCGCTGATTTTCACCGTGCCGGAAAGCAGTACGCGGCGACCCGTTTCAAACTTTTGCCGCATGAACGGCTGGTTGAACCAGAGCGCCCTGAGGAAGTGCTCGTCTTGCTGCAGCAGTACGGCCAGCAGGCTACGGCCGGGGCCCGTGTTGCGCAGGTCGACTTCGGCGACTGTGCCGCAGACGCTGACGGTTTCCCCTTCCTGCAGGTCGGCGATCGCCTTGAGCTCGCTCATATCCTGGTAATCGCGAGGAAAAAAGAAGAGCAGATCGCGGGCGGTGCGCAGCTTGAGCCGGGCCAGCGGTTCAGCCTTGCTGGGGCCGACCCCTTTCACATATTGCACCGGCGTAGCCAGCATTTCGGCAGGTGTTTTTTGCGGCGCTTGACTCATGCGATTATTCTACGCAAGAAGCCGCCCGGTCGGGAAGCAGCCGGGGCGGACGTCGACTTTACCTCGGACCGCGAAACTCTTCACTGACGGAAGTCGACGGTCAGTCGTCTTTTGCTCCACAAAAGAACGCGTCCTTTCACGGAGTGAAAGGCGACTATCCGGCGTCTGTCCTTGCTTGAAACGACGAACGAGAATCGATCAGTTATTCGTTTCACGTTTCCGATTGAAAAGCGACTGACACGCTACCAGAGGATGCGGCCGCCGTCGACGACCATCAGCGAGCCGGTCGTATAACTGGAGGCGTCGCTGGCCAGGTACAGCGCCAGGCCGGCGATTTCTTCCGGCTCGCCCAGGCGACCCATCGGCGTTCTGCTTTCGATATCGGTTTTCAGCTCGGGACGTTCTTTGAACCAGCGGCGGTTGGTGTCGGTCAAAAAGGTGCCAGGGGCGATCGCATTGACGGTCACCCCGTGCGGCGCCCAGTCGGCGGCGACGGCCTTGGTGAACATGGCCAGCCCGGCCTTGCAGGTTTCGTAGCTGCGGCCCCGCATCTGCCCGCCGGCGACCAGCCCGGAGATGGAGGCGATATTGATCACCCGGCCGTAGCCGCGGGGGAGCATGGCGCCGCCGATCATTTTGGTGCAGACGAACGCCTGGTTCAGGTTCAGGTCGACAATCTGCATCCACTGATCCAGAGGCATCTCTTCGGTCGGGTGATTGATCCGTCGTCCGCCGACGTTGTTAATCAGAATATCGATCGGGCTGAGCTTTTCCAGGACGAAGCTGCAGAAGATCTCGGCTCCCTGGGGCGTGGCCAGATCGGCCTGGACGACCTCCACTTTGGGGCTGCAGGCGGACAGCAGCTGGTGGGCCTGTTTCAGGTTCTCGGTGTTACGGCTGGTGACGACCAGTTCGGCGCCGGCTTCGCCCAGGGCCTGGGCCATGGCGAGTCCCAGGCCGCGCGTGCCGCCGGTGATCACAGCGCGGCGTCCGTCCAGTCGAAAGCGGTCCAGGATCGACATCGGGGCAAAGCTCCTTTCAAGGCAAAGCGGGCGTCGCCAGGGGGGGCGATCTCGCGACCATCTTAGCATTTTGAACGTGTTGAAATCAGCCGTTAATCAGGGAAACGAAGGACAATCCGGAGAAAGAAAAAAACGATTCACCGCGGAGAGCGTTGAGAAACGCAGAGGAAAAGGAGAGGGCAGGGGAGCGCCTGTTGGACGCGGGAGTTGGGGGATCGTCTTTTGTCGGCAGCGATGGCAAGTTGAAAACCTGCCCTACTGTCGTGATCTGCGGTGAATCCCTTTTCTTTGCTCTTTGTACGAGAGGAAAGGGAAGGTTGGCGCAGCCTGGGGGGGCAATCAGAATGGGGGAAGTCGATCCGGCCGGGTCGTCCTGTTTTGGCTCCGCCTGGATCGAAAGGTGTTCCATGATTCCGCATCGACGCCGGTTTCTGCAGCATGCGTTAGCGACGACCGCCGTCGCCGGATTGTCGGCCTGGAGCCGCCAGTCGCTGCGGGCTGAAGGGTCCGCTTTGTCCGACAAGCATTTTGAAGTGGTCGACGTGAAACGGACGACGGCCAGGCTGGAGTACCGGCCGACGCCCCGCCGCAACATGGACCGGGAACTGCCGCATTGGCGGTATGTTGAAATCTGCGACGTTACCCTGCGCAGTGGTCGCCAGGGCAGCGGAGAGACGTTGCTGTACTATACCTGGGGCGTGCCCAGCGAAGCCTCGGTCCGACGGGTGATCGGCGGGAACGCGGTGGATCTGATGTGGGACGACTCGCTTGGCGCCGGGCTGCAGATGGCCCTGTTCGACGCGGTCGGACGTACGGCCGGCGTACCAGTCCATGCGTTGCTGGGCCCTCAGGCTCACAGCCGCACGCCATTGTCCTGGTGGAATATCGACACGTCGGCCGCCGACATGGCCGAAGAATGTCGCCGGGCGTACAACATCGGCTATCGCTCCTACAAAACGAAGGGCCGGCCCTGGTTCGACGTGTTTGAGCAGTTGCGGCAGGCGGTGCAGGTGGTGCCCGAGTCGTTCAAGATCGACATGGACTTCAACGACACGCTGCGCGACGCCGAACGGGGTCTGCCGATCCTGCAGGAGCTGGCGAAGCATCCGCAGGTCGACATTTACGAAACGCCGATCCCCCAGGTCGACCTGGCCGGCAACGCCCGGATTACGGCTGGGACCGATGTGCAGATCGCCATGCACTACGGCAACCCGGGCCCGCTCGATGTCATCCGCACGCGCTGCTGCGACGGCTTTGTGGTGGGCGGCGGAGCCGCGCGGGTCATGCGCGAGGGGCAGTTCTGCGACGAAACGAACATGCCGTTCTGGCTGCAGCTGGTCGGGTCGGGCATTACGGCCGCCTTTTCGCTGCACTTTGGCGGAGCCCTGCGGCAGGCGGTCTGGCCGGCGGTGAACTGCCATCAATTGTTTGAACACGATCTGCTCGCGCAGCCGATCCTGTTGCGGAACGGGCTGGCCGCTGTGCCCGATTCCCCGGGCCTGGGGATTGAGATTGATCGGGATGAACTGGCTCGGCGGAAGGTGGTTCGTCCGGCCCGGCGCCCCGAACCCGCGCGCCTGATTGAAACGACCTGGCCCGGTCGGCGACGGATGCTGACGGCCAGCAACGGCAAGGTTAACTTCATGCTGCAGGCCGGCAACGAGGAGCGTTACGGCTATTATCTGCCTGGCGCCGAATCCCGCCTGGTAGAGAACGACGGCAGCGATCGCTGGCGTCGCCTTTACGATCAGGCCCGCACCCAGGGGCCGATCGAAGTTTGAGAAAGCACCGGCGCTCTTCCATCGTCGGGAGAAAGGCCGGCGCCGATCGTTGTCTTTTACCCGACAGTGGAGAAGAATAAGGGCAATCCTTTGGTTTCGTCCTTCCCGCCTGCCAACGAAAGACGTTTACCCTCGCCCTTGGTAAACGACTCGTTCATGAAATCTGCTTTTCCTGCGAAAGAGTTTGTCCGCTCCCCAAGCGAAAGGCACCTAACCTGTTGGCGACCAACACAAGATCGCCAGCCGCAAATCGTTTCGCATGTCTTGAAGAGCAAGCCTGTTGTGTCGCCTTGTGATGGACGCTCTGGGGGGAGATTTTCCCCGCCCTGGGGCATGGCCGTCGCCGGCCCGTTTTCTGGAAATCCAGTATGGCGGCCGGGATCGTTTTCACGCACAATAGGTCTCCCTGAATCGGTGCTCCCCTTGTAACAAAGAGCCCGGTTTCCCGCTGCACAAAAGAGACGACGAACGCTGCACGGTTCGCGTCGCTTTCCCCGCCTTGCAACGCCGATTTATTCGGAGAATCCCATGATTACTTCTACCGCCATTCCGCCCGACGCTCTGGCCCGCAAACAGAAGCCTGCCCGTCCTGTCTCCCGTCCGCTGCCGCAGAAGGTTTCCCGACCGCTGCCGCCGGAAACGGACAAAGCCGCTTTGACGGTCCGCCAGCAATGTGTGGCCCGTCGCGAGCCGTTCCCCTTCTGCTAAGCGATGCGAGGAGACGCAAGCCGTCTTCCGCTCTGCGCCAGTAGCGTTGCCTTTGGCCGAGCCAACGACGCCGCTTTTTCCGCCGCCAGAGATTGGCCCCTCAGGCTTGGACGCCGTTAAGAGAGGCCGCGATCAGACGCTGCAGGTGCTGGTCGCCGGGATGGTTGTCGCCTGCCAGATCGGTCTGCAGTCGCGGCAGATCGGCCACGGTGTCGATATCGTAATAGGCGGGCGTTTCGCCGAACGTCATCCCCGCGGCCGCCAGGTGCTGCAGCGTTTGCGGCCAGACCTCGGCCGTGCTCCAAGCGATCTGGTCAAAGATCGGCGGCGTGGCTCCCCGGGCTCCAATCAGGTAGTAACCGCCGTCGTCGGATGGGCCCAGCACCACGGGATGCTCATGGAGCTGTTCGAAAGCCGCGTCGACATAGGCAATCGGCAGCGTAGGGCTATCCGAGCCGATCAGCACGACCTGTTCCGCCCCGGCGGCGAACGCCTCGTCAAAGTAGGCCTTCATCCGCTCGCCCAGATCATCGCCTGACTGCGGCGCAATCTTCCAGTCGGCCCCCGCCAGCAGGGCGAACGCTTCCCGGCGTTCCGGCGGAGAATAGTACAGCACCCGTCGATCGGCCGTGTTCTGGAAGCGGGCCGCCAGGCGTTCGACAAAACAGCGATACAGCTGGCTGGCGGCGGCTTTTCCGACCCCTTTGGCCAGCCGCGTTTTGACCTGGCCGGCTTTCCAGTATTTGGCGAAAATCCCCAGTTGGCGGAGGGTCATACAGATTCCAGGCAGTAGTCGTCGCGAAATTCGCGGAAGTGAAAAAGGAGTGCCAAGGCAGCTGTCACGTCGAAGCCGGTCGGCCGCCTTCGTGGCTGATTCGGGCAAGTTTTTCCAGGCAGGCGGCGGCAGCTCCCGAGTCAATCGCGGCAGCCGCGCGCTCGGCTCCGGCGGCCAGGTCGGGCGCGACCTCAGCCACATATAACGCCGCGGCGGCATTCGCCACGACGATATCCCGGTGCGGCCCGCGTTCGCCGGTCAGCACCGCTTGGATAATGGCGGCGCTCTGCTGCGGACCCTCAGCCAGCACGGCTGACAGGGGAGCATTTTCCAGGCCAAAGTCGGCCGGCGTCCAGGTGGTTTCGGTCAGCACGCCGTGGCGAATTTCCGTCACGTCGGTCGGGCCGCTGAGCGTGACTTCCCCCAGCCCGTCGGAGCCGGCGACCACCGCCGCCCGTTCGGATCCCAGTTTGGCCAGGGCGGCCGCCAGCGTGTTCCGCAGTTCGGGCTTGCCGACTCCCAGCAGTTGCCGGGAAGCGCCGGCCGGGTTGCACAACGGACCCAGCAGATTGAAGATCGTGGGGAAGCCCAGCTCCCGGCGAATGACGGACACATGCTTCATGGAGGGGTGCAGCGCCGGAGCGAAGCAGAAGCAGACGCCCAGTTCGTCGAGGCAGCGTTCGACGGTCGCCGTATCGGCGTTGATCTCGACGCCCAGCTCTGTGAGGACGTCGGCCGAACCGGACTTGCTGGTGATCTTCCGGTTGCCATGTTTGGCGACGGCCGCGCCGGCGGCGGCCGCCACCAGGGCCGCAGCCGTGCTGATGTTAAAGGCCCCACAGCCCGACCCGCCTGTGCCGCACGTATCGAGCAGGTTGCTCCGCTGGCTGGAGATGGGCGTCATGTGCTGGCGCAGCGCCAGCGCGGCGCCCGCGATTTCGTCGACCGTTTCTCCTTTGGCGTGCAAGGCGGTCAGCAGCAGGCCAATCTGGACATCGGGGCAGCCGCCCTGCATGATCAGATCGATCACCAGGGTCATCTGTTCGGTCGACAGGTCTTCCCCGCCGCTGACCCGGCCCAGCATTTCGATCATCAGGCCTGCGTTGGTCATGATTTTCCTTTCGCTGTTAGCGTTTAGCTGTTAGCGTTTAGCGTGGGGTGTCTGCTTTCGAGGGGGAAAGGCGAGGCTGCACGGAATGTGTGGCGCTCGCTTTACGCCTGGCAGGCGTCCAGGATTTCTTGGACCTGTTTTCGATGCGGCGGCCGGAAACGGTGGAACGGCTCCGCCATGAAATCGTCGCATAGTCCCAGCAGCGACAGGGCGCACTTGGTTGCTTTGATGTGCCGCGAAGCGTACTTGCCGATGCTGTAGATCTCCTGCAGTTTGAAAATGCGCTGCTGGATCTGCTCAAAGCGGGCGTCGTCGCCGGAGACAGCGGCCGTGTACCAGTCGACGAACAGCTGCGGCATGATGTTGGCCCCGCCTGCGACGCCGCCGTCGCCTCCCCGCCGGACGGCTTCTCCCAGCAGCGCCTCGGGGCCCATCAGCACGGACCAGTCGGGCCGGTGCTTGTCCCGCAGCTGCAGCAGCTGGTCGAAGTAGTCGAGGTCGCCGCCGCTGTCCTTCATGCCGAGGATGCGGGCGTCATCGGCCAGCTGGCGGAGCGTGTCGATCTCGATCACCACCTTGGTGAAGACGGGAATGTTGTACAGCATGACCGGCAGCGGCAGCTCGGCCAGCAGGTTCCGGATATAGGCCAGCAACTCGGTCTGGCCGGCGGGAAAGTAATACGGCGTGGTCAGCACGACCGCCGTTGCGCCGGCGTCGGCTGCCTTGCGGGCGATCGCGACGGACTCCACAAACGCGGTATCCGTCACGCCGACGAGCACGGGAACGCGGCCGTCGACCAGACGGCAGACCCGTTCGATCAGTTCGCCCCGCAGGCGATACCCCAGGCTGGGAGCTTCGCCCGTCGTCCCCAGAATGAACAGGCCGCTTACGCCGCCGGCCAGGACATGCTCGACCAGTCGCTCCAGTCCTGGCTGGTCCAGCGTATCGCGATCGGTCAGCGGGGTCGCCAGCGGCGGGATCACGCCCGAGAACGGTCGAGCAGGGACGGGGGCCATGCGGCGATTCCTCAAGGAGAACAAAGGGGATAACAGGGCGGACGGATTACGACTCAATCATGGCGACCGCCAGTTCCAGGCCGGCCGCGATTTCAAAATAAGTATCCAGCCGGGTGACTTTGAGCACATTGGACACAAACGGCGTCGGCGCGGCGAACACCACCCGACCGCCGTTGGTGTGTGCGTCGGAGACCAGGATCGTCAGGCAGCCAATGCCGCGGGAGTTGATCCGCGGCGCGCCCGACAGATCAATGATCAGCCGGCTATTCCGCTCGCGGAACAGGGGGTGCAGTAACTGGCGAAACGGCCCTTCCGCCGAGTCGTCGATCACGCCTTCGATCGCGGCCAGGTGATAGCCTTCCTGTTCGGTGAGCGTTATTTCCATCGGGCTGAACCTTTCGCTTGCTTTTTCCTGTGGTGGACCTGGCCGCGCCGAAGCGTCAGGCGCCGAATTTTCCCATCCGGCCGGCGTTGCTGAGGGCCAGCGTCATCAGGTATTTGGCTTCGAACTGGCCCAGGCCGCCGCGGATGCACTCGGTTTCATTGTACGCCTGGCAGGGGTCAGGGCGGCAGCAGTCCGAGGCCAGCAGCGTCGGCACGGGGTGCCAGGAGTGGCTCTTCAGGTACGACGGCGTGCTGTGGTCGCCGGTGACGATCAGCACGGCCGGGCCGAGCGCCTGGACCTGCGGGATGATCGCGTCGAACTCTTCGATGCGCTTGACCTTTTCTTCAAAGGCGCCGTCTTCGCCGGTGCTGTCGGTGTACTTGTAGTGCAGAAAGAAGAAGTCGTAGTCGTTCCAGTTGGCGCTCAGCGTGTCGACTTCTTCCTGCAGGGTTTTCGCTTCGCCGACAATGTCCATGCCGACCAGGCGGGCGAGGCCTTTGTACATGGGGTACACGGCGATGGCGGCCGCTTTCAGACCGTAGACTTCCTGGTACGAAGGCAGGCTGGGTTTGGCGGAGAAGCCCCGCAGCGTGCAGCCGTTGGCTTTCTTTTCGTCTTTCAGCAGCACGCAGGCCTGTTTGACAAATTCGGCGGCAATCTCGGCCGTTTTCTGGCTGTCTGCATCGGCGGCGCGGGGCGCCAGGGGCGGCACGCCGGTCGCTTGCGGATCGGTGTCGTGGACATGGCCGCCCAGGCCGGGGCCGCGGAACACGACCACAAAGCGGTGTTCTTTGACGGGCTCGACAAACACTTCGACGCCGGGGATTTTCACCGCCCGCAGGCTGATCGCCAGCGGGGCGCTTTCTTCGGTCGCAATCCGGCCGGCCCGGCGATCACTGATGTTGCCGTCGGCGTCGAGCGTGCAGAAGTTGCATCGTACGGCGACGTCGTTCTCCTGCAGTTCAAAGCCGATGCCGGTCGCTTCCAGGGCGCCGCGGCCGATCAGGTACTGCAGCGGATCGTAGCCAAAAAGACCCAGGTGTCCGGGACCGCTGCCGGGGCTGATGCCGGGCAGGACCGGAATGCTGGCTCCCTGCACGCCGCGGGCGGCCAGGGCGTCGAGATTGGGCGTATTGGCCGCTTCCAGCTCGGTAGGACCGCCGGGCGTCATCGGCAGCCCGCCTACGCCGTCGGCGACCAGCATGACGATCTTGGAGTCGTTTTTGGTGTGCAATTCGCGGGTCAGCTTATGAATATCCATCACAGCCCCTTTCTCTGGGTTGAGCGTTCTCTGAGTGAGCGTTGTTCCGTCGTGGAGACGAACCGGTCCTGGTCGTGGAGACGATCCTGCGCCTTTAGAATAACGAGAAAGGGGCCGATCGTGGAGGCGGGCGTCGGGATCGGCCGCAATCAGTCCGCTGCGGCGGAACCGGGCGACGGAACCGGGCCGCTGTTCGCGGGTTGCTCGTTTTGCGGACGCGGTTCTACAATGGAGCTTGTATTCCCGGCGCGCAAGGGGGGCTCTGCCCCGTTGCGCTGGCCGTTCATCCCGTTTTCTCCTGCATTTCCCGGCGAATATGGCTGACGATTATTACAAAACCCTGGGAATCAGTCGCGATGCGTCCCAGGCGGATATCGAAAAGGCCCATCGCAAGCTGGCCCATAAATACCACCCCGATATCAATCCCGACGATAAAACGGCGGCCGAAAAATTCAACCAGGTCCAGGAGGCGTACGACGTCCTCAGCGACTCCAACAAACGCGAAATGTTCGATCGCTACGGCAGCGCGTTTGATTCGATGGGAGCCGGCGGACCGGGCGGCAGCCCCCGCGGCGGCCCTCGTGGAGGCGGTGGTCAGGGCTTTGAAGACGTCGACTGGTCGCAAATGTTCGGCGGCGGCCAGCCCGGCGGCGGCGCTGCCGGCTTTGAAGATATCTTCCGCCATTTCTCCCAGGCTGGAGCCGAACCCCGACGTTCCCGCAGGAAACCGCAAAAAGGGAGCGATCTGGGCCACGAAATCACCGTACCGTTTCATACGGCGGTCCAGGGCGGCGACGCCCGGCTGTCGATCCAGCGTCCCAGCGGCAAGGTCGAATCGATCGATGTCAAAGTGCCGGCCGGGATCGAAGACGGGAAAAAGATCCGCCTTCGCGGCCAGGGGGAAGCGTCCTCCACCGGCGGAGCGGCAGGCGATATCCTGCTGACGATCCGGGTGGCGCCGCATCCGTTCTTCGAGCGGAAAGGCCGCAACCTGGAAGTCGTCGTCCCGGTGACCCTGGGCGAAGCCCTCAGCGGAGCGAAGATCGACCTGCCGACCCCCAAAGGAACGCTCACTCTGAAAATCCCCGCCGGCGTATCCAGCGGCAAGCGTCTGCGCGTGAAGGGGCACGGCGTCGCCTCTCCGGACGGCCCGGGCGATTTATTCGCCGAGATCCGCATCGACCTGCCCGGCGCCGTGGAACTGGACGAAACCGAGCAGGCCGTCATCGACAAGATCGAAGCCCAGTACAAAGCCTCGCCCCGGGCCGATTTACGCTGGTAAAAGGATCTTCGTTTTGAGGAGCAGCAGGCGCAGAAAGCTCCTGTCGCCTTCCAGCGTCTGTCCTCGCGTCCCGAAGGCGACACTCGGATGACTTTCCTGTTACAGATCGGCATCGCCTGCCTTGCGGTATCTGCCGTCGTTGTGGGGTTGTTTGCGGTGGAGTTAATCCTGGTGCGGAAGCGCGAACGCCATTTCGACGCATGCTGGCCGCCCATTACCGATGAGGAGTTTCTGGCCAGGTGCTCGCCTGGCGTGTCGCGGGATACGGCGCTTCGCACGCGACGAATCGTTGCCGAACAACTGGGGATTCCGTACGATCAGGTTCATCCCGATCAGGACTTTGTACACGACCTGGATTGTTAACGGCGTCGCAAATAGCTGCGGCGACCGTTGCTGCCGTCCTCGACTTCCTTGCTCATGACAGACGCAATTTATCCCATGTCAGAGAAACACCCCAAAGCCAATCGCAAGTTCCGCCGGAAACTGGGCGCGATCGCCTGGGAACGCGAACTCCGCTTTGAGATTTTGAAACTCGGCGACGCCATTCGCGCGATGGAAGCCGGCGAATTAACGCCGTTTGAAGTCAACGATCGCATCCACGAATTCCATCAGGGCGCCAGCCGCGATCTGGAGTCGCGTTTTTTGGAATCCGATCCCGGCATTGCCGTTTACAGGGCGTACTATGACGGCTTCTTGACCGAAGAAGACCTGGCCGGCGCGACCGACGAGGCTCTTGAGACACTTCACCGTTTCGTGGAGATAATTCGGGAGAACATGCGGGACCAAGAGACGCCGGCCGAAGATTGACTTTTTCGTCGATGGTGAGTTGACCCGGCTTGAGGCCGCACTGCGGGCTGTTGGGCTTTCCTCCCAGGAACAACCCTGGAGCGAAACGGAACCGTTGGGATAACATCGACGGCGAACGTCCCTTACTCGGGATCTCTTGCTAGTAATTCTCTCCACGAAAGTCACGATCCCATGAGCACCTCGGAGGAAACCGGGAACGGCCACTCTGCGTACATCTATCGGCAGGACGACTTGCTGGTGGCGGACATGAAACAGGCTCGGTTCCCATTTCGCTGCGTCGTCACCAATGAAAAGACCATTGGCAAACCCCGATTTAATTTTCGCTCCAGGATCATGCGACAGTATGCGGGCGCGTATATCGGGGTCTGCGCACTCTTTATAGCGGGCTTTGCGTTAACAGCCGGATACACCCGCGCGGCGCCCCTGCTGCTGCTACTGGTGGTGGTCGTGCTGGCCCAGATCAAAACGTTAAAACTTCGCATCAGCCTGAGGGAAGAGCTGCAGAATCTCTGTCGGCAACAGGCGTCGCGCTGGCGGTGGATGTTCTATGGCGGGAACCTTCTCGCCTGGGTGGTTCCCCTGGCCGTCATCATTCCCGACCTGCTGTTCCGGATTGATCTGGGACCCTGGGGGAACATGGGGGGACCGGTGCTCCCGAACCTTATCCTGGGAAGTATCGGCCTCGGCGTGCTGCTGATTTTCGTCTCGATGTTTTATGCGGCGAATGTCATGAAACCGGCCCTCCGCGTCCGTCGCGCGGTCCACCCGCATGTCTGGCTGACAGGGGCAGGGCCTGAGTTCCTGGAGTCGCTGCCCCAGTTCGATCCCGCTGCGCCGAAGAGTTGAAACGGGCCAATGCAAAAAACAGCACATCGAAACACGGGAGCCGAAATGATCACCCTGCGCGAAGAGTCGTTCGGCGCCCTGGAACGGTATGCGTCGGTTCCCAGTACCTACGAAACCGACAGAATCTTCGACGTTGACGAACAGGGCGGCAGCTGGGAGCTACGGGAACGTCGCCTCGAGCGGCCGTATCGGAAGGACTACGATGCGGTCGAGAGTCCGCACGCCTGGCCCCTGCGATTCGACGTGACCGGCTGGACGCTGATCGGCGCCTTCGACGGCCAGGAACGTGTCGGAGGAGCGGTGGCGGCGTTTGCGACTCCCGGCCTCGACATGCTGGCTGGTCGTCGGGATCTGGTCGTGCTCTGGGATCTGCGAGTGCTGTTGACGGCCCGCCGCATCGGCGTCGGGTCCGCCTTGTTCCGCGCGATCGAAGCCTGGGCCGTGGCGAAGCAGTGCCGGGAGCTCCGGGTCGAAACCCAGAATACCAACCTCGCAGCCTGTCGCTTCTATGCCTCACAAGGCTGCCGGCTGTTTGAGGTCAATCGGAACGCTTACGCCGGGCTGCCGGAGGAAGTGCAACTCTTGTGGAGCAAAGCACTCTAAAGCGAACCCCTGCGGGCGACCGTTTCAGAACGGTCGGGATGTCGCCGACTGGTTGATCTGGCGGGACGGCTGGAACGAGTGTTCCTCGGCCCTTTGGCGGATCAGCAGGATCGTCATGTACAGCACGGCGATCCCAAGCACCATCGCAATGAAAGCGGCGATCGGGCGACTCCACGAGATAGGACGGCGGGCGGGCCTGACCGGGGCAGGTTCAAGATCCGCTTCAGGCTCGTTGTCAGCCAGGCACTCCGCCACCAGTTCCAGCACGGTTTCGTCAGGGTCCGCTTGCCAGCGGAAGGGATCTTCCGGTTCCAGCTGCACTACGACAGGAAAAACGGGGGTCTCTGGTAAGGAGGGCGGCGACGGGATTTGTCCAACCGAGGTTTGCCGCGAAGGAACACGATTGCCGACCGAATTCGCTGAAACTTCCCGTACATCGACCGGAGACGCTTCCCTGGCTGGTGACGCTTTCCTGACCGGAGAGGTTTCCCTGATTGGACTGGGTCGATGCCGCGGGAACACAGGAGCGGGCGGCCGTTCCAGCGGCGTTTCGGCGTCGACGCGGTTTCTTGCTTGGGGAGTCTGGGGCGGCGGCGATGCTGCGGGCGGCTGGGCAGGACGCGGCGGCCGGGTGGGGGGCCACATGGCTGCATTGCCCTGAGGCTCCGACGGTTCCGGAACCGATGGTTCTACCGGCTTGACGGCGGGGGTGCGCAGCTGGGTGTCGTAGGCCCGTTTGCTCTGCGGGTTGAGCAGGCAAGCTCGGGCCTGGGAAAGTTCGCTGCAGATCCTCTGGGAAAGCTGGGCATGCTGGCTAAGTTGGCGCTGCCGGACGTAGGCCATTTGTCGATCGGCCGCGCTCTCGATGACGTCCAGATCCGCTTCGAACTGCTCGATTCCAAGCAGCCGGTAATGGTCTGGCGGCTGGTGTTTTGGCGAAATGCCAAGCCAGCGATAGTAGGGGTCGAAGTCCTTCATGATTCGTTATTAACTAACGCGCCCATCAGGAAGTACGTTACATGCGAGAGCTGTCGGCGATCGGTATGCGAGTGACCGCCGGGGGGATTTTGTTATACCGCGACCTGCTGGTTTAAATCAACCCAGTTGAGGGAATTGCGATGCCCGTAATGACCGCAATTTAACCCAGGCAGTTGATGCCCGGCCATACGACTACCGGCCGAAGAATTTGGCGGCGGCCAGGATGTATTCGCCGCCCGAGTAGAGCGTGGAGAGGATCGCCAGCCAGACCGATCCATGCAGCGTGTAGGCGATCCAAAGGGGCAGGGGGGCTGCCTGCTCGGCGAACCAGCGGAGGGTGACCAGGCTGGCGCCGACCGCTACGCACTGGAACACCATTTTTAGTTTGCCGGCGTACTTGGCCGAGAAATCGCTCCCTTCCTGCTCGATCATGCTGCGTAAGGCCGTTACCAGCATTTCCCGCCCCACGACCAGCACTGCCATCCAGGCGTGAATGCCCGAGTCGGGCGTCCAGGCGAATTTGCCCGTATTGGGGGCGGCGGCCAGAAAAACGAACACCCCGCAGATGATGATCTTGTCCACAAAGGGGTCGAACATCCGTCCGAATTTGGTCGACTGGTTGTACTTGCGGGCCCACCAGCCATCGACCCAGTCGGTCGACGCGGCAATAATAAAAATGATCAATGCCGCCAGGTACTGTTCCAGCGGGATCAACGCAAACACCACCAGGGCCAGCACAAACCGGGCCGCCGTGAGCGCATTGGGAACGTTAAGCAGCTGCTGATCGGCCGATGTACCCATGGAGTCCCCGGAAAAGATGTTGCTGGCAAAGCGGTTGTTGCCGCAAACCTGGCTGCTGGCGCGAACCTGGCGCCGGGTGCAGCCGTCGTGCATGGCTTCGGCGGGTATTGTGGGGCGGAATCTTCCGCGGCACAACCAAGGTCCGCCGCTTTTCGCGAATGCCGATCGGTCAGGAACGTCTGCCCGGAACCCCTTTGTCGGGAACGCTTGCCATGTACGAAGTGTTTGAACACACCGCCGATCTGGGCCTGCGCATCGAGGCGCCCCAGCGGAACGAGTTATACGCCGAGGCCGGCCTGGGGCTGTTCTCGCTGATTACCCGGCTGGACCAGGTGCGGCCGCTGCAGGAGACGGCGTTTGAGGTCGTCGGCCAGGAGCCGGCTTACCTGCTGTTCGATCTGCTCAACGAGCTGCTCTTCCGGTTTGAAACCCAGGCGCTGCTGGTGTCGCAGATCGAAGTGACCGAACACGACGACGGCCTGTCGGTCTTGTGCCGCGGCGAAACATGCGATCGGGAGCGGCACGACCTGCACCACGAGGTGAAAGCGATCACCTATCACGGACTCCAGATCGGCCCCGCCCCCCAGGGCGGCTGGCAGGCGGAAGTCATCGTGGATATTTAGCCGGCAACGTAGTGGCCAGGAATCCGCCTCCACTACGGGAAGAGAAAAACGCTCGCGTCAGGCCACTAATGCTTAACGCATGCGGGTGAAACGCATCTGGCCGATGTCGAGATTGGCCTGATTGCCCGGCGGGGGTCGGGTGAAAATATCTTTCCCCTCGAAGTTGACCTGCACCGCTTCCATTTTCCCTTTGTCTTCCTGCCAGGCAATCGTCACTGCGTTTTCTTCGACCTGGCTGATGCCCCAGTGGGCGTGGACTTCCACCTCCTGGGGGCCGTCGTCGGTTTTGGTCGTGGCGATCATGACGGCTTCGCCGCTGGGATGGAATTCCAGCATCGCTTTCATCGACTGCAGCGTTTTCACAACCGGGGCCGGCAGCCCCATTTTCAAGGCGACTTCTTCATTGAGTTCGACTTCGCCCTTCCAGCGGCCGACCAGCTGGCGGGCAGCCGCCAGACGGGTTTCCTCGCTGGCGATCGGTCTGGGGGCTGTCGCCGGAGTCGGCGTGCCCGGGGTGGTATCGGCAGGCAGCGTGATTTCAGGCGGGGCGGCCGCTTCCTCGGAAACAGTGCCGCCGGCGGGACGCTCGGCCAGAGTCGGTTCGCCGCGGTTCGATCCCTGCTGAGCGACAGGCGCCGCCTCCTGGCTGCATCCTGCCAGTCCCAGTACTGACAAGCCCAGTCCTGCACCCACTGCGATTACCGACAATCGAACGCGCATGTTCATCCTTGAACCTCCGTACCGCAAGCACCGAAAAACACCTGCGAACTTTACCCAGATCCGGCAATTGCCGCAATCGCAACCGTCGCCGGAATCGCGGCCGCGGCGCCCGTTACAAATTGGTTACCCGCCAGCCCGTCGGGGGCGTCTATGATAGAAAGGACGCCTTTCCCGCACTTTGCCCTCTCCCCTGGTTACGCCATGAGCGGCCGCACGTTATTGACAATCGAAGACGACGCCGCCATTCGTCGGGGGATCGTTGATTCGCTGGAGTACGCCGGCTATCGGGTGCTTGAGGCCGGTAACGGCCCGGCCGGGTTGGAAATGGCCGTCCAGCAGCAATACGACCTGCTCCTGTTGGATCTGGTCCTGCCTGGACTCAGCGGCATGGAGATCTTGAAACGGGTGCGCGAAACACGGCCCACCTTGCCGGTCATTATTCTCACTGCCCGCGGCGAAGAAAGCGATCGCGTCGACGGGCTTCGCCAGGGCGCGGACGACTATGTGGTGAAGCCGTTCAGCGTGAAGGAACTGCTGGCCCGGGTCGAGGCCGTGCTGCGGCGATCGCCCGAGCGGCCGAGCGATCTGGACCAGGTCGCCATTCCCGCTGGCGTCGCCGACTTTGCCCGCCGCGAGGTCCGCTATACCGATGGCGAACGGGTCGAGCTGTCAGAGCGGGAGATCGACCTGCTGCGTTACCTGGCGACCAACCCGCAGCGCGCAATCGCCCGGGACGAACTGCTGTCGAATGTCTGGCGAATCAGCCCTCGCGGCCTGTCGACCCGCACCATCGACATGCATATCGCCCGGCTGCGGGAGAAACTGCGCGATGACCCGGCCCAGCCGCAAGTACTGCTGACCGTCCGCGGCAAGGGCTACATGTTCGCGGCTCAAGGGCCTGCGACGGCGCTGCTGAAAGAGGCAGCCGAATGAAACGTCCCTGGCAAATCTGGCTGGCCCTGGGGCTGTGCCTGGCGCTGGTGCTGCCCGGCTTCTGCTGGCTGACGGTGAAAGCGCTCGAGCTTGATCGCCGGGAGGCGGAAGCCCGGGACCAGGCCGAACAGGCCCGCCGGATGGAAGCCGCCGCCCGACGCCAGGCCGAAACGGCCCGGCAACAGGCCGAACAGCAAGAGCGGGTCAGCAGCGCTCTATGGCGGATGGACTGGACGCTCACGCCGATCGTGGCTCAAGAAGCGGCCCGTCCCTATTTTGTGTATCGTTCGTTCCTGCCGATCTCCGGCAAGGGAAAGAGCGCGCCGGAACTGACGCCGTCGCCGCTGCTGATCCAGCCTTCGCCGTTTGTGCTGCTGCACTTTCAGATCACATCCGACAACGAGTGGAGCTCGCCCCAGTCGCCGCCGGCGTCGCTCGACCAGACGGCCCTGGCCAACGGCACGACGGCCGACAACATCGAACGCAGCGAAGCCCGGCTGGAGCAGTTAAAAGGGCTCATCCGCCATCGGGAGTTCCTGGCCGAACTGCCAGAGAGGAACTTGCCGCCTGTGCCGATCGACGAGGCCTACTACGCTGGCAACCTGTCCTGGAACTATAACGGTTCGCCCTTGGCCCAGCCGAACACCACGGTCATTAACGACCTGGGCCTGTCCCAGTTTAGCGGCGAGCAGCAGGAGATCCTGGAGAACGCGTCGCCGTACAATGCTCCCCCTCCGCAAACGGACGGCAATTATCAATCGTTTGAGAATCCCAGCGAAGTCTCGCAGGCGGAGAACCCCTCGCTCTCCCCGCCGGCCGGCAATGAAAGCCAGCTGGCCCAGGCGGAAGGGGTCCCGCCCTTGCAATACGGCCCCGCATCAGGCGTTCCGGCGCCAGCCCAGCCCATCGACTCGCCGCTGCCAACGGTGGTTCCGGGGCGCCAGCAGGCGGATACCGACACGTATGGTTCGGCCGCATCGCCGGCAGGCAAACCGACTCCCGGGACGAATGCTTACACCACGCCGCAGCCCGCGGAGTCGTCGCCGTTTGAGCTGGATCCGCCGTCGCCTGTGGTGACTCCCGCGCCGCCTCCCGCGCCGGCCCGTCCGGCGCTTTCGCCTGCTTCGCAGCCTGTGGCCAATCCGTCCGTCCCGTCGCTTCCGCCCATCACGTCGGCGCCGTCCTATTCCCAGTCCTACCCGCAGACTTACTCCCAGCCGCAACAGCAGGCCAGCATGCCCCAGCAGCAGGCGGCCGCCCCAGCCCAAACGGGCAGTCAAGGACAACCGAATGCGCCGGCGGCCGGGTATGACAGTTACTACCGCGGGGAGCAGCAGAAGCTGGAGCTGCGCGGCGGCAATGAATGGCAACGTCGGAACCGGGCGTACCAGAACTTTGCCCAGAACCAGCTGGTCCAGCAGCGCAGTTATGGGAGCTATGGGAGCAATTCCGACGTGGAGCTGGAAACGCCATTGCAGGCGGTAGGCGAAGGAGTCAGCCGGCCGATCTGGGTCGGGCCGCATCTGGTGCTGGCCCGCCGGGTAACGATCGGCGACCAGGTGCTCATCCAGGGGTGCTGGCTGAACTGGCCGGCGATCAGGCAGATGCTGCTGCAGGAAGTCGCCGACCTGCTGCCCGACGCCGATCTGGCGCCGGTCCTGGCTGACACGCCCGTGCTGCCAGGGCGCGCCCTGGCGACGTTGCCGGTACAGATCCTGGCGCCGGCCCCGCAGGCCGTGGCGCTGGCGGGGGCTGCTCCGCCGTTTGTGGTGCAGGCGTCGCCCGACTTTTCGCCCATTCGCCTGTCGCTGCTGATTGCCTGGACCTGCCTGCTGCTGGCCACGCTGGCGGTGATGGTGCTGATCCAGGGGGTCGTGACGCTCAGCGAACGACGCGGCTCTTTTGTGGCGGCCGTCACGCATGAACTGCGCACGCCGCTGACGACCTTTCGCATGTACGCCGAGATGCTGGCGGCCGGCATGGTGGCGACGCCTGAGAAGCGGCAGCGTTACCTGGAAACGTTAAGGGTGGAAGCCGATCGGCTGTCGCATCTGGTCGAGAACGTGCTGTCTTACGCCCGGCTGGAACGCGGCAAACGGGGCGGACGCCGGGAGAGCCTGCCGCTAGACGATCTGCTGGACCGGATCGTCGAACGGCTCCGCGATCGCGCGACCCAGGCCGAGATGGAGCTGGTGCTGGAAATCGACAAGACGTCCGCCGGCCGACTGGTGCTGACCGACAGCAGCGCGGTCGACCAGATTCTGTTCAACCTGGTCGATAACGCTTGCAAGTACGCTCAGACCGCCGCCGACCGCCGGGTGCATCTGCACGCCCGCATCGCCGGCCGGGAGGCCGTGCTGAGCATCTCGGATCACGGTCCCGGCATCACGGCCCCACAGCGGAGGAAGCTATTCCAGCCCTTCTCCAAGTCCGTCCAGGAAGCGGCCGTCTCGGCCCCCGGCGTCGGCCTGGGCCTGGCCCTCAGTCGCCGCCTGGCCCGCGAGATCGGCGGCAAACTCGAACTCCTCGACCAACCCACCCCCGGCGCCCACTTCGTCCTGCGCCTGCCATTGGCGCCGCCGGAACTGAAGAAGCGAAGTTGAACGGAACAGACGCAATCGCCGCCATCGGACCGGCCTCATGTGCGCTTTTTCATGGGACGGACCGAGGGTCGTTTCGGCAATCTGCTCGGCCAGGAGAGTTGAGATGTTGTCTATTGCTACGTTCGTATTTCTGGGCGACAATCGCGAAATCGTCAAATCTCTCTGCGGAGGGAAATTTCGTTGCGAGGCAGAGCGCAAGGGGATCCAGGTGGGCAAATACCTCACGAACAACGAGCTCGACTCGGAGTTGATTATCGGGCTTGTAGGCGCTGTTGGTACGGAAACGCGGCCCATCATCGATCTGCTGCAGGAGCAGTTGGGTCGAGTCGGGTATCGGGTCGAAGTTGTCAAAGTTTCCGCCGATGTGATTCCGTTGCTGTGCGACGTAGAGGATCCCGGGAACGACCGATTCAAACGCTATTCCGATTTGATGGATGCAGGGAACCGTTGTCGTGAAATGGGCGTCAATGAGAGTCCTGCCGATGACGCGGTGCTTGCCCTGGGAGTAGCGACGTACATTGCCGCACGCCGCTCGCAACTCAACAGACCGCTGGTTGGTGAAGCTGACGACGATGCCAAAGAACGGGAGGAAGGAAAGGGCGAACCTTTGGCCAGGACCGCCTTCATTATTGATTCGTTGAAGCGTCCAGAGGAAGTTGAAAAGCTGCGAATCATTTATTCTTCAGGGTTTGTCTTGCTCGGGATTCATGCCGAAGTCGGCCGGCGCAGGAGTCATCTGGTCGAAAACCTCGACATGACATTGGATCAGGCAGATCAGTTGATTGAAAGAGATCGTCAGGAAGGCGACAAGAAACACGGGCAGCGAGTCAACGCGACCTTTCACCTGGCCGATTTTTTTGTCCAGGTGGCCGATAACAGCGATCGCTTGCGATGCGATATCCGGCGTCTCGTGGGACTCTGGTTTGGCGACCCATTTTTCACGCCGACCTTTGACGAATACGCCATGTTTATGGCTTTTGCCGCTGCTTTGCGATCCGCTGATCTTTCAAGGCAAGTCGGGGCGGTGATGACCCGTGACAGCGAGATACTTTCAACGGGCGCCAATGAATGCCCGTCTCCCGAGGGCGGCTTGTACTGGGCGAAGCGAAATCCGAAAACCGGTTGCATTGAAGATGTAGAACGCGGCAGGGACTATAAACGTGATGGCGATTCCAATCGCCTTGAGCAGCTAAAGATCATCGAACGAATTATTACGGAAGCGATGGAGGAGAAAGAGGACTTTGACGGAGATACGTTGCGTACAGTGCTCAAAGAAAGCGGCATACGCGACCTTACCGAGTTCGGACGGGTTGTCCACGCGGAGATGGAAGCGATTCTTAGTTGCGGCAGGAACGGAATTTCCACCAAAGGCGCAACCCTCCACTGCACTACCTTCCCCTGCCACAATTGCGCCAAGCATATCGTAGCCGCCGGGGTGAAGCGGGTTGTTTACGTGGAGCCGTATTCCAAGAGCAAAGCGCTCGAATTTCACGACGACTCGATCGTTCCTGCGGAGAATGCTCAAGGCGTCGATGGCGAAAAGGTGCTGTTCGAGCCCTTCGTCGGAGTGGGGCCGCGCAAGTACTTTGAGCTTTTTTCGATGAACCTTGGATCGAGTTACCCTTTGGTCCGAAAGAACCCCGATACGGGCGCCAAGAAGGAGTGGCGTATCGAAGCAGCGCAGCTTCGATTACAAATGAAACCGGTATCGTATCTGGAGATCGAATTGCTCGCTTGCAAAGCTTTCAGCCAAAAGATGGCCTTAAGAACGAACGGAGATGTCCAATCATGACCCACGACGAAATTCGCAAACAGATTGAATATGCGACGAAGGTGGTCGAGACCTGGCCAGCCTGGAAACAGAATATCCTGGCTCATAGTTCCTCTCCGGCGATTTCCCAACCGCGAGAGCCGGTCGACAACCATGCCGTGCCGACCGCGAAGGCGCCACCGCCTTTGGATGGAAAGAACGCTTAACTCGCCGGAGGGCGAATTGTTATCTCGCACTCCGCTTCACAGGTGCTCTGCCCGCGTTGTTGCCTGGTCTTCCATTCCTGCCAGGCCGACGAGACTGCATTCTTGACGGTCATTTTCGCCACGCCGATCTTTCCCTGCGTAGAGCAGAGCGTTCGTCGTCCAAGATTTCTGTTCCCTCAGCCGCCAGAGCAGGGGGGACAGGCCAGCCAACGCCCTGCTTTTCGCCCTGGGGGATTTACGCGGGGGGGTGGGGGGTGAGCCGGTTGCATAAATTGTGCTTCTCGGGGAAAATTGGCGGCTCCCTCTTTTTCCTGGACGGTCCGTTATGAATGATCCCTCTCCGGCGGCCACTTCCAAAACGCCCGATGAACGTGGGCGCTTTGGCGAGTTCGGCGGTCGTTATGTGCCCGAAACGTTGACCCGCGCGCTCGATGAACTTGACGCCGCTTATCGCGAAGCCCGCGTCGACCTGGAATTCCAGGCCGAGCTGGAATCGCTGCTGCACCATTATGTGGGGCGTCCATCGCCCCTGTATCATGCCCAGCGCCTGAGCGAAAAATGCGGCGGCGCCCAGATCTGGCTCAAACGCGAAGACCTGAACCACACCGGCGCGCATAAAATCAATAACACGCTTGGCCAGGCGCTGCTGACTGTCCGCATGGGAAAAAAGCGGGTCATCGCCGAGACCGGCGCCGGACAGCATGGCGTGGCGACCGCGACCGCGTGCGCTCGCTTTGGCCTGCCCTGCGTGGTCTACATGGGCGAGGAAGACATTCGCCGCCAGGCCCCCAATGTGTTCAGCATGAAACTGCTGGGCGCCGAAGTGCGGCCCGTGACGACCGGCTCCCGCACCCTGCGCGACGCCATCAACGATGCGATGCGCGACTGGATGTCGAGCGTCGAAGACACCCATTACATTCTGGGCTCCGTCGTGGGTCCGCACCCGTTCCCGATGATCGTCCGCGACTTCCAGTCCGTGATCGGCCGAGAGGCCCGTCGCCAGTCGCTGGAACAGATGGGCCGTTTGCCCAACCTGGTGGTCGCTTGTGTCGGCGGCGGCAGTAATGCGGCCGGCATGTTCTATCCGTTTGTCGACGATCCGAATGTTGAAATGGTCGGCGTCGAAGCGGGCGGTCGCAGTGGAGAACCCGGGCAGCATGCTTCCCCGCTCACGTACGGTTCGCCCGGCGTCCTGCATGGCAGTTACAGCTATGTGATGCAGGATGATGACGGCCAGACCTGCGACGTGCACTCCGTGTCGGCCGGCCTGGATTACCCAGGCGTCGGTCCGGAGCACAGCTACTGGAAAGACACCGGCCGGGTGCATTACACCTCGTGCCGCGATCTCCAGGCGCTCGACGGGTTCGACGCACTCGCCAGTCTCGAAGGAATCTTGCCGGCGCTGGAAAGCTCCCATGCCATCGCGAAAGCAATGGAGCTTGCGGCCCAGCGTCCTCCGAGCGATACGATCGTTGTCTGCCTTTCCGGCCGCGGTGATAAAGACGCAGCCGAGATCGCCCGGTTAAAGCAGGAGCGGGAGTAAGCGGCCCGGGTCGCCAGTCTGTCGCGGGCGATGCGCCCTTATTTTCTTTCGTCACTTCCGTTCGCACCCAGTACCTAGCATGTCTCAGATTGACGATCTTTTTACGGGCTTGCGCTCGGCCGGCAAAAAGGCTTTCATGCCGTTTGTGACGGCCGGCGACCCGGACCTGGAATTCACTGCCGCCCTGATCCAGGAACTGGCCCGTCGCGGCTGCCATCTGTTTGAAGTTGGCGCCCCGTACAGCGATCCAATCGCCGACGGACCCGTGATCCAGGCGTCCTACACCCGGGCCCTGGCCAAGGGGATCAGGGTGCCGGCTATCCTGGAGATGCTGGGCGGCCTGAAAGACGTCTCGGCCCCGCGGGTGACGATGCTGAGCTACGCCATTATCCACCGGCGAGGGCTGGAGCAGTTCGTGATTGACGCCAAAGCGGCCGGCGTGTCGGGGGCGATTGTGCCCGACCTGCTGGTCGAAGAGTCGGAAGCGTTCGCCGAGATCTGCCAGCGCCACGACTTCAGCCTGATCCAGCTGGTCACGCCGACCACGCCGCGGGAGCGGGCTGTACGGATCGCCCAGCTCTCGACGGGTTTTCTGTACTATGTGTCGGTGACCGGCATTACGGGCGAGCGGACCGAACTGCCGCCCAGCATTGTCGATAACGTCGGCTGGCTGCGGGAGCAAACCGACCTGCCGATCTGCATCGGCTTTGGCGTGAGCCAGCCCGAGCATGTAAAGATGCTGGCCCCTGTCGCTGACGGCGTGATTGTCGGCTCGGCCATCGTCCGCCAGATCGCGGCTGCCGAAGAACGCCCTCGGGCCGACGTCATCCAAGAAATCGGCGACTACGCCGCCACGCTGCTGGCCGCACTGAACGACTGAGCCGACGAACGTTGATCGTTGCCTTCTGGAGAACGGGCGCTTCTGCCCGTTCACGAATGCCGGACCTCAGCGGAATCGGCGTCGCAAGAAAAGCATTCCGCCAACAAGCTTTCGTTCCGGTAACTACAATCCTGCTGGCGCCGCGGTGCTAGCGGCGTCGGGCGGCCTCACAACCGCCCTATCGGCGTTTGGCGAGTCTGGATAAAATACAGGTTATCTCTTTTATTCGTATCCTTCCTGATCGGGCGGCCTTGTCGTTGCCTGTTGCTGTATGTTGCGTTACTGGACCGCCGGCGAGTCGCACGGCAAAACGCTGATTGCTTTGATCGACGGCTTTCCGGCCGGCGTCACGCTCGAAACCGATTCGATCGATGTCGAGCTGCGCCGTCGCCAAGGCGGTTACGGCCGCGGCGGACGCATGCGGATCGAAACCGACAAGGTCGAGCTGCTTTCCGGCGTCTGGCATAACACCACCCTCGGCAGTCCGATCGCGCTGCAGGTCGTCAATCGCGACTACAAGCTGGAACGTCTGGAAGACCTGGAACGCCCGCGTCCCGGGCATGGCGACTTGACCGGCGCCGTGAAATTTCTGGGGCCGATCCGCGCCATCCTGGAACGGGCCAGCGCTCGGGAAACGACCGTCCGCGTGGCCGCCGGCGCGCTGGTCCGGCAACTGCTGGAAGTCTTTGGCATCCGCACCATCGGTTATGTGGTGGAACTGGGCGGCGTCAAGATTGAGCCGCGGGCTGGAACGCTGGAAGAACAACGCACCTGGCGCGACGAGAGCGAAATCTACTCGCTCAATCCCGACCAGGACGACGAAATCAAAAAACTGATCGACGAAACAGGCAAGGCCGGCGACACGCTCGGCGGCGTTGTCGAAGTCCGCGTGGAAGGCTTGCCGTTCGGACTGGGCACGCACGCCCAGTGGGATCGCAAGCTCGATGGCCGCCTGGCGCAGGCCGTGATGGCGGTGCAGGCAATCAAAGGGGTCGAGATCGGCCTGGGCTTTGAATCTGCCCGCCGGCCCGGTTCGCAAGTGCACGACCCGATCATTTTTGACGCTGAGAAAACGCACGAAACCAGCCTGGGTTATACCCGGCCGACCAACAACGCCGGCGGACTGGAAGCCGGCATGACCAACGGCCAGCCGCTGGTGATTCGGGCCGCCAAAAAGCCGATCAGCACGCTCCGCAAACCGCTGGAGTCGATCAATCTGGCGACCAAAGAATCACAAACCGCGTCGTATGAACGCTCCGATGTATGCGCGGTGTCCGCCTGCAGCGTGATCGTGGAAAATGTAGTGGCGTTTGAAATCGCCGCCGCGTTGACCGAAAAGTTTGGCGCCGACAGTCTCCAGGAAATGCAAGCTCGCTACGAACTGTTTCAACAGATGGCCCGACAGCGGTGACCCGTTGAAGACGGCGAACAAGGATGTTCGTATGTCGCAGGAACAACGACAATTTCTTTGCCGCGGCGGCTTCTTGCTGTTCTGTCTGGGCCCGACCGTTTACTTTTCCCTGTGGCTCCTGCTGCTGGTTCCGGCCCGCCTTTCTCCCCAGGGGACGGCCGACTGGGAGCGGGAAATCTCGCTCCAGCTGGGGCTGTCTGTCGAACTGGGCCGCGTCTCTTTCCCGTCTTCTTCGCGGGTGCTGGTCGAGGACCTGCTGCTCCGCGATCCGGAAACGGGCCTGGAAGTCGCTCGCGCCCAGAGCATGGAAATCGCCACGACCGATCACGGCCTGGTCTTGCTGGCCGAGTCGCCCGAGGTGCGGGTCGAAGCGCTGGCGGCCGCCTGGGAGTCGGCCGAACGGCGGATCCTGTTCCGCCGCACGCGGCTGCAGGATCGGGTCCACTTGCTGGCCCGTCGGATCACCTTTGTGGCGCCGACCCGTCCGGGCGAGCCGGTGCAGACGGAAACGTTTGTCGACTTTGAATGCCGGCTGGAGCAATTGGCCGATCGGGCCGAGATCTCCCTGCAGCTCCGTCGCCGCGATGTGGAACTGACGGAGCTGGCCACCTTCCGCGCTTCACGCCAGCCGGGCGTCGCCGGCGAGACGGTCACGCAGATCGACTTCAATAACGCTCGTTCCACGCCGCTGCCCTGCTGGGTGCTGGCCCGGCATGTGCCTGCACTAGCGAACCTGGGTGAGAAGGCCGAGTTCCAGGGCCAGGCGTCGCTGGTGTTGACGCCCACCTCGTGGCAGGGAGAAATCGACGGCCGCCTCACGCAGATCGAACTGGAACGCCTCGTCACGCAGCAGTTCCCGCACAAGCTCAGCGGCACGGCCGAGATCATCACCTATCACCCGGCCCGCTTTGAGAACGGCCGTCTGATCGAAGCCTCCGGCGTGCTCAACTCGCCCGGCGGCGTCGTCGGCCACGAACTGCTCAGGGCGGCGGCGGAGATGTTTCCGATCGAAGTCGCCCGGCAGATTCCGGCCCAGGCGCCGTACGATCAGCTGTCGGTCGGGTTCGCCATTTCCCAGGCCGGCCTCACGCTGTCTGGCAACTGCTCGGCCGCCGGCGTGCTGCTCCGCGATGTTTCCGGCCCCTTGCTGGTCGAGCGCGCCCGGACCGCCTCGCCGGTGATCTCGCTGGTGCGAATGCTGGCTCCGATCAGCGAACTCCAGGTGCCCGCCACGCAGGAAACAGAACCCTTGCTGCGAGCCCTGCCGATTCCTTCGTACGCCACCCCGCGAACCGACACCCGCGCCTTCGGCCCGACTTCGACGTCGCTGAAGTAGAGCCTGCCGGCCGGACGATGAGCCTTCCGCAGGTTGGGCGCTCCTGCCCGACCCGTTCGACGGCAGCAGCGCGGAAACGGTACGACGATGGGTTGGCGCCGCTCGTTTTCCTGCGACGCCGGCTACGCTTCGACCGAGCAATCCTGAACGGGCAGGAGTCCCCGTTCTGCAGGAAGATCGCTGACCTTCGGCCCCTTACGCCGCCAGGCGGGTGCGGCGGTGGATGAGCGTGTACACGCAGGGGACCAGCACCAGCGTTAGGGCGGTCGAAACGATCATGCCGCCCAGCAGCGCGCGGGCCAGTGGGATCATCGCTTCGTTGCCGGGCGCCAGTTGAAACGATAGCGGCAGCATCGAAGCGACCAGCGTGAGCGACGTCATTAGAATGGGTCGCAGGCGGATCTGCGCGGCCGACATCGCTGCGTCGTGGGCCGAGAGTCCGTCCGCCCGGCGGCGATTGGCGAACTCGACCAGCAGGATCGAGTTGTTCACCACCACGCCGATCATCATCAGAATGCCCATGATCGACTGGATGTTGATATAGGTGTTTGTTAGATACAGCACGACCAGCACGCCGCCCAGTCCCAGCGGCACGGCCAGCATGATAATCAGCGGGTCCACAAACGATCGGAACTGGGCCATCAGCACCAGGTAAACCAGCAACGTCGCCACCAGCAAACCGACCCCCAGCAGGTTCATGCCCGACTTCATCTTCTCCACCGGTCCGCGAATCGTGACCGATACGCCCGAAGGCAGCTCCACCCCGGCCAGCGCCCGTTCCACATCGCGGGCGACCGAGCCCACATCGCGGCCGGCCACATTCACATGCACATCGTTCACGCGGGCAATGTTGTAATGGGCGATCTCGCCGGGAATAGTGATCCGTTTGATGGTCGCCACATTCGACAGCGGAATCGTCATCGGGCCGCTGGGCGTGGTGAGCGAGAGAGGAATGCTGCGAATCTCCTCCAGCGACTGGAATTCATTCGACGCGTACTGCACGCCCATGAAAAAGTCGACGCCCGACTTGGGGTCGATCCAGATCGTCGGCGCGTAGCCAACGCTGGAGCCAAGCGCGGTCAGAATGGTCTGGGCGACTTCCTCCTGGTCGACGCCCAGGTACTGGGCCCGGGTGCGGTCGACCTGTACATCGAACTGCGGATAGTCGAGCGACTGGGCGATCTGTACGTCTTCCGTCCCGCGCACCTGACGTACGACCTGGGCGACCTGTTCGGCGGTGGCGCGGCACTGTTCGAGCGAACCGGCTGACACCTGCACGCTGATCGGCGTCGGCACGCCTTCGTTGAGGGCCAGGTTCACAATGCCGCCGGTGACGAACAGGAACTGTTCCATGGGATAGTCTTCCGCCAGTTTCTCCCGCAGCTGCCGGAGATAAACGGCGGTCGGCGTGCTGCGTCCTTCCTGTTTGAGATTGACGATCAGGTAGGCCGTATCCGGTCCCGAGTTGGAGCTGAGCACGGTCGAGAACCCGGCGCCCTTGCCGACGGGCAAACCGATATTAGCGATCAGCGTGTCGATTTCCTCGGGCGGGATGACCTCTTTGATGGTTTCTTCCAGCCGGGCGACCAGGCGTTCGGTCGCCGGCAGTTCCGTGCCGGGCGTCGTTTTGATCCGCAGCTCAAAGGAGCCCGCATCGACCTCGGGGAACAGCTCCGTTCCCATCAGGGGCCAGCAGGCGAACGAAGCGCCGACAACCGCCAGAATGATCAGCGAGCTGAGGGCCGGGGCCTTCAGGGCGGTCGCCAGCAAGCGGCCGTACCAGCCCGTCGGCCGCACGCCGGAATTGTCGCGACCGCTGTCGCCAGGCGGACGAGCGCCGGCCTGCGCCTGTACGCGTTCACGCACAAACGTAGCGCAAAACGCAGGGACCACAGTGAGCGCCAGGAAGTACGAGGCGCCAATCGTAAACGCAGCCGCCAGCGACAGCGGCGCGAACAAATAGCGGATCATGCCGGTGAGAAACACGGCCGGCAAAAAGACGGCCAGCGTGGTGATCGTGCCGGCGAGGATGGCGCCGGAAACCTCCTGCGTGCCGACCCGGGCCGCTTCCAGCGGAGACTTGCCCAGCCGCTGGTGCCGCACGATGTTCTCCACCACCACAATGCCCGCGTCGACGACGGTGCCGATCGCCAGCGCGATGCCGCCCAGTGTCATTACGTTAATCGTTTCTCCCGTATAAGCGAAGCCGAGCCCGCCGATCAGGATCGCCAGCACGATCAGCGACACAATCACCAGGGTGGGCAGGAAGCGCCGCAGGAACAGGAACACGACCACCGCCACCAGCAAGGCGCCGATGCCGACCTGGCTGTAGAGATTGGCCATCGCCTGGCGAATGTAGTGCGACTGGTCGGAAACCAAAGTGACTTCGGTCGCCTCGGGGATGTCGCCGCGTTCCTTCATTTTGGGGATTTCGCTGGCGATGCCATCATAAATACGGTCGACCTCGGCGATGGTGTTTTCACCCGGTTCGCGGAGCAGGGGGCAGTAGACGCTGCGTTTGCCGTTCACGCGGACAATGTTGTACTGCAGGGCCGCATCGTCGACCACGCGGCCCAGATCGCGGATAAAGATTGGGCGTCCGTCGCGGACGGCGACGGGGATCGCTTCAATTTCCTCGACCGTCGGCACAGTGTTCCTGGGATGCACCTGGTAGTCGGTTCCGCCCATGCGCGCGGTGCCGGCGGCCAGGACCAGGTTGGACTTGTTGAGCGCCGTGACGACATCGGCCGCGCTGACATGCATCGCCTGCAGTTTGGCCGGTTCGACATAGATCATCATCTGGCGAAACTTGCCGCCAAAAGGATGCGGAATCTGCACGCCGGGAAGACCGCCCATTTTGTTACGCACGGCGTAATAACCGATGCTATAAAGTTCCGACTCGCTTAGTCCCTCGCCGGAGATGGCGGCCAGCACGACCGGCAGGTTGGCCGGTTCGCTGCGGAGGGTAAAGGGCCACTCGATGCCGGGCGGCAGGTGGAACATGTCGCTGGCTTCCAGGTTCACGATATCGTTCATCGCAGAGCTGGGATCGGCGCCAGGCTGGAAGAAGACCTTGATCACGGCGGCGCCTGGCACCGTGCGCGACTCCTGGTGCTCAATCTTGCCGGCCAGCGTCAGCGCCCGCTCCACGCGCGAACTGACGGACTTCTCCATGTCGAGCGTCGGCAGACCTGGGTAGGAGAAAAAGCTCACCACCACCGGCTGCTTGAAGTCGGGCAGAATGTCGATCGTGATGCCCGGGATCACGGCGGCGCCCAGCAGGCAGAGCGCCAGCACCCCGGCCAGGACGGCAAAGCGATTCTTCAGCGAAAATTCAATCATGGTGCGTACGGTCGTCGGGAACCCGCGGCGTCAAACCAGGCAGGCAATGTCGGAGGGATGCGTTTCAACCAGCAGGGCAGGGCGGTGATTCACGGAGCCAGGGGAGTTACTTTTTCCCCGGCGGCAAAGCGTCGCAGATGGGCGTCGATCACGGCTTGTCCCGGCTCCACGCCAGAGAGAATCTCAATCCACTGGCCGTCGTCCACGCCGGTCGCCACCTGCACGATGGACACAGTCTGGTCCCCGTCCACCACGTACAGATACGCCTGGCCCGACTCATCAAACCGCACCGAACGGGCCGGCAACATACTGGCCTCCGCCCGACGCGACAGGGTGATCGAAGCCTGGCCGAACATGCCCGGCAACAGCTTGTGGTCGACGTTGTTGATCTCCGCTTCCACCAGCATGGTGCGGGTGTGCGGGTCGAGCACGCCGGCGAACCGGGTGACTTTGGCCTGGAGTTTTTCTTCCGCCGGGAACGAGGGGAAACTCAGCTCGATCGGATCGCCCCGCTGCACCAGGGCGGCGTCTGCTTCGGGAACCGGGATGCGGACGCGGACGCGATCGATCCGGGAGATCACGAACAGCGGCTTCCCCTGGCCGACTTCGTTCCCTTCGCGGACCAGGTCGCCTGGGTCCAGGGCCCGCTCGGAGACGATGCCGGAAAACGGCGCCTTGAGGGTGGCGTAAGCGATCTGCACGTCAAGCTCTTCCAGCTGACGCTGGGCGACGGCCGTTTCGGCCTGGGCCGATTCCAGGTCTGCTTCGGCGGCCGTTTTCTGGGCCTTGGTCACCGCCTCGGCGGCTTCGGCGGAGCGAATGGCGGCGGCCATTGACTGCTGGTTGGCCAGTTCCGAGTCGCGTCGTTTCCGGACTTCGTCGAGAATGCGGCTTTCCAGCGAGCGCCGTTCAACGAGGTCGTTCGTCCGCTCGAACTCCGACTCGATCGCGGCCAGGGCCGCCTTGGCTTGCTCGGCGGCCGAACCGGCCTGGGAGGAGCCGGCCTTGGCGGCCAGGATCTAGGCTTCCGCCAGCGCGATGCCGGCCTGCGCCCGCTTCTCCAGCGACTGTCGCCGGACGATTTGAGATTCCAGGATGGCCCGCTGTTTCTGCAGCTCGGGCACGTCGATCACGGCGAGCACGTCGCCTTCTTTGACCAGATCGCCAATGTCGGCCTCGACGGACTTCACGTAGCCCGACGCTTTGGCCCGTACTTCGGCCCGGTAATACGCCATGACGCTCGCCGGTTGAAAGGTCGTGCGGAGAACCTCCTTCTGCATCACCGCCACCGTCTGGACGGGAGTTGGTTGGGCGGCCGGTTTCTGAGCGGCGGTCGGATTTTGCGGGACGCAGCCAGGCAGGAGGCTCACGGCCACCACAGCCATCAGGTAGCGAACGGTTTTTAGCGAGACCATGGATTTCGTCAGGCAAAAGGGCAGGGCGGTACAGATTGTGTAATGCGACCAGTCTAGTAGCCGCCGAGCTTCACCGACAGGTTGAACACGTCCGAAGGCGCTCTTTCGCTCCCATGCTCCGCCCGCATGACCGTTCCGGTTCTCCCGAGCTGCGATTCTCGTACAACCCGTTCGAACTGCAGACAACAGGCCGGGAAACGGGCGGAACCCGGATTTCTGGCGCATCCGCCAGAAGAGGATTGCCGAAGATAATCGCTGTGATCGTTCGCTCGATTACAGCTGACAGTTCTCGCAGAGATGGGAAAAACGATGCGATTGGAATCTGCAACACCCTGGGTGCTGGCAGGCCTGCTGGCCTGTGCCGGTTGCACGGGCTTCTCGTACAGCGGCAACGTCCGCCCGGAAACGCCCGTTTCGGCCGATGCGGTTTCGTCGAGCATTCCCGTCGCTTCCCACCGCGCTGCGCAGCCTGCGGTCGGCCCGGCGCATGACACGCTATTCCCGCACCAGGAGCGCCGTTCTGCGTTCGCCAGCTCCCCCACCGTCCGCCCGCCGGCCGTTGTCGCGGCGCCAGCTTCTGTACCGGCTCCCTCGGTGCAGACTGCTTCCTTCCCGGGGCAGCCGATTCCGGGAAGTCTTGCGGGACCCCCTGCGGTTCCGCAAAAGCGGTGCGCACCGTCAGTCATGAGCCCTCGCAGTTGCCCGCCGAGCCGGTCAGTGGAGTGCTGACCGTTGATGGTCGTAACTACAAGGTCCAGCTGGTCGAAGAAGTCCCGCCGCCGTCCCATGCCGGACCAAACGCGGCAGGCCAGGTTACCCGCAATGGGGAGCCGGTCCGTTTGCCGGTGGCCAGTCCGTCGGGCGCCGAGTATGGACCTCCGGCGATGCCGGAAGCGATCGAGCTGAACCTGCCAACGGCGCTGTCGATGGTGGGCGGCCAGCACCCGGCCGTCGGCTTTGCCCAGTGGCGCGTGCAAGAAGCGTACGCCCGGTTTGATCGAGCCAAGGTGTTGTGGCTGCCTTCGATCCAGCCTGGTTTCAGCTTTGACCAGCACGACGGCAACTACCAGGCCAGCGATGGTTCGATTGTCGACGTCAACCGGAACTCGTTCCAGTACGGTCTGGGAACCGGAGCGACGGGGGCTGGCACCACGCCCAACCCTGGCATCGTGGCGCGGTTCCACCTGGCGGATGCGATCTTCCAGCCGGCCATCGCGCAGAAGACGGCCTGGGCTCGCGGTCATGCGGCCGACGGCGTGTTGAACCAGCAGTTGCTGACCGTCGCGGTCGCCTATCTGGATCTGCTCGACGCCGTACAGGACCTGAAGATCATCGAAGAGACGCAGCAGCATACGGCCGCCATCGCTCAGCTGACGAGCGATTTCGCCGCCACCGGACAGGGCCTGCAGGCGGACGCGGACCGCCTGGCCACGGAACGGATGCTGGTCGACAACCGCTATGCGTCCGCCCGGGAACGGGCCGAGATTGCTTCCTCCCGGCTGGCCCAAGCGCTCAGCATCGACGCTTCGCAACCGATTGCGCCGCTGGATCTGACGGTGCTGCCGCTCGATATGGCGCCGGTCGCCTGGGACCGTCCCGAGCTGATCCGCACCGGCCTGGTCAACCGCCCCGAGCTTAAAGAAGCCCAGTCGCTGGTGGCGGCCGCCTGTGAAGAGTACCGCCGGCAGCAGTACTCGCCCTTTATCCCGAGCGTGCTGCTGGGCTTCAGCAACGGCGGTTTCGGCGGCGGGCTGGGCGATTCGATCAGCAACGTCGACAGCCGCTACGACTTCGACGCCGTGCTGACCTGGGAGATTCGCAACCTGGGTTTCGGCGAAGGGGCCGCCCGCCGGGAGTCGAACGCGCTGGTCGAACAGGCCAAATTCGCCAAGCTGCGGATTCTGGACCAGGTCGCCCGGGAAGTGGCCGAAGCCCATGCCCAGGTGACGCATCGCGCTGTGCGGATTTCGATCACCGAACAGGCGATCCGCTCGGCCCAGGATTCGTACGACCGGAACCTGCGGCGGATCCGCGACGGGCAAGGCCTGCCGCTGGAAGTGCTGCAGTCGATCCGGGCATTAGAAGACGCCCGTCGGGCCTACCTGAACGCCGTCATCGAGTACAACCAGGCCCAGTTCCGCCTGCAGTGGGCCCTGGGCTGGCCCGTCGTCGCGAACGGCTAACCGGCATGTAGCCGAAGGCGGCAGACTTTGGAGGGAGGATTCTGTGGCAGGAAAGCGGCGTAAATACCAAGAAATGACAAGGGGCCTGTGTTGCAGGCCCCTTTAACAAGGCACCGGCGTTGGCTTGTCATCGCCTAAGTTTGCCGGCACCTGCTGTGCTACTAACACAGTCTCGCTAGCCCCTTTCGGGGAACCTTTGAAGTATCGGGCATTCCTAGGGAGAAATCAAGTCATTCATGCACAGGGCATAGAGAACCCCCCGCTTGATGGACTCCAGGTCAGCAGCGGAAATCTTGCCGGTGTAATACTTTCGGCTTCCATCCCCATGCCGGCCATCTCTTATTCGGTCAAGCCTTCTGAACGCGACAGTTGTTACCATGTCGCACTTCGCCCACCATTCACCCTTGTTGATCAAATTCGCAGGCAGCGACCCCTGGGTCATTTTGTGATGATGCTGTTCGAAAGGGTCCGGTTCGGTTCCAGATAGCGGGACAACCGTGCAGATGTCCGATGAGTTTTTCCGCGACATAACAACCACTGGTCGAGTCTTGACCATTTCTGGTGGCGCAAATCCGCCTTGGTCGAAATCGCAATATAGTAGCTGGCCAACGCCAGGGTGAAACTGCAATGCCATCTGTTGCTGCCCTTAAAGTGACATGGAAGGGAAGATAGGATTCTACCGCAGTTGAACCCGGCCATCACACGCCAACATGTCTATTCTTTCCGACAAGCAAATGGGGCGATTTCGCAGAATCATTCGTGATGCAAGATCAACAGTGCCAAAGTGATATCGGTCAGGCAGTACCTATCAGACGGGGGGAATAGCGGCGCGGAATCGCGCCGCATTGAAATGGTTGGCGTTGACGGCCGGTTGCTTTAGACTGGAAGGGAGCGGCGGTCGTTGTGTCGGGGCCAGGCGACAGGGATCGACGACAGCCGTATGACTTTGCATGACGGCGGTTCGCCTTGCGGCGAGCGTGCGCCTGCTTCCTGTTCCTCCCTGCGTTGCGGGTTAACGCCATGGCCTCCCGTACTTCTCCTGTCGATGCGACGCCGGCTCCGGCGGCCTGGGGCTTGCCGGCCTGGCTGTTGTCGGCGGTGCTGCATGGCCTGCTGTTTATCACAGCCGTTTTCTGTCTGCGGTTTGCGCCCCGGGGCGTGGCGCCCGAGGCGGACCGGCCGGCTTCGATCGTGCTGGTCAATACGTCGGCCGGCGAGGTCGAGTACTTCTCCGAAGAGGAAGCGAACGACAGCGAATCGGCTGCCGCGGCGGCTGCCGCCCAGGCGTTCACGGCCGCCTCCGCCGGTAGCCCTTTGCCGGCAGTCGAAGAGGCGCCTTTGGAGATGGCCGGCCTGTTGCCGTCAGCGGGCGAACTGCAGGGCGGCTTTGGCGACCTGGCCGACGCCTTGCCCGATGCCTCGGATCTGACCAGCGACGGAAAGGACGGCCGCCGGCCGCTGGTGGGGGCCGGCGCGCAGACCCGCACGCAGGTGTTTGGGCTGCAGGGGGAAGGCAGCAAGTTCGTCTACGTGTTTGATCGTTCCGGCAGCATGGAAGGTTATGGCGGCCGCCCTATCGCCGCCGCCAAAGCGGAACTGGCGGCCAGCCTGGGTCCGCTGGAGAGCACGCATCAGTTCCAGATCATCTTCTACAACGAGCGTCCGACCGTGCTGAACCCCCTGGGGGCGGCCCAGCCGCGATTGATGTACGGTAACGAGCGGGATAAAACGCTGGCGATCGACTTTATCCGCCGCATTTCGGCCGCCGGCGGCACTGAGCATGTCCGGCCGTTACAATTGGCCCTGGGCATGGCGCCCGATGTGATCTTTTTTCTGACCGATGCGGAAGAGCCGCGGCTGAGCGACGACGAACTGGCCCAGGTGCGGCGCTGGAACCGGGGGGAATCGGTCATCAATACGATCGAATTCGGCGCCGGGCCGTTCGACGGTGAGAATAACTTTCTGGTGAAGCTGGCGAAGCAGAACAGCGGCCAGCACATTTATATCGATGTTTCCAAACTGCCCGCGGTCAGGTAATCCAATGCCTTTTGGCGCTCTACTCCCGCGACTCTCGCTCCACCTGCTGCTGGGCGTCATGCTGCCGGCGCTGGCCAGTTTGTCGGCGGCGGCGGATGAGGTCCTGGAGCAGGGACGCAGCTCGCGGGATGTGAAAACGACCCGCGGCCAGATCGTCGATTACGACGGCCGCAACCTGACGATTATCATCGGGACCGGCCAGGAAAAGACGATCCCCACCAGCAAGATCCTGGAGGTCCGCCCGGCCTGGACCGACGCCATGGCCCAGGCCGAATCGCTCTTTGCCCAGGGCGACTACGCCGGGGCGATTGACGCCTATCGCACGGCCGGACAGGCCGCCGACAAAGCCTGGATCCGGCGACACATTCTGGCCCGTCTGACCCGCTGCTATCACAACACGGGCCGGCCCGAACTGGCCTGCGCTGCGTTTTCCAGTTTGGTGGACAGCGACGCGCAAACGATCCATTTTGGCGACATCCCGCTGAACTGGACGGCCGAACAACCCACGCCCGCGCTCGAACAACAGGCGGCCGCCTGGCTGGCTTCGCCGAAGTCGGCCGTCCAGGCGCTGCTGGGGGCCAGCTGGCTGGGCTCGCTCGCCGTGAAGCGGACGGAGGCGCAGCGGACGCTGCAGTCGCTGGCGGCGAATCCGGATTCGCGGATTTCGCTGCTGGCTACGGCCCAGTTGTGGCGTTACCAGTGGCCGACTGCTAATGAGGAAGAGATCGCCCGCTTCGCCGCTTCGATTGACCGCCTGCCGCCGGACCTGCGTGGCGGGTCGTATTATCTGCTGGGCCGGGCGCTGGTCCGGCAGAAGAAGCCGCAGGAAGCGGCCCTGGCGCTGCTTCGTGCGCCGGTGTTGCATGCCGACCAGCAGGCGATTGCGTCCGACGCGCTTCGTCTGGCGGCGCAGCAGTTTGAGGGACTCGGCCAGACGGAAGAAGCGGCCTCCCTCTACCGCGAGCTGATAAATCATTATAAAACGTCCCCCATGGCGGCCGAGGCGCAAACCCGGCTGCAGCTGCTGGAAAAGTAGTTCCCCACGCCGGCTGGCAGGCCCTGCCCAGGCTCCCTGCATCGCCATCCTGGGGGACCGGCATGTTACGACCGTTCGGCGGTTTGCCCGCCCCACGAGGAAGGAACTCCGCTTGCGCGCTTTGGTGTCAATGAGTGTCACAGCCGTCTGGCTGCTGTCGGCTTCGCCCGTTCTGGCGCAGGAAGCCGCTGTCCCGGCGGAGCAGTCGCCGCAGGGGTTTCTGGGGATCATCTTCTCGGGCGGGATCATCGGCTTTCTGATGATCGCCGCGCTGCTGGCGTTGTCGCTGACCTCGGCCTACCTGGTGTTTGAACACATCATGACGCTCCGCCGGGGCGAACTGATGCCCGACGGACTGAGCGACCAGGTGCGGGAGCTGCTCAATGCGGGGCGAGCGGGCGACGCGGTTCGCCTTTGCCGCGATCGACCGAGCATGCTTTCTTTTGTGCTGCTCAACGGCCTGGGAGAAATCGACGGCGGTTGGACGGCGGTCGAGAAAGCGCTGGAAGACGCGCTGGCCGAGCAATCGGCCCGTCTGTTCCGCAAGATCGAATACCTGTCGGTGATCGGCAATATCGCGCCGATGGTCGGACTGCTGGGAACGGTCATCGGGATGATCTTCGCCTTCCAGCAGGTGGCCGTCACGCAAGGCTCCGCCGGAGCGGCCGATCTGGCCGAAGGCATCTACCAGGCTCTCGTCACCACGGTGGGCGGGCTGCTGGTGGCGATTCCGTCGCTGGGGGCCTTCGCCATCTTTCGTAACCGGGTCGATCAGCTCACCGCCGAAGCGGCCTACATGGCCCAGCACGCCATGACCCCGCTCAAACGCACCCGGAACGCGGCGCCCGCCAAGGCTCCTTCAAAAGGTCCTGCGGGACCGACGCCTCCTCCGCCGCCGGCTTAAGGAAGAAAGGGAAAAGAGGATTCACCGCGGAAAACGCAGAGAAACGCGGAGGAAGACGAGAAGAAAAAGGAGTTTTTTGGGGCGACGGATTCCACGCCGTCGTATGGAAATGAGCTCTCTTGAATGCCTTCCCAGGGAACGAGGGGAAAATAACTTCGGTTTTGTATAACACCGAGGACGTTGCGGAAAGCGAGCCTGCTTGAAATCACGTCGCGACCTGTGCCGAAAGAGCCAGTCTGGCCGACTTCATCAAGGACGATCCGCTGCCGACCGGCCCTTTGCGCCTTCGCGCCTTTGCGTGAGATCCTCTTCGCGACAGAACCGCCAATCCGTCCTTCAACGGCGAGAAGAAAAAATGAGCCGGTTGAAGAATTTCCCTCGCGTCAATGGGGACTCACGCAAAGGCGCGAAGGCGCAAAGAAGGATGAAGAGGTGTGAGAATAAATTGGCCGCGACCCTGGGGGATGTCGCGTTTCAGACTCCGACCAGATGGGGGAAATAGCCGAAGTTATTTTTCCCCAACTCCCAACGCGACGTCATTTCTCAGGAGAATCGGGCCTGCGTCTGGCGGTTTCCTTCTCTTCCTCTGCGATCCTCCGCGCTTTCTGCGGTGAACTTTTTCCGGAGAGACGTTCGCGGTTTTTTGAGCGAAGTTAATCGCGGAGCGCTTCGCAGGCCGTGATGAGCAGATTGGCGGCGCGGTCGATGTCTTCTTCCGACGTGTACCAGCCGACGCTTAAACGGACCGTGCCGCGGGCTTCGTCTGCCGTCAGACCGAGTCCGGCCTGGGAAGGGGACTGGGTCCCGGCGCCGCTGTGACAGGCGGAACCGGTCGCGGCGCAAATCTCGGGCGTGCGGGCCAGGATCTCGCGGCCGGGGCCGTCGAGGAAGTTCACGCTGAGTGTGTTGGGCAGTCGCTCGGAACGCTCGCCGTTGATTGTCATCCGATCGCCCAGGGCCTGTTTCAGCAGGGACTGCAGGCGGTTCCGCAGGGTCGTCATTCGCTCCTGGGTTTCGTCGAGTCCTTTGGAAGCCAGCTGGGCGGCCTGGCCCAGGCCGACAATGTGCGTGGTGTTTTCGGTGCCGGCCCGCAGACCGGACTCCTGGCCGCCGCCGTGCAGGATCGGCTCCAGGCTGACGCCGCGGCGGACAAACAGGGCGCCGACTCCTTTGGGGCCGTACATTTTGTGGCCGGCGACCGACAGCAGGTCAACGTTCAGCTCGTCCACGTTGGTGCGAATCTTGCCGACGCTCTGGGCCGCATCGGTGTGCAGCAGGACGTCCTGTTCGTGGCAGATTTCGGCGATCTCGCGGATTGGCTGGATTACGCCGGTCTCATTGTTGGCGTGCATGATGCTGACGAGGACCGTGTCGACCCGCAGGGCCTTCTCGACTGCTTCGGGTTGGACCACGCCATGCCGGTCGCAGGGAACCACGCTGACGCCAAAGCCCAGCCGTTCCAGATAGGCGGCCGGTTCAGCGATGGCCGGGTGCTCAATGGCGGAGATCACCAGATGCCCCGCCGCCGCGGCGCCGCCGAGCATCAGCACCCCTTTGAGGGCGAGGTTATTGCTCTCGGTGCCGCAGCCGGTGAAGACGATCTCTTCCCGGTCGCAGCCCAGCAGGCCCGCCAGTTGCGAACGGGAGTCTTCGATCGCTTCCTGGGAGGCGCGTCCCAGCGAGTGCGAGCTGGATGGGTTGCCGTAATACTCGGCCAGAAAAGGCCGCATCGCCTCATGTACGCTGGGGGCGACCGGAGTCGTGGCGTTATAGTCGAAGTAGAGTTGCCGCACGGGGGCTCGACCTTTGCGTTAGGGAATTCCTGGCGACGAACAACGAGCGACGTGAACCGGGCGACCGCCAGAGACAGAAGACGGGACGTCGGCCCCGGCAGCGTCTGCCAGCGGCGCGTCCGCGGCTCGGGTCAGCTGTCGGTCTCTTCCGTCGGGGGCGGCGTTTTCGAGGGCACGCAGACCTGGATCGCGTCCCCTTCCAGGCGAACCTCAAAGGCGTCGATCTTGACCCGCGGGTTGTCGCACCAGGTGCCGTCGCAGGTGGCGAAACGCCAGGCATGCCAGGGACACACGACGATCCCTTTTTCGACATGGCCGCCGGCCAGCGAGGCGCCCATGTGGGGGCAGAAGTCGTCGATCGCCTGGTATACGCCGCCTTCGTTGAAGACCGCCACCATGCGGCCGTTCACGGCGTACGCGACCCCTTCGCCGTCGGGGATATCGCCAATTTTTGCTACCGTGGTAAAGCCGTCATCTGCCATCGAACAATTTAACTTTCCGGGAAACGTTCCAGAGATTTCTCAAGATGGCCGGCGTACTCGAATCGCCAACGACGCCAGCAGACTGCGCGAGAGGCTCGTTCCTACGCGCCGATCCATTCGTGGGAGTCGGCCGGCACGCCCGCGGCGACGGTCGCCGCTGCAGCCGCTTCAGCACGGGCCCGGCGGACGAGCAGATAAAAATACAGCGACATGCCGCCAAAGATCAGGAACGGCATCGACATCATGAACAGGATGCTCCAGAAATAACCGGAAACCGTATCGGCTCCGTTGATGGAGACCGCCTGTTTACAGGTCGGACAGGCCCAGGCCGTTTGCTGGATAAACAACATCCCCAGCAGGGGAAGAACGCCGGCCAGGCGATATAGTCGAGCAAAACGGGCCATGCTTGGGGATCCTCAACACGAGTTCAGGCGGCGGAAACAGCAACGGCGCCGCCGTGCCTCCTTACCGGATTATAAGCCCAACCGCTGCCGCCGGGTAGAGATGATAAAGCATCAGATACACGATCACCCCCGTAATGGAAACATACATCCAGATCGGAAAAGTCCAGCGGGCCAGCCGCACGTGGGCCGCGCGACGTTCCCGCAGGCCCAGGTAGATCGTCGCCACGGCCAGAAACGGGGTAATGGCCGCCAGCAAAATATGGGAGATCAGCACCAGGAAATAGAACGCCCGGACCGCCGAGGGCGCCTCTTTAGGAAATGACCGCTGGCCGCCGATGATGTAGTGGTACGTGAGATAGCTGATTAAAAACAGAATCGACACGCCGAAAGCGCTCAGCATGACCCGCTTATGGGCCGTTTCCCGCCGCTGTTTGATCAGGACGTAGCCAATCGCCAGCAGCACCCCGGCCACCGCATTAAGCGTGGCGTTGACATGCGGCAGTAAGTCTTCCAGGGGCACAGGCCGGATCGCTCCGCAGGGCAGGGGGGCGGGATGGGAGAAAAATGATGCAGTTATCAGTTATATAGATTCCGCAGGTTGGGCACTCCTGCCCAACCATTTCTATAGAAGCAGTTCTATAAAAGCAGTGCGAAAACGGTGCGCCGCTTAGGCTGCGCCGCTCATTTACCTTCGATGCCGGCTCCGCTTCGATTCGGCAATCGTGAACGGGCAGGAACGCCCGTTCCACAGGTCGCGTACTCTCGGTGCTATCGTCTGGCTGATGGAGGTTCCTGTAACGATGATATCGGTTCAGGCCACTTTGGCAACGCACGCAGGGTGCGGCCAATTGTCGCGTTGGTTACTTTTTGGCCGCTTCGTTCAGCTTTTTGATGGCCTTGTCGATCTCCTTGACCACCGCGTCGGCCTTTTCTGCGGCGCGGAGGTCGGTTAGCGGGCCGACCGTTTTTTCGTCGCCCGTTTCGGCCAGCGCCTGGACGGCCGCCAGTCGCAGGTCTTGCCGCTGGCTGGCCAGCAGCGGGCGCAACCGCTGGGTGGCTCCGTCGTGCTTCTGCTTGAATTTGACGATCGCCTGGGCGATCGCCAGACGGCGGTCAAACGTGAGCGGATGTTCGAGCATGTCGGCCAGTCGATCGACCGCGGCGGCGTGCTTGATCTCTGCCAGACCTTTGCAGGCCGCTTTGAGGATCTGCTCCCGATGGCTGGGCCGCTCGAGCGCCTGGAGCAGATCGTCGGCGCAGTGCGCCCTGTCGACCTTGGCCAGCATCTCCAAAGCCGAGGATACCGTTTTATAGGAGGCGTCGTCCGCGATGGCGGCCCGCAGCGCGGCCCGCGTGTCGTCGTGGGCGTACTTCTCCAGGGAAGCGATTGCCTGCTGGCGGACCGTGCTCTTTTGATCCTCTTTCAACACCTGCAGCAGGGCCTTCCGGGCGGCGTCGCCGCGGGCGTTAGCGAGCGCTTTGGTCGCCTCTTCCCGCACGCCCCAGAACGGGTCCTGCTGGGCCGCCTGGGCCAGGGCGGCGACCACGTCGGTGTCTTTGACAAACTCCGCCAGGCCTTCGGCCGCTTGGGCGCGGCAGACCAGGTGGGAATCGTGCTGCAGCTGATCCAGCCATTCCTGTTTGCTTTTGTCGGCTGTCAGTTCCTTCAGCACCCAGTTGCTGGGATCCAGGCAGACCCGCGTCGGCCGCTCGGCGGCGGGGAAGTCGAAGGTTTGATCGGCTTTCTCAATCAGCACCCGGTGCAGTTGCTCCTTGCCGGCGACCGCGACTTCGATCTCCAGATGCGTGCGGAACAGGGGGGTGACGTCGTCGACCTTTTGCTTCTGCTCAATGTGCACGCGGACCTGGCCGGCGTCGGCGTCCCAGCGCCAGTCGACGTGGAACTCGGGATGCCCGCCGTGGTAGATCCACTGGTCGAAGAACCAGTTCAGCCCCTGGCCAGAGGCGTCTTCGATGGCCCTGCGGAGGTCGGCCGTTTCGACCGTGCGGTGCTGGTTGGCGGCCGTGTAATGCTGGATCGACTTCCAGAACAGATCTTCGCCCAGTTCAAACCGCAGCATCTGCAGCACCCGGGCGCCTTTGGGATAGGAATGGCGGTCGAACATTTTGATCGGCGTGTCATAGCGATAATTGACGATCGACCGGCGGTACGTTTTGTCTTCGGCCAGGTAGGACTGTTCTTCGCGGAACCGCTCCCAGGCGGCTTCCTCGGGGCCTTCGTCCTGCTCTTTCCAGAGGGTGGCGAAGAAGGTGGCGAAGCTCTCGTTCAGCCACAGTTCGCCCCAGTCCTTGCAGGTGAGCAGATCGCCGTACCACTGGTGGGCCAGTTCATGGGCGACCAGGTTCTCGCTGGAAACATCCAGGGCGGCCTGGGCGTCGTGCAGCGTGCTGAGGTTGAGCGTGGTGGCGGACGTATGCTCCATGCCGCCCCATTTGTATTCGTCGACGCAGATCTGGGCGTACTTGGGCCACGGGTAAGCGACGCCGATTTTCCGCGAGAAAAACTCCATCATCGCCGGCGTATCGGCGAACGAGCGTTCCGCGTCGGCCAGGCGTCCGCGGGGCGTGTACGAGGTGATCGGCGTATCCCGCCAGCGCTGCTCGTACTTCTCAAAATCGCCCACGACGATCGACATTAAATAGGGGACATGGCTTTTCGCCTGGGACCAGTGCCAAGTTTTGACACCATCGACGGGGGCCGGCGTATCGAGCAGCCGGCCGTTGGACAGCACCAGGTACTCGACCGGCGCCTTGACGAAGATCTCGCTGGTGAGGCGATCGGTGGGGGAGTCGAAGCAGGGGAACCAGTAGCGGGCGTATTCCGGTTCGCTCTGGGTCCAGAGCATCGTCTGGCCGTCGGGTTCGTCCTGGTCGGGAAAGACAAAGTGCACGCCGTGTTCTGGGTCTTTCACCAGGTATTCAATTGCGACCGTCAGCGACTCTCCGGCCGGATGGGAGCGATCCAGCCGCACGACCAGCTGCTCTTTCCGCTGTTCAAAATTCAGCTCTTTCTTCTGGCCCTTTTCGTCGCCGGCCAGGAGCCAGGCGTGGCGGACTTCCATCTCGGCCGCGTCAAAGGTCAGGCTGTCCAGCGGCTTGAACGGGGTGAGCGTATGCCGGGCCACGCCGGTGAAGGAATGGTCCGCCCAGTTGATGTCGAGATCCAGCCGCAGGTGCTGCTGGTCGAAATCGCGGCTGCGGACGCTTCGCTCGGCATGCTTGAAGGGGCCGACGCGATCTTCGGCCGACAGCGTCGCCGGAGCCAGCAGGCAGACCACCAGCAGCGCCAGCCGCCAGCCAGGCAGTCGCATCGTGCGACAGGTCGAGGGAGCCGCACAGAAAGAAGTAGCATTCATGGGCAACAACGGGGCAGGGCAGGGCGGGGTAGGCAAAAGACGGCAAGTTTCCCAGTCTAACATGCAGGGACGGTCGCAGCGATCATTCCGGCCCCCGGTTTGACGCCTCAGCTCCCCTGATTTCCCCGGTAGCTGAACTCGCCAGAGTTTGGCCGCAGTTCCAGAATACTCCGTCCCAAGTCTGGCGACTTTGGCTACATGCGGGTTTGCGGATTCGGTTGCAGCAAATGTGGGGAGAGTGCGGGCAAACCGGTTCGCTTTCCGGCCCGATCATCGTAGAATCGTACTCGCGGAGCCTATCCGGTCGCCGGACGAAAAAAGTCGAGCGCCGGCGACGCCGCGTCTGGCAGAGCCCTGGGGCCAAAGTGTCGGCCGTAAAGGTATGCGCTGCAATAGTTTGGCGGGAACGTCCCGAACGGAGTATGGAGATTGGCGCGGCTCGCGGCGGGCGGGTTGCGAATCTCTTCGTGAGGGAAGCCGGCTGTCGGGAACTTCCTGACGGGGTTGTGCGTCTCTTCTTCTGGAACCGTGGTGAACGACGACCTCCAGTTAATCGACGAATCGCTCGCAGGCGACACCGAAGCGTTTGGCCGGCTGGTGCAAAAGCACCAGGACCGATTGTTCAATACGCTTTGCCATGTCGTAGGCTGTCGCGAAGAAGCAGAAGACATCGCCCAGGAGGCGTTTGTCCAGGCCTTCGTCAAGCTGGAGACCTTTCGGCGGGATAGCGCCTTTTATACATGGCTGTATCGGATCGCCTTTAACCTGGCGGTCAGTCATGGCCGGCGTAACCGGCGCAGAACGGCGTCCTCCCTGGACCAGTCGCGGGAAGCGACCGGCGACGAACCGACGGATCCGCAGGAAGGACCCGAGCAAAGCCTGGAAAGGCAGGAGCGGGCCGAGCTGGTCCAGGCGGCCCTGCAGGCGATCAGCAGCGAGTATCGCATGATTCTCGTCTTGCGAGAGATGGAAAATAACAGTTATGAGGTAATCTCCGAAATTTTAGGCGTCCCGATCGGCACGGTCCGCAGTCGTTTGCACCGGGCCCGATTGCAACTTCGCGATGAATTGAAAGAGACCTTACAAATCAACGAATGATTTACCAGGAGCGGCGCCGACCTTTCCCCTGGGGGAACGGTTCGTCTCGACTCTGAGGATTTGATCCGTAATGAGCCAGCAGTTTTCCGACGAACAACTCAGCGCCTATCTAGATGGCGAATTGCAAGGCGACGAACTGGCGGCCGTGGAGCAGCATCTCCGCGAGAACGCCGACGCCCAGCGCCTGGTTGAGGAACTGCGCGCCCTGAGCCAGGCGGTGCAAGCCTTGCCGGTGCAGCGGCTCGACGCCGATTTTAGCCAGCGCGTGCTGCGCCGTGCGGAACGGGAGCTGCTCAGCCCGGCCGCCTCTAACGGAGCCGCCGCAGAGAAACAGCCGGTCGACCGCACCGCCAACACGATCCCGTTCCCGGCATCCGGCCCTTCGCAACCAGCAGCAGGTGCTCCTCCGGCCGGGCCCCTGGCCGCGACCCAGGTTCCGGCTCGTCGCTGGCGCATGCAGGTCTGGCCGATGCTGGCCTCGGCGGCCGCTTTGTTGCTGATGGCCTGGTACGGACTGACTTTGCCCCGCGGACTGCCCGTCGCCCTGCATCAGCCGGATGAAGTGCAGAAGCCCGAGGACGCCCGCGAATCTGCGGGCTGGTCGCTAGCGGAAAACGCCCGGACTGACCCTGCCGGGTCGTTCAAGGCCGGCTCCACTGCCGACTCCACGGCCAGAATGTCTGCGGATGCGGCGCCGCCGGCCGAATCGCACCTGGCGCAAGGTTCTGCCGACAAACAGTCAGCTGCTGGCCCGTCGCGTCTGGCGGATGCTCGGAATCCATCCGGTCCGGAAGTTGCAGAAAAGATGCGCGCCGGCGGCGCCCCGCTGGCTTCTCGTCACGCACGCACCTTGCCGGAATCAGAAGTTCAGGAAGCAGCAACCAGCGACGACCTGGTCGCGAATCGTCTTGCCATGAAGAAGCAGTCCGCGTCGCTGGCGGACGCGGCGCCGGCTCCGGCCGCTTCGGCAGGATTCGCCTCTACGGAAATGTCGAAAGACCGACGTGAATCGGCTGCCGCCCTGCGGCTGGAGGAGGGGCCTGTCTCGGCCGTGTTGACGCTCCAGGCTCCCCGCAACCGACAGGCTCAGGCGGATCTGCTGGCCCGTTTTGATCGCCAGGAAATCGCTTTCCGGGGACCTGTCGATGCGCAAGGTTTGACCGCTTTGCAGGCTGGCAGGGGATTCTTGAAAGACGCCTCCGCCGTGCACCGCTACCGGCAAATGAACGCGGCCCCTGGCGACGTCGAGAAAGCCAAGGTCGAATCCGGTCCCTCCGACATGGCCGCCCAGGCCATGCGGAAACGGGCCGACCTTCAGGCCGCGAAAGCCGCTGGCGAAGCCGGCGCCAAACCGGCCATCGGTAACGTGGCCGCCAAACCGGACGCCAAAGGGCTGGCCGTCGCTCCTGCAGACGCTGGTCCTGCGGCCGCCGATCGCCACGCTGATTCCGCAAATCCCGCGGGCGATCCGCCGTCGGAATGGCAGGTGGTCGTGCTGGAACTGACCCCCGAACAGGCTGCTTCACTGCAGGCGGAATTTGCCGCCCGCGATGGCCTGCCGCCTCCGTCGCCCGCTGAGAAAGAATCGGCTGCGTCGCCTGTCGAAGATCAGGTGGCCGCTGTGTCTCCGGCTGTATCCCCCGCGGGTCCTCCGGCTCCTGCGACGCTGGTGCGACCGAAAACGCCCGCCGTCAGGCGTCACGTTCTCACGGCTCCCGGGATGCAGGCCCAGCAAGCGCCGGGCGAGCCGCGTGGATTCGCCCCGCCGGCGGCCCTGCAGAGCGGAGCAGACAAGCCCGCGATTGCGGCCCCAGCGATTGCGGCAGCCGACACGGCGGATGCGGACGCCGGAGTCGCCAGCGCACCAGAAACCGCCAGCAAGCCGAAAGCCGACCAGAATGCAAACACCGTAGCAGGCGGCGCTCGTGCCTTTGGCGGACAGAACGCGACCGATCGTGCGGAGGCGAAAGAAGTAGCCGACGACCAAAGTCCGGTCCGCGAATCGATCGCCCCGGCGGCCGATCCGGCCGCTCCTCAAGCGCTGGCTGCAGCCCCCGAAAGCTTGCCACGCGATGACGCGCCCGTCGAATCGCCCGCGGCGCCTGGCGCCGCGCCAGGGGCTTCGGCCGACCTGCAGACCGCGCAAAATTCGCCGAGCGGGGCCCCGCTGGGTCCGCAAGTTCGCGACTTCAAGGCGGAAGAAAAACCGGTCCCGGAAAGGGACAAACTCGAAAGCCTTGCCGCCTCGTCCGCCCTGCGCATGGCGTCTCCCCTGGAACACAACGCGGGGCAAAGCACAGGGCCGGACCGCGACAAGTCGCCGGCGCGGGTCCGCGTCATCCTGATTCTCCCCTGAGCCTGTCCTGCAGGCCGGAAGGCTTTCACCGGGTGTTGGCGATGCGATTTTCGGCAAACGAGAAGCAGCTGACCAAAGGGACCGATTTTCTGGCTCCCGCAGGACGGATGCTCCGCCTGCTGTCGGCCGTGCTGCTCACCCCGTTTGCTGCGTACTTTCTGCTGGTGGGCGCAATGAGTCCGCTGGCCGCCCTGATGTTCGGGCTGATTCAGGGGCCCTGGGAATTGGCGATGTATCTTTTTCTGGGCGGGTTGGCGCACTTCCTGGTGGGAGCAGCGCTGGGCTGGTTTGTGGTGCGGTTGTACAGCGGCCAGACAGCTGCGAACGGGATCACGTTGTTGCCTGACTGGATGATCTGGGTGCTGCTGATCGCGGTTCTGCCGCTGTTCTCGATGGGGGTCGCGGCGATGATGACGACCGTGGCGCTCCGGTGCGCGGCCGCCGGCGAGTTCCGCATGACCGCGCTGCTGCTAGCCGGAGCCGTGGGATTTTGCGTGGCGATGGTGCGCACCATCGCCACGTTTTGGCAGGCGACCCACCGTCAGAGATCGACGGCGCCAGCGGCGGCTGACGAGCTGGCTTCGCGCCAGTCGCCGGCGCAACCGGATTGATGCGATTAACCCGCTAGCCGTCGTCGGCTTCTCGGGGTAGTTTGCAGGTTGTTTTCCCGCGCTTGTGCCAGCCATCTCTTGGAGGAGTAGCTCATGTCTGACGTCACCGTTCGCGTCCGCGATAATGGACCGTTGTTAATCGAAGGTCCGATCAAAATTGTCGACGCAGATGGCAATGTTTACCACGTTTCGCCCGACAAACCGGCGGTCGCTTTGTGCCGTTGCGGGGCTTCTGCCAATCGTCCGTTTTGTGACGGCGCCCATAAAGGTTGTGGTTTTGACGCCGTGGATCGTGCGCCCCAGGTTTAGGTTCTGGCCGCTGTCGGGCGTCTACATGTTTTCCCCGCGCCGACAGGGCGAAAGTCGCCGCGTAACCTGTTTTCTCCAGGTCGTTTACGGCGGAAGAGGAAGAAACACTTCCGTTGTGAAGAGGGGCTGTTAGTTTATCTACCTCGCGTCGAGTCGGACCGCCCGACCGACGCCGGAGCGCGGGGGTGAATCCGCGGACGAGAACTGCCTTGCGGCGAAAGCCGTACCACGAAAACAGGGCGCCCATCACGGGCGTCACAAGGAAGGATCGCCGGCGACTGCTGGCGGTTGTCCACGCCGGCTTCGCCCTCGCTGGTTGCTCTGACTCTTGCATACATTCCCGACCTGGTAGGAACTTTGTTTCATGGAATCGCCTTCTTCCGCGTCATTTTCCGAGACACATTCCCTGACGAACGCCGCCCCCGCGCTCGATACGGAATCGGCGCCGTTTGTCGGACAATGGAATCAACTGGTTAGCACGTCGAACTGGGAGAAAGGCCGCATCATTCAGCAGTGGCGTGAAGCCCTCATCGAATCCGGCGCCCCGCCCGCCGAGTCTTCCGACGAAGCCTGGGCCCGCCGCGTCGGCGGCGTTACCGGACAGCACGTGGGTCGATTGCGACGCGTGTTCCAGCGGTTTGGGGAAAACCATACCAGTTATGACGGTTTGTACTGGAGCCATTTTCAGGCCGCGCTCGATTGGGACGACGCAGAAATGTGGCTCGAAGGCGGCCTGCAGAACGGCTGGTCGGTTTCCCAGATGCGTCGCCAGCGGTGGGAAGTCACCGGCGGCGAAGAACCCCGCGATGAAGAAATTGTCGCCAGCGAACTCGACGAAGACTTTGAGCCGGCCCTGAACCAGCAGCCCCAGGCCCTGTCGGGCGATCCCAGCGGGATTGCTTCCGGACCGCTGCACGAAGGCCCTGACTTTGGCGACGAAAGCGACGTCGACAGCGGCCTGGAACCGTATCTGGACCCCAACGCCGATCAGCTTCCCGCCGACGCGGCCGACCGGGTGCGTCCCTTTGCCGATCTGCCGAACCTGCCGGAAGATGTGGCCGACGCGTTTGACACCTTCAAGCTGGCGATCCTGCATCACAAGGCCGCCAACTGGGCCGACATTTCCGAGGCCGACGTACTGGCCGCGCTCGATTCGCTGAAAACGCTGGTCATGGCGCCTTCGTCGCAGGAAGCCCCGTTCTAACTTTGGAACGGAACGGCCCCTTTGTCCCTGTCGGTCGCTACGGCCGGCGGGGCGATGCTCCCCCCGCAAAACGACGCAAATCACTTCAGACGGCAGGGTTTCCTGCCGTCTGTTTTTGCGCGCCTCCTCTGACAGGGGAGCCTGTCGGGCATTGCCGGACCCGTACAATTCGCCCAGCCGGCGCCAGGGGTTCCGTTTGCAATTGGCGTGAGTTTTGCGCCGCTGGCGCCGATTTCTTTCGATACGCCGCTCACACCGATCGTGGCCCGCGGCGTCGCGATCCGTCCTTTGTCCTGACAAGCGTTGTCAGCCAGCAGGCGGCGCGGGAACAGAACCAGAACAAGCCCGGCGCGAAAGCAGGGAAGCTCCCGGTTTCACTTGCACGGCGCGGTCGGGCCAGGCAAACGCAAACCTTGGCCGTCCCCAGGAAATGCTTCAGCCAGGGCGCTGTTCGCCACTATCACACTGCGGAGGGATTCGGCATGTCGACTACAGAAAAAAGCCTTGCTGCGATTGGATTCTCGGTTGAACTGGTCGCCGGAGCGCCTTTGCCGGGCCGGCTGGGCGAGCTGGCGAACCAGTATCGGATTCCACTGGTCCAGGGCGTTCGCACGGCGGGCGAGTTGGCTGATCTGGACCGCAGCGCCCGGCAGGAAACGGCGATCGTCGCCAGGGCAGGGCAGGGCGGGGCGGAAAAGAACCTGGTGCATCAGATCGCCGCGTCCCAGCGAACCACCGCGCAGGTCACGACCGTCATCGTGCCGGCCGGCATCAGGATCGACAACTACGACGCCCTGTACCAGCTGGGAATCACCGCCATCATCGACATCGGCGCCGCGGCGAACGCCTCCTGGCAGCAGATCCAGGGCGGTCTCTGGAAGGCGCCGGTCGCGGGAACCCTGTCGGGCGTCACCAGCTGGAGCCGTACTTTCGGCGCGGCCGGCGCGGCCCGAAAAATTGTCCGCCAGACGATCGCCTCGGGAGACAGCAGCCTGCTGCACCTGGCGGCGGCCGATCTGACCGACAATGACTGGGGCGTAATCGAGTCGGTCTTCCGCTTTGCGGCCCAGCGATCCCAGCAGGGGCTGCTGCAGCTGACGACCGTCCGCCAGATCGCCGCCCGGTGGAACCGTCCTGCGCAGCCGCCCGTGTCGCGATCGATTCTGCGGGCCGCCTGATCGGCGATCAGAGATAGAAGTGCAGGCGGCCGTTTTCCCACGAGCCGCCTGCCGCGATATGCATTCAACAGGCCGGGCCAGCTGGCTGACGGCATTTTCTGATTCCCGCCGTTCTTGTCGGCGGGGCGCGGGTATTTGCGACGTCCTGCTTTAACGCGGCAGGGCGTCCTTCTGCTAGACCTGCTCCTGGTAAGTGATCCAGCTCATGTATCCCAGGGCCGAGGATCCCAGGACAAAGACCAGGTCCATCATCAGGCTTCTGCCGCCAAAGGGAGCCAGCCAGCCAACGCCGGGTACGAACGACAGCAGCAGGTCGGTCGCAAACAGCAGGAGCACCAGGCCTGCGGTAACCAGCCCGGTGATGCATAGTGCCTTCGGCATGCGGAAATTCCCTCAAGGTGCGCTGCTAACGGGGACGCGCGGAATCGGCGCGCGGCGAGTCGATCAAACGGCGCCAGACAAAGGGCCGCACTCGCAGACTCTTCTGACTGGCAGGGGCGGAATCCAGGGAACGACCGCAGGTTTCCAGGAAACGCCCGTTCTCTACGGCGCCGCCGTACTCGCGGGGTCCTTTCGATCCATTTACCCTTGCCAGTATAATTGATCATTGACGCCTGTCACCCGGCGAAACGCACGGGAAGTTAATCCGGCAGGGCAGGGGAGTAAACCGCAACGATTTTGACGATTAAACCCAACGGCCAACACCATGCACACGCCCTGGACCGACTTTCGCGAACAGATGCCCGTGACGCAGAACTGGGCCTATTTTGATCATGCGGCCGTCGCCCCGCTGTGCGGCCCGGCCCGGTCCGCCATTTCCACCTGGCTGGTGGAAGCTTCCGAACAGGGCGACACCTGCTGGCCGCAGTGGGAGCAAACGGCCCAGCAGACCCGCCAGACGGCCGCCGCCATGCTGGGCGCCGATGCGGCCGAGATCGCCATCACTCCCAATACGACCGCCGGCCTGGCCCTGGTCGCCGAAGGCTTTCCCTGGCAGTCGGGCGATAACGTCGTCACGCTCGAGAACGAGTTCCCGTCCAACCTGTACCCCTGGATGAACCTCGCCCGGCAAGGGGTCGAAGCGCGAACCGTCGCGGTGGAGCAGGGCAGGGCGGACGTCCAGAGAATTCTCGACGCCTGCGACGACCGCACGCGGCTGATCTCGGTCAGCTGGGTCGGCTACGCCAGCGGCTGGCGGTTCACCTCCGCCGATCTGCGCGCCCTGGTCGACGGGGCCCATCGCCGCGGGGCCCTGTTCCTGCTGGACGCCATCCAGGGGCTGGGCGTGTTCCCGCTGGACGTGCGCCAGACAGGCATCGACTTCCTCGCCGCCGACGGGCACAAATGGATGCTCGGTCCCGAAGGCGCCGGGCTGTTCTATCTGCGCCGCGAACACCTGGAGACCCTCCGGCCGCTCGGTGTCGGCTGGAACAGCGTGCGGCAGTCGCACGACTTTGGCCGGGTCGAACTGAACCTGCGCGAAACGGCCGAACGCTACGAAGGCGGCACCCGCAACATGTCCGGCGCCATCGGCCTGGGCGCCAGCCTGCAGCTGCTCGCCGGCAAAGGTCTCACGCCGCAAGCCTCGCCCGTTGCCGAGCGAGTGCTGGAACTGGCCGACGACGCCCATCAGCGACTGACGGCCGCCGGGGCTGAGATGCTGTCGCCGCACGACGGCGAACATCGGTCCGGCATTCTGACCTTTCGCCTGGGCGACGAAGACCCGGCCGCCCAGCGACGCCGTTGCCTGGACCAGGGCGTGGTGCTCAGTTGCCGCGGCGGCGGACTGCGGATCAGCCCGCACGCCTACAACAACGCCGCCGACCTCGACCGTCTGCTGGCGGCGCTCCAGCAGCCTGCGTCATGACCGTCGCCTGCCCCCGGTGTCAGCGGCCCTTGCCGGCGGAGGAGATCAACGAGGCGGCCGATCTGGCCGGCTGCCCGATCTGCGGCGAGCTCTATACGCTGTCGGAACTGGTCGCAGGGGCAGAGCAGGGGCCGGTAACATTTGTCCCGCTTCAGGCTCCTCCCGGCTGCTGGTGTGGGGAGGAATTCGGCGCTTTCGAAGTCGGCGGCAGCACGCGTTCCTGGAGAGCTTTGGTGGTTGTTCCCTGGGTAGGCGCCTATTCGACAATAACGCTGGGCAACATGTACGGCTCCCAGATCGAGATGCGGCAGTTCAACCTGGTGCTGTCGCTGATTGGCATCCCTTTTCTACTGGGAGCGATCCTGTTCGCAACACTCGCCCTGATGTCGATCTGCGGCAAAGTCGTGGTGACGATCGTCGGACGGGAGTGCAGGATCTTCACCGGCGTCGGCCCGATCGGCTGGACGCGCCGGGTCAATCTGGAAACGATCCTTCATGTCGAGATGACCGCCCACACCTGGAATCACACTTACTGGGCCCTGACGCTGGTCGGCCCCACGACGAACATTCGTTTCGGAACCTGGCTGAGTCGCAAGCGACAAGAATATTTTTTGGATGCGCTCCGTCCTCAGTTGGCCTGGCCTGCCTCGCTCCGTTCCCGTACCGCCATCTAAACCCAGGGCAGGGGAGGGCAGGGTAGTAGAGTGTGAATGTCACACTTCCCTCTTTCTATTGGAAGTAGAAATAGAGACATAGGAACGAGGGAAAAACAACTTTGCGCCTTTGCGTGAAATCCTCTTTGGCACAGAACCGCCAACCCGTCCTTGAACGGCTGGAAGGTAAAATGAGTCGGTTGATAAATCTCCAACGCGTAAATGGAGAACTCACACAAAGACGCGAAGGCGCAAAGAAGGACGAAGAGGTGTGAGAATAAATTGGCCGCAAAGCGAAGAAATGGTGTTTTGATACCTCGCGAAAATCGCCTCCCGCCTTTTCGATGCGATCGCCGGGCGTGATTCCCTGCGTCCGGGCGACGACCTGGCGGGCAAGGTTTATAATCCAGGCTTTGGATGGGTTGCGGCGTCGAGTGGGCGTCCCTTGTAATGGAGACCAGTCAGATGATCCATCGAGGTGTGTGCTGGGCGGCGGCCTTGGCCGTCGTACTGGGTTTTGCGTCGGTCGCCAGCGCGGATCTCGCGCCCATATTTCCGCCGGAGCCGGAGCAGCTGTCTACGCCGTCGAATCTGCAGATCGGGGTTGTCGCCCTGATGGTGATGACGTCGCTGGAGCTGTGCGTCTGGTTTGCCCTGCGCTCCCTGTCGACCAGGTTTCGGCTGATCGCGGTGATGACCGTCGGGCCGGCCGTGCTGCTGGCCGCGTTTTCCGTTTATCTGTGGGCCGAAGATCGCCGGGAGACCGACGCCAAAGCGCAACAGGCGCATGAGGCCGAAGTGGAACGGATCAAAGAGAGCCACGCGGCGGCAAGGTCCCGCAACCGGGACCTGCGGGAACAGATGCATTGGCAAGAGCCGCCGGCCGATCCCGCAGCCGCGCCCTTGCCGGCCTCCAACGCTTCACCGGAGCAGGGGCCGGAAGCTCCGGCGGAGAGTCCTTGAGGTCCGCCGGAAATTTTTCGTCTCGCCGCCCTGCTCTGGTTTGATTCCCGGCTGGGCGATTATTCCAGTTCGAGCTCGACCAGATAAATGGCGGCCCGGGTCTTCGGATCGCCGTCGCCCTGGTGGCTGGAATAGTACGACAGCAGCGCTCGCTTTTCATCCAGCTGGACGAAGCCCGGATACGAGTTGTCGCCGCCGCTGGGCAGCACGGCGAACTCATGCAGCTTGTCGCCGGAGAGCCAGTACAGCGCCGTCTTCGGATCGCCGTCGACCGTCTTCCGGCCGCCGACCAGCAGATGATCGTTCCAGCGGACCAGCAGCGGACCGCCCACATTGCGGTTCATTTCCACGCGACTGAAATCGCGATAAGGCGGCTGGGACCGGCAGACCTGGGCCAGCTGGCCGGACGAACCGCGGGCGACGGCCAGCATGGTTCCGTCCGGTTCCAGCAGCAAGGCCGTTTCATTGCCGCGGTCGCTTTGCATGATGCCGGCGAACTTCCAGATCAGGCCGTCTTCGCTTTCCAGCAGCGCGGACTGCACCACCTGGTCGCGTTCCGCCCGGGTGGCGGTCGGGACGAAATCCCGCTTCCGGCGAGCGCACAGATACGCCTTATCGTCGCTGGCCGTCGCCCTCCAGATGTAGTGCCCGTAGGTTCCTTCCAGAGCCTGGGGGCCGTGCCATTTCTGGCCGTCTTCGGTCCAGACGGCGAAGCCCAGGTGTTCGCTGAACTCGCGTGCTTCGTCCTGCCTGGGCGCCAGCCAGCAGCCGCTGTAGATGAACAGCTTGTCGCGAAAGATCAGGAAGTGCGGATCGCGAACATCACGTTGCGGCACATGGAACCTGAAGGCTTCTTTCCATTCCTTGGTGTCGTCGCTGACCAGCACCAGGATGTGCGAAGTCGGGTTAACGGCATGACCGTCGGGACAGGTGCGAAAGGTCAAATAGTAGCGCCCCTGGAATTTACAGAGATCGGTAAAGGCGTTGTGGCTGTCCGACGTATAAGCCAGCCGCACCTCGCCGACGCGGACCTTCGGCAGGGGATCTGCCGCCTGAACGCTGCCCATCGAACCGACCAGAAACATCGCCGCCGCCAAACCTGGCAGAACCGCCGCGTTGCAAAAACGAACCATGAAAAATCACCCGGGCTGAAACAGAAACGAAAGAGGAAAAGCAGACGACGCAGTGCCTGACCGCGTCGCATTCCGCGCCAGTCTAGGCAGCCCGCGGGACGAAATCAAATCATGCTCCGGGCCGGAACAGGGGAGCGGCTGACCCGTCAGATCACGGCCAGGCAATAAGCTCCAGGAGCTGGCACAGAGCAGCACCCATCGGCGCACAGGGAACCGCGGCAAGCGAGGAGGCCCTGGAAAGCCCGGAAAAAGGCGTTTTCGCGGTTTCCCGGGGAAAAATCGACCCCAAACCGAACATAAGAGACATTATCGGACGTTGGAAGCGGGTCGTGTTTCCTGGGCTATGCCCTGTTTTTCACCCCAGGCTGCCCCGGCTTCGGGCGGTCGTGTGACGTCGTACCGAGAGGTGTTTGCATCACGGCCGAGGCGCCGCAGCGTGAGTCGGATCGTCGCTTGCCGGCGGCGATCGGCTGGCCGTGCTGTCGCAGTGAGGAGCTGGCTGTCGCCCGGCTTCCGCTGCGCATCGGCGCGGCGATGGTGGACCGCTGGCGGTCGGTCGAAGGCGTTGTGGTGAGCGGCCGTATGCGCGCAGCTCGCCAGCAAGAATTGATCGCTGTCAGCTGATCGCGGAGGAGATTTGTGCGCGTCGCGGTTAGCGCAAAGAAAACGCCAGGCAAGCGGTTTTGCCTGGCGTATTGATGGTTGTCTGGCGGTGATCCGTCGCGGTCGGTACTGCCGGTTATCGCTGCCGGGTGAAAGTCGCTTCCACGGCGTCCAGGGCCGCTTTGGCTTCCCGCGCGGCATCGATGCCTTGCTGCAGGTTGCCGAACTGGCCGGGCTGGCCGAATTGACCCGACTGGCTGTTGGGAGTGAGTTGTTCCGGCAAAGCGGGAACGCCCGGCAGTCCCGGCAGGATGGGTTTGGTTTCTTCCGCCAGGATGTGTCCCGAGTGATCGTGTTCCAGTTCCTGGTCCAGCCGGTCCAGGTAGGGGCCAATGGCGGCATGGGCTTCTTCCGGCAGCAGCACATTCAGGCGGTCGATGGTGCGGCCCATCACATAGCCGGAGTACGAGCAGCAGACCTGATGTTTTTGAGCGTCGCTCAGCAAGGTCAGCGCGAAGAAGGTGATGATCAGGCAGAGGATGCCTCCCTTGACGGCGCCCAGGGTCGCGCCGAGCTGGCTGTCGAACTCTTTCAGCTTCATCCGGTTCAGGCCGTTCTTGACCACGCGGAAACCCAGCCAGACCAGCAGTGAGGTGCCGACGTACAGGATGAGCATCGCCAGCATGCTGTTCCATTTTTCGTCGACGCCCAGTTGGGCCGCGACTACATCGCGGAACTGGTAAGAGACGAAGTAGCTCAGGAAGACGGCCGACAGCGAGGCGATCTGCCAGGCGAGGCCTTTCCAGAAACCGAACAGCACGGCGGCCAGAAGCACGGCCAGCATGATCATGTCATAAATTTGCATGGGAGCATCTCCGCTCATAAATCGTATCAGGACCGCGATTCCATCCCGGGGACGCAGCGTCGCCCGGGGGCGGGAGTATACCCACAACCGGGCCGGTGGCGTCAATGGCGTTTTATCACACTCCCGGCCTGGCCGCCTGATCCGACCGGAATCGCTCTGGCGGCCTGGCGGTGGTTTCTGGTAAACAGCGGGCGGGCCGCGGTTGCGCGGCAAGTTCCACAACGACTCCGGCTGCAGCGGCAATGGCGGACTTCAAAACCCATATTACGACAAGCACACTGCTGGGAGTAGGCTATGGGGCCGTGGGCGTTCTGTTCTGGGAGATGTCCCTCGACCATGCCATGGTGGCTGCCGGCTTGTGCAGCGTGTCGGGCATGCTGCCGGATCTCGACAGCGACTCGGGCGTGCCGGTGCGGGAAACCACGGCGTTCTCGGCCGCGGTCGTCCCCATGCTGATGCTGGAACGTTTTCAGGATCTGGCCCTGACGCGCGAACAAATGGTGCTGGCCGCCGGACTGATGTATATCGCTGTGCGGTTTGGCGTGGCTGAAGTTTTCAAACGCTACACGGTGCATCGCGGCATGTGGCATAGTATTCCCGCCATGATGAGCGTCGGGCTGCTAGCGTTTCTGATCTGTTCCAGCCACGATTTCAATGTGAGGGTGTACAAGTCGGCCGCGGTCGTGCTGGGCTTTTTGTCGCACCTGGTGCTCGACGAATTGTGGTCGGTCGATCTGCAGGGCCGCGCCATTCCTCGGTTGAAAAAGTCCTCGGGCACGGCGCTCAAGTTTTTCAGCAAGAGCAGCTGGGCGAATATCTCCACTTACGGCAAGCTCAGCCTGCTGATGCTGCTGGTCGCCGGCGATCCGATCATGATGGATCGCTATGGCTACCCGGAAACAGTCGCCCCCCGCGCCGCCCGGCGGTTTATCAAAGATGTCTTCGACAAGGCCGAGCAGCCCGTCATCCGGCGGTAACCGCGCGTGGGTTCTCTGACGGACGGATCTCGACAGACTGACGTCCGTAGCTGACCTCGCCAGAGTTTGGCCGCTTTCTCCCTCGTCCAAAGTCTCGCGACATTGGCTCCCTGCGGGTCGTTCTCTTTTCTCGCTTGCCCAACTTTACTGCTGGGTGTCGAGCCAGAGCGTGACGGGGCCGTCGTTGACGAGCGCTACTTTCATGTGCGTGCGGAAACGGCCGGTGGCGACGCGGATTCCCGCAGCGGCGACGGCGGCGACGAACGCTTCGTACAACTGCTCCCCCTGCTCTGGCGAAGCGGCCTGGATAAAACTGGGGCGACGGCCTTTGCGGCAGTCACCGTAGAGCGTGAACTGGCTGACGGCCAGCACGGCCCCGCCCGTTTCGCTCAGGGAGCGGTTCATCTTCCCGGCGTCGTCTTCAAAGATGCGGAGGCCGACGATCTTGTTGGCCAGAAAGACAGCGTCCGCGTCCGCGTCCCCCTGCCCCACTCCCAGTAATACCAGCAGACCGTCTTCAATGGCGCCGACGATCTGGCCGTCGACTTCGACGCTGGCCTGGGTAACGCGCTGGACACAGGCCCGCATCGCATGCTCTCCGGAGAGTCGATCGCTAGAAGCGGCGTCTTAATTGCCACTTCTGTTGTGGTGCATTGTTTCCATGGCTCGGGTCAGGTATCGAGGCCTTTTTCGGCACGGATCCGGCGGACTTCGGCGACGATCTCCTGGATGACCTCGTAGTTGGCGGCGATGCTGGAGATCTGCATGAAAAAGGCGAACGCAATCACGCACGTTCCCAGGATAGCGGCCAGATGGTGCGGCAGCACCCAATCCGCCGAGGAGTCAATATCGGCGCTGGGATCGGCCGCAGCGCCCAGCATGACGATGGCCATCATCGTCACAATGCCGATCACGGCCCAGGGAAACGCTTTCCGCTTGAGTCGATCGCTCCGCTGCGGGTATTCATCCGACAGCAGATATGCGTCGCACACTTCGCGGACCCAGCGTGTGGTGCCAATGAAGTAGGTGACCGTAATACTGTTCACCAGGACCACCACCAATGCCGCCAACACGCCCAGCATAAAGTGCGCCACTTTATAGTTCGACAGCGGGCGATATTCGGCCGAGACTTCGTCGAATTCTTTCTCGGCGGCGGCCCTTCTGGCTTCGTCGCCCGACTTGCGGGCCTGGTCCAGTGTTTGATAGGCCTGGCGATGTCGCTGCGCGATTCCATTGAAATCGCCCGACATATAACCCAGCCCCAGATTGGTGAGCATCAGGCAGATGGCGATCACCGACAATGCAACAAAGATTCGAGCCACAATCAAGCAGTAACACAGGAGGGAAGAAGTGCGACCCGCCAGGCAGGCGTCGCCAAAGGGGCATTATTCGTAACCTGGGGGCGTATTACAAGCGGTCCCCCCTGCCCTGCCCCATTCAGCCGCCGGATCGTCTTCGCACATGCGGTCCGTCCAAGGCTCTTGTCGTTTCGCTTTCACGCTCTGCTTACGGCGCAGCGAGCCCTTTTTTCTTCAGGTAGGCTTCGGTGACGTCGACCACCTGGGGATCGTCGGGATTGTAGGTGAAGTATGCTGGGTCGATCTGGGCGTTGCGGCGCACTTCGAAGAACTCAATCTTGACGAGCGGCTTCTCGTTGAGCGTTGGTTCGGCGTCGCGATAGTACGTGATCCGGAACGGAAACAGCCGGCCGCCGCCTTGCTGGCCTAACACCAGGCTGACCCGGGCCGGCAGTTGCGGCGGGAACTCTTCGTACCGCGGCGGTTGCCCGTGGTTGATCGCTTCGGCCTGGTCGGGCAGCAGTCGGGCCAGTGAGGCTTTCTTCCAGCGGCCTTCAACCGTCCAGACCGGCAGGCTGGAGATGGCCGAGGTTTCCGGCGCGTCGAAGTCAAAATTCTCCGCCAGCGAATGCATCAGTTGCGGCAGGCCGCCGCGGGTCAGCAGCGCCAGGTCGGGCTTTTTGCCAGCCTGTTCCGCCGCGCGCTCGGCGTCGCGAACTTCCGACAGCAGCACGCGGGTAAGCGTCACCTTGCCGCCCACTTCACGTCGCAGGCAGAGGGAATCCAGGTTGCACACCTGCAGCAGCGAGGAGCGATTCTTGCCGACCGACAGTTGCATCTCCAGACGCAGAAGTTTCTCTCCGCTCTGGTCTGCCTGCAGGTAAGTCCCCTGCCCTTCCAGCGGATGCCCCAGAACTTCACCCGTTTGTCGGATGCGGGCCGCAATGGCGGTAGCCTGGTCAAGTTCCCGCGCCGAGGCAGCGACCAGCTGGTTGCCGGTGGGCGGCGACACGACCGCATTAACGGGCGCGGACTCGCCCTGCGTGGGCGGAAGCGGCTGCTGGGACCAGCCAGGCGTGGGGAAAACGGCCGTGGAAACGGCTGCCAGAAGGAGCAGAAAGCGGACCGCACCGGGGGAAAGCGGCAGTAGTGCTGGCGCCAGTAAACCAGAGAAAGATTGATTCATGGTGCGGTTGTAGGGGTTTTATCAAAGATTCGTGTTCTAGCAGGCCGAACATAAACACACAGAGACTCAGTTCTTCTCGTGCAGGGACAAGTCGCGCCGAAAGGGCGTGGGAACCTGCAGGGGGCGAGGGATTATAGGAAGGTCCGTCGCGAGAAGCTATGTCAATCTGCTTCAGGGAAGAACAAGGCGAAGCCGCTCCCGCCGGCAACGCGAACTCAGTGAAACACGACGATTCACCGCACGGATGCCGATCCGGCCGCTTCGGCGACCAGGGCGCACAGGGGAAAGCCATGCACACACGGATGTCGATTGGACTAATGTTATTGGCGCTTGCGGCGGGTTTCGTCGGTTGTGCCTTCCCGGGGATGGCTCGGCACGGGCATAACCTGCCCCCCAGCGAGCGCATCCTCCATCCAGGACCGGGCGTGGGAGGACCAGGACCAGGCGTCCTGCCTCCGGCGATGCCGCTGGGAGCTCCGGCCCCCATGCAGCAGCCGATCCAGGTTTATTTTTCGCGACCTGAAGGGATGCAGGTTCACTGGAGCATTTCGCCCGGCGGTGGTTTCAACTCCGCCCCGCTGATTACTCCGGGACGGGCTAACTTCCCGCAGGGAGCCATCTACCAGATTAAACTGACCGACATCGAAGGCCGGCTGGGCGTCGAGCTCTATCCGACTCTCGAGGTGGCCAACACCACGCCTCGGACGGCCGCTTATCTGGCCCACAACGCGGTGCCGATCCAGTTTACTCCGGAAGACTTCGACCAGGTCCTGTCTGGGAACTTTGTCACCAAAGTGATCTACCTGCCTGATCCGGAATTCCAGGAACTGGCGCTCTCCGGCGTGGAAACGCTGGTCAGCACCCGCCTGGCTCCGGGCGTCGATCCGATCTCGGAAGCCGATCATCGCGGTTCGATTATGGCCATCATTCGGATGGGTAACATCGACAAAGAAATGCCCAGCATGGTCGGCGGACTGTCGGGGAACTACCCCGACGGCGGCGTCCAGCAGGCCAGCGGCATGTTGCCGCCGGGACTGCCGCCCGGCATGCCCCCGGGTATGATTCCTCCCGGAATGATGGGACCTCCCGGCGTGATTCCGCCTTACGGCGTGCCGCCCTACGGAGCCCAGGGTTACATGGCGCCGTATCCGAACGCACCCGTGCCGATGGCGCCTCCTTCGGGAGCCGGCGGTATGGGCGGGGGAATGAACAACTATGTGTCGGGAGTGACGGGTCCCCAGTGGGGCATGCCGATGAGCGGCACGCCGATTGGTCTGCCCGGCCCGCCGCACATTCCGCACGGATCGCCCGCCGGTCTGCAGCGTCACGTGATGCACAATCACACCCACATGCAGATTCCGGGTCCGACTCCCACCCTGCAGATGCACGTCCAGCAGTCTCCTGGTCTCAGCTACCCGGCGCCTGCCAACACCATGCACCTGCGTGAAAAGACCGTCTCGCCGCCGTTTGCTTACGGGCAGCCGGCCAGCGATATGCGACACGTTCGTGCCGGTCCGGGCGCCATCTATCCGCCCGGATACGATGCGAGCCACGACTATCAGGGCGGTGGTCATGCAGAGGGCTGTATGTGCCCGTCCTGCCGACCGGCTCCGTAGTCGTCGCCAGCCAGGGCGGCGTCTGGAGTGCAGACGTCGCCCTTATTCTCGACTTCCGAAGACCCTGGCGGCCTCGGAAGTCGCTCGTTTTTCGGCCTGCTAGTTGCTGACTACCGAAGCGATCCTATGAATCACGCTCCATTGAATCACGCTCTACGAAACTCTTCGAGCGCTGGCCGGCGGGCTTCCGCCTGGCTTTGTCTGGTGCAAGCGGCGGCGTTGTTGCTGCTGTGCGGACCGGCCGCCTGGTCGCAGGCCCAGGATGTCCACTACCAGCACTCGGCCGATATGGCGCCGGGCGTGGTGGGCCGTCTGCAGCTGGCCCACGGCGGACCGCGGCCGGGCTATTTCCAGCCGGTCGAAGTCTGGGGCCCTCCAGGAACGCACGTCTCTTTCGCCAGCGAAGGACGTTTCCAGCCGAGCGAACTCAACCCGGTTAAGGCCAGCATGCTGCTGGGCCAGGTCTACCGTCTCAAAGTGACGCGGATTCCGGGCGTGGGTAATGAAGGGATCGAAGTGTATCCCAGCATTGAGCTGGTGAACCGCTTGTATCCGCCGCACGGGCTGGAAGAACAGTATCCCATTCCGATCCATCTGACGCAGGCGGAGCTGGAATATGCTTCCCGCGGCAACTTTGTCACACGCGTTATCTACCTGGAACCGCCGTTGCAGGCGGTTCCGGTGGCGGATACGCCCGCGTTCCAACGCTGGTATGAAGTCGGACCGAATGTCGACCCGCTGAAAGAGGCCGATCGGCTGGGCAGGCCGATGGCCATTTTGCGAATGGGTTCGCGGATCCCCGACGGGGCCGAACATGGCTTTGCCTTTGGTTCGCCGCCGCTGTACCGCTTGAAGCCCACGCCGCCCCAGGAAGCCGCCGAGCTGCGGGCCATCGAAGGCCAGGCGCCCGTCGATCCGCCGGCCGGCGCTGTGCCGGACGCGGGGCCCGTACCGCCTCCTGCGGTCGATCCGCTCGCGCCGTCCGCGGTCGATCCGCTTGCACCTCCCGCGGTCGATCCGCTTGCGCCTCCCTTGGGAGCCGCCCCGCAGGCTGCTCCTGCGCTGGGAGCCGCTCCCCGGAATCCGGCTCCGCGGGTGGCAGCAGCCGCGCGAGCGATTCCGTCGTATCGTGCCGACCAGGTGCTGGCCCGTCTGCCGACTTCGTCGAAAGGGGGACGTTACGGGACGATTGCTCCGGTCTCCGCTGAAGTAGAAATCACCACGGCGCCGGAACCTGTCCGGTCGCCGTTGCCGAAACTGCAGGAATGGGACACGCGGCCCGCTCAGGTCGCTCGACTGCCGGAACCGACGGCCGCTCCCCGGCGTCGCGCTCCGCAGTTGCTGTATCAAATGTTTGGACTCCCCTGCCCTGCCTCTCCGACCAAGGAATGACGATGGCGTTGCAACGTCGATTCAACAACGGAAGCGATCTGGCAGCCTGGAGCCCCTGGCTGTTGAGCCTGGTGCTGCTCTGTTCTTGCCGCACGCCGGGAGCCAGTCTTACCGCTCAGGCGCCGCATCGTCCCGACGCACCGCCGCCGCTGACCCAACCGGCCCCTGCCGCGCAGGCGCCGCCCGTCGTCGCTCCCCAGGCATCCGCTGCTACTGCTGCGCCTACGGGCGTGGCCCAGGTGGCTTATCACCAGGATCCGGCGGTTGTTCCGGCAAGCGATCCGGGCCCGGCCTATTGCCCGCCTGGTTCCGCTGGCGCGGCCGGCCAGGCGGCCCAGGGTGGTTTCCCGCATCCTGGTCGTCCTTACGCGGGCGGTTATCCGCAAGGCGGTTACGCGGGGGCGCCGTTCGGAATGATGCCTTACGCCGGCGCCATGTTGCCGCCGGGCGCGGCCAGCGGTCCGCCGCAGCCGATCGGACCCGCCATTTACTCGGCCAATCCTTACGGGCAATGGCAGCCGCCGCGGATTGGCGGCGAGTGGCCGCGGGATGAATACGTCTTTGACGGCGGTGATCGCAACCAGGAAGTCCAGGTGGATTACGACTGGACGGTCCGCGGTCTTGATCTGGAAGATACGGTCGCCCATTACGATACGCTGGATGGCCGCGTGATGGTCGAGCCCAGTAACCGCACTCCCATTTATGCTCCCCGCTTTGCCGCGGTCCGCAAGATTTACGGCGTGGTCGTGACCGATGCGAACGAAGGCCTGATCGCCGCCGAGTCGCAGTCGCAAGCGATGCTGCAGGAAGAAACACGTATCCCGACCACCATGATGCAGCCGATCGAAGCGATCGGCCAGATTGGCGTCGGCCAACCCAGCAACATCAGCGATCGCACTCGCGGCCTGACCGTCGGCACCCTGCAGAAGGTCACCGAATACCAGGGCGACCTGGGCGTGCACAACGACTTCCAGATTTTCCATCGCGGCGTGTTTGAGAACTCCGAGAAGGCTCGCCTGTCGGAATACACGGCGGCCGTGGGAGTCTGGACCGAGAATCAAATGACGCAGGTGCTCTTCGACGCCGAAAAAGCAGATGTCGAAAGCAGCACGACCGCCGCCCAGGTGGTGTACGTCAACGAAGATATCCCCGGCAACCCGCGTTTGCAGCTGGTGAAAACGGCCTCGACACGGGCCGCCAAACCGGGCGATATCATCGAGTTCTCGCTGCGGTTTGATAACATCGGCGACGAGATCATCGGCAACGTCACGCTGATCGACAACCTGACGCCCCGACTGGAATACGTGCCCGACAGCGCCCAGTCGAATCCGCCCGCAAAGTTGTACACCGACGTCAACGAAGGCGACTCGCTCATCCTGCGATGGGAGCTGGAAAGTCCGCTGCTGCCCGGCAAAGGCGGCGTGATCCACTTCAAGTGCCGGATGCGATAAACGCGCCGCGGCCTTGGTGTCCGATTATGCCACAGCGACACAAGGTTGTCACATGGTTCGCCCGCATGAAGGGCGTTCCTGGCCGCCCTGGTTTCCCTTCCAGGCCCAGAAAGTCGCCTTTCGCTCGGAACGAGAAACGTTTAACTGACGGAAGTCGACGGTCAGTCGTCTTTTGCTCCGCAAAAGAACGCGATCTTTCACGGAGTGAAAGTCGACTGTCCGGCGTCTGTCCTTGCTTGAAACGACGAACAAGAGTCGACTGTTCTTTCGATTTCCGCCAGCAGTGAAATGGCTGCCGCCCTGCCCTGTCGGGCTTAGAGACCGAGGCTGCGTTTGTAGGCCTGGACTTGTGATTCGACGCCGTATTTCTCGGTGATTTTGCTCCACTCGTCGGCCGTTTGCTGCAGGGCTTTCTCGGCGGACTGGTCTCCTTTGAGGACCGCCCAGACAGCCTGGTCGAGGGCGGCGAGGTATTCTGACCGGCCAGGAATGCGGGGCGAAAAGAGCGTCAGTCGGGCGTACTGGCTGTCGGAAACGACTTCGGCGTAGCGGTCGCTTTCGGCCTGCAGCGGAGCCGGCAGCCAGGCTTTGACGGAACCCAGTTGCGAGTTGCGATAAACGGTCGTCGCCGGACTCTGGGCGGCGATCTCTTTGCTCCAGGCGGTGCTCGACAGAATCGCCAGCGTGGTCGCCGCGGCGGCCGCATGTTGCGACTCTCGAGTGACTGAGCCGGAACGGCCGGCGACGCCCAGCAGCGGAACCTGTCGCAGGCTAGGGTCGCTCTTGGTTTGCCATTCGCCGCTGCGGTCATTGAAAACCTTGGGAGAACCGGGCGCCAGGGCCATGCTGAACTCGGCGGTCGGCGGCGGTTCGTCCGTTTCGATTGCGGCCGTCGGCCAGTCGAGCGCCATGGCCGCATGACCTGCCAGAAACTCCTGCAGGACGCGCTCCGGCGTTAGTTCGGCCGGTTCAAAGGGCAGGTCCTGGCACGCCGCCGCCAGCTCTTTGAGCGCCTGGACAAACGCGGGCGAAGCAATGTAAGGCTCCATGGTCCGGTAGTTGAACAGGGTGGAATAGCGGCTGGGTTCGCGGACATAGGGAGCCGCCCTGACTAGCAGCGACTGGCTGGCCCAGCCGGCGGAAAGCGGCTCCAGCGAGGGAGCCCAGGGCTGATCGTCTGGCAGGTCTGCGGGACGCGCGGACAGCAGTTCCCGCACCTGCTGGAAGGCGGGCCAGTCCTGGGGGACGCGGAGCCCTGCCGCAGTCAGCAGGTCGTTCCGATAAAGCAGGCAGTACTGGGGCGATCCGAGCGACACGGCGTACACTTCGTCGCCCCAGGAGACCTCCGAGCCGCGGGGCAGCTTCATGAGGTCGTCGTGCTGGAACTCGGCGCTTTCCAGCGTCTCTCGCGGCAACGGCCGGATCAGATTCGCCACCGCCAGTTCTCCCAGCAGGCCGGACGGATAAATGACCGCGTCGGCGTCCAGCTGCTTTTTACCGGCAAGCTCGACTGCCGTCAGAGAGAAGACCTCCAGCTCATTCGTGGCGCGGGCCTTCCACTGGCGTTCAATCACTGCCGCCAGGGCCGGGTCATCAACCACCAGCAGACGAACTTTCCCCTCAACCTTGGTCGGTTCGGTCGTTTCGCTGTCAGAAGGCTTGGGCGGCGATGAAGAACAGCCTGCCAGCAGCAAGAGGAACAGCGGCAAGAGATGGATCGCAGACCGGCAGGTGGCTAATTTCATACGACTTCTACGGAGCGGGGTAGAAAACAGTTCGCCACGCATCGTAACGGAAGGCCCGCTTTCTGGAAAGAAACCGCAGCAGTCCCTTTCTCGCAAGGACGCGTCCTGTCTTTTATAGAATGGGCTCTCCGGCCCGTTTGCGATTCCCGGATCGCAGCGGAACTGGCGTCGCAAGCAGTAGAGCAGCGCACATTCGTGGTCGTACTTTTCAATGCTTCTTCCGGCGAACTGGTCGGGCAGGAGTGCCCAACCTACGGAGTTTGCCAGCTTTGCACGAAGTCCTTCCGCGATTCCTGCAGGCAGACGTTGCCCCAGAATCAGGGGCGAGAGAGCGTACTATTCCAGAACGGCCGGCACGCGATAGCACTCTTCGTCGCGTTTGGGGGCGTTGGCCAGGGCCTGGTCGCGCGGCAGGCTTGGTTGCGAAACGTCGGGGACGAGCACATTCCGCATTTCAATGGCGTGGGCCATTGGTTCCACCCCAGTGGTGTCGAGCTCCGAAAGCAGCTCGACGTAACCCACAATTTGATTGAGGTGGATTACGTAAAGATCCAGCTCAGCCTCGGTCAACTGCAACCGGGCGAGTAGGGAGACTTTTTCAACTTCGCTGCGTGACAGACTCATCGCAACTACTTTTTGGGAGCCTGGAACGGCTTCTGCTTGACCACTTTGCGAATCGCGCCGCTGCGGATGCAGGCGACACAGACGCGCATCGAACGGGCGCCGCCTTCTGCCGTGGCGACTTTGACGCGCTGCAGGTTGGGGCGGAACTGACGGCGGGTAATGCCGGTGACTTTCGTACCGACGCCGCCCAGGTATTTGGCTTTACCGCGGGTTTCGATGCTATTGCCCATCATGGGGCCTTTGCCGCAAACTTCACATTCTCGAGCCATCACAAAGCCTCAAAGTCTTTGAGGGAAATATTTCATCGGACCAAACGGCGCATTGTAACGACTCGCCCAGATTCCGCAACGGCGGCTGCCGTCGAACTTTTCCGGCTACCCTTTTTTTTGTTCGTCCTCCCCTGCCCTGTCCGGCAAAAACCGGGAATAAATGGCCAGCATCCCCTCGGCCATGGCGTCGGCGTGGTAGCGATGGTGCACGGCCCGGCGGCCGGCTTCGCCCAGCAGTCGGCGCAGGGGGTGATCGAGCAGCAGGGAGTGCAATTCTTCGGCCAGATGGTCCGTGTCGGCCGGCCTGACCAGCCGGCCTCCGCCGGTTGCCGCCAGCAATTCCGGGAAAGCCCCATGCGCCGGCTGGATGACCGGCACGCCGGCCGCCAGGGACTCCAGCACGAACAGCCCCTTCGGTTCGTGGTAAACGGTCGGCGTGGACAGGACGTCGATCCCTTTAAGAAATGCGATCTTTCCCGGGCGGTCGACGGCGCCTGCGTATTCAAAGGCGTCCTCCAGGCCAGCGCTCCGCAACCGGGCGAACTGATCTTCGGCGTAGTCCTTCCGGTTGTCGCCCAGGTAGCCGGCGATTTTCAGCCGCGCCTGGGGCAGCTTCTTTCGCAGTTTGATAAACGCATCGACCAGCAGGTGCAGTCCTTTCTCGGGGGCCAGCCGGGCCAGATAGCCGACCGTCGGCGGCCGCGAGGGATCCGGCGCCGGCAGTTCGCCGTGGTGCGGGGCGAACTCGTGGAAGTCGCCCGTATCCATACATAACGGGGTAATGTGGATCTTTTCGGACGGGATCGAGAAGTACTCGCCCATGTAATCGGCGTAGTACTGGCTGTTCACAATGAAGCCATCAATCTCCTTCACCAGCCGGCGAATCTCAGTAAAGGCCTGTGATTTGTGGGGCTCAGGCAGATCGTCGAGAAATATGTCGTCCCCCTGCAGGGTCACCAGGGCCGGTATTTTCAGCTGGGCCTTCAAAGCCGGGGCGCAGCCGGCGATCATCATATTGCTGAAGTTCACCAGGTCGGGCGGCGAGTGGGTCTGCAGGTACTTTGTCAGGCGTTTGACTTCTTTCCGTTGATGGCCATGGGCGCCCCGCAGCACGGAAACGGTCAGGGCCCCCAGCATTGTCGCGTCGGTCTTGCTGGCGGATTTGGTCGCCCAGCGGAGCAAACGCGGGTTATCCAGCATGTGATCAAAAATGCGCGGCAGATACCGAAACAGCGAGAACTTTTGCTGCAGGAACACATTGATGCCGCCAAAGAACACCTCGTCGACGCTGACATCGTGTTCGTCAGTGCGGATCGGCGTATACAGCGGCACCAGCTGCACATCGACGCCCCGCTGGGCCAGCGCCCGGGCAAGCGTGTTATCGTGCATGCAGCTGCCGCAGTACATGCCGGCGGCGCCTGCGGTCAGATAGGTGATATGGAGTTCACGGGGCGACATCAGTTCTCCACCCGGGGCGACGGTTCAAGGTTCGCCGAATCAACGGTCGCCGGTTCTGAGGCGGAGGAATCCGCCGGCGCGGAATCCACGGAAAACGACCCGTGCGCGCTCCGCCAGCGAACCAGCAGCAGCACGCCCAGGCCCAGGCAGGCGATCGCCCCGAGCCAGCGCGTCGGGCCGGAATGAAACACAATCGCACCGTTCAGGGCAATGAAAAACATATACGCATGAATGGCCATTCGCATGGGCGAACGGCCGGCGGCCCGCCAGCTCCAGGCAGCGTCGACCACCCACAGCAGCGTGAACAGATAACTGAAATAAATGCCATAGCCAAACGACCAGCCAAGCTGCGACTGGGTCTGCACGGCCGTATCGGCAAAAGCGTGCGCATGGCTCCAGTGGTGGTAGAACTGCATGGCGGCCGCCACATGACCCAGAAAGCAGAGACAGCCCAGCGTCCAGGCGACGTTGGCCGCCGTCCGCCAGCGCGACCCGGGATCGCCAATTCCGAGCGCGATCGCCGCTACATAAAACAGCAGGGCGAACCGCACGGTCCAGCGAATAAGTTCGTCGCCGTCGAGCATATAAATCGTAAACAGGCGGGCATGGGGCGGGAGTTGGAGCTGCCATTCAGTTTAACAGATCGACACCGGCGATGCGGCTAGCACGGCGGTCTTGGCCGGCGGACAGGGTCGTGGGAATACGTCCGGCCCTCCACGCCGCGTCGGGTTCGATTCGGGGGCCGCAACGGGGGACCGATTCTCGCGAACGTGTACGCGCGCTGGGGATTGAATTACAATCGCTGGGAAATACCCTCGCGGCGCCACTCGCCGTCGCCGCCTTGGCGTTCCCTTTACTACTGCTAAACAGGATGCTTCATGATGTCATACTTCAGGACCCCCTGGGGTCTGCATGGTTCCCGCACGACGTCTGCCGTCGGCGTGCTGGCCCTTTGCTCGACGGTCGCCCTGCTCGGGCCTTTCGCCTTGCCGGTGGCGGCGGGAGAAACGTATACGCAAGTTCCAGCCGTTGTCGCGGCGGTCGATCGCGAAGGCGCGACCCAGGAAGCAGAACCTTCCGTCGCCGCCGTGGAATGGCCCGTCTGGACCGCTGGCCCGGTCCCCCAGTGGATCTGGGGCGCCGATGTGGCGAAATCGTATCTGCTCTCCCGCGAATTTCCTGGCGGCGCCAAATCGGCGAAGCTGATCGCCACGTGCGATAACGTCATGGAGCTGCGTTTCAACGGCGAGAAAATCGCCAGCAGCAATGCCTGGGAAGACCCCGTCCAGGTCGACATCACCAAATATCTCAAAGCGGATAACAACCAACTGGTCGCCAGCGTCAGTAACCAAGGCGGCGTCGCTGGTTTTGCGCTGAAGGTCGTGCTGACCGGCGCCGACGGCAAGGTCAGTTACCTGGTGAGTGACAAGTCCTGGCAAGCCGCCGACAAAGGGAAAGCCAGCGATACGGTCGCCGCCACCGAACGCGCCGCCATGGGCGACGGTCCCTGGGGGAACGTGTTCAGCGGCTCCAAGTCCGCTGCCAGCGCCCAGGGCGATCTGTTCAGCGTGCTGCCCGGCTTTCAGGTGGAGCGATTGTTTACCGTGCCGAAAAACGAACTCGGCTCCTGGGTGTCGATCGCCTTTGACAACAAAGGTCGTCTGATTGCCAGCGACCAGGCCGGCAAAGGGCTGTGCCGGATTACGCCGCCGCCGATCGGCAGCAAAGAGCCGACCAAAGTCGAGCATCTGGATATCAAAATCACCTCGGCTCAGGGGATGCTCTACGCCTTTGACAGCCTGTACATTTCCGTCAACGGCGGCCCGGGCAGCGGCCTGTATCGCGCTCGCGACACCAACGGCGACGACCAGTACGACGAGGTCGTTAAACTCAAGGACCTGCAGGGCGGCGGCGAACACGGCCCGCACGCCTTGCGGTTGACGCCCGATGGCAAGTCGCTGGTTCAGATCGCCGGCAACCATACGAACCCGCCGGCCGATTTTGACGCCAGCGCGGTTCCCTCCAACTGGTCGGAAGACCTGCTGCTGCCCCGCCAGTGGGACGCCCGCGGTCATGCCCGCGGCAAGCTGGCTCCCGGCGGCTGGATCGCCAAAACGGATCCCGACGGGAAAACCTTTGAGATCATCAGCAGCGGTTATCGCAACCCTTACGACATGGACTTCAACGACGACGGCGAGCTGTTCGCCTATGACGCCGACATGGAGTGGGATGTCGGTTCTCCCTGGTACCGTCCGACTCGTGTGGTGCATGCCGTCAGCGGCAGCGAATTCGGCTGGCGTTCCGGCACCGGCAAATGGCCGACGTACTTTCTCGATAGCGTGCCGCCGCTGATCGACATCGGCCCCGGCTCGCCCGTCGGCGCCGCCTTTGGCCGCGGCGCCAAATTCCCGGCCGCCTATCAGAAGGCCCTGTACATTTGCGACTGGACCTTCGGCACCATGTACGCCATTCACATGGAGCCCGACGGAGCCAGCTACAAAGCGACCAAAGAAGAATTCGTCGCCCGCACTCCGTTGCCGCTGACCGATGTCGCCATCGGTCCCGACGGCGCCATGTACTTCACCATCGGCGGCCGTGGAGCCCAGTCGGAGCTGTTCCGGGTGACCTACGTCGGCGACGAGTCGACCGCCCCGGTCTCCGGCAAGAACGCCGAGTTCGCCGAGCTGCGCGCCCTGCGGCGTCAGCTGGAAGCGTTCCATCGTCCGGCTGCCGATCCGGCCCAGGCCGTGGAGTTGGCCCTGGCGAATCTGGCGCACGAAGATCGCTTCATCCGCTACGCGGCCCGCGTGGCGCTGGAGCATCAACCGGTCGCCCTGTGGCAGGACCGCGTGCTGGCCGAAAAGACGCCGCTGGGCCTGATCAACGGCTCCGTCGCGCTCTCCCGCCAGGGGGATCCCGCCGTGCAGACGCAGCTGCTGGCCGCCCTGCAGACGATCGACCCGGCGAAGCTCGACGAAGCGACCCTGCTGGGCCTGCTGCGGGCGTACTCCCTGGCGTTCATCCGTCTGGGCGAACCGAGCGCCGAAACGGCCGAGGCGATCGCCGCCCCGCTTGATGCGTTGTACCCGGCCGACAGCGATAACCTCAATCGCGAGCTGAGTCGCGTGCTGGTCTATCTCAAGTCGCCCACCGTGATCAGCAAAACGCTGGAACTGATCGCCCAGCCCAGCAAGCCGCAAGAAAATGAAATGACCGAGTTGCTGGCCCGCAACGCCGGCTACGGCGGCACGATCGCCAAAATGTACGCCAACCAGCCCGACCTGCAGAAAACGCACTACGCCTTTGTGTTGCGAAACCTGAAGTACGGCTGGACGCTCGAACAGCGCAAGGCGTACTTCGCCTGGCTGGCCGACGCCCGCAACCGCAGCGGCGGAGCCAGCTACCAGGGCTTCATTGACAACATCAGCAAGGAAGCACTTGAGAACGCAACCGAGCTGGAACGGGCCGCGCTGGCTTCCACCGCCCTGCCCGCTCCCAAACCTTCGGAGCTGCCCAAGGCGGAAGGCCCCGGCCGCATGTGGACGACGGACGACCTGGTCGCCGCCGCCGACAAAGGTCTGACCGGCCGGAACTTTGAGCACGGCCAGAAAATGTTCGCCGCGGCCCGCTGCGTGGTGTGCCATCGCTTTGGCGGTTTTGGCGGAGCAACCGGCCCCGATCTGACGAACGTCGCCGGCCGCTTCAGCATCAAAGACCTGGGCGAAGCGATCGTCGAGCCGAGCAAGATTATCTCGGACCAGTATGCGGCCCACGTGCTGATTACCGGTAACGGCAAGCAGTATACGGGACGTCTGCTGAGCCAGACCGACGACGGCGTGAGCATGCTGATCGACCCGGAAGACGCCAGTAAAGTGATCGACGTGAAAAAAGACGACGTCGAAGAGCTGATCCCCTCGAAGGTCTCGCTGATGCCGAAAGACAGCATCAACGTGCTCAACGAGGAAGAACTGCTCGACCTGCTGGCGTTCCTGCTTTCGCGCGGTAACCCGCAACACCGCATGTTCGCCCAGTAACGCGCGACCAGGCAACCTCTCCCAGGGGGACGAACCGCTCGTCCCCCTGCCTGCCGGCCGGGCGATGGCATGCCCTGCCGGTCTTCCTTCCCGTCGCTCCCAAGGCGCCTTCTGTTATGGCAGACAACGTGTGGTATTACGCGCAGGGCGATGAAGAGAAAGGCCCCGTCACCACGGCCGATCTCAAGTCGATGGCGGCGGCCGGCAAACTCAAGCCGGACGATCTGGTCTGGAAAGAAGGCATGCCCGACTGGTCGGCGGCCAGCACGGTGCGGGGGCTGTTCGCCCATCCGCCCGGTTCGCGGCCTTCGCCGCCGCCTTCCTGGTCCGGGGCTCCGGCCGCGCGCTCCTCCGAGGAAAACCTGTCGGATTCCGGCGGACCGCCGCCGACGCGCCCCACGAACTTGCTGGCGGACCTGGCTCGCCATTGCCCGCCCCGGCTGGCGGGTCGGGTATTGCTGTTTTGCGGCTTGCTGCTGGTGCTGTGGGCCAAAGGATGCGATTCGCTGGGCCGGCGGTATGTGGCGCGGGTGCAGGCCCGGCCGGTCCTGGAGGAAAACGAGTTCGAACGGACCTATGCGGTGCGGCTGTCTGCGTTGCGGTCGGATCGCGACATCTATCTGGAGACCGATGCGGGCGAGCGGGACCCCAAAGTGCTCACCCGGATCGAAGACGATATTGAGAAACTGACGGAGAAGAAACAGGAAGAAGAAGAGCAGCTGGAGCGGGGCGAATGGGGCCGCCTGAAGGCGATCGCCGCCGACGCGGCCAACAACAACGCGGTGAGCGCCTACTATCGCGAAATGGCGTTTCTCTTCGGCAGTATGGTGCTGGTCTGCGGCCTTTTGGGGGTCGCCTTTACCAGCGACGGGGCCGAGCGCTGGATCAGCTACATCATGCTGGCGATCATCACCTTCAGCCTGTACATCGGCGGCGCCGCATTCTTGCATCTGCCGTAAGCCTGCCAGTCGCAGCAAGGCGTCTGTCGCTCCAGGAAAGCCCGCGTCCTTGCCTATGGCAACAGGCGATATTCTCCGTGCGGCGTTTGCCAGGAATCCGGTGTAGATTCTTCCCTGATCAAGCGTTCCCTCGCCCCTCGAATTTATTATAGTAATGCTGCAGTCATAAAGCGGCAGTCATTACTCGTTGAGTTCGGGGCAGAATGAGATGGCGATACCTGTGCAGTGCCAGTGCGGGCAGCAGTTTGAAGCAAAAGACGAACTGGCCGGCAGGCGGCTGCAGTGCCCCTCCTGCAGGGCGCCGCTTGTGATTCCGCAGCCTCCGCAAACGCGTCCCCAGGCGGCTCCGTCCGCGCTGATGGTGCGATGCGCCTGCGGCCAGAATTACCAGGTCGAGCCATATCTAGCCGGCAAGCGGGTCGCCTGTACGGCGTGCGGCGCCCCGATGCAGATTCCGGCGTCGGCTCCCCGAAACGCACCTCGCAGTGCTCCTCAAAACCCTCCCCGCAGCGCCCCCGCAGCACAGGCCAGGAGCCGGCCGGCTCCCTTCGCCGGCGGCCCATCGGGCGATCCGATGGGCGGGAATTTCTCGTCGATGGAATCGGCCGAGGCGTCGACGTATACGCCCGCGTATACCCCAGCGTATACACCCGCGTACGGAGGCGGGGCCTGGCAGCCGCAGCAGAACGCCGCCGGCAAGAAAGGGTCGAGCAAAATGCTGGTGATCGTCATCGTCGGCGCCCTCGGCGGCGTGGTGCTGGGGCTGCTGCTGGTCGTCGGGCTGATGTTCGACTTTTCCAGCGGCGAGAACCCCTTGATTCCCTCCAGCCCCTGGATTGCATCCAACCCTTTGACTGCATCTAACCCCCTGGCCAGGAAAGCCCAGGTCGATCACTCGTCGCCGGAATCCGTCTATGCCTCTATTATTCAGGCTTATGACAACCATGACCCCCATCAGTTTTACGAAGCGATCGATGAGGGTTCGCATGCCTACTATATTGCAGGTCAAATGTTGGCGGAATTCCAAAACATGGACGGTCGACCGCGACGCAAGCTACGGGTGAGGCAGGTGCTCGAAGAACATGGCGCGGATAGCGCGGCCGTGATAACGCTCATCCAAAGCGAGAATGTCCAGGAACAACTGGCCTATGCGAACTCGAAGGGGACGAAGTCCCTATTTTTCGCGATGGAGGCACTGGCCCTGGTGGATCTCGAAAACCCCGGCTTTGTAGCAGGCTCCCTGCAGGATGTGAAAGTGAACGGCGAAACGGCAGAAGGTCGCATTTCGTTTAAACACTGGTCCAAGGCGGAGTGCGTCGCGCCCTGCTTCTTTTCTCGCACGTCCGCGAACACCTGGCGGGTCGACTTGCGGAAGACGGCAGAACACGCCTGGGAAAAATTGAGAACCTTGCCCACGCTCAGGCTACGACCCGACGAACCCAGAGTGGTTGTCGATGTGCGCGCGGTAACTCCCGATCTGGTTATCGATCCGCAAGAATACTTGCTCATGGATGCGGAAAAGAATCTCCGTCCCCACTACGGGAAAGTCATTGAGACCACTGGTCTGGTGGTTTCCACCAGCCCCGATTATACGACGACAGGACTGGTCACGTTTAACCTCGAAGTAGAGCCGGATTTCAAAAGCATCTCGTATTTTCGTTGCAAGCAGGATCCCAGGAACCCAGCCATGCTGGGGCAAACAGTGGTCCTCCGCGGCGTGTGCCAGAAGGTTAAGGGGGTGGAGATATGGGATATCGTCAAAGTGACAGGCGATCGGCCGCCGGAAGTCACGGCAGAAGCACTCGCTAGCGAGTTCGAACGCGACTTCAACGCGACGGCAAAAAAGTGGCACGGCGAGTCTCTCATTCTGACGGGGGTCGTCTCCAAAATTGAAGGCGACCATGTGCAACTCGAGCCGCTCGAGGTGAAATTCTACTTTTTCGTGGATATTGAGAACCAGAAACCATCAAGTGATTTCTTTCTTCAGGTTGGCCAGAAGACAAAAATTTACTGCCGGGGCAATCTTCTTTTTCCCGATTCGCGCCGGTTCGAAAGAGCGGCCATATTGCTCCCAGAATCGTGGTAAGGCCGAACGCCGTATAAGCAACGATAACCCCACAGAACGTCGTCTTTCGCGCCTCGATAGCAAGGCGCCCGGTTGCCAGGCCAATGAGACTATCTCCCGGCGGCGTCCACCAGAATTGGATTACCGTTCCTCGCCTTCTCAAGCGTTACCTTACCCCTTCGCACCGTTTGTCGTGATGCCTGGAGCATTGATCGGCGCTCGTAGTTTCTAGAGTTCAGGACAGAAAATAGGGCAATTCCTGGGCAGTGCCAGTGCGGACAGCAATTTGAAGCGAAGGACGATCTGGCCGGCAAGCGGCTGCAGTGCCCCGCGTGCAAGGCGCCGCTCGTGATTCCGCAGCGTGCGCCAGCGCGTCCGCAGGCAGCACCTGCCGCGCTCACGGTGCAATGCGCCTGCGGCCAGAAATACCAGGTCAAGCCACATCTAGCCGGCAAGCGGGTCGCCTGTACGGCGTGCGGCGCCCCGATGCAGATTCCGGCGTCGGCTCCGACCCCGCAGACCCGCAGCGCTCCTGCCGCTGATCCGCTGGGAGATCCTTTAGGCGGAGACTTTTCGTCGTTCGACTCGCCCGGCGCGGCGTCTGTAAAATGCTCCTCCACCTGAGCACGTTACTCCAACCAATCCCCAGTAACCATTCGCCCACAATCGCGTCCATTGCCGATTAACAATTAACACAGTCGCTCCGCGGTGAATCCCTCTTTTTCCAGCACTGCGTTTAACTACTTCAGCGGCAGCTGGTAGGCTTCCGCCGCGTTTTGCCAGTAGTAACGCTCGCACGCTTCCGGTCCTTTCCCGGCGAAGTACTGGTCGACCAGGCTCAGGAAACTGGCGTAGTCGCCTGACTTTTTGGTGCAGGGCCAGTTGCTGCCGTAGATCAATCGCTCGCTGCCGAACTCCGTCCAGAGGATATCCAACAGTGGGCGATACAGTTCCAGATCCTGCGACGCCGGCTGCTCGACACAGCGCTGGTACAGCCCGGAAACCTTGCAGTACACGTTCTTGTTTTCCGCCAGCCGATGGACGGCCTCAATCCAATCCTGGCTGGGGCGTTCGCCGTTTACCGGGAAGCCGATTACATGGTTCACAATGATCCGCAGGCTGGGGACGGCCCGGGCCAGCTCGTCCACCTGGCGGACGCTCTCGGGCGTGGACTCCTGCATCAGCACATCCAGCGATAAGCCAGCCTCGGCCAGCTGGCGGAAGCTGGCCAGCACCTGCGGATCGGCGTAGTCGATCTTCTTCCCCTGCAGCCGGGCGCGTACGCCCACAAACCGCTTGTCCTGGCGGAGCTTTTTCAGCTGCTGGCCGAAGTCCTTGCGATACGGATCAATGTTCCCCACCAGCGCGACAAAGAATTTATCGTCGCCGACCAGATCCAGCACCCAGCGGTTGTCCTCCAGGCGATCGCTGGCCTCGACAATCACCACGCCCGTCACGCCGGCGGCCTGGGCTTCTTTCCGGTACTCGTCCGGCAGATGCGGGTGATACAGGACCGTGTCGTCCGCCGGCGGCCAGGGCACGCCGCCGGGTCGGGTCGTGTCGTACAGATGGATGTGCGTATCAATCCGATGCTTGACCGCCGTCGGAGCTTTTTTCTCCTGGGCCGAAGCAGGAACGACGATCGCCAGCGACGTGATCACGGCCGCCAGCAGCAAAGGACGCAGCGTTTGAGGAATCCACATAAGGCAGTCTCGCAAGCAGGGGGAAGTGAGGGTGTTTCGAAAGAAGGGAGACAAGGGACGAGGCGTTCGTCGTTTTGAGACCGAGCAGACAACTGACCGTCGACTTCCGTCCCAGTATAACCACTCTCGCGGCTACTTCGCTTCCAGCCAGGCGGCAATCTGGTTGCGCAGGGCGTGTAGCTGGGCGGCCGTTTGCACCCGGGAGCCCAGGTCGGCGTCGCCCAGCAGGGCTTTGGCTTCGGCCGGCAGCGTGCCGGGGTCGGCCTGGCGGAGGAGCGCCAGGTAATCGTAATCTTCAATCGAGTCGCGCAACGTTTCCCAGCGGATGCTGGTCGCCAGGCCGTGCGGGCCGGGGTAGATCACGCAGCCCATGTAGTTGCCGCTGGTCCAGTTTTTGGTGAACACTTCCGGCGTCCAGCGGGCCGTGCTGTACACGTAGCGACCATCGGCTCCGTCGGCAAAGTCCTGCCAGAACACGGCCCGGCCGGTCAGCGGGGCGTACTCCACATGCCACACGAGCGAGCTGTTGCAGTGGTAGAAGCGATCGCCGGCCGCCTTCCGTTCGCGGGCCCAGGGCTGCGCGGCGCTCTGCCCCAGCCAGACCTTCACCAGACCGTACAGCGGCTTCACATTGCCGCCGTAGTAACAGTCGAGAATCGGCATTGGCGTTTGTTTCTGGAACTCCCGGCACCAGTCGGCGACCCGCGGGACGAGCTCATCGGCATGCTCATCGAAGGGGGCGTACGTGAAAGAATCGGCCAGCCTTCCTCGTTCCTGCAGCCAGGCCGTTTCGTCCGCCTTGCCGTGGCCCGCAAAGACGGAGATGCCGCGGCCGTCGTCCTGGTGCTTCTCCCACATCTTGACGCCCGAGTACATGGTCGGCGTCCAGCCGTATTCCAGCGAGCGTCGCCAGTGCTGGTCCAGCAGCGATTCGGCCTGCGGGTCGCCTTGGCCGGTGAGCTGATCGATCCGCTGCTGCGGTACGCCGATCGATTGGAGCGATGTTTCAAACTTCCCGGCGCCAAAACCGACCATCCCGGAACAGCAGCGAAAGCTGGGTCGCGCCGGCAGAGCGAACTGGCGGACGTTCAGTTCGACCAGCAACTGGCCGGCCGGCTGGCCGTGTAACAACAGATCAACCCGGCCGCGGTACAGACCGGGCGTCGCTTCTCGGGGCACATGCACGTGCAGCCAGTACACGCGTCGCCGGGACTGACGAAAGGTCTCCAGGTTCTGCTGCCTGAAGGCCGAGTCGCCCTGCAGCTGGTCCAGCCAGCCCTGTTCAAACAGCGGATCGGGCCAGGCGCCGATCGGGAAATTCTTGTAGCCGCTGGGCGTATCTGTGGTGAGATACACGGCCTCGCGGAGCGTCAGCGCGGGCAGCTTCTCGCGTTGTTCATTCTGGAACGGCTGCACGACCAGCTCTAGCCCCATGACGTCCGCCGGATCGGAGACTTCGACGGCGAACTGCAGGTTCTCCTGTTCATCACGAGCGGCTGAAAACGCGGCCGGCTGGACGTCGCCGTAGTCGATCACATCTTCCGGGAAGATGCGATCGGGGATCAGAAACTGGCCTGCCGACAGACGGGACGATTTGAGCAGCGTCCGCCAGGGCGTACGCTGTTCAGCCTGGCGCCCCGGCCAGCCGCCGGCCTCTGACTGCCAGGGAGTCATCACGACCGCCGGCGCCGGCCCGACCACAACCGGCACGGTGATGCTGGAACGCTGCGAGTTGACCGCCTGTCCCAGGCGATAGATCTCTTGGCCGTCGTAGAGCGTCAGCGAGAACGTATAGACGCCGTCGCCGGTCGGTTTGAACGGGTAGGCGACCGTGCTGATCTTGCCGGCCGTCAGCTTCACCTGCCGGTTTGGCAGCGTGGCGACCTTGCCGGCGGAGTCGGTGACTTCCCCTTCGAGCCGCAACTCGCCCAGGTCGAGCGCGGCCGCGATCTGCAGGAGGGCTTCGTCCCCCTGTAAGCTCGCCGCCGCCGCCAGTTCGGGCGCAATATAGGAAACGTTCGCCAGACTGGGCGCCGCTCCCAGCACGTAGGTGTGCTCCCACGACTGGCCCGGCTCCAGCGTAATGCGGTGCAGGATTGTTTCCAGGGTGAAGCGTTCCTTGCCGCGCCAGGGGAACTGCTGGAGGATGCGGCGGAAGTCCATCACGCCGTAGACCATCGGGGCCGCTTCGGTATCGGCGGAGCCGGAAAGACGCACGGCCCAATCGGCTGCCGGATTGACGAAGTCGGGGCCCGGATCGCTCGGCCCGGCTTCTCGCGGGATCAGCGTCGGCCCCTGCAGGAGCGATGCCTGGTGGCCGCCCAGCTGCTTGATCCAGGGCGTCATCTGGGCGGTCGTTTCGCCGACGTTCTTCAGCTTCCAGACGACTTCGAAGCTCGAGGCGCCGCGACGCAGGCGATACGTTTTGCTGACGGCGATCTGGGTCTGCACGTCGTTGTAATCGTAGTTCCACAGGTACGACATTTCCGCTTCGGCCAGGTCGGCCGACTGCGACAGGATCTTGCCGGCGTAGTCCTGCGAGCGGCGTTCCGTCCAGAAGAAGCGATCCTCGCCCATCCGGTCGGTGCAATAACCTTGCGTGTGGGCCTCCGGCGCCAGGCTCTGGCCGGTCGGTTTGTAGATCAGCTCCATCACCTGGCCGGCGTAGGCGTTCGTCGTGATGGCCAGTTTCAGCTGGTCGTTCTCCAGCCAGATGCCCTGCTCGTCGAGCGTCTTTCCCTGTTTGACGATCGGCCCTCGGACTGCCTGGACCGCCTCGACGGAAGCAGGAGCAATGGCGGCGAGCAGGATTGCGGCGAACAGAATCGCCAGATGCTTCTTCAAAATCATGGTTCGTATTCCAGGGCGCCCTCCCCTGCCCTGCCGCTATGCGTCCCCCGCGGCGCCTTGGGCGGCGGGGAACGGCCGTCAACAGAGAGAACGACAATCAGAAAGGAGATGGCCGACGGCAGGGCCGTCCGGCCGCATTACTCGGCCTGCGGCTTGAGGGTCGGTTCCCCTTGCAGCCAGCCCAGTTCGGCAAGGAACTTGTCGGCCTCGATGACGGTGAGGTTGAAGTACTTGCCTTTTGATTTGCTCTGATTGAAGAAGCCGTGCGGCTGTCCCTCATAGATATGCAGATCACTGCGGACGCCGGCCGCCTTCATTTTGTCGCGGAACGCTTCGCCTGTGGCGACCGGAATCAGTGAGTCGCGGTCGCCCAGGAAAACGATCGTCGGGGGCGTCTGGGCGTCGATGTTGTGCAGCGGGGAGAACTCTTCCCAGTAGGCTTTCACCCGGTCGTGACCATAGCCTTGGGGGCCGTTGTCGTAGACCGGATTGAACAGTAATAGGGCGTTCGGTCGGGCGGAGACGGTCGTATCGTCGCTGTCGGCGTTGAATCCGCTGACCGTACCGGTAGCCGCGGCCACATGTCCGCCGGCCGAACCGCCGCCGGCGGCAAGTCGATCGGGATCGATGCCCAACTCTTTGGCGTGCGCGCGGATGTAGCGGACGGCCGACTTGCCGTCTTCCACGCAGGCGGACGGTTCTGTTTTGTCGCGGGACTTCACACGGTACTCGGCCGACGCCGCCCAGATGCCGCGAGAGGCCAGGTACTGGCAGTGCGGATAGAACTGCGAGGGACTGCCGCCGGACCAGCCGCCGCCAAAAAAGAAGACAACGGCCGGCCGCTGGTCGGTTGCCTTGTGGCCTTCCGGCGCAAACACGTGCAGCTTCAGTTCGGTATCGCCGATCGTTTTATACACGAGCGTTTCAGTCGGCGTAGGCGGGCCTTCCGCCGCCGGGACCAGCGGCGAGATCAGCAGGCCGCAAGCAAGAGTCATCAGGGCAGGCAAGCGATAGCGCATCGCGGGAATCCTTTGCGTCGAGGTTGTCGGGCAATCGAAATATCGGCCCAACTGCATGCCGGCCCGGAAACCGCCGACCCGCAGCCAGGCGGGGGTAGCGATTATAACCGCCCGCCCGCCGGCATGCCTCTATTTGCCGACCGAAAGATGACGCCTACTTTTTCAACAACGCATCGATCGCGTCGAGCGAGACGCGGAAGACTTCGGTTTGCACCTTGCCGCGGGAGAGGGCGATGTAAAGGCTCCCGTCGTGCTCCATCGCGTGCGGATACTGCAGACTGGCGATGCCGGCGGAGAATTTCTTTTCGATGCGAGAAACGTCCTTGTGAACGGGCGGCGGCGTCGGCACGTCCAGTCGCGCCAGCTTCGTAAAGGTGCGGCCGTCGGTGCTGACGGCCAGGTGTAGTTCGCGTCGGCCCAGCTTGGGGTTGGCATTGAGCACCAGCACGCGATAGCCGCGGCTGGTTGTCAGGGAGAACAGCTTGCTGCTGGAGTTGGGGAAGTTGGTGATGGCGGGCGTGTCCCAGGTGCGGCCCTGGTCGCGGGAGACCGAATGGAACAGACGCTGCGAGCCGCCATTGTCGCGAAACAGGGCGTACAGGTCGTTCTTCCCCAGCGGCCAGAAGATCGGCTCATCGGGACGGAAGCCTTTCACCTCGCCGATTTCCACGACGGGAAACGCTTGCCAGTCGTCCAGCGATTTGACGCCGCCGATCAGCACAGTGACATTGAACCGCGAGTCCCGACGGGTCAAGATCCAGTCGCCTGTGACGAGCTTTTGCGGCGGGAAGTTATTGATGGCGTTGTCGTACAGTCGCCCCCGGAACTTCCAGGAGTCTGAAGCCTTGTCCCAGACAAACGCTTCCAGTCGCAGCTGCTTCTCTTCCTGGGCGCCAAAGGCTCCCTTGCCCCGGTAGTGGGCGGCCAGCGCCAGCAGTTCGCCGTCGCGCACCCAGAGACCGCGGGCGATAAAAGCGTCGGGCGCTTGGGGCATGCCGGTGACCGATTTGGCCGGGCTCCAGTGCAGCCCGTCGTCGCTCACGGCGTAGCGGACCTCCTGGGTCGGTTCATCCTCGATTTTGGGACCGTCGGACCAGATGCACCAGAACTTGCCGTCAAAGTGCGCCAGGTAATTGTGCAGGTTCAAACGCAGATCGAGCATGTCGACCTTGTCGGGCGAGCGGGCGTCCGGACCCAGGGCGGCCGCGTTGATCACCGCATGCTCGCCGGCCAGCAGCGGCAACTGGGCGTAGTCGATCGCTTCTGGATCGGTCGCTTTGCCAGCCAGCTGCAGAATGGCGAGCGGCTTTTCCTCTGCCTGGGCGGAACTGCCCGGCAGGGTCGCCAGCACCGCTGCGGCGAACAGGAAAGCAGGGATCAACAAAGGACGAACAAGATTCATCGAGAACTCCAGGGGGAAGTTGCTACGGCTAGCGCGAAGCGAAAGGCGACTGACGGAGCGTCCTGTCGAAACAGCAAGGACGACGATTGCCAGCTGGGCGGGGCCCACTTTCCAAATCTAACTGGCCGCGACTTGCAAGGAATAGGGAAAACGGTCATTTTGTTATCAAAAACGATCGCGCCGAAAGTCCAGCCGATGCGCCCTTTGCACTATGTTTCCAGCGACCAGATCCGCTTTCAGCAGTCGATGCATATGCGGCCGCGGCCGATTGTGCACTGGCGGCTGCTGCATGTGGAATCGGGCCGGGGCGAGTTCCATCTGGCCGGGAAACACTTTGAGGTGTCGGCTAACTGGCTTGGTTTGCTGGCGCCCGGCATTCGCGAGTACCGTTACCATGCCGGGGAGCCGGTTTCTTACCTGTTTGTCGAGTTCCAGTCGGGGCAAGATCTGATCGACGATGCGTACCGCGAATTTTCGGCCGGGGAGCCGCAGCGCAGCACGCTGATTGCGATACTGAAAACGATCCATGCCGAACGCTCCGACCCGGGCGGCTGTCTGCTGGCGGCAGCGGTCCGGTTGATGTTGCCGGAGCAGAGTTCCCGCGCCGAGGAACCGACCGACCCCCGGCTGGGGAAGGTGCTGCGGCAGATCGACCGCCGCCCCGACCAGAACCCGACGCTGGCCGAACTGGCGACGATCGCCGGCGTATCCGAGCCGCACCTGCGGCGCCTGTTCCGCACCCACCTGGGCGTCAGCCCGAAGCAGTACCTGATGCGCACCCGGATGGCGTTCGCGCAGCGGTTGTTGCGGTACGAAGGGATGCGCGTTGGCCAGGCGGCCGCCCTGCTGGGTTTTGCCAGTGTCTACCAGTTCTCGGCCCAGTTCCGGCAAGTGATGGGACACCCGCCCTCCGCTGATCGCCGCGGGTAGCCCGCGGCCGGCGTATTCTGATCCGCAGGTAGCCGAAGTCGCCAGACTTTGGAGGGGGTATTCTGGACGAGGGGAACGGCGACCAAACTCTGGCAAGTTCGGCTACGGCCTGGGGTGTCGTGAGAGAAAACTTCCCATCTTCCCTCGAGACGTCGACAAGAATTTCGACGAAGGCCAGGAATCGTCTTGCCGGGACGGGCGGGCCGGCAGTAGAATCGATCAGGCGATCGACGGGGTGACCCGATGTTGTCACTCCCCTGCCCTGCCTCTGGCGCATGTCAGCGGCGCGGCCTGTCGCTGTCGGGCTTCGTCCTTTGGAAAACGTCGCCCATGGGAATTCCTGGAACCGCTGCGATGCATGCCTGTCGACCGACCGCCTTCCTGCTGCTTGCCCGTCTGGCGAGCGTGCTGGCGTTCGGCCCGATGCTGTTGCTATCGCCCGTTTCGGTCGAGGCCGGGTTCCCTGCGGCCGGATCGTCGGCCCGGCAAGCGGAACGCTCGCTGGCGGAACGGGCGTTTGCCGCACACCCGCCGACAAATGCGATTGCGCAAGAGTCGGCTTTCCGTTCCTGCACGGGAAAATCGGCCGGCAGTGCGGTCTTCCTGCCTGGCGACGGGGCCCTGGCCCCTGTTTTTGTCAGGGCGGCGCTGTCCTGCGGGGCGATCCTCCGGGGCCCTGTTTCTTCGCTGGTGACTCAGCATGTGCGACTGCAGATTTAAGCCACGCGCAAGGTTTGCGTTGTCTTACTATCTGTTTCGCCAGTTTCCTGCTGGCTAGTCCGCGCCGGCCGAGGCCGCCGTACGAATCGTGCGGCTGGCATGGCGCTTTCTTGCATGAGTCGTCCTATGAAAAATCGTAAATCGAACAAGAGTGTTGCGTCGGCGCCCGCTCCCAGTTCGGCGTCCGTATCGCATGCTGGCCTGTCTCCCGCACAAGCCGTGATGGAACGGGTATTTCGCGAAGCGGAAACCGGCAACTATGAAGCCGCCTTGCGGCAACTGAAGAACCCCGGCGGCGACCCGCTGCTGCGTAACGCGGTGGGCGTGTGTCTGCTGCGGGCGGGACGGGCGGAGGAAGCCATTCCCTTGCTCCGCAGTCTGGTGATGGCGCCCGGTTCGACATGGCTGCGGCCCGAAATGCCGACCAGCTACAAGGCGAACTTCGCCACGGCCCTGTTCCTGGGCGGTCATCCGGCAGGTTGCTGGGAAGTGCTGGGGGAGATCAACGAGCCCACGCACCCGACCGTACAGCAGTTGCGCCGCGCCATGGCCCAGTGGGAGCTGAGCCTGTCGATGTGGCAATGGCTGAACTGGCGGATGTGTCGCATTGCTCCCAGTCCGTCCCCGCGTGCGGTGGATTTCGTTCCCGGCGATTTCGGTTTCCGACCGACGCCAGTTGCCAGTCCGGGGCGGAACGAGCCTGATCCGCCGCGCTCGGCGGCCTGAGTTTTCGCCGCCGGCGATCCCGCTGGGCGACTATCAGGCGGGTTCCGTGCGGGTTAAAATTCATGGCGCCAGTCCCTGAGTGACTGGCGCCTGTCTGTTGTGACGTCCAGGATTCGGCGTGCGGGCGGCGAGCATTGCGGGATCGCGAGCGGCGGGTCCCGAGGCTTCTTCGTCTGGCCTGCTGCGTAGAGCCCCGGGTCTTCGACTTTCATGGCGATTGTCGCGCCTTGAACGCTGTCGCCGGCAGCGCGCCAGTCGTCGCCCCGAAACGAATCGTCCCATGGTGAATCCTTACGCCTCTCCGCAGTTCGAGTCTTCGGGTGATTCTTCTTTGCGCGATTCGCCGAGGCCGCGCGAACGCGGGCTGGTGGGGCACGTCCGCGTGGTCAGTATCCTGCAGATGGTGCAGGGCGGCCTGGATTTGTCCGCTGGCCTGTTGTTGATCGGAATGGCCGTGTTCTTCGGGTATTTTCTTGAGGAGATCGCTAAGGAGAACCCCGCCATGGATCCCCAGGGGCAGTTGGCGAACGGCGGAATGAAGGCGATGTCGATCGCTTACGGCGTGGCGGGTGGTGTGATCGTGGCGATCGGCCTGTTGAGTGTCGTTGCCGGCGCGTTCAACCTGCGCTACCGGGGACGCGTCCTGGGATTTATCTCGCTCACCACGGGACTGTTGACCGTGTTAACCTGTTATTGCGCCCCCACCAGTTTGGCGCTGTTTGTCTATGGGCTGGTGGTGTACCTGAACCCGTCGGTCGCCCAGGCGTTTGACCTGGGGGAAGCGGGCTATACGTCCAGTCAGATCGACGATGCTTTCCCGGTCCGGCGGTAGCAGACGAAGATCGCCGATTTTTCTGTTTTTCGAAAGACAATGACCATGAACGAATTCCCCCCATCCAATCCGTATGGAGCGCCCCAGGCGCCTGTCCCGGGCGAGCCTGTTGGAGCCCAGCGCCCGGAGCGGACGACTGGCCTGACGATCATCTGCGTCATTGGGATTCTGCTGGGACTGTTCGGCCTGTTTTCCGGGGCGATGAAGATTGTCAACGGCCTTTTCGGCGCCCAGATGCAGCAGGCCATGGGCGGAATGAACGTCGGGCTCGATCCAAAACTGGCGAAGGTCCAGGAGGAAATGCAAGCAGCCCTGATCGAGGCGACAGGGAAATTCATGATCTTGAACGTTCTGCTGGGCGTCTGCCAGTTCGCGCTATGCGCGGTGCTGCTGTTTGCGGCGTTCAAGCTGCTGGGTCTGAATCCAACGGGCCGCTCGCTGTTTCTGGGGGTGAGTATCGCCTTGCTCTTTTATGAGACGGCCTGGCTGGTTGTGTTCATTGTGCAGCAATTGAGCGTCGCCGATGTGATGACGGAATTTATGCCGAAACTCATGCCCGCGCCTCCCCAGGGAGCCGCCAACGGACCCAATCCGGAAGAGTTTGGCCGCATGATCGCCTGGGTGTCCATTGTGATCGGCATTGTCTCGCAAGGTTTCTGGACGCTCGCCAAACTCGGCTTTTACGGCTTCTCGATTCTTTACCTGAGGAAGCCCAATATCCAGGCGCTCTGTGGCGTTACGCCAGAACCAGCGCCGGGCGAGTGAGCGTAGCCAGGCGACGACGGCCGCGCCTGTGGTCGAGTCTTTTCTCCTTCTTTGATGCACGCTCCTGTCGGTCCGGCCTTTAACGATGGCGCCGGCAGGAAGCGTGGTCGCAGTTACTCCAGCGGCAAGCGTTACTCCAGCGGCGACAGTTCGACTCAGCCGCCGGCGGGCCAGAACCGATCTAGCCAACAGAGGCTCCACAGGAAGACCGGACGTCGACCCGCCCCACGGCAGCGGGCCTCTGTTTTACGCAAGCACGCAACGGAGTGCATGAATGAAGATCTCTTTCGCAGTCGTCCTCCTCCTCCTGCTGGGACTGGCGAGTAGTCTCTCGGCCGACGAAGGCATTTCCCCTGCCGAACCCCCGCACGCCTCGCCTGGGTATCTGCTGCACGACAGCGAATACCTGCAGCCGCTGGATCCGGTTCCCCAAGCCAGCTTTGACGCATGTGCGGAATACTGGAAAAAACGCCGCGGCTTTGCCGACAAGCACGCCCCTGCCGGCATCATGGGCGACCATATGCACAAAGCGGGCGAGTTCATGGTCGAATACAAGTACATGAACATGTACATGGACGGCAATCGCGTCGGCACGCAGCGCGTGTCCGACCAGCAGGCTTTGACGATCGGCCAGTCGCTGGGCACCAACTTTGGGGCGACGCCGACCGCCATGACGATGGAAATGCACATGATCCATCTCATGTACGGCTGGAGCGACGACGTCACCCTGTACACCATGATCAATCTGCCTTCGATCACGATGGACCACCTGCGGAACACGCCGTTCCCGCCGAATCCGCCGCTGGCCGGCACCCGTTTCACCACGCATAACTCGGGCCTGGGCGATACCGTGTTTGGCGCCCTGGTGCGGGGTTACCAGGATAATCAGAACGATCTGATTTTTAATCTGGCATTCAGTGCGCCGACGGGCGATCTGGACCGGTTGACGACCGTTCCCACCGGCGGCGGCGCGCCGCAAGAGTTTCCCTATCCGATGCGACTGGGCAGCGGCACCTTCAACTTCCGACCGGGCGTCACGTACAAGCATTACATGGAAAAGGGCAGCCTGGGGATGCAGTTCCAGACCGACCTGCCGCTGGGCCGCAATTACGACGGCTACTCGGTCAGCGACGAGTTCCGACTGAACAACTGGTACTCGCACCTGGTAACGGACCGCTTCGCCCTGAGCTTCCGCGTGGAGAATCTGTGGAAGTCCAACTTCAGCGGATTTGATCGCGATGTGGCTACGACGAACCCCCGGGTGATCAGCACCAATCGCCCCGACATGCGCGGCGGCTACTGGCTGAACTTCGGCTACGGCGCGATGCTGCTGGTCGGAAACGGGCACCTGCTCAATTTTGAAATCGTGCAGCCCATCTATCAGGACCTCGACGGCATCCAGCTGGAAGCCGACTTCATGCTGGCCGCCAGCTGGTCCAAGGCGTTCTAGGCGACCGGGAAAGAAGAGAATTCACCGCGAAGATCGCCGAGAAACGCAGAGGAAAAGTGAGGGGGAATTGAGGAGGGCTGGCTCGTCGTCGGTTGTGAGTCCGGTAAGCCGATCGTCGCTCTGCCGGACTGCCAGGAGAGACCCCGAGGATAACCGCGACGCCCGATCAACGTCATCTGCCCTGCCCTTTCCTCGGCGGTGAATCCTCTTCTTTGCGGGGGGCGGATTTTCTGTGGGCGGAAGAATTCGCAATCCTGCCTGGCATGGGGCATAATCGGGGGCTGTCTAAACGGACGTCTTCCTGGTTGCGAGTGCCCCGATGAAAACCTGCTGGCTGGATTACCGCGTGCTGCTGCGCGCGTTTTTTGTTCTGTTGTTGTTCACTCTGGCTGGGCCAGCACTAGCGGAAGATCGGCCGAACGTGGTGCTGATCTTCGCCGACGATCTGGGCTGGCAGGAACCCGGGTTTGCCGGATCAGATTTTTGCGAAACGCCCCACCTGGATGAGCTGGCCGGCGAAGGCATGGTCTTTGGTCATGCGTACGCTGCGGCCGGCAACTGCGCCCCGAGCCGCGCTTGCATGCTGTCGGGCCAGTACACGCCCCGGCATCGCGTGTTTGCCGTGGGCAGCACCCAGCGCGGGGCGTTTAATCAGATGCGGCTGACGCCCCTGGAGAACGAACGCAGCCTGCCGCTGGCCGTGACGACCCTGGGCGAAGCGATGAAGGACGCAGGCTATGCGACCGGCATGTTCGGCAAATGTCATTTGACCAATTCGCCCCAGGGCAAGTCTGAACAGCGCGGCTTTGATGTGGTGAAGGTCTCCCAGCACAGCCTCAACAGCGACGACCCGGAAGACCCCAAAGGGATCTTCTCCATTACGGCCGCCGCCTGCGACTTCATCGAGGCGAACCAGGACCGCCCGTTCTTCGCCTACATCCCGCACTATGCGGTTCATTCCCGGCTGCAGGGGAAGAAGGAAACGTTCGCCCACTTTCGCGACAAGACGCCCGGGAAGAAGCACGACTCCGCCATCCTGGCCGCCTGTCTGGCCGACTTTGATACGGGCGTCGGCATGGTGCTGAAGAAGCTGGCGGACCTGAACCTGGAAAAGAAAACCCTGGTGCTGTTCACCTCGGACAACGGCGGCGTGCACGTTTCCCAGGAGCCGCTGCGCGGGAAAAAAGGCTGCTACTACGAAGGCGGCATTCGCGTGCCGATGATCGTTCGCTGGCCGGGCGTGGTGGAACCGGGATCGCGCTGTGATACGCCGGTGATCAACGTCGACTTTTATCCGACCTTCCTGGCGGCGGCCGGCGCGAAGCCGCCTGTTTCTTCGCCGCTGGACGGAGCCAGCTTGTTGCCGTTATTAGAGGGACAAACAGAGCTGCAGCGGCCGGGGATTTTCTGGCACTTTCCGGGCTATCTGGATGGTCCCGTGCCGCGGGGCCGCGACGAGCAGTTCCGCACGCGGCCGGTCAGCGTGATTCGCCAGGGCGACTGGAAGCTGCACCTGTACCACGAAGAATGGGCCCTCGACGGCGGCCGCGACAAGCTCGCCACCAACCGGGCCGTGGAGTTGTACAACATCGCCACCGACCCGGGCGAAACGAAGGACGTTGCCGCCTCGCAAACAGAGAAGCGGGACGAACTGCTCGACACCCTGCTCGCCTGGTGCGAACGCGTCCCCGCGCCCCTGGCGACAGAACCCAACCCGCACTACCAGTCGGGCAAACGGAAAGGCGCCGGCAGCAAACCAGGCAAAAAGCAGTAAAGCCGCCGCATCGTAGCGGTCAACCCATTTCAACAACGGAAGCCAGGGACAGCCGATGCGGCCCCTCGCTAAAAGCTCAAAGCTAAAAGCTAACCGCTAACCGCTACCTGCGATCGGCGTAGGGAACCAGGATCGCGGTCCAGGGCTGACCCTGGCCGACCCACGTTCCGTTCGGCCCGTTGCCGTGCCAGCGCGGCGAGTACGTCCCCATGAACGGCGTCGGTGAAGCGAGCGGCCGGGAATTGGAAACGCCAAACCACTTGGAAGAGGCGATCCGATGCCGCCGCTGATCGGCGCGGGCTTCGGCGTTGCGACGAACCGCCTGCATCGGGTCTTCCTGGCGTCGCAGTTCCTGCAGGTACAGCCAGAGCTCGGGCGTGAGCGTCGGCGTTTGCTGTTCCAGCACTTCTGCCTCGGCGCGTTGCGCAAGGGTCGGTTGCTGGGCGGCCGCAGGTGCGGCGCAGAAAAGTATCGCGGCCAGGGAAAGGAGTGTTCGCTTCATGCTCGGGGCTCCAGGCGGGAACGGGAGGGAAGGTGCGGTCGGCCGAAGCAGCGTCGCCGCCTCTTGTTTCTTCGGCCTGCCGCTGGCGTGCGGATGAGCAGGACTCACCCCCCATTGCCACAGTTTCCCTTGCCCCTGCGAAGGCCGCATCGGTTATGCCGATTTTGGCGCAACTGGATGTTCCAATTCGGACCGCAAGGCCCTTTCCAGCGTTGGATGCTTGAAAACAAACCCCGACTCGGTCAGTCTGGCCGGAAGCACCCGGGCGCTGGCCAGCAGCAGGTCGTCCGCCATTTCTCCCAGCGCCAAGCGGGCGGCGAAGGCGGGCATCGGAAAAATCGTGGGCCGGCCCAGCACCTTGCCAAGGGTGCGGGTGAACTCGCGATTGGTCGTCTGTTCCGGCGCGGTCGCATTGTACGGTCCGGTCAGCGAGTCCGTTTCCAGTGCAAACACCAGCGAGCGAACCAGGTCATGCAGGCTGATCCAGCTCCAGTACTGTTTGCCGGAACCGATCACGCCGCCTACGCACATTTTGAACGGCGTGAGCATTTTAGATAACGCCCCGCCGTCGGGCGAAAGCACCACGCCAATGCGCGGATGGACCACCCGCAGGCCCGCTTCCCGGGCGGCGTCGGCCGCCTTTTCCCAGGCGATGCATACGTCGGGCAGAAAGCCCTGTCCTGGCGGGCTGTCCTCGGTGAGTTTTGTATCGCCCCGGTCGCCGTAGTAACCAATCGCCGAGGCCGACACCAGTACCCTGGGCGGCTGGTTCAGCTGGCTGAGGGCGCCGGCCAGCAGCTCGGTTCCCTGGACGCGGCTGTCCGCGATCTTCTTTTTTTTGGCGTCGGTCCAGCGACCATCGGCGATGCTTTCTCCTGCCAGATGCACCACGCCGTCGAGGCCTTCCAGGGCGGCCGCGTCGATCTGGCCTTCCTTCGGACTCCAGCGAATGGCGCCTGACTTTGCTTCGCCGCGCACGATGGGAATCATCTCGTGCCCGTGCTCCTTCAGCAGCGGGGCCAGCGCCTGGCCGACAAGTCCGGTGGATCCAGTGACGGCGATCTTCATAGTGCATCTCCAAGGGGGCAGTCGTTCTTCCTACTATAGGCGTCCGGGCAGGAAAGGTAAGCCCCGCCTTTTTCCGCCGAACCACTCGCGTCCCCGTGTCGCACGCTTTATAGAAAGAGGTCCTGCGGCCGACCCGCGAAGAGTACAATCAACGTGGTGCGGCCGGGATTTCCTCCGGCGCTGCGCAGGATGAACTCTACGGGAAGAAAGCGCGAGGCGTCGGTGAGTCGGGATCCCTCCCCCTTGAAGTCGGGCGATCAGGCCCCTTCGGTCACACTGCCAGATACGACCGGCGCAGACGTTGCGCTCGCGGATCTCTGGGCGGAGCGGCCGCTGGCGCTGCTCTTTATGCGGCACCTGGGTTGCGCTTTATGCCGCGAACAGGTCGATGATCTGCGACGGGATTACGCCGACATTCAGAAGGTCGGCGGGGCGGCCATCGTCACCATGGGCACAGTGGAACAGACGGCTGCCTTTAAGGCAAACCGGTCGTTGCCGTTTCCCTGCTTTTCGGATCCCGACCAGGCGGCTTATCGTGCGTTCGCCGTTCCGCGAGGAACGGTCGTGCAGGTGGCGGGCCCGGCGATGTGGGGCGGCGCGATCCGTGCGCTCTGCAGGTCGGGACTGGGGAAGCCCGCCGGTGATCTGCGGCAACTGCAGGCGGCGTTTGTGATTGCCCAGGGCGGCCGCCTGGAGCTGGTCCGTTACTCCCAGCACTCGGCCGATGTGGCGTCCACGCAGGAGCTGGTCGCCGCCCTGCAGTCGGCCGGCGATCGACAGGAACGTGATTAAGGGCTTGGAGCGAATTTTTCGGACGAAGCGTTAAGGACGACGCACTCAGCGGCCGCTCATTCGCCCGCTTCGTACCAGCGGCGTCCGCGGCGGCGGCGAACGGAACGGCGAGTGATCTCGTCCCCTTCGATAAACCAGTATCCCGCCAGCAGCCGGTAAAAGAACAAAATCATAAAGGCGCCAGCGGTGGCGACGCAGAAGCCGGCCGGGCTGATCGGGCTGACTTTGACCCCTTCATAACAATAGGTCAGCACGCCGCAACCGATGACGGCTCCGCCGATGCCCATCAACAGGGTGGCCAGGGAGCCGCCTGGATCGCGGCCGGGCATAATGGCTTTTGCCATCAGCCCGACAAGGGTGCCAAATCCGACCCACAGCAGCAACAACTCTCCCCACTGCTGAAAATGCTGACCAAACTCGACGCTGGTCATAATTCTTCTCCTTGGCGATAAAAGGGTTCGCATCGTGGTCGCCTGCCCCCAGGCGGCTCTGTGTTGGAATCTATTCCGTCTGGGTTGACGGAGGGGGTTTTTCCCAAGTTGCCGCCGTCTCACCCGAGGAGGGGCGGCTGTTTTGCTGTGCTAGCGTTGCTTTCGCTGAATCTCTGCGAGCGTTCCGGGCGATAGATAAAGTTAGAGCCACGAACGACACCCACACCAGTTGCTCGCTTCTAAAATATCAAGTCCCTCTCAGGCGGTTGCCACTCCCGCCTTGCGTACTCGTGTGTGGTGTAAGGCGGCGCGCCTTTTCTTCGGGAAAGGCGCGCCGTTCTTTTTTTCTTGCGACGCCATTCTTTCCAGGAACGCCCCGTTGGCTGCAGGCTGACGCCGCCGGCGGCCGATACAGGGCGAAGGAAGCTCGCGTCAGGCAGCCCGCCGCAACGACTGGGCCGCCCCCTTTTGTTTGTGAATCACAATCAGCGGATACGCGCCCAGACGACCGCAAAGTTGCGGGGCGACGCCTTCGACCCAGTACAACAGCGCCAGCAGACTTTTACCCAGCAGCAACGGATGAATGGCCGACCGCATAAAGCCGACCGACAACGATCGCCAGACCGCCAGGTCGTATTCGAACGGCCAATCCCCCTGCGTCAGCCAGGTGCGTTTGTGCGTATAAAAGTAAATTCTTTGGCGGGCCAATCCTTGCTGGGTCTGGTCCGGGGCGGGGCCCAGCCGTTTCGACAGCATGCGGAACGGCGCGCGGAGCATTTTCCACGGCAACAGGGCGGCCCTTTCCAGGTGCGGTTTCCAGGAGTAAACCACCGCGCCGGCGGCTCCCGGCTTCAGCACGCGGTGGAACTCGCACAGGGCGGACCCCTGCTCTTCCGCCCGGATATGGTAGACGGTGTGCAACGAAACGGCGCCGTCGATCACGCCGGATTGCAGCGGCAGGTTGGTCATGTCGCCCAGGATATAAACGCCGTGCATGCCCAGCCGCTGCTTCGCTTCCCGCAGGGCCTGGAGGGAAATATCCACGCACAGTCGCGCGCCGTAGTCGGCCGAGTAGGTCTGGTATTCGGCGTGCTGCACCGGTCCCGATGCACAGTCCAGAAAGAACTCCCCGACCGGCGGCAGGTACTGCTTGACCCGCATGTGGCAACGATGAAGGTATTCCTGCGAAACGGGCCGCAGGTCTTCGTACAGTTCGGCGACCACATAGTCCCCGTTGTCGTTCTTTTCCCAGTCGTCGTCGCCGCAGAAGCCGCGCACCCCCTGCGCGTTCTCGCGCGGGCCGTCGCTGGGGATTGTTTCCTGCAGCGCGATCGCCATCGCGGGCAGCAGCATCATAATGCCGGCATCAATCAGGTAAATGTAAGGTCCGCCCTGGCTGCGCACGCCGTCGTGGATCGGTTCCTGGACCAGCGATCCATCCCGACGCACCAGCGTGCCGGCCGCTACGCGTTCGTTCAGCGCGTCGATTTCCATCGCCGTCAGAGCGTGCAAACCATGATGGGTGAGCGGACACCGCAAAATGTGAATGGGATAGACACTCGAGTAACGCACGAACAGGTTCTCGCAAAGGGAAGGCCAGCGCAGGGGGGACGCTTTCGTCCCCGGCGCCCTTGGGGGCGGGTATGCTATTCACTTCCGTTTTTTGCAACAAGGTCAATCTGCCATGAATGCCGAAAGCCCTCCCATCCCGATCGCTGTCGCCGTGGTGGAGTGCGAAAACCGCTTCCTGATTCGCCAGCGTCCGCCCGGCGCAGGGCTGGCCGGTTACTGGGAGTTCCCCGGGGGCAAGATCGAACCAGAAGAAACGCCCCCCCAGGCGGCCTGCCGCGAGTGCCGCGAAGAAACGGGCCTGGCGATCGAGGTGCAGGACTCTTTCGATACGGTCGAATATGCGTATCCGCACGGAACCGTGCTTTTGCATTTTTTTCACTGCCGTCCGCTCGATCCGCAGGCGTCGATCCAGGGCGGGTTTATCTGGGCGCCGCGCCGGGAACTGGCTCGATATATGTTTCCACCGGCCAATGCCGGGTTGATCGCCCTGCTCACAAAATCCGTCTAGGAGCAAAAGGTAGATTTCGGGTAGGCTGTGCAAATCTTACAAACGTGGAGCCAGTTCAACGAAGCGGAAAAAAAGACTCAAGTTTTTGGCGGCGACCTAAGACATTTTATTTTCGCCGTTTAGGCGAACGGATCGAACCGAACCGCCCTTTGCAACGTACAAGTTGGCTTCCCGTTTGCGAGACACCTCCACCGACCGCATGATGCGGTCTCCACCCCGATGCTTGAGGATTCCCGCCCTCGCCGCCTGGCGTTAGCGCTGGAGTCAGCAAGCCTCCCGCACCGCCGGCATGAAACGCCGGTCCCGACCATTCGAAGGAGTTGAGCATGGACGCTCGCCGGAAGTGCGCCGCCCTCGCGGTGTTATGTCTGTTTTCCCTCGGGGCAAGCTATTCCCTCGGGGCCAGCTATCGGACAGAAAACTTTATCGTGCAGGCGCCCACGCCGGAGTTCGCCAAAAAGGCGGGCGATCTGGCGGAGCATTATCGCAGCACGCTGGCGGTCGAATGGCTGGGACACGAGCTGCCTCGCTGGCCCGCACCCTGCCCGATTACGGTCAACGTCGGCCCCAACATGGGCCCCAGCGGCGCGACCAGCTTCACCTTCATTAACAACCAGCCGCTCAAGTGGACGATGGAAATTTACGGTCCGCCGGACCGCGTCCTCGACGCCGTGCTGCCCCACGAAGTGACGCACACCATCTTCGCCACGCACTTCGGCCGCCCCCTGCCCCGCTGGGCCGATGAAGGCGCCTGCACCACCGTGGAGCATGTCAGCGAACGGGTCAAGCATGACAAAATGCTGATCTCTTTTTTGACGACCAACCGCGGCATCGCCTTCAATCGTATGTTCGCCATGAAGGAGTATCCGCGCGATGTCATGCCGCTGTACTCCCAGGGCTACTCCTTGTCGCGCTACCTGATTGCCCAGGGCGGCAAACAGAAGTTCGTCACGTATGTCGAAGACGGCATGAACTGGAACAACTGGACCGCCGCCACCAAAAAGCACTACGGGCACAGCAGCCTTTCCGACCTGCAGACGCAGTGGCTGGCCTGGGTTCGCAACGGCAGCCCGCAGGACGACCCCAACACCCAGATCCTGGCCGCGGCCGATACGCCCGCATCCCAGGCGCCGGCCGGTGATTTCTACGCGGCGGCCGCCGCCGGCAATTCGGGCGCTGCGACGTTGCCCGTCAGCACCACCTCTCCCAGCCAGCCGACCTATGCGGCCCCGCAAGGCTATCAGGGTCAGCAAGGTTTCCCGAGTCAGCCGACCTATCCCAGCCCGCAGAGTAATCTGGCCCAGCAGGCGCCGCCTGTGAACCAGCCTTTCCCGGTCAGCCAGGCAGGCGTCGTCACGGCGGCCGGTCCGCTGTCGCCGGTCGCGCCGCTTTCGATCGCCTCCAGCGGCAACGCCGCTTCGCCGACGAACACCGCCGCCCCGCCGACGAACACGGTCGCCAGCGACGACGCAGACGGCTGGTACGCCCGGCAACGCGACCTGGCGGTGCACAGCGGCGCCCCTTCGACCATGGTGACGCGTCCGCAACCGCTGGGACGTCCGCAGCAGCACATTGTTCCCAGCCAGGGAACCCCCAGCGTCCCGGTCATGATCGACGGCTCCCCCAGCGCCCGGACCGCCTCGCAGCCGCCGGCCCGCATCTACTACGATCCCAGCACGGTCCGGCGGTATTAAACGTCCGCTCTTCTACGCCTGCGTCATGGTCAACCAGGACACGAATAACAAAAGATGGATCGTATAAGCGACCGCCAGCGATAACGCGACGTTAAAGAGTTTGTCAGAAGCCTTTGCGTGTGTGCTGCCGATCGCCGCGATCAGCAAAGCGAGCGTCACGGCCAGGACGAGGAGTTCCTGCGACGCTTCGGTGTGCCACGTCTTGTTCCATTTCACCAGACGCCCCTGCTGATAAGCCCTGGCGTACCCCGCCACGTACGTGAGCAAGCTAACCAGGCAAGGCAGCGCCAGCCAGGCGTACAGCCGCCATTGGCATAGCCGCCAGGTGGACGTCGGCGGCGCTGCCGGCGATTGATACGGGTTGTCGGTCATCAGGCGGTTCTCGCAACCAAGCTCCAGGCGCCCGGGCGATCTCGGGTACGCTCCTCGCTCTAAAACAGCATCGCCGTGGCGATCTGCAGGACCACCCAGCAGACGATCGCCATCAGATAGGCGAGGACCAGCGAGCCCGTCGCTTTGAACCCTTTCGCCTTCGGCGCGCCAGGACCGCTGGCGATCGCCACGCATAACAGCAGAATCGTCAGCACCAGGCCCGCCACATCCAACTCGGCCAGCCCGGGAATGCGCTCGCGCGGTTCCGCGGGGCGACCTTGCTGGATCACCCAGACGATCGAGACCGTTCGTTTGAGCAGCAGGGTCACGGTGGGCATTGCCAGGCCCGCGATCCAGGCGTACCACGCCCAGTGCGGCCGCTCTTTCTGCGGCGCCGGCGGTCGCTCCGTCGCCACGGGGGGCGGGGGTTGGTACGGGTTGTCGGTCATCAGCAACTTCGCTCAAAAGGCATGATTTAGCAAATGCGATCGCCGTGCGGCGTGCGTTCTAAAACAGCATCGCCACTGTCGCCACGACGGCCAGACCGGCCATGTTGATCAGGTAAGCGACGATCAGCGATAGCACCACGTTGAAGCCTTTGGTGAGAAAATTCGCGCGAGAAAAAGTGACCGCCGCACCCAGCAGAATTCCCGCCAGCGCAAAGGCGACCACGACCGGCGGCTGCATGACGTCGTGTTCCGCGCTCCATTCCACCAGGCGGCCCCGCTGAAACGCCCGGACGATCGGAATCGCGTTCGTCGTCAGGGTGGTCAGGCACGGCAACACCAGGCCGCCGTACCAGGCATACAGCGGCCAGTTGCGACGTAGCCCGTTCGGCGACGGCGGCGGGCGTTTTTTCGACGGCGCTTCCGGCGGAGCTTCCGGAGATTGATAGGGGTTGTCAGTCATCAGGCGGTTTTCATGCGGAGCAACCAAGAGCCGACGCGTTACTTGCCGCCGGCGGCGTACAGGGCGGCCGCGTCCTCAGCGGTGAGTGGTCGGGCAAACACGGCCCAGTCGTCGAGCTTGCCTTCCCAGCCGAACTGCTCGTCGCCGCGCCCGCCTAAAATCAGGTGCGACCCCAGGCGGCCCGCCGGCAGCTGCCCTTCCAGGTCCAACTGGCCATTCTGATAGACGCGCACCTGGTCGCCGTCGCGGATCAGCACGACATGCGTCCAGCGTTTCCGCGGGACGGCCGTCTGTCCCGTCAGCGACTTCTCGCCAGCGGAGACGATCAGCTTCCCCTGCTTCGCCGCGTCGGTCCCGCCGCCCAGTCCCAGCAGATCGCCAGCCAGCGGTTGCTCGGCCGACGAGCCCCGGGCGAAGCAGTAGCCGGTCGTTTCCCGCGCGTCGGTCGGCAGCCCGTTCCAGATCCAGCCGGCGACTGAATAGCGGTTTCCCAGGTCGGGAACGTCCGCCAGCATCCGCCCGCCGGCCGTATGGATGCAGCGGTCCACCGGCGCCGGATCGGCTGCCGTCGCACTCGGCAAGGTTCGGCCCGGCAGGTAGAAGGCCACGCCCAACTCGTACTTGCCTGGATGCTCCCCAACGGCGTCGTGCGCATCGCTGCCTTGCATTTCATCCAGACGCCAGAAAGCGGCCGGCTTCGCTGCCAGCACGGCCTTGGCGTAGGCGGTTGTCGGTTCGCTCGGCGTTCGTGCAGTTCGGCCGGAGACCTGCTCCAGCAAACGAACGAGCGTGTCGACGATCTGCGGCTCGGCCTGCACTTCGAGGCCGGCCGTGCGGGCGGCCCAGGTGGTGTAGCCGCCCAGATGATGCTGCTCAGGCGGCGGGATGTAACCTTCGGCGCCGTTGGCCAGTTCGATGTTGAACGTCGGCTGCAGGGGGCTGCGGGCTTTCAGTTTGAGTCCGGTCAGGCCGTAGACCTCGTCGGGAATCCCGGTGATGCCGAGGTCGCCGATGCGGATCGCCTGGAGCTTCAGCTCCACTTCCGGCTGTTCGTGCAGGTAGATTTGTTCCTGGGCGTAGATCTCCGGTCGGGACGAGGGTGTCTTCCCTGCGAGCGCGGCGAGCGTCTCCCGGGCGGCAGCCAGCCGGGCGGCGTCGGGAGTGCGGCGTCGCAGGGTGAGCGTGGTTTCGGCCATCGCCAGGGTGGGCTGCTCCTGATACTCAATCTTCGCGTAAGCCGCTGCGGCGAGGGTCGCTACTGCGGCCGTGTAGGCGTCCAGATCGCGCTCGCCGCGGGGCTGACTGTAATCCATCCACATGCTGTCGCCGCTGGTCCCCTGCGACATAATGCCGACAAACGCTGGGTCCTGCGAGGCGTTGATCTGTTTCGCCAGGGCGTCGCCAAAGCGGCCGCAAAAGTCGGCCGACACGAGCGGCGAGTAGTAATAGTGCATGGCGTAGTTGGCCAGCACGGCCAGCGGCCGGCCGTCGCGGGTCTGCACGCTCAGCAGTGACAGGTCCGTGTCAGCCGGTCCGGAGGGGCCGATATGATTCGCGCTCTGGTGTCCTGGGTGCATATGGGCCCGCACATTCGGCTGGCCGAACGGATCGGTCGCCATGCGGTCGGGACGATAGATCCACCGGCGACAATGGTTGTGCACGGCGTCCGTGGCGACGGTCCAGCCCACCCGAGCCGGCGCCAGGTTTTGCGCCGCCAGTACAATGCTCTTGGCGATCTGGCCGGGAAGGAATTCGCGATAAGCCGGGTCCGGGCCGCTGCCCAGGCAGCCCATCGCCGAGGGGGCGGAATGGGTATGGGTGGCGGAGATGAGAATGCGATCGACCGGCACGCCGGCGCTTTCGCTGGCCATCGTCTTGGCGCGGTCGAGCAGTTCGCGGGGCAGCATCAGGTTATCGACAACGACAATCGCGATCCGCAAGGCGCCGTCGTCGAGCACCAGCGCCCGGGACATCAGCCGGTCATGGGCCGAATCGGCTGTCCGCTCTTCGAACATGCCGTTGACGATCACCGGGAACACAGGCGGCGTGACATCGACCGCTGCAGCGCCGGCCCGGAAGACATCGGCCGCCGTCGATAGCCCCGGCGCCAGGGCGCCGAGTAACAGAATCCCATTGAGTAAACGGCGAAGCATGGCGAAAGACTCCTCAAGGCGGTTGCACGGAATCCCGCATTTTAACCGCCCGCGAGGCCTGTGGGGGAAGCAAATTTCAGCTCGATCCGGCCCGACTTCGCCTGGCAATTACTGGGCGACCGCTACAATAACAGGTGACGTCCGCCCTGCCCCGAATATCCCTTGTCGAAAATAACCATGAGCCAAGATACGTACGACAACACGTTTCGCCTGGCCGCACCGGCGGCGGAGGTGTTTGCTTTTTTCGAGCGGCCCGATGCTTTCGATCTGCTCTCGCCGCCGTGGGCCAAGGTGGAAATCCTGGAGCAGGAAGGCACCATTCGAAACGGCGACCGGAAGAAGCTGAAGCTTTCGCTCGGCCCGCTGCACCGGATCTGGGAGCTGGTGCATCGCGACTACCTGGCCGGCGAGCAGTTCAAAGACGTGCAAAAGACTGGGCCTTTTTCGCACTGGGAACACACCCATCGCGTTGAGCCCGACGGCGACGGTTGCCAGGTCGTCGACCATATTGAATTCGCCCTGCCCGGCGGCTTCGTCGGCGGCATGCTCGGCGGCAGCTTCGTCAAAAGCCAGCTGGACAAGCTGTTCGTCTTTCGCGAGCAAGTTCTCCGCCAGCACTTCGAGAATGCTCAAAGCGAGTTGGATCGCTAGTGGTGCGTCAATCTTCAATCTTAGAGTGAACGATTGGGGCCGTGCTGCTGTGCTGCCAAAAAAACCGTGGGCTAGCGCCCAATGGCACTCACTTTGGCTCGTTTTCGGGTTGGTTCCAGGGTGGAGATCTTTTTTTAAAATGCGAGGATTTGGAGCGGCGTTTGTAGCTTTCGCGGGAGTAGCTCCGGCCGGGGCGGTTCGGCAATTTCTCTCGCGCTGCGTACTTGAGCGCTCGTGCGTAAGCCGTGCGCCAGGCGCCGGCGTCGGGGAATGTTTTTTGGAGCAGGAAGATGCGGAACACGTCCCACACGCCGGTGAAGCTGAGCCGCCGCGGCGGTACGTTGGCCTGTTCCGCCGCCTGTTTGCGGAACTGGATCGTCAGGTTATAGGCCACGATCGACGCCATCAGTTCTTTGCGGAACATCTCAGGACTCTTGGCGAGGATGTTCTCGATGTCGAGCGTCACCTTGATCTGTGAGAGATCTGTTTCCACACGCCACCGCTGACTATACAAATCGGCGATGACGTCCAATTCGTCGGTCAGGTCGGTCGCCAGATAGATTGTTTCGCCGTGGACGCTTTCGAACACGTGCAGCCGAATCGGCAGCGAGAAGTCCTCCGGCAATTGAGGATTGTCGCGCAGCTCGCGGCGACTGGGCGTCCATTGTCCTCGATACGTTTTCCAGTCCTCGCCTTGTTCGATCAACTCGGCGTCCTTTTGCAGCCGGCGAAAGCGGTCCTTCTTCATCCGCACCACGAAGCGTTGATTGGCCGTGTGGAACTCGTAGGCGACACGCGTAATGCCGTAAGCTGTGTCGACCAGAATCACCGAATCGGCCGGGATGCGTTGTAAATGATCGTGGATCAGGCTGGTTTCCGAGACCGCCTGGTCGCCGTACATCGCACCGATTTCCGGGGGCAACGCCGCTCCACTTTCGACCTCATGAGCCACGACCAGATAGGCCATCGGCCAGGCCGACTCTCCGTACTGATTGGAAGCGGGCGGGAAGACGTCGTACAGTTCCCATTCCGGTCTCAGCGAGATCGTCGTGCCGTCCAGCGCGAACACGCGTCGCCCGCCGAAGGTGGGCGGAGCGTTGTCGACCAGCGACCGCCAGACGGCGTTGCAGAGCCACATGACGGTCTCCAGCGACAAACGGCTCCGGCCCCGGGAGTACGCCGCGGTGCTGGAAGAGAGGGTCGCTTCTTCGATGCGTTTATTGTCGGGCACGATGTCCGGGCACTGCTCGATCAAGGCCTTGACCGCCTCGGCCATCGAGCAACCGCCGCGTAATCGCTGCCAGACCAACAGCCACAGGACGACGCCAGACGTGTAAATCGTTTGGGCGTGGGAGGGCTGCAACTCATCGGCCTGGCGGAGATCCACGATCTCTTCCAACTGGGCAAACACGGCGTCAAACTCCGCCGCCCGCGCCTGCTCAGATTTCTGTGCTTTCTGCTTACGTTTCTGTTTGGCCGCCATCGCAAGACTCCTTATCAATGAGTAAGAGGTCAGGAAGGGGCGCAAATTTCATGCCAAAACATGCGGCGCAAAATTCATGCCAAAAACCACCCCAGGCAACGGATTTGGTAAAAACAGTGCCATTGGGCTAGCGCCCGGCGGCTGATTTAGAGAAACCTGATCTTATGGTTTGACGCACCACCAGGCGGCTTTTGCTCTTCCTTCCTTCCTTCCTCTTAATCTTACTCTTAATCCTTTCTGGAGCGACGGTCAGAAGGCCAACGCTCGGCCGCGATCTGTCAGTGGGACAGCCCGGGTCTCCTTGATCAGGCCGTCCCGCTGGAGATTAGGATTAGGATTAAAATCAAGAAGCGCCAGTTCGTCCCATTAGCGCGGGACGACCGTGCGGTCGGGGGCGGCGCGGAGTTCGACTTCGACTTCCTGCTCCTGGCCATTGCGGAGGAACTTGACGGACTGCTTTGAACCGAGCGGATTGGGTTCTACGGCGTCCTGCAGGTCTCGCGGATCGCGCACCCTTTCGCCGGCGAAGGAGATGATGATATCGTCCGCCAGCAGCCCTGCGTCAGCGGCTGCTCCACCGGGCAGCACCTGGGCGACCAGCACGCCGGATCGCGGCAGCACGCCCAGCCCGGCCGCGTTCTCGGCGGTGACTTCGGCGATGGAGATCCCCATAAAGGCCCTGCGCACTGTTTTGTGCTGCACCAGTTCGTTCGCCACCCAGGAGGCCCGATTGACGGGAATGGCGAAGCCAATCCCCTGGTAGCCGCCGCTGTTGCTGGCGATGGCCGTATTGAGGCCGATGACTTCGCCGCGGAGATTGACAAGCGGTCCGCCGGAATTGCCGGGGTTAATGGCGGCGTCGGTCTGCAGGAGTTTGCCGCGCTTGATCTGACGGATGCTGCGGCCCAGGCCGCTGATGATGCCGGCGCTGACGGTCGCTTCCAGTTCGAACGGGCTGCCGATGGCGATTACCCAGTCGCCGATCTCCAGCGTGCGGCTGTTCCCCAGTTTGGCGGCCGGGAACGGCGTTTCGTCGTGGATGTGCAGCACGGCCACGTCGGATAAGGGATCCGTGCGAATGTCATCCGCGACAAACTCGCGGCCGTCGCCCAGGCGGACGATCACGCTGCTGGCTCCCGTCACCACATGACTGTTCGTCAGGACGAGTCCCTTGGGGTCGATGATCACGCCGGAACCGACGCCGCTGACTTCCTCGGGCAGTTCAGCCGTATCATCCTGGGGGGCGTTGCCCGGCGGATCCTGCGGCAACTCTCCCTGGGGGAAGCGATCGCGGAACTGCCGGCGGAATTCCGGATCCCGGAGCAGTTCCCGCAGGTTGCCGCCGCGCGGTTCCGTCGGCGACTTGGAAAGAATGGTCACCACCGCCGGCGTGGCCTGGCGGGCCGCCTGGCGAAAGGCGCGCGACAAGGAATTTGCATGGTCGATCGCCGCTTCCTGGCCGAAGGTTACGCCGGGGGAACAGGCGGCCGCTGTCGCCAGCAGCAGGAAAGCAGGCATCCAGGAACGTTCGATCGACAGGCATGGCATAGTACGACTCCGCGAGAGGAAGGTGGGGTTCGTCCCTGCCCGGATTATAAAGGTCCTCGCCGGGGAGTCCAACTTTCCGCCGCCTGATCCGGGTTGGCTTTACCGCTCTGGTTTTTGCCAGGGTTCATCTTCCATCCCGGCGGCCGCGTTGGCGGCGCGGGCGCAAACGAACAGCAGATCGCCCAGCCGGTTGAGATAGATCAGCGGCTCTTCACGCAGCGTTTCTGCGTGCATCAGCGTGACGACGCTGCGCTCGGCCCGACGGCAGATGGAGCGGGCCAGGTGCAGCATGGCCGACGTACGGGCCCCGGCCGGCAGGATAAACTGCCGCAGCGGCGGCAGATCGGCTTCCAGCTGATCGATGGCGTCTTCGAGCGCCGTGAAGCGGTCAGGGCCGATCAGGTCCATCTCCCGTTTTTGAGGCGGGGGCGAGGCCAGCTCGGCTCCGACGCAGAACAGGTCGTGCTGCGCGGCGAGCAGGATCGCCTCGATCGGGGCCGGCAGTCCTTCCGCCCTGGCGACCCCCAGCACGGAGTTCAACTCGTCGACCTCGCCGTAGGCGACAATGCGGATATGGTCCTTGGGGGCTCGTTGTCCGCCGTAGAAGCCGGTCTCACCGGCGTCGCCCGTTTTGGTATAGATTTTCATCGTGTTTGCAAACCTGCATGCGGGAAGGGTTTTCACTATAATAATCGGAAGAGAACGGCCGCGGGTGTCGCCGCCTGGGACTTCGGTCAGGCGTTCTTCCTGCCGCCCTGCCCTGCCCCGATTTACCTGCCGGGCCAGTTTTTTTGCTGAACCAAAAAATCCCTTTGAGGAGATTGTTGATGAGGAATCGACGCTACGCTGTTCGTCCGCTGCTGGGGTGTCTGGCCCTGTCACTGCTGGCCGCCGCTTGTCCGGCTGGGGCCGAGGAGCCGGAAGCCCCTTCAATCGAGCCGAACTTTCTCACGAATATCCGGCAAGTGACCGACGGCTTTGAGAAGGCGGGCGAAGGGTATTTCTCGCCTGATGGGAAAAAGATTATCTACCAGGCCGTCCGTCGCGAGTACCCGTTTTATCAGATTTATACGCAGCCGCTGGAAGACGGTCGTCCGCAGTTGATCAGCCCCGGCCGCGGCCGCACCACCTGCAGCTACTTCTCTCCCGATGGGACGAAGTTGATGTTCTCCTCCAGCCATGCCGATCCCAAACTGTACGAAACCGAAAAGGCCGAACGGGACCAGCAGGAAGAGGACCGCAAGTCGGGCGTCCGCCGCCGGTACTCCTGGCCGTTCGATGAGCACATGGACATTTACGAGACCGATCTCAACGGCCAGATTCTGAAAAAACTGACCGACGCTCCCGGCTATGACGCAGAGGGCGCCTATTCGTCCGACGGCAAAAAGATCGCCTTCTGCAGCACGCGCGACGGCGACCCGGACCTGTACCTGATGAACGCCGACGGCACGGACGTGACCCAGCTGACCAACGCCGAAGGGTACGACGGCGGTCCGTTCATTTCGCCCGACGGCAAATGGGTTGTGTTCCGCAGCGACCGGAAGCAGAAAGATTATCTGCAGATTTATGTGATTGGAGTCGACGGCAAACATGAAACGGCGTTGACCGATTCCAACGGGGTCAATTGGGGCCCGTACTGGCACCCGACCCAGCCGTATTTGATCTGGTCAGGGGCGGACCACTCGAACCCGCGCGCCCGGCCCAACTACGATTTGTGGCTGGCTAAATATGAAGTGAAAGACGGCCAGTTCAGCATTGGCGAACCGCAGCGGGTGACGGACTTTGCCGGCGCCGACGTGCTGCCGGTCTTTTCTCCCGATGGGAAAAAGCTGATGTGGACCAGCACCCGCACCGAGGATCACAGCAGCCAGCTGTACATCGCCGACTTCCAGCTGCCGTAAGGCGGCCCGGCATGGGACCTCGTCGCCCAGCGATCTGGCTGGGCGGCCCGATATGGCAGCATCTTTGTGTCAGGCCAGTCTGTCTCCAGGCTGGCCTGCCCTTTGCGCGGGCGGCTTAATTCTGGATATCTTCGGCCGGTTCGCCCAGCAGCAGGCGGGTCGGGATGACGATCTCGTCGCCATGCAGTTCGTGGCCTTCACGCTGCCAGACAAAGCCGCGTTCGTTGACGATGACCACATCGGCCAGCTGTAATTCATTGCGGTCGCTCACGCGGCGGAGGGCTTTCAGCAGGGCTTCAATCAGGTTGTCCGCGACAACGACTTCCTGCAGATTCGATCCGGATTCAACGTAAAATTTAGCCATGGTATTCTCCTTCGTATGTGGCGGGTCGTTCCCTCGAACTTTTGTTTGGCGATTTCTCTCGCCGTCTAATAACAGTTATCGCGAGTCGGCGGACACCTCCGGTCACGCACGGAAAGGAACCGCCAAAATCCGGCAAATTCTCCCCGCAGAGGGCTGTGGGGGAGAAGTTACGCCGCCTGGGACGTTTGTGCCGATCGCCGTCAATTGGTGGATTCGTGCGCTGGGGTCTGCCTATAATGACGGCCCCCGGCGGAACTGCTTCCCCTTATCAACTGCGAGGATCACCCCGATGCGATGCTGTTCGTTACTGCTGCTTTTCACCTCAGCCTGGGCCCTTGCGATCCCGCTGGCGGAAGCCGCGCCTTTGGCCGGTTCGAAGCCGAATATCGTGCTGATGATGACCGATGACCAGGGCTACGGACCGGTAGGCCGGCACGGGCACCCCTGGATAGAAACGCCGACGCTTGATCGGCTGTACGATACCAGCACGCGGTTTACGCGGTTCCTGGTCGCCCCCACCTGTGCGCCGACGCGGTCGGCGTTGATGACGGGGCGGCATCCCATGCGGAATGGAGTCACGCACACCATCCTGGAGCGTGAACGAATGACCCTGGAGGCGACCACGTTGCCCCAGGTCCTGAAAACGGCCGGTTATACGACCGGCATTTTTGGCAAATGGCATCTGGGCGATGAAGAGCCTTACCAGCCCCATCGCCGCGGCTTTGACGAAGCGTTCATCCACGGCGCCGGCGGCATTGGTCAGGCCTACGCCTGCAGCTGCGCCGATGCTCCCGGCAACAAGTACTTTGATCCGGTCATCCGCCATAACGGTTCTTTTGTAAAAACCAAAGGTTTCTGCACCGATTTGTTCTTCACGGCCGCGTTAGGCTGGATCAAGGAAGTCAAAGACGGTAAAGATCCCTTCTTCGCTTACATTGTTACGAACGCGCCACACGGACCGTTCATTGCTCCGCCAAAAAATCGGGAACGATTTACGAAACTCGGCTTCGGCGAACAGCAGGCCGGCTTCTACGGCATGATCGAAAACATCGACGAGAACGTCGGCCGCCTCATGCAGCAGCTCGAAAAGTGGAAACTCCTCGACGACACCGTGGTCATCTTCATGTCCGACAACGGCATGACGGGCGGCGGTTCCGGCCGCATGGGACAGCCCCTGGGCGCCACGGCCGACGGTGAAAAACTCATGCCGTATAACGCCGGCATGAAAGGCCTCAAAGGCAGTTCCGACGAAGGCGGCGTCCGCGTCCCCTTCTTTGTCCACTGGGACGGACACCTGGGCCCCGCTCACGATATCGACACCATCGCCGCCCATATCGATCTGTTCCCCACGCTCGTCGCGCTGGCTGGCGCCAAAGAGCCGGCCGGCCAGGTCGAAGGCCGCAGTCTGCTGCCGCTGCTGGAAAACCCCCAGGCTGACTGGCAGGACCGCTTCCTGTTCACCCATCAGGGACGCTGGCCAACCGGGGCCGACCCGGACAAGTTCCAGTGGCAGAAATTCGCCGTGCGGAACCAGCGTTTCCGCTTCGTCAACAACACCGACCTGTACGACATGCAAGCCGATCCGGGCCAGACGACGAACGTCATCGACCAGCATCCGCAACTCGTGGAAGAAATGCGCAAGGCCTACGACGCCTGGTGGAAAGGAACCCGTCCGCTGATGGTCAACGAAGACGCCCCCATGTCCCCCACCAAACCGTTCCACGTGCTGTACGAAAAACAGCTCCAGAACGGCGGCATCCCCGATTGGCAACCGCCGAAACTGTAAAGCGAATTGGCTCCTCCGCGGTGAACTCCTGGCAGCAGGATTCACCGCGGAAAAATGCTGCATCCCTCGGTGAATCCCTGGATTCAGCAGCAGAAATACAATAAAACAGGAAAATCACTGCGTGCTGGACACGGGGTGTAGAGGGCACGATTCTGAGGGTTCAGGCGGGTAACGCCAAACGGTGTCGACATTCGCCTTGCGCGAAAAAACGGTGACCGTCCCTGCGTGCAAGGGCTCAAGAAGCAACCTTTCGGAAACACTGAATCGTTTCCGGCAAGAGACAAAAGGGCAACCGGTGACGCAAGTGACTCAGCCGTTTATGGAGCAGGTGCTGGCCAGCGGTTTAATCGGCAAGGGCGAACTGCAGGCCGTGGTGAACGATCTCCAGAAAAAAGGGCTCGACCCCCAGTCGAGGTTGGCGCAGGAACTGGTCCGGCGCCAGTTGCTGACTCCGTTCCAGGTGAAGCAGATTGCGGCCGGCAAGGGGAAGTCTTTGCTGCTCGGCAATTATGCGGTCCTTGATCTGCTGGGCCAGGGCGGCATGGGGATGGTGCTCAAGGCCGAGCATCAGCGGATGAAGCGGGTGGTGGCGCTAAAAATCCTCTCGCCCAGTCTGGTCAAAAATCCGGCCATGCTCAAACGCTTCCAGCGCGAAATGGAGGCGGCCGCCAAACTGGAACACCCCAACATTGTCACCGCGCACGACGCCGATACCTCGGGCACGACGCACTTCCTGGTGATGCAGTACGTGGAAGGGGTCGACCTGTCGTCGCTGGTAAAGCAGCGCGGACCGCTGACCGTGTCGCAGGCGGCGCTCTGCCTGCTGCAGGCGGCCCGAGGCCTGGAATACGCACACAAACAGGGGGTCGTGCATCGCGATATCAAGCCCGGCAATTTGCTGCTGGACAAGGAGGGTCGGCTCAAGATCCTCGATATGGGACTGGCGCTGTTGGATTCGACGGAAGCCGACGAGCAGTTGACCGGCACGGGTCAAATCATGGGCACCGTCAATTTCATGGCCCCGGAGCAGGCGCGGGACACCAGCCAGGTCGACCGTCGGGCTGATATTTACGCCCTGGGCGCCACGCTCTGGTACCTGCTGACCGGCAAGCCGATGTACGGCGGCGACTCGACCGTCCAGAAATTGATGGCCCATCAGGAGCAGGCGATTCCCTCGTTGCGGGCCGCTTGTCCCGCGGTGTCGCCAGCGCTGGAAGCCGTGTTCCGCAAGATGGTGGCAAAGCGGCCGGAAGATCGCCAGCAAAGCATGACAGAGGTGGTCGCCGATCTGCAACGCTGCCAGGCCGTCTCCTCGGCGGCAACCGCGGCGACCCAGAGCACCGGCCTGGACTCGCCCGACCTGCCCTTGCTGGAACGCCAGGGGCTGGCCCTGCTGCTGGGCAAGGCGCCGCTAGAGGCCCGCGGTGACGAGACCGACCCGCTGGCGATGGAAACGGTCGCCCCTGCCTATGCTCCGCGTGTGGCGCTGGGCGACGCTACCTTTTTGAAGAAGATCGGCGAGTTCGGAATGTTCACCTGGATGATCATTACGATCGCCAGCCTGTTCGTGATCGGGATCGTATCGGCCGGCGTCGTGCTGCGGGTGAAAACGTCTGTCGGCACGGTCGTGCTGGAAATAGCTAACCCCGACGCGATCGGGGCCGACGTGACGGTCGACGGCGAGCAAAAAATCACGATCAACCGCCGTGGGGAAGTGCCGATCGAAATCGAAGTCGACAACGCTACTCATCAACTGCGCGTCAGCAAAGGCGGCTTTCAAACCTTCACCAAAGAATTCACGGCGAGCAAGAATAAAGAGACCGTGATCCGCGTGCATCTGGAACCGCTGGGCCAGCCCGTTCCGCCCGTTTCGATCGCGCCGCCCGCTACGCCGGGTCCCATGCCGCCGGTCGCCCAGGTTCCGCCGGTGGTTCGGCCCGTCGTTCCTGCGGCCATTCCCGCCGCGCCGGTGGTTCCGATTCAAGCTCCTGTCGTTCCGGCAAAATGGGATGGCTGGCCGGCTGACGGACCGCCGCCGGCGATTGTCCCCTTCGACGAAGCACAAGCGAAAGCCCATCAGAAAGCCTGGGCCGACTACTACGGCGTGCCGACGGAGCAAATGATCAGCCTGCCCGATGGGCAAACACTGAAGATGATTTTCATTCCGCCCGGCCAGTTTGTGATGGGCGCGAATGTGCAAGGGGAAATGCAGAGCGACCCCGTCGATGTCACTTTGAGTTCGCCCTTCTGGATGGCCGAGACGGAAGCGACCCAGTCGCAATGGATGGTCATAACCAGCAACGAGGCCTGGCAAAGCTCGACGCCGGACAGCGTCAGCCCCGAACATCCGGCCTTTAATGCCTCCTTTCGCGATGCTCGCGAATTCTGCTCCGAGTTGACCCGTCTGGAGCGCGAGGCCGGTCGTTTGCCGGCGGGCTGGCGGTTCGATCTGCCGACCGAAGCGCAATGGGAATATGCCTGTCGGGCCGGCAGCCAGGGACTCTATGGTTATGGCGATGATCCGGGGTTGGCGGCGGAATACGGCTGGTTCACGGAGAATTCCCCGACCGGAGGCCGACCCCATATTCACCCGGTTCGACAAAAGAAACCAAATGCCTGGGGCCTGTTCGACATGCATGGAAATGTCTCGGAGTGGTGCCGCGACGCCATGGGAACGTTGCTGGGCGGACGCGAACCGTTTGTCGACTCTCCCCAGGAAAAGGCGAGCGAACGGATGAGTCGCGGCGGAAATGCCTTGTCCAAGGGGGAGATTGACAGGGCCGCCGCCCGCGAGGCAGTAAACATCGGCAGGGGGTCGGGGTTCACGGGCGTGCGCCCGGTCCTGGTGCGCGACGAGAACCCGATTGTTGATCCCCAGGGCGGTCGCGAATGGGCCGCCGACGCCCCTTCCCCGGCGGTCTTCCCTTTTGACGCCCCCGGAGCGGCCGCGCATCAACAAGCCTGGGCCGATTTTCTCAAGGTTCCCGTGGAGAAGAAAGTTTCGTTACCGGGCGGCCAGACTCTCACCATGGTGCTGATCCCGCCGGGCGACTTTGAAATGGGCTGCACGCCCGCGGGCCGGCGCTTGTTCCCCGACCAGCACCTGGCGGGCGTCCTGCTTGCGCCGCAACATCATGTCTGGCTCACGAAGCCTTTCTACTTGTCAAAATACGAAGTGACCGCAGAACAGTGGCAGGCAGTGACCGGAAAGGCGCCGCCCCTGTCGCAGGGGCCGCAAACCCCGGCGGACGGGGTTACATGGAGTGAATCGGTCGCTTTTCTCGAGCAATTGAACCAGTCGGCCGCGCAGCCAGGAATGCAATTCACACTGCCGTCTGAAGCACAGTGGGAGTTCGCTTGCCGCGCCGGAACGACGACCAACTGGAGTTTTGGAGACGATCCCGCGCAACTCTCCAAATATGGCTACGTGGCCGACAAGGCCGGTATGGTTTCAAATAAAGCAGAGCCCGTCGGGCAGCGGCTGCCCAATGCTTTCGGGTTGCACGATATGTATGGCAACGTCATGGAATGGTGCCTGGATGAAGTGTATTACGATTTGTACGCGCTGCGTCCCCTCAATGACCCGGTCGGAGAGGCGTCCGTAAAGAGTAGTAACCCGAGCTACATCGCCAAAGGCGGAAACTGCAGGTTTGAGGCGTACAGGTCGCAGTCGGGCGCCAAGAGTAACGTACGGGATACTAGCATCGGACTCTTTGGTTGCGGCTTTCGTGCGGCCCTGGTGATCGAAGTGAAATGATCCGCTGATGCGGATTGCGTTCTGCCAGGACGCTGGTGCAAGCCGCATTACCCGTAGCCAAGTTCCGTAAGATCGTCTTCATCGAGGCCGTGGTGATGGCCCAGCTCGTGCAGGACGGTGATGCGGATCTGCTCGCGGAGTTTCGCTTCGTTGATCTGGCCGCGGTGGTTGATCGCTTGCTGCAGGATGCCTTCGCGATAGATGTAAACGGCGTCGGAGAGCACGCCGGAGAACTCGACCCGCTGTTCGGTGATCGGGATGCCTGTGTACAGCCCGCAGAGCGTGCGTCGGGTGGCGCCCGTCTGCTGCAGGACCTGCGGCGAGGGGTAGTCTTCCACGTACAGGGTGACTTCGTCGAGCAGGCGATGCACGGTGGGCGACAATTGCGACACGACCGCGTCAAAGTGCTCGTCAAAATAATCGCGGGTTTCTGCGTCCATCCGTTCGCTTTCGCTGCCAGGGTTCCCGTGTACGGTCGCCTGGGACCGAGAAAAGAATAACTGCCAGATTCTGGTTCGGCGTTTTGAGGAAGCACAGACGCCGGAAAGTCGACTTTCAGTCCGTGAAAGTTCGCGTTCTTTTGCGGAGCAAAAGACGACATACCATCGATTTCCGTCCGTTAAACGTTTCACGTTCCGGCGGCAACCAGCCGTTTCGCTGTTCCCATTATCGCAGCAACGGTTATCGCAGCAACGGCCTGTCGCCACAGGTCCGGTGCGGCAGTTCCTGGCAATTGGGGTTAAATGCGGTGAACGGGCGAAGGCGTGCTGGCGGTTGGGCTGCAGGAAGCGACCGGCTATGCCCGCTTTTTCTTGTGGAAATCGGCGTACTTCGCTAAGCTGACGTTGGGGGCGACTGTTTAACGTGGAGGCGAAACGATGCATTGTTTCTTGTTGTTAGCGATTCTCGCGGCGGATCCCGCCGGCGCTGAGGAACCGTTGACCCCCCGCACTCTGTTCGCCATCAGCACCGAACTCCAGGCCGCCATGAAGGCTGAGGCCCTCGCCAAAAGTGCGGACGACCGTAGCACGGCCATTCATCACCTGTCGGATCTGTATCTGGAAATCGTCCACGATCCACGGCTCATCGGCTCCCCCACGCTGCAGCAGTACAAAGCCAAACTCTGGAGCCGTCTGCTCCGCGTCAAGAAAGAGCTGGAAGTCCAGGTCGCCCGTGCCCAGCGGGATTCCCCGACGCCAGAGCCGGCCGAAACCGACATTCGCAGCCAGCAGACCCAGCATGCTCTGGCCTCGCAGATGGCGCTCACTGCTTATTCGCTGGGCGGACCGACCAGCCTGATCGCCGAGTCCAGCCCCGCTTTTGGCGGCAGGGCGGCCGACGACGGCGAAGCGCTGATCGACCTGATCGAACGGACGATCCGGCCCGAATTCTGGGACACCAACGGCGGTCCCGGCTCCATGTTCTATTATCAAAGCCTGCACGCCCTGGTGGTGACCGCCACCACCGAGGTGCATGAATCGCTGGGCGGGACGCTGCGGGCGCTGCGCCGGGCGGGGATGTAGCGATTAGCCGTTAGCGATTAGTAGTTGCCGGCTGGCTTTTGGTCGGGCGGTGTGGTGGCATGCCCCTCTTGTAGGGGTGGGGTGGGATCCGGGCACCGCACTTGATGGGAATGGGTAGGCGTGCGACAATCCGCCGTGAAGTTCCTGGTTGTGGCGCCTTGCTGTGGGAGTCTTTCCCACGATCCACAACTTCTGGCCGCCGCTGGCGTCTGGAACTTCTGTTCCCAATACTCGAGGCGCCAAACAGCATGAGAGTTGAGCCGATCGGCGACAAAGTGGTAATCAAGCGGATGGAGCCCGAGCTGAAAACCTCCGGCGGCATCTTCTTGCCTGATTCCGCCCAGGGAAAACCGCAGGAAGGACGCGTCTTGTCGGTGGGCGATGGTCGCGCGCTGCCCGACGGGGGACGTTCCAAACCCCAGGTTCGCGAAGGCGACCGGGTGATTTTCGCCCGCTACGGCGGTTCGGAAGTGATCGTGGATAACGAAGAACTGCTGATTCTCAGCGAAGACGAGATTCTCGCCGTGCTGGAGTAATCCGGCTTCCCGCACGAAAGCCGGCCTCCCGTCGTGGACTTTGAAGTCGAGCCTGGACGCAGCTTCAGGGTGACGTCGCCTGCTTAGGGGTATCGGCATGCAGCTCTGCCTCCAGCAGGACGCCCCACCTGGCGTCGTACGGATGGGCCTGTTCCACGCGGCGTTCGTTCTGGTACAGCGGACGATGCTCGTTCGCCCATTGGAACAGGGAGCCTTCCAGATTGAACGTGTTGCCGTAACCGTGCTGCTGCAGCTCCTCCGCCAGCTGGCTGGAGCGGTAGCCGACCGAACAGTACGCCACAATCGGCGTGGACACAGGCGCCTCTCCCAGCGCCTGCAGGGCCGATTCCAGATCAGGCGCCAGTACGGCGCCCTGGAGATGGCTGACCGCGTATTCTTCCGGCGTACGCGTATCCAGCAGCACGGGCTGCGGCCGTTCCTCATCGGCCTGCCAGGCGGCCAGTTGCTCGGTCGATAGCTGCTGCACGCCGGGGAACCGGGTGCGCACCATCTGCTTGACCTCGTCCCACTGCAGACGGTCCGGTTCGCGACATCCGCCCAGCATCGCCAGCAGACCTCCCCACAAGGGCAGGAATCGGCAGCGACGTAGCCAGAGCGGCAGAAAATGTTTAGCGGAAGCGTTTTGAGACATGCCTGATGGCTCCTGCGTTTTTCCCATGCGCTGACAGCGATGCTTCGTTCCGCCGTTGTTTCCTTGCTGCAGTATAAACGACAGGGTCGGCCTGCCAGGAGTCCTGCTTCGCCAGCCCTGGCTCGCCGAGAGAAGCCGCCAGCGGCGCCAGAAACACGCATTGCACGGGCCGTTCTCCTGGACGGGGAATTTTTCTGTAAGAATATGTTGGACGGGTCGTCCTGTTAGCGTTGGCGACTCGCCGTTGCGCATGCCTTCACGATCTTTTGACCGATCACGGAAACGGAACGTCATGCAGACCGACAACCCACCCGGAGAAGCTGCCGCAGAGGAGTCCGATGGGGTCGCTCGTCCCGGCGGCGGCTGGCTGCTCAAAGGGGCCGTGCTGGCGGGCTTGCTGCTGGCCATTGCTGGATTGACGTATTTCTTTGGCGATGCGTTGTCACTGCAGAACCTGGCGGCGCGGGAGACGGAGCTGCGGCAATTCCAGGCGTCGCACCCGGTGCTGGTGTATGGGATCGCCTTCCTGATTTATGTGAGCGTGACGGGGCTTTCCCTGCCGGGGGCCGCTGGTTTGACGCTGCTGTTCAGCTGGTACTTTGGTTTCCCGCGATCGCTGGTGCTGATCAGCTTTGCCTCGACGACCGGCGCCACGCTGGCATTTCTGCTGAGCCGGTATCTGTTTCGCGATACGCTGCAGCGGCGTTTTGGCGATCGGCTGGCGGCTTTCAATCGCTCGCTGGAACGGGAGGGCGCCTTTTACCTGTTCTCGCTGCGGCTGATTCCGGTCGTCCCTTTTTTTATCATCAATGCGGTGATGGGACTCACGCCGATGCGGCCGCGAACCTTCTGGTGGGTGAGCCAGCTGGGCATGCTGCCGGGCACGGCCGTCTATGTTTACGCCGGCTCGAGCGTGCCGAATCTCAGCACGCTGGCAGAACGGGGCGTCGGCGGCGTGTTATCGCCGCAGCTGCTGCTGGCCTTTGTGCTGCTGGGCGTCTTTCCGCTGGCGGTCAAAAAAATCATGCAGCGTTTCCGACCGGCTGTGGGGCTGCCTGTCGCCGACGAGGAAACGTCTGTTGAATCTGCTACCAGGCAACTCGATCCCAGGAACGGCCCGCCATGTTGACTCCCCTGCAACCGCTCGACGAATTTAACCAGCAGCTCCAGGCGAACGTGCACCCAACCGACTGGGTCAATCCGACGCCCGCGGGACGCTACAACCTGGTAGTGATCGGCGCGGGAACCGCCGGCCTGGTCGCCGCGGCCGGAGCCGCTGGCCTGGGCGCCAAGGTGGCGTTGATTGAGCGCGGTCTCATGGGCGGCGACTGTCTGAACGTGGGCTGCGTTCCTTCCAAAGCGCTAATCAGTGCGGCCCGTGCCGCCGCCAGCGTGCATCGGCTGGCGCAGTTTGGCGGGACGGCAGCCGGCGAAGCGTCGACCAACCGGCCGATTGATTTCGGGGCCGCGATGGAACGGATGCGGCGACTACGGGCCCGCATCAGTCCGGCCGATTCGGCGCAGCGTTTTGCTGACCTGGGCGTTGATGTCTATTTCGGCCAGGGACGCTTCCTCGATTCCAGTTCGATCGACGTCGCTGGAACCCGGCTGGAATTCAAACAGGCCGTGATCGCCACCGGAGCAAGAGCCGCCGCGCCGCCGATCGAGGGCCTGGACCAGGTCGCGTATCTGACCAACGAGAACCTCTTCTCGCTGACCGAACTGCCGCGTCGCCTGGGGGTGATTGGAGCGGGGCCGATCGGTTGCGAAATGGCCCAGGCGTTCGCGCAGCTGGGGTCGGAGGTGTTCCTGGTCGAAACGGCCCATGGCGTGCTCCCGCGCGAAGATCGCGAAGCGGCCGCGATTGTGGAAGCGGCCATGCAACGCGACGGCGTGCGGCTGCTCTGCTGCGGTCGCCAGTTAAAAATCCGGAACGAAGGCGGCATCAGGCTCTCGGTCGAATCGCACGATCGCCGGTACGACGAACCGGTCGATCAGCTGCTGGTCGCCGTCGGCAGGGCGCCGAATGTGGAAGGCCTCAACCTGGAAGGCGTCGGCGTAGAGTTCACCAAAAAAGGGGTCCAGGTGAACGAGCGGATGCAAACGACCAACCCCCGGATTTATGCGGCCGGCGATATCTGCTCGCCCTACCAGTTCACGCACGCCGCCGATTTCATGGCCCGCATGGTGATCCAGAACGCCCTGTTTATGGGCCGGAAAAAATCGAGCAACCTGACCATTCCCTGGTGCACGTATACCTCGCCCGAGGTCGCCCATGTGGGACTGTACGAACAGGATGCCGAGAAAAAAGGAATCGCCCTGGATACCTACGTCCAGCCGCTGAGTCATGTCGATCGCGCCATTTTAGAAGGGGACGACGAAGGCTTTGTGAAGGTCCATGTGAAAAAAGGGACCGACAAAATCCTGGGCGCCACGATCGTCGCCCGGAACGCGGGCGATTTGATCTCGGAGATTACCCTGGCGATGACGACCGGCCTGGGGCTGGGGAAAATCGGCGGGGCCATCCATCCCTACCCAACCCAGGCGGAAGCGATTCGCAAGCTGGGCGACCAGTACAGCCGCACGCGGTTGACGCCCTGGGTAAAATGGCTATTCCACAAGTGGCTGTCCTGGACCCGCTAAACGTGCTCCCGGCGAGCTATGCTTATTGTGCAGCTTCAGCACGACGCCGCGAATGTCGCCGAAAAATTTAACCACGGAGGACACGGAGGCACAAAGAGAAAGAGGAGAAAACCATCGCAAGCGAAGCGGATCGGGAGTGAGGTATTCCCCGGCGTTTGGCAGGAGATTTGAGATAGAACGAGAAGAGCCTCTCCCTGCCGCGGTCCTCCGGCGGCGGAAGAAATGGACGTTCTTTCTCCCCTCCTTTTGCTCTGTGTTCCTCCGTGTCCTCCGTGGTTAATCCTTCTTTTGCGTCGCCTTTCGATTCCGTGGAGAATTGAGCGTAAGACAACTTTTCGTGTCCCCTTTTCCTGCCATCCTTGCGCCTGCTGAGTCCTGGAGTCCCGCATGAACGATCCCGCCAGTCCCAGCTTTACCCACCCGAACCTTGCCGAAGTGGTCCGCCTGAAAGCGTCCGCCGAACGCACGGCCAACTGGAAACGCTGGGGGCCGTACCTGTCGGAACGTCAGTGGGGAACCGTTCGCGAAGACTACTCGGCCGAAGGTAATCCCTGGACGTACTTCCCGCACGACCACGCGCGAAGCCGCGCCTATCGCTGGGGCGAAGACGGCCTGCTGGGCGTCACCGATCGGCAGTGCCGGCTCTGCTTCTCGTTGGCCCTGTGGAACGGGCGGGACGCCATCTTGAAGGAGCGGCTGTTCGGGCTGACCGGTCCCGAAGGGAACCACGGCGAGGATGTCAAAGAGTGCTACTACTATCTCGACTCCACGCCGACCCATTCCTACATGAAGGCCCTGTACAAGTATCCGCAGGCCGCCTTTCCTTACGCCGATCTGGTGGCGGAGAACGCCCGCCGGGGTAAGCAGCATCGGGAGTACGAGCTGGCCGATACGGGCGTCTTTGACGAGAACCGCTACTTCGATCTGTTCGCCGAGTACGCCAAAGGCTCCCCCAACGATCTGCTGATTCGGATCACGGCCGTCAATCGCGGGCCCGAGCGGTCGACGCTGCATCTGTTGCCTACGCTCTGGTTTCGCAACACCTGGTCCTGGCGCTGCGAACTGGAAAACCCCACGCCGCGGCCCGAGCTGCGCCGCGCTGGCGATTACCGGATCGAAGCCGACCATGCCACGCTGGGGCGGTTTGAACTGCATGCGGCCCCCCTGCCCGGCCGGCAGCCGCCCGTCATGGTGTTTACCGAGAACGAAACGAACTTTGCCCGGATCGACAACACGTCTCGCATTACGCCGCATCCGAAGGACGCTTTCCACACGTATCTGGTCGACGGCGACAGCTCGCGCGTCAATCCGGACCAGCGCGGCACCAAGGCGGCGCTGTTGTACCAGGCGGACCTGGCCCCGGGCGAGTCGCTCACCTTTGACCTGCGGTTGACCCTCGCAGAGGAAGCCCCCTCGGGCGAGCGTTTTGGCGCCCCGTTTGAGCAGATCTTTACCCAGCGGCGGCAGGAAGCGGACGAGTTTTATAAGGCCGTTACGCCGGCGGAGCTGGACCCGCCGCGGCAGAACATCTCCCGCCAGGCTTATGCGGGTCTGCTGTGGAGCAAGCAGTTTTACCACTACAGCGTGAAAGACTGGCTCGACGGGGACGAAGGCCAGCCGGATCCGCCGGAAAGCCGCAAGTACGGCCGCAATCGGGACTGGCGGCATTTATACAACCGCGATGTGATTTCCATGCCGGACAAGTGGGAGTACCCCTGGTACGCCGCCTGGGATCTGGCCTTCCACATGATCCCGTTCGCCGAGGTCGACCCGGACTTCGCCAAGGAGCAACTCCTGCTGTTGCTGCGGGAATGGTACATGCACCCGAGCGGGCAGATCCCTGCGTATGAGTTCGCCTTTTCCGATGTGAACCCGCCGGTGCATGCCTGGGCCTGCTGGCGTGTGTACAAGATCTCGGCTCCGCCGGGACAGCGGGATCGACTTTTCCTGGAACGGGTGTTCCACAAGCTGCTGCTGAACTTTACCTGGTGGGTGAACCGGAAAGATCTCGATGGCAAGCATATTTTCGCCGGCGGGTTCCTGGGGCTGGATAACATCGGGGTGTTCGACCGTTCCAAGCCGTTGCCGATGGGCGGCAGCCTGGAGCAGGCCGACGGCACCGCCTGGATGGCGTTCTTTTGCGGAACGATGCTCTCCATGGCGCTAGAGCTGGCGCGGGAGAATCCGGCGTACGAGGATGTCGCTTCCAAATTTTTTGAGCACTTCATCGCCATCGCCGACGCTATCAACAACCTGGGCGGAGGCGGCCTGTGGGACGAAGAAGACGGCTTCTACTACGACCGAGTGCATGTGGATGATTCCGAAACGCCCGTCAAGCTGCGCTCGCTGGTGGGTCTGGTTCCGCTTTTCGCGGTGGAAATTCTGGCCGAAGAAGGGATTGAGAAGCTGCCCGGCTTTCAGCGGCGGATGAACTGGTTCCTGGAGAACCGCCCCGACCTGGCCAGGATGATCTCTTGCGCCGAAGTCAGTAACGACGAAGCAGGCCGGTCGTATCGGCATCGACTGCTGGCGATCCCGTCGAAGGAACGCCTGGAACGGATGCTGGCCTACCTGCTGGATGAGAACGAGTTCCTGTCGCCCTACGGCATTCGTTCGCTGTCGCGGGCGTACGCCGAGCAGCCGTACGAGTTCCGCTGCAGCGGCCAGAGCTTCCAGGTGAAGTACGACCCGGGCGAATCGACGACCGGCATGTTCGGCGGCAACTCCAACTGGCGAGGGCCGATCTGGTTCCCGATGAATTTCCTGATCATCGAGGCGCTGGAACGCTACCACCATTTTTACGATGGCAGCGTGCAGGTGGAGTGCCCGACCGGATCGGGCGTGAAGAAGAACCTGCAGGAAATCGCGGACGATCTGTCGGCCCGGCTGGCGGCCCTGTTTTTGCCGGACGAGAACCACCGGCGCCCCAGCCATGGCGACGAAACGCGTTACGCCGACGACCCGCACTGGCGGGACCTGGTACTGTTCTATGAGTACTTCCACGGCGACAACGGCCGCGGCCTGGGCGCCAGTCATCAAACGGGCTGGACCGCCCTGGCCTCCCGCTTGCTCGACGGCTCCCTGCCGCTCCGCACGCCCTGGTAAGTCGCCGCCCTCTTCCTGTAGTCCACTACGGGAGGTCGGAGTTGTGGCCAGGTTCAATAGCCTTAAATCGAGCGATGAGGAAACGCTCGCGTCCGGCCCCCTGCCCTGTTGTTATTTGCTGGCGGGCGTACGGAATTTGCCTTGGCGGTATGCCTGCCAGAAGGCGGCGGGGGCGAGCTCTTTCTTGTAGTCGTCCCAGCTGGTTCCGATTTTCTTGAGCGTGGCGATCGCCTCGACCTGCTGGATCTCGGCCGGCGATAACAGGCTGGGGGTAAAGTACAGCGTTTCCAGCGGCAGCTCAGCCAGCGGCGAATAGTCTTGGATGGCCGGGCAGGCGAACAGGCTGAGAAAATCCAGCGGCATGCCGCGGAGTACCCCGATGTCGGTCACCTGGGGACAGCTGTCCAGACGCAGGTCGTGCAGCGGCATCCGGGCCAAAGGCGACAGGTCGTCGATCTGATCATTGAGGCCGATATCCAGGTGCTCCAGCGGCATCCCTTTCAGCGGGCTCAGATCGCCGACGCCCGGGCAGGCGTACATGCGGAACCAGGTGAGCGGCATCCCCTTGAGCGGGGACAAGTCCTGGATCTTGCCGCAGCGTTCCAGGTTCAGGGTCGTCAGCGGACAGCCCTTGAGGGGCGAAAGATCGCTCACATTGGTCGCCCGGTAAAGCGATACGCTGGTGACGGCGGACAGGTCGAATTTTTTCAACGGCGACAAGTCGACCAGGCCCGGCTGCTGCAGCAGATGGATGGCCGTCAGCCGTCCTTCGCGGACGACAAACTTCCCGCCGTTCTGGTAGTCAGGATTCGCCGCGGCCAGGGCCGCATGCAGTCTGGCCTGCAGCTTGTCGTCGTCGGCTGCCGGGTTGGCGGCTTCTGTCACTGCTTCCTGCGCCGCGGCCGTCGCTCCCAGCAGGAGCAATCCCAGACAGGCGCCGTAGAGCCAATGGAAACAGATGCGAATAGCAGCGGGCCGGTCAAGCATCGGGACGCATCTCCAGGGAGCGGAATTCACAAGGGCCGAGCCTCGAGCTTTTGCAGGGGGTCGACCGGGTCTAATTTTTCACTTCGCGCAGCACGCGGAAGCCGTTGTAGCTGAACGCGTCAGCCGCCTCGGCGAAAGCGCGGACCGTACTGCGGCACTGGAACGGCGTGACATACCAGGAGCCGCCGCGTAGCGATCGCCAGTCGCCATGCTTGTGATGGGGCGTGTCGCTAGGGCCTTGCGGGTCGACCGTCACGGCCGGCTGGTTCCGGCTGCCGCGCTCCCGGGCCAGGTCGAGCGTTTCGGTGTAGATACGGTCCGAGTACTTGTCGCTGCACCACTCCCAGACATTACCGTGCATGTCGTACAGCCCCCAGGCGTTTGGTTTGAAGGAGCCGACCGGCGATGTGTAAACGTGGCCATCGCCTTCTTCCGGTCGCAAGCCTTTGGAACGCTGCCGGGTGACATCGTCCGGGTGCTGGGCGTACAGGGCTGCGTCGGCCGCGTTGCCGTAAGCCAGCATGCCGTCGGGGTCGTCGCCGCTGCAGTACGGCGACGTCGTTCCGGCCCGGCAGGCGAACTCCCATTCGGCTTCGGTCGGCAAGCGATACACGGCGTTCTCTTCCTTGCCCAGCCAGGCGCAAAAGGCCATGGCGTCCCGCCAGGAAACGCATGTCACCGGGTGATCGTCGGTTTGCGGGAAGCCCGGCTCTCGCCAGCTGCGACCCTCTGTCAGCGAGAACCGCTCCAGGCCGGTCTGGTCCGGGTGAAACACCCAGGCTCCTTTGGCCCGTTCGGCGTCGGTCTGGTAGCCGGTCGCCGCGACGAACTTGCCGAACTGACCCCGAGTGACTTCGGTCGCGCCGAGGAAAAAGTTGTGCGTCAGCTGCACGGGGAACGACGGCTTTTCCAGGTAGTCGTGGATCTCACGCTGGTACGTGCTATACCGGTGATGGAGCTTCAGGTCGTTCTCGTTTGTCATTCCCATTTCAAAAGAGCCGGCCCGGACGGGGACCATGCGGATGCCGGTGGGACTGACGATTTCGGCCGAGGCGCCAGGGGCGGCCAGACCGGCGAAGATCGCCAGGGCGACCACCGCCGCGACAGGAAGCTGGGAAAAAGATGCCGTGTAATACATGCGAGCGTACAGCAGGAAAGGAGGAAGTCAGCAGCCAGGAACCCGGGCCGCGTGGGCGTTACGACAGAAGCGGCTGGATGAGGCCTTTGCTGTCCTGGAATTCGCCGGCGACCGGGGCGCCGACACGGTCGAGCATTGTCTGCCAGACCGACGACAAAGGCGTGGCTTCGGCCAGGCGAAGGTGGCCCTGGTGGGCGATGCCCAGTCCGCCGCCGCCGCTGACGATCGTCGGCAGGTTGTCCTTGCTGTGCTCAAAACCCATGCCGCTGGAAAGGCCCAGCACGGTGCGGTCCAGCAGCGTGCCGTCCCCTTCCTGGATCGACTGCAGGCGTTTCAAAAAGTAGGCCCAGTGCGTCATGTAGATGGCGTCGACACGGGCCAGCTCTTCCAGGTTTTGCGGATCGTTGCCGTGATGCGTGAGGGCGTGATAGCCCTTGGAAACGTTGAATTCCGGGTAGACGCCGCCGGACAGCTCTTTCCGCACCACATAGGAAACAACGCGGGTCGAGTCAGTCTGAAAGGCGAGCGCGATCAGGTCGTACATCAGTTTGGCGTATTCATCGTACAGGTAGTCGCCGTTCCCTTCGGGACCGGGGCGGGCCGTGGTGTAATCTTTGGGGCGGGTCGGCTGCGGCTCCGGCTTGGGGCGATCGGCCCAGTCGATACGGCGCTGCAGCTGCGTCTCCAGTTCGCGCACGCTGGTGAAGTACTGGTCCAGCTGCTGGCGGTCGGTCGCGCCTAGCTGGGACTGCAGTTGGCGAGCGTCGTCGAGGACCAGGTCGAGAATGGAGTTGCGGCGGCGGAACTCCCCTTTCTCACGCGATTTCTGCTCGTCGGTGTCGGGACGGAAGAGCCGATCGAACAGCAGCTTGGGGTCGTTCTCGGCCGCCAGCGGCACGCCCTGGTCGTTCCAGGAGATCGTCGCCAGGGCCTGCGAACCGTAGTTGGTGCCGCGGTCGACCGACAGCTGCAGCGAACCAAAGCGGGTGTCGGCGCCAATCGCCTGGGCGGCGACCTGGTCGGGGCTGATCCGCTGCTTCTCCCCTTTGGCGACAGCGGTGGCGAAAGGATAGGCCCCGTCGTGCCCGCCGCCTTCGGCAAGGTAGGTGTTGCTGAGCACGGTGAAGTGGCCGCGCAGAGGTTCCAGCGGTTTAAGAATCCGCGACGCCTTGAAGGCGGGACCTTCGTCGTCGGGGGTGAACTGCCGCATGTTCATGCCAGTGCCAAAATAGAACGTACCCATCCGCGCGGGAGCGGACGGCATGGGCGCCGCCATGACGTTCGACGGCATCATCGCTTCCAGGTAAGGCAGACCCATCGCCACGCCGGCGCCTCGCAGGAACGCACGTCGCGACAGTCGGAACGAATGCAGGCTGGTCATGAAAGACTCTCTTCTGATTGGATGGGAGGCGGTGGGGGCTGTTCTGGTAAGTCGTCTTTTGCTCCGCAAAAGAATGCGTACTTTCACGGAGTGAAGGTCGACTGTCCGGCGTCTGCTTTTGCTCGAAACGACGAATCAATATCTGGCAATAATTGTTTTCGTGTAGCTGGCGAACGGCGTTTTCTATTTGCTCAAAAACGCTTCGCTGACCACGACGCCGGCGATCAGCCGACGCAGGGTGAAGTTGTCGGACTGCAGCTGGCCGGCCAGGCGATCGATCAGGGCCCGGTCGGTCGGTTCGATCGGGCGGCCCAGGGCGTAGGTCAGCATTTTCTCGGACAGGCCGCGGGCGAAACGCTCCTGCTGTTCCTGCAGCAGCAGCTTGAACTCTTCAAACGTGGCGAACGCTTTGCCGTTGGGCAGCACGCCGGAAGGATCGATAGGCGGGGCTGAACTGCCGCGGAAGTTCTCGCCGTCCTGCTGGGTTCGCCAGGCGCCGATGGCGTTGAAGTTTTCCATCGCCAGGCCGTAGCCGTCGATCCCTTTATGGCAGGCCGCACAAGAGGCGATCTGCTGGTGCTGGATCAATCGCTCCCGCACGGTCAGGTTCTTCCCCTGGATGTTCGGCTCCACTTCGCCGGCGTTCGGCGGCGGCGGATCGGGCGGATCGTTGAAGAACACCTCACGAACATAAATGCCGCGATGCACCGGTTTGGTGCGGTTGCCGTCGGAGCCCAGCAAGGCGACGCCCGCCATCCCCAGCAAGCCGCCGCGAGGCGAATCGGCCGGCAACGCGACCCGCCGGAAGGCGTCCCCTTCGACCCCCTCGATGCCGTAAAACCGGGCCAGCCGTTCGTTGACCATCGTCCAGTCGGAATCCATAAACGCCATGGCGTTCAGGTCGTGATCCAGGACTTCGCGGAAAAAAGCGAGCGTCTCCCCGACCATCGCTTTGCCGAGCGCCTCATCGTATTCCTTGTACAGGCGAGTATCCGGCAGGAAGGCGCCAAAGTCGCCCGTGCGGAGCCACTGGGCGGCGAAGCCTTGTACGAAGCCTTCGGACCGTTCATCGTCCAGCATCCGATCGACCTGTTGCTGCAGCACCTGGGCGTCGCGCAGCTGACCGGCGGCGGCCAGGTCGAACAACTTCTGGTCGGGCATGCTCGACCAGAGGAAGTAGCTCAGCCGGGAGGCCAGCTCCCAGTCGTTCAGCGGCCGCGGTCCTTCATTCGTCGAGGCCTCGGCGATGTACAAGAACTTGGGGGAGCAGAGCACGGCGATCAGGCCGGCCCGCACCGCGTTGTTAAAAGTTTCGCCGGCCTGTATCTCGGAAGCGACAAGCCCTGCGACCCGGTCGACTTCGTTGGTCGTGACGGGACGCCGGAATGCCCTTTGCATGAACCGCTTGAAAATGGCTTGCACGTATTCATGTTCCTGCCTGGCGTTGTCGCCGGCGAACAGCAGTTGCTGATGGCTGCGGGGCGGCCACTGATCGTAGAGCGGCCCTTCGCATTCGATCCAGTCGACGTACAGCTTGCGGAGTTTGGAGATATCCGACGTGTCCGGGTTGGGCATCGTCCAGGTGAGGGCCTCCATCTGCTGGCGGGACTGCAGGCGAAGGACGCGTTCAAAGTCGTTTGCTTCGCCCGCTTCCTGCTGCTCCCTGCGAATCTGCGAGCCGGTGCGGCTGGTTGTCTGAAAGGCATAGCCGTTTACGAGGCTGACATTGTACTCGCCGCATTGCGGATCGCGCGGGACGACCACTTCGTAGATTTTCGGCTGGTCGGTGACTTCGGTCTGCAGCAGCAGTTGCTGGTTCGCAGACGGATGATTCTGATGGAACCGCATGACGACCGGTTCGCCGTCGGCGCCTTTTTCGCCCCAGGCCCGCACGCGGATGCGGTACATTCCTTTGACGGGGATCTCCTTGTTGGAGCCGGGATACTTCATCACGCCGAAGGACCGGGTCGAGCCCTGCATCAGCATGATGTCCTGTTCACGGCAGTGGATGCCGGACGCGGAGCACAGATACTGGATCGCCCGGTTGTTGGCCGTTTCTTCCAGCTCGTACCGCATGACCTGGGTCTCAAAGGGCGGCGGACCGTCGACCACGGCGGCCCGGGCGACTTGCTGGGCCACTTCGAAGTACTTTTCCAGCAGCGACGGATCAAGCGTCAGGGCGGACGACACCTTGTCGAAACCTTCGGCTGTGCCGTCGGGCGGCAACAGGTCGAGAGGGCTTTCGCCGGGCAGGAACTGCACCGAGAGCAGATCGCGGATCGTGTTGGCGTACTCGGCCCGATTCATACGACGCAGCACCACGCGGCCGCCGGCGCTTCGCTGCCGGCGTTCGGCCTGACGCAGTTCGGCGGCGATCCAGCGAGTGACGGCCGTCAACTCCTCGATCTTCGGCTGCGGTTCTTCCTGCGGCGGCATTTCGCCCAGGTTCAGTTTATCCATCACCTCGATCCACTGGCCGGCGGAACGGACCGTATTAAAATCGGCCAGCAGCGTATCCAGCCGCAAGTCGCCCTGCGGTTTGTCGGCTCCATGACAGTCCAGGCAATGGGCGCGAAGAAACGGCTGGACCACCTGCGCATAGGTCTGCAGGTCGGCCGCCGGAGTTTCTCTCTCCGCCGTTGCCGCCGCCGGCGGAGCCGCCTGCAGCGGCGAATCCAGGGCCTCCTTGCCGGAGAACACGACGTACAGCGCGCCAGCCAGTCCCAGCAAAACGACAAAGGAGACAGCGGATCGGGTCCAGGAGAACTTCATTATGCGCAACGCCAGCAAAGGGGGACTTGTAGTTTGTCTTACCCATTTTACACAACAGGCAGGAGATGCAATATCTAACAGGCAGCCGAAGTCGCCAGACTTTGGACAGAGCGGGGCGGGCTATGGCAACGTCGGCCAAACTCTGGCGAGTTCCGGTACGGGGATCGAATGGGGGTGGCTTGGCGCGGGAACGGACGTGCGGGAAACATTGATTGTTTCTTGCGGCGGCATGGGTGATAATGTCGGGACATGCCATTGGGGGTAAGGCCGCCTGGCCGCCCTCCTCCGCCTGATCCTTCCTTGCTGACTTCCCTCCGAGTGCTGCCCATGTTGATTGCACGCTCTCGCGCTGCCTGCCCTGGGATGCGCTGGCTGTTTTTTGTGGTGCTGGTTTACGGCGGCGGGATCGTCGGGGCTGCGGCCGCCGGCGCCGCCGAGGAAACGCTCCTGTTCGAAAAGCAGATCCGGCCGATCCTCAAAGCCCAGTGTTTCGACTGCCATGGCGAGGCGGAAGAACTGGCCGGCGGGCTCGACCTGCGACTGGTCCGACTGATGCGAGAAGGCGGAGAAAGCGGCCCGGCCATCGCCGAGGGGGATCGAAAAACTAGCTATCTGTTTGAACGCATCTCCAGCCAGGAGATGCCGCCCGGCGAGAAAAAACTGACGGCCGAAGAAGTCGCCCTCATCGGACGCTGGCTGGACACGGGCGCCAGAACGGCGGCGCCGGAACCGGAACAGGCCAGCCTGGTAACGGCCGAGGAGCTGGCTTTCTGGTCGTTCCAGCCGATCGTTCGGCCGCCCGTTCCGGTCGTCGCGGAGAAGCGTCTGGCAAGCCCGATCGATGCCTTCCTGGCGGCGAAGCTCGCGGAGCATGACCTGCAGTTCTCGCCCGAGGCCGATCCGGCCGTGCTGGTCCGGCGGCTGTACTTCGATCTGCTCGGCCTGCCGCCAACGCCGGAACAGGTGTCAGGTTTTGTCACCGCATACGATGCGTTCCAGGCGACCGGCCAGGGGGACGATCCTTACCCGCTGCTGGTCGATACGTTGCTGGCGTCGCCCGCTTACGGGGAACGCTGGGGGCGGCACTGGCTGGATGTGGCCGGTTACGCCGACAGCGACGGGTATTCGGCCGTCGATCGGGTGCGGCCTTACGCTTACAAATATCGCGACTATGTGATCCGCGCGTTCAACGAGGACAAACCCTGGGACACGTTCCTGGTCGAACAGCTGGCTGGCGACGAGCTGGTCAAACCGCCTTACACGGGCCGTTCGGGAGCGGACCTGGAGAAGCTGATCGCCACCGGTTTTCTGCGCACGGCGCCCGACGGCACGACCGATCCCGCCGTCGATCAGCCCCTGGCCCGGAACGACGTGGTGGCCGAAACGGTCAAGATTGTATCGACCTCGCTGATGGGGCTGTCGGTGGGTTGCGCCCAGTGCCACAACCATCGTTATGATCCGATCCCGCAGACCGACTATTACCGGTTCCGCGCCCTGTTTGAACCGGCCTACGACTGGAAAAGCTGGCGTGCGAGCCAGTCACGGCAGGTTTCTACGCTGACGGCGGAGCAGAAGAAACTGGCGGCCGAGATTGATCTGGAGCTGCGCAAAATCGCCGTCGATCGGCTGGCCGAAATCCGGGTCAAGCAGGACGAGCTGTTTGAGATCGTCCTGAAGGAGATCCCGGCCGAGCACCACGAACTGGCCCGCCAGGCCCGCATGGCGTCGCCTTCGAAGCGCAAGCCCGAAGAAGAGCAGCTGATCCGCAAGTACAAGGAAATCTATGTCACGGCCAAATCGGTTCAGGAATGGAATAAAGAGTGGTACGACGAATGGTTCGCCCGTTACGCCGCCTTGCAGGAAGACGCCCAGGCTCGCCGCCCGGTCGATGATTTCGTCAGAGCGCTGACGGAGATTCCCGGCAAGGTCCCGCCGACGCATCTGTTCCACCGGGGCGACCACATGCAGCCCCGCGAAGAAGTCCCGCCCGGCGAGCTGCTCGTCCTGGCGACGTTGGCCGCAGCGCCTGTTCCCGTCAACGACGAAGCCCTGCCCTCCACCGGCCGCCGCCTGGCGTTCGCCCGGAATCTGACCAGCGGCCGGCATCCGCTGCTGGCGAGGGTGCTGGTGAATCGCTTCTGGCTGCATCATTTTGGCCAGGGGATCGTCGCGACCGCCGGCGATTTTGGCGCGCTGGGCGAGCCGCCTTCGCATCCGGAACTGCTGGACTGGCTGGCTTCTGAATTCATGGAAAACGGTTGGAGCCTGAAGCGACTGCACCGCACCATGCTGCTATCCACCGCGTACCGGCAAAGCTCCCGGCGGACCGACGCGATCGATGCGGTCGACCCGGATAACCGCCTGCTGGGACGAATGTCGGTCCGGCGACTGGAAGCGGAGATCGTCCGCGACGCCGTGCTGGCGACCTCGGGCAAGCTGGATCGCAGCCTGTACGGGCCGCCGGTTCCCGTCACGCCGGACGAATCGGGGCAGGTCGTGCTGGGCGTCGACACCCGCGATACGGCGGGCCGCTTTACTTCGGCCATCAAACCGCTGGGCGGACCTGAGAATCGCCGTAGCGTGTACGTGCAGGCCCGCCGCACCCTGGCGCTAGGGATTCTGGAAGCTTTCGACTCGCCGGAAATGGCTCCCAATTGCGAGCAGCGCAGCAGCTCGACCGTAACGCCCCAGTCCCTGCTGATGATGAACGACAAATTCATCCTGCAGCAGGCCGCGTTCTTCGCCCAGCGGCTGCAGGCCCAGGGCGGACCGGAACTGGCGGATCAGATCGCACTCGGCTGGCGGACCGCCTTTGGCCGTTCGCCGACGGCCGACCAGCATCACGCGGCCCTGCAGTTTGTGGAGACGCAAACGGCCGCCTTCCAGGCGAAAGCGACCCCGCCCGCCACAGGTAAAGAAGCCGGAAAAGAAGCCAGCCAGCCAACGCCCGAGCTGCAGGCGCTTACCTCTTACTGCCAATCGCTGCTCAGTTCGAATGGGTTTCTCTATGTCGATTAATGCGAACGATCAGGCCCACAACGCTGGCTCCCGCGGCTCGTCCCGGCGGCACTTTCTGGCGACCCAGGCGATGGGGATCGGCGGCCTGGCCTTGGCCTGGCTGCTGAACCAGGAAGAAGCCCACGCGGTCGGCGAGAAGCCCGATTTCGAGCGGCCGACCTTTGACCTGAAACCGAAAACGCCTTTGCACGAGCCGCAAGCCACGGCGATGATCTCTTTCTTTATGCAGGGCGGCCCCAGCCACGTCGACCTGTTTGAGAACAAGAGCGAGCTCACCAAACGGGACGGGGAAAAGATCCCCGGCGAAATCAAATACGACAGTCCGGCCCAGGCCGACGGCACGCTGATGAAGTCGCCATGGAAGTTCGCCCCGCAGGGCGAGTGCGGCATCGAGCTGAGCGAGCTACTGCCCGGACTGGGCGAAGTGGTCGACGACATCACGCTGGTGCGGTCGATGCAGTCCGGCGTGAACAACCACGTGCAAGGCATTCGCGCCATGAACTCCGGCGGCATCCTGCCGGGACGTCCCTCTTTGGGCAGCTGGCTCACCTACGGCCTGGGCACGGAAAGCCAGGACCTGCCGGCCTACATGGTCCTCCGCGATCCGGCCTCCCTGCCGGTCGATGGGATCAGCAACTGGACCAACGGCTGGCTGCCGGCCCTGTACCAGGGAACGGTCGTCCGCCCGACGGAACCGCGCATCTTGAACCTGCAGGCGCCGCCCGAGCTGCAGGGGGAGCCGCAAAAGAACTTCCTGGCGTATCTCGACCAGCTCAATCGCGAGCATCTGGAAACACGCCCCGGCGAACACGATCTGTCGGCCCGCATCGCCAGTTACGAGCTGGCCGCCCGCATGCAATCAGCCGCGCGGGACGTGCTTGATATTTCCGACGAAACGGAAGCCACGCTCAAGCTGTACGGCATTGATGAGCCGACCACGCGGGACTTTGGCACGCGGGCCCTGATTGCCCGACGGCTGGTCGAACGGGGCGTGCGGTTCGTGCAGATTCTCAGCGCCAACCAGGCCTGGGATCACCACAGCTCGATCGCGACCAGCTTGCCGGCCGCCTGTAAAAAGGTCGATGTGCCGGCCGCGGGTCTGCTGAAAGATTTAAAGCAGCGGGGCCTGCTGGATACGACCCTGGTGCAGTGGGGCGGAGAGATGGGCCGTCTGCCGACCGTGCAGAAAGCGGTCCGTGCGGTCGGACGCGACCACAACACGCATGGCTTCAGTATCTGGCTGGCCGGCGGCGGCGTCCGCGGCGGATACGCCCATGGAGCGACCGACGAGTTTGGCCACAAGGCGGTCGAGAACGTGGTGCCGCACACCGATTACCACGCCACGCTGTTGCACCTGTTCGGCCTGGAGGCGGAACGGCTGACCTTCCGTCGCCCGACCGGCGACCGCTCCCTTCTCGACGGCCAGGCTGGCCGGATCGTGAAGGAGATTCTGAAACGTCCCGAAGGGGTTCGTTCTTGAAATCCAGCAGGTAATTGGCGTCTCTCAAAAAAAGATTCACCGCTGAGGCCGCAGAGAAACGCAGAGGGAAGAGAGGAAAAAAAGCAGGGTGGCAGGCTAATCGCGATGCGCAATGCGGTTGTGTCGGAGAAGAATTAAATAAAAGAGAAATAGATAAAGAGGCGAGTCTCGCGTCGGCCAGTCGTCGAAGCAGACAAGCTCCTCCTGCTACTTCTCTGCTCCTTTTCCTCTGCGATCCTCCCCGTCCTTTGCGGAGCATCCTCTTTTTTGGGTTTACAGCAAACCTTCAATCACCTTCCCCTGGGCGATCGCCATCGGCCGGCCGATCGGGGTCTGCAGTTCCTGTTCGAAGTTGATCCCCAGGCAATGGAAGACGGTGGCGTGCACGTCGGCGACCGGGTGCGGCTGGACGACATCGGAGCCGCGCTGGTCCCGCTCTGTTTCCGGGTCGGGAGACGTTTCGCCGATTACCCGTCCGCCGGCAACGCCGCCGCCGGCTAGCGCCATGCTGAAGCCGTGCGGCCAGTGGTCGCGACCGCCGGCCGGGTTGATCTGTGGGGTGCGGCCGAACTCGCCGCCGCATAATACCAGGGTCGAGTCGAGCAGGCGCCGTTCTTTCAATCGACGAATCAGCGCCGCAAATGCCGGGTCCAGCACGGCGACCTTCTCGGCCTGGAACTGGGCGTTGTTGATGTGGCTGTCCCAGTTGCCAAAGGTCACCTCTACGCAGCGGACGCCCGCTTCGATCAGCCGGGCGGCCGCCAGGCAGCTGCGGCCCATGGCCGAGTCGCCAAAAGCCTGCTGCTCGGTCAGCGGCTCTTGCTGGATATCAAACGCGACCAGCTGGTCCGACGACATCATGGTAACGGCCCTTTGGGTCGACAGTTGATGCAGCGTTTTCTGCTCGTCCAGGTTCCGCAGTCGGCCCCGGGCGAATGACTTTTCCAGCAGGTCTAAATTCTGGATCCGCTGCGCGAACCGTTTGTCGGAAACTTGCGGCCGAACATCAGGCACGGGGCCGCGGGGATCGCCGATCTTGAATGCGTCGTACTGGTCGCCCAGGTAGCCGCCGCGGGCCGCCCAGGTGTTGGGCAGGATCGACACATGCCGGGGGATCTCCAGCTGATCGGTCAACTGATGGCAGACGACCGCGCCGATAGAAGGATGGATCAGCGTCGGATCCGGGCGGTAACCGGTCTTCATATTATAAGTAGCCCGTTCGTGGTCGCCTTCCTTGCTGATCAGGCTGCGAATGAGCGATACGTGCTGCATCTGGTCGGCCAGCTGCTCAAAGCCGGCGGCCAGCTGGATTCCTTTGACGGCGGTGGAGCGGTCCTTGACTTCGCCGCCGATCGGCGAGCCGGGCTTGGGGTCAAACGTATCCAGCTGGCTCGGTCCGCCCTGCAGCCAGAGCACAATCACGGATCGGGCCGGCGCTCCGCTCGGCTGCTTTTCTGCGGCGCGGGAGAGGGCCTCGGCGACCGGCGTGAGCGAGAGACCGCCGGCCAGTCCGCCTGCCTGGAGGAAGGTCCGTCGGGACAGGTGTTCCCGGCCGCCGCACGAAGAATCAGGAAGAGTGTTCATCGGCTTTGGTTCCCGTCTTGGTAGGTGAGATCAGGAATGCGAGTTAAATCAGCTGGTGATTTCAGTTTCGTCGTTTTGCGAAATCGCCGGCGCAGAAAGTCGCCTTTCGCTCGCAACGAGAAACTTTTAACTGACGGAAGTCGACGGTCAGTCGTCTTTCACTCCTCAAAAGAACGCGCTCTTTCACGGAGTGAAAGACGACTTTCCGGCGCTTTCCGAAAGGTATTCGTCGCATGTTCTCTAATGGTTCCAGCAAAACTCGGTGCTGTTGATCAGCACCCAGTACAGATCTTCCAGCTGGGCGTTCCGGGCCTTCTTCCGCTGCCCTTTTAACTGGCCGGCAAACAGGGCCGTCTCTTCGGCTGTCGGCAGGCGGGTCAGCACGCTCAGGAAGGCCGTTTCCACAGCGGCGTCGTCGTCGGGCGCCAGGGCCGAGATCTGGGTGGCGGCCTGCAGCAGGTTTTCGTGTGTTCGTTCGCGCACCAGCTTGCCGTTCATCATGAGCAGACGCTGCGGGATGGTGCCGCCGCGGTCGGTGAATTCGTCCTCTCCCATGTCGCCGTACCGCTGGACGAAGTCGTTCGTTTCGCCATTCATGATCAGCTGTGACACGATATGGCTGGCGGCGTCGATCGTGGTCAGCGACGAAGCCTGGATCACCGCACCGGCCGCCTGTTCCGGCCGCAGGCGGGTCAGCGGGAAGACCGCATAGGCCGCCTCATGGGCGGGCGTCACTTCAAAATCGGCCCGGCTGTCGATCTGATAGACGCGGGTGGCGGCGATCAGTCGAATCAACCGTCGCAGGTCAAATCCATGCGCGATGAAATCGTCGGTCAATAGTTCCAGCCCCGGCTGCGACGAGCCGTGCAGCGGGATGTTGTCGATCGGCTCGTGCAAAGGGCGGCCGACCAGGATCGCCCAGATCCGATTGACGGTCGCCCTGGCGAACGGCTTGTTTTGCGGATGGGTGACCCAGCTGGCCAGTTCGGCCCGGCGGGATTTCTGCTGGCTGGCCAGTTCCGGCAGATACGGCGGGGCCGGTTCGACCTGCTCTTCTTCGTCCTCGTACAGATACTTGTAGCGGTACTCCCGGTCGGGGTCTTCCCGCATGCCGCGGAGCGAAGAGGAAGCCTGGCCAAAGTAAGCCGCCAGCCGATGGAAGTCGCGCTGCGTCCCTTCCCGCTCCTCCCCGTCGGGACCGGGGAAACCGGTTGCTCCGTCCAGCCGGAACTCGTCATGGCACTGCAGACAATCGATCCGCATCCCCAGGAACGCACGGACGGTGCGTCCGCCCAGGCGAATCGGATCGGGCTGGTTCTTGTTGTTCTGATCGAGGGCGACGGTCAGGAAGTTGACCTGGGGGCTATCGGTCCAGAGCCCTTCGCCGGCGATCAGTTTCCGCACCAGCTGATCGTAGCGGAGGTCGTTCTCAAACAGACGATCGCTCAGCCAGGTGACAAACCGGCGGCGACGGTATACCAGGAAGGCGCCGTCGTCGACGCCGACAAACGCCCTGGCCAGGCGTTCGGCGACAAAGTCGGCATACCGGCGATCCTCCAGCAGGTGCGACACCCACCATTCCATTCGCTGGCCAGCCGGCGTGTTTTCCAGCTCGCGGATCTCTTCCAGCGAAGGTATCGTGCCCGTCAGCCCCAGCGACAGTCGCCGGGCGATGGTCAGATCGTCGGCCCGTGCGGCGGCCTGGAGTCCGGCCGTTTTCCAGCGATCGGCAAACTGGTCGTCGATCTGCTGAACCACGGCGCCAAAGTCGGCCCGTGTAAGGCGGCCCGGCGAGAAGGATCGAGGGCGTTCCTTGCGATCCGCCGGCAGCAAACCAAAGGCGAGCGAGCCGACCGCGATCAGGCAAACCGCCGCCAGCAAGGCGTTCTTGGCCCAGAGCAATCGGGTCGTCGAAGTCATTGGCCTGCAGGGAGAAGAGGAGAAAGGCCCGACACAATCGCCGCGGAAACCCACGTTTCGCGGCCCACCAACCATTATACCCGCATTAACGCAACGAAGTTTCAACCGTTTTTCGGGATCGACGCCGCCTGGCACTCTCCACTCTTACTCTTACTCTTAATCTTAATCTCCAGCGGGCCGGCCGAATCAAGGAACCCGCTGCACGACAGGAGAGAGTGAGGGGCGGAGTGCGGACGAGCTGACGGCGGTCGCTCAAGGAGGGATTAAGATTAAGAGTAAGAGTAAGATTAAGAAAGGAAGAAAGGAAGGAAGGAAGGAAGGAAGGAAGGAAGGAAGGAAGGAAGGAAGGAAGGAGGTGGGGGCGGTTGTCTGCTTGGGGTTCGACCTTGTGATGGACGTGCCGATGGTGGATAATGATTGGCGATCGTTGATGTGTGCCCGCCGTTCGCTTGCTGCGAAAGTGATGCTATGCCTGCCCCGTTTCGTATTGGACGACGTAATTTCCTGGGCATTGGCATGCTGGGCGGGTTGTCGGTGCTGCCGGTTCCCGCCACCGTGCTGGCGGGTCGTCCGCCGGGCAGTAACCGGGATCGTCCTGGCAAGGCCAAGAATGTGCTCGTCATTCTAGAACAGGGCGGCATGTCGCATATCGATACCTGGGACCCCAAGCCGGCGGCGGTGGCGGATCACGTCAGCCCATATCGACCGATCGCGACGAATGTCCCCGGCATGCAATTCACCGAGCTGCTGTCCAAAACGGCGAAGGTCGCCGACAAGTTGAGCGTGATTCGCTCCATGCACCACACCAGCGGGCAGGCGAACGGCCATCCCCAGGGCACCCAGTACACCCTGTCCGGCCATGTGCCGGGCGGACCGGTCGAAATGCCCGACATCGGTTCGGTCGTTGCCCATCGCATTGATACCGACTGCAAATACCTGGCGCCTTATATCATGGCTCCCGGCAATCATGAACAGGCGAAAGAGTCGCGGTTAGGCTTTCTGCCGCCGCGTTCGCAGGCGTTCAAGACGGGCGGCCGCGATCTGTCGGAGCCGGGCTGGAAAGTCCCCGGACTGGGGCTGAACGAAGCGATCGGCAAGGCCCGCTTCTTGAATCGGATGAACCTGCTGGGCGGTCTGGATATCGGCCTGCCCGTTCAGGCCAGTTCCGGCGCCGAAGGCTGGGAAGAGGCGATCGCCCAGGCGCAAGAGAGCCTGCTGCACCCCAACAGCCGCACGGCCTTTGACCTGGAGCAGGAACCCGACAAGCTGCGCGACGAATACGGCCGCGGCCACCGCGGGCAATGCTATCTGCTGGGTCGCCGGCTGATCGAACAGGGCGTGCGGTTTGTCACGATCGACGTCCGCGAGCCGATGACCGACAAAACGCCGGGCGGCAACAATCTCAACTGGGACCATCACGACTATATTTACGCCACCGGCACCTGCAACCTGCCCGGCGCCGGAGGCGGCGGCCGCGGTCGTTACGGCATTGGCACCTGGTGGATGATGGGCAGCGTCGACCAGGCGTTCTCCACGCTGATCCGCGATATGGACGATCGCGGCATGCTCGAGGAGACGCTTGTCTGTTTTGTCACCGAATTCGGCCGCACTCCCAAGATCAACAAATTCCAAGGCCGCGATCACTGGACGGGCGCCTACAGCATCGTCATGGCGGGAGCCGGTACGCCAGGCGGCCAGGTAATCGGCGCTTCCGATCGGCAAGGCGGCTACGTGGAAGAGCGGGCTTGCACGCCCGACGATTACGCGGCGACTATCTACCGCAAGCTGGGCCTGAACCTCGACGAACCCTTGTACACCCGCGAGAACCGCCCCATTTTTCTCGCCGCCAATGGCAAGCCGATCCCCGAAGTGTTTTAGCACGCATGTAGCCGAAGTCGCCAGACTTGGGAGGAAGTGCTCTGGGCGAGAGGAACCGCTGTCCAATCTCTGGCGAGTTCGCCTGCAGGGGTTTGCATGGGGAGCTCCAATGATGGGCCCCTGCCCTGCTGTTTTGTTGTCTTGCTGCTCCCTTTTGTGTTATTAGTAAAAGGGAAGGTCGGGCTTCTGGCTGGCCGGAACGCGGTTAAATTGCTGCGATCGTTTTCAGCTGACGGCGAACTGGGGGAATGTTATGCCTGCTCACGAACCGTATCGTTACGCCCCTCTCGCGGCCGGAGAAATAAACGGGGACGAGGTCGTCGGCAATGTCGAGATCGTCGATAGGGATCTGGCGGAAAGCGTGGACGGCGACCGCCTGGGCGACCATCCTTCCCGTGAACACGGCGGCGCCAGCGAGGTGATCGAAAGCGGAATCACCGTAGTCGATGAAACGTCGTTGCCGTTTCGTGTGCTGCGCACCTGCTGCGGCGTGATCGAGTGGTTCTTTGGCGTCGCCTGCATGATCTTTGCCCTGGCGATGGCGACGACCGTACCGCTGTTCCAGTTTCTAAGCCTGGGATACCTGCTGGAAGCGAGCGGCCGCGTGGCGCGGTCGGGCGACCTGCGGGCGGGCTTTATCGGCGTGCGTCAGGCGGCGCGGGTGGGCAGCATGGCGCTGGGTGCGTGGCTGGTGCTGCAGCCGCTGAACCTGGTGAGCAGTTACTGGTACTCGGCCAGCCTGATTGCGCCGGACAGTCGTGTGACGCAGGGCTGGCGGATCGCCCAGTTGGTGCTGATGGTGTTGACGCTGGGGCACATCCTGGCGGCCTGGTCGGCCGGCGGCAAGCTGCGTCACTTTTTCTGGCCGTTACTGGCGCTGCCGGCGATGGCGATCTGGTCGTTGCGGCGACTGCTGTCGCTTGTCTATCGACCGCAACCTGGCGCCAGACGGATGTCGGCGCTCGATCGCTTCTGGACCGACCTGACAGAGCATCAGCCGTTTCGCCAGTGGTTCCCGCCGGCGGTGCTGCTGCATCGGGTGCGCGAGGGACGCATGCTGGAGAAGGCCCGCGATGCGGTCTGGGATTTCTTCGTCGGGATGCGGCTGGGGTATTACTTCTGGCTGGGGCTGCGGGGCTTTGCGGCGGCCGTGATCTGGCTGGCGCTTCCGGCGTTGCTGATGGCGGCCTCGACCCGCATCGAGGGGCCGGCAGCGGTGCTGGTCGGACTGGCGGGAGCGCTGCTGCTGGGCGGGATTCTGCTGTTCCTGCCGTTCCTGCAGACCCAGCTGGCGGCCGACAATCGCTGGCGGTCGGGCTTTGCGGTGCGGCGCGTGCTGCACGGCTTTGCGCACGCGCCGGTCGCTTTCTGGCTGGCCCTGGCGTCGACGTTGCTGCTGGCGCTGCCGCTGTATCTGCTGAAAGTCGAGGCGACGCCGCGGCAGGTGGTCTGGCTGCCGGCGTTGCTGTTTGTCAGCTTTCTTTTTCCGGCTCGGCTGCTCAGCGGCTGGGCCGTGCGCCGCGGCCAGAGCGACGCCCCCCGGCGCTGGCTGCTGGTGCGGGGCTCGGCGTTCTTTGGCGCCTTGCCGGTGATTGGGCTGTACGTGCTGTTTGTGTACCTGTCGCAGTACACGTCCTGGTATGGTCGCTGGAGTCTGCTGGAGCAGCACGCCTTCCTGGCGCCGGCTCCTTTCTTTCATTTGTAAAGGTCGTTTGTCTTTGGGCAGGACCGCATTTTCTGCGTGAGATCCTGCGCGTTCAGGCGGTCCGCGCAGCCGGAAGCAATCGCGATTATTCCGCCCGGGCACTGGATTCGGCCGGCGTTCCATGTATTTTGGGGCAGATGACGCAGCAAGCAGGGGCGTCCGATGGCTGGCGCTGGCGAGGCGGCCCTGGCGATTCGGCGCTGATCGTGGCGCTGCGGCCGTTGCTCACCTTATTGGTTTTGCCCCGCTGAAGGTTTCGCTATGGAACAAGAGTTCGAACAGGTTCGCGAAGGCTTTGCGGCGATCCGTCGAGAATTGACCCGTGTGATTGTCGGACAGGATGAAGTGCTCGACGGCATGATTACGGCCCTGCTGTGCGGCGGCCATTTGCTGCTTGACGGCGATCCCGGCCTGGGGAAGACGCTGCTGGTCCGCACGCTGGCCGATACGCTCAGCGGCGAGTTCCGCCGCATCCAATGCACCAGCGACATGATGCCGGCGGACATCATTGGCACCTATGTGGTGATGGAGTCCCACGGCCGGCGCCAGTTTGAATTCCAGCAAGGGCCCATCTTTACCAACCTGCTGCTGGCCGATGAGATCAACCGGGCCACGCCCAAAACCCAGGCCGCGCTGCTGGAAGGGCTGGGCGAGTGCGCCGTAACCGTGGCGAACGTCACTTACGATCTGCCCGATCCGTTCTTTACCGTCGCTACGCAAAGCGAGTCAGGCGCCGAGGAGACCTTCCCTCTGGGACCCAAGCAGCTGGATCGGTTCTTCTTCAAGCTGCACACCGAGTATCCAACCAACGAGCAGATGGCCCAGATCCTGGAACGTACGACCGAGCCGCAAATGCCGGTCGCCAAGAAAGCGGTCGACGCTAAACGCCTGGTCGAAATGATGGGCGTCGTCCGCCAGGTCACCATTGCCGACGAAGTCCGCGACTGGGCGATCCAGGTGGTGCAGGCCACGCGGCCCCAGTCGTCCACCGCCGGCAGCCTGGTCAAACGCTATGTGTCGCAAGGCTCCAGCCCCCGCGGCGCCCAGGCAATGATCCTGGCCGGCAAGGTTTTCGCCCTGCTCGACAGCCGCGTACATGTCTCCCGCGAGGACCTGCAGAAAGCGGCGTTGCCCGCCCTGCGGCATCGCCTGTCGCTGAATTTTGAAGGGCACGCCGAGCAGATCGACCCCGACAAAATCCTGGCAGAGATCCTGCAGTAACGATCGTCTCGACCGGCGTTATCCTGGCGACGTCGTGTCTGCCATCGGTTTTGCCCGTACCTCTCCTTTGTCCGTCTGTTTCGGCGATCCTTCGCAATGTCGACCTTCCCTTCAAACTTTCTGGCCCAGTGCGGCGGCCTGCAGCACGAAGCCCGGCGCAGCTGGGGCGGTCGATTTCTGGGACGCGAAGTCGAACGTCGTCTGGCCGGCGGAACCGAGGTGACCGGTTACTGCGACTATACGTCGGGCGATGACTTTCGCCACGTCGACTGGAACCGCTGCGCCCGGCATGATGAGTTGCTGTCCAAGCAGTACCGCGGCAGTGCGTCGGGGCAGGTCTACCTGCTGCTGGACCAGTCGGCCGGCATGCGGCTGGGGTCGCCGAGTAAATTTGATCTGGCCCGGCAGGTGACGGCCGGCCTGGCGTATCTGGCTCTGCATGGGCAGGAACGGGTGCAGGCGGGCGCCTGGTCGCAGCGGTTGTCGCCCTTGTCCCAACCGGCGCGGGGAGCGGGGCAAACGTCGGCGCTGTGGAAGTATCTGGAAGCCCTGCAGCCGACGGACCAGCCGGGCGACCTGCCGGGGGCCGTTCGTCAGTTCCTGGACGAGCCGCGACGATCGGGCCTGGTCGTGCTGGTCAGTGATTTCTGGAGTCACGACTATCGGCCGGTTTGCGACGCCTTGCGGCGGCGGGGGATGCAAACGTTCCTGCTGCAGGTGGTCGATCGGGAAGAGATCGCCCCGCAATTCCAGGGCGGCGTGCGCTTTGAAGATGTCGCCCTGTCCCAGCGCTGGGGCGCCAGGTTGACGGCCGTCGACCTGCAGCGATACCGGCAGGTGGTGGCCGAGCACGAAGAACAGCTGCGTCAATTCTGCTATCGCTATCGCGTTGGCTATGGCCAGATCGTGAACGATCAACCGGCAACCACGGCGCTGGCCCGACTGATTCGCATCGGTCGAGCACGGCTGTCGGTGCGGAGGGGGTAGAGCATGGGGTTCGAACATCCCGAACGATTACTCTGGGCGCTGCTGGCGCTGCCGCTGGCGGCGATCCTGTTCTGGCCCATGATGCGCCGGCGGCGCCCGACAGCGACCCTGCCGTTATGGCGCGAGGCCGTCGCTCGACGCACCGCCTGGGAGCGTTACCAGCGACTGGTGCTGGGCGGACTGCTGGCGACGATCCTGCTGCTGCTGGCCCTGGCGGCGGCCGAGCCGTACTATCTGGCCCGGGCCGCCGGCGGGCGGCACTGGGCGTTGATCGTGGATAATTCGGCCAGCATGAATGTGCGAGACGGCGAGATCCGCCGCGGCGATGCGGCCATTGCGGCCGCCCGGGACTCTGTCGCCCGGATGGGCGCCGACGACGCGGCGCTGGTCATTGCGTCGGCGCATACGGCAGTCACCCAGTGCGGTCAGGTGAGCGACTCCCCTGCCCTGCATGCGGCCCTGCTGCAGATCCCGCCGACGGACCAGCCCGGCGACCTGCCGGCCGCGGTGCGTGCTGCCCAGGCGGCCCTGCGGGGCGCCGCCAACCCACAGATTCAGGTCTTCACGGATCCGCAGGGAGCGGCCCAGCTGCAGCAAGCGGCGGACCTGGATCGCACACAGTTGATCGTCCATGCGACAGGCGACCGGCAGGATAACGTGGCGATCACGCGGCTGGCCTGTCGTTCCTTGCCGGCTCATCCGGAATTGCTCGAGGTGCTGGTGGAAATGACCAGCTTCTGCGACAAGCTGCAGCAAGCGAAGCTGCAGGTTCGCCTTGACGAATGGGAGATTGACCGGGCCGAGTTTACCCTTCCACCCGGCGGCAGCGCCGTGCGGAAAATCCAGGTCGGAGGCGGGGCTTCGCCGGGACTGGTGCTGGCCGAACTGGAAACCCGCGATGCGCTGGCCGCCGACAATCACGCCGGCGTGCTGGTGACGGTTGCTCCGCGACGTCGCCTGGCGATCGCGAACGACGCTCCCGATTTTGTGCAGCGGGCTGTCGCCGCCTTGCCGGGAGTCGAGATCTTGCCGCTGGGGGAAGCTGGGAAAGAAGGCGACGCAGACGAGCAAGCCGGCATGCGACTGTACGTGGGCGTCGTGCCGGAAGTCTTTCCGCCGGGGCCGGCGATTGTGATCGCGCCCCGGGCGGACTGTGATCTGTGGAAGGTGCAGGAAGCGGCCCGGGGAACGTTCGCCGCCCGCTGGAACCCTGCGGCGGGGGGCTGGTCCCGGGGGGTGAAACTGCAGGACTGGGTGATGGAAGAGATCGTTCGGCTGGAATTTGCTGGCGAGAAAGCGGCGCCCATCACGCTAGGCAGCGCCGGCGACTTGCCGCTGTTGACGCTCTTGCCACGGCCCTCAGGCGAGGTGCTGGTGCTGCATGTCGATCCTGAAAACAGCGACCTGGAACTGCAGCCCGGCTTTCCGTTACTTTTGGCGCACGCGGTGGATCAGCTTCTGCCGGCGGCGGCGAATGACTTTCGCGCACTGACCACGACCGACGTCCTGCTGCTGCCGGCTGGCGCGGGTCGCGAATGGATCTCTCCCGCAGGAGTCGCGCAGTCTTTGCCGGCGACCACGACGGGCGCCGCGGTTCCGCGCTGTGGAACCTGGCGTTTGACAGGACCGGCGGGCGAGCGGGTGGTCTATGCGAATCTGCTGGCGCCGGCGGAAAGCGACCTGCGGGCGGCGGCGCTCCCTGCGGCTCCTGCAGTTTCGGATCGGTCAGAGCAACGTCCGTTATGGCTGGGGCTGGCGGCGGCTGCACTGTTGCTGGCGGGCGTGGAGTGGGTGCTGTTTCAGCGAGGCTCTCTTTAAGGCGTCCCCCTTTTTTGGAAAAAACCGGCCAATTCTTGTCTCACGAGCAGATTCAACTTGAATCGTCGGCCGATCCCCGCCAGAATAGTGCGGAGAAGCAGATTGTTTCTTCCCACCGATACTCCCTCCAATAAAGCCTTCCTTTTTGCTCTCCCTGGCCGAATGTTCCCTCAAGAATCTCTTGAAGGCGATCGACGCCGGTGGAGCTGGACCCTGTTCCCACACTGCTGGCAAAGTGTTTGGGAAAAAACAGAAGAATTTTGGAAACATCTGGCTCGAAGAAGTGTTTCTAATAGTTAGAGAAGATTGAACGAGAGTTCTCCTGCCTTCCTGTCCATATCCCCTGTGGACATCCGTCGAACAAGCCACACGCCGCGTTTCCCACCAAATTGAACGCGTTCGGCTTGTAAACAGTGAACAGAGAATTGAGGTCTGCGATGAAACCGTGCCACGCTTTTGCCGTAAAAATTGTTGCCTCCGCCATTCTCGGCGCCACTTTCCTGGTGGCGTTCATGGAATGTCAGTTTGATTTCTCAAGCATGTTCGAAGGCAGTCGCCTGATTGCCAAGACGCTGCCGTTTGAGGAATACCAGATCATCGCCGATGTAGAAGAAAGCGATGTTGAATTCGAAACGGAACAATTCCTGGCCGACTGGCTGCCCGTGGCGGCGGAACTGCTCCAGCAGCCGGTTCCGCCGGTGGATTCGGACCGCTCCTCGCACCAGACTTTGTCCGGCGACGAGTGGCTCCGCTGGAACGCGGAACGGGCAATCCAAATCAGCCAGCGCCAGGCCGCCATTGCAAATGGCGCCACGTTCAATTCGCTGGGCACGGAAATCGACTCCGGCAACGTGTATGCCCACACGCCGCGTATGTCGCTGGGCGTACTGCCCAGCTACACGCATCAGCTCGACAACAGCCTGTCGATCCAGGCTCCGCTGTACACGGTGCGATTCAACTAACGTTTTGCGGCGGGTGGATTTCAGGGACCAGGTCCCTTTCCTTCCCTGTCGCCGAACGGTATTCCTGGCGGAAACGCTGTATCGGTCGTCGTCTTCCTCAAAAATCAGGGTCCGCTGCTCTGATATCAGGCGGGGAGGAATCCCTGTCATGGAGCCCCTGTCGGGAGTCGCTTTCTTCCGGCAAAAAGTGGCCAGGCGACTCAAAACATTGCCCGGGGTCGCTTGCGAACTTTCTCTCTCCGCACGGGAGACAACCGGCAGGGCGGTTTGAGGAGCTTCGGTCGTCTTTAGGTGACAGGATTCGCTCGTTCGGCCGGGGCTTGTCCTTTCCTGCTTTGATTTTGTGGGAAACGGGCGCCGCTTTCGTAAGGGTTGTCTTTCTTCCCTTCGTTCTTACTTTTCAGGATTGCTGCAACGGAGACGCTCACCCTTGCAGGAGTCCTTTCGCTGGACGGATTCCGCCAACAAAATGCAGAATCGTCAGATTGACTGTTGGTGATGGGTTCGGCGTTTTGGTAAAGTAACACTTGCTCACTGCTGTTTACTGCATCTTGCCCATCGGGGACACCGACTGTGATCAGGAAACCTGTTACTGCGCTTGCTTCCTTCCTGATGGCCGGAGTTTGCGTATTACTGGCGGCTGTCGAAAGCAAAGCCGGAGAGCTCCAGGCGTCTCCCGCAACGATCACGATCCAGAATCCCGAAGCCTCCCAGCAAGTGTTGGTGACGGAACTGGCCGACGGGCGCCGCCTGGACCGCACCCGCAGCGTGCGTTTTGAAACCCTGCCCCAGGGCGTGATCTCTGTCGACGACCAGGGGCTGGTGCGACCGCTGGCCGACGGCGCGGCTGAGCTGATCATTCATTTTGACAAGCAGCGGCTGTCGGTGCCGGTCGAAGTCAGCGGCATGGCCAGCCCGCCGCCGGTTTCTTTCCGCAACGAAGTCATGCCGATCCTCACCAAGGCCAAGTGCAACTCGGGCGGTTGCCACGGCAAGGCCGAAGGGCAGAACGGCTTCAAGCTGAGCATTTTTGGTTACGACGCCAAAACCGACCACGAAGCCCTCACCATTGAAAGTCGCGGACGCCGCGTTTTTCCGGCCGCTCCCGAGCATAGCCTGGTGTACCTGAAAGGTTCCGCCCGGATTCCGCACGGCGGAGGCCGCAAGATTGAACCCGGCAGTTTTCGCGACCGCCTGCTGCTCCGCTGGATTGCCGAAGGCGGGCAGTTCGCCGTCGCCGACGACGAATCCACGGTGGTGGTGGGCATTGAAGTCGAACCGCAGGACCAGGTGCTGCTGGCGGGCGAATCGCAACAGCTGCGCGTCACCGCGATCGATGCCGCCGGCCGCCGACGCTGCGTCACGGCCGAGACCGAATTTGAATCCAACGCCAGCGCCATCGCCGAATCCAGCCCGCAGGGCCTGGTGCAGGCCAGCGACATCCCGGGCGAAGCGGCTATTCTGGTCCGTCATCTGGGACATGTGGCCGTCTGCCGCATTACCCTGCCTCGGCCGGGCGTCGAGGTTGTCGCTCCGCCCCAGAATAACTTCATCGACGGTCTGGTCTGGGAAAAGCTGGATCGCCTGGGAATCCAGCCGAGCGAACTCTCCGACGACGCCACTTTTTTGCGCCGCGTGTACCTCGATACGATCGGCACGCTGCCTACGGCGGAAGAAGCCCGGGCGTTCCTGGCTGACAACTCCCCCAACAAGCGTGCGGAAGTGATCGATCGGGTGCTCGAACGGCCCGAATATGTCGACTACTGGACCATGAAATGGCTGGACATTCTACGGGCCGACCAGCTGGTGATTTCCCCGCAAGGCGCCGTCGCCATGCAACGCTGGTTGAAGCACGGGCTGGAAGAGAACAAGCCGTACGACCAGTTTGCCCGCGAGCTGCTGACCGTGCAGGGGAACACTTCGGCGGAAGGGCCTGGCTCGTTTTATAAAGCCGTGACAAAGCCCGACGAAGCGGCCCGTTCGCTGAGCCAGCTGTTGCTGGGCGTGCGGATTGAATGTGCGCAGTGCCATCATCATCCTTCGGAACGCTGGAGCCAGTCGGATTACGTCGCCCTGGCCGGCTTCTTTACCGGCCTCAAACTGAAAAAACTGCCCAACGGCGAGCAGGGTCTGGTATCGCAAGGCGGCAAGGACCTGCCGCATCCCCGGCATGGCGAGTTGATCCCGGCCGCTGCACTGGGCGCTCCTGTCGCCGATTTTACCGGCGTTTCCGATCGACGACGGGTGCTGGCCGACTGGCTGACCCAGCCGGACAACGCGTTTTTCGCCAAGGCTATTTCCAATCGGCTGTGGGCCCATTACCTGGGCCGTGGACTGATCGAACCGATCGACGATATCCGGGACACCAACCCGGCGACCAACGAGCCGCTGATGGAAGCGCTGTCGCAGCATCTGATCGACAGCAAGTTCGATCTCAAAGCGTTCACCCGCACGGTGCTGAACTCGCGAGTGTACCAGCTGGCTTCGCGCGGGAATCCCTCTAACGAAACCGACGTGCAGAACTTCTCGCACGCCGCGACCAAGTCGCTGCCGGCCGAAGTCCTGCTGGACGCCATCTGTCAGAGCACGGCCGTTGACGAGAAATATAACGGCTGGCCGGCCGGTTACCGGGCCATCCAGATCTGGGACAACCGGATGCCTTCGTACTTTTTCACCATTTTCGGCCGCCCGGTGCGAGCGACCGTATGTGAGTGCGAACGGAGCAACGAGCCCAGCATTTCCCAGGCGTTGCACCTGCTGAATGCCCCCGAGATTGCGGAGAAGATCGGCCATCGGGAAGGCCGCATCCGCCGGCTGGCCGCCTCGGATCTGACGCCGCGTGAAATCATCGCTGAGCTTTATCTCACCACTTTGACCCGCTTTCCGACCGATGAAGAAATAACACTGATGCAGCTGGCCTTTGACCAGCCCGGCGCCGACCGCCGGACCGCCAGCGAAGATGTGCTGTGGGCCCTGATGAACTCCAAGGAGTTTGTTTTTAACCACTAGCCGGAACAAACCGGAACGACTCCCGGAATCGGCCTGCCTTGCCTGGTCCGCATTTTTTCGGCGATCGTTCGCCCCTGCTTGAACCGCCTGCCTTCCTGCCTGCTTGATCCCTCCCGTTCACCATCCTCGGCCTAAGCCGATTTGCCATTCGGAGAATCCAATGCTCAAATTCAATCTTGGCGACCGCAAGCGAAACTGCGCCGGCGTTTCGCGGCGTACTGCTTTGCGACTGGGAGCGTGTGGACTGATCGGCGGCCTGACGCTGCCCCGGATCATGGAGCTGCAGGCCCAGGCGGCCGGCGGCAAGGTGAAAGCCAAATCTTGCATCTTTTTGTTCCTGGAAGGCGGACCGCCGCACCAGGATATGTGGGACCCCAAGCCCGAGGCGCCGCCGGAAATTCGCGGGCCTTTCTCGGCCATTTCCACCAATGTGCCGGGAACGTTCGTCACCGATCAGCTGCCGCTGTGCTCGAAGATGGCGGACAAATACACAATCGTCCGTAGCCACAGCCATCGTGATAACGGCCACTCCACCGGTTACCACTATGTCATGACGGGCCGCCGGGCCAACTTTGCCGACGGCGACACCCCGGTGCCGAACAACCCTTTTTACCCGTCGATCGGCTCGGTCGCCTCGCGGGAGCTGGGCCCTCGCGGCGCCTTGCCGGCGTACATCAACCTGCCGCACCCGATGGCGGGCGGCGGCCCGGGCTTCTACGGCCCGGAGCACGCGCCGTTTGTAATCGAAGCCGATCCGACGCAGCCAGACTTTGAGGTCAAGGACCTGCAGCCGGCAGGCCGCCTGTCGGCCGAGCGTCTCACCACCCGGCAGCGGTTGCTGGCGGGCATTGATCAGCTGGAACGCTCGCGGAACAGCGGCCAGGCCCAGGTGATGTCGAAGTACTACGAAAAGGCGTACAACCTGATCGCCTCTCCGGAAGCGAAGAAAGCGTTTGATCTTCACGCCGAGTCCGACAAAACGCGGGACGCATACGGCCGTAACCAGTTGGGCCAGTGCGCCTTGCTGGCTCGCCGTCTGGTGGAAGGCGGCTGTCGCTTCGTCGGCGTCGACGCCCCCGGCTGGGACGTGCATTTCAACTGCTTCCCTAGCCTGAAGAACGACCTGATCCCCTATGCGGATCGCGCCTTTAGCGCTCTGGTCACCGATCTGGAGCAGCGCGGTCTGCTCGACGAAACGCTCGTGATTATGATGGGCGAAATGGGCCGCACGCCGCGGATCAACGCCCGGGCCGGTCGCGACCACTGGTCGATGGCGCAAACGATCGTCTTTGCCGGCGGCGGGATCATCCCCGGCCAGGTCATCGGAGCCACCGACAGCCAGGCCGCCGCTCCGACGACCGAACCGGTCACCGTCAGCGATTTCCTGCGGACCGTTTCCGTCCTGATGGGTATCAACCCTGATCGCCAGTACCAGGGACCGCTCGGCCGCCCCATCGCCATTGTCGACGGCGGCAAAGAGATCAAAGGACTCGCCTGACCCGGCGTTCCTGAAGCTTCGCCCCCCTGCCCTGCGAGCTGGTCCAGCCCGCAGCATGTCGGGCCTGATGCTTCCTGTATGACACATCCGGCAAGACACATCTGGCAAGACGCGTCTTGCCGGCCGGGATCGCTGCGAACGTTGGCGGTTCCGCGCACCGGACCAGAAATCTGCCCCGACGTTGACCGACGAGGAGTTCGTGATGCACTCTGCTAACGCCTGCGTTCCTGTATGCCGTGCCGGCCGTTTCTGGCTGCTGGCCGCCCTCTGCCTGGCGGGCGGGGCCTGGCCCGTGGGAGCGTCGGCCCAGCAGGAGCCGGGGATCGGGTATATGTTTCCTTCCGGCGGGCAGGCAGGGCAAACGATCGAAGTCACTCTGGGCGGCTACGACTGGACGCCCGACATGCAGCTGATTGTGCAGGATCCCCGCGTCAAGCTGGAACTGACGGGCGTTCCCGGCCCGGTGCTGGTGCCGGAGCCGCCTTACTGGTTCGGGAAGAAAGCCCGCCGCAGCCCGTTCCTGTTGCCGCGGGAAACCCGGGCCAAACTGACGATCCCGGCTGACATGCCGCCGGGGCTGGTGCGCTGGCAAGTGGCCAACGCCAACGGCGCCTCGGCCGTCAGTCATTTTGCAGTCGGTCATTTGCCGGAACTGGTGGAGATCGCCGACCGCACCGGACCACAGCAACTGACCGCCTTGCCGGTCGTCGTTTCCGGTCAGATCAAACATATCGAAGAGGTCGACCTGTACCGCTTCACGGCGCCCCGCAGCGGTCCGCTGTCGGCGACGATCACCGCCCGGGCGGTCGGCTCCGAGCTGAACGCCGTGCTGGAGATTTACAACGCCGCCGGCGAACTGGTCGCTGACGCCGCCGATACGGCCAGCAGCGATACGGCCTTGACCTTTACCGCCAAAGCGGGCGAAACGTATACGGCCCGCGTGTACGACCTGGACTTCCGCGGCAACCGGGCGTTCGTCTATCGCTTGTCGCTGCAGGCCGGCCCCCGCGTCGTGGCCGCCGTGCCGGCGGTCGGTCGAGCCGGGCAGACGCAGAAGATCACCTTCCTGGGTTACGGCGTAGCGACAGGAGCGGCCCAGCTGGAATCGGTCGAGCGGCAGGTCGCCATTCCGGCCGACGCCAGCGACGCCTTCCTGGTGACCTTGACCACGCCCCATGGCGACGCGGCTCTGTTCTCGTTGCCGCTGACCGAACAGACACCGGTGCTGGAGTCGGCCTTGCCGGATCGGCGGCTGACGGCCCCGCTGGATCTGACGGGCGTGCTCGACCAGAAATACGAAGCGGACGAATATGTCTTCACCGGCGTCAAAGGGGACAAGTTCATGGCGCTCGCGACGGCCGCCTCGGTCGGGGCGCGGGTCGATGCTTCGCTGGCGATTATCGATGCGGAGGGGAATGAGCTGGTCCGCACCGACGATCTGACCAACTCCACCGACGCCCAGCTGGAGTTCACCGTGCCGGCCGACGGCGAGTATCGCCTGCAGGTTAGCGACTACGCCGGCCGCAGCGGCGATGCGGCGGCCGTCTATCGCCTGCAGTTCCAGATTGCGGAGCCGGGCTACTCTTTCGAAACGCCCGAGGTCTTGAATCTGACCCTCGGCGGGACCGCTTCGATCAGCCTGAAAGTCACCCGCTCCGCCGGTTTCATGGATCCGATCGCCCTGACGCTGGTCGGTCTTCCCAAAGGCGTCACCGTGTCGGAAGGACTGGAGATCCCGGCCAAAAAATCCGCGCTCAAATTCGAGCTGACGGCGGCCGACACGCTGGCCGCTGCGACCTCGTTCTTTACAATCCAGGCGAAGTCCTACCCGATTGAAGTCAAAGCCCCCGCCAAAGCAAAAGCGCCCCCGGTCGAACCGGTCGAGGAGCCGGAGCCGCTTATCGTCGAATACGCATCCTCGCCGATCCTGCTGGCGCTGGTGATTCCCCCGCCCTTCCAGGTCGATGCTGAAGGGAAAGACGACGTCACCAAATGGCCCCGCGGCACGATCTTTCCCGCGCCGGTGCTGATCGAACGGAACGAAGGCTTCCTGGAGCCGATCATCCTGGAAATGGCGTCCAAGCAGGGCCGTCATCGCCAGGGGATCTCCGGTCCCGAACTGCAGGTCGAGCCGGGCGTCGAACGGATCCTCTATCCGGTCTATCTGCCCGAGTGGCTGGAAACCACGCGCACGTCGCGCATGATCGTCAACGGCGTCGCCCAGGTGAAAGACCCGCAAGGGAACGTGCGTTACTCGCTGGTCAAACAGAAAACCCGCATGGGCTTCCTGCCGACGGGAGCGTTGCTGAAACTGTCCGCCGACGCGACCGAAATTGAGGGCCGCCCTGGCGACACTTTGACGGTTCCCTTCACGATTAACTGTTCGCAGCGGCTCAGCGGCCAGGTGCAGGTGGAACTGGCTCCGTCCGAGGGCGGGAAGCCGTTTTCCATGACGCCCATGCGCGTGGACGTCGCGGATGCTCGGCCGTTGGAACTGACGGTGGCGGTAGACCCGGCTACGCCTCCAGGCGAGTACTTTTTGAAGGTTCGCGCCCAGGGCGACTGGGACGAGCTGCCGGCGATTTCCGCGGCCGAAGTGTTTGTGCGGATCGTTTCTTCGGCGCAAGCGTCGGCGTCTGAGTGACGTTCGCTTCCCCCCGAACTTGTCGCTTTGCTTCCGGGCTGGCCTTGTGATCGAGATCGCTCTTTCGCCGCATCCTTTGCTGGACCTGCAGGCTTTTGTCAGCGTGCTGCCGGCGCCTTTGGGCCAGCTGGAAATTACGCCGGGGACGGCCGCCTGGCTGCTTGCCGAAGCGCCGGCTCCGATGGCCAGCTCCGACGAAGTCCGCACGGCAGTGCGGGATCTGCTTCGCTGCGGCGGCTTCAAACCGACCGGCCGCAGCAAGCCGGCGTCGGAGTACTTGCGGAATGCGGCCCTGCAGCAGCCGTTATCGCCGATCAACCTGGCCGTCGATGTGGCGAACGCGGTGTCGCTGCATTCTGGTTTGCCAATCAGCGTCATCGATCTGGAGCGGGCCGAGCTTCCCTTGGCCGCGGCCATCGCCCCGGCGGGCGCGGAATACGTCTTTAACCCGACAGGGCAAACGATCGACCTGGGCGGCCTGCTCTGTTTGTGCGACGCCAACGGCCCCTGCGCAAACGCAGTGAAGGACTCGCAACGCACCAAGACGCACGAAGGAACGAAGCGTACGCTGACAGTCATCTGGGGCGCGCATTCCCTGCCTGGCCGGGCAGCGGCCGCCGCAGCCTGGTATCGCGAACTGCTGGCCGCCGAAGGCGTCGCCACCGAATCCGCCGCCCTGCACGCGGCGGCAGGTTAGCACGACGGTGAGCTCAGCACGACGGCGAGCTTACGGTCCCGGCGTAACGTGGGCCGTTGGGCTGGCGGGCCAGATCGTCAGTACATGCGGGACGGTCGCTGGCGATACGTCTGCTTGTTCCGCGGCCGCTGGCGTGACGCCCACGTTCCGCCGCAGTCGCTGGGCGAAGGTCCAGCCCAGGCCGCAGGCCGCGTAGAGCGGCGTGACACAGACCAGCACTTGCCAGATCGGCTCGGCCAGGTATTCCATTGTGGTGGTGCGGACGAGCAGGAAGTGCGAAAACACGCCCAGCACCAGCAACGCCAGCCAGGCCTGTTGCGCGGGTCGCCACGCCGACTTCTCCGCCCGGATCACGGCGCCCAGCGCGGCCAGCGGGAAGATCAGGAACACGTCGTAATGGATCCAGCAGGTCATGCCGCCGACCAGCATGGCGATGGTCAGCAGGCAGAACTGGGATTCCAGGTCGCCGTCGCTCTTCCAGCACAGCCAGTACGCTCCGCCCAGGATGGCCGCCCCGACCAGCGAACCGCAGAAGCAGGCCAGCGAGAAACTGCCTGGCAGGTCGGCTTCGAAAATACTCCCCAGCCGCATCAGCAGCGACGGAGCCGTGAAGTTATGGGCGCTGGCGACGGCCCACTGGAACAATAGCGGCTTGGCGTGCGTCCAGAAAGAGAGCCAGAGCAGCGGACCCGACGCCAGGAACAGGCCGGCCGCCAGCAGACCGCTGAACACGGCGTTCTGGCGCGGCCGCTCGCTGCGAAGTAGAAACCAGGGAAGCAGCGCCAGCGGAAACAGCTTGATCATGCCGGCCAGACAGATCAGCGCGCAAGCGGCCCGGCCCCGTCCGCTTTGCAGCAAGGCAAAGGCGCCCAGCACCATCAACGCCAGCAGCAACTGGACCTGCGAGTAATACAGATGGTAATAAACGGCCGGCGAGGCGATCGCCAGCACGACAATCCAGACGCCGCCTTCGGTCGAGATCCGCCCTCGCAGCAGATACAGCGTGAGTCCCAGAATGCCCGCCAGGCAGGCCAGCTGACCCAGCAGCCATAACGCAAACGCGGTCCGCGGTTCGACCGCGGCCAGCGGGGCGAACAGCCATAACAGCACAGGCGGGTTGGTCGCCTGTCCGACCTGTTCGCCGGCGCCGATGTCGTTGAATCCGTGCGCGTCCAGCACAGGCGACAGGTCGCTCCCGTACACCGGCTGGCCGTCCAGCAGCAACCGCGAGGATGCATAGTAATGGGCAAAGTCGTTATGCGTGGCGCGGGTGGGCAGGACCCGCAAGCCGTCGCCCAGGCATTGGCCAGCCAGAATCGCCAGGCAGGCCAGCAACAAGCGGCGCAGCAGCGGCCCACGGAAAAGACTCTCGATAAGACTTCGGAAGGTATCGAAACCCGGCAGAGACATGGGGGGCGGCCTGCGGAAGGAAAACGCGATAGCCGGTCCTGCACCAGGAACGGTCGCATTCCAACGATAGGGCGCCATTCGACGGGCGCCGGGTCGCCTGGCTTTTGTGGCCGGCGCCAGCCGCCCCGCCGGGCGCTGGGGCCGGTTATCCGGATGGTAAGGGCGTCGGGGCCGCTTACAGCGAAGCGCGTTCCGCCGGTCGAGCGAACGCCTTGTACGCAAAGCCGGCGATCACCGCCACGACAAACACGCCCAGGATTGACAGCACAATGGGCGCCTCCAGCGGTTTATCCAGTTTGGAATAGATCGTCTGGCTGGCCGCGGCAAAGGCTCCCAGCACGGCGAACGCCATCAGCAGGTTCCACACGACCATCCGCCAGCCGGTCGGCTTCTCGGCGCCCATCAGCGACTTGCTGTTCATCATCATGAAGAAGGTCAGATAGGCGATCGGCAGCAGCATGGCGCCAAAGGACGACGTCACAATCACCAGCCAGGGCTTGGAAGGTCCATCCCAGACCCAGAACCAGAGCGAACCGGATACGCCCGCCACCAGGCAGCCCAGGGCGTACAGGCCGCTGCTGTCGGGCCGGTTGAACATTTCGCAAAAGGCAAAGCCGTTAATCAGCATCAGCACGATAATCGTCGAGAAGCACATGCCGAACACGCCCAGGCCAAACATGTAGTTGGCCAGCTTGTCATTACCGACGATCGGACCAATCGCCTGAGACAACTGGAAGGCGTTGCGCTGCACAAGCGAGGCCGCTACCTTTTTCTCGGCGGCCGGCAAGGCGGCGATCTTAGCGGCCAGCTGCTGCTGTTCGGCCTTTTGTTCCGCCGGGGAAAGCTGATCGTATCCTTCGCTGAAGCCGCCGACGCGTTTCACCAGGTTCCCCTGGGCCGAAGCGTATATTGGGCTGGTCGCCATGACGACCGGGTCGTCGCTGAGAAAGGCCGGATCGGCCGTCGCGTTGAACACATGGGCGGCGGCGATCACCACGCAACTGGTCACCAGCACATAGGGAATGGCCATGCCGGTCGACAGGTCAAATCGCGCCAGGCCGCGGAACGTTTTATCCCAGCCGCGGTGCAGCATCGAGTACGGCATCAGGAACGTCATGTTGATGCCGACGGCCGTCGCCGCGGCGGCGATCATCACTTCGCTCTGGTTCTTGACCAGCATTTTGGACCAGAAGTCGCGGGCGTCCTCGGGCAGGTCGACCAGCAGATCCGCCAGCTTGCCGGTCGGCTCCCACCATTGCCGGAAGTCGGGAATAAAGCCCGCCAGGATCTCCAGCCAGTTGAGCTCGCCTTTGAAGGTCAGCGACAGCACCACGCCGAAAAAGCTCAGCACGACCATCGCGACCAGCGCTTTGAGCAGGATGTCAAAGAAGCGGGACGCCAGTCCCCGCCGGGCGTTGAGCGCCACCATCACCCCGGCCGCGCCCAGCAGAATCAGCGAGACGACCAGCTTCGTCAGCCACGCCGGACGAGCGGCCGCCGCCGGGGCAGCCGTCGAACCACTGTCGGTTGAACCGCCGGCGATCGCCAAGGGGGCCGTCACGGCGGCCGGTTCCAGCCCGCCCACGTCGCGCAGCAGGTTCTTGTCGAGGGCGTCATAACACAGGCTGAACTGCGGCATGCACCAGATCATATTGGCCATGCAGGTCGCGATCAGCCAGCCCCAGCCGAGCGCCGGGTTAATGTGCTGGTTGATCGCCTGGAAGGGGCGTTCGCCGGTGGAGAGTGTGACAAAGCTGATGGCGGAGAGCATGATCACCCCCATCACGATCGCCATCAACTGCAGCCAGAGCATGCTCACGCCGCCCAGGCTCCCCAGAAACAAGGCCCCGGCCAGCGATCCGCCGCCCAGGGTAATGGCGCTCTGCAGCCAGCCGGGGCCGCTCAGGCGGACCCAGGCTCCAAGCGTGGCGCCGGGGCCGCGCGCCTGGGCGTCCTTCAGAATCTGGCGATCTTGAGAAACTTTGTCACTGGCGTCGGGAGCGCCGCTATCGTCGGTCGGTTTTTGATTCATGGTGGGGAAGCGCAGACCGCTGATCAGCGATCCGTTCGCCGGCAGCCGTCGAGGAGAAGATGTGGGGACGGAAATACAGAAAACGCAGCCACTGCCGCGCGGCCTTATCATAAGCGGCCCAGCGGGCCATGTCACGCAGGCGCGCTCCGGCGTCAAGAGTCCGTGGTGGCAGACGGGGAAAGGGACCTGTGGCCAGATCCACTACGACTCAGTCCGCCCGGCTGAGACGGCGAGAGAGGGACTTGTGGCCAGGTCCACCACATCCCCTCCCCTGCCCTGCGGTGGGACGCAATAAAAACAGGGGGCCTTTGACGCGCCAAGTACAACTCAGCAAAGTGGAACAGTCAGGGGCAAGGCAACCATTCCACTAAAAATTCGTCAAAGGCCCCCAGGGCCAGCTTTCGTCAGATTGCTCTGACACCTCTTCTATAAGCACCTTGCGGGCCAAAGGGCCAATTATTCCGAATTTTCGGTTTTCTCCCGCGTTTTGTGGGGTCGGCGGAAAACGGCCCGGCGCCGGGCTCTCGCTTGGCTCCTGCGCTGAAAACGGGAAACCACAGCGATTCGCAACAGGTGTTCAATTTTGCAACAGGTCTGCAGGCCGGAAAATGCAACATATTGCGCAGCCGAACAGGCGACGCCTTGTTTGCCATGAAGCGCGAGAAGTGCTGACGCCAGAAGTGCTGACGTCGGCGAGCCCTATTCCAGCCGAGCCCTATTCCAGCCGGGCGCCGCAGTGGGGGCAGTAGGCCTCGTCGATGCCGGCCAGATTCTGGCAGGCCGGGCATGGCGCCGTGCGGTGATCGCCTGGGCCTGGCGGTTTCTCGTTGTTGGGAGAAAACATGCTGATGAAGACCAAAATTGGAGCCACGCAGATGACGACCAGCAAACCCGCGGCAACCGTGACTACGAAGACGTCAAACGAGCTCACGATCACCCTCCGGACGGACATCGCACGAGTCGGCCGCCGTTGCCGGAGGACCGCGCGAATCTGGTATGCTGCCCTTATTCTAATCGATTGCCCTGCCGGGGCGATCCAAATCCAGCCCGTTTCCCTTCCGCAGCTTCCGATCCTAAGATGGCCCGCTCTCGACATTACTGGCTTTTGAAATCCGAACCCGACTGCTTTTCGATCGACGACCTGCAGCAGGCGCCTGACCAGACCACGTACTGGGACGGCGTACGCAATTACCAGGCCCGCAATTTCCTGCGCGATTCGATTAAACAGGGGGATCGCGTGCTGTACTACCACTCCAACGCCAAACCGCCTGGCGTGGCCGGCGTCGCCAAGGTCGTTCGCGACGGCTATCCCGACTTCACGGCCTGGGATCCGAAAGACGCGCATTTTGACCCGAAGTCCAAAGCGGACGACCCGACCTGGTACATGGTGGATGTCGCCTTTGAGAGGAAGTTCGCCCAGCTGTTGCCGCTGGATCTGCTCCGCCAGCAGTCGGAGCTGGCCGACATGGAGTTGCTCCGCAAAGGCTCGCGGTTGTCCGTGCAGCCGGTCGCCAAAGCAGAGTTCGACGCCATTCTGAAGCTGGCGCGTCGCCAGGCCGGTTAATCGGGCCGACTCGCGGCGTTTACCGCAAGGCGCGCATGGCGCGGAGATACTCGACTTCCAGCTGCGCCAGATCCTCGCCGAAGAACTCCTTGAAATCGGCCAAGCGTTCGTCTGGAGTGGCGTAGTCGACCGGCTTGCGCTCCGACAGCTTTTTGAGATAGCCCGCGTATTCTTTCGGCATCCGTTTCAGCAGGTAATAGTTGAGCGCCCAGGCTTCCGGATAGGCGGCCGCGGCCGAAGCCGTATTGCGGAACAAGGCGTCGTCGGCAATCAGTTCCGCCAGGCGTCCTGCAGGTCGGTCGCGCAGGGCCTGCTTGAACTCCAGCAACCGGGTCCGGTTCACGGCGCCAATTGTCCGCCAACCGCGGGAGCTGCCCAGGTCGGGCGTTTCAAAGTACATGGCGACCCCTTCGCTGACCCACAGCGGAATATCCGCATAGCGCGTGTGCAGGCCGCAGTTAAAGGCGATCTGGTGGGTCGCTTCGTGCACAATCGTGGCGACGGTCCGCTCGGCCCCGCGGCGGGTGAGGATGGCGTTGATGTGGGCCGCCTGGGTCGACCGGCCAAACTGCTGTGCGTCGGCGCCGGTCAGGTCGTACATCAGCACGCGATTGGAACGGATGCTGTAATAGCCAATGGTGGCGGCGGCCGCTTCGCCAAACTCGGCCGAGGCGTATTCCACGTACGACGCCTTGTCTTTGAAAATGATAGCCGGCAACGGCGCCGGAGCCTCGGTCAGGACCACATCCCGGTGCTCCCAGTAGCTCAAAAAGGCCCGATACAGCCGCTCATATAAGGCCCCGCACCACTGCGCGTAAGCGGGCGAGGTCTCATAACAAATGACAAAGTGCGCCGTGGTGTGCACCTGGAACCCATCGCCCAGTTCCGCCAGCAGTCGGGCGGCCAGCTCGTCCTGGGTGGAACGGGCAAAGGGAGTGTCGCGCGTTTTGCGCTCGACAATTTCTCCCGGCTGCAGCACCCAGAGCACCCCGTCGGGGTCTTCCAGCAGCAGGCCGCCGTCGCTCGCTTCGACCAGAATTTGTCCCGCGATCGCCTGCTCGACACCTGCGCGTTTGAGCCTGACCTGTTCATCCGCAGAGGCCCACGAGGGAGCCAGGCAGCAGGAAAGCGAGAGAAATAACAGGAGAAACTGCATGCGAGACATGGCGTTTATCGTGGCGAGGAGAACGTCAGCAGCGACCGTCGCGTCGCCCGCCTTCTATTATGGCTTTTCCGGTCGCCAAAAGCCAATCAGACCCAGCAGAAGAATTGTCAATCCGGCCGCTAGCAGCCAAGCCGCCAGCGAAGCGGCCGCCACCTGGTCGTCGACGCCGGCATGAATCAGGCCGAAAATCCGGCGGGACAAAGGGTCGACTCCCGGCGGCGAAACCAGAATCGTCGCCGCCAGATCGCCGCTGGCGACGGTCGCCGCCGCCAGCCACGCCGCTGCGATGGCAGCGCCCGCATGACGCAGGCCGATCGACCAGAACTGCCTCAGCGAGCTGGCGCCGTCAGCCGCCGCCGCTTCCAACGTGTGCGGGGCGAGGGTTCGCATCCCCTGCCAGCAAAGCAGGAAGGCGAACGGCGCTCCGCGAAACGCGGCGGCCAGAATGGGAGCGGCCAGCGTGCGGTCATAAAGCCAGATGAACCAGGGCGAATCCTGGTTCAGCAGTCCGATCACCGCCAGCCCGACCAGCGGCCCCGGAATCGCCAGGGCGGCGGACGTCAGCAATAAACCCGGCACGGCCCGTAGCCCGCCGGTGCGTCCCCACCATGCCCAGGGGGCGACGACCAGGATCGCCAGCGTCGCCGCCCCGGCGCCAATGCCAAGCGTCGCGCCGAACTCCCGGCGGTACAAGAAGAAGGCGCCAAAAACCTGCTTGAGCGTCTTTCCCGGCGACCAGGAGCGGACCAGCTCTCCGTCGACCATTTCCGACAGGGCTCCGGCCTTGTAGATCAGATTCCCCAGCGGCGCGCCCAGGAGCAGGGCGGTCAGCAGCAACAGCAGCAGGAACGCCGGCAGGCGGAACGCCCCCAGCGGCAGGCGTTGTGGAGGTCGGCTGTCCTGATCGCCAGGCGGCAAGCCAACGGCGGCTCCCAGCAGCAGCAGCGTCATTCCGGCAAGCAAGGCGGCGCTCGGCCCCACGTGCAAAGTCGAGGCGTCCCAGCCTGTCCCTAGTGAGAGGGTCAGGTAGATTTCCTCGGCGAACGTCGGCGTTTGAAACAGGTCCGTGACGGCGATCTCACTGGCGACGCTCGCCAGGCACCATAACGCGGCCGCCCCCAGCCAGGGAACCAGGGCTCGCAGAGTGACGGCAAAAAACACCTCCAGGCCGGAACCATGCAACAGGCCTTCTTCTTCCCAGTTACGATCGACCTGGCCCAGGCCCAGCCCGACCAGCAGGCAGGCTCCCGGGGCGGCCGCCATGCCATGCACCCAGATCGCTCCTTGCCAGCCGCGCAGCCACGGTTCGGCAAACGAGCCAAAGATCAGGGAGTGCCAGCCTTGCCGGCCGAAGCCGGCGTCCCACCCGGCCGCCTGCAGGTACAAGGGAACCAGTAGCATGCCGCCCCAGCAACCAGCAAACAACAGTCGCCCTGGCACGTTGGTCCGCACCAGCAGCCACGCAGCCGCACCTCCCAGCGGCAACGCAATCAGGCAGGAACCGGCCGCCAGGAACAGCGTATTCCCCGCCAGCATCCGTGTCCGGGCGTCGACCAGGCCGCCTGCCAGCAGCACGACCGCCGCCAGCAACAACCACCCTGCCAGGGCCGGTCGTGGGAAACTGCTAGCAGAGGAACGTTCGGGAGCAGGCATAGGAAAGTATCGTCAGGCTTTGAAAGTTAGGGTTGCGGGATTCCGCAGGAATCACGGGCCGGAAGTCAGGAGCTGGCTTGCCACGAAAACGAATCAGGCGATGCCGCCATATCGGCAAACGGTCAGCAAATCCGGCATTGGAGACCCTCAGGATCCCTCGTGTTTCTCCCTACGGGCATGGGGGGAGCAATTTTTTTGTGCTGTCGTATCACCAGGCAGCATATCGCTTTGTTATCGTTGCCGGGGGGACCGCCTGGTGTTTTCGCTTGTGAAGCGTTCGGAGGGCGGTATAATCCGACCCTGCCGCAGAATCGGTACTTGCCGAAACGGTGATGGCAGACGACCGTCCGCCGGCTTCTTATTGTAACTCTTCGGCCGTGAGGGTCAGGAGTTTACGGGAGTCGACGGGTAAAATTGCCCACAGGGGTGTGGCGCAACCGATCCGCCGAGGCGATCCCACCGGGATTGCAAACGGGCCACGGATCGCAAACCGATGAGGGAATCTTTATGCAAGGGACTGCTGTGTGTCAATCTGCGTCGTGCGCTTGCGCCGCTGCGGATCAACTTCTGCTTGCCGACACCAACTTTGGAGCGATGTCGGCGCCAGGCGATCTGCTGATCTGCCTGGCGTGTGCGATTGTCGGGGGATCGCTGGCGTTCTTTTTGTGGCGTCGTCCTGACGCGCCGTTTCGACCTTTGCTGATGCTGTTTTCGGCATTCTTTTTTGCCTGCGGCCTGAAGCATTTGGCGCATGCCGCTTCGACCTGGAATGCAGCCGAGTTTACCGCGTCAGACGGCATTGCCGAAGCGGTCTGGTGGTGCGCGCATCATGCGGTGGCGCTGCTGGCCCTGATTACCGCCTTGGGCTTGCTGTGGACGTTGCGCCGGGCGGTCGATTCGATCGAATCGCTGCGGAAAGAGAACTTCATCCGCCAGGCGGCTGAGAAGGAGGCCGAATCGCAGCGACGATTCAGCCAGAATGTGCTGGATTCGTTGTCGGACCATGTGGCCGTGGTGAATTCGGCGGGCGAGATCGTACTGCTGAACGAAACCTGGCGCCGGTTCGCCAAAGAGAACCAGGAAGCAACGTGCGTCGGCCATAACTTTGTCCAGCAGCTTGCCGATAACGACAGCATCGCGGCCAAGAACGCAGCCGCCGGCGTATGGGAGTCCTTGCGCACGCATCAGGGAGCCCAGCAGGTGGAATACGCCATGGACTACGGCGACCAGCGGCGGTGGTTCCTGTTGAATGCGTCCCCCCTGGGCGTGGGCGCCGGAGCGGTCATTTCGCGAGTCGAGATTTCCGAAAGGAAGCGGACCGAAGAAACACTGACCGAGTACGTGGTCGTCGTCGAAAACTCCCGCCGCGAGGCCGAATCGGCTAACCTGGCGAAGAGCCGTTTCCTGGCCAATATGAGCCACGAACTGCGCACCCCGATGACGGCCGTCATCGGCGTGGCCGACCTGATGCTGCGTGAAGAAAAAGATCCGCAGCGCCGCGACATGCTGAAAATGATTCGCGAGAACGGCAACCGCCTGACCGATCTGCTGAACGATATTCTCGATATCTCCAAGATCGAAGCGAACCGCTTTGAGATCAAACCCAAGTCCTATTCGCCCGGCGCCGTGGCGGCCGAGGTCGTCTCCCTGATGGAGCGTTCCGCCTCCGACAAAGGCGTCTCGCTGCAGCTGGTATATGAAACGCCCGTTCCGTGCGCCGCGACCTTCGACCCGTTGCGAGTGCGCCAGGTGCTGGCCAACCTGGTCGGCAACGCCGTGAAGTTCACGGAAGAAGGCGTCGTGGTGATCTCCGTCGCCGTCGAAGGGGAAACGCTCCTGTACACGGTCTCAGATACGGGGCCCGGCATTTCCCTGGAAGAACAGGCAATGCTGTTCGAACCGTTCACCCAGAGCGAACACACCCGCAGCCAGAATCCGACGGGAGCCGGCCTGGGCCTGGCCATTTGTAGCGCGATCACAGAAATGATGAATGGCCGCATCTGGGTCGAGAGCGAACTGGGCGCCGGCAGCCGATTCTGTTTCGCCTTTCACGCCGGACCGCTGGACGACAGCCGCTGGCAGGACTCGCCCAGCATGGACGACTGCACTCCCCTCTGCGAACCCGACACGCTGGCCGAAGCGACCTCCAGCTTTGACTACCGCATCCTGGTCGCGGAGGACGTCCCCGCCACGCAGTTCCTGCTCAAACAGCTGCTGCAGCTGGCCGGGGCGCAGGTGACCGTCGCCGAAGACGGCGAACAGGTGCTGGAACTGGTGGAGCAGTCTCCCGCCGATTACGACGTGATCCTGATGGACATGCAGATGCCGCGGCTCGATGGTTTTGACGCCACCCGGCGACTACGCGATACGGGCTGCACCACGCCCATCATTGCCCTGACCGCCAGCGTTATGGCGTCGGAACGGCAACAATGCCTGCGGGTGGGCTGCAACGACTTCCTCGGCAAGCCGTTCGACCAGCAGGATCTGTTCGACAAAATTTCCGATCTGATGGAATCCCGCGAGGCCGCCGCCGAAGCCGGTTCCGCCTGAAGGGTTCGCCGTCCGCGATAAACGCGGGGCCTTCGTTTCCCGGCGCCGCTGGCGGCTTGCGAAGACAAGCGCGGTCGTCTGGTGATTCGTCGGTTGGCATAAAAGCAGACGCAGAAAGAGGACGGTCCGTCGCCTTCGCCAGGAACTTCGCGGAAACAAAGTACGACGATTTTCGTGCGACACACCCGTCAGACCGGCGCCAGGCGTTTGGCCAGGAAAAAAGTGCGGCCCGCCTTGCCGGGCGTGTCGGCCCCCACATACCCCAGCTGGGCGTACAGCCGCCGGGCGCCTGCGTTCTCTTCATCGACTTCCAGCGTCACTTTACAGGCGTCCCCGGCCCGGGCCGCCTGCTCGACCGCTGCCAGCAGCAGTTTGCCAATCCCTTGCCCGCGATTCTCGGCCTGCACGATCAGGTCGTGCACATTCAGCACGCGCTGAGCGGCAAAGGTCGAGAACCCCCAGAAGCAGACGGCGGCTCCCACTGCCTGGTCCTGACGCCAGGCAAGCAGGATCAGGGTTGTCGGCATCGCCTGCAGCCCTTGGATCAGCTTCTGTTTGACGGCCGCCGGCAACGGCTGGGGCGAACCGGGCGAATCGTACGACATGACCTCGGTCAAATGCAAAATGGCTTGCTGGTCAGCCTGCGCCTGCAGGTCGGCGGGGCGAATCAAAAAATCAGACATCGGCGTGCAGGCGGGTTCCAGGAGGCAGATAGGGGAGAAAATCCAGGCGTTACAGTTTACCCGGTCGGCGCGACCGGCGCCGTTCTGGCTTCGATGGTGCTGGCAGTCGGATCATGACGATTAGACAGGGGATCGATTCGCCAACGCAAGGACGACATCGCGATGTCGAAAATTTCATTCGCACTGGGCTCACTGCTGCTTCTGGCCGCAGTGGTTGTGGCGTTTCGCCGCTCCCAGCAGGACGCGGCCCAGCCGTGGTACATGTCTCGCCTGGACGAGGTCGAATTCCATGCTGCGCCGTCGCTTGAGCCCGCCAGCCACGCCCCTCGCACCCTGAATCATGCTCCGGCGGCGCCCAACCCTGCCAGTTCTTCGGAAACGGCGCCGCCGCCTTCGCTCAAAGCGCCCCCGGAACCGACGATCGTCAGGGCGGGGCCGGCTGTGGCCACGCCTGCGCTGCCCCCTTCCGCCACGGTTGTCGATTCGCCCGCGATCTCCCCGCCGAGCGAATCCTCGCCCGCAACTCCGTTCGTCCCGGCGCCAGCGGCCGACCTGGCAGTCGCCGACCCGCCCGCGTTGCCGCCCATTACGCAGCCGAGCCTGCCTCCCGTCGCCGAGCCCCCGCCTGCCCTTGTGCGCCCTTCAATCGACGAGCGACCGGCTCCTCCGCAGCCTGCTGTGGCGGCGAGCCAGCCCGCCAGGCAACCTTTGCCGGCAGACACAACCGATCCCTCCGGCGGCAGTTTCTCCCCGGACGCTGCGTCGACGCCGGAAGTCCCGGCCGACGACCCGGTCGATGGCATGGCGGAGCGGGTCGCGCAGGGAGGGCTGGTTCGCCTGCCTCCGGAACCGGAGCCGGAACAGGATCTGGTGCTGCATGCAGCCGGCGCGGTGGAAGTCCGGCCGCCGTTGCACTGGCATGTGTACGAGATTCCCGTGAACCGCGAAGTGCGTCTGGTGTTGTCGCCGAAGAAGCTCAGCAGCCGGCGGAAAATGCCGCGCGACGGCGTCTGGATTACCTGCCATGTCACAGCGAATGGTCCCGCAGAACGACGTCGGGAGATCAATGCCTGGTCGGAAGAACGGCTCATGAAGGCGACCCGCGATCGGGCCGAAAGCGCTCCCCCATTTGAACGCAGTATTGGCGGACATCCGGCCGTTGTCCGCCAGTTCACCGTGCCCGCCCGTGAGTCCAGCAGCGACGACGACGAAGAAGCCGACAGCTCGAACGAACCGCTGCACGGCGTGCATTGCCTGATCGGTCCGCCGTGGGGCGTGTGCGAAATCATGGCGACCACGCCCGCCAGCCAGCAGCCGGAACGCCAGGCCGACTTTGAAACGCTGCTGAACCAGATCGCCATCTCCTCGCCCGATATCGACATGCCCGCCACGGTCGACGCCGCCCGCGCCGCCGAATCGATCCATGGCGTCTGGAAGGCCAGTCGCAGTCGCCTGCGGATCATGCCTGACGGCAAGATTGAAATGGAAGGCGATCCGCTCACCCTGACCGCCCTGGGCGATCCCCCGCCGACCGACGCCAAATTCATTCCCGAACGGCTGGA